>JBIIWA010000015.1:0-69327 GCA_044339115.1 Crocinitomicaceae bacterium
TCCAGTAGCAACCTTGAGTGGTGCAACGATCTGTAATGGTCAATCAACGACTTTAAATGCTTTACCAAATGGAGCCAATTATTCATGGTCACCGGGTGGGGCAACGACACAAAGTTTATTGGTAAGTCCTACCACAACGACCAATTATACAGTCACTGTAAGTATCGGTGGATGTCCATCTACAAGTGCTACAGCTTCTGTTATTGTTAATCCAGTTCCTTTAGTTTCAATTAATACACCAAATCCTATTTGTAATGGTAGTAGTACGAGTTTAACAGCAAGTCCAAATATACCAAACGGTACATTTATTTGGTCTCCTGCTGGACAAACTACAAATACAATCACTATTAATCCAACTGTAAACACACCTTATTCTGTTATTTATACACTAAATAATTGCAGTAGTATTCCAGATACAGTCATAGTTGTCGTCAATCCTGTACCAACGGTTTCATTTAATGATACTACCATATGCTTTGGTCAAAATGCAACCTTAAGTTCTATTGGAGCATTTCCTTCAGGTGGAACTTATTTATGGTCTACGGGTGAAACAACAAGTCAAATTAATGTAGTTCCATCGGTAACAACAATATATACTTTGCAATACACTTTAAATGGGTGTACAGGTTCATTTACCGATACTGTATTTGTGAATATAATCCCAACCGTTACGCCTCAAGCCAATCAAACCGTTTGTTATGGAACTCAAGCATGTATAAACGCTTTAGTAACGCCTGCTGGTGGAACTTACCAATGGTCTGGATTAGGAGTAGTTCCTCCTGCAAATAATTCAGCTCAATTGTGTGTTACTCCTTTATCAGGAAATCCAAATGTAAATGATACCATTCCTTATCAAATCATTTATACTGTCAATGGATGTTCAGATACAGCCAGTACTAATATTATTGTAAAATTAATTCCAACGGTAAGCGCATGGGCTAATTTTGATACTATTTGCCCTGGAAACAGTAGTGAGTTGTACAGTATAGGTTTGCCAGGAATTAGCAATGGTCAAACGGGTACTTATGCATGGACTCCTTCTGCTACTTTAAGTGTAAGTGTTGGAGATACTGTTACAGCAACCCCATTGTCTACTACGACTTATAATGTAATTTACACCTTGAATGGCTGTCCGAGTACACCTGCTAGTGTCGTTATTACTTTAGCAACCGCGCCGCAGGTTGCGATTGTTAATAATCCAACAGGCTCTATTTGTATTGGTGGATGTGTTGTTTTGTCTGCAGTACCAAGTGCGACACTTGTAATTCCTTCAGGTTATGTGTGGAATACGGGTGCAACAACTCAATCTATTACAGTTTGTCCATTAGATACAACTAATTATTCTGTAATTGGAACGCTCGGAAATTGTGCAAGTCCACTTGCAACAACAGTAATCAATGTGGTAGCTGATCCGATCATCAATACACAACCAATAATTGATACAATTATATGTGAAGGTGGAACTTATCCTTTAAGTTTTGGGGTAAGTGGTGGACTAGGGACTCCAAGTTATCAATGGTATACTAATTCTTTTAGCTCAACTATCGGTGCAGTTCCCATTCCAGGAGCTACCTCATCAAATTATCTACCTCCTGTCTTTGCCCTTGATGCCAATTACTTCTTTTTCTGCGAAGTCGTTTATCCTGTTCAAGGTTGTAATACATTAATAAGCGACATGGCTGAAATTGTGGTGATTAATGACCCTATTGTTACTACTGCTCCAAATAGTGCGCAAATTATGTGTGTAGGTGGAATCGTTGAATGTTTAGTTCCGACAGTAACAGGTGGAATTGGATCAAATAATTATTCTTGGTTCCAATTTACACCAACTTCAATAACTTCCGTTTCAAGTACAGAAGTATTTTGTCCAGAAACAGATTCTGCTGGAAACTTTGTTTATGGATTAGTTGTTAGTCAAACAGGTATTGGTTGCGTCTCATCAACATCATTGTTTGACACTGTTTTAGTTGTTCCGGATCCTATCTTAACAATTAGTACAACAGATGTAGTTTGTAATGGTGGCGCTGTTTCTGTCTACTCCTATTTAAATCCAAATTCACCTGGATTGGGAGCTACATCTTATCAATGGCAACAAGCTAGCCCTCCGGGAAGTGGCTTTGTTAATATACCTGGAGAAACAAACGATAATTATAATTCTCCTGAGTTGTATGCTTCTGTAGATTATCAATTAATTGTTACTCAAGCAGGAAACGGTTGTAATGCAGTTTCTAATGTGGAGCCTGTACTTGTAGTTCCAGATCCAGTAATGCAATTGAGTTATGATCCATTTGGATGTGTAGGAACCTACAATCAAATTGATGTAAATATTTTGGGTGGAACTGGTTCTTATGTAATTAGTTGGTTCTCAAATGATACTTCTTTAAATTCTGGAGGAAATTTAGTAGGTGTAGAAAATGATTTATCCTTTACAACAACTGGTTTCTTTGCAGAAGAAACATATTACTATTATGCACAATTATCTATGTCCGGATTGGGATGTGATGGAGATACCAGCACGGTCGCAACTATTCAATCTATGAATTGGGCAAATGCTAGTTTTGATGTTGATTCTTACCAGAATTCTATTTTAAATCCAACTTTTAGCTTCACCAATACCTCGACAAATGCAACTGCTTACGCATGGGATTTAGGGGAGTGTGCTACTTCAAGTGTTAGTTTATTTGCTACTCCAACTCCATATTATAATGTAGGATCATTCAATCAATTAAATTATACTTATGGATGTGAACCAGGGTATTATGAAGTTACATTGATAGCAAACAATCAAGGATTCTGTCCTGATACTGCCATGGCGATAATACAAATTTATGATGATGTATTGTTGTATGTTCCCAACAGTTTCACTCCAAATGGCGATGGAATGAATGATGTATTCCATCCTGTAATTACTTCAGGAATCCGTCCAAATACTTATTCTTTCACGGTATTCAATCGATGGGGTGAAGTTGTTTATCAAACCAATGATCCAATTGATGGATGGGATGGTTTCAAAAACAATAAACTTTGTCAAGATGGCACCTATACATGGTTGATTAAATTCTTCCATTCTCAAAATGGTGATGCTAAAGAATTCGTTGGGCATATTAATTTACTTAAATAATCCATTAGCGATCTTATTGCTATGACTAGGGAATTTTTATCTTTGTATCAAAATTCATCGTATGTCATTGAAATGTGGAATTGTTGGTTTGCCAAATGTAGGAAAGTCGACCTTGTTTAATTGTTTGTCAAATGCAAAGGCGCAAGCTGCAAACTTTCCTTTTTGTACCATAGAACCTAATATCGGAACTATTTCTGTTCCAGATCCTCGCTTAGAAGTTCTTGAAGCAATTGTTAACCCTGATCGTGTCATGCCGACAACTATGGAAATTGTTGATATTGCAGGATTGGTAAAAGGCGCTTCCAAAGGGGAAGGTTTAGGAAATCAGTTCTTAGCCAATATTCGTGAAACAGATGCCATTATTCATGTATTACGCTGCTTTGATGATGGGAATATCATTCACGTTGACGGAAGTGTAAATCCTATTAGAGATAAAGAAATAATTGATATCGAATTACAATTAAAGGATTTAGATACCATAGAGAAAAAAATATCTAGCTTATCACGTGTTTTAAAATCTGGAGATAAGGATTCTTTAAAAGAGAATGAATTAGCACATAAAATTAAAGAAGGTTTAGAAAAAAGTATTTCTGTAAGGGGTTTGGATTTTACAGCTGAAGAAAAAGAAATAATTCAAAAATTTCAATTGATTACCTCAAAACCAGTTCTTTATTTATGTAATGTTGATGAATCTTCAGTTAAAACAGGTAATGCATATGTAGATCAAGTTAAAGCTGCCGTTCAAGCAGAAAATGCTGAAGTACTTGTCATTGGTGCTAAAATTGAGGCAGATATTACTGAATTAGAATCGTTTGAGGAACGAAAAATGTTTCTCGATGAATTAGGTTTGGATGAACCTGGCGTTAATAGACTTATTCGTTCAGCTTATTCTTTACTAAATCTTCAAACTTACTTTACCGCTGGTGTAAAAGAAGTTCGTGCTTGGACTATTTATAAAGGGATGACTGCGCCTCAAGCGGCAAGTGTGATTCATACTGATTTTGAAAAAGGATTTATTAGGGCTGAAGTGATGAAATATCAAGATTTCACTACCTTAGGTTCTGAAGCTGCAGTAAAAGAAGCTGGGAAATTTAAGGTAGAAGGAAAAGAGTATATCGTAGAAGATGGGGACATCATGCACTTTAGATTTAATGTCTAATTTATAATTTTGAAAATGATAAAAGCAAACGATCCTAATTTAAGTTCATGGATTTCTTATTCTAAGGAATCTGATTTTCCAATACAAAACATTCCCTTTGGTGTCTTTTGTCCGAAGGATAAGCATCCACGTATCGGAAGTAGAATAGGGGATAAGGTAATTGATTTACATGCTTTGTTTCGTTTTGGTTATTTAAATGATTTGAATCTCAAGGATTCTGATTTGAATTCGGATTCTTTAAATAATTTAATGAAGAACGGAAAACATACTGTTCATTTATTACGGGAAAGAATTTCAAGTATTTTTCAGATAAACAATTCTGAATTAAATGAAAATTCTGAGCATAAATTGGAGGTTTTGTTTGATGAAAATCAAATAAATATGTTGCTTCCTGTGCAAATCGGAGATTATACTGATTTCTATTCTAGTAAAGAACATGCTACCAATGTTGGAATCATGTTTAGAGATCCAGCCAATGCTTTACTTCCTAATTGGTTATGGATTCCTGTGGGTTATCATGGAAGAGCATCTTCGGTTGTTGTTTCTGGAACAGATTTTCATCGACCAAAAGGTCAAATTAAGCCGAATGATGATGAAGACCCAATCTTTGGTGCTTCACGTCAGGTTGATTTTGAACTGGAAATGGGATTTATTACGTATGATGGCGTTCCTTTAGGTGACTCTATTTCTGTGGATGAAGCTGAAAATTATATTTTCGGAATGTGCCTCTTTAATGATTGGTCTGCAAGAGATATTCAGAAATGGGAATATGTTCCTCTTGGTCCGTTTTTAGGCAAAAACTTTGCCTCTTCTATGTCTGCTTGGATTGTCACGATGGAAGCGCTTCAGCCTTTTAAAGTTGATGGTCCCGCTCAAGATCCGAAGGTATTATCATATCTTCAATATCAAGAGTCCTCCTCTTATGATATTCGATTACAAGTTGCAATAGCAACAGAAAATGGTGCGGAAACGGTTGTTTCTAATTCAAATTTTAAATACATGTATTGGAATATGGCACAGCAATTAGCCCACCATTCGGTAAATGGATGTAATGTAAGAAGAGGAGATTTGATGGGTTCTGGAACTATTTCTGGACCAACTCTAGATTCATATGGTTCTATGCTAGAACTTGCCTGGAAAGGCACAAAACCTCTTGTTATGCACGATGGAACAGAACGAAAATTTATTTTGGATAACGATACAGTAATTATGCGTGGTTATTGTCAAAACGAAAAGTACCGAATTGGCTTTGGACAAGTTATAGGAAAGGTGCTCCCTGCAAAATAATGGAAAAAATAATCCCTCTTTACGATGTTGAAAAGGAAAGAAAGGAAATTCTTAATGCTTTCCGTGGATTGTTGCGTGCTGTAAAAGATAGAAGTAAAGAAGATACACGCTTAATAAGAAAGGCTTTTGATCTTGCTTTAGAAGCTCATAAGGATGTTCGTAGAAAATCAGGTGAGCCTTATATTTATCATCCAATTGCGGTAGCTAGAATTTGTGCAGAAGAAATGGGCTTGGATTCTCCTGCAATTTTATGTGCTTTGTTACACGATACGGTCGAAGACACCTACATTACCCTTGAAGATATTGAGGATATGTTTGGCGCAAAGTCCCGAAGGATCATTAATGGCTTAACAAAAATACCTGAAATATTTGATGAAAACTCTTCGATACAAGCGGAGAATTTTAGAAAGATGATCTTAACCATTTCGGATGATTTTCGTGTTGTATTGATAAAATTAGCCGATCGTTTGCATAATATGCGAACACTAGGAAGTATGGCGCCTGAAAAGCAGTTGAAAATTGCTTCAGAAACTAAATTTCTATATGCTCCATTAGCGCATCGATTTGGATTGTATTCAGTTAAAACAGAGTTGGAGGATTTATCTCTAAAATATTGTGAGCCTGAAATTTATGCTCAAATTGAAACAAATCTAAAAAGCACTCAAGATGTCAGAGCTCGATTTATTCGTCGTTTTATGTCGCCAATTAGAGAAAATCTATTGCATGAAGGATATGTTTTTGAAATTAAAGCACGTACCAAGTCAATTTCTTCTATCTGGCGTAAAATGCAATCTAAAGAAATTGCATTCGAAGAAGTTTTTGATGTTTTTGCCATTCGAATTATTCTTGAAACTCCATTGGAATTAGAGAAACAAGATTGTTGGAGAATTTATAGTATCGTAACTGATTATTATCAACCTAGTCCTGAACGCTTGCGCGATTGGATTTCGACTCCAAGAGCCAACGGCTATGAATCATTACATACCACTGTTATGTCGCCTCAAGGTCGTTGGGTAGAGGTTCAAATCCGCTCTAAAAGAATGGATGAAATTGCCGAAAAAGGTTTGGCAGCGCATTATAAGTATAAGGAATCCAAATCGGATGAAAGTAAATTTGATCGTTGGATTTCTGAGGTGAGAGATTTACTTGAAAATAATGATTCCAATGCTCTAGATTTTATCAATGAATTTAAATTAAATTTATTTAACGATGAGATTTATATATTCACCCCAAAAGGTGAATTGAGGGTCCTGCCTTTTGGAGCTACTATTTTAGATTTTGCTTATGATATTCATACAGATATTGGTGATAAATGTATTGGTGCGAAAGTAAATAATCGCTTAATGCCTTTAAGTTATCAATTAAAAAATGGTGATCAATTGGAGATTATAACTTCAGCAAAACAAAAACCTCATGAAGATTGGTTGAAATTCGTTGTATCTGCTAGAGCAAAACAAAAAATTAAAGCTTCTCTTAATGAGGAAATAAAAATAATAGCTCAAGATGGTAAGGAAATATTAGATCGGAAATTTAAACAGTTTAATGTTAAAATGCTCTCTGAAAATATAACTTTCCTAGAAAAACATTTTGGCCTACCAAGCGCGACTGAATTGTATTTCCGCATCGCAAAAGGAAAAATTGAAGTCTCAAAATTGAGGGAGTTGGATGTGATTAATGGTCTTTTTGTATCTAAAAAAGAGCAAGGGGTGAAACCAAAAGCTCATGATGCAGCATCAATAAATTCTCATGGAATTGATATTAAAAAGGATACTATTATCATTGGAGATGACTTTAAAGGTTTCGATTATCAGCTTTCAAAATGTTGCAATCCTATCCCTGGTGATAAGGTTTTTGGTTTTATAACCATAAGTCAAGGGATAAAGATTCATAGGACAAACTGTCCTAATTCTGTTCAATTGATGTCTAAGTTTGCTTATAGATGTCTAAAAGCACAATGGAAGTCACAACAGTTAGTAGAGCGTATTGCTGCCATAAAAATTGTTGGAATTGATGGTATTGGTTTGGTAAATAAGTTAACTGATATTATTTCGAAAGAAAATAATATTAATATGAAAAGTATTTCTTTTGATACGAATGACGGCGTCTTCGAAGGTCATATCAAAGTATTGGTTCTTGATACCAATCATCTGGAGAAATTGACCCAGAAATTTGAAGAGGTTGAAGGGGTGCAA
Organism: Crocinitomicaceae bacterium; assembly: GCA_044339115.1. GTDB lineage: Bacteria > Bacteroidota > Bacteroidia > Flavobacteriales_D > Crocinitomicaceae > UBA952. Next base: position 7,760 of record JBIIWA010000015.1, read on the forward strand.
AAGGTGATTCGTTGGGATACTGAAGATGAGATAGTCCTCTAATTAATTATTTTTTTGGATCATCGATTGCGGACTCTTTGGACGTAGGGCATATTTCCACGAAAATCCTTGAATAAATCGTTCTTCTTCTTTGATTTGGTCCATTGGATAGAATATTCCGTCAGGTTCATCAAAATAAGTTACTCCTACTATTTCTCCACTGTCCAAATAAAGTCTTAAATCTGAAGCATACAAGCGATTTAATCCCATTCGTTTTTTAATGAACAAACTATCATTCTTTTCTTCTTGGATGGGATAAAAAATAGTCCATGCATTTCCTTGTATATCAGCTCTCTTCATTTCGTTGTTACTGAAATTGGAAACGATTTTTCTGCCGCTCAATTGGTTGTAGTATTTCCCCGAATCTATCTCCATAAGAGCAGAAGCATTTCCTAATACGAAAGCACTTGTTAAAACACTGTCTTTAATGAATGCAAGGATGGTATCTCCTTTTAATTGGGTATTCTTAGCCCAAATCACAGGGTCATAAAACAAACTTAATTTTCCGTTGGGATAATCATAATAGGCAGAATCTGATAAACATTGAATATCTTCTGAGAATATTCGAACATGATGATTTCCCTTTAAAGCATTGGTGTTACCAAGGGAATCATCGTACAGGGACAAGGTGTCAGCATGCAGGAATAAGCTGTCACCTTTATTCAATTGAATCGCCAGTGCATGTCCTGTAATATAGGTGATTTTTTTTCCTTGATTGCTGTGAAATACATCACTGCGCAGATAAAGTTCTTTTTCTTTCTCTCTAGCATTTACATGCCCACGGGCGGTAAAAACCTCAGGTTTTGCTTTGTAAAAAGCGGTGTCGCAAAAAATCTCCCTTTGTTTTTGGAGAATACTTACCCTTTGCATTAATTTTCCTTCTTCGGTTTTTACATTGTACCAACCTCTATCACATTTAATGGTAATACTGTCGTTTTTTATGACGGTCGGACCGAAAAATTGAGTGATTTGTTTTTCATAAGCAAATTGCAAAGTATCTGTGGTCATTGTTAAATCATTTTTTCTGTATTTAACCTTACCGCTAAAGAAAAAACTTCCAATATTTGGATAAAAATACCCGTATTTACTTGTTATCATCTCGTTAGAAACGATACTTTCAATTTTCCCATTATTTCTATAAGTCGCTCTTCCAGATTTGGCATCGTAATCTAGAGAATCTGAAGCTAATTTGTACTCATTGTCTCTAATTCGAACATGTCCCCACAGTTTAGCAAATTTATTATTTCCATTGTAGCGAAGAGAATCGCAGAATAAATTGATATCGTTTTTCTTGATTTGAACATTGCCATAGGCATGCACTATTTTCTTCTGTTCTTGGTAATGAGCCGAATCACAATACATGGTGTTACCTTGATAGGTAAAGTTTACGGTGCCAATGAGTCTGTGTATCCCGTCCTTTTTATTGAAGATAATTTTCTCAGTACCTGGTAATAATTGTAAGGCGTTATTTTGTGCAAAAAGCAAAAGCTTCAAAAAAAATGCGCCCAATAAAAGCGCATATTTAAATTTATTTTGAAGCAACATCATTTACTTTAATAAGGTTTGTTCACGATCTGGGCCAACGGAAACCACATTAATTGGAACATTAAGTTCTTTTTCTAAATAAGTAACATAATCCTTAAGTTCTTTTGGAGCATTTGCATATGATCTCAATTCAGTTAGATCCGTTTTCCATCCTGGTAAAGAGAGATATACAGGTTCAATTTCTAAATCATTAACATCAAATGGAAAATCAAGTACTTTTTCTCCATTGATAATATAGTGGGTACACACTTTAATTTCATCGAAAATACTCAAAATGTCAGCCTTCATCATACTTAATTCAGTTACACCATTAATCATAATAGCATAACGCATCTGCACTAAATCAATCCATCCACATCTTCTCGGGCGTCCTGTTGTAGCTCCAAACTCACGACCTTCTCTCCGAATCTCTTCCCCAACTTCATCTAATAATTCTGTTGGAAAAGGACCGCTTCCAACACGCGTGCAATAAGCTTTGAAAATACCAATTACATCTCCAATCTTGTTAGGAGCTATACCTAATCCTGTACAAGTTCCTGCAGTTACAGTATTCGAAGAGGTAACAAATGGGTAAGTTCCAAAATCAATATCAAGCATAGTGCCTTGAGCACCTTCTGCAAGTATTTTTTTTCCAGCCAATAAAGCTTGGTTTAAAAAATGTTCGCTGTCCACAGCTTTTAATGTTTTAAGGACTTCCAATCCTTCCATCCAATCTTTCTCAAGCGACTTTAAATCATAAGAAAAATCATCATAATGACGAAGAATTCCTAAGTGCTTGTCAATTAAAGCATCGTATTTCTCCTTAAAATTTGGAGAGAAAATATCACCAACTCTTAAACCATTTCTGCCAGTTTTGTCCATATAGGTTGGACCAATTCCTTTTAAAGTAGATCCGATTTTATTCTTCCCCTTTGATGTTTCAGAGGCAGCGTCTAACAATTTATGGGTTGGTAAAATTAAATGTGCCTTTTTGGATATAAAAAGTCTTTCTTGAAAATTAATATTAAAAGGTGCTAATTTGTCCATTTCTCCTTTGAAAATGACAGGGTCAATAACAACTCCATTACCTACTAAATTGAGTACTTCAGGTCTGAATATTCCGGATGGAATAGTATGTAATACATGCTTTATCCCCTCAAATTCTAAAGTATGTCCCGCATTGGGGCCACCTTGAAATCTAGCGATTATATTGTATTTTGGTGTCAATACATCTACTACTTTACCTTTTCCTTCGTCACCCCATTGTAAGCCTAATAATACGTCTACTTTCATTGATTTTAATTAAAATGATTTATTGCGTTTTCTTTTGAAGTATATATGCTAAATACCTCATGCATTTTTGTGATTTCAAATAATTTTGAAAGTCCTGTATTCGGATTTAGAATTACTAAATCTCCGCCATTGATGCGTGCTCTTGTTAAAATTTTAACCATAAAAGCGATTCCACTTGAATTCGTATGGGTAAGCTCAGTTAAGTCAAATACTATATTCCAATTCCTGATCGAATCCAAGGCAACCAACATGGGGGAAATATCCTCGTCAGATAGGATTTTACCACTCATAGAAAGATAGGTCACTTTTTCTGCTTTGAGATTGAATTCAATCATTTTTTTGCTTTTTTTATACCGTAGAAATAGAGAGAGTGATGCTGAATTTCAACATCAAATAGAGATTCAATTGTTGCTTTAATTTGTTGGATCCTTGGGTCGCAGAATTCCATTACCTCACCAGTATCGGTTATAATGACATGATCATGTTGCTTAGATCCATGTGATTTTTCAAACTGAGCAATGTTCTTTCCAAATTGATGTTTGGTGACTAAATTACACGCCAGTAATAAATCTATTGTGTTGTATAAGGTAGCACGAGACACACGGTAGTTGTGATTTTTCATCTTAACATACAAGGCCTCAACATCAAAATGTCCGGTGTATTCATAGATTTCAGAAAGTATAGCGAATCTTTCAGGTGTCTTGCGGTGACCATTTTGCTCTAAATAAGCACTAAAAATTCCCAATACAGTTTCTTGTAAATCCAAAGTAATTCGTTTGAAATCATGACAAATGTAACTATTTCTTTCCATCTAATAACTTAAGAAATAATTGATTTATCAAGGTTTAATTAACAAATAAATGAACAATAATTTCATAGAGGAAATTCTATAAAAGATACTTAAATTTGCAAATGCTTAATGGGAAAAAAATATGCATTGTACTTCCAGCATACAATGCTTCAGAGACGCTCGAAATGACCTACAATGAAATCCCTTTCGATATTGTGGATGAAGTGGTATTGGTTGACGATGCTAGTAAGGACCAAACAACAGAGCTTGGTAGGAAATTAGGAATCAAACACTTAATTCGTCATGAGGAAAATCGAGGCTATGGCGGAAATCAGAAGTCTTGTTATCACAAAGCCTTAGAACTCGATGCTGATATAATTGTCATGCTGCATCCAGATTATCAATATACTCCCAAACTTATTCACTCGATTGTTGGTGTAATTGCATATGATGTATATCCTGTTGTACTCGGTTCAAGAATTCTTGGTAAAGGAGCGTTAAAAGGCGGAATGCCTTATTATAAGTATGTCGCCAATCGTTTCCTGACTCTAGGTCAAAATATATTAATGAGTCAAAAATTATCTGAATATCATACAGGATACCGAGCTTTTTCGAAAGACGTTTTTGATTCTATCGATATCGAATTAAATTCTGATGATTTTATTTTTGACAATCAAATGATTGCTCAATTGTTCTATGCTGGATACGAAATCGGTGAAGTTACTTGTCCGACTAAATATTTTGAAGAAGCGTCCTCTATCAATTTTAGTCGCTCCGTTAAATATGGATTCGGTGTAATTGGTGTTTCAATCGCTTACCGCTTAGCGAAATGGGGGATTTTCAAAAATATAATTTTTAAACTAAAAAAATAATTCTAAGCAATGGCTGACGATAAAAAAGTAATATTTTCAATGGTAGGAGTCTCTAAGGCAACACCTCAAGGAAAACAAATTATTAAAAACATTTATCTTTCTTTCTTTTACGGTGCTAAAATTGGCATTATTGGTTTGAATGGTTCTGGAAAGTCTACGGTAATGAAAATTATTGCAGGATTGGATCAAGCTTATCAAGGTGATGTGGTTTTTTCACCTGGATATTCTGTAGGTTATTTGCCGCAAGAACCTGAATTGGATTTAAATAAAACTGTGAAGGAAATAGTTTTAGAAGGAGCTAAAGAAATTGTAGATGTTCTTCAAGAATATGAGGAGATTAATGCAGGTTTCATGGATGAGGATGTACTCAATGATCCTGATAAAATGGATAAACTCATTGCTCGTCAAGGTGAAGTTCAAGATAAAATTGATGCACTCGATGCATGGGAATTAGATAATAAATTGGAGCGAGCCATGGATGCCTTGCGTTGTCCTCCAGATGATCAAATTATTGGAACGCTTTCTGGAGGTGAAAAAAGAAGGGTGGCCCTTTGTCGTCTTTTACTTCAAAATCCAGATATTTTATTACTTGATGAACCTACCAATCACCTGGATGCTGAATCAATTGATTGGTTAGAGCAACATTTACAACAATATCAAGGAACTGTCATTGCCGTTACGCACGACCGTTATTTCTTGGATAATGTGGCTGGTTGGATCTTGGAATTAGATAGGGGTGAAGGTATTCCTTGGAAAGGTAATTATACTTCTTGGTTAGAACAAAAGTCAGCTAGATTAAAAGATGAAGAGAAATCAGAGTCGAAACGTCAAAAAATGTTGCTTCGCGAGTTAGATTGGGTGCGCATGAATCCAAAAGCTAGACAAGCGAAAAGTAAAGCCAGACTACAGAATTATGAAAAAATGTTGTCCGAGGATTCTAAAGAAAAAGAAGCTTTATTGGAAATGCCTATTCCTAATGGTCCACGACTCGGGAATAATGTGATCGATGCGGAACATGTTTCAAAATCGTTTGGAGATAAATTACTTTATGATGACTTGAATTTTAAGTTACCACCTGCTGGAATAGTTGGTGTTATTGGTCCAAATGGAGCTGGAAAAACTACTATTTTCAAAATGATTATGGAAGAACTTCAAGCTGATGCTGGGACTTTTAATGTCGGTGAAACAGTTAAAATTGGTTATGTCGATCAAACGCACAAAGACATTCATGAATCAAAAACTGTTTTTGATGTAGTTTCCAATGGAATGGAATATGTTGAAATTGGGAATCAGAAAATTAATGCAAGAGCGTATTTGTCAAAGTTTAATTTTAATGGTTCTGACCAAAATAAAAAAGTAGGAATTTTGTCTGGAGGTGAACGAAATCGTTTGCATTTAGCCATGACTTTGAAAACTGAAGCCAATGTTTTGTTGCTGGATGAACCGACCAATGATATCGATGTCAATACGCTTAGAGCATTAGAAGAGGGTATTCAAAATTTTGCTGGTTGCGCTGTTGTAATTTCTCACGATAGATGGTTCTTGGATAGAATTTGTACGCATATTCTTGCATTTGAAGGCGATTCTCAAGTATATTGGTTCGAAGGTTCGTATTCGGAATATGAGGAAAATAGAAAGAAAAGATTAGGTGATGCTGGTCCGAAAAGAATTAAATATCGAAAAATTGTTTAACTAAACGATTTGCTTTTTCTTTTTGAATTGCTTGATTATAATTTTTATCGATAACGGAAGTTGAAGATATAGGTCTAAAAGTAAGGGCCTGTAGCAATAAGCTAAAAATTTTGGTATTATATTTTCTGATTTTAGACCTGAAATTCCTTGAGTTTCATACCCTAACTTATTCATGATAATATTTTGTTTTTGAGTGAGTTGTATGTTTTTACTTGAACCAGAATTCTTCTTATTTATCTCTGGATCTAAGGTCTTTTTTAATCCACTGTGAAACTGATTTAATTTTTCTAAATATTTCGAATCTAATCTTGATTTTCTTTGTTGTATCAGTTGATCAAAAACACCCTCTGTTGCCAACATTTTATCATCATAGGTAAAACCAATAAAGTTGGAAATTTCTTTTAATATTGTTTCTGGATGGGATAAAAGTTCCTCAAAGGATATGATAATTCTTTTCGATTCAGAAATCTCAAGTGCTCTTGAATAAGCGCCTTCCCAAATAGCAGCTAGATAACTAGGGTCTTGATTCCAATTTAATTTCCTTTTCTGCTTTGCTTTAATATTGTCCTGAATATTCCTGCTTAAAATTATGAATTTGGCTTCAGGGAAAATCGAAATGATTTGATCTAAGTGATATACATATTTAATCTGTTTGTCAATAATAAATTTAATGGAACTTTTGTCTTTTACCTCTGCATCATAAAAGGATAAATAGCAAAGTTTGATCAGTCGAGAATAGTTTAATTGGTCTTTATGTTCCTTCAAAAGTTGCTCGAATGCAGTCCGGTCTTCGAAGTATAAATCGAAATTCCGGTCAAATAGTAAATAAAATTCTTTGACAAATTCTTCCAAATCTTGATCGTTCCATTGGGTCTTATTCTTGTACTTTTTATAAAAATAAAGTGCGAACTGCTCTTCACTAGGGGAGATTACTTCTTGGTTTAAATTGAGCATCAAGCTCAGCATAGAACTTCCAGTTCGTTCTGTACAGAGCACGAAATGAATTTGTATTGCATCTAGTTGATCACTTGTCCAAGTCATCTTTTTGCTTTAATTTGATTTACATATCGCACAAAATATTTGACTTTAAATTTTATGGGCAAAACATGAAAAATTTTATTTTTAAACCTTTCCACAGTGTAAATTATTGAATATAAACTGATGCTTAAGGTCGTATTTAATTTTTGAGTGCTTGCAATGGAAAAGGAACTAGTGTAAGCAAATTGCTTTCCAATGGGGTTGCATATATAATCAGCAATTTCAATTTCGTTTTGCGTTAAATTGGTCTTCCATTGCTCCAATCTATGCGTAAAAATCCCTTGTGCTAAATCACTGTATTTTTTTTCTATTCTTTCCTGTTTGATTTCTGAAACCGCCGCCTTGTATGCATGTTGTTCTTGAGTCATTTCCTTTGCAATTTCGCAATGATCAAGATTTAAAAAACTTAATATTTGATTAAAAGTTTCTTGTGGTTGTCGCACCAAATCCTCATACTTGACAATATGAAATTGTTTTGGATTCTTAATTTGCTCTTTTATTATTCTATTTGTGAAAAAGCACCAGCGAAGAGCATTGTAGTATATATTGCTAGAGTTGAAGTGAACCGATTCTTTACGTGATAAAAAATTAGCCCTGTAATCACGCAACATGAAAATAAATTTTGCCGAAGGATTAAAGGAAAGAATCTCTTTTATATAGGTTGAATTAATCGGATTTTTATCTATGATTAATTTAATTTCCTTCTTGTTTGCTTCAGCATTATTGTATTGCTGGTAATTCTCGCCACAAAAGGAATGAAAATTATTCGCGGACATGCGCTCGAAAGATTTAGTTTCAAATCCAATTGGAGGTTGTAGTTCATTAAAAGCAAGATTAAATTGATTTATTAATTTGATATCTTGTACATTGAATTCAGTTTTGTTTTTCCAGTTGGGATGAAAGAACCGAACGAAATAGTTTTCTGGTCCTGCAAATACATTTGGATGTTGGTTCAGTAGGGACTGTAACAGAGAGGTGCCAGACCGACCAATTCCAACGATATAAGCAATTTCTTTAGGAGGAGTCACTATTTTTTCTTTACTTTAATTTGACCGATAAATTGATTTAATCTATTGATTTCAATAGTTAAAGAATCTTTTTTATTTTGTAAATCTCTTCCTTTTAATAGCATCTTTTCTGTTTGTAATAAATCAATGGCCCGCTCAAAATAATATAGAGACTTCTTTGGTTTTTGTAAATTAAAATAAGCATTTGCAATTTGAATGGTAGGCTTTACATGACTTTTACTTGGGAATTTTGTAATGTATTGCTCTTGTAATGAAATCAAATCATTGTATTTAGTAGCTGACATGTAATAGTTCTCAGCAAGTGAAAAATATTTTAAATAGTTGATTTTTTTGAGTCGATTGAGACTCTTTACTATTTGAGTTTCATTCGTTTCTCTTTTGTAATTAGATATTTTACATAGTCTTCTAATCAATGGGTCCAATATATTCTCTCCTGACTTAACCTTTCCAGTGAATAAGTTATTCAGTGAAATATTAATTTGATTCGAGAAATCGATTTCATTTAGGGTAGAACTAGGATAATTTAATTGAAGTTGTTCAGCATATTGAACGGTATATTTAATGTTTTCAGGTCTTAATCCAGCACTAAGAACTTTTTTACCAAAGGATTCGAATTGAATAATTAAGCTTACTATTTGAAGAAATTCTGCTCTAGAAAACTCCTTTTTATCTGAAAGACTGGATTCATTATTTTTAACTGTATTGACTCTTTGATAGAGTTTGTTAATGGCAATCTCGTTTAAGATCAGATGTTCTTGACCTTCAATATAATTGGGATCAATTTCAATGGCTTTATTAAAAAGTCTTCTAGCTGCAAGTGGATTTAAGAAAACAGTTGCTTGCAAGGATGCTTGATTGTTTAATATTTCGGTATAATTAGGATAAACTTGTAAAGCTCTTGAATAATAAAAATTAGCTGATGTTCCAACATTAATTATATCCTTGATTTGCATTGGATTCGATAGGGCAATCTGCATGCTTTCAAATTGATATTCTTGACCCATTAAGGAATTTGCTTTTGCAGATGATTGTAAATCATCCATGTCGCTTTGATATAAACTTTTTTTACTCTCCCAAGCTGGATTTCTTTTTATGACAGCGAAGGAACTTAGGGTTATTAACAGCAAAAGCAAGTAGGGTAATTTATTCTTATTTAATGCTGTAATTTTTGCAGTTAAAGGAACTCTGAACAAAAGAAATAGCAGATAAGTAATTGCTATTACAAATCCTAAAGACGCAGTGAATGCTAGTCGTTCTGCATAAATCCCAACCATGGGATAAATTAGGTTGGAGGCACCTCCAATGGCCAAGAAAAAGAATAAAATCCCAAAAGAATAGAGTGACTTTTGTTTGAATTTGTACAGTGCAAAGCCCATCCATATCAGAAATAAAATTAGAGAAACCATGAATAAAAAACTGGTATAATTAAGGATTGGAATAGCATTGTACCCATAATAAAAATTTAGGTCGTACGGAAGTAATAATTGTTGGATATATAAAGAATTTGTATAAAAAAATTGAGGAATTCTTTCTGTAAAATGACTGCCGAAAAGTGGGTTTTCAATAAATAAGAAGGCTCTGTTTTTGGATTCGTTTAACAGTCCTTTGTTCATTAATGTAAATATTAATCTCCCTATTATGATTAATCCACTTAAAGAAAGCAATGTCTTCCAATGTATTGTTCTGAAAAAATAGATTGCCATCGGGATGATGATTAAAAATGGCATTGCAGTTTTTTTGCTGAGTATAGCCAGTAAGAATAACAGGGGTAAGGCAATTAAGTGTTTAAATTTCTTGTAATCTATATAGTTGAATGCTGCAATGAGTGCTAAAACTGAAAAGAGTAAGCTGAGGATTTCATCTCTGTTCTTGAGTGAGTTTACAACCTCTGTATGGATCGGATGCGCAAGAAAAAGGGCGGTAACACAGAATGAAAAAAAGTCACTTTCTTTCCCCAACATTTTTTGAAGTAACTCCAATATTTTAATTCCTAAAATGGCATATAAAAGCACATTGATAAAGTGTGAAATTGGGGTGCGGTGCTCACTATTTCCAAACAGACTCCATTCTAATGCAAAACTATAGGTGCTTATCGGACGGTACTCGTAATTCTGACTGCTGTTTGTTGCGTAGTTAGAAGTAAATATGGCTTGGAGACCTCGGTATCCTTTCTCTACCAATGGATGATGTTCTCGGTCTGTAGTGGTTACTAAATCATCATCAAGAGAATAATTGTTACTAATTGAATTTCCATAAAGGAAAAAAGTTAATACTAGAATAAATACTTTGAAAGTATTTTTGTTGTTTAACCAAGAATTCTTCGTGTTTTTATTTTTCACACCCTAAACATAGTCAAAAAAAAAGTCCCGTTAGGGACTTTTTAATTAATTTTTATCTTGTTTTATCTGATCATTAATTTCAGTTTTGTTGATCACATTTGTTTTCTTTTCTGAAATAGCGTCTTTTTCAAATTTAGCAAATTGCTCCGCAGTAAGTACTTGTTTGAACATATCAATACGTCTTGAATTATTTTGCTCTATGGCTTCGTTTTTTACCTCTTGAGTGTAAGTAGACTCCAGCATAGATTTATTTTTAATAATAATTCCGAAATTGATTTCATAAGCATTAACTTCTTGCGCTGCAGTCAATCCCAATTCAACTTTCATTTTTTGAGTCTGCTCTTGTGCTTGAACTTCTGGAGCATTAACTTGTCCAAATGCAAAGCCACACATCATGCTGAATCCTAGTGCTGTTAATTTAATTGCTTTCATAGTTTTATTAATTATTTTGTAATTCTATTCGTATAAATTTAACCAATTTAATCTTTACTCCTACAAATATACTAGAGTTTTCTGTTGATTATATTCTTTTAACGCAATAATCTTTTAAGGGTTGTCTCTATTTATTTGTAGTTAATTACATTTACACTAAAATTTATTTGTTATGTTAAATTTCATTTTGTTTTTAACTTCATTTTTTTTGACAAATTATTTAATGAGTCAAAATTTATTAAATGAAAAAATTAAGGATGTTGATGGTAATGCTTACCAACAGATAGTTATAGGCAATCAGATTTGGTTGGATAGGAATTTACAAGTAACTCACTTTAATAACGGAGCTTTAATTCCTTTTGTTGCTGAAAATAAGGAATGGTCTAATTTAACGACTCCTGGATATTGTTTTTATCAGAATAAAAAAGAAAATACTACCAGCTTTGGAGTCTTGTACAATTGGTATGTAATTGATAAAGGTAATGTCTGTCCAGTAGGTTGGCATGTTCCTTCTGATGATGAGTGGACGGTCCTAAGTTTTTTTTTAGGAGGGGATTTAGTCGCTGGAAGTCAAATTAAAAGTAATACCGGGTGGAATTTAAATGGGAATGGTTCAGATACCTCGAAATTTCAAGCACTGCCTTCTGGAGTAAGATTTATTGGTTCAAGTAATTTTAGTAATGAAGGGACGTGTGCGGTTTGGTGGAGTGCTACCGAAGGCGATGACACTGATGCATGGTTTCGAAAAACAAATTATTACCATCCAAGTTTATTAAGGTACAGTACGAATAAGGCGCACGGATTTTCAATAAGGTGTTTAAAAGATGAGTAATTCATTCGTTTTTTTAAATTATTATTCCGCAACAATTAACTAACTTTCCCGTTCATCGATGGCCATGCGAAATATTATCAGGAAGATTACACCGAAATTTATTATTGAAATTTTTAGAGGCTTAAAAAAGTACATAAAAAGAAATAGTCTCCTGAAAGCTGAAAAGGAAGGTACTGGCCTATCTCAAAGTGAACTCGAAAATCAATTGAGAGCTTGTGGAATTCAAGAAGGAGCTACCTTATTAGTGCACGCAAGTCTTAGTAAAATTGGCCCCGTTCAAGGTGGTGCGCTTACTGTTGTAAATGCCTTAGTGTCGGTTCTTGGTCCAAAAGGAAATTTATTAATGCCTTCTTCTCCTGTCTCGGGACTTCAATTGGAATATGTGTCTCAAAATCCAGTTTTTGATGCAAGGAATACACCTTCGAGGATGGGAGCGATTTCCGAAGTTTTTCGAACCCTGCCTGGTGTATTAAGATCTTTGCATCCGACAGAACCTGTTTGTGCTGTTGGTCCTGATGCTGATTTTCTGACCAATGGACATTTTAATCAATTAACACCCTATAATGCTGATTCGCCCTTCAGTCGCTTATATGAATTGAATGGTAAAATTCTATATCTAGGAGTAAGTCTTGACAATGCTGGGACTCATTTACACACGCTTGAAGATGCTGTAGACTTTCCTTATCCTGTTTATCATGATGAGCTCTTTAAATTGAAAGTTATAGATGTAAATAATCAAGCCCATTGGATGACAACCAAAGTGCATAATCCTGATTTTTCGAGAAGAAGGAAGTGTGATGCTTTAATTCCCTTATTTTTGCAAGCAAATGTGGCGAAAGAAATAACCATAGGCTTAGCTCCAAGTTTGTTGTTTGAAGGAGATAAAATGTTTTCGCTTATGCAAGAAGCTTTTATTAATAATCGGGTAACCATGTATACCCCAAATGGAGAGAAACTTTGAAAATTGCTTTTACCTGGGATTATGAGTTGTTTTTCGGAGAGAAATCGGGGACCGTATCCGCATGCATGCTTGATCCTACGAATCGCTTGTTGGAAATCGCTGACAAACATCAAGCTTTATTTACATTTTTTCCTGACGCAGGGTATTTGTTACATGCTGCGTCTGAGGCTTCTTGTCTCGAAGAATTAGAAAAGGTGGAGCGCCAAATTAGGTCTTGGGATGCCGCTGGTCATGAAACGGGTTTGCATATTCATCCGCATTGGGAAGATTCTATTTATAGTAATGGTGCGTGGCAACACGACCTAAAACACTATAAATTAAGTGATTTCAAGCAAGCAGTCGCTCGTGAAATAATTCATAAGTACCATAAAAGAATCCAAGGTTTAGTGAATGGAAAAGTCACATCGTATAGAGCAGGTGGCTGGTGTGTGCAGCCATTTGAACCTCTAAAGGCTGCCTTTGAAGAAGTTGGAATAGTAATCGATTCTTCTGTATTTAAAGGAGGTAAAAACACTACATCGCCGTATAATTACGATTTTACTGATGCTCCTATGAAAGATAAATATTCTTTTGTTGACGATGTACTTGTTGAAAATAGTAAAGGAAGTTTCCTTGAGATACCTATTGCTTCTTTCAGATATTCGCCTTTGTTTTTCTGGCGCTTGTTTATTCTAGGAAGATTAAATCCAAAAGATCATAAAGGTATTGGCGATGGCGTTCCAGCAGCCGGTGGAGGAAGTAAGAAAAAATTATTGACGCAATACAATACGCTTTCTGTTAATGCTGATGGCTACTTTATTACTAAAGTAGAAGCTGCAATGGATAAAGCCCAACATCTTGGTCATGAACATCTAGTTGTGATTGGTCATCCTAAAGCATGCACTAATTTTTCTCTGAAGTCATTGGATCTGTTTATTGAAAAATATAAGGGTAAAGTGGAATTTGTAACTTTAAGTTCCTTGAAATGATTAGAATTATTTCCAATCAAACCTTAGATCGTAAAAGATGGGATGCTTTAGTCTCTAGTTCCGATGTGCCTGGAATGTTTTTTCATTTTTCTTGGTATTTAGATGCTGTTTTCCCTGCTTGGCAAGGTTTTGTTTATGGAGATTATGAGGCTATTTTCCCCTTGACTCAAAAGAAAAACATTGGTTTTAAAAGAATGATTCAACCTATTTTCACAAGAGAGTTTAATCTGATAGGAAATCGGAGTAAAATCGTCTGCAGGGCCTTAGAAAGTGAATTGAATAAATGTAATTTTCTTCTGTTGGGGGCCAATAAAAATTCAAATTTGCTCTGTTATGATAGTAAGGAGAAAAATTTTCAGCTGCTACCTTTATTTACTGATGTTCAAGTAATTCAAAAGGAGTATTCAACCAATCTTAAACGTCAATTAAAGAAATTCACTTCAACTAATATTGAACTCAAAGAAATTAAAGATCCTCAAGCTCTGATAGATTTGTTTAAGCAAGAAAAAGGGAACGAGTTTAAACATTTAGGCTCTGCGGAATATGCCGTTATTCTCAATTTAATGAAATTGGGTTTTGAAAATGGAAATGCACATCAATTTGCTGCTTATGATGGAACGAATTTAATTGCATCTGCCTTTTATTTCGTGCATGGCAATCAAGTTTTGTATCTCAAAGGCGCTGTTAATGTTCATGGAAGATCAATTGGCGCCATGGCCTCAGTTCATGATTTTGCCATTCGGTTTTTTGCTCAAAATGATACTTTCTTTGATTTTGGAGGTAGTGATGATCCCGGTTTGTCAGAATTTAATAGAAAGTTCGGTGCGCATGATGTGAATTATTTACTTTTGTTCTCTAACCGTTTGCCTTGGCCACTTAATTCTTGGGCAAAAAGAAAATACAATTTAAATGCATAAAAGAATCTTACTTACTGGTGCTTCAGGCGGATTAGGAATGTTGATTGCAAAAAATCTTTTAGATCAAGGTCATTTTCTGGGACTGTTATTTCATTCGCAGGAAGATAAATTAAAGGCCTTAGCAACTCAATATCCGGATCAAACGGCTCTTATTAAAGCTGATTTATCTCAAGATGATTCATACGAGACTATTTTTAATGTCTTTCCAAATGCGGATGTATTAATTCATGCTGCAGGTATTGCAAGCTCAGGTATGTCATGGAAAATCCCTCCAAATGAATTCGATAGGGTTAATAAGATTAATTATTTCGCTCCATTTTACCTTTCTCAATGTTATATTCCGAATATGAGACTTCAAAAATGGGGGAGGATTATTTTCTTTTCTTCCATTGTTGCGCAAAAAGGTGTCGTGGGTACAAGTGCCTATTCAGCAAGTAAAAGTGCACTCATTGGCTTAAGTAAAACAATGGCTGTTGAATTGGGTGCAAGTGGAATTACTGTAAATGCAATTGCTCCTGGTTATATGGATAGTGGTATGATTCGAGAGGTTTCTGATGAGATGATTGCTTCCATAAAGGATCAAGTTCCTTCACATACTCTAGGTGACCCGCAAGGAATTGTTGCTTTAATTGATCTACTTCTAAAAGACACTGGTTCTTATATCACCGGACAAACACTTTCAATTAATGGAGGAATGTTATAATATTACTCAAGAACCAAGCGCTTCACTTTTGATCCTATTTTAATTAAATAATTTCCGCTCGACCAAGAAACGCAGACAATGCCCGTTTGATAATTACTGATGATCTGTGCTGAAATTAATCTCCCTTGAGCATCGTATATTTGAATGGTCTCACCAAATAATTGCTCCGGACATTCAATCGTAACCTTATCACTGGCTGGATTGGGATATAGATTCCATTCTATAGATTCTTCTTCCAAACCAATTCCACTGTAAACAGTAATCAAAGAGGAATCGCTTTGTGAACATCCATTAGCATCAATAACGGTATAGTAAACGGTATGGGTTCCAAGTCCTGCTAAAGTCGGATGAAAAGAAGTTCCAATAACTCCAGTCCCGCTATAAACTCCTCCCAGAGGTAATCCTAGGCTTAAATTGAATGGATTGGAATTGGAAGGTATATTGTTGTTCGTTTCTGTATAATCCATGGCTATATTTCCGAATAGGTTAACTGCAATTGAATCAATAGCTTGGCAATTGTTTGAATTGATTCCTGTTACATGATATACTGCGCTTCCCGTTGGTGTAAAGGCTTGATTGTTTTGTACGTTTCCTTCCCAAATATATTGAGTAGCAGTGCCAGATCCACTCAAGGTAATTGGAATCCCTGGACAGGTGATGTAATTGTTTCCAGCATCTACATAAGGAAGTGGGTAAAGATTGAGCACGCGCAGAGGAGATCGTGTGACGCAACCTTGCATATCGGTAATCTTTACCTGGTATATCCCACTTAAAGCCGTATTTAAACTTGGACTTTGAGCTCCATTTGACCACACGATGGAGTTGATCATTGCGTTTGTCGTAAATCCAATGGTAGCGGTTGAACCAAGGCAAATTCCTGATGGACCTGTAAAAGTTATAGCTGCATTTTTTGAGAGCAATAGGGCATGAGCATCAGCTTTACCATATCCGTAACCAAAGTTTGGAAGTGTTCCTGTATAGTTATCGGCTGCTGCCGTTGCCATCAAATCTTGTTTGAAACTTTGCCAATTACCCAACTTACATTTTTCTAAATAGAGTCCAGCAATTCCAGAAATAACTGGAGCTGCCATCGATGTTCCTCCATTTCTAACATGAAAAGCACCCTGGTCAATAGAACTATTATTGGCTGGGTTAGATAAATACCATAAAGGTCCGGCGGTCAAGGATAAATCTCCACTTGCAGCAATGTCTGGTTTTATTACTCCATGTCTAGTTGGACCTTTACTGCTGTTTTCAGACAATTTCCCAACAGGAGTGGTCGAACTAGAAAGGTAATAGGTATTGTTCTTGTCAATATATCCCTTGCGATTTCTGAAATTACCAACTGAAATTACTTGTTCGGAACAATTCCAAGAAGAAACAATAGATTGCAAAGAATCTGGTGCTTGGTAAAACTGAATAGGTGGGTACTGAGTTACAGTAGGAACAGCACTTACAAAGTCACTTAATTGTTGCCAAGCACCACCCCAAA
This sequence comes from Crocinitomicaceae bacterium, assembly GCA_044339115.1. GTDB lineage: Bacteria > Bacteroidota > Bacteroidia > Flavobacteriales_D > Crocinitomicaceae > UBA952. Next base: position 24,680 of record JBIIWA010000015.1, read on the forward strand.
CATCGTATTTACCTTGACCGTAAGTCATGAATCTATATAAATAATTCAAAGAATCAATTTGACTGAAGAAGACTTGCATATGAAAATTTCCTCCAACAATTTCTCTGTATGATTCAATACATGCAAGTCGCTGTCCATTAGTGTTGTAAATGGTATCATATAAAGGCGAAGTGTTTATATTTGAAAGCGCATTGTGAAAGTTGGAGTTTCCGCTAAAGTGAAAATTAGGTCCCGGACTATCAGCTCCGAAGGCAAAATTATAATTGGCTTGTAAAGTGTCTGACCAAAGGTCGAAAAGTATTTTATTGGGACCTGCCAGACCAACTCCCGGGTTTCTAATATTCCAGAAAAAACTAGTGTCAGAACTTACATTACCTGTGACATGGAACTTACCCTGATTTCCTGCGTTACCGGCTGCACATACTACAATGCGACCATTTTGAGCGGAAACAAGTGAGGAAATGTAATCTGCCGCTGGGTCTTCTCCATCATGGCTGCCCAGGTAGGAGCCGACAGACAAATTAATTACTGCAGTTTTTCCGAGGGAATCGGCTAATTTGAAAATATAATCACAAGCATCTGCAATACTTAAAGTCCAATTGGGTAAACTAAAATTTGTTTCTACAATAACGATGTCTGCGTTTGGCGCTACGCCTTTATTTTTTGAATTTGCAAGTCCATTTCCTACTGCCATTCCAGAGACTGTTGTTCCATGTGCTGTTCCAGTTTCTAAACTAGTGCAAAGACCTTGATTAATGTCAAGACTGTCCCAAAGTACACCATAACCGTAGGGTTGAGGAGGGGAACTGTTGGAAATAGTGTGATCCCAATAACGCAACACACGTGTTTTTCCATTGGCTTTTTTAAAGTCGGGATGGTTAAAATCTATTCCTTGATCAATTATTCCAATAAGTACATTTTTTCCGGTGTAACTGGTATCCAACCCTTGTAGACCTTGGTGCACAAGATTTATTTTGTGTTTCAACAAGGCGCTGTCCGCTAAGGCCTGCGGATTAGAAAATTCGAAATATATGTTTTGAATCGCCTTCGATTGAAGTAAGGAGTCTACTATTTGAACGCTTGATCTGAAAAAAATCCAATTTTTATTCAAATATTTTATGGTTAATCCTTCTGATTCAATAGCTTTTAAATTGCTTTGTGTAAATGGTAAACTAAAATTACAAATCTGATTTTTATTTTGCTTGGCTAAATCTTGAAAATTCAATGGCTTTACTTGTGAATAAACGAAGTGCGTAAGGCAACATGTAACCAAAAATATAAAGCGCATTTTCATATTGAAATTTGATGGAAAGTTACAAAAAATCAATTATTTTTAAATTAATTGTTGGAAAATACTTTTCCTTTTAGTTTACTCATTTATGATAAATGCTATTTTTGATAAAAATTAATTCTATGAAACATCTACGTTTATTTTCTATGCTTTTTGTATCGTTATTTTTAACGGTTAATTTTCTTTTTGCACAAGCACTTCCTGGGACATTAAATTGGTACAATGGCGATGGTCAAGGGATGTCCACCAATAAAGCTTATGATCTACTTAAAAAGAAAAAATCAAGTCCTGTAATCGTAGCGGTGATTGATTCTGGTTTGGATATTGAACATGAAGATTTGAAAGGTAAGGTTTGGGTGAATAAAGGGGAGATTCCAAACAATAAAATTGATGATGATAAGAATGGTTTTGTAGATGATGTTCATGGTTGGAATTTCCTTGGAAATGCATCAGGAGAGAATCAAGGTCCAGCACGCTTAGAAAAAACAAGAATTTTAGCTCAATTAATGCTCAAGTATGATGGAATTGATCCTCAAACGATAGCGTCTGATCCTGAATTTGATTTGTACCTTAAAGTGAAAGAAGATGTTGAAGCGGCTATAGCTGAATTTGAACCTTATAGAGAGTCTTTAGATCAATTTGATGCGGACACAAGAAATTACATCTTGGATCAATTGAATTATAATTTGAATGTGAATTATGATGACCGCGCCATTCAAGGAGATAATCCATCTGATTTTACAGATCTAAACTATGGCAATCCAGATGTAGAAGGAACGGATGCTTTGCATGGAACTCATGTTGCAGGTATTATAGCTGCAATTAGAGGAAATAATTTAGGCGGAGATGGCGTAGCTGATAATGTACTTATCATGCCGGTAAGAGCCGTTCCTAATGGCGATGAACACGATAAAGATGTTGCTCTAGCAATTCGTTATGCAGTTGATAATGGTGCAAAGGTGATTAATATGTCTTTCGGTAAGGATTATTCTTCTTTCCCAGAAGAAGTGGCAAATGCCATTTATTATGCTGAAAGTCATGATGTTTTACTCGTGCATGCAGCAGGAAACGATGCGAAAAATATTGATATTGAACCCAATTATCCGGAAACTTATAATTTTGAAGGTACAGGTGTAGTTCATGATAATTATCTAACCGTTGGTGCCTCAACCAAAAATAAAGAGGAGCTGGTAGCAAGCTTTTCTAATTACGGGGCAGTAGGTGTAGATGTTTTTGCTCCTGGTTTAGAGATCTATAATTCTGTACCGAATAATGCCTATCAAAATTTGCAGGGCACCTCTATGGCTGCTCCAATGGTAACGGGCGTGGCAGCATTGTTAAAGTCTTATTTCCCGTCTTTAACAATGTCGGAGATTAGAGGCGCAATTTTGTACACTGTTCAAATACCAGCTTCAGGCGCATTAAATGATCTGTGTAATACTGAAGGTATAGTAAATGTTTATAGTGCAGCAAAGTACTGCATGAAATTAGAAGCAGGTAAAAAATAAATATGCGTTTTCTACTTATTGTATTTCTTTTTCTTACTTTACCCCTTGGTGTTTTTTCACAAAAATCAATTGATAAAGAGTTAAATATTTTAATTGATTCTTGGCATCTGGCGGCAACAAAAGCGGATTTCAATACTTATTTTTCAAAGGTAAGTGCTGATTTTGTTTTTTTAGGTACCGCTCCGGGAGAACGCTGGGAGAAGGCTGAATTTGAATCTTTCTGTAAACCTTATTTTGATAAAGGTAAAGCGTGGGATTTTGTTCCTTCTAATCGAAATTGGAAATTTGCTGATAAAGGCAAGTTCGCCTTTTTTGATGAGGATTTAGCTACTTGGATGGAAGGTTGTAGAGGAAGTGGCATCTGTACTAAAGTTAATGGGGAATGGAAGATCATTTATTACAACCTTACTGTTCTTATTGAAAATGAAAAAATAAAGTCCTTTATTTCTTTAAGAAAAGAATAATGTTTGTTCCAGACAATTCCTTGAGTGCAACTCAAATTTATTTCTCTAATCAACTGCAGGGTCTTTTTTCTGAAAGGGAAGTCAAAACGATGTTTGAAGCATTAATTAAACAGCGTTTAAATTGGACTTCTGCTGATTTTTTACTCCACCATGAAGCGCGATTATCTGAATCTGACTTACTATTCATTCGATCAGCCGTAAAGCGCTTATTGCTTCATGAACCGTTTCAATATGTCATTGGAAATACTGAGTTTTATGGTTTATCAATAACTTGTGCTCCAGGTGCTTTGATTCCTCGACCAGAAACTGAAGAATTGGTGGATTGGATCTTAGAGGAATTAAAAGGAAAGGAATCGAAAATATTAGATATTGGAACGGGATCAGGTTGTATTGCTCTCGCATTGAAGAAAAATACAATCAATTCCAATGTTTGGGGACTTGATGTAAGTGAAACTGCCTTAACCATTGCAAAAGAGAATGCTCTTGCACTCGAATTAGAAGTAGGATTTTTATCTCAAGATATCTTAAGTGATTATCCACTTGATTTTGAAAATGATTTTTTCGATGTAATTGTTTCCAATCCGCCGTATATCCCAGTGAATGAACAAGTAAAAATGGATCAAAATGTACTTCAATTTGAACCACATGAAGCGTTGTTCGTTCCTGATCACGATCCTTTATTGTTTTATCGAGTAATTGCCACGAAAAGCTTAAGCTTACTAAAAAATAATGGGGTTTTGTTTTTTGAGATTCATGAAGATTTTGCTTCCCAAGTTAAAGATCTTTTGGCTGAACTTGGGTTTATAAACATTGAATTGAGGAAAGATTTACAAGGAAAGTTCCGCATGATAAAGGCACAAAGAGTATTTTTGAATCATGAATAGTGAAGCGGCTCAAGAACGCATAATTTCCTTATCAAATGACATACATAACTACAATCAATTGTACTATGTAGAGAATAAATCTGTGATTTCAGATTATGAATTCGATTTGTTGTTAAAGGAATTACAAGATCTTGAAAAACGCTTTCCTGAATTGCAACAAGTCAATAGTCCAACACAAAGAGTAGGTGGTGACATTTCCAAAAAATTCAATACGGTTACACACCAATATCCGATGCTTTCTTTGGGAAATACTTATGCCGAAGAAGAAATTGTTGAATGGGTAAATCGCATTCAAAAGTCAATATCAGATCCAATTGAATTCGTATGTGAACTTAAATATGACGGTGTTGCTATTGGTATTCGATATGAACAAGGCATTTTAACCAGGGCACTCACAAGAGGAGATGGTCAAGCTGGGGAGGAAGTAACTCAAAATGTTAAGACTATTCGTTCGATTCCTTTAAAACTACAAGGCGATTTCCCTCCTGATTTTGAAATTCGAGGTGAAGTATTCATGCCTTTAACTCAATTTGAAAAGTTGAATAAAGAGCGTGACGAATTGGGTGAGCAAAGATTTGCTAATCCAAGAAACACCGCTTCAGGCACCCTTAAGATGTTGGATTCTAAAGTTGTAGCATCTCGTAATTTAGATTCATATCTATATGGACTTTACGGAACTGATACTTCAGATACAGGTCATTATGAAACGGTGTTACACGCTGCGCAATGGGGATTTAAAACGCCTCTTCCTGAAGAACGTTTTATCGCTAAGGTGAATGCTGTTAGTGAAATAATGGATTTTATTGATTTTTGGGATAAAAAAAGAGAGGATTTGCCTTTTGAAATAGATGGTATTGTCATTAAAGTCAATGATTATCAACAACAAAAAGCACTTGGATTTACAGCTAAATCTCCAAGATGGGCTATTTCATTTAAGTTTAAAACAAAAAGAGTTGAGACGGAATTGCTTTCCTTGTCTTATCAGGTAGGAAGAACCGGTGCGATTACTCCGGTAGCTAATTTAAATGCTGTTCAACTCGGAGGTACTACGGTTCGTCGTGCTTCTTTATACAATGCAGATCAAATTGAAAAATTGGATTTACACCTTGGGGATTTTGTTTATGTCGAGAAAGGCGGGGAGATCATCCCAAAGATTGTCGGTGTAAACTTCGAAAAGCGCAAAAATGATTCAGAAGCAATTGTATTTATTACGCATTGTCCAGAATGTAATTCAGAGTTAAAAAGAAGAGAAGGGGAAGTACACCACTATTGCTTAAATGAAAGCTCTTGTCCTACACAAGTGATGGGCAAAATGCAGCATTTTATCAGTCGTAAAGCGCTTAATATTGATGGATTAGGAGAAGAGACTATTTCTTTGCTTTTTGAAAATAAATTAGTTTCAAATTGCGCTGATATTTATACGCTTTCAAGAGAAAAGTTACTTCTATTGGATCGAATGGCGGAGAAATCAGTCGATAATTTATTGTTTAGTATAGAGCAATCTAAAGCCATTAGTTTTGATCGTGTATTGTTTGGATTGGGGATTAGATTTGTTGGAGAGACTGTCGCTAAAAAACTCGCTAAGCATTTTAAATCAATGGAAAAGATTAGTATTGCTACCTTTGATGAATTGATAGAAGTAGATGAAATTGGAGAAAAAATAGCCATTTCGGTGCAGCAATATTTTCAAGATTCTTCTAATTTATTATTGATAGATCGCTTAATGGAATATGGTTTGCAATTTACAATGCCTGATGAATTACTTTTATCTAGTATCTTTATCGGAAAAACTTTAGTAGTGTCAGGTACATTTTTAGCTTTTTCTCGTGAAGAATTGAAACAATTGATTGAAAAAAATGGTGGGAAATTGGGGTCTTCTGTCTCAAGTAAAACGGATTACTTAGTCGCAGGCGCCAATATGGGGCCAGCTAAATTGAAAACAGCAAATGACAATGGTGTAGTCATTCTTTCTGAGGATGATTTTATAAAAATGATTTCGTTATGACAAAAAAAAATATTTGGAGTTCATCGCAATCTCTTATGGTAGTATTTGATTATAAAGATGATGATCAACTTAAGGAATTTAGAAAAGCATTGGATAAAATGTTGAATAATAGTCAAATTGGTCGGCTCATTATTATTGTAAATATCCCAAAGGATCTAGATAAAACAACATTACCGCCACATTTCTTGATTTATTATACTTCTCCTAATGATTATTCCTTCTTTGGTAAACTTAAGGATGTTCAGTTGGAAGCGGAATTGAGAAAAACTTATGATCTGTTAATCTGGTTTGATGAGCCTCAAGAAAAGCTTTTAAATGAAGCCAAGAATGCTCATTTTAATCGTAAGGTAATCGTTAATTCAGAACACAGTTATTTTGACTTAAGCCTAACTTCTAGTCATGAAAACCCTGATGAAATGCTTAACTTTGTTACTTCAACTTTAGAAAAAATCAATCTTTATGACTAATCCTTTTACAGGTGTAGGTGTTGCCTTGGTTACGCCTTTTGATGCTCAAGGTGCAATCGACTTTAATGCATTAAAGTCTTTAGTGCAATTGCAAATAGTTGGTGGAACTGATTTTTTGGTGGTCCAAGGAACTACTGGAGAATCACCAACGCTGAGTCAAGAAGAGAAGTTGATGGTTTTGAACACAGTGATTCAAGAGAATAATGGTCGGTTAAAGATTGTTTATGGAGTAGGCGGTAATAATACCATAGCGGTAGGAGAAAATCTGAAACAAGTTCCTGAGGGTGTAGATGGTATCTTGTCCGTTTCTCCTTACTATAATAAACCTACGCAAGCTGGAATTGTTAAGCATTTTGAATATTTAGCCACTTGTACAGATTTGCCTATCATTCTTTATAATGTTCCCGGTCGAACGGGATCAAATATGTCTCCAGAAACTTCATTGGAATTGTCAAAAATTGAAAATATTGTCGCGGTAAAGGAAGCTTCTGGAAATATGGAGCAAATCATGGAGGTAATTCGTCAAAGATCGGGTGAATTTGGAGTGTTGTCTGGAGATGATAATCTAACGATGCCCTTGATTGCCGCTGGTGCTGATGGAGTAATTTCTGTTGTTGCAAATGCTTTTCCAGAATTGTTTTCCACTATGGTTCACGCTGCCATGGAAGACGATTTAATTACTGCAAGAAAAGCACATTATGAATTGTTTTCGATTACAAAAATGTTCTTTGAGGAAGGTAATCCTGGTGGAGTTAAAATAGCTTTGGCTCAACGTGGAATAATGGAACCGTTTATGCGTATGCCTTTACATCCTGTTTCTGATAACCTTGCTGCTAGAATCCAAAAGGAGACGAAGAGAATTCTTAAATGAAGTATTTTTATTTTCTTTTATTCTCAATGTTTCTTGTAGCTTGCGCTGCTAATGAAGAAAAAGAAGGCCCCAAATTACTTGACACCACAAGCAAGGATAAGCGGGTTACCCCCACAGATACTATTAAGAAAGTCAAAAGTGACTATAAAATCTCAGCTGATTTATGTGATGTCCAAAGTATTAATTCTTTAATTAAAGTAGAATTAAAGTATGCGACCAATGATAATTTTGTTAAAAAAGTTCTTTATAAGAAAATAGATAAAGCTTATCTGCAAAAGGATGTAGCCATTAGATTGTCAAAATGTCAAGACTACTTAAGCGCTTTACATCCTGATTTGTATTTATTGATTTATGATGCTGTTAGACCTGTAAGCGTTCAACAAATTATGTGGGATGCTCTAGATTCCATTCCTGTAAAACGAAGGATTAAGTTTGTGTCAAATCCAAAGAATAGAAGTATTCACAATTATGGTGCAGCGGTTGATTTGACTATATGCAATGCAGCCGGAAATCCATTGGATATGGGAGCAAAATATGATGAAATTGATTCTATAGCTTATCCTTCTTTGGAAGCCTTATTTTTAAAAAGAGGTTTATTAACGAAAGAACAAATCGCAAACAGAGTTATTTTAAGAAAGGTAATGGCATCTCAGCAATTTACCGGAATTGGCTCAGAGTGGTGGCATTTTAACGCGTGTTCTAGACAGACAGCAGCTTTAAACTATCAATTGATGTTGGAGGAATAAACTTAATAGTTAAGTAAAATTTCAGTCGTGTCAAAGGGCACACAATTCGCAGAAAGTTGACCTTGATTACTGGTTCCAAGAATGTAATAATATAAGGAATACATTTCATTGCCATTGTTAATACAATAGATGGTCGTATCCAAAGCTCCGTAATAATCTTGCTGCGAATTAGGACAGCATTCTGAACATCCTTGCAATCCTTCCTGTTTAATATATTGCAAGTGATCTGAAAATAAAGGGTTACTGTTGATGAATCGCAAGGCTACCCATGCTTTTGCTTTGGTACTGTAATTTCGCTCGTTGTCTTGTTTTAAATTTAAGCTGGAGTAATAAATAGTTTCTTCCAGAGGGAAATAATTATCTTTTGTGATGCTAAGAATGTATTTTTCCATTCTTTCACGCGGAAAGGTAAATCTAAAAGCACCGTCTTGTGTTAAGGTATAGGAAGAAACTAATATCTTCTGATTGCTACCAACTGGAACTTTATATAATTTTAATTCAGCTCCTTGCATGGGAATGTGAAAAGTATCGTCAGTAATAACTCCGTAAATAGTAAAGTTACCCGTTCCTTTTGTGCAGGAAGCTAATAATAAAAGCCCAATAAATAAAAAGAAAAATCTCATATTACTTAATTGAAAATCGTGATTCAAAGTCTTTTTGTTGCTCTAAAGGTAGGAATAAAAAATCTCCAATCTCCTCTTGTTTACCGTTTTCTAGAACAAGTTTGAAATCTTTAATTCCGTATTGTAGGTAATTCAATTCAGTGAAATAAGCGACAAATAAAGGAATGCTTTCTTCTGCAATTTCAACTTGTACGATTGGTCGATGTTGGATGATTAAATCCTTAATCTCTTGAAATACAATCCATTCGTAACCCTCAATATCACATTTGATATAATCAATGCGACTCAAGTTTTTGAATAATTCCGATCCCTTTTTTAAAGAAACATGAGCGGTTTTTTGATTTCCGATTTGTTCTCCATCTCCAATAATATGGGGCAATCCTGTTCTCATTACGCCGTTAGATTCCGGTAAAACCATTTCAATAGTCTGCTCCTCATTTCCAAGGGCAACATTGTGTATTTCTACTTGATGAAAGGATTTTAAGAAATTTTTCAAGGTGCTGTAAAAGAAAGGAATGGGTTCGATGCAGACTAATTTTCCTTGTGTAGTTTTTCTGGCAAATATTTTAGAGAAATAACCGAGATTAGCTCCAATGTCAATTACAGTATAGTCTTCTTTAATTAAAGATTGAACTGCATAGTGAAATTTAAAGCGCTTATCATTTTTTAATATTCCTAAATCATATAGAATGAAAAATCCTACATGCATCGCTTTCAAGTAGAGTGCTTGCGGAAGTATGCGGAACAATAACTTTTTAATAGTAAGTATCACTTGCACGAAAGTACTATTTTTCATTATAATTTATTCTCTTTTTAAGAAATATGATCTTGAAGAAGACGCAACAATTTGTTACTTGTAATTAATTACAAAGATGTATTTTTATAAAAAATATTTAAATGAAATTTATTCTAATTTGTTTCTTTGGACTTGCATCTATTTTTGTAGCCTCAGCCCAAGTAAATAAGCCTTCTTTGGAATTAAAAAAAATAATGACTGGTCAAGATTTTATTGGTCATTGGCCTGAAAGCTTTTCTTGGTCGGAAAATGGAAAAGAAATTCTTTTTAACTGGAATCATGAAAATGAAGTAATCAGTCCTATTTATGCTTTCAACTTGCAAAATAAGTCACTTGCTAAGCAAGTTAATAGGAATCAAAAACAACTTTACTTTGATCCTACTCAGGCAAAATTCATTAATCAAATTGATGTTGCAGACCATAGAGTCTATGTTTATAATAAGCAAACTGCAACTAGAAGTGAACATTTGAATTTTTACGAAGACCTGTACAATATTCAGAGGTTGAATAGTGAAGATGAATTTGTTTATGAATGGAATAGCAATTTGTATAAATATAATTTTAAAGTTCCTGGAGGATCCATTACGCAATTAACTAGATTGACTAAAGGGTCAAAAAAAGACGAAGCCAAAGACACCAGTTTCTTGGGTCAACAACAGCTGGTTTTATTCAATTATTTAAAAGAAAAATCAGTAAAAGATAGTTTGATTAAGGCCTATGACGAAAAGTCAAGGTCAAATGAAGTTCCGGTTATAGCTTATGGTGATGGGGAATTATATACCTTAAAAGTTGATCCCTCATGTAATTTTGTAGTACTTAAAACACATTTCGGAACAGAAACGCCCGCAACGAATGTAGAACAATTCGTAACGGATGATGGATACACACAATCTTCAAAAGCTAGAGAAAAGGTAAGTGACAAAGAACCGAATGAAAAAATGGGTATTTTAAATTTACAGAAAGACTCTCTGAAATGGATTGATTTTTCAGGTTTGAGTGATATCCGAAGAAAACCATTGTACTTAGATTCAACGGGAAAAGGCTTGTATGCAAATGATCGTTCCCTCTTTATTCATGATCCGGTATTTTCTTCTTCCAAAAGAACTGCGCTTTTAGATATTCGTTCGGCTGACAATAAAGATCGTTGGATTGCAATACTAGATTGTTCTAATGCTACCATAAAAGAGCTTGATCACCAGCATGATGAAGCATGGATTGGAGGTCCTGGAATTTCATCTTGGAATGAAAGTGGTGGTACTTTAGCTTGGATAGAAGACGGAGTGAGTTTTATTTTTCAATCAGAAAAAACGGGTTATTCTCACTTGTATCTATACGAATCGGGTACTACAACACCTTTGACTGAGGGACAATTTGAAGTTTCAGAGGTGCAAATATCGAGGAATAAAGCTCATTTATATATTACAGCCAACAAAACGCATCCTGGAAATAGAGATTTCTATTCTTTTGAAATAAAGACAAAAAAATGGACGTCAATTTTAACGAACGAAGGGTTTCATGAGGTTTCACTTTCTCCGGATGAAAAATATTTAGCCATTCGCTATTCAGATGCCAACCATCCTTGGGAAATGTATTGGGCGAAAAATATGGAGGATACCAAAATGCAACGCATTACTACTTCAACGACCAAAGAATTTGATGCTTATCCTTGGCGTAATCCAGAGGTGTTACAATTTAAAGCATCAGATGGAGTAGGGGTTTACGCTCGAATCTATGCGCCAGAGGTTTCGAAAAATAATCATGCGGCGGTTTTGTTTGTTCATGGTGCAGGATATTTGCAAAATGCACATCATTATTGGAGTAATTATTATCGCGAATATATGTTCCATAATCTATTGGTGGATCAAGGCTATACGGTTCTAGATGTTGATTATAGAGCAAGTGAAGGATATGGAAGAGATTATCGAACAGCCATTTATCGTTTTATGGGTGGACGCGATCTACAAGATTTTGTTGATGCTAAAAAGTTTTTAGTAAGCTCCAAAGGAATTGATTCTAATCGCGTTGGTATTTATGGGGGTTCATACGGTGGTTTCATCACTTTAATGGGATTGTTTACCAGTCCAAAAACTTTCGCTTGTGGTGCTGCTCTACGTTCAGTAACCGATTGGGCGCATTATAATCATGAATACACCAGTAATATTTTGAACAATCCAGAAACGGATCCTGAGGCTTTTATAAAAAGCTCGCCGATTTATTATGCGCAGAATTTAGAAAAACCACTTTTGATTCTTCATGGAATGGTAGATGATAATGTGCAATTTCAGGATGTGGTGCGATTGAATCAACGTCTAATCGAATTGGGTAAAAAGGATTGGAATATGGCACTTTATCCGGTTGAATCTCATGGTTTTAAAGAGAGTGCTTCATGGCAGGACGAATACCGAAGAATTTATGAATTGTTCGAATTGAATTTATTAAAATAACACTTTATGCATACCGTTAGGGAATTAAATGATAAACAAGAAATGTTGGATCAGATTTCAGTCATTCAAGAGTTGTATCCTTCTTTAACACTGGAGGAATATGGAAATGAATTAGATTTCATGTTGCCCCTTAATTACGGTCAAGTCGCTGTATTTGAGGATGCGAAATGTGTTGGAATCAGTGGTTATTGGATAGGAAGTAAATTGTGGTGCGGTAAATATCTAGAGTTGGATAATATTATTGTGGTAGAAAAAGCAAGAAGTTCAGGGGTAGGGCAACTTATTTTTGATTTTCTTCAAAAGAAAGCAAGTGAAGCGAACTGTAATTTTATGTCCTTAGATTCTTACACACAAAATTTCAAAGCGCATAAATTCTTTTATAATAATGAATTTAGTCCCAAAGGATTTCATTTTATAAAATTTCTAAATCCTGAAAAAGTACGTTGAATAGATTTGAATTCAAGCAAGGATTATCCTTCTACGGTCTCCTTTTTTTCTTCGAGAAGTAATTTTTCTTTTCTCTCTTTTGCTTCTTTATCTTCTTTATCCTTTTGCTTCTTATTATGAGCATCAAGATGCTTGTTTTTCTTTTCAAGTTCTTTTACGGGAACAAATCCAATTCCTGTTAACGGAAATAAGTCTTGAAGTTCACCACTATAATAGAACTCATAACACAATCCTCCAAAAGTATAAGGTTTTCCTCCAACCTTAAAGTTCGATCCACCAACCTCTGGATTTTTCTTCGGTTTACTTTTTTGATACCCTAGGTTATAAAGTGTTCCTAAGATTTCTGGTCTATTGGCGAGTGTGAAACCATTTCTTTCCCAATGTGCTTGAAATTGTCTTAAGAAAAATGCAGTATATAGGTAAGAATAATAGTGATCTCCACCTTTAATAAGTCTTTGGATGGTTTTGTATTTGTGGGCAGCAATAGTATCATTAACCAATTCAGGAAAGGAATCGTTGACATTTACACATTTTTGAAAATAATCACCTGCATAAAACGAACTTGATTTATCAAATAAATTACTTTCGATTTTTAATGCAGTATGTTGTAAGATACCAGTTACCCCGTAGCCTCTGTTCGTAGGTAAAATAATATGGTTAAAAGGAACAACATATTTTTTAAATTGCTCACGACCTGAATTAAACATGCGCATTTGTTCACCAACCAAACACATTACAATGAGTCTGGATTCAACACCGGTTAAACGAGAAACAGAATCTATGGCTTTCTTATCTGCTTTTATGATAGCACTAAATTCTTTCCATTCTTTGTAATTCGCCCAAGGATATAATGAAATTGTTTTTATGTTCGATTTTGCTTTAATGTTAGCAATCTCGCTTTGATAGGCTTTGTTTTTTCGCATGCGTAAATCAACCGCATCAATCATACGCAAAGCAACCGTAATGTCTGAAGAAATGTGATACGCCTCTGTGATTATTTTGGCATTAATTGGATAGTATTTGGCCAAAACGCCTAATTTTCTGAACATTATATATTCATTTTTGGCAATAGAAAGACTATCAGTTTTAAATCCCTGATTGTACTTATCTGCCATTTGGGCAAAATAACGACTGTTAAGATCGACAGACCCATTGTCATTGGTCCATTTAAACTTTACAGCAATAGCGGTAAAAATAAGAAAAGCAGCAACTGCTGCCAGCAAATGAATTATAAAAAAGTATGAAAAACGTAAGGCACGCTTAACACCTGATTTCTTTACTGACTTGTTATTTCCGTCAACTGTTTGCATTTAATTCAATATTTAATAGCAAAAGTAGCGTATTAATAACCATTTTTTGAAAAAATATAAATAAATGAAATAAGATGAAATAAAAAAGGCGGCAAAAGCCGCCTTTAAATAATACTTCTATACTTAGAATCTCCATCCTAATCTAAGGGCAGCATTTGCTTGACCAAGTGTAGTGTACGTTTGAGTGTAAGATGCTGTTGTTGCATCATAAACTGACACACCATTCATTAATACACTTGTAGTTCCATCATCATAAGACATTTTAGACCATCCGAATCCGAGCTCCATTCCTACGTAGATATTTTCAGCTACATAGTAATCTAAACCAGCGCCTAAATTAAATCCAAAAGTTGAATAAGAACCATCTACCGCAGCTGTTAAACCTGCAGAATAAACAGGAGCAGATCCACTTCCGTCGAAATTAGTCCATGTTTCGCTGTAAGAACCATTTCCAAATCCAACACCTCCAGAAAAATAAGGAGACATTCTGTCTGTTCCAGTTAAATGGTATTCTCCACCAATCCCAACATTAATAGAACTTCTTTTAATGTCTTGAGTACCCATCTCTGCTGTAGTAGTACCATAAACATTATTACTTTCAGTACTAGGCGCTGGTGCACCACTTCCGAAGTCAACAGTCAATCGAGCAGCAATATTGTCCTTAACAAAATACCTCATCCTTAATGATGGAGCACTCCAGTTTAGACCGTCATTACCATTGTAATTCACAATTCCTTCCAATGAGAATGGATTGTCAGCCGTAGCTTTTTGCGCGAACATTGTACCTGACAATGTAAGAGCACTTACTAAAATCATTAATCTTTTCATAGTAAAAAATTTAATTTGTTTAACTAAATGTATTTGATATTCAGCAGTTGTAAAACACGAACGACATTCTCTATTAACATCAAAATGTTAACAATGAAGAAAAACGCTAAATAGTTTAGTGTTATAAATGTTAAATTTTGTAATTTCACCTCCAAATTAAAACTAAATCAAATGTCTAAAATCTCCATTTTTCTTTTTCTTAGCGTCTTTACTGTATCATTAAATGCTCAAAACATCAAATCAGAGGATCTAACCTATAGTTTTGTTAAACTTCCATCCAAACCGGTAATGCCAAAAGTTGAAAATTATCTTTCTACCATTACCTCGGCTTATGAGGCAGAAAATAACAAATTAACAGCTCAATTTGAAGCTGATAAAGCTAGAGCAGAGGCAGATTATCAAAGAGAAATGGCTGACTATCCAGTTAAAGTTAAAGCTGCGGACGACAAGTATGCTAAAGAAATGGAAGCTTGGAATGAAAAATCTACTGCTTCAAAAATACTTGAAAAACAATTATTAAATGAGAATAATCGTCCTGTAAAAGATTATGTTGCTAATCCATATAGAAGAACAATTACTCCGCCTGTATTAAAAACAAGTTATGATTACCCAGCTTTAGCATCTACTTATCTAAGAATAGATGGTTACAAAAAAGCAGATATGAATGCTTTAAGTTATTTAGTTACTTTACAAGGATTTGAGCATTCTCAACCTACTATGAAATCAGAAGTTAAAAAAGAAGTTTCTCGTGTTAATAATGTTTCAACAGAAACTTCAGTTACCTATTATTATGTCGAATATACTTACCGTCATCCTATGTCGGTTCGTGTAGCCAATGCTAACAATCAAGAAATTATATATTTGGCTCCAATGGAGTTAACAACTTATAAAACTTATAAATCTACTGCTTCTAAAGTTGCACCTTCTAGTGATTTCTCTGGTCTATTAAGATTAAGTGAGGAAGCCATCTTAAAGGAAAATTTAACTTTTATCAATCATTTAGTAAATGATCAAATTGGATTTGAAGTTACACCAAGAACTACCTCTTTGGATTATGTGAAATCTAAAAATGATGCACACGCAGATGTAATGGAGGCATATAACAATCAAATGACTGGATTAAAGTCATTGACAGTTAATGAAACCCTTGCAACTCAAAAATTAACTGCTGCTATTGATGCTTACACTAAAATATTATTAGAGTCTGATTTGCTTGACAAAAAAGCTAGAATTGATAAAGATGTGACTGTTTCAATTTATTTTAACATGTTAGAAGCTTATTTTGCGATGAGAAAAACTACAGAAGCTGAAGCCATTATGGCAACTTTATCTCAATTAGATCTTTCTAACAAAGAGAAGAAGTTTAAAGAGAAATATGCAGAAGCGTTTTTAGATTTAACCAATCGCAAAGCAGTAAACGGTTTATAATTAATTGCTTCGTCTTAATTCAAAGTTATGTTGAAATTGAGTTCTTTACTGTTATTTCTGGGGATATTTCTATCATTTAATTCCTTTAGTCAAAACTATTTAAATAAAGATTACAGCAATCCTTATTTTCAAATCATTGACAGGTCTGACTCCAGTATTACCATTCATATGGATATTGAATCAGATGAAATTCATGCATGCTACTCTCCAGATTTTATATGTACACTAAGTTCAGATGGTAATTACTATTGTTTTACCGCAGAAGAGGGAGATATGGAAAATGTTATTATCATGTATGGAAAAGAAATGATTGAAGGAACTGACGATCCAAAGAAGTTGGTTTATAAATCTACCGGCTACATAGGACATGCTTGTGATGTTCCTGTTGCAACTTATCTATGGGATGCAATGGGTGACTAATTCATTTAATTTCATCGTGACTTTGGCTTGCGGGAAGTATTTTTCTTAGCGCCTGATCTGCTGTCATTTTTTTTAGGAGGTCTCCCGAATTTAGAATTCGTTGAATGTGGTGTGAATGCCTTTGTGGTTCGATTGTTTCCCGCAGATGGAGTGACTTTTTTGACGCTAGGTTTTTTAGCAGTTTTCTTCACCTCTTCATTGCTGGAGTCTTCCAATAAACCATAAATAATTTCCAATTCACTATCGCTTAAGTCTCTCCATTCTCCAAGTGGAATGCCTTTTAAATCGATATTCATTATGCGCACACGTTCCAACTTAATGACATCATAGTCGAAATGCTCGCACATACGTCGTATTTGCCTATTCAAACCTTGTATTAAGGTAATTCTAAAAATATTTGGACCTTCTTGTGTGATTTTACACTTCTTAGTATTTACTCCTAAAATAGGGACTCCATTGGCCATGGAGGTAATCATGGCAGGGGTTAATGGTTTGTTTACGGTGACTAAATATTCTTTTTCATGTTTATTTCCAGCCCTTAATATCTTATTGATCACATCACCGTCATTCGTCAAAAAGATAAGACCTTGAGAATCTTTATCCAATCGTCCAATAGGAAAAATTCTTTTGCTATGATTAACGAATTGCACAATATTATCGTGGACATTCTCCTCAGTAGTGGAGGTAACCCCAACTGGTTTGTTTAAAGCAATAAAAACAATGTCATCACCTTCTCTGGGCTCTAGATGTTGACCATTAACACAAACTTTGTCGCCAATTTTTACTTGGTCACCAATCACAGCTTTGCGCTTATTAATCAATACCAATCCACGCTCAATAAATCGATCTGCCTCGCGTCTAGAACAGAGACCACTTTCACTAATAAATTTATTGAGGCGCATTTATTTGGTTATTCTTTAATTATTACAACAGTGTAAAATTACTATTTTTCAAATCTATTGGATAGTTTATAAAATTCCTATTTAGAGTTCGAAACTAAGAAATTCTAATGTAATTGTCTAGTTCAATAGTATGAAGTTCTTCACAATAAACAGAGAATATAAGTTATATTATTTTTCAAGAGAAACTAAATGGTTGAATTAATATGAATTATTACATTTTATTGATAATTTTGAAAATATTAAATTATCTTGTTTATGAAAAAATTAAGCGTAATACTTTCGATCTTTAGTTTGTTTCTTTTAATTACTGAGAATCTTTATGCTCAATCAATCGGACAAACAAAAAGAATGTCTGTTAATTTTGTTCGACTCGATAATGAATCTCAAATTGGAGGGTATATATTTACAGATCTTTCAAATAATAGAGAATTAAATCTGACAAGTAATCAAACGGTCAGTTTACCCGGTTTTTATGAGGGGATTTCTCTAGAATCAATCGAGGATTACGCGAACAAAAATTTAGTTATAGACATGATTTATATGCATCACTTATGCAATGAAGGTTCATATAATTACAGCTGTTTAGATTGGGTTATCACCGGCATACATCCAGAGGGAACACCAAAATCTACTAAAAAAATTATTTTACCTAAAATTGGAAAAATTATTGATCCTGATGGATATGTTAATGTGCGTTCTCAAATGAATGTAAAGTCCTCTATTGTCGGAAAATTAGAGCCGATGACTACAGAAGAGTGTTTTTATTTCTATCGATCTCCAGATATAAATTGGTTCAAAGTTGATTTTGATTACGATGGAGTTAGCTTTAAGGGGTATATTCATGCTTCACGCGTAAAAATTGTTCATTAGAATAATTTTAATAATAAAAAAAAAGAAAAGCACCAGGGGTTGGGATAGATATAAAGATTTAAAGTAGCGTGTTAACATTCATACAAAATGAAGAAGAGGAGTTTAGACAAGTTAATTTTATTTTATTTAAGTTCCAGCTTATATACTTTTCGTATAAAATTAATAATCGTGCCTGCCTTCTTGTTTATATCATACCTTAACTTTTCCCAGTCGGAGTCGATAGTAATTAACCCTTCCTTAATCTACATGAATGTCTATGATATAGTGGACACTACAGTTTCTTCCTATACCCCTTTTGGGTGTGCCACAAAATCCTATAAACTCGATGTTGATCAAAATAATGTTACTGACTTTACGCTAAGCACTTCATGTTATATGGGGGGGTCCGGAGGGGATAGGAAAATTTCTTTAAGTTCATCAGACAGCAGTTACTTTGCTATAGATACCAATGTTATAGATACGATAGGTTCTGTTTTTTCAGGTCAAATTGTATATTATCCTGCAATATTTTCATTGGTAAAAGAACTTGAAGATAATGACACCGTTTGGATGGTGCAATGCAATCAGCAGGCGCTGACAAACATAGCCTATTATTCCTATGGTAATTACCCCAGTTTTATCAGTTATCATTCCATGGATTCATGGATATCTGGTGACCATTACATCGGGTTTCGAAAGAAAATTCATGGGCTTAATCACCTGGGTTGGATTAAGTTAAATGTATCAAATTACCATCAATTTACAGTGAAGGAATATGCCCTGAGTTTTTTGGATTCCCCAATTAAAATATATCCTAATCCTGTAGTTGACAATTTAACAATACAATGTGGTTATTTGGAAAACTCAGATGTTAAGGTATACAATGTTTTAGGGGAAATTGTCCTTCAAAGCAAATTAGTAAAAGGTTTGAATCAGGTTGATTTAAGTGAATTGCGTCATGGTGTGTATTCTCTTCAAGTTTCAGGTTTGGATTATTTGATTCAAAAACAAATTGTTAAGTTGTGATTTTTAAGTTTTACAAGTAGGCTCTTGCAAGTTCTGAGCAAATTGTTGCACATTCTTTACATGCCTCAGCACATTCTTTGCAGGAACCCCCGAAATCAATATGGAGCCATAAAGAAGCAAAATCGAGCGATAGAATTTTCTGTATTAATTTACTATTTACCGTGAAAAAATGTATATTTGAATGTATTTTCACGACAAATATAGCGTCAAGTAATGATCAATCAGACCACAAAAGATAAAATTGAGATTTTGCACCGTCAATATCTAAACTTGGCAAAGGGAAATGAATCAATATTAAAAGAAATAGCCCTAGCCGAAATTCCTGAGTTGGTTTATAACTCAAACGCTATTGAAAATTCAACCCTTTCATTGGAAGATACAGAAAAAATCCTTGCAGGGGGAAGTATCGATCGAAAAGTAAATGTCCGGGAAGTTTATGAAGCCAAAAATTTGGCCAATCTTACCGAATCCTTATTAGAAAAAAACAAATCCTTACTTCACATTAAACACATTTTAAGCTTTCATAAAACTTTGCTTACTAACATTGATGATAATATTTCCGGTCGTTTTAGAGTTGGCAAAGAATGGGTGCGTGTTGGTAATCACTTAGGTGCAAATCCACAGTTTGTCCCTACACTTATGCAAGAACTTGTTGATAATTACAATCAGAATAAAATCAGTTATTTTTTAGATGCTGTCGCCCATTTCCACGCAGAGTTTGAAACCATTCACCCCTTTGTTGATGGAAATGGGCGAATGGGTAGAGTGCTTATTAATCTGCAGTTAATGAATTTAGGTTTCCCTCCAATTATCATTCAAAATAAAAGCAAACATACTGACTACTATACGCTGTTTACACAGTACCAGTCAACACTTAAGTTTGGTGGTTTTACCGAGTTGTTTGCCTTACTATTGCAAGAATCTATGCACAAAAGAATAAGCATACTTGCATCAAAAAAAATAATTCCACTTGCACTATGGGCATCGCAAAAAAAAGTAAAACCAAATGTTGCAGCCAATAAAGCCAAAAGACAAACAATTCCTGCCTTCCGAATGCGAGAAAAATGGATGATTGCAGAAGAATTTGCATCAAGCAAATAATTATTGAATGGGGTAAAAAAATAGTAATACGGAGAAAAGAGTGAGTATATCGCTCTATCTCTATAAACTCACTCTGTTTTGTGGAGCCGAATAGGTCTATTTATTTTCTTTTTTAGCCTTTCTCATATTATGTAAATAGGTCGAAAGCAAGACTGATTCGTAAAAAATTAGATTGTCAATTTTACATTCGGTTGGACCACATAAACAGGAGTCATTTTCACATTGATCTGCGAGACATTCCGGTTTACCAAACTTGTTGAGCGGTAATTCTGAATCCTGCAAAGGTTTAGCTTGAATCAATAGAGGATTCGTTCCTTCTTTTTTCGTCTTAAAAAAGTTGAACAAGTGTTTAATGATATTTTTTTTCATGATGTGTGTTTTAATAGGTTAAACAAAAACATCACTAAGAGAGAAAATTGGATTGCGTAATATTTTTAGGTCGCGCCTCACATTATTTTTCCACCGCGCCACGTCTGGTCGGTTGGCATTTCGAAATTAAATTCGAAAACTCTTAATGACTTATTTTCCTATAGAACGCTTTCAATTCTAAAAGTAACAGTTCAAGCTTTTTTTTTCTTTTTATCACTTGAGCGCGCTCAGATTCGATAAGACAAAAAAAAGCACCAACCAAAGGAAGGCGCTTGCATCAGAGTTGTCTCCACTAACTTGTTCTCGATCCAATTTTTGGAAGATTTGGAGTACTTATTTATGCTTGAGAATGAAAATCTCGTTAGATAATTTTGGAATGTCTTTTTGAATTATTGCCCATATCATCTCAGGTTCGACGGAGTCGTATGCGTGCGCAATAATATTTCTCAAGCCAATGATATTTTTGATTGAAGATATTTCAATTATTGGACTTATTTCAGTTATTTTTTTGATGGCTTCACCAAGAATTTCTAAATCTCGCTCGATTGCTCTTTGCAAAATTATGTCAGACTTAAATAGGTTGAAATTATTGTCTGTTTTTTGTTTTTATAGCTTCAATTTCTAAAATGATACTCTCGATATCGAGAAAATATTTTAATAGTTTATGCTGCATATAATTCGACTTTTGATTGCTCAATTTCTTCAATTAACACCCTATTTCGCAAAGATTTTTTAGTGACTAAATCAATTTTTCTTCCCATCAATGCTTCTAATTTCTCTAAATATGAAAAGTAATTATCAGCATAGTCCAATAAGTGTAGGTCATCTGAAAACTGAACCAAAAGATCAATGTCACTTTCTTCGTTCATTGTTTCTTTTGCAGCCGAACCAAATAAGGCTATTGAAGAAACGCGATGCATTTTACTCAATGCAATTATTTGATCAATTTTATCTTCTATTATTTTTATCATTTCAAGTCAAATATACAAAATATGATTATTATATCGAATAAAATGAAAAAAGCGCCAACCTAAGGCAGGCGCTTGCATCAGTGTGGAGTCCACCGACTTGTTCTCGAACCCCTTTTTGGAGGATTTGGAGAGGTTGGGGCATGTGTTGAAATAGTTTATTGGTTAGCTCAAAAGATATACTATAAGAGCGCTCGCCATGATGATGATTTGGAAAGGATTTAGGGAGGATATTAATTAAGATAAATTGAAATATCCAATAAACAAAATTCTAAATTGAATAAAAAAAAAAAGTAAAATTTTAATAGTAGAATATTAAGATTATTAATTGAACCAATAATTAGGAATTTGAATTTTTTTATAATATATTTAAAAAAAACTGTAAGAATTGGAAAGTGCTTTTAATTTTAACAAAATGATTTTGTTGATGTAGAAGTTGAATGTGCACATTTTATTAAATTATATAGAAAAATTACATGGAAAAAGCTATTAAAGAATTTGAAAGGATTTTCACAGAAAGGATTTTACATTATAAAAATTTTAATTCTTTTGGTGAGGATAGTATCCGGTATGACTTTTTTAATGCACTAATTAACATTTACAACTTAAAACCGTATCAATTTCAGTTAGAATTTCCTATTCCTATCGAACAGTTTGAAAACAAAATAAAAAAAGAAAATAGTGGGCGAGGTCGACATGAATATAAGCCAGAAGTAGACTTGTTAATTGATCCAATTAATTCATTTGATGTTGGTATAGTGGCAGAATTTGCATATTTCCGAAAGCCTGAAAAAGCCAAAAATCAAGATAAAACAGGAAAGCATGGTAAGATTTTTAATGAAATTTTTAGACTTGCCCTTATGAAAAATCATCAACAATTTAATAATTACAAGTGTTATTTAATTTGTGTTACTGATGATGAAATGATTAATTATGCCAAAGAAGGAACAAGGGGTTCTACACCAATTGGTATTCAAGATGAATATCTTCTAAATCATGATTTTTTAAGAAAAATTAAATCAACAGCAATAGGTAAAATAGATGATAAATTTAAATTAAAAGTGGCTGAGTTATCAATTACTCCATCTGCAAAAAGAATTTTCAATATTAAATCTAAAAGTAATCTAAATTGGGAGATATGGGTTTGGGAAATAGATTATGTGAATTAAAAAAGTCGAACTTCAACCATTAAAACTCTTTCTTTTTTTGATATTGAAACTCAAAATTATATCCAACTATTTCCGAATAATCTCACCTAAAAAATCCAATTTACATACTTTATTTTAACTCATTCCAAATATGATGACTTAATTAAAGATTCAAAGACTTATATTCGATTGAAATCTATGCATGATTATATGATTGATTATTCAACATCTTTTATGATAATGATTAATACCCTTTTTTCAATAGAGAATGAATTTCCACTAGCAAATAAATACCTGAAAATTTAAAAGGAATAATCCAAAGATGTCTTTTTATATTTTTTATCATAAAAACTGTTTATAATTTCGATATGCTCTGTTCGGTTAACAGAAGATTGAAACTTAAACCCAATTTAACTAAACTAAATTTATATATTCGTATTCAACAACATAATGCTTAAACATCTTTCATTTAATGGAAACAAAACTGCTTACCTAATTCAAGGGCAAAAATTTGTACTGAATTTTCATTTCACTAGATGTCTATTTGTATTGGTTTATTACAATAATGGAAAATACCCTGATGGCCGTTTTCATTTTAATAAATGTTGGAATAAAATTTCTTTAAGGTCCACTAAAGGAGCTTTTGAATCAATTACCAATGTTTATCATCCGGAGATTAAATTCATTACTTTTGGTTACGGGATAAAAATTCATCGTGTTGTCTTAAAGATTAATTTTTTCAACACCATTGAACCAAATATTTCCATAAAAGATAGAAGTTTTACGAAAGTACCTGAAGTTAAAATCAGGGATCAAAAAGTGGTGCTGCATCCCATTGAATTTTCCAAAATGGACCAGAACCCTAAATTTCATGTTTTGGATGTTGAGTTGAACAATAAGTCTGAATTAAATTATAAGAATATTAAATTAATGAATTATGAGTCAAATTGATTATTTAGCAAAAGAACCTAGTAAAATTTCTAAATTTTTATGGTGGTGTGCAGGTGCAGACGAACACTTCTTAAAGATTTCGCCTATGCAGGATAGAGTCAAATATGCTGGAATAGGCGGAATTGTACTATGTACTGGCTTATTAGCAGCATTTTCGGGTGGATATGCTTTTAATACAATATTTGGACCTAAAGGAGATGCCATTGATGATTTAGTGTTAAGCATTGGAACCATAATTGGCTCCATACTATTTGGATGTGTTTGGGGTTTAATCATTTTTAATCTGGATCGGTTTATCGTTTCTTCAACAGGTAAGGGTGATGGAACAGATAAAATAACTTGGAAAGAGGTTGGACAAGCATTACCTAGAATAGTGATTGCACTCATTTTAGGATTTGCTATCTCAGCCCCACTTGAGATTAAGATTTTAGAGTCGGAAATCAACTCTGAATTGAGTAAATATCAAAAAGAATATACTGAAAAATTGAATGTTGCAACAGATGTAGTCTTTAAACAAAAATTAGCCAAACTTGAAGTGGATAAGCAACAATATGAGACCAAATTATTAGGCTATGAAAAAGAGTTAATGGCTTTTGATACTAAAATAGATGAACTAGTTGAACAGCAAAGGCTTGAAATGCAGGATAAAAGGGCGTATGGTGACGGTCCCGTATCAAGAGCATTGGGGAAAAACATCGCTGACAAAAAACTGGAGAAAGAGAAATATATTAATCTAAAATCTTCTGAAGTTGGCACTTGGAGAAAACAATTAAATTTCAATGACGACCAAATCAATAAGATGTCTGATGATTTAAGAAAATCATATAAAGACAATGAGAAAAAAGCGCATGGTTATGATGGATTATTAAAGCGTATACAAATCAGTCATGAAATAGGAGGGGTAATACCTTGGATGATTTTATGTGTATTTCTATGTATTGAAATGGGACCAATTTTCTTTAAAATGATGATGAATAAGGGGGTTTATGATTACATGGTAGAAAATTATAACTTCAAACGACAAGTTGAAAATGGTATTTATAAGGAAGATCATCTATATGAAGGGAAAAATGGATTGATTCATATGGAGAAATATCGTTATCTTGAAGTTGAATTGTCTAAAGAAGAAAAACTAAATAAGATTGAGAAACAAAAACAAATCAATGAGTCCATTATTGATGAGTGGTCTACTAAAACTTTAAAGGATGTGAAGGATAATCCTTCTACCTATTACACTGAAGGAAAGGACAGTGAGACGAACAATCCTGCTTAATTTTCTAGACTTTGAAAAGATTGATAATTGAATTATTAGGCTTGGAGGATCATATTTTCTCCTCTGTTTCAGCTAGTGAAAAATCTTTGTTTTCACTAGTTGTTATTTGTTTTATGGGGTTTTTCCTCCTTTCAATTTTCTCTAGTTTTTTCCTTGCTTTTCTTATCACAGGATCTTATTTGTTTTCTTTTACACTTGGCTTGTTTTTAATTTTTGTGGTCAATTTTGTTATTCGTTTTTCATTATTAATTATAAAAAGACCAGTTTCCAAGGTGATTGAAGAAAATGTGGTGCTTACTGAGACAACACCAATTGCAATCCCCATTGCAACGCCTAATGGTTCTTCTAAACTTTCCAACTTGCTCAAAAAGCTTGATGTTAGATCCATATTTACATCTGGACAAGTTCCATGGTTTAATTTTACATTGCGGATCTTTTTCTCAACTGTTTTTGCATTAATATTAATTTTTCCGCTAACTGCTTTATTCAATAAATCAAGAGTCAATACTTTATTAGGTGAGAAAAGAATAGAATTGTATAAAGAAAATTATAAGAGTATTCACGCTGACTTTAAACTTAAAGTCAGCCGTCAGGAGCACCAAATCAGTAAGGCAACTATCAAATTGAAAATGATATCTAAATCTGCTCAAAAAAATAGTATTAGTTTTAAAAATCAACTAGTTGAAATAGCCAATCTAAAGCAACAATTGTTAGCAATTAAAAATGAATTTTATAGTGGTATTTCAAATCAAATGGAGCTGTATAGAAGTAATTTGAATGCTGCTTATTTTCCGATTTTTATATTTAGAAATTGCCTGCATTTAAATGGATTTTGGCTAATAGCATTCGTTATTTTTACACTTGTTTTTTTGCCACAAATTCTATTGGTAAGATTGAAGAACCACCCTGACTTTAATTATGCTAAACTTTCTAATGAATACTATCATGGAATAATACATGGTCAATATCAAAAATCAAAAACGTGGGCGGAAGGTTATTTATCATCTATGAATAATCAATCAAAAGTTGTTCTCAATTCAAAATATGACGATCCTCCATACAACACAAAGAAAATAAAACAAATACGCAAAGGGATATCTGATCTTGAATTTTACAATCAATTAAAAATAAATTGAGTAGTATAACCAACTATTATAAAGGGTATTTAAAAGCCCAATTTACAACTGTTTCCAAACAGAAAATTGGATCAGTCAATGATTCGCAATCTAAAATTATTTTGGAGCCTCGATTTTATTGCATGAATTTTATACAGGTAAAAGAAAATGAAATACCTACTTCTGCTTTGTTATCCAATACGCCTCATCTTTATCAAACTGGCCGCTTTGATATTGAATGTTATCCAGGTGAGGACCAGAAAAATGGGATTCGTAGAACTGCTACTAATATCATCTTACTGTTAAATAAAAAAAATCCCGATAATTCAGAACTTTCGAATGAATTAAGCTCCTGGCATGAATATGACTTTAAAGAGTCGAGAGAGAAACATTACGATAGCTTTCTTTCTAATAGTCAGGTAATGCCTCATGGAAGAATTGAGGGTGACGCCTACTTTTTAGTTGAAGAATTAATTGATTTAGAGGGTAAAGTAATTGTAAATTCTACTTCAGTTACGGCAAGTGGAAGCATGTCACCTGGATGTCTCGGTTTTCTAAGTGGGATTACGCAAGCAATTTATGGATTTAATCTACGACTGAAGAATTGGTTAAATAGCTTATTTGGGAAAGCTTTTGGATCCAGTTTAATTGGACAAGAACCAAATGGTTGTATGCCATCTATGTTACCAAGTGGATGCTCCGGGCCTGGCTGCTCTCGTTTTGGTTGTGGTTTTTTAAGTTTATTACTCGGATTACTTCTGTTGCTTTGGTTGTTAAAAAACTTATTATATGGGGATTACAAAACATCTTCTTCCAACAAAGAACGGATCATTCATGATACTATTTATGTTAATAAAGAAAAGCAGGACACATTAACTTATATAGATGAAACAACGAATACCACAGTAAAAATGTTGAGTCTTCCCAATGTTCAATTTGAAAAGAATAAAACGAAATTACTATCGAGTTCATTGAGTGACTTAAATTCATTGGCTGATTATTTATTGCAGAATAAAGAAATTAATGCGGAAATTATTGGTCATACCGATAGTGATGGCGATGCAACAGCAAATAAAGAATTGTCTCAATCTAGAGCTGAAGAAGTAAAAAGGTATATAGTGAGTTTAGGAGTTCAAGAATCTAGGATTAAAGCAACTGGAAAAGGGGAGTCCGAACCTAGAACAGAGAACGAAACTGCAGAAGGTCGTGCAATGAATAGAAGGGTAGAGGTGAAGTTAACACAGTATAATTCAACTAAAACCACCAGAACTAAAAAGTAACTTTAATGAGCAGCGAAACCAATGTTTTATCGGATGTGATTTATTGTAAAGGCAAGCTCTTAGGTTATTCTGAGCCTGGAAAGAGTTCGCAAACCAATGGTAAAATTACCTTTTCTGATTTTTCTTGGAATTACATGCATATTGATGAAGTTCAGGTGATTGATTATTACCATTCAGAAGCATTAAAAGTGGGTGATTTTTGGTATAGAAAAGTTTTAAAAGGAAAGAAAAATTGGTGGATGTCACGTCAGTTAATTTGGAAATTTCCTACCTTAAGTTGGCCTAAGCGACCAGAAATATTTATTCCGAGAGGTGATGCCGAATTTTATAGTGGAACTTTATACGAAGTCATTATTTCAGATTTTGCAATTATTGATAAAAGGAGTTTTGCAAGTCCGTTAATTCATTTGTCGGCTGATATTTATTTTCAAATAAAGAAACCCCAAGTCCCACTAATTCCGGAGAAAAAAGTTACTGTAATTCAAAATAATACTTCTATCATTAATCAAGCAGTAACTGTTGGTGATGGTCTAAATGTATTGCCCGGTGACATAAGTGCAACGGCAATCGCAAGTGAACCAGTGATTGATAGTGGCCAAAATAAGCTGGCAGTTCCTAATAAATCGAGGTCGAAAATAATGAGTTTCCTCCTATGGATTGCTGCATTATTTATCGCTTGGAAGTTCTTCCCTTTATTGGTTTTACCTATATTTTTAATAGGTCTTTCAACCATTTTATTTAGGTTTTTTAGAAAATCATGCCTTCTTATATTATTTTCTCTTATGGTATTTATTGTGGGAGGCTTATTACTGCTCTATTTTTTATCAAATAACTATAAAACACATATTCCTCAGGACAATCGAAAGGGAACAATTAAAACCAGCCCTCCTAAATCCCAAAAAAATAAAGATGGAACTACTGATTTCACTTCAGAAAAAGAAATTCATTGGTGGGATTTTTTCAATGCAGATTATTGGGCAAGATACAATACAAGTAACACTATATTTTATGAGAGCCAACAACGACATCAAAATATAGTATCCAATGAAACTACCAATAATAGTATTCAATTTTTTACAGATGTATACGGCCAAATGAACAAAATGGACAATTACCATATTGATTCGTTGACAGAAATTTTTATCGCACATGCCGCTAAGGCTAATTTAAGTCCAATTAGAACTGCTGAAATGGTATCGACATTCATTCAGGAAATTCCATATTACCTTGTTCATGATTTGAGCTGTCAGGAAGCATGTAAGCAAGGGGGTTTTACAGCACAATACCATAGCGAAAATAAACCATGTTTACCAAACATTCCTGCCGGCGTTCAATCCCCGTATGAGTTTATTCATAATTTAAAAGGTGATTGTGATACGCGTAGTTTATTAGCCTATTCGATTCTTAAAAAAATGGGTATTTCTTGTTCAGTTTGGGTGAGTGAAGCCTATGGACATAGTATTTTAGGTGTCGGATTACCCATTGGAACAGGAACATTTAAGCAAATTAATGGCGTGAAGCATTATGCCGTTGAATTAACAGCCAAAGGATTTAAAATTGGTATGATTTCCCCAGACCATACCAATACTGATAATTGGGATATTACACTTTTTTATAATAAATACTAAACTTTAAACATTATGAACGCAATCATTATTATCCAGTTACTCGTTGCTTTTGTTATCGGGATCTCATCATTATTTATCATTTACAGAGCAGTTAACTTCGCCATGTCAAAGTACTTTGGCTTGGACGACAAGGACAATACCTCTTTCACGGTGTTTCAAATGGGAATCATTATCTCTGGTGCACTCATCTTGTCAACCATTATTGATCCTGCTATTAATGCTATTCGTATATTAAATCCTCAAGGCAGCATTAATATTTCACAAGTACTTACCTCTTTAGCATATGTAGGTCTCTTTGCACTCATAGGGATCGTTTGCACACTTGTCGTTATTGCAGCTGCCTTGGTTACCATCTTCCAACTTACAAAAATCAATGAAATTGAGGAGATGAAAAATAATAAAATCAATGCCTCTTTAATTATCGTTGCCTTAATTATTGGTTTGTCCTTGATTATCGATAATTACTGTGGACAAATGTGTGAAACCTTAATTCCTTATCCGGAAGTATTACAAATTCGTTAAGATGATTTTTAAGAAAATTACTGACTCCGAAACAATTTTAACGGAACTGATGATTCCAAGTTATGCCAATTTTGGAGGAAAGGTACATGGTGGCATTATTTTGTCCTTAATGGATAAAGTCGCTTACGTTACTGCAGCTAAACACGCTAGTGCATATGTAGTTACCGTTTCAGTGGAAGGAGTTGAGTTTCTGAGCCCCATTGAAGTTGGAGACTTGGTTAGTTTAAAAGCTAGGGTAAATTACGTGGGTAAAACTTCCATGATTGTTGGAATTCGTGTGGAAGCTTTAAATCCTAAAACAGGAATTATAAAGCATACAAACTCCTGTTATTTCACAATGGTTGCAAAAGATGAGAATGGCCAAGTAACAGAAGTGCCAGGTCTGTACATCTCAGATGAAGAAAGTATTCGCCGTTTTGCCGAAGGGAAAGCACTTAAGTTACTCGTTAAGCAAAAACATCAGTTACTAAAGGAAAAATTCCATAAAATGAGCATTTCAGAGATTTTGAAAAGCGTAGAAGGGGAGAAGCTCACTTTCTCACCGGATTAATTCCATTTAGGCAATATGTTTTGGGCGCTTAAGTAACAATGCAATCTTATCCTTTTTGCTTGATTATTCTTTGGAGTTAAAAATATCCTTTAATTCATCTTGTAATGAAGATGGAATCGTGCTATGATCTTTAAAGGTCATTTCAATTAAAGCCATGGTAAGTTTGGTAACATGAAGTTTGTGTTTGAGCTTTTTAAATACGATTACTAATCCTACACCAGTCATAAGGAAAAGGACTATGCACCAAGCAATACCTATCCAAACGTAGGAAGCGATAACTAGACAAATCGACCCAAGAACTAGGCTAATCATCCAAATACGTATGCGCAGAATGTCCATAACGTACTGATGGTATTCCTGATATTCTTCCGGTCTTTCTGCTTTGAATTGTTTGAGCGCTTCATTCATTTACCAAAGGTTATTATTTTTATATGAATTCGCATCATTACCGAGAAATAATTAATATATTTAAACATGTCCCACCTCGAACCCACCTACCTTCGTTACATCTACGATGGTCTTCTCAAAGGAATCATCCATCCAGAAAATGCCGCAGAATTACCTGATGGCTTAATTGGTCTTTACGATGAAGCTTTCGATGAAAGAACTTCAGTCGTTGAACGCCAAAAACTGCTGCAGCGCTTTGCTATTTGGGCACTTTTGAAAAAAGAAGTAAGTGCAGCGTTTGTTGCTGAAGTATTGGGTGACACAGAAGATAAAATACAAGATTTTATTTCTACATATAGTTCTTGGTTCAATAGCCCCGAAAGCGGCAAGTACCAGTTGTACCATGAGCGATTAAAAGTGTATTTATTGCAGAAGTTGAGTGATGGGGAAATTTATGGGCTTCACGAAAAACTTATTTCGCGATTAGAACAAGCCATCGAAGAGCAAAAAGCAGATGAATTTGAGTGGTATGGGTTGGAGTTTTTGGGTGAACTATATTTTTCCAATTTTGATGATAAACTATTTGAAATTTCCTTTAACAAAATATTCCAAGATAGACAAGTTTTTATTCTAGGTGATTTTCGCATTGCATTTAAAAATCTTGAGTTATCAATACTGCTTGCAAAAAGCAGAAATGACAGAAAATCTATTGTTAAAGCAAGCACGGAAAAATTGAAAATTCGAAAACGATTTCATGAAAATTTCGACCTTCTTTATGGAAGTATCAACAACAATCACGCCATTACATCTAACTTACTTGGACACTATAATAATAAAACAAAGGGATTAGTTTCAGTTTTACTTTTTCATGAGTTTTTTGAAGGGGACCTTCAGCTACACCCCTTAAAATCGTTGTTCATACATTTAATAATGGAGGATTTATCATCCATAGAAGATGATCCAGTTAAACGTGGATGGTTATTATCTGTCCCTGAAATTGCTCAGGATCTTTATTTACATGAGTTAAATGAATTAGATATTGATGACTTTCATTTCAGAAAGTTGATTCAGTTTATTACAAACGATGATGATTTAGAATACGAATTTAATTTTAATGAATCTATTTCTTTATTTAACGATGACATAGAAACTTTAGAGGATAAAACAGAAGATTTCAATTTCGCGAATTATCTTGATGATTCAGATCAAGAGGTTCCTTCATTTCTCTCATTAGATACGTCGGAGAACCCCTTTGAATCATTGAGTATGGATGATGAAAATGAATTTAAAGCATTTTTGGCAAGTATGGGTGATAACAATATCGATTTCGACTCTAATAAAGTGGATATAGAAAGTAATTTAAGACCCATACATACTTTTGAAGAAAGAAAGTTGCAACTAATAAATGAATTAAATAACTCAAGTAATAAATTGCAAGATTTAATTCAATTTTCTAATGAGTTAATTCGACTAAAAGAAAATTTATTTTTAGCAGAAATAGGGCTTCAATTGCTACTATCGATTTCAGATTTTGTTAAATCAAGAGAATTTAATCATTTGTACCAGACAATTATTCAAGAGCTTACAGAACGAAAACAAGAAAGTAATCCTGTTGTTTTTTCTCATGAGGTAAAAGCATGCTGCGAAGTATTATTAGAACAACATTTCTATACTGAAGCTTTGGAGTTAATTCCATTTATCTCACAGTCGGAAATGCGTGATGATTTATATTCTTCTGCATTGAATTCATCTTATGATTTTGATAAAGAAATTTATGCAAATGTTTTGAAGAATGCATGTCAAATACATAAATTAGACACATCTATTTACATCAATAAAGGCGAATTAATTCGTGAGTTTATTTTGCAATGCAAAACGAATGAATTAGATGATATTTTTTCAAGCTCAGATAGCTTCTTTCTAACTATGCTATGTGGAAGTATTATTGAAGACGATAGACTTTTCATCAGAATTACTGACGATTATAATCTACTAAAAGTATTGATTCCGGCATTTAAGAAGACTATGAATCATTCATTACAGAGTTTTTCAGAAATTTTCGAGATTCATTGTAATTTACAGAATGGTGAAATACCACTTTCCGAAAAAGATTTCCAATCACTGTGTAAACAAATTAGTAAAGTTGACAATAAGGAAGAACTTAAAAAGCTCTATTCCTGCTTATATCTTTTCTCCCAAAATGAGCAAATAACAGCTTTCATCCTGAGTCAATTCAATTCGATGGTAAAAGAAAATAAAAAGATCATTTCAGAAATATTACATGATAAAAATGAACATCTTTATTTATTCAAAAGCACACTCATTATTTGGAGGAGATTAAATGCCGCACAAAAAGAAAAGTATAAAAGTATATTCAATGAAATATATAATCAAACCAAAAATAATGAATTGAATGAAAGAAGTGCCTGTATTTTTCTGATAAATAAAGAACTTGGGTTCGAAGATCATATTTTTAGTAAGCAAAAACTCGAGTTGTCGGTTTCAATATTACTTTTAAAAAATGGATATGTAGAGGAGGCAATTGAAATAGCTACACTTTGCAAAGATTCTAATCCTGCAATTATTCAGCTTGAATTTTGGATTGAACTACTTGAACATAAAGATGATTCCGAAAATCTAGTTAATAATTTTATTAACTTCGTAAATGATAAATTTGAGGTCTTTTCTGAGGAAATATCAATAGAAGATCAATCTTTTGTCTATGTCCCCCTTTTTGCGAGAGCGTTGAACAAACTTTATGAATTCGATAAAGTGGTTGAATTTAAATCTTTATTTCAGATATTATTGAATCATATCGAATCACTTTCTGTTTCGCTAAATGAAAAGCGCAAACTTCTTTATGTTTTTTCATTTAGCATTAATTTCAATGTTTTTAAATATATACTTTGCCTGGCAAACAAAAACCAACAACTTTTGTTAGCGAGTTCTCTTTCTTTTTTAAAAGGATATCATAAGAATATTCAGGATAAGATTCTCGAGGAATTATGTGTTATTAGAGATGATGCCGATTTGGTTGAAAATGCATTACTCCACCTTTCTAAATGCGATCATTTTTATTCTGATTTATTTGATACTATGAATGAAACTAGTGAAATTTTTAATTTTGAGTATTGGCTGACTTTAAAATCTCCCAAATAACCATGCCTCACCTCGAACCCACCTACCTCCGTTACATCTACGATGGTCTTCTGAAAGGAAGCATCCATCCGGAGAATGCTGCTGAATTGCCCGATGGCTTGATTGGTCTTTATGAAGAAGCCTTCGATGAGCGTACTTCGGTAGTGGAACGCCAAAAACTATTACAACGCTTTGCTATTTGGGCTTTATTGAAAAAAGAAGTAAGTGCAGCGTTTGTAGCCGAGGTTTTGGGCGAAACCGAAGATGATATTCAGGATTTTATATCTACTTACAGCGCCTGGTTCAACAGCCCAGAAAGTGGTAAGTACCAATTGTACCATGAGCGCTTGAAGGTGTATTTGTTGCAGAAGTTGAGTGAGGGGGAGGTGCATGCGTTACACGAGAAACTAATTTTTCGATTAGAGCAAGCCATTGCAGAACAAAAAACGGATGAGTTTGAGTGGTATGGCTTGGAGTTTTTGGGAGGACATCTAACTTTAAGTTGTTTTCAGAAAAACACAAAAGAAAAGTACAACAGATTAATGAATTTCGCCTTGAATGATAATTATCATAATAGACAATTTGAATTTAGTTTTCAATACCAATGGACATTTAACCTATTGCATTCTGTTCAGTATTTAACTATCGTTTTACGGAAAAGGGATGTTGAGTTAATTAATTTAAAATTTATAGAAGTCAATGAGCGATTACA
Source organism: Crocinitomicaceae bacterium (assembly GCA_044339115.1). Taxonomy (GTDB): domain Bacteria; phylum Bacteroidota; class Bacteroidia; order Flavobacteriales_D; family Crocinitomicaceae; genus UBA952. The sequence goes on from JBIIWA010000015.1 coordinate 59,131, forward strand.
AGCCTCAATTCATGAGTTAATATATTTGGTTAGGGATGGGAATATTGAGATTACACTAGTTAGAATTAATTGTCTAATGTCTCAAAGTGAAAATGAAGTAAAAACTAAGCTAAGATTGATTTTATTGATTTTAACTGATATCTGTGTCAACAATAAAAGTATTAATTCAAATGAGCATTATCTAATTAGCGAACTGCTTCAAATCCTAGAGTTTGAATTTAAAAAATATAAAATTGATATTTTCGATTTAATCCCTCCCAATATATTTTTTCAAATCGTTTTGTTTTTGAAAGATTCAACTTTAGATTATAAATGCCTTCTTAATTTGGTTATATATGATTGGGGTTTTTCAGGAATTTCAAAAATTCTGACTCCAGATTTCATTAAGTTTTTCATTTCTTCAAATAAATATAGGTCTTTTGAAATCGAAGGGCTTTTTGTTGAAATAAGACAGATTGCATATATGAACCAAGTTGGGCTTGCCCAAACAGGAATAGACTGTGCAATAATGGCTTTGTTAAACGAATATGCGCCTGAGAGATTAGCCGATTACTTGAGAACATCATTTAGAGATTTTTTAAATGCTGTTTCTTATGATTGGATTAAAACTTGGTTGAATAAGGTGATGTGCCATCTTCATGTTGATTTCATTGTTAAATATCTAGGAGGAGATTTATTATCGGATCATATTCCAACTAATTTAGCTAATGAGATTGTTAGAATTGAAAAAAAATTAGAAATAATGGATTCAATTCTTTTAAAGGTTTATGAGTCTAACAGTAAATCAAACGAAATTAAAGAACTTATTGAGTATTCAGAAAATTTATTAGCGTATTACTTAGAAACAGAAACCTCGAAAATTCGTTCTGAAAAAGTAATGCATTTTTTTCAATTAAAATTGCTAATTGATACATTATCTAGAAAGGAAATTAGCAGCTTAATTAATCAAACAATTGACATCATAAAAGACGAATCGGATGACATATACTTAAAACAAATAATAAGTACGCTTTACTTTTTTAAATTGTCGGAATATGCTCCGAGGTTTATTGCGTTATATGTTGATATAAAGTATGCCAAAAGCAGTGCGTTCTTAAATGGGCTATTAATGAATAATCAAATAATTGCGATTAATCAAATTGAAAATGTAGATGAGAATTATCTAGATGGTTTGATTTATAAGTTAAATTATGATATTTGGAGAAATCAGTTATCTAATACTTCAATTTTATTTTTAGAAAATTTAAAATGGTTTATTTCACAAATCAAATCGGATAATTCAGTCACCAATATAAACGATGACTATTGGCAAATTATTCTGGGAATCATTTTTAATTCTGATATTCTTGAATGTTACATTGACACCTATTTAAGTGAAGCTTTACGATTTTCTCCTGATTTAATTAAAAAGAGATTTTATCATTTTGTAGCTAAGCCAAAACTAATGAAAAGGCATTCAGGTGTCGAATTGGATGTCATTAGAATGATTGATTTGGAGATTGAATTATTTAAAAAGACTCAAACAGGACAAATTGAAAAGTTATATGATTCACTTCTTAGCACTTTTTGTGAGGCCCTTATTGAAGTAAATTGGTCCATGAAAAATAAAGATGTTTATCGCTTTGCTAAATTAAAATTGGAGAAAAGTGAGATTCAAGTTGCAATTAATTGTTTATCCGAAATTGATGTTTCTTCTCAATGTTTTGTGGAATTAGTTTTTGATATTTCTTTAAAACTTTTCCAAGGTAATGAAGAAATAGATTTTGCATTGGAAATCTTACAATATGTAAAACATCATTTTGAATATAAAGAGTATGATAACGGAGAATCCTACAGCTACTATCATATTGATCATGGTAAACAATATGTGGATTTAGTTGATAATTTATTGTTTAAAATTCTTTCTTTTCATCAATTAAACATAAAGCAATTTCAAGAATTATTGTTCAATGTTGGAGTAATAGATGACAATTACAACTTAACAACTAAGAATTTCCATTCTCCATCATTTATTAGAAACATCATCGATAAAGAGGTAAAAACATTCATTTGTGATTTATTAAATCCATCAAATACAAGTGGCCATAATAATCTATTTTCTGTTAAACTTGGAATTAAAAGTCTTCTTGAATATGAATTAAACGAGATTGAAATTCAAAATATATTAAATGAATTAATTGAATATCTTAACCAATCATACGAACAAGTTGAAATTAATCTCGATTTCAGTAAATTTTTTAATAATATGGGTTTGTCAAATATTAGTTTCTTTAATGTTATTCATAAGCACAACATTATTAATCTAAAAGTGGCATTAAAATCTTTAGGGATTGCAAAACGCCTACCTATTTATTCATTCTGTGAAATCCTCATTACTAAATCAATTATTGATAAAACAGAATCTTCACTAATAACTATTTTTCCCGAATTTGAAAACAAGTCTGAACTTACCGAATATTTACATGAAATATGTTTAAAGATAAAGCAAAGTAGAAATGTTTATTTGAAAGATTTTTATCATTTCACTTTCCTTACAGAAAATACGAATAGGGATGATTTAATTAAAGAATTATTTCAAAAACGAAAATTTAAACCTAAAAAACATTTGGTTCAACTATTCTATTTGGATGATTTTACAAGAAGAAAATTTCTTGTAAGTTTTTACAATAACATTTCAAATTTTTATAATTCCGAAATTAATTGGTATTTAGTATATCATCTTTGTAGGTCTGATTATAATTTATTGAAGCACTTTAATTCAGAACGGATAAAAATACTTCTAATGCAGGGAAAAATACCAAAAAAACTAAGTAATTTGGTGACAGATAAAAAGGAATATCTTTCAGAGATAAACAAGTTAAACAATTTAAGTGTAGACTTAATATGAATAAAGAAACCCACCCATTTTTAGAACTAGGAAAAGTGCCAAATGCTACCAAACTAATACTCGGTTCATTTCCAGTATATTCCATAACGCTTCCCGATAGTGAAGAAAAAAATAGAATTCGTAAAAGTGACGGATCCGTTCAATTCTTTTATGGCAGTTGTAGAAGTAGTTTTTGGGGACTTTATCATTTGTACATAGACAATGGTTTGGAAATTCCAATTACTCCAAAAGAGGCATTGTCAAGCCTTGTCAAAAATCAAATTGCAATTTCAGATGTAATTTCGGAGTGTGAAAGGAATGGAAAAAGTGCTTTGGATAAAGATCTGAAAAAGCGTATTTATAACATTCAAATGATGAATGAGTATTTGGATTCAGGTATCACCAAAATTCTGTGTACATCAAAAGGTGTAATGGATATGATTCATGATCAGATTGCAAAAAAGTCCAAAGAATTTATTTTTCAGGAAGATGAATCTTATAAATGGCAAACTGAGGTAATGTCAAAACTGAAAGGAAGTGAGATTCAAATAAAAAAGTTGATTTGCAGACAATATGTTTATAAGGGTAAAACAATTCGATTAATTTCAATTCCTTCGCCTGGCTCACCACAAAGACAATTAAAACAATTTGGATTTACAGGTGATGATTGGAGAGAGTATGCAGATAAGTATTTTGAATTTTCATTTAAATGGCTAAAAATAGATTAAGTTATGGATCATAAAACAAAATGTAATTGTTGCGACTGTGTTTGGCAACGTGTTGTTAAAAATCAAGGTGCAGTTCTTAGGTTGAAATTTCAAAAGCAAATTTCATATAAAATTGAAAAGAATATGATCGTTTGGTTATCAATGGAACCCACCCAGCGAGTACTTTTTAGGCAAAGACGAATTAGTATTTGTAATTCAATTCCATCTCGTCAAAACAATTTTGGACCCTCTAGCTATCCTGGTACAGCAACATCTTACAAATGGGCATTATTAAATGATGATCGAATTTGGCTATTATGAAATTCAAAGAAATTTCTAACCTCCCAACACGCCTCACCGAAAAAATCAAGGCAGTCCAATCCGAAGAAGACGCCTACGCAGCGGATGAACTCGTTGAATTAGGCGAAGAAATTCTTTCGCAGTTGGCTGCAATGGGAATTGCCGTTTACTTGCAACAGGCGAAACAAAAAGATGTGTTTAATGACTTTTTGATTTCTTTGTTTTTGTCGAATGGACATGCCTATAATGCGGGTCCCTTGTATCGCTGGGCGGCAAATATGATCAAAGATGCGGAGGGAGATCAAGCATTAGAATTACGTCCATTTTTCTGGCAAACGAAGGAAGGAAAAGAAGTGTTAAATGAGGAAATTCATCATTTGGCAAGTTTGCGGAATGCGGTAATGCATGGTTTCTTTGTCCTGCCGCCTGAACGTAACCGTGAAGAGGCTCAAAAGATGGAAGTGATACTCGAGTCTATGGTAAAGGCAAACTTATTTCAAAGTTCCTTTGGAAGTTTCCATTTCATCGACCAACAAGGATTCAATGGACATTGGAACATACAGAATATACAAACTTGGAACCTGTTCAATCAAGAATTTCCATTTGGAAAGTTAGCGATTCGAGTGGCACATGAATATGCCGATGATTTCCGAAAAGAAGAAGATCAATTTGCCTCGGAGAAAGGCAAGTCCTTGTCAGATGTGGAAGTAGAAGTAAATAACTTACTCGATAAAGGGAAAGGTGCTTTAGTCTGCTGGTATCAAGCAGAAAGTAATCAAGGTTTGGCTTCCTACCGAACCGCTATTCAATCTTTGGACAAAGACAAGTACTTACCGATTTACTATGCCTTACATGCGAATGGAGCAACATTTACAGCTTCTTTTCTGGAACAGGAGATCGGTAAAGCATTGTATCAACTAACTTCAGATGAAAAAGCGCTAAAAGAACCTTTCAAATACCTAAAAGCACAAAAAGGAAAATTATCAAAGAAACCAATTATCGTCTTGCATGATATTCATATTGCGTTGTTTAGCCCGAATCATTTAACCAATTTATTTAATACGCTATATGATTTAGATGTTCCGATTGTAGCTACATCCTTGCATTATCCTTACCTCAAACGTTTCTTTAATATGCAATTGACTTTGTCAGAGAAACATACAAATTCATTGGAACAAGTGAATCTTTCTTTAGTCAATTATGTACGTTTTAAAGGTCCAAGTCCGGACCAAGAAACGGAAAAAGAGAATTTTGAGATCCTGAAAAAAATAGTGCACGAGATACATGAGCAATTGGAGAAAAACCAACGTGTAGTTGCTCGTCGTTTTGCAGATGATAATAACTATCCCATTGAATTTGTTCATGAGGCATTTGGAATATTAAGTCCATTTTACCAAGCAGAAAAAGAGGCCTTTAAAGAAGACGAGGTGGATGAATTGTATGGTTTTCCTAAATCCATTGAAGAGAGCTCACGAATATTCTTAACTTTAGGTAGACGTGATGTGAAACTAGAGTACCAGCATAAAGTATTGTCAAATGCCAAACAATAATCTATGAATCCAATCGATAAATACCACGAGCGTTTTCTTCAACTTAAAAAGGAGAAAGAAATTAAACCAGATTCAGAGGTTATTTTGAAATTGATTGAATCAGATCCAGCAGGTTTGAACAATTATTACATGGCTGCTTTGGGCATGAGCACACTGCTTCTTCGTTTCGGAGCTGTCATTCAATTGTGTCAAAAGTTTGAGAACTTGGATGAACATGGAGATGCACTTTTCCTCAAACAAATTCTTGATAATTTGAGAGAGAGTTTGCCTTCCGATACCAGTTGGAAAAATTTATGGGCAATGTCCACCGAGGATGAAGTGTGGCTGAAGCCAGTCCTGAAGCCCAAAAATGGTGAGGCCTTATTAAATCGTTTTATCACATTTCGTAATCGGTATGTTCATCAATTAATTAGAATTGAAGAAGCTTTTTTACCGCAATTGATTACCAGTATTACCTTATTTGATGAAATGGCGGAATTAACTTCGCTGTTTAAAGATGGTGACTTAGTTTGTTTAGATGGAAAATATGTTTGGAACCAAAACGATAAGATTATTTCCTTACATCCATATGTTCAAGCAGGTAAACAAGGTGATGATCCCTATATTTTTCAAGGCTTGTATGACAATAAATCACAGGCACATCTACTCAATTTACATCTGGGAGACGAAGATAAGCAACCCGCAAATGATCACCTAGAACCGAATTTCACTCCAATTAGAGAGGCGATTAGGGGAGGAGCGGGGCAAGTCTTCGACCATAGCGAGCGAATTGCGTACTACCAATCTTGTTTTGTTGGAAGAGATCGTGAAAAAGCAGCCATCCTTGATTTTTGTAACGGTTCAGGGGAACAAAATCTACTCTGTGTGAAATCACCTGCTGGAATGGGTAAGGGAGCACTTATCGCTGATGTCATCGAACAGCTAAAAAAAGATAAAACACAGGTTCTGTATCACTTTTGTGGTGCTGGAATCCAAAATAGCCTTCATGCTACACTGTATCATTTAATAATTCAGGGGAAAGAGTATTGGAATCGTTCCGATGAATCCTTAGACCGTAAACTGAATCGCTTGCCCTCAAAATTCATAGATGTGATTCATTTGTTTCAGTCTTTATTGAGTAAAGAAAACCTGAAATTAAATGCTAAAAACGAATCTGGCAATCTGGTCATCATCATTGACGGCCTAGACGAGGCACAAGTCGCTTATTCGCAACTTAAAATTTCAGATTGGTTTTATTCCTATAACGAGAAGGAGGAACCTGAAGAAGATTGGAGAAGTGCATCTAATATCCGATGGATTTTCACCTACCGGTGCGATGACGATGGAACTGAATCGTTTTTTCAATTTCCAAAAATGAAGGAATTAGCAGAAATTCAAATCCTTCAACCCTTAACTGGTCTTTCTCCTGAAGCGGTGGATGAAGCGTTCAAAGATTTTGTGGTTTCTAAGGAATTTAAAGAAATGGTGATTGAAAAAGCAGAAATAATATAACTATGGGATTTTTTAATACAATAAAAGAGGGTGATACCTTCACAGCAGTTTCCGATGGAAGTGGAGGCTTTAATTTTAAACCCAAAGGTGGTGCTGATGGAGGTGGGGGAGGATTAATACTTCTGGCGTTTATCTTATTGGCTTTGTTGATTGCAATAATTTGTCTCCCTTTGGTTTTAGCGCTTTATGCATTAATGTTAGATGATTATTCTGCCAGAAGAACTAGAATAATCGCTCTTGTTATTACAGTGGTTCTCATACTTGCGTATTTTTTTGGTCAACATGTTGAAAGTGCAAAGCCTGTGTTTGAATTAATATTAAATTACAAAAGATTATTTAAAATGGCGCTAATACTTAATGCTTTTGGTGTTACAAGCGCTGTATTGGGCTTATTAAAAGGAGTCCCGAATAAATACAATTCGATTTTTACCATAGTAGGTGTGATTACTTTCCTTGGAGGTTCGATCTACAAATTTGGTGGCGATCTTTTTGAAACGACAGAAACAAAAGTTTTTACCGAAGAACAACTAAATCAAGCTTGTGAATGCAACGAAAATAGCTACAGTAATAAACCAATAGCTTATGATAACATGACTTCAAGTGATCAACAAAAGCGAACAAACTGTTTTGAACTTTTTAAACCTGAGGATTATATGATAGGTTATAATGTTGATTCATTAATGAAGGTCGCTTGTGATCAGAAAAGTTCGAAATAAAAGTAATTTTATAGTTTAGAATACAATCGATGATAAGACAGATCAACATACTGGCATTCGCAATTTATGGAATTACAATTTTTTCTTCATGTGATTCAAATACGCTTGAAAATAAACCAGGTGTTTTGAAGAAAAAGGAGATTCCTCAAGTAACACAAATTGATGCGAAAGATTCATTAAATAAACCAATGTCCAATCCTGTCATGATGAAATCTGTTGATATTGGGCGAATGTATAATGCCTACTATAGAACTGGTCAAACAACTAGAATGTTGGAGCTCTTAGATGCGAAAACCAAACAAAAATTTACTTTTTCTGAATTGGAAGCATTATTGAAAAACCTTGATTATGGATATGACATGAAGTTGTCTGGAATGAAAGAAGAGGGTGAATTCAAAATCTTAAATTACACCTGTCTCATTCAACAAACAAAGGTCATAAAACAATTAAAGGTTAAAATAGAGAACGACACCGCTCGAATTTGCCCCAAAAACATTTCAAAAGGGCTTATTTTTCAATAATTAGCCAATCTAAGTTCCCTTAGAATTACTTTTTTCATAACTTTAAGTATAATTCTTAATTCATATACTACTATGAGCGATTCTCTTGATACATTAATGGATGCTTGGTCTGATGATTTACAGGTGCTGGCTCTTGATGCTATGTTCCCATATATCTATTCTAAAGCAGCTAATTATCTAGAAATTGGGCCAGACCTTTATAGAGAATCCGATGCGTTTAAGCAACCAAAAAGTCAAGACACAATAATACTAGAGGATTTGAAAAAAGGATGTATGCAAATTATGGAAGGGAAAGGGTTTAGTAATGAAGCGCCATTTGAAGAAATTAGTGTTGCCGCTTCTTATGCATTAATGGATATGTTCCACTTTCGTTTTATGTCCAGAAAATCTAGCTATATGGTATTTTTAGCGGATCAAAAAGGAGTTATTGACCATATGACCTTCAGTCACATAATTCAAAAACAGATGGTTACTTGGCATTTCTTTACGCCAAAAAAGAATGATTGAAGTAAAATAAAGACTTGATTTTTTGTAAAACAATAGAAATTTCTGTCACTTTCGTTTTTTCCATTTATTCAAAAATTTTCTTTTTTTGTCAGGAAATAAATAAGCAACAAGGGGAACAGCCAAAGAGAGAAGTAGGGTGGAGACTAAGAAATAAAATCCAAACTTGCCCCATTTCAAGGATTTCCGTGTGTTTTCCATAAAACCAAAAACGGGTTCTATGCTACTTATTGAAGTCATGGCGCCAACTACAGCAAGTAACATGTTTGATCGTTTTTGCTGTTCTTCTTGGATCGCTTGAGAAATGCGATTAATACGTTCTTGAAATTGTTTTAATTCAGTGTCAATTTGAAGGCTTTTCCTTAAACCATGATAAATTAGATTTGGCAAGAAATTATAGGAAATATGACTGATATTATAGGTATTTAAATAAGATTCAAATTCATCTCGCGTTTTCACAGAATCGGCTATCATATTAGAATTATAGCGGAACAAATTGTATTTCAAGAATAGGTTGTATAGGTAAATTCTAAAATACATATTAGAAATCGTATTGTATTTCCCTTTCTGTTGTTCCTCATTTCCATTTAGTAAATTATATCCAACTGTAGTAAAGGAATCAAACAATGGCAACATAGCATAATTTTGAAACACCTCTATTTTATCCGTCATTATCTCTTCAAAGTAAGAATTACTTGGTGTTAATGCGTGGCTCCCATTGGCAGCATTTATAGGAGAAACTGTTCCGATATCATAAAGTAGTTCACTGATAACTTCGGGAGCTTTAATTTCATCACATTCTACCAAATCAACTACTGTAAATAATTTAAATTTCGAACCTGAAAATTCATCCACATTTACGGGAGCATCTTTTGGGCTAGAACTTATTTTTATGTTATTTAAACAGTTCTTTTCAATCCAATTCACCCATTCTGTAGTTTCTCCGTCAAAAATCACTTCTTTATTAAAGTCCCTTGCGCAATTTGTTAGCTCTGAAATTTCTGATAATCGCTGTTCAGGAGAATAGAGTTCAACACTAAAGAAATGTAAACCATTGGGAAACAAGAAGACTTCAACGGATTTAATTCCTGCTTTTACCTTAACAATTGGCTCCTTTGTTTGTTTATCTTTATATTTAATGAACTCAAACTTTCGATCCATATTCTTGGAAAGATATTCTGCAGCTGCATCGCCTTTAAACAGAAAAAGTAAGTCCCTAAATTCTGGGTACCAATAATTTTTATAAAACCTTAAAGTGTCATCATCTAATGAATCGGAAGTATAACCGCTAGATCGAAATCCTGAAATTGTTTTTTTAACAGGAGATGATTCGAAAATACCTACTAGTTTAATTATTGAACTACTTACTTTTAGCGTGTTTTTATCTAAGGCCATACGAAATATATATTATGTGGAAATTTAGTCATTTATTTTAAGTTTAAAAGGAATGTAACTAAAACCTAGAGCCTTGCTTATTAAAGAGTGCTAAAAAATTAAATTATTGAGTTTTCAAAACAAAAAATAACTTAAAATGCTTCTTAT
>JBIIWA010000003.1:0-233720 GCA_044339115.1 Crocinitomicaceae bacterium
ATATAAATCAATAGAATAGTTAGCACTATTGATTGGTGCAGTGTAGTTATTGTCCGTTGGATCTATTTGCCAGTAACCGTCAGCTGAATAATTCTGAATCAACTGTCCGTCTTGTGTCGTCAATGGAAGTCCATTATACAAGGCAGCACCAGCACTCATTGGAGTTCCTGCTTTATACCATGCAGTTAAGGTTTGGTTGGTACCCGGACTTGCGGCAAAATTAACTTTTGCATAGCGCTGGTAAGTTGCTGTTCCCACTGGGAATAATCCTTCATTGCCTTGTGTTGCGGCAGTGGTGAAGAATCTTCTAAATGGTCCAACGATATTTCCACTGGTCCAAGTAAGTGTTCCTGGAACAGCTGAACTTGTTCCTAAAGTAAGTAAACCATTCGGAGAAGCTGCAGTGACTACATTTCCTTGTGTCATGTTCAATATGCCATTGACAGCAACATTAGTACTTAAAGTAAGGGTAGCACTGCTTGACTTATTTATCGTAACATTATTGAGTGTAGTAGTACCCGAACCACTTACCGTAGCATTAGTGGAGCCTATAAAATTAATAGTTCCTTGCGCTGCATTAATGGTTCCGTTATTGACTAAGTTACCACTTAAGTTCAAGGAGCCACTAGCCAAATTCAAAGTGATGCCACTTCCAACAAATACATCTAGCGCATTGTCGCCGTTTCCAATGGTTGGCATATTGCTTCCAATACAAACACCACCTTGCGCGGCAGTAAGTGAAAATACTTGATTGGTATTCGTTGGTTCAATAGTTCCTGTTTGAAGTTGATATTCCCCAGATACATTTCTGAACCAATTGCCTCCTGTGGACCAATCGACACTCGTCAAACCATTCCAAAGGAAATCAGCATTTCCGATAGAAGAACCCAAAGAAGTGGTGATAGGTTGATTGAAAGTCACCACCATATTGTCGGTATTCGTACAATTAGTAGCAGTATTGGTTACGGTCCAAGCAAGGGTGTAGGTGCCGCCATAAGATCCTGTAAAATCATCCGTTGGAGTGGTAACCGCAGAGAATGATCCTGGTAGGGTAGCACCAGTACCTAAAGTAATAACTGTCCATGCACCAGATTCATTGTTATTTAAAGCGGTAGCATTTACGGTAACCGTATTTTTTCCACAAGTAGAGGCACCTGTGATATCAGCACCAGCATTAGCGGTTGGACTTGCAAGAACTGTAATCGTACCAGTAGCGTTTACACTTCCACAACCACCACTCAATGGAATGGAATAAGAAAAAGTCCCACTTGCGCTTGGCGTTCCTGAAATGGTAATCGTATTAGAAGCCCAAGCCGCGGTAACTCCTGCAGGTAAACCTGTTGCAGTTCCAATTCCAGTGGCACCTGTTGTGGTATGCGTTATGGCAGTTAAAGCTATATTGTTACATAGTGTAGGACTTGAACTTGCAGCGGAAACGGTGTTGGTTGGAGTTACTGTTACAGTCATTGCATCAATTGAAGAACAACCTAATAAAGTTCCAGTTAATGTATAAATTGTACTTGTTGACTGAGTTGCAACTGGATTAGAAATCGCAGCATTACTTAATGCAGCACTTGGAGACCATGAATATGCTAATGTTGGCGTTCCGATAATTTTAACATTATCCAAATACAAATCCGCAGCATCATTACCTACATATTCAAAAGAAACAATAATGTTACCTCCTAAATAAGATGCTAAATTGACAGTAATAGGATATGTTTGATAGCTTGTAAACGCACCCAAGCTTGCTTCAGACCAGACCGAAGTCCAGGTTGAACCACCATCCGAAGAAACTTTCACATTAAAATCCATATTGTTGTAAGGAGAAACAGACCAATAGTAACTCATGCTCATATCAAACTGCAGCGACGATGCACTCAAGTTACTCAATGAAACACTTGGTGTTCTCAGTTTTTCATTTTGAGTATAATTCCAACCAACACGCGCTGATGTACCGGACATGCCGGCAACACCCGTGGTTGTACCCCAAGTGTATGCAGCATTTGTAACTGCAGTACTCCAGCCAGATGGAGGGAAAGCACCACTCTCAAATGCTTCGTTAATTAAATTTGCATTATAACTTATCACACCAGCTAACTGTGCAGTTTGACCATTACAAATCGTTTGATCTGGACCAGCACTCACCACTGGCAAAGCATTCACCACAATTGTTTTAGTAGCAGTTGCTGTTCCACATACACCACCAGAAGTAGTTAAAGTTAAGGCTAAGGTTCCTGTTTCGTTAGCTCCAGCAGTATAAGTTGCTGTAGCAGGATTTGTTGCATTCGTCCACGTGCCAGCTCCACCTGTCCAAGTTCCACCTGTAGCAGCTCCGCCAACAGAACCACCCATAGCAGCTGATGTTGCTCCTGAACAAATAGCACTCAATGCTCCTCCTGCAGATGCGGTTGAAGCTGATCCAGCCACTGAAGCAACTACTTGATCGGAGGCAACACATCCATTTGTACCAGTTACAGTTAATGTATAAGTAGTTGTAGATGTAGCAGAGCAATTTGGATTTAATACATTGGTTGCAGATAAAGCTGTCGCTGGAGACCAAGTATATGTTGGGTTAATTGTATAATTGACTGTTACAGTAAAAGTGTTGTTATTGACATAATTATAAACTGCTTCACATCCTGTACCGCCCCAAGTACGGAAAGCATGTAGTTCGAAATTGATCGTTCCTCCACCAGATACAGCATTAGCAATTGTAAGGTTTGGTCTACTGTAAGGCATAGTACCTCCCAATCCTGATCCTCCTGACATTGACGCCTCTGAAACACCTCCAGAATTTGTGCATTTTAGATAAGTTTGTTGCTCGGACATATAAGCCCCATTAGCAGCAGTCATATTGTAACTTACATTAACACTTGTAATTACAGCACCCGAAGGTATATTAACTGATAATGGCATTGGACAACTTGAATTTGTAGTTGTTGACGGCGCGTAATTATATAATGAATTTCCATTGCCTGCTGAGTATGTAGCACTTACACTTCCTGAAACTGATGTGGCACTAGTGGAAGCATTCATTGGAACGCTTTGTCCAGAACACAAATTAAAATCAGAACCTGCATTTACGGTAGTTGCTTGGATTCCAGTACCAGAAGCGGCAACGTTTTGAGACGTTGCACCAGTGCTAGTGGCAACAATGTTACCTGTGTAAGCTGAAGCTGCTGTTGGGGTGAAATTCACATAAACTATTTGACTAATTGAACCTGACGAAGGCGTTAATGTCAATGTAGAAGTATAGGTACCACCAGCGCTTGTTGAATAAGAATACCCAGATAAGGCAGCAATAGAAATATTGTTTGTTAAATTAACACCTGAAACGGTAAATGAATTTGTTGCACTTGCATCCGTACACACATTTCCGAATGCTGTCAATGCTGAGCAAGATAAAGATGGCGTACTAGCAACTGTTTGAGCAGCAGAATAAAACATCGTATTTCCTGGGCCACAGATTCCTGTATTTCCACTAAACCAACATTGCCCTTCACTAACCATATCAAATGCCAAGTAATACATCCCGTCAGCAAGATTGGTGCTGTAAGTAGGACCTGCAGTTGCATCTTTTGCCTCAATTGGAAGTGTAATTGTACCACTTGCTCCAGCAGCCAAGGAACCTACAGTAACACGCGAATGAAAATCACTCCATGGAGTTCCTGTAAGTGATGAATTAGTTGAATTCCAAAGCACACCAATATTATTTACATAGGTAGTATTCCACGTTGAAACCCCTGTATTTTTTATCGTAATATCAATATTTCTAGCTTCACCACCCGTCCATGTTGCAGAACCAAGGTTAGAAGAAATATATTTCCAACGGTAGTTTGGTATAGTTGTAGCAACAGAATAGGCGGTTCCAGCTAAGCTACAACGCGTTGGTGTAATGGAAATGTTGCCATTTGTGCCACCCACTGTTACAGAAACTGAATTAGTTCCTTGACCAGAATTGATTACCCAACCAGAAGGGAAAGACCATGCATAGGTTGCTCCTGAAACGGCAGTTACAGAATACGTTTGTGTTGATCCCACCTCAGGGTTTAACAAGCCGGCAAAACCTGTTGGAACAGCCGGGCCAGCAGAAATTGCTATGTTTGATAATGTGGCAGCCCAACCAGCAGCTTCAACAGAAACATCTGAATAAAAATAAAAAGTTAACGAACCATCAGCTGCAGTTGAATTAAATGTTTGATTTGTCGTCATCGTATAAAAAGTACCTAAACTAGGTGCAGATGTTGAATTTCCATTATAAACGATCATGTAATCACAGCAAGATTCTGTTGCAAATGAACTAAACACAGCACTAACATTGTTACAAGAAGCAGGATAAACCGTGTAAGTATATGCTTGATAACTTGTGTAATTTGCTCCTGAACCACCAGTATCGTAAAAGTTTGCATTACCCGTTAATGTAGTTGAACCGTTTGACATGTTTATACAAGAAACGGCAGTTGCAGAAACAGAAGATGAACTACTAGTTATTCCACTACTTGTGCAGCTTGTTTGAATACGATAGTACATTAATCCAGAGGCAATTGAAGTTGAGTATGTTGATGCTGTTGCATTAGTAATATTTGTCCAAGTAGAATTATTAGGAGAAGACTGCCATTGATAAGTAATACCAGTACCTGATGATAATCCTGTTGCGCTCAAATTAAAAGTAGTAGAGGCACAAACTGAAGCAGAGCTGATTGATGCAGCCCCTGCATTAGGTGTTCCTGAGCAAGCAGAAACGGCGGTTACGGTAAAAGTATAATCTTCAGTTTCGCCTGTAATTCCAACTGGACATGAAATTGGTGATATAACATTGTAATCAATCACAATTCTCATTCTTTTGTTTCCTGCAGGGGTGCCGACAGGTATGTTAATAGTTCCTGTATAAGGACTGAAATTCCAGCTTGTGGTTACTCCAATTTGCTCATTTGCATCTGCAAAATCTAAGTCATTGTTCCAATCAATCCAAACACCAACACCAGCACCGTCGTAAGTTGCACTATGTGACACAGAAAAACTAGTTCCCGTGCCAATGCTATTGCTTGCTGATTGAGCAGTGAAATTACCGTAACCTGCATTTGCTGCAGTTGCATTCGAAATATTTATTGCACCACCTGTAGTAGTTACGTTTGAAATGTAATAAGTTGGAGTTCCAGTTGGTGTGCAATATGCTAAACTTACTTGCTCAGCAGCAGATGTTCCAGTAGCGCCCGAACATGTAACTATACATTGGTACCAAGTTGTTGCCGTTACTGTTGCAGTATAAGTAGCTGAAGTTGCACCCGATATACTTGTGAATCCACTGCTTGAAGAAGTGGTAGAAGACTGCCATTGATAAGTGAGTCCTGATCCAGTTGGCGGCGTCGAAAGTGAAAGATTTACCGTAGATCCTGGTGCAACACTTGCAGAAGAAGTTACGGTATTTCCGGGAGCTGGTGTGCCTGAGCAAGCGGAAACGGCAGCTCCAGACCAAGCAAAACGTATGTTTGGTCTACTACTAGTTGATGTCGATGTTAATAAAGTAGAGGAACAAACAGTTGAATTATCTGCTCTGTACCAGCGAGACCACGTACCTGTACCTAGACCCGTTCCCGTCCATTCAACAGCACATCCACTTACAAACGTGTTATTATTATAACATGTCTCTATAACTAAATTAGAGGTTCCATTCCAAACAAAAGAAGATTGCAACGTTGTCATTTTCCAGCCGGTCGTACCAACATTTAAAGTTACTGGAGTCGATTGTGCAACTTGTGATGATGTAACCCATGCAGTCAAAGGATTTGTTGAAGCCGTAGTGTATACCTTAATTGTAAAACCGCTTAAATTAGCAGCCGCACCAGTACCTATAGTCGTTACTTTAAATCCAAGTTGACTAATAGTTGAATTTGCCGCAATACCTGAAGCTGTTAATTGGGCGGCAGTAACAAATTGTTGCGTTTTATTTCCATAATAGCCATTGTTATATGGATTTGCGTAGCTAAATCCACTACCTGATGTTCCAGAACCAACTATTGAAAATGTCTGCCCCCAAGCACCACCACTTATCCCCACAAAAATGCAGATGCTTAATATAATTGATTTAAAAAATCCTTTGCGATTATCCAATACTGCGCTTGAATTTCCTGTTGTATTTCGAGTATTGTTAAGTAAATATTTAGTCATGTTACTTGAGTTTAAGATGACTAAATTTATTTATTAAAAACTCATAAAGAGAAGAAAATCAATAATTTGAACATTTAATAGTTCTCAATTATTAAAACTATTGTTTCATCGAGTATTTATTTATTGAGAAAAAAGTTAAACTATTATTATTTAATTATTAATTGTAAAGGGCCATTTTTTACTGAAAAAGATTAAGTTGAGGAAGGTGTATTCTTGATTTTTTTTTTGCGGCTTTCTATTTTAGATTTTTAATAGACTGATCGCATTCATGCCAAAAAGGAAACTATTTTAACCACCAGGCTTAGAAATTATTCTTATAGCATCATTAAGACCAGTCAATTATTTTTCTTCGAATCTTCTTTTCGATTCTTTTATTAAATTTGTGGGAACTAATAAGAACAGATGCATAATCCTTTATTGATTGGAACTTTTGTGGTGGTGGTAGTGTTGATGCTCCTTTTGGATTTGGGTATTGTCAATAAAAGCGCGAAAACTGTCGGAAATAAACAAGCTGCTCTATGGACCCTAATCTGGGTTTCTCTAGCGATGTTGTTCTCCGTCTTTGTTTATTTTCAGTTGGGGGTTGAGAAATTTGCTCAATTTCAATCTGCTTATTGGATAGAAGAAGCCCTTTCAGTAGATAATTTATTCGTATTTATTTTAGTCTTTTCCTATTTTAAATTGGAAGGGAAATTGCAACATAAAGTACTCTTTTGGGGAATTATGGGGGCTTTTATTTTTAGAGCCATTTTTATTTTTTCCGGTATTGGCCTTATAAATCTAACTTATCTGCCTTCCTTGCAGTTGGGTGGGTGGAATTTTAATCTTTCTCATACTGAAATTGAAAAGATTTCATGGGCAACCAAACAGTTTACGCAAATCAATGTGATTCTTTCCATCTTTGGATTTTTCTTGGTCTATGCTGGCATTAAATCTTTTTTCGCTTCTGAGGATGATGAAAAACAAGATTTTAACCAAAGCCTTGGAGCAAGGGTCCTGCGTAAATTCTTACCCGTGTCTAACGATTTCCATGAGGATAAATTCTTCATTCGTGTCAATGGGAAAAAAATCGCAACGCGTCTACTTCTTGTCCTGGTGGTTATTGAAACAACAGATTTGATTTTTGCAGTAGATTCTATTCCAGCTATTTTTACGGTCGCACCAGATGATCCCTTTATTCTCTATACCTCGAATATTTTCGCCATCCTGGGACTGCGCTCCATGTATTTTTTGTTAGCGAATTCCATTAATTTATTTTCTAAATTAAAGTATGGCTTAGCAATAATTCTCTCTTTTATAGGGGTAAAAATGCTGATCTCACCCGTATATCATTTCGATACCACTTTATCACTCTTTATAGTGCTGGGATTATTGGTTGGATCGGTACTGCTTTCAGTGATGACTCGGAAGCGTAATTAATATCGTGCATCTCTTGAGTACATGCAGGTGCCTGTACTCAGGCACTTGTTCTGAGGGGAGTAGAGATGCGCTCAACCCACCATTCAAATCACAAAATACAACTTGCGCCTTCTTCGCTTGAACTGACAATCTTTCTGAAATTACCAAACAACTCACGACCAAATCCTTGAGTAGATGCAGCGTCTTTTGTGCTTGCACTGCGTTGATTGACGATTTCGAAATCTACACAGTTTAATTCACCTGTTCTTGCGTCCAAACGAATTCGATCGCCTGTTCTGATTTTAGAAATCAAACCACCGTCTTTAGCTTCTGGTGTTAGATGTATCGCTGCCGGTACTTTCCCCGATGCTCCTGACATTCTTCCGTCAGTGACTAAAGCAACTTTGAATCCTCTTTTTTGAAGAATACTCAAAGTAGGGGTCAATTGGTGCAATTCAGGCATTCCATTTTGCTTGGGTCCCTGAAAAGGAAGCACCGCTATTAAGTCTTTGTCTAGTGCGCCACTTTTAAAGGCACTGATTAAATCTGCTTGTTCATTAAATACCACCGCTTCTGCTTCGATAATGTAGTCATCCTCTGAAACTGCTGCGGTTTTGATAACGGATCTTCCAAGATTTCCACGCAAGATCTTAATACCTCCATCTTTTGAAAAGGGCTCGCTTACAGGTCTTATAATTGAGGTGTTTAAACTTTCTTTTGCTCCGCTGCACCAAACCAACTGATTGTTTTCAATTTTTGGTTCTTGGGTATATTGATCCATTCCTTTACCCAATATGGTACACACATCGTTATGTAAAAGTCCATTGTCTAATAAAGTATGGATTACGAAGCCCATTCCTCCTGAAGCATGAAAATGGTTCACATCCGCTGCTCCATTTGGATACATTCTGGTTAATAATGGAATGACATCTGAAAGATCTGACATGTCTTCCCAATTGATAATAATTCCAGCCGATTTTGCAATGGCAATTAAATGTATGGTATGGTTGGTGGATCCTCCCGTTGCCAATAATCCGATAATCCCATTAACGATGCTTTCTTCACTGATTATTTGGGATAAACTTCGTTCTAATCCTAAAGTGGTGTTGTTTCTTGCAGTTTTTACGGCTTCTTCATTGAGTAAGGTCCTCAATTGGGTTCCTGGATTGACAAAACTGGATCCAGGCAATTGTAAACCCATCATTTCCATCAGCATCTGATTGGAATTGGCGGTGCCGTAAAAGGTGCATGTCCCCGGAGAATGATAGGAATCTGACTCTCCTTTGAGTAGTTCTTCACGACCTATTTTACCTTCAGCATAATCTTGTCTAATCCTTGCTTTTTCATCGTTACTGATCCCACTTGTCATCGGTCCACCAGGAACAAATACTGCGGGTAAGTGACCAAAACGCAAACTTCCCATGAGTAAACCTGGAACAATTTTATCGCAAATACCCAAACATAATATAGCGTCAAACATATTGTGTGAAAGTCCGACTGCAGTGGCCATGGCAACAACATCGCGACTGAATAAGGACAATTCCATTCCAGGTTGACCTTGTGTAACTCCGTCACACATTGCCGGAACAGCTCCTGCAACTTGCGCTACAGCATCATGTTTTTGAGCGTATGTGCGTAATTCTGTTGGATAGTTTTCGAAGGGTTTGTGGGCCGATAGCATATCGTTGTATGCAGTGATAATTCCTAAGTTAGGTTTGTAATTTTCTGAAAGCGCGGCTTTGTCTGTTGGACCACAAGCAGCAAAAGCATGAGCGAGATTCCCACAATGTAGACTTTGTCTTGTAACGCCATCTTCATGTGCCGCTTGCATGTCTTTTAAATATTGAGCGCGTGTTGCTTTACTTCTTTCTATGATGCGAGCCGTTACGGCACTAATGGTAGGATGCATATTTCTTAATTTGGCGTGTAATAGACCTTTAATCTTGTCCCTTGAAAAAAGGAAATTGGTGTTTTCTCTTCGCTTGCTGCTTCAAATTTAAACAGTTTACTACTTCCTGTTAACATGAGAAATGTATGCAAGGCACTATCTAATAATACTTTGTTGCAAGTTATGCGATTTTCAGGAATTGAAGGAGCTTTTGTATAGCAAATCCCTGCATTTTTTTCTAAAAGTGCTACCGTTGAAGCGGAATCATTTGGAAAAATGGAAGCAGTGTGCCCATCATCTCCCATCCCTAAAAGTACAAGATCAGCATTTTTAAAAGTACTGTATTGTTCAGTCACTAATTTTAAATTTTGTTCAGGATTTTCGCTATCTGCTACCATTCCAATCAATCCTGTTGCTGTAGTATTATGGTAAAATGTTGAAGCGACAAGGGCTTCGTTGGAGTAGGGGCTTTCCAGTGGAACATAGCGCTCATCGACTAAGCCAACCTTTATTTTAGAAAAATCTAAATTTTGTTTCGAAAGCCACAGATACAGATCCTTTGGAGTGCTACCGCCAGAGAGTAAGATCTTTGCGATGCCTTTTTCTTCAATGGCTTTACTAATAATGTCCACCATTTTGGCGCCCAATGCTTCGATTAAGGATACTTTAGAATCAAAGGTTTCCATTATTCTCTCCAAGTTTTGGTAATCCAACTACTTCCTTCATTCAATACATCATCACCCGGACCCCAAGTTCCTGCAGCATAAAGTAAGTTGGACTGATTACTTAGTTTCCAATTGTTGTTAATGGATTCAATCCAATTCCATGCAGCTTGAAGTTCATCTTGACTCATAAAAAGTGTTTGATTTCCTCGAATGACATCGACAATTAAGCGTTCATAAGCTTCAGGAAAACGCTCTTTAAAAGAGTCCGAATAATCTAACTTTAGTGCAATGGGTTTGTATCGATATCCACCTGGGCCAGGAACTTTAGTCATTTGAACCAATTCAATGCGTTCTTCTGGTTGCAGTCGAATAATTAATTTATTGTTGTTTAATTTTTCTTTTGAAGGGAAAATATTATGTGTTACTTCTTTGAAATTAATTACAATTTCAGAGTATTGCTTTTTCATTCTTTTACCTGTCCTTAAATAGAAAGGAACATTTTTCCACCTCCAATTGTCCACATAGGTTTTGATAGCAACAAAGGTTTCTGTTTTAGAATTATATTTTTCAATATCCTCCAAATAAGAACTCACTTCTTGTCCCTGGATATTTCCTCTAGTGTATTGACCTTTAACAGTATCGGTTAGGACACTTTCTTTTGTGAAAGGACGCAAGGCGCGGAGAACTTTTAATTTCTCATTTCGAACTTCATCAGCTCCTAAAATATGAGGGGGCTCCATCGCGACCAAACAAAGTAGTTGCAATAAGTGATTTTGAACCATGTCCAATAAGGCACCACTGTTGTCGTAATAATCTGCTCGTTTTTCTACCCCTAAACTTTCCGACACTGTAATTTGAATATTATCAATATTTTCAAAATCCCAAGCCCGTTCAAATAAATTATTTGCAAAACGAAGCACCATCAAATTTTGAACAGTTTCTTTTCCTAAATAATGATCAATTCGATATACTTGATGTTCATCAAAAGCTTGCATTATTTCGTTATTAATAGCTTTTGAAGACTCCAAACTATAACCAAGAGGTTTTTCTAAAACAACTTTGCTATTCGGGTGAATAAGCCCCGATGCTTTTAAACTTTGAGCAATAGCCCCAAAAGCAGCAGAAGGAGTGGAGAAATAAAATATATTTTGATAATCAGGATGTTCGTTGATGTGCTCCGTTAATTTCTTATATCCTTCAACGGAAGCTTCTTTGGTCGAAATTAATTTAATCTTCTTGCTAAAGTTTTCAATTTCCGCGGATAAAGTTCCTTCTTCAGCAGAACTTAAAAGGAATTTTGTTAAATCAGCGTAAAAAATTGATTCATGATCCTCTTTACGCGTAATTGCAATGATATTATATTCTGTAAGAAACTGCCCATCCATTTCTCGGTGAAATAAAGCAGGATAGATCTTACGCAGCGCTAAATCTCCGTCACCGCCAAATACAACGATATTGAAGGGTTCAAATTTTTCTGTATGTTTTGTCTTTTTTGCCATTTAGCATTTAATGTTTAATCTATATTAGTGTCAAAAATACACTAAGTATTTAACATTCTAAATTATTTTTTTATTAATAACCAACTATTAATTGTTAATTTCGTTATCTTAAAAAAAAGTATAAATTGAATAGACATATTTTACTCATCTTATTGGTAATCAGTTCGCTGCAAAATTTCAAAGCGCAGACATTTGTTTACGGGCAACTCACAGGTTCGCCAACGATGATTACAACAGGTTGGAATTTAAACGGTAACGCTTTTGTTGGAGATACTCCAGGAGATGTGGATGCCTTTTCAAATGAATTAATTTTAACGAATGCTGTTGGAAATCAAAGTGGTGGTATTTTTTACAATCAGCCATTAAATTTAAGTGTTTGTTCCAAATGGTCGGTCGAATTTGATTATCGAATTTGGGGTGGAAGTGCTGCAGATGGTTTGGCTTTTTGTTTTTTAGCAGTTCCTCCGGTTGGATTTGTTAATGGTGGCGGAGTAGGGATACCACTTACAGCAAATGGATTAAAAGTAGTTTTAGATACTTGGGATAATGGATGTGGTAACAATCCAGAAATTCAAATTTTTAGTGGTGTTGGATATAATGAATGTATTGCAGGGATTGTAAAGGTTAATAATATAGCAGGCAGCTTAAATTTTATAAGAAGTAATAATTATCAACATGTCAAGATTCAGTATAACAATGGTATCGTTACGGTTACTATTAATAATACGCTTTATTTAACTGCAAATTTCCCGATTAATTTTCCTGGATATATGGGTTTTACAGCCAGTACTGGTGGTGCAACCGATCAGCATTCTATCAAAAATGTTATTATATATACGGAACAAGCTATTTCCAATGCAGGTCCAGATGTGCGCACCTGTACGCAAGAAAATGTAGCCATTGGAACGGTTAATGATCCAGCCAATATTTATTCTTGGTCACCTGCAACGGGATTGAACAGTACAACCGTTTCTGCTCCTACAGTTAATATTACCAATTCTGGAAGTACTTCCATTACGCAAACTTATACGGTTACCACTACTTTAGCGTCCAATCCTGGAAATTGTCCCACAACGGATCAAGTTGTCGTAACCATTGATCCTACTTTTCAAACCCTAATTACAGATACATTATGCAATGGGGGCCCTTATTTGTTTAATGGTAATTCCATTACATCCTCAGGAATTTATGTTGATACTTTAAGTACTATTCATGGCTGCGATTCCATTGCTACTTTAAATATTGTGATTTCAACCACTCCAATCATAAGTGCTATTGGTCAAGAAATTTGTTCTGGTGAATCAGTAGTTTTAAGTCCGTCAGGAGCTCCTTTTTATGTATGGAATCCGATTGGTGGTCCAGTGGATGCGCAATCTAATATGACAGTTACGCCAAATATTACTACAACTTATCTTCTTACTGGTTCCAATCAATACGGTTGTTTTAGCCAAGATCAAGTAACGGTAATAGTGAATCCAATTCCTAATGTTCAATTGATTGCTAATGATCCAGATGTCTGTCCCAATACGACAATCAATTTCAATGTGAGTGGCGCCGATTCGTATGTCTGGACGGGAGTTGATTTAACAGGTTTTTCAGGAACTACTCAAAGTGTAACGGCCTTAAATAGTGGCTACTATGAAGTAACAGGAACTACCCTTTATGGTTGTGTTGCGTCGGATTCTTTATTGGTTACCGTATTTCCTTTACCTGTAATCTCAGCAGTGCCAACTTTAGAAGAGGTTTGTTTTGGAGGTGGGGTAAGTTTTCAAATTACAGGTGCAGCAAGTTATTTATGGTCCAATGGATTAACAGGTAGTTCTTACTCTTATACGCCTTTAGTCTCTGAAGACTTTACTATTATTGGTTCCAATACTTTTGGTTGTACAGACACAACAATGGTTTCCGTAATCGTCCATCCAAATCCTGTTGCAAGTGCCATAGCGATGCCGGTCAACCTAACCAGTGATGCACCTTTTACTACTTTCACCAATAATTCAACTGGATATGATTTGGCGGCATGGAATTTTGGTGATGGAACAAGCAATACTACACTCGATCAAGAAATCCCTCATACCTTCCCCTATGTTGATGGAAATTATCAAGTTGGATTGTGGGTAGGTTCAAGTTTTGGTTGTTTTGATTCTACCACGATTAATATAAGCATTCAAGGCGACCCGATCTACTACGTTCCCAATACTTTTACTCCAGATGGAGATCAATTTAACAATGTGTTTGCCCCAATTTTCACAACCGGATTTGATCCTGATGATTTCCACATGATGATCTTTAACCGTTGGGGAGAGGTTATTTTTGAAACCTACAATGTTAAATTTGGTTGGAATGGCAAGATTGCAGATTATAATGTACCCGACGGAATATATTCTTATCAGATTAAGTTTTTGAATAAAAAAACTAAGGAAAATCAGCTGCTGCAAGGACATGTAAATTTACTGCGTTAGTCATTAATGATTAACCGCTTATTTAGTATTTAAATCACTTTGTATTCCTTACTTTTGCATCTCAAATTTTATCTCTGATGCGTTATTCTTTAGGTTTAATTTTCTTTTTATTTATTTCGTCTTTATGCGCACAACGCCCGCAAGCAGGAGAGGGTTTAGTTCTTGGAAAAGTAATTTCAAACGCGAGTGAAAAATCAATTGAATATGTTGCTGTAAAACTATACAAACAAGCAGATTCTAACCTAGTGACAGGTGTGTATACTGATGTGGATGGAAAGTTTCAAATAGATCAATTGCCGCTTGGAATGTATTATTTAAAAATAGTACTCAATGGTTTTGTAACTCAAATAATTTCTGATGTTTCTGTTAGTTCCTCAATTAAGATTTTTAATGCCGGTACCATACGTTTCTCGCTTGACAAAACGCAGAAGTTAGACGAGGTAACAATCCTTGGTCAAACGGATATGTTAAAAACAGGAATTGATAAAAAAGTCTACAATGTAAGTGAAGATATGTCTGTTCGTGGTGGAACCGCTAACGATATTTTGAAGAATTTACCTTCTGTTGATTTAGATCAAGATGGAAGAGTGATGCTCCGTGGTGAAGGTTCTGTAACGGTGTTAATTGATGGTAGACCAAGTTCTTTGTCGGGCGGTGGTGGAAAAACGCTGTTAGATGCTTTGCCAGCAGGTTCGATTGAACGTGTTGAAATCGTTACCAATCCTTCTGCGAAATATGATCCAGACGGTTCGTCTGGAATTATTAATATCGTATTGAAAAAAAATAAGTTAAAAGGTTTTAATGGTTTGATCACCACAAATGCTGGTTCAGGGTATTTTAAAGGTGGAAATACGATTGATCAAAGTTTCTCGATGAGTTATCGCAATTCTTTCTTTAATGTTTTTGGTTCTTACACAGGAAGATATCTGGACGGTTACCGAAATAATTATTCCTTTATTCGTCAAACGCTTCCCAATGATTCCATTTCTATACTGGATCAAAATCGAACAGGAACTGATTTGAATGCAGGAAATACCTATCGCATAGGAGTTGATTTTAATTTAAAGAATAGAAGGTCGCTCTCTTTTTCTTCCACCGCAAGTCAAGGCAGAAGAGATAGAACGGGAGATTTATGGAATGGAGCAATGAACAGTAATGAAGCATTATTGTCCCTTTGGCGTAGGGAATCTTATGATCCCTCACAACAACATAATGCAGATATTAATTTAAATTTCAAGCAAGACTTCAAAAACAATAGAGGTTCTTATGTATTGGATGCCAACCAATCTTTTGGACTTGAAAACATTCAAGGATATTACTTGCAGCGTTATTATACTATAGACAGTGTTCAAAATGCTACTTTGCCACTTTATCAGCGTTTGTCTAATAAAGAGAAAAATAATGTAACTTCAGTTCAAGCCGATTTAACCTATCTCTGGCCAGAATTAAAAATGCGTTCTGAGTTTGGTTTAAAAACAGTAATTCGAGATCAAGAAGTTGATACTTATTCTGAAACTTATAGTTATTTAGATGGAGCCTATTATGAAGATACGCTTGCCAATTTTCTCTATCAATACAAGGAACAAATTTATAGTGCTTACGGAATAGTGGGTCAACAAGTAAATAAGTTTAAATATCAAGCTGGAGTTCGTCTTGAAAAAGCATATCAAATTCCTAATTTAATTTCTGATTCACTTCGTATTGTAAATGATTATTTTAATTTCTTTCCTTCAGCACACATAAAATATGCGATCAGCAAGAACGAGGAGCTCGGTTTAAGTTATTCCAGGAGAATTACGCGTGCTTCTTCAGGAGATTTAAATCCTTTTACCTCTTATTCTGACCCTTTCAATCTCCGAAGAGGAAATCCATATTTGCAACCTGAATACATCAATTCATTTGATTTAGGATATGCATTAGAAGGTAAAGTGTTAAATTTCTCTGCCAGTTTATTCTATCGACAAACTATAGGAACGATTTCTAGAATCAAGGTTTTTGAAGAAAATAATGCTTCTTCGGTTACTTTTGCCAATATCGGACAATCTTATAGCTACGGTACAGAGATTATAGCTTCTTATAAACCGAATAAATGGCTGCGGAATACTTTGTCTACCAATGTTAATTACATTCAGTATAAAACGGATATTGCCTCTTGGAATAGATTTGGTTTTAACTGGAATGTAAAGTACAATGGCGCTGTTGATTTTTGGAAAAAAACAGCTACTTTTCAATTGAATGTCAATTATATTGCACCTAGAATTACAGTGCAAGGTATTGCGCAACGCAAGGGCTCCGTTGATTTAAGTGTAGATAAAAGATGGAAAGAAGGTAAGTGGACCATTGGTGCTAAAGTAACAGATATCTTTAATCGTCAAGGATTTTACATGAGGGTAGAACAACCCGGTATTTATCAAGAAAGTTCTTTTAAATGGTTGACTCGTAGATATTACATAAGTATTTCGTACAAGTTTGGTAAACTTGAAATGACAAAACCAAAGAACTTAGGTCCAGAAGGAAGTGATTTGTAGGGACCATGGACTTAGTTTATTCTAAACTTTTTATATTTGAATAATAAAATTTTGCCCTCAATTTGATAATCTCTTTTCAGCATGTCAAAGAAAAATAAGAATTTAATTAATGTAGTATATTCTACCAATCCTAATTTCTCCTATCAACAAGAAGAGGAGGAGGAACAAGATACTTTAGCGGCTAAAGATCAATTATTATATGTTTCTATTGATCGTAAACAAAGAGCTGGAAAAGAGGTGACTTTGGTAGAAGGGTTCGTAGGAACAGAGGAGGACTTGAAAGATCTAGGTAAACTACTTAAAAGCAAATGTGGTGTTGGCGGAACCGTAAAAGATGGGGTAATCATGATTCAAGGAAATTTCAAGGACAAATTAGCTGACATTTTAGCCAAAGAAAATTATAAGGTCAAAAAGAAGGGAGGATAATTAATTTCTTTCCTTTGGTTCAATATGAATCAAAACATCCTTGATAGGCAAAACAGATTGTAAGTGATCTTTAAGACGATGCGCTATTTCATGGCCATCATAAACACTAAGTTGACCATCAACTTCCAAATGTAAATCAACTATATAGCGCATTCCGGATTTTCTCACATAACATTTTTCAGTATCCAATACTCCGGGGACTTTTAAGGATTCATTTCGAATATCATGAATTAAATCATCGTATAAATGTTCATCCATTACTTCTCCTAAGGCAGGTCTAAAGATGAGGAAGGCATTGTAGACAATAAATCCTGAAGCTAAAAGTGCCGCCCAATCATCCGCTTTTTCATATCCAGGACCCAAAATAAAAGAAATACTTATTCCGACAAAAGCAATCAAAGAGGAAATTGCGTCACTTCTGTGGTGCCAAGCATCAGCTTTTAAGGAGCTTGAGTTGGTTTCCTTTCCTTTGCGCAATACATAGCGATAGGAGAGTTCTTTTATGATGATGATTCCAGCTAAAAAATAGAGGGTGTAAAATTCTGGCTTTTCTTGAACTTCTCCTAAATTTCGAATACTTTCTACTGCGATGATGGTTGCAGAAACCAATAGAAATCCAACTACAGCAAAAGTCACCAATGGTTCGGCTTTTCCATGTCCATAAGGATGATTACTGTCTGCAGGTTTGGAAGAGTAGGTGATGCCCCACAATACTAGACAAGAGGCAAAAACATCACTGGTAGATTCGATAGCGTCAGCTATTAAGGCATCGGAACGACCAAAAAAACCAACGCATCCTTTTACTGTCGCTAATAAAGCGTTCGTGACAATACTCCAAAGGGCTGTTAATTGTGCTTTTTTCGTTGGCATTACTTGGCAAAGGAACAAAAAAAAAGCGACCGAAGTCGCTTTTTTGGAGAGGCAAATAATTTATTGCTTAATAAATCGCAAGCTGGTAATAAGATTATTATTATTGATTTTAATAATGTAAGCTCCTTGATTGAGCAGGCTTAAATTAACTTGCTCTGTCATTGAACTGGCTTTACCCTCAATTAATACTCTTCCTGACATATCAAAAATGCTGTAAGAATAATTGTTACTTGTTCCGACAATACTGATTTTATCTTGCGCTGGATTAGGATAAACATTAAAGTCATTTTGATTATTTTCATTAATACCCCACAACATAGTGTTTACATTATGCGTAGTACTTGTGATAATTGGATCGTTCCAGTCAAAATAAATGTATGCTGTATTGTCAATTTCACTTCCTATCCAGTTATTAGCATTTTCCTGAATGCGATAAGTAAAATGACCGTGACTTCCCGGTTCGTTGCTTGTTGAATCATCCAACCATATTTGAGGGAATTCAAAACGAAGTACACCATTACCTAAATTTACTACTTGCATGTTATGTGAGGATTCCACAACATAAAAAGTATTCCAATCCAAATCAACATCTAAAGTATCAATTACATAGATGTTCTGAGCAGGAGCTGTTCCTGTATTTTGGAAATTGATCGTGTAGGTAAGAACATCTTGAATAGCAGCATCAATAGTTTCTGCAGTGTGAGGAGTGTTTTCATAAAGTATATCTCTCGCTACGATTTTATCATTTGGATCGTAAGAGTTACCAAGGATTTGCAATAAAGTCCCAGAGTTATTTCCTGTAAAGCAATCCGTCATATTACCCATAGGTGTAATTGTAGTAGTGAAATAATGCATCGTACCACTTGCAAGACCTGAAGGAATACTAAAAGAAATATAATCAACATTTGCAAAGGTTCCCATCGATGAATTTAAATTCCATGTAATGGTATTTCCGGAAGTTGTATACGAAGAGTTCGCAATTGAAGCAGGATTAATAACAACTCCTACAGGATAAGTTAAGGTTAATTGATAAGGTCCCACAACACCTGGACCATAAGATCCCCAATTGATGTGAATATATCCAGTGGTGTTTTGGTAGTAACCAATCCATGGAGAAACGGTTGCATATAAATCTGAACAAGTACTCGTTGTTCCACCACAATTAACTGCGAAATAACCAGTACTTGAAGTTGATCCGCCAACTAAAGTGATAATGTTACTACCAATAGTATAGCCATTATATCCTAAATAAGTTTGGCTGATTGCAGCAATAATATAATTGTTAACCGAAACAGGACCACAATAAGTAAAGTAACCAGATGAGTCTGTATAAACGGTAACAGAACTGCTTCCTATTGTATTTTGAGCATACAGGTTAATCGGAACAAACATGAGTGGTAATTCAGAAGTATCCATGATTCCATTTCCATTAGCGTCGCAGAAAACATATCCAGAATAGCAATTGGTAGTCCCTGTGGTAGTTCCACAAATCATCGGGAAATTTGCAGTAGCAACAGGTAATCCAGAATTACATTGGATGTTATAAATGCTAATGGGCCAAGTGTTCGCAATGTATCCATTATTTACCATCCAGTTCTGGTTTAAAGAAACCACTGCTATTTGCCCAACCACACCAGCATATGTCGCTGTGTAATATCCTTGATTGTTGGTGTAAACTAAGGTGTTAATTCCATTGGAGTTGATGGTAATAGGTGCATTTGAAATAGCGATATCACCAGTCGAATAAACACCATTGTTGTCAGTATCACAATAAACTTGACCGCCTACACAATTGTAAGTAGTAGTACTTGGGGCACATTGAAGTGTTATGATAAAGGTGTAAGCTCCACCATTCGTGATTTGAATTTGCATGCTAGGTACAATACTCGTTACTAAATATCCATTTGTGCTTAACCAAACAGGATCAACATTCAAAGAATAAGTTCCAGTTTGAACGCCTGGGAATTGAGAAAGGTTATTCATTGAAGTTACAGAATATGAATTGCTTCCGTTGCTTAATATTAAAGGAACGTTAGTGATTGTCGAATCTATGGTTCCATTGTTATCGCAATCTACTTGAACATTGGAGTAAATAGATACGGGACAAATGCCAACGGTATAATTTATACTATCGGTAGCATAAGTTTGATTGGCAGGATTGTAAACCGTTGTTGTGATCGTATAAGTTCCAGCTGCATTATATGTATGCGACCAAAGGTTAGGGAAACTAATGATGGTTCCTGGTAGACTTACGCCAGCTCCTTGAGTTTGTGTTGCAGACCCATCACCCCAATTGACTTGTGCTTGAAATTGAAAGGATTGAAATCCAGTGCTGCCAAAAATCACTTGATTGATATCTGTAGGAACTGTTCCAGCACTTGTTGAAGGATTAACAGCCGAAAAATTCATCGTTACTGTTGAATCACAACTTGAATAGGTTGAAGTACTACTGGGAGCAATGGCACTTATTGCAAATCCGGAAACTTGAGCATGAATGTTTTCTATAGTTACTGCTGCAGTAAAAATGGAAAGAGTAAGTAGAAATATTTTCTTCATAGTATAAGTTTTTATATGTGTTTGACGAACTAAGTTAAAATATAGTTGTCTCATGGATTAATATTATTTTAAGGTTCAGCCTTTTATCAATTTATTGTATAGAGAATAATGTAAACAAAAGTGGAGAACCCTCAAAGGGTGGAATATCTAATCATGGGGAAAAGCCCTATGAATCAAAAAGACACCGAGGTTAAGTATTTCGCCCTTTCAGGGCTTTTTTGATGTTGGTTAGTTCTTTTTCCGATGGACTCTGCCCATCGTTAAAGGATGAAACCCTTTCAGGGCTTTGTGAATAGTACATAATTTATATTAACAATGGACTCTGCCCATCGTTAAAGGATGAAACCCTTTCAGGGCTTTGTGAATAGTGCATAATTTATATTAACAATGGACTTTACCCATCGTTAACAGATGAAACCCTTTCTGGGCTTTAATATTCGTAAATAACCCTGAAAGGGTGCAATATCAAATCATGGGGCATACTTCGACAGGCTCAGTAACCGAAAGAGCCCTATGAATAAGAAAGATTCACGCAGCTAAAAGCCCTGAAAGGGTGCAATATCTAATCATGGGGCATACTTCGACATACCTCGACCAGCTCGGTACAAGTGCTCAGTAACAGAAAGATCCCTTTGAATAAGTAAGATTCACACGAAGTTAAGTATTTCGCCCTTTCAGGGCTTTTTTGATGTTGGTTTGTTCTTTTTCCGATGGACTCTGCCCATCGTTAAAGGATGAAACCCTTTCAGGGCTTTGTGAATAGTGCATAATTTATATTAACAATGGACTTTACCCATCGTTTACAGATGAAACCCTTTCTGGGCTTTGTGAATAGTGCATAATTTATATTAACAATGGACTTTGCCCATCGTTAACAGATGAAACCCTTTCTGGGCTTTAATATTCGTAAATAACCCTGAAAGGGTGCAATATCAAATCATGGGGCAAAGCCCTATGAATAAGAAAGATTCACGCAGCTAAAAGCCCTGAAAGGGTGCAATATCTAATCATGGGGCATACTTCGACAGGCTCAAGCAACTCAAAACAAAATAAATCCTACCTCATTCATTTATCCTTAATTTCTTCGTATTTTCGTCTTTCAATTATAGTATCAAATCTAGGATGATTAAGCGCTCACTTCTTGCCGATTTTGGCAACTTAGAATTTCTTGCAAAGCAGGTGGTTGAAGGTTTCATTACGGGAATGCATAAAAGTCCTTTTCATGGTTTCTCAGTGGAGTTTGCAGAACATCGCATGTATAATGCAGGAGAGTCTACACGACATATTGATTGGAAACTATATGGTCGAACCGATAAATTATTTACCAAGAAGTATGAGGAAGAAACCAATTTGAGATGTCAAATCTTGATTGACTGTTCTAGTTCTATGTACTTCCCAAAGGAGGCTAAATTAAATAAGTTAGCGTTTTCTATTTATGCAGCAGCTAGTTTAATTGAACTGCTCAAAAGACAAAGAGATGCTGTTGGATTGTCGATTTTTTCTAATGAGATTCACCTGCATACCCAAGCAAAGTCATCTCCAGCACATCATCGTTTTTTATATGCTGAAATGGAGCGTTGGATGCTTCAATATGATGAAAAACTAAAAAGAAATACCAATACGATTGAAACTTTGCATGAAATTGCAGAAATCACTCATAAAAGAAGTCTAATCATTTTATTTACAGACTTATTGGGTGATGCAGCGCAGTTGGATGAAATGTTTAATGCTGTCAATCATTTGAAACATAATAAACATGAAGTGCTGATCTTCCATGTAAATGATTCTGAAATGGAAATCAATTTCAACTTGGATAACCGTCCCTATCAACTTGTGGATATGGAAACAGGGGAAAGAATAAAATTACAACCAGCTGAAATAAAGGAGAAATATGTTTCAGGTATTAAAAAGTATTTGCATGAAGTAAAAATGCGCTGTGCAGATTACAGAATTGACTTTATTGAAGCAGATATTGCAAAAGGATATGATCAGGTTTTATTGGAATATCTTTTAAAAAGAGAAAAGATGCATTAATTTGCCGAAGTCACGCATCTAAATATTAATTTTATAAAATGTTATCTGTTAAAGAAATAATGTCTCCCATTCAAAGTGAAATGCAGCAATTTGAAGCGCATTTTAAGGAGACGATGCTTTCGAATGTCCCTTTATTAGATAAGGTTACTCAATATATCGTGAAACGTAAAGGCAAGCAAATGCGGCCTATGTTCGTTTTTCTTACTGCAAAAATGTTGGGGGACGTAAATGTGAAGTCTTATGATGCTGCCGCTTTGGTAGAATTACTGCATACTGCCACGCTGGTTCATGATGATGTTGTGGATGATGCCAATGAAAGAAGAGGTTTTTTCTCTGTTAATGCCTTATGGAAAAATAAAATTGCAGTACTCGTTGGTGATTATATGCTCTCAAGAATCCTTTTACTTTCTTTAGAAAAAGAGAATACAGATTTACTTAAGGTAGTTGCTAGAGCCGTTAGGGAAATGTCAGAAGGTGAATTGCTGCAACTTGAAAAAGCGCGACATCTAGACATAACAGAGGAAATTTATTTTGAGGTAATTAGAAAAAAAACGGCTTCACTCATCGCTACTTGTTGTGAAGCGGGTGCCATTAGTGTTGGAAATACTCAGTATCAAGAATGTATGTTCCTGTTCGGAGAAGCAGTAGGTATAGCTTTTCAAATTAAGGATGATATCTTTGATTATGGTTCTGATAACAAAATTGGTAAACCTACTGGTATAGATATTCGGGAACAAAAAATGACTTTACCTCTGATTTATACGATCAATAATGTAAGTCAAAAGGATAGAAGTGAATTATTAAATATCGTTAGAAATAAGAATGAAGATGCAAGTTCAATTGCCCGTGCTGTAGATCTTGTAATTGAAAATGGCGGAATAGAATATGCTCGTAAAAAAATGCAATCCTACGGAGAATATGCTATTGGTTTATTAAAAGAAATTCCAGAATCTGAAGCAAAGGATTCTTTGATTGGTTTAGTACATTACACAATGAATAGAGAGAAATGATGAAAAAATACTGCTTATTAATTTTATTGGCGCTACTAGTTTATTCTTGCGGAGAAAGCGACGCGAAATTTTTAAAACCTAAAAAAGTTGAGAATTTAGTTGAAATAAAAAATGGCGTTTATACAGAATGGTACCCTGGAAAGAAAAATATTAAATTTCAAGGCCCGCAGGATAATAATCACTTACGAAATGGAAAATGGGTTTTCTTTTCAGAGGGTGGAGAGGAACTTTCCATTACTTTTTATGAAAACGGAAAGCGTGAAGGATTCACTATCGTAAAATATCCAAACGGTAGGTTGCACTATCGTGGAGAATATCAAGATGATAAAATTGTTGGAGATTGGATAACTTACAATGAAAAGGGTAAAGTAACTTCTGAACAACATTATCCTTACATTAAAGATTCTACAGCGACTAAATGAGTAAAATATCGCCTCAAATTATTGATGAAATCATGAATACTTCTCGTATTGAGGAAGTAATTGGTGAATTTGTTCAGTTGAAGCGTGCTGGTTCAAATCTTAAAGGTTTGAGTCCTTTTACGGATGAGAAAACTGCCTCTTTTGTGGTTTCTCCTGCCAAACAAATATTTAAATGTTTCTCTACTGGTAAAGGTGGAACGGTGGTTTCTTTCTTAATGGAAAAAGAACATTTTTCTTACCCTGAAGCTTTGCGCTGGTTGGCAGATAAATATGGTATAGAAATTCCAATGGATGCTGCACCTACTGCAGATGAAATCGCTCAAGCAACAGAACGAGATAGTTTATTTATCATCAATGAATTTGCAAAAAACTATTTTGCTGATAATTTAATGAACTCTGAGGAAGGTAAAGCAATTGGCTTGTCTTATTTTGAAGAGCGTGGTTTTAGACCCGATATTATTGAGAAATTTCAATTGGGCTATTGCCTAAATAAAGGAGATGACTTTACTAAAGCAGCACTAGCCAAAGGTTATAAATTGGAATATCTAGAAAAAGTAGGTCTTTCTAAAACTAAGGAGGAACGTTCTTTTGATTTCTTTAGAGGTCGCGTTCTTTTTCCGATTCAAAGTGTCTCTGGTCGCATCTTGGGATTTGGAGGACGAACTTTATTGAATGATAAAAAAATTGCAAAATATTATAACTCACCTGATAGTATTGTTTACAATAAAAGTGAGATTCTTTATGGATTATTCTTCGCCAAAGGAGATGTCACTAAATATGATGAATGTTTACTTTGCGAAGGTTATACGGATGTAATTAGTATGCACCAGTCCGGTATTCAGCATGTGGTTTCTTCTTCTGGAACTTCACTGACTAAGGAGCAAATTAAATTGATCGGTCGCTACACCAAAAATATTACGATTCTTTTTGATGGTGATGCGGCTGGGATCAAAGCTTCTTTTAGAGGAATTGATTTAATTCTCGAGGAAGGAATGAATGTAAAGGTGGTTTTATTTCCTGAAGGGGAAGATCCTGACTCCTTTGCTAAAAATAATAGTGCTGCTCAAACGCATGATTTTATAAAAGAAAATAAGCAGGATTTCATTTCTTTTAAAGCAAATGTTCTTTTAAAGGATGGGAAGAATGATCCGCTTCAAAAGGCGAATCTGATTAAAGAAATTGTTCATTCTGTATCTTTAATTCCAGATCATATCACACGAAGCGTTTATGCAAAAGAGCTTTCTACTCATTTTGACATGGAAGAGCAGATCGTAAATACAGAATTGGCACGACTTCGTAAAAACACACTGGCGAAGCAACACAATGAACC
Source organism: Crocinitomicaceae bacterium (assembly GCA_044339115.1). Classification (GTDB taxonomy): domain Bacteria; phylum Bacteroidota; class Bacteroidia; order Flavobacteriales_D; family Crocinitomicaceae; genus UBA952. The sequence continues at coordinate 25,260 of JBIIWA010000003.1, forward strand.
AGAATATCGCAATGTTCCAGTCGTTAATGAAGTATCCTCCCCGCAACAACAAACTCCTGTTATAAAGGATGAAAGTTCAAAGCTAAATCATGAATTTGAATTGATTCGTTTGATGCTTCAATTTGGTACTCGCGAAATTGAAATGGATAATGAAGGCACTGAGGTTAAAACTAAATTAAGTGTATTAGAATTGATTTGTCAAGAATTGAATCGGGATGCATTGACGTTTACAGATCCTAATTGTCGAGAAATTCACGAGCAATTTGCCTTGGGTATTTCAGAAAACATGCTCTATTCGAGTTCCCATTTTAAACATCTCGAGAATCAAGATATAGTGAAATTTGTTTCTAATTTAGAAACGATTGAATCAGACTTAAGTCCCAATTGGCTCTTGAAGCATAACATTCATACCAAAAGGGAAGAAGGTGACCTCAATCAAACAGTATTGCATTCTATTTATAATTTTAAATATCATAAAGTGAATTTGCATATCTTGAATTTACAAGAGCAATTAAAACAAAAAGACCTTTCTGAAGAAGATTCCTTGTTAATTTTGACAGAACAATTATCCTATGAAAAAGTGAAGCGCATTCTTGCTGATCTATTGGGAAGAACCATTTTAAGTTAATTTATGCTAAGTCAAACTATTTTTAAAATCGGTCCATTTAATATTTGTTTCTGGAATCTTGTTTTTTTAGCATTGATTTTTCTTGTTGCAGCAATTTTACGTAGATATGTGCATAGATTTTTAAAACAATATCTAACAAATGCCAATATTAGTCTAGACGGTAGGCGGGTGACCTGGTTAAAATTGGCCAGTCAAAGCGTTTATATTTTTGCACTTTATTTTGCCGTAATCAGTTTTCAATTTAATAATAAAGACATCACTTTTGAGGATTTTTTGGATTTTAAATTGATTAATCTGAAGTCCTTTAATTTAAGTTTTTATCACATTTTGGTAATAGTTTCTATTTTTATTGGAACCAGAATGTTGGTGAATTTTGTGAAGTTATACTTCGGAAGAAAATTTCGCTCAAAATCAGATGAAAATGTTGGTTCCGAATACGTTTATACTCAAATTGCTAGATATATCATCTATGTCTTTTCTATCTTATTGACTTGTCAAATATTATCGATCGATTTAACTTTAATTCTTACTGGTTCTGTCGGACTGTTGGTTGGTTTAGGTTTGGGATTACAAGATGTATTTAAAGACTTGATAGCAGGAATAGTTCTTTTGGTGGAAGGCAATTTGAGGGTTGGAGATATAGTCGATATCTTGGAGAATAATAACTCTCGAATGGTCGCTAAGATTGTTAAAATAAATGCAAGAACCACTCAAATTGAAACACGCGAAGGTAATGTGCTCATTATTCCTAATACCAGATTGACGCAACAACAAGTTGAAAATTGGAGTCATGGATCCGAAACTTCTCGATTTACCATAACTTTATTAGTTGAATATGGCGCAAATACGGAGTTGGTTTCTGATTTGTTGACTCAAGCGGCATTAGCGCATCCGAAGGTTAGAAAAAGTGATCCAATTATGGTCCGCTTGGCTCATTTCGGAGAAAATGGTCTGGAAATGGAATTAGTATTTTGGGCGGATCAAAGCTGGGATATCAATAACTATAAGTCAGATATACGATTTGAAATTGATCGCTTATTCCGAATGAATAAAATTAAAATCCCTTTTCCTCAGCGTTCTGTAAATATCAAAAGCAACCCTGAATTAACGGATTAATTCGTTTTTGTATAGTTGAATGCAATTTTCAATTCCTAAATACAAAGCCTCTGATATGATGGCATGTCCAATGGAAACTTCATCAAGTTGTATCAATTGAGATTTGAAATAATGTAAGTTGTCAAAACTTAAATCATGTCCCGCATTGATGCCTAATCCAAGTTCTTTTGCTCTTTGAGCTGCTAATCGGTAGGAAGTAATCGCTTCTTGTTTGTCTAATGGATATTGAGCAGCATAAGGACCTGTGTACAATTCAATGCGGTCCGTACCTGTATTAAAAGCGTTTTCAATCGCATTTTCTTCTGCTTCCACAAATAAGGAAACACGAACACCTAAATCTTTTATTTTTGAAATGATTGGCTGTAAAAAATCAGCATCTTTCTTAAAATTCCATCCTGCATTAGAAGTAAGCACTCCTGGTGGATCGGGAACTAAGGTTGCTTGAAAAGGTTTGAATTTTTTAATCATTTGAAGGTAGCGTTCATCCGGATAACCTTCTATATTGAATTCAGTTTGAACGACTTCGCTTAATTCTTCGATGTCTCTGTAAGTTATGTGCCTTTCATCCGGGCGTGGATGTACCGTAATCCCATCTGCTCCAAAACGCTCACAATCAAGTGCAAATTGAACTAGATTGGGTGTGTTTCCACCTCGCGCATTGCGTATGGTTGCTACTTTATTGATGTTGACACTCAACTTTGTCATATGTAATATTTAAGCCGTAAAATTACAAACTTCGGAAGGATTTTACTACTTTGGCGCCTAATATGAGGGCGAAAGAACTGATTACGGAAGAAATACCACCTTTAATTCATACTGATACAGGTGAAAAAGCATTGAATTGGATGGATGAATTTAAGGTTTCTCATCTGCCTGTTTTGAAAAATGGAAATTTTGTAGGCTTAGTTTCTGAGTCTGCGATCATGGATCATCAAAATCCTGAGGATACTTTGGATGTTTTGTTTGATCACCTTCCAAGACCTTATGTTCTTGAAAATGCTCATATATATGAGGTGCTTTCTATGATGTCTGAACAAAAACTAAGCGTACTTCCCATTCTAGATGATAAAGAAAACTATCTGGGCTGTACCAATATTTTTCATCTGATGACACAGTTAGCAAATATTGGGAGTATCAAAGAGCAAGGAGCTATTTTGGTGCTTTCTATTAATGCGATTGATTATTCGATGGCGCAGATTGCTCAAATTGTAGAAAGTAATTCGGCGAAAATTTTAAGTTCTTTTATTCTTTCTAGTCCGGATTCTTCTAAATTGGAAGTAACTTTGAAGATTAATGAATTAGATTTAACCCGTATTATTAAAACTTTTGAACGTTTTGATTATACGATTAAAGCTAGTTTCCAAATTGGAAATGGCGATGATGGGATACAATCGAACTTTGAAGCATTAATGAATTTTATGAAATTCTAAAAATGGTAGTAGCGCTAATTGGTAAGTTAATAAATAAGGGTGTCAGTGAATACTTTTTGAAGGTCATTACTGTTATGGAAGCCCTAGGATGGGAGGTAGTTATTGAAGAAGAATTAAATGCATCTTTAATCGCTAAATGTGGCATTAGAGAAAATTATCAAACCTTTTCTTCTCATACTGATTTTAAAACAGGAATCGATCTTACCTTAAGTTTAGGGGGCGACGGTACTTTCCTGAAGTCAGTAAGTTATATTCGCGATTCTGGAGTGCCAGTCTTAGGGATAAATACAGGTCGACTTGGTTTTTTAGCCAATATTTCCAAAGATACCATTGAAGAAACAATTCAAGCAATTTATAATAAGGAATATGATTTTCAGAAGCGTTCTTTACTAAGAGTGCATACGGTGGAGGAATTATTTGGTGATGCAAATTTCGCAATGAATGAATTGACAGTGCATAAAAAAGACACCTCTTCCATGATTACAGTGCATGCAGCATTGGATAATAAATATTTAAATAGTTATTGGGCAGATGGATTAATAGTGGCAACTCCAACAGGATCAACTGCTTATAATTTAAGTTGCGGTGGACCTATTATCACTCCAGGTTGTCAAGTACATATCTTAACGCCTATTGCTGCTCATAATTTAAATGTCCGTCCTGTTGTCGTTCCTGATCATATGCCGATTAGTTTGAGCGTTGAAGGAAGAGATAGAACTTTTCTGCTCAGCTTAGATGGAAATTCAAAAAGTATCAAGCAAGGTGAAGAAATCATCATAAAAAAGGCGGAATTTATGATTAATGTCGTTAAATTTGAACATAATAATTTCCTTGATACCATTCGAAATAAAATGTTCTGGGGAGTAGATACTAGAAATTAAAATAAAAAAGTATGAAAAAAGTAATGATTGGAATGGCTATTTTACTAGCAAGTGGACAAGTAATAGCACAAAAAAACAAGCAAGTTCAAGCAGTAGAAGTTCCTGCTGCTAAAACGGAAGTTAACACTGGAAAAGTGTCTAAGGAAAGAATTGATTCAGTTTCTTACTTAATTGGACTTAGTATTGGTCAGAATGTTATGAAAGAAATGAGTGAAGCCAATTGGAAATTAGTAGTTAAAGGCATTCAAGATGTATTTGAGAATAAAGCGCCTGCAATTGTTGATCCTTCCAATCAGTGTGTAAGTAGTTATTTTCAGGAAAAATCTGTTTTGAAGCAAGCTGAAACTGAAAAAGAAAGTGCTGGTCTGAAAGCGGTGGGCGAAAAATTCTTAATTGAAAACGCAAAAAAATCCGAAGTAGTAACTACTGCCTCTGGTTTGCAATATCAAATATTAAAAGCAGCCGATGGGCCTAAACCTAATGCTGAATCAAAAGTTAAGGTGCATTATCATGGAACAACTATCGATGGTACAGTATTTGACAGTTCTGTTGATCGTGGTGAACCCATAGAATTTGGATTGAATCAAGTGATTCCAGGATGGACGGAAGGCGTACAATTGATGTCTGTTGGATCGAAGTATAAGTTCTTCATCCCTCAGGCAATGGCATATGGAGCTCAATCTCCTTCTCCAGCAATTGCACCTTATTCTACCTTGATATTTGAAGTTGAACTTTTAGGATTTGAATGATATGAAATTTAGTTTATTATTTTTAGCATTAGCAGCAAGTAGCCTTTTGATGGCTCAAAAAAAAGCTCCCGGTATCTACGCGGAATTCAATACGAGTAAAGGTACGATTCTTTGTGTCTTAGAAATGGAAAAAACGCCCATGACGGTTGCTAACTTTGTTGGTTTAGCAGAAGGGAATTTTACCAATGGAGATAAGTCTTTTTCCAAACCTTATTATGATGGATTAAAATTTCATCGGGTAATTCCAAATTTCATGATTCAAGGGGGTTGTCCTTTAGGCAATGGTTCTGGAGATCCTGGATATAAGTTTGCTGATGAATTTGACCCAAGCCTAAAGCATACTGGTCCTGGAATTCTTTCCATGGCCAATTCAGGTCCAGGTACTAATGGGAGTCAATTTTTTATTACCCATAATGCTACTTCTTGGTTGGATGGAAAACATACTGTTTTCGGTCATGTGATCAGTGGACAAGAAGTTGTAGATAGTATCAAACAAGATGATCTAATTCAATCTGTAAAGATTATTAGAGTTGGGAAAGCAGCAAAAAAATTCAATCCTGCCAAAATGTTTAAAGATATTAATGACAAACTATTGAAAGCAGAAGCTGAAAAAAAATTGTACTACGATAAAGTAGCGGCTATGTCGGAAGAAGAATATAAGGCTTTTATGTTTTCAGAAGTAAAAAATAAATTTCCAAAAGCACAGCAAACTGCCTCTGGCTTGGTTTATATCATTGAACAGGTTGGAACTGATCCTAAGCCTGAATTAGGCTCTTCTATTAGTTTGCATTATAATGGAACACTAAGATTGGATGGAAAGAAGTTTGATTCCTCTTATGATCGCAATGCGCCGATGGATTTTAATTTTAAAATCAATAAAATGATTCCTGGTTTCGAAGAAGGAATCGCTATGTTGGGTTCTGAAGGTAAGGCTAAATTAATTATTCCTTATTTTCAAGCCTATGGTAAAGCTGGAAGACCAGGTGTTATTCCACCATATTCTGATTTGGTATTTGATATTGAAATCGTGAAATTAGCTCCACCTAACAATGCAACTTATCCTGACGGTCAGCAACATGATGAGCACGACGGTCACAAGCATTGATGCTATTGGGTATAAACGTATTGAATAAGATTGGCACCCATTTGTAAAGCTTCTATATGTTTTTCAATTGGATCATTATGCACTTGTGGATCTTCCCAACCATCGCTTAAATCAGTTTCGTAGGTGTACAAACAAACCAATCTTCCCTCATAAAGTAATCCAAATGCTTGAGGTCGTTTGCCATCATGCTCATGTATTTTAGGCAAACCATTCAACTTAAATTTTTGATTATAAATGGGGTGATTCGATGGTAGTTCAACTAAAGATAATTCAGGAAATACCTTTTTTAATTCTATTCGGATAAATTCATCCATGCCGTAGTTGTCATCAATGTGTAAAAATCCTCCTGCAATTAAATATTGTCTAAGATTTAGCGCTTCGCCTCTTGAAAAAACCACATTTCCGTGGCCTGTCATATGCAAGAATGGGTATAGAAAAAGATCTTTGCTCCCAACATCAACATATGGAGTCTCTTTGGAAATATTCGTTCCTAATTGTTTATTGCAAAAGGAAATTAAGTTCGGCAATGCAGTTGGGTTAGCATAATAATCACCACCTCCATTATATTTTAATACCGCCAATTGATAACTGCCTTGACTGATTGCTTTTGAGCAAACTAATATCATTAAAGCAATTGTTACTATTTTAAGCATGGTACAAAAGTAATTGATTTTGTTTAAAGTTCATTTTGCTTGTTTATTTAATTAAAGCTCCTCTTGACTTACTTTGACACTTTTGCAAAGTAAGTCAAGAGGAGTAATGAAATTCAGTAATTAACAATAATTTTCAATTTGTTCAAAAACACTTTGACTTACTTATCTTTTCGATTGGATTTTAAATTAAATTTGTTCTCAGTTTACTGCGAGCATTTTCGCGTAAAGAATTGTAAATTGAAAACCCTATGCCAAGAGATACATCCATAAAATCTATCCTCCTTATCGGAAGTGGACCAATTGTTATTGGTCAAGCTTGTGAATTTGATTACGCTGGATCTCAAGCAGCTCGATCCCTAAGAGAAGAAGGAATTGAAGTTACTTTGATTAACTCAAATCCTGCTACAATCATGACCGATAAAGTGGTTGCGGATAATATTTATTTACAGCCCCTTGAACCTGAAAGTATCATTGAAATTCTTAAAAAACATAAGATAGATGCAGTCTTACCAACAATGGGTGGACAAACAGCATTGAATTTATGCATTCAGTGTGATGAAATGGGTATTTGGGAGGAATATGGTGTAAAAATTATTGGAGTTGATATCAATGCTATTGAAATAACTGAAAACCGGGAGGCTTTTAGAAATTTGATGTTAGATATTGGGGTTCCAATGGCACCTCAGAAAACTGCAAAATCTTTTTTAGAAGGTAAGGAAATAGCACAAGAATTTGGATTCCCTTTATGTATTCGTCCTTCCTATACCTTGGGTGGTTCTGGAGCCTCTATTTTATATACGTCTAAGGAATTTGATAATTTATTAGAAAGAGGTTTACAACTTTCCCCTATTCATGAGGTAATGATCGATAAGGCATTGCTGGGTTGGAAGGAATTTGAATTGGAACTTTTACGCGATGCTAATGATAACGTGGTGATTATTTGTTCCATAGAGAATTTTGATCCTATGGGAATTCACACGGGTGATTCCATTACTGTAGCTCCTGCCATGACGCTTTCAGATACAACTTTTCAGAAAATGAGGGATATGGCCATTTTAATGATGCGCTCAATTGGTAATTTTGCTGGTGGTTGTAATGTTCAATTCGCTGTGTCTCCAGATAATGCTGAAGATATAATTGCTATTGAAATTAATCCTCGTGTTTCCAGATCTTCAGCCTTGGCTTCTAAAGCAACCGGTTATCCTATTGCTAAAATTGCTGCTAAATTGGCGATTGGTTATCATCTTGATGAACTTAAAAATCAAATCACTAAAACAACATCCGCGTTCTTTGAACCTACGCTTGATTATGTAATTGTGAAAATACCAAGATGGAATTTCAATAAATTTCCAGGCGCTAATTGTGAGTTAGGCTTACAAATGAAGTCTGTAGGTGAGGTAATGGCAATCGGTCGTTCTTTTCAAGAAGCATTGCAAAAAGCATGTCAATCTCTTGAGATCAATAGAAATGGACTCGGTGCCGATGGAAAGGAATTGACCAATCAAAATGAAATCCTTCATAGTCTTGAGCATGCATCTTGGAATCGTTTGTTTCATATTTATGATGCGATTAAATTGGGAATTCCCTTTAAAACTATTGTTGAGAAAACAAAGATTGACATTTGGTTTTTAAAGCAAATTGAGGAATTAATCAAGTTTGAAAAACATATTGAAAAATTCAATGTGTCAAGCTTGCCGCAAGAGTTGCTATTTGAAGGCAAACAAAAAGGCTATTGTGATCGGCAAATTGCCCACCTTTTGAAGTGCCTTGAGTCTGAAGTGTATAAGAAAAGAACGGAAATGGGCATCAAAAGGGTGTATAAGTTAGTTGATACTTGTGCAGCTGAATTTGAAGCGCAAACGCCTTACTATTATTCTACTTTTGAATATGAGAATGAAAGTGTTGTAAGTGATAAAAAGAAAGTAATTGTTCTTGGATCTGGTCCCAATAGAATCGGACAAGGAATTGAATTTGATTATTCTTGTGTTCATGGAGTCCTTGCTGCTAAAGAATGTGGATACGAAACCATAATGATTAATTGTAATCCTGAAACGGTTTCAACTGATTTCGATACTGCAGATAAATTGTATTTTGAACCTGTTTTTTGGGAACATATTTATGACATTATTCAGCATGAAAAACCTGAAGGTGTTATCGTTCAGTTAGGTGGACAAACAGCTTTGAAGTTGGCGGAAAAATTAAGTCGCTATGGTGTAAAAATATTAGGCACAAGCTTCGAAGCTTTAGATTTAGCGGAAGATAGAGGTCGTTTTTCTAAGGTTCTGGAAGAAAATAATATTCCCTTTCCAAAATATGGAATCGTAGAAAATGCTGAACAAGCGATTGAATTATCTAATGATTTAGGTTTTCCTCTTTTAGTGCGACCAAGTTATGTTTTGGGTGGACAGAAAATGAAGATTGTTATCAATAAAGAAGAGTTGGAACATCATGTTGTTGATATTATCAATGAAATGGGAAACAATCAGATTTTATTGGATCATTTTCTAGTAGGAGCAGGGGAAGCTGAAGCCGATGCAATTTGCGATGGTGAAAATGTTTACATTATCGGAATTATGCAGCATATTGAGCCGGCAGGGATTCATTCAGGTGATTCTTATGCCGTTTTACCTCCATATAATTTAGGGGACTTTGTAATTGCTCAAATTGAAGATATTACCAAAAGAATTGCAGTGGCTCTTAAAACTGTTGGATTAATTAACATTCAATTTGCCATAAAAGATGATAAAGTATATGTGATCGAAGCGAATCCTAGAGCATCAAGGACGGTTCCATTTATAGCAAAAGCTTACGATGAACCTTATGTGAATTATGCGACAAAGGTAATGTTGGGAGAGAAAAAGGTGACTGATTTTGATTTCAAGCCGCGTAAAGAAGGATATGCAATAAAAATCCCTGTATTTTCCTATGAAAAGTTTCCGGAAGTTAAAAAAGAATTAGGTCCTGAAATGAAGTCTACCGGTGAGGCCATTCGCTTTATTAAAAATTTAAAAGATCCATTCTTTACCAAGATTTACAACGAAAGATATATGCATTTGTCCAAATAATCTCTGCTTTATTGGACATAAGGGATAGAATATTATGGGAATTGTCCAGAAGGATGCGTTTAAAACAACTGTAATTTCCTACTTAGGTTTGTTCCTTGGTTATGTAAATAAGGTGGTGCTTTTTATTTGGTTTTTAAGCACTGAACAAATCGGATTAATTAATTTGATTTTGGCTGTAGGGCTCTTATTTGCTCAGCTTTCTAATCTCGGAACCGTTTATGTTACTTGGAGATTTTTCCCTTTCTTTCGTAATGCTGCTCGGAAACATTATGGTTTTTTATTGCTGAATACACTTGTTGTATGTTTTGGTATCTTATTATTTACCCTACTTTTTTATTTTTTCCAAGGAACAATTTCCAATCATTTCAATTCAAAATCACCACTTTTTGTTCAGTATTATTATTGGATAATCCCCTTGGGAATTGCGAATGTGTTTTTTATGCTTTTTGAAAATCACCTTCGAGGCTTATTTCAGAATGTTTTTACTGTTTTTTTGCAAGATATTGTACTCAGAATCGGAGTTACTTGCCTTTTGCTAATGCTTGCCTTTAATTCTATTTCATTCGAACTGTTTTTTATCCTTCATGTACTAATCTATTTTATTCCTGGTCTTGTTTCATTTGTCTATTTATTGAAAATAGGGGAGTTTCATTTTTCTATAAAATCAATAACGATTCCAAAAAGGTTTCGAAAAATCATGGTTTATTTTAGTTTGTTTAGTTATCTCAATACCTTAACCACCTTGTTGGTGATTTCAATGGACGCCTTGATGATTGCCTCCTATTTGGATTTGAGACAAACAGGTATTTATACCACAATGATCAATCTTACCAGTGCCTTGCAAATTCCATATCGTGCCATTGTGCGTGTTAGTTCTCCGATCATTGCGAAATTATGGAAAGCAAAAGACATGATCGGAATGCAAGAAATCTACGAAAAATCTAGCGCTGTCGGTTTGTTCATTGGTTTGCTGTCTTTTCTCTGTATTTGGACCTGTCGACTGGAATTCTTTTCTTTTTTAAAACAAGAATTCAGTGCTGGCATGTATGTTCTATTCTTTTTACTCATCGGTCGTATGGTGGATATGTATTGTGGTTTGAATGGCACTATTTTTTCTACTTCTAAAAAATATAAATTCGATTTGTTTTTTACCGTTTTTTTATGCCTTGGTATTTTTGTTTTGAATCTATATGTTATACCTAAATATGGAATTGTAGGAGCAGCATTTGCAACAGGTTTGGTGTATGTGATTTATAATTTCGCAAGAACATTTTATATCTATAAAGTATATGGACTTTTGCCTTTTAAAAGGTCTCAATTAAAATTAGTCATCTTATTTTTTGTAGTCTTTGCATTAATAGAGGGTCTTTCTCTATCGATTCCAGCTGATTGGTTACTCGAAAAATCGATATCATTATTCTTAATTTTCATCAAATGTTCTTTAGTTATTGGCTTGTTTGTTTTACCAGTTATTTATTTTAAAATGGAACCAGAAACTGCTAACTACTTCAATAAATTACGTTCTCAATGGCGCATGAAAAAAATGAATAGTTTGAATAAATAAGGTAATTGTGTATCTTCACATTAATAACTTGCTTCATGAAAAAAATTATAGTATTATTTTGCTTTTTCTTCTTACTCCAAATAGGTGTTGCGCATTCTCAGAAAATAAAACCTGATGATTCTTTCACCCTAGAATTAGGATTACCTAATGCCTTTGTGAATAAACCATTCAAAACAATCATGCAAGGATTGGTTTCCATTTCCCCTTATTATCAATATACACTCAAAAACGGACTTTCGTTTGGCACTGGATTGCACTACACTTATTTTGCTGTTAATGAGTTTCGGGTTCCTTCTAAGGTCTATGGAGGGATGCATACGGGGGCAGTTTTTATTAAAGTGGGTCATGAAAAATTTTGGACAGAACGCTTTGGAACTGATATAGGGATTAAAACCGGATACGCTCAATCAATTATAACAACTGATGCTTTAAAAGATAAAGGGATTTCTTATAATCAAATTGAATCTGTTTATGTTGAACCTGTTTTAGGTTTGGTCGTAGCCTCAGATGTCAATGCATCTTATCGACTTTCTATAGGATATGCCTTTTATGGTTTTAGTTATAAACCATGGCTTATTGGTGTAGACTCTCAATTGGGTTATGATCCTGCAGAATTCAATAAAAAATCATCTTTCTTAACGGTAGGTTTTGCTTATACCCATTATTTTAATGGTAAGAAAAGTGAATCAGGAAACTTTGATGATTAAGTCTGTAAGGCACCTACATTAAATCTCTTGGTAATTTTTGACTGATCAGCCATCTCTATACCCATTGAAATTACTTTTCTTGTATCTATAGGGTCAATGATAGCATCCACCCAAATTCTACTCGCAGCATAATAAGGAGATGTTTGTTTGTCGTAACGATCTTTAATTGAGTTGAAAAGCTCCTTTTCTTTTTCAGGGGTAATGGTTTCACCTTTTCCTTTTAATGTAGCTATTTCAATTTGAAGTAGGGTTTTAGCTGCTGCAGCGCCACTCATTACAGCGATTTCAGCTGTTGGCCACGCGACAATTAATCGGGGGTCGTATGCTTTTCCACACATTGCGTAATTTCCCGCTCCGTATGAATTTCCCATTATTACTGTGAATTTTGGAACCACACTGTTGGAAACAGCATTTACTAATTTAGCACCATCTTTAATGATTCCTCCTTGTTCACTTTTGGAACCTACCATGAATCCTGTAACATCTTGTAAAAAGACTAAAGGAATTTGTTTTTGGTTACAAACCATAATAAAACGCGCTGCTTTATCGGCGGAATCAGAATAAATAACGCCTCCAAATTGCATTTCACCTTTTGCGTTTTTTACAATTTCTCTATTATTAGCTACAATTCCAACACTCCATCCATCAATTCTTGCATAGGCACAGATTATAGTTTTTCCATAATTGGCCTTGTATTCGGTTAAAATCGAATCATCAACTAATGTTTTCAGTAATTCTCTTGTTGCGTATGGTTTGGATCTTTCTGCAGGAAAAATTCCATAAATGTCTTCGGCCTTTGATTTTGGTGAGGAACTTTCAATGCGATCAAATCCGGCAGTTTCCACTTTTCCGATGCGACTCATTAAATCTCGAATAGTGGTCAAACAAGTTTCATCGTTTTCTACTTTGTAATCACAGATTCCTGAAAGTTCTGTTTGAGTCGTAGCTCCCCCTAAAAATTCATTGTCTATTTCTTCTCCAATAGCAGCCTTTACTAGATAAGATCCTGCTAGAAAAATAGTTCCAGTTTTGTTAACGATTAAAGATTCATCTGACATGATAGGTAAATAAGCTCCACCAGCCACACAAGAACCCATTACTGCTGAAATTTGTACAATTCCTTCAGAACTCATAATGGCATTGTTTCTAAAGATTCTTCCAAAATGTTCTTTATCTGGAAAGATTTCATCTTGTAAAGGAAGAAATACTCCTGCTGAATCAACCAAATAGATGATGGGAAGTTTATTCTCCATCGCAATTTCTTGAGCCCTAAGATTCTTCTTTCCGGTGATAGGAAACCAAGCACCTGCTTTTACAGTTGCGTCATTGGCAACAACAATACATTGTCTTTTAGATACATATCCAATAACGATGACAACTCCTCCTGCTGGACACCCGCCATGCTCTTCATACATTCCATAACCAGCAAGCGCTCCAATTTCGATGCGATCTGTTTCAGGATCAAGTAAAAAATCTATGCGTTCTCTTGCAGTCATTTTTCCAGCTTCGTGAAGTTTGTCTATTTTTTTCTTTCCGCCGCCTAGATAAATTTTACCTAATTCTCTTTCTAAAGCAGAAATTTTCAGCTTCATATGATCTTCATTTGAATTGAATGCCAGTTCTTTTTCCGAAAGTGCCATAAGGAATGTATTTAGATCAAAGATACAAATACTCGAATAAAGTCTAATTAGATGTATTGAGATTATTTTATTTTAAGTGGATGGACACTACAATTCGTTTTTTTATTCTAAAAGTGAATAGAATAATAGTTTGACACTCTTTTTATTTCAGGGCTTGTCGAAGTATGCCCCATAATTAGATATTGCACCCTTTCAGGGCTTTTAACTGGGTGATTCTTAATGATGCATAGGGCTTTGCCCAATGATTATATATCACGCCCTTTCAGGGCTATCGACTACAGTTCACATGATTCGATTTATACAAAAGTCATTAAACAGAGCCCTGAAATCTTTCAACGATGGATGTACTTAGGCAGGCTCAGTAACCGAAAAAGTCCATCGAAAATAAGAACAGACCAACATTAACAAAGCCCTGAAAGGGTGGAATATTTAACTTCGTTATGCTAAATAATTCACAGGTCTTCGACTAAAGATTAATTATCACAACCTTTCAGGGCTATCGACTAAGGTTCACATGATTCTATTTACACAAAAATCATTCAGCAAAGCCCTGAAAGGGTTTCATCTAACAACGATGGATAGCGTCCATCGTTAATAAGAACAAACCAACATTAACAAAGCCCTGAAAGGGTGGAATATTTAACTTCGTTATGCTAAATAATTCACAGGTCTTCGACTAAAGATTAATTATCACAACCTTTCAGGGCTATCGACTACAGTTTACATGATTCGATGTATACAAAAGTCATTAAACAGAGCCCTGAAAGGGTATCATCTTTCAACGATGGATAGCGTCCATCGTTAATAGGAACAAACCAACATTATCAAAGCCCTGAAAGGGTGGAATATTTAACTTCGTGATGCTAACTGATTCATAGATCTTTGACTTGTCTCTCGACTCACTTCGGCATACCTCGACAGGATCGGCACAAGCACTCAGTACTAACCGCTTGATTAACTGTTAAATTTCAAAACTACACCTCGTGTCTTTTTCAAGACAAAAAAATGTTTAAATTTATCACATGAAAATATTCTCTTCTTTTACCACAGTATTTTGGTACATCGTAATCTTTGTTCATATTGGACTTTTATTTTTTATTGAAAGTTTACTGCCTCAAATGGATCCAATGATTTTCCAAACCCTGAGGTTTATACTAATGGGACTTTTAATTTATATTTCTTTCAAAAGAAAGAAATTGGCGCTCTGGATTTTTACAGCCATGATCTTAGGGGTAGAAGTAGGTATGGATTTCCCAGCTTTTGCATTAGAAACAGAGCGTTTTGGAAAGATATTTCTGCGAATGATCAAAACGCTAGTGGCTCCTTTGATTTTCGCCACTTTGGTAGTAGGAATAGCAGGTCATAGTAATTTGAAACAGGTCGGTAGAATTGGATTAAAGAGTATCTTGTATTTTGAAATCGTAACTACCATGGCCTTGTTTATAGGGCTGCTTGCGATTAATGTGTCTCAAGCGGGTAAAGGGGTAAAGGTTGAAATAAGTGCTGCAGATAAATTAAAATCCACTGAATTATTGGCGCAAAAAGCAGAACACAAGGATCATTTTGTTGAAATTTTTCCAGAAAATATTTCTAAGGCAATTGGAGAAAATCAAGTCCTTCAAGTGGTAATTTTCTCCATTGTTTTTGCTATTGGTTTGGGAATGGTCAAACATGAACAACACAAGCGCACGATGTTGAATTTTGCAGAAAGTCTCTCAGAGGTTATGTTTAAATTCACTGACATTGTTATGTTTTTAGCGCCTATTGCCGTTTTTGGTGCCTTAGCATCGACCGTTGCTAAATCAGGGGTAGATATTCTTTTTAATTTGATGAAATTAGTGGGTACCTTATATGTTGCGCTGATTATTTTCGTGACTTGTGTCTTATTGCCTATAGCATTAATTGCAAAAATCCCTATTCGAAAATTTATTAAGGCTGTTACCGAACCGGTAACCTTAGCTTTTGCAACAGCAAGTAGTGAAGCAGCATTGCCAAAAGCTCTGGAAAATATGGAGGCTTTCGGCGTTCCTAAAAAAATTGTCGCTTTTGTTATTCCTACAGGATATAGTTTCAATTTGGATGGAACAACTTTGTATTTATCTCTTGCCGCTGTTTTTGTGGCACAAATGTCTGGAGTAGATCTAAGTATTGGACAACAGATAAGTATTTGTCTTGTTCTCATGCTTACCAGTAAAGGTGTTGCGGGTGTCAGAGGAGCGTCTTTTGTAATCTTAGCAGGGACCGTAGCTACGATGGGCTTAGACCCAGAGAAAGCAAGTGTTATTTTGGCTATTGATGCGCTCATGGATATGGGACGTACTTCCGTTAATGTCCTCGGAAATTGTCTAGCTTCAGCAGTAATTGCTAGAAGTGAAAATGAATTGAATGTAGTATAAAATATTATGAAAAACTTTTTCTTACTTCTAGTCTTGTTGTTCTCAACAAGTCTGAATAGTCAAACATGCATTGATTCTTCTTTGATTGACCCTAGTGTTTTTTGTACAGGAGATTATGTGCCTGTTTGCGGCTGTGATGGTGTCACTTATTCCAATGCATGTGTTGCCACATACAATTACGGGGTAAGTTCTTTTACGGATGGTGAATGTACACTTGTGCCTCCTGATACTTGTATGATTATTCCAAGTGGTGTTGATTTTGGTGCCTGTGCGATGGTGCTTGGCGTGATTCGTCAAAATGACACTTGTTTTACTGTATCTGGCTGTAGTTTTATTGGTAGTGATGGAATTGATTATTCAGCCTATTTTTATCCAAGTGGATATCAATGCAATAGTTTATGTGGTGGTATAGATACAGCAATCGTTATAGATTGTATAGATTCGACCTTAATTAATTTAAATGTCGTATGTCCCGACCTCTACCTACCTGTCTGTTCCTGTGATTCTATCACTTATTTTAACGCTTGTTGGGCAACAAATTATCAAGGTGTTTCAGCGTATACTAATGGTGCTTGTACAACTAATAGCATAAAAGAATGGAGTGGAAATCAAGATTGTTTTATTTTTCCTAATCCAGGAGTTGATTTGCTGAATATAAAAGATTTAGACTTTGAACTCTTTAATACCATTACTGTTTTTTCTATTAATGGTCCATTGATGTATTCGAATACAATGTTGACAGACTCTTTTCAAATGGATGTTTCAAATTTACCTGAAGGAATCTTTATTATCAGATTGGTTTCTAACAGTGGTAAGGTAAATTACTTCCGCTGGATAAAGGCATAAAAAAAAGGGCTTAGAAAATCTAAACCCTTTTTCAAAACTAAAAAGTTTCTTAGTTTACTTTCGAAGATAGTTCAACACCAGCTTTGAAACGAACCGCTTTTTTAGCTGCAATTTTGATAACTGCACCTGTCTTAGGGTTACGACCATTTCTAGCTGCACGAGCTGAAATAGAGAAAGAACCAAATCCTACTAAAGAAATACGGTCTCCTGCCTTCAATGCTCCAGTTGTAGCGTCTACAAATGCATCTAATGCTTTTTTCGCGTCAGCTTTGGTCAATCCTGATCCATTTGCCATCGCATCAATTAATTCTGCTTTGTTCATAGTAATTGTTTTTAATAGTTAATAATTATTTACCTTGACAAATATATCTGAATATCCTTGTCAACATTAGGTTTTAAGAAAAAAAAGTATGAAAATGTTGAAAAATAGGCCTTTTTGTTAATAAAGTACCCTTAAATCCTATATTTAACAAGGGTTTTGACGGAAATAAATGTCGAGAATTGATGTTTTATTTTTTGAAGCGTCGTGATTTCTGCCTAATAAAATAACGAAAAGCCTTAAATAGTTATTTTGCTACTACAATTCCTATGCTAAAAAAGCAGGAGTTTTTTACGCTCAATAATTTCATTATTCCCATTTAGGGTTACAAAATAAACTCCAGGTTTAACATTTTCAGTATTCCAAATTGTATTTGAACTCATTTGTTCTGAATAAACCAATTGTCCATTGCTTGTATAAATCGACAAATTCATATTAGGTTCCATGCAAGAACAAATAAAGTTTACCTTTCCGTTGCTTGGATTTGGAAAAATTGCCAAACTTGTTTCCGGAAACGTAATTTCGTTTGTTTGTAATACTTCTGTTGGAAATATTTTCATGGCCACTGGTCTATGATCAGAAATAAGCAATTCATAAGATGGCCAACCATTCGAGATATATTGTTCTGGTTTAAGGGTCTGAACAAATGAGCCACCGTGATTTAAGTCGTAAAAAAGTTCATCACTTACAATCAAATGGTCTAAGTGAGATGGCCAAGTAGGGTAGGACCAATTTGCAGCTGTGCCATAAGCAATAGAAGAGTCTGCAAAACTGTAATGAGCAGGATCATTAATGATTTGATTAAAAACATTTGCGTTCAATGGATCTGTTATTTCATCGTTTAAATCACCTAATAATATAGTTTTTACATTTGAAAAATGCAGATCAATATAATTCTTTAAAAGATTCATTGCTTCCAATCTTCTGTTTTCTTCGTCATTGGTATTCCCTAAGTCAATTATTCCATCTCCACAACATTTTAAATGATTTACAATCAATATGTAACGCTGATTCATAAAGTTCATATCCATTACAATGGGTGCCCGAGGGAAATTGTTCCAGTATTGTGGAGCAGTATATATTTCATACAGGTCATTAATTTGAACAGTTGCAGTTTTGTAGATAAATCCTAATCCTACCAAATAATTTAATCTTGCAAAACCATCATATCCATTGATCCCTGACATCATATTAGTAAAGGCACTAGTATCGTTTATTTCTTGAACTGCAATCACATCCATGTCTAGCGCCAAAACTATTTTTGAAATTGAATCCATTGTGTTTTGGCCTGCCTTAGGAAATGTTTCCAAATTCCAAGTCATTATATCTAATGCATTGTCTGAACCAAATGATAGTGAATTTAAATTTTGGCTAAAGGAAATAAAGGATGTGATGGAGATTGTAATCGAAAAAAGAAATTTTATCATACAATTATTTGATTATTATTTTAAAAAAAAAAGGAAGTGACAAATATTAAATACTTCACTTCCTTTTTTTTGTAGCGAGAGAGAGATTTGAACTCTCGGCCTCAGGGTTATGAATCCTGCGCTCTAACCAACTGAGCTACCTCGCCATTATATTGGAGGGTGCAAATATAAATAGAATTTTAAAATTGACTATGCTTCTCTTAAAGTTTTCCTAATTCTTCCTGCACAAAATCAACCAATTCCTTTAAGTAATGGGATGAAAAGTCAAACTTTATTTTTGCTGTAGCATATATTTTAGGTATGGAAGTAGTATAACCGAGGCTTAAAGCATCTTTATAATTAGTAATTGTTTCCTGATAGTTGGCTTGACTATTTTTCCAAATACCTAAGGCGCCTAACTGTGCAATACCATATTCAATATAGTAGAATGGCACCTCGAATAAATGTAATTGTCGCTGCCAAGAGTACGTAACTTGGTCTTCATATCCTGTCCAATCTGTTAATCCAGTTCCGTAGTCTGACGAAAGTTTTAACCAATAAGCTTTTCTTTCTTCTTTCGTATGATTTATATTTTCATAAACCCAATGCTGAAAAGCATCAATTTGCGCAATCCACGGTAGAATTTTTAATATTCCTTCTAATTGCTCTCTTTTCGCTCGATTTAATTCTTCAGGATTACTATAAAAAGCATCCCAATACTTCATAGAAAGTAATTCCATAGACATAGAGGCCAATTCAGCAACTTCGGAAGGAACATTTTTGAAACTTGTAAGTTTTAAATCTCTACTTAAAAATGAGTGAACAGCATGTCCACCTTCATGAACCATGGTTACTAAGTCTCTTTGAGCTCCTACGGCATTCATGAAAATAAACGGAACCCCGATTTCATATAAGGGATAATTATATCCTCCTGGAGCTTTGCCTTCTTTGGACTCTAAATCCAAATGACCCATCGCTTCCATTGTTCTTAGGCAAGAGCCAAAATAGGGATCTATTTTATCAAAAACTGCAATAGTTCCATCTAGCATTTCTTTTCCACTTTTAAAAGGACTTAATGCTGCTTTCCCAAGCGGGTCAACTTCTAAATCCCAAGGCTTGAATTTATCTTTTTTAAACAGTTCAAGTTTCTTTTTTTGAATTTGTTTTACTATTGGAACAATTAATGTTTTAATAGCTTCGTGAAAATCCAAACAGTCTTTTTTTGTATAATCAAATCTTCCTAATTCGCTGAATTTATAAGTGCTGTAATTTTCAAAGCCAGCATTAAGCGCTAATTGATGTCTTTTTTGAATTAAAGAGGTGAATAAATCATCTAATGCTTCTTGATCTAAATTTCTTCTTTCCGCCATGGAAACAAAAATTGTTTTTCTCAATTCTTGGTCTTGATCTTTGAGGAATTGTGCTGCTTGTTGCATGGTTAAGGTTTTTTCACCATGTTGAATTGTTTGTGCTGCAGCAATGGCACCGTATTTTTGAGCTTCTTCACTTAGTTCAGCTTCCAAGGCAATATTTTCTTCTTTGAATAGTCGAAGTTGCACGTCTATTGCTCTGAAGTAAATTTTATAAGCCTCTTCATTTTCTAGATTTTTTTTAAAAGCGTTTTCACTTAATTTATTATTTAACAGATCGTCAAAAGGAGCAAGTTTTGGTTGTATTTCTGTTACGAAGAAATTATAGGAATCAGCATGATCTTTATTTTTTGTATCAATCGACATTTTTATATACCGCCAAGCTTGATCTTCTTCCAACACTGCATCTAATTCACTTTTATCGGACAACCAAGTTAAAAATGCTTCCTTAGAATTTATTTCTCTTGAAGAAAGTTCATTTAAATAAGGAAGTAGTTCTTCAAATGATTTAATATTTAATTCTGGTGAAATATAAGTTCTAGGATTTTTTTGAATCTTCATTGAATATCTTTTTACGAAAGTACAATTTATGCTATTTGTAGAGCAAAAAAAAAGCACCCTAAGGTGCTTTTAGTGTTAATGAAAAATATTATTCTTTTATAAATTTAACAACACAAGCTCTTTTATCATTGTATACTCCCAAATAATAGGCGCCTGCAGCCAATTTTTTACTCATTTCAATAGTGTTTTTTGTAGATCCATTTTGAGCACCTAATTTAAAATTGGAAACAAGTTGTCCCTGCATATTGAATAATTTACATTCAATTTCATCTCCAATGATTCCATTTACTTCTAAATTGAAAGTGCCATTGTTAGGATTTGGATACAAAACACTTACTTGTATTCCATTTCCTTCACTTTCTTCTAATCCTTGAATGGCTTCAATGACAACAACAATTGAGGTAATACAACCATTATTGTCTTTTACATAACAAGTATAACTACCGGCAAATAAATTAGAAAATAACGAACCCGAATAATAATTAATTCCATCAATACTATAAGTGTAAGGACTTAATCCTCCGGCACCTGTAAATGTTATCGATCCATTGTTCCAAGAAGCAGGAGTAGAGATACCTGTTACACTAACTTGAGAAGGCTCAGTAATGGTTGTTGCGTAGGTTGTTGTACAACCATTAGCATCTTTAACTGTAACTGTATAGGTACCTGAAGCAAGGTTTTGAATTACATTTCCTGGAGTAAATACTGTTCCATCTATGCTATAAGTATAGGTAGGAGTTCCTCCATTTGCAAGTACAGTAATCAAACCATTGTTTGCTCCGAAACAAGTAATTGCAGTAGGGGATGCGTTTGCCGTTAAAACACTTGGTTGCAAGATGGTATAATTTGTTGTACCAATACATCCATTCGCATCCTTAGCATAAATGGTATAGGTTCCAGCACCTAATCCTGTAAAGCCATTAGTAGCTTGATAATTAGTACCGTCTAGTGAGTAAGTGTAGCTACTTTGCCCACCTGTTGCACTGAGAATGATTGCTCCATTTTGTTGCCCATTACAAAGTACTTCAGCAGTTTGATTGCTTGTAACTGAAATACTTGTTGCTGGATTTAATTGAATGACTCCTGTTCCTGCACAACCTGTATTGTCTGTTACTGAATAGTTGTAAGTTCCTGCTGACAATGCTGTAAATATTCCAGAAGATTGATTAGCGCCACCATTTAAACTATATGTGTAGGGAGATGAACCTCCTGTAACAGTTAAATTAATTTGCCCATTATTTCCAGTACAACTTGGTGCTGTTAAGGTGTTATTGACTGTGATTAATCCTGCACCAGCGGTTACTGTAATGGTCTTGAAATCATTACATATATTTTCGTCTGGGCTTGATCCGTTAACACTTGTAGAAGTAAAGTTAACGGTATTACTTCCTGTAAGTATTCCAGAAACAGTGACTAAGATAGTATCTGTAGTTCCTACGCCATTCATTTGACTTGAAGTATAATTGACTGATGTGCTTGCTCCAGTTCCAACTTGCCAAGTGAAACTCCCTGAAGTAATGGCATTACTACCACGATTTTCGATAATTACGCCTACTTGCAAAGTAGAACCACAAATTGTTCCAGGGTTTACTTGGAATACATTCGCTACAGAAGCATCGGTTGCATCAGGATTCATTTTAATTGCTGCAACGCAAGTTTTTGTTGCGGAACTGTGATAAACACCAGTATAGTAGAAAGTTTCGCCATCAAAATCATCGATGGACATGTGGTGGTAATCTCCCCATCTTGTATCTGAGGTCTTGACAGTGGTTCCCGCTTTAACAACAGTTTCTGTCATGGTCATTTGACCAAGTGGATCACAAGGTTTTCTGCCTGTCATCATAATAGAAGGAAATTCACCAGTTGTTCCACTTGAAGTAGAATATGCCATGATTATATTTCCATGCTTATCAATGTTAATGGCAGGCATCCATCGATTTAATGTTGCACCTGGAGCATAGGTTCCTTCTTGGTATAAAGACCAAGTCCCTAAACTTCCACTAGCTCTTCTAATCTCTACCCATCTAACGCCAGCTCGGTTAGACCCACTAACATCAGTTGAAAGACTTAACACCATTGCCTGGTGATCCGAAAAAACGCGCATAGGCGCCTTATACATTACAGTCTCTCTTAGTGGATCTAATTTTACAGTTGTTCCTGGTTGAGGAATACAAGTGAAACTTGTTAAACCGCATAAATCTGAGTCTATTTCTCCAATAGCAATGTCTTGAGTTTTTGCAACCGTTGCAGTATTGTTGGTCCAATTTATGGTCATTTCCCACAATTCAATCCAGTCATTAGTTCCACTGTCAGGAGTTCCATTAGAATGTCTCTCGTCATCGCGGTGTCTAACAAACAATGGTTTCATACCTGCTGGTGCAGCGAGATCTCCTTCAAGATCAACTGGAGTAATAGATTGAAAACCAAAACCATTTAAGGAATATCCTATTGGAATACCAATAAAAGGTGAAGTGGCTCCAGTTAATAAGCTACTTAATTTCATAGCGTAAACCCTTGGAGGTCCGCCTTCATTGGTGGACACTAAGAAGGCGTCTGAACTCTGTGAGAAACTCCATTTTGGGTAATCAGGAAAAGCAGGACAGGTAAATTGATACGTGTTATATGCCCCTTGTGGATTGTTGGTTTGAGAAACATGCACTATTAGTTTATTACCAGAATTTGAGAATTCCATCAAAAACCATCTTCGTGCTGGTTTGTAATACAAAACTATTGGATCTCCTGCTCCTGCTGGTCCACCAAGCGTTTGCATGGATAAAGAACTGGCCACGGTTGCGCCTGTAGTTTTATTAAATATTCTATAAACACTACCGCCGTTACCATTTGCAGACATGATAACTATAGAACTATCTGCATCAACAGTTGGGTCTGGAGGAGAGGCATTCTGACCTAAACCGGTTGAATTCCATAGGATTGTCGCACTTGTCGATTTTTCCATATTTTGGTGTTGCTGCCACAACCAATCAATATTGTGATTTGGGCTTTGAACCACTGAATTATCATCTCTCCCTTTAAAATTAGGCTTAATCACAACTGTTTTAGGGAATGCTTCTGATTCTTTAGCGGGTACTAAATGACTCACCGTAGGCGCGAAGTTCCCGTAAAAAGTCGAAGTCTGTGCAAAAGTCGTCTTTGAAGCTAATAGGAGCACAAAGAAAATAAGTAGTTTTTTATTCATAGTTTAAGTTTAATTTTACAGCTTAAATATAGATAATTAATTTATTCATTTATTATCTTTTTTTTAACATTTTTTTAAAGAACTAAACCAAAACGATCACAATCTAAATATGTTCACTTGTATGAAAATCATTTTATCTCCTGCCAAAAGTTTGACGATTAATTCAAATGATGACTTAAAAGGTTCAAATCCAATTTTTTACAAAGAAGCAATGTCTTTAAATAGTCAAATTAAAAAGTTGAGTGTTTTGGAATTACAGTCTCTTATGGGTATTTCAGAAAATTTAGCGAAAGAGGGTTTTTTATGGAACAAAAGTTTTAAGAAAAATCATTTAGGAACAGGTTCTATCCAATTGCAAAAGGCACACACTTTGTTTGCAGGTGAAGTATACCGTGGATTAGAATTTAGTTCTTTATCGCAAGAGGAACTTGAGCGCGCGAATGATCAAATTTTGATCTTATCTGGATTATATGGATTAATAAAACCAATGGATTTGATAGCTCCCTATAGATTAGAGATGAAAACAAAGTTTCAATGTAGTAAAACCGCGACAAATTTGTATGATTTTTGGGGTAAAAAGCTTAATAAAGTAATCGATAAGGTACCCGGAACAGTTATTAATTTAGCTTCAACTGAATATGCAAAAGCGCTTCAAATTAAGTCCTTGAAATCAAGAGTTATCACACCAGTTTTTAAAGAAAAAACTAATAATGGCTTAAAGGTTGTAATGATGTATGCAAAAAACGCAAGAGGTAAAATGGCGCGCTATATTGTCCAAAATAATCTTCTAAATGCGGAAGAACTTTTTGATTACCATTTAGATAATTATTCCTACAGCGCTAAGGATTCTACAAGAGACGAATGGGTATTTGTGCGTTAATTAGAAGATTGCAGACCAATTTGAAATTACAAAATACAGAAATACAATAAGCATTACAAGAGCAATTCCTGTATTAAGAACTACGGAAACCAAAAATCCGATTAATGTTCCAATTGCAGCGGAAAGCGCGCGTTTAAAATCTTTGTGATCATAAAGGAGTTCACCAGCTAATGCGCCTAAAAAGGAAAATATTAGAAATCCAAATGGAACTGGTGTAAACAAACCAATGATTAATCCTATATAATTACCCCAAATTCCATATTTAGTACCTTTTAAATATTTGGCCCCTATTGCTGGGATTAAATATTCAAGAATTAGACTGATTAAAGCAAGCACTAAAGTGTAAAACAGAAGGAAATAACCTATAAAGTCTAAGGAAATCGCATCGGTCCAAAAAAGCATCCAAACTCCAAGCCAGGATAATGGTGGTCCCGGAAGCACTGGGATAAATACTCCTACCAAACCTATTAGTACCAGAATAAATCCAATGATGATGATTACAATATCCATAATTTAAAAATTATATAAGTTAGTCTATTATGTGACTTAACTTCTTTCCAACCAATGTGCCAATGGCAACTCCCATTCCGCCCATTCGCACACCAATTGCAATTCTATTAGAGTAGCGTTTGATTATAGGTTCTTTACTTTTTCCGACTCCCATGATTCCTGCCCAACTCATCTCTATTTCGTGTGGCGTATTTGGAAGTATTTGTTCAGCAAGTATCTTTCTTAACGCACTTTGTATCGTTTCATTGATTTCCAATTTATTACTGGTTTCTTGAGTGAAGTTAATGTTTCTTCCTCCGCCAAGTAAAATTCTGTTTCCGACATTTCGAAAATAATAATATCCTTTATCAAAATGGAAGGTTCCATTAATCTGAAGGTTTGGAATTTCATTGGTAATTAATACTTGACCTCTTGCAGGAATAACGTCTTCATTTACAAGTTCTTTAGCGAATCCATTTGAACAAATAATTAATTGCTCTGTTTTTATTTTTCCGATATTCAATTGGAGCTCAATAGCATCGTTTTGTTCGAAAAATGAATTGCATTTCACTCCAAATAATACTTTAATATTCTTCTTTATGGCATGCTTGTAAAGTTCATCAATGAGTTTTCCGGTATTCAAGCTGCCTTCTAGACGATTGTAATAGGAGGTGCGGAATCCACTGAATCCGAACCTATTATTTGCTTGTTTGTCTTCGGAATAAATTGAATCCTCTCCAGTTATTTCTTTTGCTTTCTGGTTTAAATAGTCAATAAATCCGCTTTTAATTTCGGGGGCCTCATTTTGTATTAAATCCCAAGAACCACATGGATTATAGTCTATAGCAGTACTATCTAATAAATTAAAAAGAGCCTTAAGGCCTTCATATCTTAATTGAAAGGTTTCCCATACAGCAGATTCACTTATTGTTTTTAGATCATCCTCCAATTCACTGGGACTTCCAAAACAGGCAAATCCGGCATTTTTTGTACTTGCACCACTCGGTAGGTAACCCTGTTCTACTATTAATATGCGTCTTTTTGGATAGCGCTCTGAAATAAAAATAGCCGTACTCAATCCAACTATTCCAGCGCCAATAATAACGATGTCACTATCTGTGAAATAAGTATCTCTTTCCCAATAACTTAGCTGATCAATTTGAAGCATTTTTTTTACTCGTGATTTTTTCTCAAATTTGTGTTCTATACAAAGGTAAAAATAGAATCGATTTTCATCTTTGTTATTGACTTATTTGTTGTTTATGCGCTTATTTATATTCTTATTATCTGTTTTTGTTTCTCTGAATGGAATTCAGGCTCAAACTTTTGATCTTATCCTGCCTGGTTATGTGAATAATTATGAAACAAAATCAAAATTATTAGGTGTTTCCTTGTATGTTGTTCAAGATGGAAAAACAATATCCAAGGCCATTACAAATAGTGTAGGAGTTTATTCCATTAGTGCCAAAGTCAACAAAAACATTCCATTTGAGATTATAGCTTCCAAGCCTAATTATTTGTCCAAACGGATTTATTTTGACTTCAAAGCTTTAAAGGTTAGAGGAAATAGTGCTGTAATTCAAGCCGCAGAGGAGTTGTTAATTCAATTGTTTGAAGTTAGACAAGGCGTTACTATTCCGGTTGGACCTAATGATTATGCTGAAAAGTTCTTGTGGGATGATAACCAAAATATCATGATTCCAGATTTAGCATATAACAAATTGGCAGATGAAAAAATCATTAAAGCATTTAAAGATTTTGAACTTCAAGCTCTTGTTTCAAAGTTTATGACAAAATCTGAAAGTTTTGCTCAGGTAAAAAATTATGAAAAAGCAATTTCCTATTGTGATTCAGCTTTAGTGCTAAACAATAAGGATTCAATTGTAATTAAAAAGAAAGTAGCCTTTAAAAATAGTCTTGATGCGGTTATTGCAGAAGAAAAAAAGCAAGAGGAATTAAAATTGATGGCTGCTGCAGGTGATGCTTTGATAATTCAAGGTAATCTTGTTGGTGCAGAAGCTAAATTTATTGAAATTGGTAAAAAAGATATTGGTAATGCTTATGCATTGAAGCAACTGGGCGTAATTAAACAGCTTAAATTAGATAAAGCGGTTGAAGATGCTGACGTGAAAAAACTAGTAGTAATTAAATCAAATGCTGTAAAATTTCAAACTGCCAAAAAATATAAAGAGGCAATTTCAGAATATGAAAAAGGTTTAAAACTGAAAGTTTCTCAAGGGGAAAAGGATAAATTAAATATAGAAATTGCTTCACTGAATACCAATTTAAAAAGTGCTGCATTAGAACTTGAAATTGCAAATGAATTAAAAGCAACAAAAATTCTAAATTCTACTGGGGCTTATGATAAATCCAAATTGGGCTATGTTAAAATAGATAATTTGATTACTCAACTGTTAACGGAAGAATCAAAAAAGATTCAGCGCGATTTAGTCAATAAACAGATAGATGAAAGTATAGGGAAGGAATTGAAAACTGCCTATGATTTTAATTCTAAAAATCAATACGATAAAGCAATTGAAACCTACAAAAAAGCCGAAGTGTTGGTCGATTATTTGACGGATGAAAAGCTTAAAAACTCTAAACTAGTTGAAGTTAAAGGTCGTGTTCAGGAGGTGCTAAAGAAAAAAGAGGAAGAGGAGAAAAAATACAAAAATGCCCTTGATCAAGTAGCTTTAGCGATTGATAATGCGCCTGTAAAATTAGCTGAAGCAAGCTCCTTGTTGGCTAAAGAGCCACTTAAAAGTAAAGCTGCTACTCCTGAAGTTATTGCCTTAAAAGTGAGATTGGGTGATGTAACTAAATATTATAAAGATAAGCCAGCAAAAATTAAAGTAGTTGCTTCAAAAGATTCCGCTAAAGCATTGGCCGCGGTTAAGGAATTATTCGTACTTGCTCAATCGGCTAAAGTATCCAATGCGGAACTACTAAGAGTTACGATTTCATTAGATTCTTTGCAAAAAATTGTTTCTCCAATCAAAATAACTAAACCGAATACCGCTGGAACAAAATTGAGCACTCCTGGTGAACAAGTTATTGGAAATACAACAGATGTTTTTCAACAATTGGATTTTACGCGCAATGAATCTGAAAGAGCAAAAGCTACTTATCTGCAGGATTTAAAAAATGATATCGATAAAGAAAATGAATTCCGTACCTTAACTGAGGCCTCTCGTCAGGCTGATGCCGCTAAAGACATTCAAGATCAGAAGACTCAAATAGAATTAATTGGTGTTAATAATCAAATTGAAGCTATTGAAAGACAAAAGGAAATGGCCAAAATTGTAAATGCAACAAATCTTTCTATTCAGCAAAGAGAAGAAATGGTTGTTAAAGAAGGGGAGAGGAGAGCCAAAGAAATACAACTTATGAAAAATGACATGGATGCTCAAGCGCTTTTAAAACAAAATGAATTAGCGCAAATTCATGCGCTTCAAGAATTGGAAGTAATTAAAGCAAAGACTGAAATTGAATTGATCAATATTCAAAAAGCGAAAGAAAATGTAGCACTAGCAGCACAGCTTCAGAAAAATAAGACAATGTTAGAATACAGTCAATTTCAAAAAGATTCCATTTCGAAGAAGCAACAAGAAGCTTCCGCAAAAGATATTCAAAAAATGAAGAATTATGTTCCTGTAAATATTACGAGTCCAAATTATTTACGTGATGAAAAAAACACTTGCTTTCCTTGGAATGCTGTTACTGAGCGTGTTTATGAAATAAAAAATACTGATGGCTATGTGGTTACAGTTATCGTTAGAAGGGTAGTGGTAGATCCAAATGGTTTTGGAGTCGTGTATGAACACACAAGAAATGAAAGAGGTATTTCTTCATTTACTTGTAATGGATCCACTATATCTGAATTTATGTGGACCAATGAATCAAAAGGGGCTAATGTTATTCATCCTGAATTATCCATAATTACTGCGTGTGAGTAAGTGTAAAAGCTTTCAAAAGTAAGGTGTCAGTAACTATTTATGCTATTTCTTAATTCACTCCTTTTCTGAATTACTTTTAGGTTTTAATATTAATTATGCAAGTACATTTTATTGCTATTGGAGGAAGTGCTATGCACAACTTAGCTATTGCCTTAAGTAGAAAAGGAATCGTTGTGACAGGATCTGACGATGAAATATTTGAACCTTCAAAATCAAGACTCTTAAATCAAGGAATTCTCCCATTGAATTTAGGATGGGACATCGCTAATATACATGCTGAATTAGATGCTGTAATATTAGGCATGCATGCAAGAGAGGATAATCCAGAATTGTTGAAGGCTAAGGAATTGAATGTCCCCATTTATTCTTATCCTGAATATTTATACCAACAAAGTAAAGATAAAATTCGTCTTGTTATTGGAGGTAGCCATGGTAAAACTACTATCACTTCAATGTTACTCCATGCAACAAAGGCTTTAGGTCTGCAAGTTGATTATATGGTTGGTGCGCAATTAGAAGGCTACGACTGTATGGTAAAATTAACAGAGGATGCAAAATATATGATTCTAGAAGGTGATGAATATCTGAGTTCACCCATTGATCGAAGACCCAAATTTCATTTGTATAAACCTAACATTGCGCTGCTTAGTGGAATTGCATGGGATCACATTAACGTTTTTCCCACTTTTGAGAATTATTTGGAGCAGTTTGATACTTTTTGTACTCTCATTTCTGATTCAGGTACTCTAATTTATAATGAGGAAGATCTTGAAGTAAATAAATTAGGCCTTAAATATCAAAGTAAACTAAAGGTTCAAGCGTATCACACACCAGATTTTTCTCCGATGGAAGAAGGGACGGTTTTGCGATATGAAGGAAACGAATATCCATTACAGATTTTTGGACCTCATAATCTACAAAATTTAATGGGGGCAATGGAATTGGCGAAATGTTTGGGAATTCATCCTGCGGATTTCTTCTCTGCTATGGCTGACTTCAAAGGTGCTGGTAAAAGGTTGCAAAAGGTAATTGAGAAAGATGATTTTGTGATGTATAAAGATTTCGCTCATTCACCTTCTAAATTAAAAGCTACAACAAGCGCTGTCAAACACCAATATCCCAATAGAAAAGTAATCGCTTGTATGGAGCTGCATACCTTTTCTTCTCTGCAAAAAGAATTTCTACCTCATTATTTAGGAGCAATGGATAGTGCAGATGAGGCGATTGTTTATTTTAGTCCAGAGGTTGTCGCTCACAAAAAACTACCGGAAATCTCAATTGACTTGGTAAAAACTGGATTTGGTGGTAAGGTTACGGTAGTTAATCACACCAATGATGT
This sequence comes from Crocinitomicaceae bacterium, assembly GCA_044339115.1. Classification (GTDB taxonomy): domain Bacteria; phylum Bacteroidota; class Bacteroidia; order Flavobacteriales_D; family Crocinitomicaceae; genus UBA952. The sequence goes on from JBIIWA010000003.1 coordinate 55,556, forward strand.
CCTGAAATTTATTGCGCAACAAGATTGGCATAATTCAGTGCTACTGATGATGTCATCTGGTAATTTTGATGGGATTGATTATGAAGATTTAGGAGAACAACTCTGCGAAACTTTATAGAAAACAAGAGTCTAATAAAGAGAATTATTCCTTAATTTCTTCTATTAACGGCTCATCTCTTTGATTTCTAAAGATTAAGCTTCGGTAGATTAAGGAGATCACTAATGAATTCATAGTGCCATAAACCAATAAGCCTAATAAGGAAACTAACATAGTAAATTGCGGACTGATAATTTGTCTCGTTTGTTTCATTCCTTCTTTCAATAGTTCTTGGTCTGTTTTATTTTCCAAGGTAGGATTTGAATTGCGTAAGGAAGTAAGTACTTTTTTATCTTGTAAAGATATTCTAGTCCGCTCCATTTGTTTTTGATTAAATTCTGGATTGATATAAGTATAGAATATAAAAATAAATCCACTAACCAAAACCGTATAAGGCATGGCAGCAGTCATTCCTGTTTTTATATCTAAAAGTAAATTACTTTTTTGTTTTGCATTTTTTTTAATTAAAAACAAGCCGATCGAAACAGAAGCGGTGAGTAAAAACATATTGGTAAATACATAGGGCTGGACAGATCCATTGTTGAAAAAACCAAAGGCATAGCCTCCCCATTTAATTGCTATCCAAACCAATGCTGCAATTACTCCGGTAATTATAGGTGTTTTCATATTAACTGTTCATCGAGATAAGGAACTCTTCATTTGAAATGGTATTTTCCATATGATTTTTTAAGAATTCCATTGCTTCAACAGGATTCATATCAGCAATAAATTTACGAATCAACCAAACACGTTGTAAGACATCTTTATTCACTAATAAATCTTCTCTTCGTGTTCCTGAAGCGGTAATGTCAATGGCTGGATAAATACGACGATTAGAGATTTTACGATCCAATTGAAGTTCCATATTACCTGTACCTTTAAATTCTTCAAAGATAACTTCGTCCATTTTAGATCCTGTTTCTGTTAATGCAGTTGCGAGTATTGATAAGGAACCTCCGTTTTCAATTTTTCTAGCTGAACCGAAGAAACGCTTGGGTTTGTGAAGTGCATTAGCATCTACACCACCAGAAAGTACTTTTCCAGAAGCTGGCGATACAGTATTATAAGCACGCGCTAAACGTGTAATAGAGTCTAACAATATGCAGACATCATGTCCACACTCTACCATTCTTTTAGCTTTCTCTAAAACCATATTGGCCACTTTTACATGTCGTTCAGCTGGTTCATCAAATGTGGAAGCAATTACTTCTGCTTTTACGCTTCTTGCCATATCTGTAACCTCCTCAGGACGCTCATCAATAAGCAATACAATAAGATAAGTCTCCGGATGATTCGCTGCAATTGCATTAGCAACATCTTTTAATAACATGGTTTTACCCGTTTTTGGTTGGGCAACAATCATTCCGCGTTGTCCTTTTCCAATTGGAGCAAATAAATCCATAACACGAGTAGACAAGGTTTCTTGAGCATGTCCGGTTAATTTGAATTTTTCGTCTGGAAATAAGGGTGTTAAATATTGAAAAGGCACACGATCTCTAATGTAGGAAGGATGTCTACCATTGATAGATTCCACTTTCACTAAAGGGAAAAATTTCTCACCTTCTCTAGGTGGACGAATAGTTCCTTTAACTGTATCACCCGTTTTTAATCCAAATAATTTGATTTGATTTTGAGATACATAAATATCATCAGGTGAGGGTAGGTAATTGTAGTCTGAAGATCTTAAAAATCCATATCCATCTTGAATGACTTCTAAAACACCTTCAGCAGATACGATTCCAACTAAATCGTAATTTTCTTCTAATTTTTCTTGAGCGGTTTTCCCTTCCTGCTTTTGATTAGGATTATGATGTGGTTTATGTCCTTCTTGACGATTTTCTCTTTCTGATCTGGCTTCACCATCCGTTCTCAATTCACCTTCTTGACGAGGTTCTCTTTCCGGTCTTGACTCACTGTCACGAGGTTGTTGGGCCTCTTTTCTTTCATGATGTTTGTGAACCGGAACTTTATGTTGTCTGACAGGTGGTGTATTTTCGGTTTCTATATTTTCAGTATTCGTTACTTCACTTTCCTTATTAACTTCCTTTACAATCTCATTACTTGCTTCGACTGTTTCTTCCTCAAAATCTAATTTTGGTTGTGCAATCATCTGATCCTCTTTTGCCATTTTAGGCAGCGGAGCTATATTTGATTTACTAATTTCTTCAATAGGTTTTCTTTTGCGCTTCTCTCTTGTACCTTGATCAGCATTTTCTTCTGTATTTGCAGGGGTAGAACCCCCCATAATGGCTGAAATTAACTCTGCTTTCTTTAATGTTTCCGAAACGCTTAGACCTAAGGTTGCAGCAATTATACGCAAATCGGATATTTTTTTATTCTCTAATTCTTTTTGATCCATGAATTTTGTTTGATTTTGTAAGAAGGATTTAGGTAGAAGGAAAATTTCCTTGGAGATTATGTTGCAAGTTTAAAGAAAACAATTGAATTAACAATGAAAAATAGGTTAATATTATGTTTTTCTCTTCTTTTTCTTCGCTGCAGGAAATAATATATTATTTAAGATTAATCTATATCCAGGCGAATTTGGGTGTAAATTTAAATCCGTTGCGGGATCTCCTACAAAATGTTGGTAATCTTCTGGATCATGTCCACCATAAAAAGTCCACATACCTTGCCCTAATTCACCATGTAAGTAACGAACTGTTCCAGCAGCTTTGTTTTCACCAAGCACCAAAACATTTGTTTTGATAAATTCTTTTCTGAAATCGGTTGTTTGTCCCATGAAACCTTTAATAATGTTTGTATGGCACTGGGTTAACATCGTTGGAACTACATCCCATTTTGCTGAAAAATCAAAAAGGGTAAAAACATCTGTTTGTTCTGAAATGATTCTATTGTTTCTTAGCTCCGAGGCATCAATATCTGAATATTCATAAACCATTGGGTCTTTATTAAGGTGGAAATCTTTAAAGGCAAAAGTTTGATTGAAATCCAATTTACTTTGTGCATTGGGGTCAGAACCATCATAATCAAATACGGTTTCGCAAATATCTATTCCTTGAGCGGCTAAGGCTATGTCATAACTATCAGTTCCACTACACATAGTGAATAAAAACCCACCACCAATTACAAAGTTTTTTAGATTTTGAGCAACAGCTAATTTAAGTGCAGAAACTTTTTTAAAACCAAGCATTCTCGCGTTTTTTTCGGCTGCAACTACTTGTTGTTGATACCATACTTGGTTCCGTGCAGAACTATAAAATTTCCCATATTGTCCCGTGAAATCCTCATGATGTAGATGCAGCCAATCATATTTGGGTAGCATACCCATAACAATTGCGGAGTCATAAATTTTATCGTATTTAATTTCAGCATATTCCAGAACCATTGTCACAGCATCATCCCATGGTTGTTTGTCGGGTGGTGTATATACCGCAATTTTTGGTGCTTTTTCAAGTTGCACCACTTCCATATTTACTTCAGGGTCTGCAATTTGTGATTTAATCTGATTTACTTGTCCGTCGGCCAAGACCTCGTATTTTACACCTCTAATAATCAATTCTTGTTCGATCAGTTTAGAATGTGGTATCAAAAAAGATCCACCACGATAATTGAGAAGCCATTCGATGATCAATCCATTTTCCAAAGTCCAAAAAGCGATACCGTAAGCTTTTAAATGATTGGTTTGTTTTTCATCCATAGGCACAAGCAGTTGTGTAGCTTGCAAGCGCAAACCCATAGAAAGAAACAAGAAAAGTATAAGTATACCCTTAGTCATCAGAAAGGAGTTGGTTCTTCGTCTTCTTTGAAAAAGTCGTCTTCAGAAATCGGACTGTTCATTTTACTAGGCACAGTATATGTTTTTGATTCTGAATCAAAATTAGAAATACCACTTACACTGTTCAAATCTGTGTATTCCGAGGAATCATTTAGATTTTCAAATCGTGCATAATGAGGTACAAAACGCAATCTAACTTTGGCTGTTGAACCATTTCTATGTTTTGCAATTATTATTTCGCCAATGTCATTGGTAGCATTTCCATCTTCATCTTTGACAATTCCGTAATAATCTGGACGATAAATAAAGGAAACAATATCGGCATCTTGTTCAATAGCACCTGATTCACGCAAATCGGAAAGAATAGGTCGTTTGTCACCACCTCTTTGTTCTACCGAACGACTTAATTGTGCTAAAGCTATAATTGGAATATTTAATTCTTTTGCTATTTCTTTGATGGATCTAGAGATGGTTGAAATTTCTTGTTCGCGATTACCACCATTTTTTCCGTCTTTAGCACTCATTAACTGCAAATAGTCAATAATAACCAATTGAATATTGTGTTGTTGCTTTAACCTACGGCATTTTGCTCTGAAGTCAAAAATGGTAATCCCAGCGGTATCATCAATAAAGATAGGAGCAGTCGTTAATTTCGCAATTCGAGTATGTAATTGTTGGAATTCATGATCCGCTAAATTTCCTTTTCTTAATTTCTCAGAATCAATTCGAGCCTCTCCAGCAATAAGTCGTTTTACCAATTGAACTGCTGACATCTCTAAAGAGAAAACAGCAACAGGCATGTTGTGATCTACAGCAGTGTTGCGAGCCATCGACAAAACAAAAGCAGTTTTTCCCATTCCTGGTCGTGCTGCCAATACAATCATATCTGATTTTTGCCATCCAGCAGTAACTTTGTCAAGATCGTGGAATCCACTTGGAACACCTGAAATTCCATCTGCATTGGTCCTTGCTTTTTCAATTTCTTCAATCGCTTCACGAACAACCGATTTCATGGCAACGACTTGTTTGCTCATGTTTTTTTCACCAATCTTAAAAAGTTTAGTTTCAGCACTATTTAACAATTCAAATACATCAACGGTATCATTGTAGGCATCACGGATTATTTCACTGCTAGAACTAATCAATTCTCTTTTAATATGTTTTTCAGCTATAATTCGAGCATGAAATTGAATGTGAGCAGAAGAAGCCACCCGATTCGTTAATTGAGAAATATAAGCAACACCACCAGCAGCTTCTAATTCACCTTTCTTTTGAAGTTTGCTCGTAACGGTAACCAAGTCAATTGGATTGGTAGTAGCAAATAATTCGTGAATAGCTCTGTAAATATACTGATGCTTAGGATCGTAAAAACTCTCAGCACTTAATATGTCAATGGTATCATTTACAGCATTCTGTTCCAGCATCATAGCACCGAGTACTACTTGTTCTACATCCACAGCTTGTGGTGGAATTTTTCCAATATCACCCGTCAATACAGAAGGTGATTTAATGCGAACATTAGGTTTTCGGTTGTTATCAATTGTATCCATGAAACAAAATTAATGAAATGATTGTTGATGCCGGGTTGACACAGTTCAAACTTAAGCAAAAGTTATGAAAAGATGTCATTAACAATTGTTAATTATTATTTTAATGCTGAAATTGCTGCACGCGTTCCAATAGTTCTAGTGATATAATCAATATCTTTTTTTGGGCTTCTTGCTGGAGCATATTGTCTGCCATAGAAAATAATTTGTAAATGTAGTTTGTTCCAAAGTTTTTCTGGAAAAATTGCTTTCGCTTCTCTTTCCGTAACTACTACATTATTACTTTTAGAAATACCCCAATTTTTGAGTAATCTTTGGATATGGGTATCTACTGGAAATGCTGGAAATCCGAATGCTTGAGACATTACCACTGAGGCGGTTTTGTGTCCAACCCCGGGGAAGGACTCTAAATCCTCATAGTTTGCAGGAACTTCACCGTTGAACTGATTGAGTAGCATGTGCGATAAATCATAAATTGCATGAGATTTCTTGGGTGATAAACCACAAGGACGAATAATAGCTCTTATTTCCTCCACGCTCAATTGAATCATTTCAGCAGGTGTGCTGGCTCTTTTGAAAAGTAGCGGAGTTACTTTATTCACGCGTTCATCTGTACACTGAGCCGACAAGAGTACTGCAATCATTAGGGTGTACGGATCCTTGTGATCTAATGGAATCGGCGTTTCTGGAAATAATTTTTCCAGTTCATCAACTATATATTTAGCTTTTTCTTTCTTCGTCATCTTAGTAGTTTCCTAGACTTAATAAATGAATAATTTTAAGATCATTAACTAAAAATATCCATATTATAGAACTGGATATAAAAAGGCTAAAGTAATTTCCCAAGACAAAAAACACATCTCGTTTTGGATAAAAATAGATAATTAAAGGCAAGAGAAAAATAGGAAAAATCAACCATTGTAACCAATAAAAGGTGAAGTGAATAGGAATAAAAGTGGTTTCTGATTTAAATTTATGTTCTGCTTTCACTGCTAAATGAAATATATGAGTCGAGTAAAGTGTGAAGTGCTGATAATTATAAAATTTAGTCACATTATAATTATTCAACCATAAACTAAGGCCATTGCGCGTTTTAATATTCTGAACATAATTATCACTTGAACTTTGACTAAGTTCCGAATTATAGGAAGCAACAGTCTCATCGCTTTTTCTTAGGGGTAAAAAGTCATCAAATATTAATGCGACGATACAAATAAATCCTATTACGGCATGAATTCGAACAACATGATACCTCCAACCTTTTTTGAACGTCGCATAAAATATTTTTAAATCAGCTTTTTCTTTTTCTCTTAATTGTGCTTCTCTCTTTCTGGCTAAATCATGAAAATTTTGTTCAGGACTTTTTTCTTTTTTAGAATTCTTGATTGTTTTTTGAGTGAAATCTTTTTTAAGAATTTTCTCATAGGCTTCCTGAATGGCAATGAATTGAGCTGTTGTGTCCGTTTCTTTGTTTTTATCAGGATGGTATTTCTTTACTAAAGAGCGATATTTTTGACGCACCATAGCATCGCTTGCATTTGAAGGTAATCCAAGGATTTTATAATACTTTTCGCCATTCATATCTACTATAGTTTTTTATTGTGCCTAAGCGATCAATTTTTCCATTATGTGTATGCGTGAATCCTGCTCCTATTTTGTAATAGCGAGGCACTTCAAATTTAGAAAGTAATTTCAGTAAAACTTCTTTTTTAATTTCTACATCCGATTCGCTTGAAATAAACAAACATATAGATTCTCCCAGAGTATCATCCTTAATACTGCCAATGAAAAATGGATAGGGTAGGGATCCACTAAGTTTTTGTTCTATTTGTTCAGGAAATAACTTAACTCCACCAGAATTGATTGCGAAATCTGCTCTTCCCAACCAATTAAAATGAAAAGGGTCTATGAGTTCTACTATGTCATTACTCAACAAGGCTTCAAGACCAATCGCTGGATAATGGATAACGAGTTGTTCCTCTTGAGTTGAAAAATGAATCCCATCCAAAGCTTCATAGGTTTCATCTTTCTTCACATTGATGCATTTAACAGCTACATGCGAAAGGGTTTCCGTCATTCCAAATGTGTGATAAATTGGAGATGAAATTGTTTGACATAAATTTTTTAAAGTATCAGAGATAGGAGCTCCACCAACAATAATTGTTTTGACCCTTATTTTATCTTTTTGTTGTAAATAGTGTTCTAATTGGATAGGAACTAAGGCAACAAAGTCAATTTGCTCTGGTAAATCATCCATTGTAGTTCTCTTAACAGAACCTATACTTATTTTTCCATCAGTTGTTATTGCTCTAATAAGCATCATTTTTCCTGCTATCGTATCCGTAGACAAGGCTGAAAAAAAATGGCTTTTCTGATTTAAATTGAAATATTTAATGGTGTTTTCTGCACTGTGAGTTAGGTGCTTCTTTTGAATTTGTATTTCTTTCGGAACACCTGTCGAACCTGATGTCTTTGCCGTTATAAATGCTTCGTCATTGAACCATTCTTTTAGAAAGTATTCAATTTCAACTTTTCTAGAAAGGTCTATATATTCAATTTCCAAGTTCTAGTATTCTATATCTAAGTTAAAGGTATTCTTCAAAGTATGTAAATTTGGATTTTTCCTTGCCAAAGCTGTAAATTTATCTTTTCCGGTAATTGGAATATTCGATTTAGCATTAGGGTCAATTTGCACTTCTAATTCAACCTCAATAAAATCATTTTTCAAATTGGTTCTTAAATAGGTCACTAGATCTTGAAGTATCGGTCGAATATATTCTAATTGCACCTGATTTTCTAGATGTAAAACAACCTTTTCTCGCTCTTCATGAATCGGATCTTTTCTCATCATCGCTTGGAAAAATGTTTCCATTCCTTGATCTTTCATTTGAAAAGCATAGCGTTTCCATGACATTTTTAATTGATCTAATGAATATAATTCTCTAATGGATTTAGCAGGAATTCTTGATTTTGCTTCTTTTTCCTCTTCAATGATTTGTTGAATACTTATCATTGGACTTGGCTTTGCGCCAGTTGGAACTTTTAATAATACGGTTTCAACTTCCTTGTTGGGAGCAACATAGGGGATTTTTGGTTCCTGAGTAACATTTGATTTTATTTCTCTTTCCTTTTCTTTTTCCTTGCGCAAAGTCTGCTTTGGAAAAGGAAGGATATCAATTCGATCCGTTAAGGATTTTTTTTTTCTTGCTCCTGTTGTAAGGAACAAAGTTGCATTAATACCACCTCGATGAGTAGCCTTTGATTTCTGGAGCTTTTGAAATTTACATCGGTTTGACTTAAAGCATAAAGAGCACGCATAATAACAGGGCCTTCCCAAGCTTTAGCTTGTTCAATAAATCTTTCTTGAATACTCTCAGTGACTTCTAATAATGCAGCTGTGCGTACATCTTTACAAACCAATAAGTTTCTAAAGTGCTCTGCTAATCCATTTATAAAATGATGTCCATCAAAACCTCTTTCCAAGATATCATTCAAAACAAGTAGGGTAGCACCAATATCTTCCTTTAAAAAGTAATCTACGATTTTGAAATAATAGTCATAATCCAAAATATGAAGATTTTGGATGACATGCTGAAAGCTTAAAGTATTACCGCTAAAGGTTACAATTTGATCAAACATGGTTAAGGCATCTCTAAGTGCTCCATCTGCTTTCATAGCAATTAAATGCAATGCCTCAGGATCTGCTGTAATTCCTTCTTTTGTAGCAATGACAGACAAATGATCTGCTATATCCTTAACTTTTATCTTGTTAAAATCAAATATTTGACAACGAGAAAGAATCGTTGGAATAATTTTAAACTTCTCAGTTGTTGCCAAAATAAAAATGGCGTGTTTAGGTGGTTCTTCTAATGTTTTTAAAAACGCATTAAATGCCGAAGTAGACAACATGTGAACCTCATCAATGATATAAACCTTGAAATCTCCAATTTGAGGTGCGATTCTCACTTGGTCAATGAGTCTTTTAATATCATCAATTGAATTGTTAGAAGCCGCATCTAATTCATAAACATTCAATGAATTACCGGTATTGAAGGAAACACATGAATCACACGCATCACATGCTTCAACATTTTCTGTGCGATTAAAACAATTAATGGTTTTCGCTAAAATTCTTGCTGTGGTAGTTTTTCCTACTCCTCTTGTCCCACAAAATAAAAAAGCTTGGGCCAGGTGCTTATTCTTGATAGCGCTTTTGAGTGTTCCAGTAATGGAATTTTGTCCAACAACTGTATCAAAGGTTTGTGGACGATATTTTCTTGCTGAAACTACAAAATCACTCATAATACAAATTTAAGTCATTTTGCAAAGCGAGAAAGCATTATTTGAAATTGTTGAAAAATAAATTGCTCCACTAATCACCTAATTATTTGATTTGATTCGACCTTGCTCAAATTGTTCTTTATTCCTAGGGAAAATTTCTATCAATTCGCCATTTTTAGGTCCATAAAAAGTAAGTCCTTTTGGTATTGTGAATCGATTGTTATAGGAAAGTGATTCAACATCAGCCTCATTTTCATATAAAACTGTTCTTAATTGAATCTTATCTTTTGAGACGATAATCCAATTGAACTGATTAACAGCACCGCAATCTCTTGTCCAAATTTTTGCATCATCAGCTTCTCGGAGCGGGGCCCCCCAACAGCCTTCTCCCGCATATATGATACCATTAATGTCATCTCGTTTGAATCCTTCTGCTGAGGACGAGTCTTTGCTACTAACAATGGGCCAGGTTACTTTAAAGGTATGTGAGTCATTCTCTAGACATAAGGGTAGGTTAGCATATTGCTCAAACAAAGGGACGAAATGCTTGTATTGAGTTTCCATTTCTTTTTTTGATTTTACATGCGCTCTAACGGGTCTGTGGTATTGCGCAATTTGCCACTGGTAATCTGCGTGCTTTGCTAAAGCTTGTTTAAGAAATAATTTTTGTCGCCCAAATTTATGGATTTCAGAATTTAAGGAAACGATATGAAGTAAGTCCCCGGAAAAAGTGCTAGAGTAATAAACTTTTTTATTAGGAACATCGAACAATTTGACCAAATCTTTATTGCTTAATTCATGGTTCCCACGGGTCACAATCATTGGAGTTACACGCCCATCAATGGAGATGGTTTTTTCCCAATCAGCAAACCACTCAATCCACTGTTTTTCGTTGTCGAGTCCGATGAAATCACCATTAAATAATACAGCTGTAGCAAATAGTTTTGGCACCAATTTATTTGCTTTGGTGCGCACCGGTCTATTGTCTCTTGAATCTCCCCCTGCAATGAAGGATACTTGGTCATTGGATGAATTGGGTGCCGTATAAAAATGATATAATCTACCAAACCCTTCCGAATCTTTTATAATAAAGAAATACTTCGTGTTTGCTTTCAAGTCTCTTAAACGAATGCAATGGGTGTGCATTCCTTTCCAAGTATTAGATGAAGTTAATGGCTTGGCATCTTTATATTGACTCAGTTCCGGATTGATGGTATCACAATATAATCCTTTAAAATCACCTCTTTGTTGATCCCAAATGATTGTTGCACTTTTAGAGGTGTTTCCGCTGAACATTACTCTAATAAATCTTGTCCGGGCACCAACAGTAAAACAAAGAAGCAAAGCGCTTAGAATCAAAATACTCTTAAAAGGAACTGCGGAATTTCTCATATTATTTAATTAGTTCTTAATAAATTTCGATGTGTAATTATGAGTCTTCGAATCTATGCGCAATAAGTAATTTCCCTTCGGTAATTTTGATACATCTATTTTTTCTTGCAGAATTTGCTCACTACAAAATACTTTTCCATCAGAATTAATAATAGCGTAATTTGCTCCGATAAGTTCTAATGATATTTGAATAAAAGAAGATGCTGGATTGGGAAATACTGAAATATTCTCGCTTGTTGGAATCTCTAATAAATCCCCTGTTTGAGTAAAAATATTCCATTTATTCAAGTAGATTTTCAAGGTTCCACTGCGTACATCTCCCCAAATAGCATAGGCAGTATCATTTACCAGGCAAGTGTGCATAAAGTCATTGCCAGAAGATTCAAGAACTACGTCATGCTGAATTTGTTGCGAACTTATCGCGTAATCAGGATTGAAATTAAGGGAGTCTTTTGGTCGCACTGCAGCGTATATTTCCGTTGCTTCAGCGAAACTAGTCCCAACTCCATTTCTTCTATCCCTCCAACAAACCAGTAAGTCGCCATCTAAATCAAAATCAGCCCAAAGTAAATCTTGTAATTTTCCATTGGAAACTGCATCTTGATTAATGCGATACATATCCGACCAATTGCCCCCAGCATTAAAGGACTCCATAAAATATACATCTGCACCATCATTGATTTGTGATAGAAAAAAATAGGCTAAATGCAGCGCATTGGAGGGGTCGGCTTTCAGCAATCCAGCTCTTTTAAGTAGACTGTTTTGAACTCCAATTTCTGTTCCTTGATGTGCTACTAGATGATTTAAACCAAGTCCTTGCGAAGTTGAAGTTGCAAGTATATGTCTAGGCCATGGATTCTGATTGGTTTCATAACTTGGATAAATTGCATAAAAGGTTCCATTGGTACTGACAACAGGGGAGGACATAACTTGAGGTATCGTTGAGCCTGCCAAATAATTCAGCGTATCCAAATATCTAGGAGTTTCAAAACTTACACCATTATTCTTACTCACACTTAGATAAGGAAAGTAGGGCGGGGTAATTAAGGTGGGTTGATCCGCATTCATCGAACAAACATAGATGGTTCCATCGTGGATTCCACCTGATCGATCAATTACCATCCAAGGTCTATCTACGCAAAGTTGATTGGGGCAATCTGTTATATTAATTACCTCTGTACTATTGGACCAATTTAATCCGCCATTAATAGATTTCCTGACAACGATTTTCCCATTAGTAAATAAGTCATTATCATAATCAATATAACACATAAAAACTACCCCGGATGAATTAAATGCAAGGGAAACATCCGCAGAGGAATTATTGGCTACTTCATGACTTTGTGCTGTAGGAACAGACCAATTTATACCACCATCTAATGAAACAGATGTTTTGATACTAATTTTTTGATTTAATTGAAAACCCATCCAAGCAGCAACTAAATGTTGTTGATTTTGTGGATTTACAAGCAGATAAGGCTCACCTTCAAAAACATTACCACCAGAAACTAATGAGTTTTGACTGAATAAGTTTTGTCCAATTAAAAGTAAAGAAATTATAAATAAACTTGCTTTCATAAAAAGGATAAATTAAAACGCCACTAATGGTGGCGTTTTAAAGCATTTAAATTATTCTTTAAAATCCTTTAAATCAATTTTTTCATTGATTGCAATCTTAGACACTGTACCTGAAATATTCACTTGATCAGTACTAAAATTAATAGTATGGGCAAAAAGAAGACCATTTACCATTTTAAAGTCACCAAAAGAGCTTGTTGCTTCTTGAACTTTATCTCCATCTTTTTCGATAGAAATAGTTTTAACTTTTAAATAAGTATCCATTTCAAAGTAGGAGAATGTTTCGCTTGTATTGTCATTTGTCTTCAGGACATAATAATCTTTACCAGACACATTTTCAATGCCTAATACTTCATATTTAATTCCATTTTTCGCGTAATTAATTTCAGGAAATAGACCGTAGGATAATTTTTTAGAAGCAATTTCTTCCTCTGTAAATGGAGTTGTTCCTCCTTGCATATCAAATTTAAATCCGCTTGCACCATCAAAAAAAGATTTTTGGAAGATCATTCCTTGCCCTTCCATCTTATCTGCTTCAACCATAGGTGCTATCCAATATTCTGTTCTTTTTAATGGAATTGGAACTGCAGGAATACTCAAGTCGGTAACACGTACGAAAGTCTTTACCTTCTTTAATTTTTTAGTTCTTTCCTTAGCTGTTTTAGTCATGGTTACGGCAGATAAATACCGATCAACTAATTCTTCTTTGGTGATGTCAGAGGGTAAAATTTGTTTTTTCTCGTCGCCGAAAGCATCTAAAAATTCAATTTGTCCATCCGCATCAAAAACTTTGATTTTAGATAATACTTCTTCATTACCAACTACAATTATATTACAGGCATAGGGCTTGAAATATGTTTTAGCCATTTCCAAAACAGTTTCTTTCGAAACTGCATCTAAGCGTTGTAAGTAGGATTTGTAATAATCTTGATCAAGTTGATTTTTGATTATATTAAAAGCAAATCTTGCTATGGTTTGTGGGCTTTCAAGAGATCGAGAAAAATCACCATTCATTGAAGACTTAATTAAACTTAACTCATCGTCCTTCACTATTTCAGATGAAATAATTTTAAATTCATTTAAAATTTCCGTTATAGCAGAATCGGTAACTGCATTTCTAAAATTTCCACCTGCAGAGATCCAAGAACCATTATCTGTAATGTTTAGTCTAGAATAACAACCATAGGTATATGCTTTGTCTTCGCGAAGATTATGCATTAAACGAGTTCCAAATCCACCTCCGCCTAAAATGCCATTCAAAACCGTTAATGGTAATTGGTTTTTATCACCTGGATGAATGTCTACTGGAAAAGTAATATAAACAACAGATTGTACTGCGCCTGGTTTATTAACAAAAATCACACGATCTCCCTTATTCTTTTGCGCAGATTCAGTTTGATTCAGGTAGGGTTCTGGACCGACCCATAAACCAAAATACTTATTAGCCAATCTTGTTGCTTCTTCAAGATTCACATCACCAACAATAACTAAATACGCACCCTTTGGCGTAAACGTCTTTTTAAAGTAATCTTTTACGTCTTGCAATTGAATAGCATTCAATGAGGCTTCTGTCATTACTTCTCCATAAGGATGCTTAGGAAAGTTTACTTTTGATGTTGCATTTTGTGCCATCGCACCAGCATCTGACTTTGCTGCCATAAGACCGGATTCATTTTGTTTTTTAATTCGGTCAAATTCTTCCTGAGGAAAAGAAGCATTTAGAAAAACATCAGACATCAACGTTAATCCTTTGTCTACATGTTTCGTTAAGCAAGAAAGGAAAATTGAATTTTTATCTGCACTTAAATCCGCTCCAATATAATCAATGTCATTATCAAATTGATCTTTCGACCTGGTAGTAGTTCCTGAAAGTAAAAGTGATCCAGTTAAATCAGATAAACCAGCAAGACGACCTTCTAAAATTGGATCTGATCCCATTCTTAAATCAAAGGAAACTTTAGGGATTTTATGGTTCTCAGAAAGTATTACAGTAATTCCATTAGGCAGTTTGAATACTTTAGAATCATTAATGTTAATTATGGGTGCTTTGCCAGGCTTTGGCATTACAGATCTGTCAATTTGAGCAAGCAAATTGGAAGACAGTAGAATGAATAGGGTATATAATATTGATTTCATAACTAGTTCTTATTTTTCTTTAGGTAAATAATGTAGAATGACTCTTGAATTTTGGCTAAGATATTTTTGAGCAACTCGTTGTATATCTTCTTTGGTGACTTTCATAAATAAATCTTTCTCTGTATTGATTCGATCGGCAGAACCAAAATAAACATGATTATCAGCTAAACTCTCAGCAATACCTTCGATACTCGCAGTGTTTTCTACCATATTATTTTCCAATTTATTTCTTATTTTCATAAATTCAGCATCAGTAATAAGAGTAGATTGAATCATTTCGATTTGTTTGTCAAATTCAACTTGGATAGAATCTAAACTAATATCCTTCGCAGCAATGGCAGCAAATATTCCAATCCCAGCATCTTCTAATCCATAATTAAAGGAAAAAGCAAAGGTGGCCATTTCCTTTTTTTCTACAATTGTTTTATTAATCCTTGAACTTGGTCCACCTGATAATACTTCATTCATAAATTGAAGTGCATAGGTGTCAGGATGTGTTTGTTCTGGAAATTTGTATCCCATAAAAATCGCAGGCAATTGAATGTTGTCATATATAACATCTTTGACAACACTGTCAATTTTAGAATGATCTTTTTCAGTTCTTTTTATTTCAATTGGTTTTGAAGCATAGGAAGCAAGAAGTTTTTTTGCATCAATCTGAGTAGAACCCATGAAGTTTTTCGCATCAAACTTTGTCTTAGGAAGTCCATATCTTTTTTCAAAATCAATATCGCTTAAACCAAGAAAATCACGATATACATTTAACGCTTGACCTTTTGGCATGGAACCATAATAATATTCAACCCATTTTTTTGTCTGTGCTAGATTAATGTCCCCTGCAATGGTTAAAGTTGCATTACTTGGAATATAATAATTTTTGTAAAAATTTACATAATCTTCTTCCTGTGCCGCATCTAAATCGGCCATACTACCAATAGGAGCCCAGTTATATTGGTGCGTTACAAAAACTCTTTTAAACATCTCAGTAAAGAAGGAGCCGTAAGGCTGATTGTCCACACGTTGTCTTTTCTCTTCTTTAACAACACTTCTTTGCGTTTCAATTCCTTTAATATCAACTTTAGCATGAAGCATTCTTTCACTTTCTAACCACAAACCTAATTCCAATTGATTGGATGGTAGTATTTCGTAATAGTAAGTTCTGTCTTGTGAAGTATTCGCATTTAATTCCCCGCCATTTTTCTCTACTAATTCACTGTACTTTCCTCTTTCAATATTTTGAGATCCTTCAAAAAGTAAATGCTCAAAAAAGTGTGCAAATCCTGTTCTTGAAGGGATTTCATTTTTAGAACCTACATGATACAATACAGAAACAGCAACGATTGGAGTGCTATGCTCTTCGTGCAGTATGACATGAATTCCATTGGATAGGTCATATTCAATAAACTCAATTTTCTTTTGAGCGTTTAGTCCCCAGAGTGAGTTGACTAAGATTAGTGATAAAAATATTTTTTTCATAAGTGTAATTTCGGTAGTACGAAAATACATTAGATTTTTCAAATTGCATTACATTTAGTTAAAACTGATAATTAATTCAAATTAAAATTTTTTGTGGTCCGAAATTTGGTTAAATTTGAATTCCATGAAAATAGCTTTCACTTTATTAAATATTCTTTTTTTCAATTTTCTTTTTGCTCAAGGTGTAATTCCCTGTAGAGACTTTAACAATTATTTTTTGAGTTTTGAAAATGGGTTCTATAAACAAGTTGAAATTCAACCTGTAAAAGAGTATCAAGCTGGAGATGAATTGGTAGCCTATATTGACACAAGAGGAAATCTTCGTTTATATGATGGAAAAACCAGAAAAGACATTACTAATTTAAATGTAGAATATCAGGTTTCTGATCATTTGTTAGGATACAAAATTGGACCTACATTAAATATGTGGGATGCAGGTAGATTGCAGACTTTGACTTATTTCGGAAGAAATTATCTAGTAAAAGATAGCCTCATCGTGTATGAAGACACACGTTTCAATACCATAAATGTTTATTGGAATAAAACAATTACGTCTATTGCAACCATTATGGGAGATTTAGCACTTCCTGCGCATATAGGGGAAAACATGGTGATCTTTAAAGATAATGGGAATTTGTACAAGATATTTTGGAGAGGACAAACAGTTGAGATCGGCGCGTGGAATGGATCTGCTATTGATTTTCAGGTAGGTACAGATATAGTTTGTTTTAATGATCCTACCACACGAACCTTTGTTGGATTTGAAAATGGTCAGTTTGTAGATATTGAAAGTCAGTTTATGAAAAAGTACAAAGCAGGTCGTGGTTTTGTAGTTTATGAAGACTTAAACAGTAACCTTTGGATGTATAAAAATGGAGAGAAAACTCAATTATCCAATTTCTCCCCTTCCTTCTGGGATGTTAAAGATGATATGATTGTTTGGGGTGAAAATTCTTATCTATTTGCCTATACCAACGACACCAAAATTGAAGTGGCTAACTTTACTCCTTCTTCCTATTTGATAAAAAATAATATATTGGTATTTAAAAATATTATGGGTGGTGTGTCTGCATTAGTTGACGGAAAAGTAGAGTCAATAACATCATTGCAAGATGCTGAATTTGAAATTTATGGTAATTCTGTATTGGTTAAATTATTTAATCAAAGCAATATCGTTTATTTGAATGGTCAAAAATATTCGAATTAAGATTCATGAAATATCGATTTTTAATTTTCTTTTTTCTTTTAGTAAATTTTTCCTTTGCTCAAGTTCCTGTATTTGACAAAATGGAACAATTGTACGATCAGCAACATTTTAAAATGGTTTATCGCCGTGCTAATCGCTTGTTAAATGACCCTACTTACGATTATTCTCACGTTCCTTTATACTATAAGTCCATAAGTGGATTACAATTGGCAAGAGATGATGCATGGAGAAAGTCTCACGCAACTGTTTTTGATGATGCCATTAGGGATTTTGATCTCATTCGAAAAACTGTAAAAGGAAGGAAAATCATTGAGGCACATCATTCTGAGTTAGTAGCATTAAAGTTGGATTTAGCTGCGTGGACAGCAGATTTAAACCGAAGAAAAGAGAAGGAATTATCATATTTTTTCTCCAATAAAATTGAAACATTATTTATTGATATTGATTTTAATGAGTCTGATGGTAAATTTGAATGGGTAGCTCCAGCAAGTATTGAATTAAAAGAAAGATCTGGAATAATTGATTATGCTAAAAACTATTTAGGAACTCCATATGTATGGGCAGGACAAAGTCCACAGGGATTCGATTGCAGTGGTTTTACTTCCTATGTACTCCTGCATTATGGTATTAATGTTCCAAGAAGGGCTAAGGAACAATATGAAAATTCCATTAAATTAACCAAAGATCAAGCGCAAGTTGGTGATTTAGTCTTTTTCTCAAATGGCACAGAAGTCTCTCATGTTGGGATTTTAGTCTCTGAGAAAGGCCAAGATTTAGTAATGATTCATGCTTCAAGCAGCAAAGGAATTACGTTTGATAAAATAACAGGGTCTAGTTATTGGGAAAAACGAGTACAAGGTTTTGGGACTTTTCTAAATAGGTAACGTTAAAATCTTTTTGAACCTTGCTTTTGATCATAAACATCATTCAGTAACAACTAACAATTTAAAAATTAAATAAGATGATTATTAAACTTATTAATACCATAAGTATTTTAGCAACGGCATGTATTTCAGTTCCAGTTGTAGTAAATCTTGAATCTTCTGGAACTATCGGTATGTTATTCACAAGTATGATGATGATGTTCTTAATAATATTTTGTTTCATTTTTATTAGAGATAACATAAGAAAACAAGTTGATAAAGAAGTAAAAATAATTCAAGAAAAGACTGTTCTTGGCTTAATTAATTATATCAAAGAAGACCCAACTATTAGAGAAAATATCTTAGATGTAACTGTTTTGAATGGCACTTCAACTATTGAAGAGGAGCTGAACGATAGATTTATACAATACTATAATAGAATTTAAGATATTAAAGTTTCTTGGGCTAATCGACTTCAATTTCAGGATTAATTTTATCCTTTTGTACTTTTAATGGACTCAATAATGTTGTAATTATAGCGGCAATTAAACTTAAATAAAATAGCTGGTTTATAAATTCAAATTTAAATTCCAAACTAATATTTACGAGACAAAAAACACAGGCTAAACTCAGAGAAGTTTGACTTACCAGGCGCCATTTAATTTTTAGCGCTCTAATCAAAGCTGCCCATGTGAAGTAAAAACTAAAAAGAATAGGAAGTAATAACAAATGCCAATTGTTTTCAAAGTCGCTCAAATGAATCATAAAGAATGAGGCTAGGCTTATATAGATGGCTATGTTTATGATGCTTACTAATTTAACAAACCAATTTAAATGAATAAAACTTAGGCCCATAATCAAACTTGGTCCTAGGAAATAGACCGCCCATTTTGCCGTACTCAATCCAGTAAAAGAAACACTTCTGTAAATACTAAAAGCAAATGCAATGATTGAGATCAAGAACAATAAAAACCAAGTATTTCGCGCTAACTTTTTAAGCATGATTTCTCCTACTTTTTTCGCATGCACAAACGAGTTGCCAGAGCGCTCTTGCGCCAACATTAGCATCCCAATCATTATTCTCTCCTGGAGCAACCTCATTGAGATCAAATCCAATAATTCTTCTTCCTGTCGCAACAAGTTGAAATAATAAATAGGAAATTTGCTCCAATTCAAATCCACCGGCAACAGGTGTACCTGTGTGGGGACACAATTCAGGTTTTAATCCATCTATATCGAATGAAATATATACATTTTGTGGAAGTGACCCAATGATCTCTTGAACTTGCTCGGACCAATTTTTACCTTCGAAATTTTCTGTTTTCAGGTCCCAATCATAATAGGTTTTGATTTTTGGGTGGGATTTACTCAATTCAACTTCAGTTGCAGAAATGTCTCGAATCCCAATTTGAACTAATTTTTCAAGATGTTGACATCTATCTAAAACATTATACATTATACTAGCATGCGATTGATCAAAACCTTCATAAGCATTTCTTAAATCAGCATGGGCATCAATTTGCAAAATTCCAAAAGAATCATATTTTGAATTGAGCGCTTCCAATAATCCTAGTGGAGTAGAGTGCTCTCCTCCCAATACAGCAACTATTTTACCCTGCTTGACTAGTTCTAAAGACCTTTCCATTAAATTAGATCTTAGCGCTTCATGTGCTTTATTGATATAACTTAATTCGTCAGCATATTTTTCTTTGGCTTGTTCTTCTCCTATGACTTCAAGCTCGGCAAGATAGTCTTTACTCATTTGACAACAAGTACTATTTATTTCTAGCCATTCTTGAGAAATAGCAGTCATAAAAATCTTTGTATCAAAGGCATTTTCTAATTGTGGATGATAAAAATCTAGCTGCGTAGAAGCTTCAAGAATTGCCGTAGGACCATTACTTGTTCCTTTTCCATAAGATGCAGTGGCGTCCCAAGGAACAGGAATCAAAACAATCGAAGCATCTTGTTCATCAATTGGAAATCCAAAGATATTTCCATTGGCTATTCCAACACCATTGGGGTCAAAAGGAATCATATCTTGTTGTTGTTATAGTGATTAACAGCTGCGCGAACAGAACCTGTTTTTTCTAATAATTCTTTTGCCAGTTCATGTTCAATATGAAGTTCATCAATAATCATTTTGATGCCGCGATCCACCAATTTGTGATTACTCAATTGCATATCAACCATTTTATTTCCCTTTACTTTACCCAGTCTGATCATTAGGGTGGTTGAGATCATATTCAATACCAATTTTTGTGCGGTTCCAGATTTCATACGCGTACTTCCGGTGACAAATTCTGGTCCAACTACAGGAGCCATTGCAAATTGAGCTAATGCAGATAGAGGGGAGGAAGGATTGCATGAAATTCCAGCGGTAAGAATTCCAAGCGCATTAGCTTTTTCTATTGCACCTAGAACATAAGGAGTAGAGCCAGATGCGGCAATTCCAACTATTGTATCGTTTTCAGTTAAATTGAAAGGCACTAAATCTTTCCATGCTTGTTCGCGATCATCTTCAGCAAATTCTACTGCTTTTCGAATTGCGGTATCGCCACCGGCAATAATTCCAACGACAATTCCATGATCAATTCCAAAGGTGGGTGGACATTCGCTTGCGTCAACAATACCAAGTCGACCACTTGTGCCAGCTCCCAAATAAAAAAGCCTCCCGCCAATTTTCATTCTTGCGTAACATGCTTCAATAAAAGCTTCAATATGCGGAATTTCAAGGGCAACTGCTGCTGCAACAGTTTGATCTTCTTTGTTGATATTCAGCAACAAATCAAGACTAGACATCTTTTCTAGATGCTGATAATTAGAGTCTGATTCAGTTATTTTTTTCATATTAAATAGGCCTTCGAATCTAAAGTATTAAGGTCAATTTCAACTCTGTTTTTTAAAGTTGTGGATAAACCAAGTCCAGCAAAATCTGCTTTAATTGGGTATCTTCTGTGTTGTCGATCGACTAATACAACAGTTTTAATGGATTTAGTAGCTTGTTCAAGAAAACGAACGAGTGCATATTGCATTGTTTTTCCAGAATTGATCACATCATCAACAAGAACTATAAATCCTTTTTTAAGTGATTTCTCATCAATAGAAAAGGTTATAGGATATTTCCACGGTTCTTCTTTGTTAATATTCACTTCAAAAACATGAACATTAATCTCTGAGTGCTCGCTAATTATTGTTGCTAATAATTGTGCTAAGACATAACCGTTACCGATAATCCCGCCGATATAAATGGTTTTTTCCCCAACGCAATTTTCAATAATCTGATGCCCTAATCGGGTTATTTTCTGATGAATTTTCTGATGATTCAAAATAACTTGCATGCGTCTAGTTTGTTTAAACAAAGATAAACTTTTGTTGTTAATGGGCAGATAGAAATTAATTTGATTTAATATTTCTTTTAAAATCCATTCGGACAGACACTTTAAATTTGAAATTAAAAATCTGCTTTCAATTCAAAAGTCAACCATTGCCGATTAATGGGATGATAAAAACTAAGTTTTGCCGCATGTAAATATAGGCGCTTTTCTTTTTTTCCATAAAGATCATCACCAATAATAGGCATGTTTAACCCAAGTGGATGCGCTGCATGCACTCTTAATTGATGGGTTCGTCCTGTAAGGGGTTTAAAACGCACTTTAGAATTACCGTTTTTTATTTCTAATAGTTCCCAGTCTGTTTGTGCTAATTTTCCATGTTCAAAACATACCAATTGTCTTGGACGATCATCAATATCTAAGCGCAAGGGTAAATTGATGTTGCCATTTTTAGTTGTTAATTCACCATCTAATAACGCTTCATATTCCTTCTCTATTTTCCTCTTAATGAATTGTCGCTGCAGTACTTTGTGAACTGCTAAAGTTTTTGCAATCAGCATCAATCCCGAAGTAGACATATCTAAACGGTGCACAACCAAAGGGCCTGTAGCCTCTGGATATAAAGTTTTCATGCGCTCCGCTACAGAATCTTTGATATTTTTCCCCGGTACAGATAAAAATTCAAAAGGTTTATTTATAATAGCAATTGCCTCATCCTCATAGATTATTTCTAAAGATTTTCCTAAACCAGGGTTTTGAAGTAAAGTATTCTCATTGATTTCAATGCCTTTTAACATATGCGCTAAAATGGGTTCACATTTACCTTTACATGCCGGATAAAATTGTTCGTGTGCTCTAATTTCTGATTTCGGGGCGTCACCCCACCAAAATTCAGCTATTGTTATTGGAGTTAGTTTGTGCTGGAAGGCATACTGTAACAGTTTAGGAGCTGCACATTCTCCAGCACCTGCAGGTGGTTGTTGAAAGGGAGTCTCAGAAAAAATACTACCTAAACTTTTAGATTCTAAATTTTGATTGTAAAAAAGATATTGTTCAAATAATTGAGCTTGAATTTTTCCAGATTTATTTTTACGTTCGAGCTTTAATGCGTTTAGTTTTTCGTCGTAAACATTAATTTTATTTTCTAATGATGTGATGTGATAGTGCCAATATTTTTGTTGGTCTTTTAATTCAAATTGTTCTCTTACACTTAAGTTACTTAGATTTTTCAGAAGGCTATGTACATCTTCTTGATTCATTGATATCGATTCAGCTCTTTGCTTTTTTCGTTCTAATTTCGCTTGTTTAATATCAATTTTTGTTTGCGCAATGGATTCTTGAGCTTGTTTTTTTAATACTTGTAGTTCTTCTTTAATTTTTAAGAACAGGGGATCCGTTTCAAATGCGAGAATTTCGGCATTAAATGCATTAACTATAGCCTCTTCTTTTTTATAAAATCCATCTTCTTTAAGCATGTCAAATACAGGGGGTACAAATTTATCATGGTGATTTCCACCTGCTAATTTTCCTGAAAAGGCTCTTAAATAACCCAGTTCACCCTGTTCGTTTTTGACCACCAATACACCAAACATCTTTCCAATAACCAAAGAATTGATTTCCGGGTCTATCCCAAAATTATGCACCCAATCTTCTTGATTTTTTAAATAGTCCTTTAGTTCATTTGCAGCAATCAACGCAAGTGGAGTAGGGTCGTAATAGAAAGGGTAATCAAATTTATCAGGCAATTCTATGCCATCAATTTTGGAAGTAAAACGAATGAAACAGGAGTCTGTTGACATAATGATTACTGAATCTTATTTTTCAATAAATTCAATTCTATCCGGAAAAAGAGCGATTTTTCTGTATCGATATAATTTTCCAACAGCCTGTTTAAATGTTTTTTTACTCATTCCCATTGTTTCTCTTATATCTTCTGGACTAGAGTTATCGGTTAGATAAATAGTTTTTTCAGCTCTTAATTTTTCTAATAAGTCTTCCGTTGCAAGATCATATTTTTCAAAAGTTAAGGGTTCAAATCTTATGTCTAATTTACCATCCTCCCTTACTTTTGAGACAAAGCCAACGGTGCGATCACCACGTTCAAGTGGTTTATTAAAATCTTGATGATAAATTAATCCAGCATGTCTGTTATTTACAATTACGTTAACTCCGAGGTCTGTTTTCTCACAAATAAGAAGTTCAACTTCCTCACCCGTTATGTCATGTGAACAAGGATCAACAGACTTTTTAATTTTCATACTGCCAAACAAACGATCTGTTTCATGGTCGTACTTAAGGACAAATAAGTATTTTTCGTCTATATATACTTTGTGTAATTGTTCTCTAAAAGGAACAAATAAATCTTTATCTAAACCCCAATCTGCAAATGCTCCGAATGGATTTACTTCAGCAATTCTTAAATAGTTGAATCCTCCCAACAAAAGATGGGGAGTCTCAGTGGTTGCAACGATTCTGTTTTCAGAATCTTTCATTACAAAAACGCTAACTTCTGAATCCAATTCCATGTCTTCAGTAAGGTATTTTGTAGGGAGTAAAACTTCGTTTCCTTGAAGGTCTTCTAGAAATGCTCCCGGCGGAGTTATTCGATTGATTTTTAGCTTATTAATTATACCTAATTGCATCTATGGTTTTGTAGTCCGACGGTTCTTTTTCTTGTACTTTCCTGTCGTTACAGAAAGTCCATCTGGTGTGCGGCGATCGCGTTTGTTTCTTTTAACTTTAACATCTAAGGTTTCGCTATCTGAATTTAATAAGGCTTCACTTTCGACTGTTCTAGCGACATGACCTATATCGCCTTTCTTACTTGGATCTTCTGGATTTACCCAATCTTCCTTTATTTTTTCTTCCTTCGTTTTTCCAGTTTTAGGATCAAGCGTGTAGATAGTTTGATGTTTATTTGTTCCTGCGTTATTAACTGCAATTACATCTTCCTCTAGCACCCATTTATCTTCTTGCCAAATATAGGAATCATATGAAAAATCGGGTACATAATAGGAAAAAACACCGACTAAACTTGCAGATTCCGGCATAAGATGATCAAAGACGATGCG
This sequence comes from Crocinitomicaceae bacterium, assembly GCA_044339115.1. GTDB lineage: Bacteria > Bacteroidota > Bacteroidia > Flavobacteriales_D > Crocinitomicaceae > UBA952. The sequence continues at coordinate 80,278 of JBIIWA010000003.1, forward strand.
CTTGTTCTTATCATCGTATTTAAGAGACATGGTAGATTTGTCTGAATATTCAAAAATAATCCGTTTAGAAGTTGTTTTCTTTTTAATAAATAATGGGCTGCCTAATTTTGCTGAATTTGCAGTGAATGAGAGAACATCAATGATTTTGAAGTTACTTCCACTTGTTCCGCCATCCCATCCCAGTAGTGTATATTCCATCTTGTCATTATATTCTACAGGGATGATTTTATAATATAAAGCGCCGTACCAATTTTTAGCATCAATTACGCCCTCTGGTTTAACCGTGTAAGGATCAAGTTTATCAACAAGTTCAATTATTTTAATGGGTTCGTCCTCACTCTCTAATTTCATCACAAAAGCTGCGTATGCATAAGACAAATCAGTATATTCTAAATTCCAATTTACAATACGAACATATTTGTCCGGACTGTCTATTATCGCTACGGTTTTTAATTGAGTAAAAGTATAGGTAAATGCTCCGTCTAATTTTAAGAAATTCAACATGGCATTTTTAAATTCAAGACCTTTTTTATTGATTTCTTGATCCGTTTTAGCAGAGCGGAAGTCAAGTAATTTTTCATTTAATTCTATTTCCTTTTGCGCAAGATCAACCTGACTGTTTATTTTAAACAATCCAACTGAAATAAAAAGAAATAATATTAAGTATTTCATATGCTTTTTTGAAACGTGCCTATACGTATTAGGTTACGCTATAATTGTTTTAGCGCTTTGATAGTTTCACTTGGTATTGCTGAATTAAATACAAAACTCCCTGCAACCAATGCTTGTGCACCTGCCTCTGCAAGTAGTTTCCCTGTTGTAAGATTAACACCACCATCAATTTCAATAATTGCTTTGGATTGATGTTTCTCAATTAAAGCAGACAACCGTTTAACTTTTGGTATACTTTCATCAATAAATGATTGTCCACCAAAACCTGGATTCACACTCATAATAAGCACTAAATCTAATTGACCAATTATTTCTTCGAGAACTTGTACAGGCGTGTGGGGATTTAATGCAACACCGGCTTTCATTCCTAATTCTTTTATTCGACTAATTGTTCTGTGCAAGTGAGTACAAGTCTCATAATGGACCGTTAAAATGTCTGCACCTGCATTTTTAAAATCTTCCAAGTAATGATCAGGATTTTGGATCATTAAATGTACATCTAATGTTTTATTGGTATGTTTCCTAATGGCTTGTAAGACAGGGAATCCAAATGAAATATTTGGAACAAATACACCATCCATAACATCGATGTGCAACCAATCGGCTTCCGATGCATCTAACATTTTAGTGTCTCTTTCGATATTACCGAAATCACAAGAAAGAACAGAGGGACAGATAATCATAGTTTTGTTTTATAGGACAAAATTAAGCGTAATTCTCAATAGTTGTTCAGCAAATCTAAATATTCTTGATCTCTATCATAAATATCTAATTGAAAGAGCAATTGATCTCTATAGGCAACAACAGTTTGATAGTAGACAAAAATCGGAAAACTTCTTTGTAAAGCGATTGGATAGTTAACACCTCTAGAAATTATACTATCCAAAGAATCCTTGGTTACGACATTTCTTTTCTTTCCAATTTTATCGTTATCTAAAACTATTTTCGCAAGTTCGATCGGGTTTTCACAGCGCATACAACCGTGAGAATAACTCCTTACTGGGTTTCTAAATAAGGTTTTTGAAGGTGTATCATGAACATATACATTAAATTTATTTGCAAATTCAAATTTGATGAGTCCAAGACTATTGTCGATTCCTGGTTGTTGAATAAGCATATAAGGAAAATTTGATTTGCCTTCCCAAACTACTGTAGTTGGATCTATTTCAACATCCTTTTCCTTGTAGATTTTATAATTATGTTTCGCAAGATAGCTACTATTGTTCTTAACGGAAGGTAATACTTCGTGGTTCGCAATATCTGAAGGTACTTTCCAAAAGGGAAGCGCAATCACTTGCGTGACAATAGAATTAAGTTCAGGGGTTTTATTGCTTACTTTTCCTACTACAATCCTATTTTCACTTTTTAAACTGTCATTGGCATAGAAATAAAGTCGATATTCTGGAATGTTAATACGCATGTATTTTTCTTGATGTATTTTCGATTGTCGCAATTTGTCAAGACTTAGCATAGCTCTAAGAACTTTATGTTCTGTTGATTCGTTAAGTGCTTTTGCTGTGTAGGAATTAAGAATTCCATCAGGAGACAAGCCATTGTGCGTTTGAAATAATTTTAGGGCGGCGATACCGTTCTTAAGATCCCAATCTCCGGGGCTTAAATATCTTTTACCTTGAAGCGCTTTTTGTATAGCACTAAATTTACTTAAACTGTCTTCAGAACGCGTTTTTATGTGATAATTTGTTGTGTCGATTTGGTACCGCAAACAATAATCATAAAGGTGTTTTGCGAGAAAACGATAATTGGTATCTAAACTACCTTGTTTCAAAAATAAACGATCTATTGAAATGGTATCCAATTGTTTTAATGTTACAATATAAGTTTCTGTTGTAGGTAGAGATTTAGGTTTTAAGGTCTTACTGTCAAAATTAAAAATACCCTTATTTAAATCTTCTAATATTCTTGCGTTATTGAGGGTAATCAAAATATCTTTTTCAAGAGGATGCAAGTTAATTTTCTTCAATTTTACCAATCTTTTTTGAGGAATCCCGAAATAAAGAGGATGCTTCTGCCATATTTCTATTGCTGCGCCTTTTTTATTTAGGCTTGAATCGTTGGCGAAAAAGGGTTTTAAGTTTCTTTTTTGATAAATTTCTTGGACCCAAACTATTTCATCCTTATTAAGTCCAAGTTTTTTTAGATAATCTGAATCCATTAAGAGCTCCATCTTTTCAGAAACTTTTAATGATTTGTCTTTTAAGAATGAAATTTTGGTATCATCAGCAGAACCACAAGAAAATAAAAACAGTAATAAGAAAATAAATAGGGCCTGAGTCTTCATATTTAATGGTGAATATACTTACTTTTAAGCAAAAATATAATCACAAGATAGTTCAAGTTGTAAATATTTGATATTGAAACATAAAGAGTAAATAAATTAAATAAAATGATTTCAATAGTTATAATTTTAATTGCATTAAATGTTCTGATTTCATGGCAAGCCTTTGAGAAACCTGCGCTCAGAGAAAAAATGCTTTTTATTCCTTATAATGTTAAGCATTTTAAAGAATATTACAGATTGTTCAGCCATAGTTGGATCCATGCAGACTGGCAGCATTTATTGTTTAATATGATGTCCTTATATTTTTTAGGGCAAATTTTAGCTCAGCAATGGAATGAAATTTATGGACCAGAGAAGGGAATTTCTTTATTTATTTTACTTTATTTATTGGGTGGAGTTGCAGCAACTATTATTCCATATATAAGGAATGAGGATAACAGTTCTTATAGGTCGCTAGGTGCTTCTGGTGCAGTTTCTGCTGTTATTTTTGCAGCAATTCTTTGGAATCCAACGATGAAATTAATGTTGATATTCATTCCTATTCCCATACCGGCATATTTATTTGGACCTATCTATTTATTGATTGAATATTATGCAATGCGTAAAGTAAAATCAGGAATTGCACATGATGCTCATATCGGTGGTGCTTTATTTGGAATTCTTTTTGTGTTACTTTTGAATTTCGAAAAGGGAAAATCTTTCTTAAATTTATTCTTATGAGTATGACCTTATATATAAATAACAACGGAACAATTCTCTCTAATGATGCTCCAACCATAAATCCCGGAAATCGAGGGCATTTATATGGTGATGGTGTTTTTGAAAGTGTTCGTATTATGGAAGGTAAACCTCTAAATATTGACCATCATATTACACGGATGTTACAAGGTGCTCGTGTATTAAAAATGCGCATTCCAAGTTTTTACACGGCTGCTTTTTTTGAGGAAAAAATAATCGAATTACTTATAAAATCTGGCATCAAAACGGGTGGACGCTGTAGAATTTCTCTGGATAGAATGACTGGCGGTGCATATCTTCCAGAATCTAATGAATGTACTTTCTATATCGAAGTGTATCCTTATGTTGTCAACCATTTCGAATTAAATTCAAAAGGTTTGGAAGTTGATATTTATAAGGATATCAAGTTGTATAAAAATTTCATGTCCAATTATAAAACAAAAATGGGATTAACCTATGTAATGGCAGCTATTTGTGGTAATGAAAATGGTTTAGATGATATGCTTTTGACTAATGAACAAGGGAACGTAATTGAGTCGTCAAGCAGTAATGTTTTCATTGTAAGTAATGGTGTTTTATATACCCCTGGTTTAGAGGAAGGATGTATTGCTGGAACGATGCGTATGCAGGTAATTAATCTAGCCATTAATAATGGAATAAAAGTATACGAATGTTCTATTCTGCCCCAACACCTACTTTCTGCAGATGAGATGTTTTTCACTAATGCTATTAGAGGTGTTAATTGGGTAGGAGGATACAGAACAAAGCGGTACATGAATAATATTTCAAGAAAACTCATTGTACTTCTTAATTCTTATTGGGAGAAAGAATTAGGGATTTAATTTACCATTCAAAAGCCAAATCTTTCATCCACTTTTCTTGAACACGCATTACCTGTTCCATAATTTCGCGCACACAACCCTCTCCACCTTTTAAAGGAGATTGATAAATTGTATTTTGTAATACATCAACGCTTGAGTCCGCTGGACAAGCAGCAAGGCCTACCATTTTTAATAATGGAATGTCAGGGATATCGTCTCCCATGTACAAAACATGTTCATCAACAAGTTGATATTTTTCCTTTAGTTCATTATATACAGCAACTTTATTGTGACTTTTAAGCCTAACTTCAGTTGCACCTAATTCCAACAATCTGTTTTGAATATCTATAGAATCACCGCCTGTAATAATAAATATTTTATAATTCATTTTACGCGCATATTGAATAGCATACGCATCTTTACTGTTCAAACTTCTACACATTTGATCATCAATCAAATGTACTAAACCATTGGTAAGCACTCCGTCAACATCAAAAATAAAGGTGTCAATTGCCCTAAGTTTATTTTTATAATTCATGCTCAAACTTTTTTAATATGCTATTGGTCATTACCTTATATACATCTAAGGTGTCACCCTTTAGCATTTTTTCATGTTCCATTATCGTATTCTTGTCATTTCTTTTGGCAGGACCTGTCTGTTTTTCGATGGAATTTCCTTTTAGCAATTGATGCATTGTTTTTTCAAGTAATGGTTTTAGGATCTCAATTTCAATATTTCTTGATTTCATTTCATCAAACGCAATGTTACCCATATGATTGATGAAATTATTTATAAAAACAGCGCAAAGATGTATTTGTTTTCTTTTTTCAGAATTTACCAGGAAACAGGGGAGTCCTAGCAATTTACAAAGTTGCTGTAGATCTAAATTCGACTCAGTACTTTTACTTTCTATTAATATCGGGATATCCTCTGCTTTTACAGAAAGATCTCCATCAAAAGATTGCAAGGGATAAAATACGGAACAATTAGGATGGTCAATTAGGGACAAATCGATAATTCCAGAAGTATAAATTACGGATGCAGTCTTAGGGAGTTCATTAATTATTGCAATAACAGCATCATCTTTTACGGCTACAAAATATACGTCACCACTAGTTGCTGACAGAACCTTGTAAAAGGGAATATTATATTGCTGGGCAATATCAATTCCCGTTGTTTCATTTCTACTATGAATTCCTGTAATAGAAATCCCATTTTCAATAAATAAATTTGTGAAATAATGAGCAACAGCGCCGGAACCGATAATAACTATGTTTTTATTGTCCCAATTACTCATTATTTTCCATGGCATTGTTTGAACTTCTTTCCACTTCCACAAGGACAAGCATCATTACGATTCACTTTAGGTTCAGCAATTATCGGTTGTTTCTTTTCTTGCTGAGGCATTGAATTTTCAATCGCTTGACGATACCCATCACTTCCTCTAAATTGAGGTGGTGGTGTTGCATTGGAATTATTCGTCATTGCGTTATCATAATGACTTTGATTATCCTCTTTATTAGTACTTTGTAATGTTTGTTCCGCAGGGATGTTCAACTTCATTAGTAACTCAATAGCTTCCTCATTTAATCTTGCAAGCATGCTTTTAAATAATTCATAGGATTCTAATTTATAGACCACTAATGGATCTTTTTGCTCATAAGTTGCATTATTAACTGCTGAACGAAGATCATCCATTTCTCTTAAATGCTCTTTCCACTCATTGTCAATCATTCCTAAAATGATATTTTTTTCAAACGCTTTATTGATTACAGCACCATTTGATTTATAAGCTTCTTCTAAATTAATGATAAGTTGTAATTCCTTTCTGCCATCTGTTAATGGGAATACAATGTTTTTATATTTGTCCGAAAGTGTCTCGAAAACATGTTTAATTTGAGGCATTGCTGTAACAGCAATTTTATCTCCTTTTCTCTTGTATTGTTCCATCATAGCGATGTAAACCTTATGGATTAATTCCATTTGATCGAGAGATTTGTATTCTTGCTCAGATACAGGAGAGTCTATTCCAATAGTACGAATTAATTCTATTTCAAATTCTTGGAAAGAACTTTTAGATGATTTTAGCACGGTTGTTTCGCAATGCTCATAAAACATATTATCTACATCTATATCCAAACGATCACCAAATAAAGCGTTTTTACGTTTCTTGTAAATTGCTTTTCTTTGCGCATTCATTACATCATCATATTCCAATAAGCGCTTTCGAATACCAAAATTATTTTCTTCTACTTTTTTCTGAGCGCGTTCAATTGATTTGGAAACCATACCATGAGTAATAACTTCACCTTCCTTTAATCCCATACGGTCCATTAATTTCGCTATCCGCTCAGAACCAAATTTCCGCATCAAATCATCTTCAAGAGAAACAAAAAATTGAGACGAACCCGGATCTCCTTGTCTTCCCGAACGACCTCTTAACTGTCTGTCGACACGACGAGAATCATGTCTTTCAGTACCAATTATTGCCAATCCACCTGCTTCTTTTACATTTGGACCTAATTTAATATCAGTACCACGACCTGCCATATTGGTTGCAATGGTTACCGAACCAGCCATTCCGGCACTTGCTACAATTTCAGCTTCTTTTTGATGGTATTTTGCATTTAATACTTGATGTGTTATGTTTCTTGATTGAAGCATTCTGCTTAGTAATTCTGAAATCTCTACCGTTGTTGTTCCAACCAATACAGGTCTTCCTGCAGCAACTAATTTCTCGATTTCATCAATTACAGCATTGAATTTCTCTAAAGCAGTTTTGAATACCAAATCATTATCATCTTTTCTAATGATATTTCTGTTGGTTGGAACAATGATTACATCCAATTTGTAGATATCATAAAATTCTTTAGCTTCTGTCTCCGCAGTTCCGGTCATTCCAGCTAACTTATGATACATTCTAAAATAATTCTGCAAGGTTACCGTCGCATAAGTTTGACTTGCTGCTTCAATTTGAACATTCTCTTTCGCTTCAATTGCTTGATGTAAGCCATCAGAATACCTGCGTCCTTCAAGAATACGACCTGTTGATTCATCAACAATTTTGACTTTACTGTCAAGGATAACATATTCAACTTCTTTTTCAAATAAAGTATAAGCTTTAAGTAGTTGATTGATCGAGTGAATTCTTTCTGATTTGATGGAATATTCTCTCACAAGATTGTCTTTTGCAGAAAGAAAATTTTCTTTATCTAAATTATCTTTTTGAAGTTTTGCGATTTCTGCACCAATATCAGGCATGATATAAAAATCTCTTTCGTCAGACCCTGAGATTAAATCAATTCCTTTGCTTGTTAATTCAATCGTGTTATTTTTTTCTTCAATAACAAAAAACAATTCAAGGTCTATTTTTTTCATATGCTTTCCTTGCTCTTGCATATAAAAGTTCTCAGTTTTTTGTAGGTGAACTCTAATTCCAGGTTCAGACAAAAATTTGATAAGCGCCTTATTTTTCGGCAATCCTCTGTGGGCTCTTAGTAGCGCAATTCCGCCTTCTTCCAACATTACTTTCGCCTCATTTTTATCTTCTGGCGGAGTATTGATTACGGACAGTAATCTCTTAGCATCGATCAAACATTGTTGAACCAATGCTCTTTGAGCAGTCACAATTCTTTCGATTCTTGGCTTTAATTCATGAAATTCGTGTTCATCACCTTTGGGGGTAGGACCAGAAATAATTAATGGTGTTCTCGCATCATCAATTAATACAGAATCGACTTCATCAACAATAGCAAAATGATGTTTTCTTTGAACCAATTCATCTACTTGTCCTGCCATATTATCTCTTAGATAATCAAAGCCAAATTCATTATTAGTTCCAAAAGTTATGTCAGCTTGATAGGCTAGTCTGCGATCATTTGAATTGGGTTGGTGCTTATCAATACAATCTACGCTTAAACAGTGAAATTGATATAAAGGTCCCATCCATTCTGAATCTCGTTTTGCTAGATAGTCATTAACAGTAACAATATGAACTCCTTTTCCTGCTAGGGCATTTAGATATACAGGCAGTGTAGCAACAAGTGTTTTACCTTCTCCCGTTTGCATTTCAGCGATATTCCCCTTGTGTAAAACAGCTCCTCCCATTAATTGCACATCGTAATGAACCATGTTCCATTTTACTTTTGTGCCGGCTGCTGTCCATTCGTTGTGCCATATAGCTTTATCACCATTTATGGTAATACCATCTTTTTTAATAGAAAGATCTCGGTCAAAATCTAAAGCATCAACTTCCAATTGACCATTTGTTACCCATCTGTTGGCAGTTTCTTTAACTACAGCAAATGCTTCTGGTAAAATTTCTAATAGAGTCAATTCAATTTGATCATCAATTGCTTTAGATAATTTATCAATTTGTTCAAATAATTCCTCTTTATCATCAATAGAGGTAGCACTATCAGCAGCTTTTGCTTCAAGCGATTTTAATTCCTCTTCTAAATGTTGTTTTTCAATTCTAATTCTTTCTTTAAAAGAGTGTGTCATTCCTCTAAGTTCAGTATCGCTTAGATTCTGAATTATTTGTAATGCTTTATTCGTATCAACTATAAAAGGCTGGTATAATTTTTCGTCTTTAGCGTTCTTATCACCAAAAATCTTTTTTATTAGGTCACTGATCATTGTAATAGTTATCTTAATTTAAAGACCAAAGTTAATCAATTTAGTAGTTATAAAAATCAAACGATACTGAATGCATGTTAAAAAAATAAAATCTTAGGAATAAATTTTTGTAAGTGCTTGGGAATATCAATTATCTTTGTGCTATGCATGAAACCATTTTAATCGTTGATTTCGGCTCACAATATACCCAATTGATTGCGCGTAGAATTAGAGAGCTAAATGTTTATTGTGAAATCCACCCTTGGAACAAAATTCCAGTGGACTTTACTAATTTAAAAGGAGTTATTTTATCTGGAAGTCCTTTCTCTGTTAGAGATGAAACTGCACCAAAGCCAGATTTAGGTATTTTAAAAGGACATGTCCCACTGCTTGGAGTCTGCTATGGCGCGCAATTATTAGCGCATGAGTTCGGAGGAAAAGTACAATCTTCTAATACAAGAGAGTATGGTAGAGCCAACTTATCTATGGTGAATTCTAATTCTCGATTAATGCAGGGAATTTCAATGGATTCTCAAGTGTGGATGTCTCACGGTGACTCTATCACAGATATTCCTGAAAATTACATGGTAGTTGGAAGTACAGCTGATGTGGCAATTGCAGCATATGAAATATTAGGAGAGGATACTTTTGGTGTGCAATTTCACCCAGAAGTCTATCACTCCTTGGAAGGAACCCAATTATTAAAGAATTTTATTTATAATGTTTGTTCATGTTCTGCAGATTGGACTCCCGCATTGTTTGTTGATGAAAGTGTAGCAAAACTTAAGGAGCAACTAGGAAGCGATCGTGTTATTTTAGGGCTTTCTGGAGGTGTAGATTCCTCTGTAGCTGCGGTGCTTCTGCATAAGGCGATTGGGGAAAATTTACACTGTATTTTTGTAGATAATGGTCTGTTAAGAAAGAATGAATACGCAGAAGTATTAGAATCCTATAAAGGAATGGGTTTAAATGTTAAAGGAATCAATGCTTCAGAATTGTTTTATGCTGAATTGAAAGGTTTGACTGATCCTGAATTAAAAAGAAAAGCAATTGGAAAAGTTTTTATTGATGTTTTTAATGAAGCTTCAAAAGAAGTTGAAAATGCAAAATGGTTAGGTCAAGGCACCATTTATCCTGATGTAATTGAATCGGTTTCAGGAACAGGAGGTCCATCACAAACCATAAAATCACATCATAATGTAGGTGGATTGCCCGATTATATGAAACTAAGTGTAGTTGAACCTTTACGATTGTTATTTAAAGATGAAGTAAGACGAATTGGGACAGCACTAAATATTGATGATAAAATTTTAAGCAGGCACCCATTCCCAGGTCCAGGATTAGGTATAAGAATCTTGGGAGAGGTAACGAAAGAAAAAGTGGCCATTCTTCAAGAAGTTGATTCAATCTTTATAAAAGGTTTAAAAGAAGCTGATTTATATAAAGACGTTTGGCAAGCTGGAAGTATTTTCCTTCCTGTGCAAACCGTTGGAGTAATGGGTGATGAACGCACTTATGAAAATGCGGTAGCGCTTAGAGCTGTGACTTCAACCGATGGTATGACAGCAGATTGGTGTCATCTGCCGTATGAATTTTTGGCTTCTATTTCAAATAAAATAATCAATCAAGTCAAAGGAATAAATAGAGTTACTTATGATATAAGTTCAAAACCTCCAGCTACTATTGAATGGGAATAAAATATGCGAATTAAAAATACTTTTCTTGCGCTAACCTTGCTTTTGACCCATTTTTTATGTGCCCAACAGTTTATTCCCGTGCTAGAACATGAAAATGTATTGTGTCATGTTATTGAGGTTAAATCCGGAATGACACTATTTTCAATTGCTCAAAAAACAAATTATAGTAGTGAGGACATTGCAAAAAGAAATTCGTTAAGTAATAATTTTTCATTAACAGTAGGTCAGAAGTTATATTTACCCATTAAACGAGGTACAATTAAGCATACTGTTATTGCTAAAGAAACATTATTTAGGATCGCAAGTCAGTATTTTGTTAAAGTTGATTCTTTAATTATTTCTAATCCTGGGGCTGATTTGGGAATCAAAATCGGACAAGTCTTGACCGTAAAAAATGCCGCTTTTAGAATTCTAGCTTGGGATGAAATGCCACAAAATGAGGTGGTAACGCAACCCAAAGATTCAGTTTTAATCCTTAGAAGTTTTGAGTTTTCAGATTCAATCATTAATTACACAGTAAAAGGTGGTGAGAACATTTATACCATTGCTAAAAGATTTATGGTACCGGCTGAGAAATTAAAAGAGCTTAATAAACTAAAAAGTGGATCACTTAAGGCAGGTACTATTCTTAAAATTCCATTAAATAATTCAAATGACGAAGTGGAAATTTATCGAGAAATTCCCCCAAAGTTATCTGAGCCTTTTAAATTCACCACGAAGCTTGCGCTCACGCCGAATAAAAACATAAACATAGCGGTGTTCCTGCCGTTCGGTTTGGACACTATTAAATATCCACTGAAAGGGATGTCAAAGATCTCAACTGAATATTATATGGGTGCTTTACTCGCAATAGATTCATTAAAGGAATGGGGTTTGGAAGGCGAAGTAACTTTTTATGATTATTCAAGCGCTAGTAAAAGTTTAACTTCCATCTTAGCAAGTAAAGAATTGTTAAATGTCAATTTGGTTATTTCTCCTTTGCATAAGCAACAAGCAGAAGAAGTTGCCAAATTTTGCGCGCTGCATGAAATTATAGATGTTGTTCCTGTCAATTTAAATTCAGATCTTTTAAAACAAAATCCATATGTTTATCAAATTCCAAGTGCCAACTCACTGGTTGCAGAGGAAATGGCCAACTTTCTTAAGTTGAATAATTCAAAGGAACAAATTGTATTAATTAGATCTAAAAATAAAGCTGATATAGTAATGGAAGAGATGTTTTTAGCTAAATACAGGAATTCTTCAAACGCTCTTTTTCCAAAAATAATTGAAAGTAATTTAAATGATTTTATATTGTTTAGTAAGTCAGATAAGAAAACTAGGTATGTTAGTTTTTCAACTTCAAAGGATGATGTACTGAAAATTTTGTCAAAATTGCTTGATCGGGAAAATACAGAACTCTTTGGTTTAAAAGATTGGCTAGAATATAAAGAATTAAATATGATTGCATCCAATGGCTACACCTTCAATTATATTAGTTCAAGTTGTTTTAACTATCATTCAAAACCTGTTATTAATTTGCATAAAAAATATCGTTTTAAATATAATGCTGACATCACCAAAATGGCTTGTTTGGGCTATGATATGCTTTCAGTAGTTCCTAAATTAATTTTCATCTCTAATGGGAGAGCAGAAGGGGTCATGACAAAAATTAATTTTTCAATCCTCACAAATTCTCTTCCAATGAAAGAAAATAAAGCTTTCTATATGATAAGATATCAAGATTTTGAATCAACCATTTACGATAATGAAGGCGAAGGAAATTAGTGATGCTTTTCGTGCTTGTCAACAATTCATCACAAAAGAATTAGAGGAGTGGGATGGAGGAGCTACTTTTCAAGAAGATGCTTGGGAAAGAGAAGAAGGTGGTGGTGGATTTACAAGGACTTTCAAAAATGGGCGCATTATTGAAAAAGGTGGTGTTGCTTTTTCTGCCGTTCATGGAAAAGTAAGCGATGCTATGAGAAAACAACTTCAACTAGAAGGTGATTCTTTTTATGCAACTGGAGTTTCGATTGTTTTACACCCTAAACATCCTTTACATCCTATAATTCATATGAATGTCCGATATTTCGAAATAGACGATCATACTTATTGGTTTGGTGGAGGTATTGATTTAACGCCACACTATATTAATGATTCATTAGCCATTGAATTTCACAAAGATCTTAAAAAAATTAATGATAAATATCATCCTGATTTTTACCAAAAATTTAAAGACTGGGCGGATGAATATTTTTACTTACCCCACAGGAATGAAACTCGAGGAGTGGGTGGGATATTTTTTGATCATCAAAATGAAGTATCTGGGATTTCAAAACAAAAACTCTTTTCTTTTTGCGAGGAATTAGCGCTTGTATTTCCAGATATTTATAAGAAGCAAGTTGATCTTCAGGAACTTCATGATCCTTCCGAAATGGAAAAAAAATGGCAACTGCACAGACGTTCTCGTTATGTAGAATTTAATCTTTTACATGATCGGGGTACCAAATTCGGCATCTATTCGAATGGCAGGACTGAATCTATTTTAATGAGCATGCCACCAATGGCTTCATGGGAGTATGAATTTAATCCCAATGATGATATTAATGCAATTCAAACTCAAAATAAACTTCTTAAAGGTATAAATTGGATTATATAAAATATTCAATTATTTTTCCTTAATTTTGTACTTCAAAATACATAATTAGAGTTTTTTAATTACTACTATATGTCTAAAATTATATACGCATTCGCGTTTCTGTTCTTAACCAATTTGGTTTTTGCTCAGTCGCCATTAGCAAGTTTCAATACATCTCCAAGTGTTTCAGGTGGTTTAATTACTATTTGTCAAGGAAGTACTATTACTTTTAATAATACTTCTTCTCAAACCACTGCAGTTGCAAGCTATACTTGGAATTTTGGCACAGGAGCTTCTCCTGCTACTGCAGTAGGAATTGGTCCTCATGTTGTGACTTATTCGACAGCTACTGCACCAACTACATCGGCTACCTTAACTGTTAACAATAACAATGGTCAGCAGTCAGTATTTTCAGTTAATATTGATGTTAATGTTACTCCGGTGTCGAATCTCACACTTGCAAGTGTTGGTGGAGGTTATGGTACAACAACACAAAATGGATTGATTTTCTTTAAGAATTGTGGAGCTATTGATTCTTCCCTTTTTAACTTTAATTCTTCCTACACTAGCGGTGTTACCCAAACTTTTACTTGGGGTGATGGAGCAACTTCGAATCAAACCAATATGACAGCTTCTCAAATAAGTCATATTTATCCTTTAGGACAGTATACACTTACTCATACAGTAACTATAAATGGTTGTTCTACTTCCAAAAATTACATTGTATTTAACGGTAATGCTCCTGTTGTAACTGTTTCTGGTTCTGGTCAAACTACGTGTTTACCTTCCCCGTATTCAATTGACATCCTTTCTAATGATGTTCCTATTAACTACACGGTTAATTTTTCAGATGGTTCTCCATCACTTGTGTTTACAACTGATAATGATACTACCGTTTCTCATGTCTTCGTCAGCTCGTCTTGTGGTGTTGATTATGTTTTCGCGCCTGGTTTTCCTCCAATTCAAAATGCTTTTTCTGCAACCATAATTGCACAGAATATTTGTTCCAATAATGGTTTGCCTACAGTAATTACTGTTGGACCAATAACGATTAACACTGGAGCTTCTGCTGCATTTGATTATAATCCTAATTCTCCAATTTGTCAAGGGGAGCCTGTTACTTTTGATAATCAATCATCAGGTGGACAAAATGTTACTTCAACAGGATGTGATTCCACTTATTCTTATTATTGGGAAGTAGAACAAACCTCGGGATATACAGTTACTGCAGGAAGTTTGGGTTCTAATAATGGATTTGTTGGAAATTCATACGATTATACACAATGGACCAACGGAACTGATAATATGGAAATAACGTTCTCAAATCCAGGAGACTATAATGTTTGGATTTATGCAGCTAATTTCTGTGGTGTGGATTCTATCATGCAAGTGGTAACGATTAATCCAACAGCATCTGTTAATATGACTTTTTATAATCAAATGATTTGTTCAGGTGATTCATCAGCGCTATTCATTATGACATCCACAGTTCCTGGATATGTTATTACATGGGAAATCACAGATACTACCAATGTAACTGGTGTAACTACCATGACAGGATCAGGTGTGAGTCCAGTAACTTTTAATCCACTTACCTTATTTAATACTACTACACAAGCAGGCACTGTTGAAATAAGTGCAAGTGTTGGATGTACCAATGTAGCTCCTGTTGTTCATACCATTACAGTTAATCCTCAAGGGAATTTAAATGTGGATCCAACAGCACAAACGATTTGTAGTGGTGATGCAACAAGCATTTCAATAAGTTCTAATCTAAGTAATGCTACTTTTAGCTGGACAACTTCCGCTCCTTCAACTATTGGAGGTGAAAGCGCTGGCTCAGGAAATTCAATTGCTCAGGTATTGACCAATACAGGAACAACAGTAGATACTGTAGTTTATACGATTTCAATTGGTACAGTTTTATGTCCAGGTCCTGACATTATTGTTAATGTAGCTGTCCAGCCACAAATAACAATGAATAGTAATACTGATTTTACAGTTTGTCCGGGTACGCAAATTAATCCAAATGATTATTTTACAACACCAACTGGAGCAACGATCTCTTGGACGAATAACAATACTAATATCGGAATTGGAAGTTCAGGTAACGGTCAGATTCCTACTTGGAATGGAGCTTCAAATGCAACAGGGTCAACCATCTCTGGTACTATTGACGTTTCTGCGCAGTTAGGCGCTTGTCCAGGAGTTCAAGATCAATTTGTTGTTAATATTTTACCTTCTCCTGTATTTAATTATACACTTTCTCCTTCAACGGGCTTAGATTGTATTACCAATACAGGTGTTATTTTGGGAACGGTAAATCCAGTGAATTCTTCAGTTAGTTGGTCTGGACCGACAATCATTTCTGGTGCTAATACTTTATCTCCAGTGGTAGGTGGTCCCGGTCAGTATTTTGTAACAGTAACTGATAATGTAAATGGTTGTATAACTACTGAAGTGGTTCAAATCGATCCTCCAACACCAATTAATATTACAGGCGTAAGTGTAACAAATGTTTCTTGTTACGGCGGTTCTAATGGTGTTATTTCAATTACAACTGACAATTCTGGTGTCTTAACCTACAACTGGGCGCCAAGTCAATTAAATTCTCCATCCGTTTCTGGTTTGTCTATAGGAACTTATACTGTTCAAGTAGAGAACAACGATGGTTGTACAGCAGATACTACTGTTACTATAACACAACCACTTCCTTTAACTGTTGTTCAGATCGATTCTGTTGGTTCAGAATGTAAAGAATTTAATGGTAGCTTAACTGTTCTAGCTCAAGGTGGACAAGCAGCTTATTCTTATGTTTGGGAAACTGGAGAAAATGGTCCGATAGCAAATAACATTGATGCTGGTGAACACACAGTTCAGGTAACTGATGCTGCTGGATGTGTTGTTTCAGCAACGTTTGATTTAGGATGTTCAGAATTAATTGAAGTGGTAGTTAATCAATTTTTATCGCCAAATAATGATGGGAAAAATGATCTTTGGGTGATCGATTATTTAACTTCCCAATATCCAGACATTCATGTTACCGTTTATAATAGATGGGGAAGTGTTGTATTTGAAGCGCAACCTTATCAAAATGATTGGAACGGACATTATAAAGGAACAGCAGCAAATTCATTACCTGCTTCCACTTATTTTTATGTAATAGATACTAATAAAAAATCACAAGATCCTTATACAGGATACCTAGAAATTCAACCTTAATAGATATGATGAGGACGATTAATTTAATAGCAATAATTTGTTTGTCTGCGCTGCCATTAATGGCTCAGCAAGATGCACAAACATCAATGTATTTCTTCAATCCATTGCAATTTAATGCTGGGTATGCAGGTAGTACTAATAATTTAACCATCACAGGAGTTACCCGAGCACAATGGGTAGGATGGGAAGGAGCGCCAAAAACACAGTTCTTTTCAATTCATGCTCCAATTGCACAAAAGCATATTGGTGTTGGTGGAAATTTAAGTTATGATCGGATTGGATCTCGCTCTGGTGTAAATGCAATGGGAAATTTCGCATATCATATTCAATTGAATGATGATGATATGCGTTTGTCTCTGGGTGCCTCAGCAGGAATTCAACAAAATCAGTATAATTTTTCTGGTTTAAATGTTACGGACAATACGGATCCTAACTTTTTGCAATCTAATTCTACCTTGAAAGCTAATTTTGGTTTTGGTGCTTATTTATATGCTAAACGTTTTTATGCTGGAGTTTCAGTGCCGCAACTTGTTAAAAGATCGATTGACAACAATACAGGAAATTCGGTTGCTCAGCGACATTTATATGCTATGGCTGGTTATGTTCATAAAGTTAATAGTGTTATTGATCTTAAACCATCTTTGCTTTTGAAATATACTGCAAATGGTCCACTTGTTATGGATGTGAATGTATCTGCTCATTTGTATAATCAAATTTGGTTTGGTGTACTTTACCGTATTAATGATGCGGTTGGATTTAACGCTTCTTATCAAGTAAAGGACTTCTGTATGATTGGTTATGCTTACGACTTTCCTGTGAATGGAAAATTAGTTAATCAATGGGGAAGTCACGAGTTCATGTTGAGATTCGATATTAGAACAAAAAATAACGCTTTTTTAAGCCCAAGATATTTTTAAGATGAAAATACTATTTTCCTTTATTTCAACCGTATTCATTTCTGCTTTAGGTTTTTCTCAAAGTGGAAAAGTTGTTTACGCTACCAAATTGTCTAGCCAATTAAAGTTTGCAGATGCATTTCCTGTTTGGGATGAATTAGCAAGTTCTTTTGTTAATCCAAAGAAAAAGTCCAAAAAAGTTGGTAACTGGTCTTATGTAACTAATGCTGCTGAAGCTGCTTTTTATAGTGAACATTATGAAAGATCATTATACTGGAATCAAGTCTTGATTAATAAAAATGTAGCAACAGAAAAGGACTTCATTAATGCATTGAATTTGCTTTGTATGACCAAACAATATGCGCGTTTGGGTAATCTAGTGGACACAGCCTTAGTGCGTTTTTCTGACAATCAAAATTTATTGTCTTTTAAGAATAACATTGAAACAATTAATTTCAGAACTACCTTCAGTACAGATTATAAAATTAAATTATTTAAGCAAGCCCATAAATCTGAAGAGTTTGGTGCCGTTCCTTATAAAAGTGGAATCTTATATGTCTCAACAGGATATATGCACGGTGCTCGTTCAAGAGAATACGATAGAACCAATCAGAATTTTACTGAATTAGCTTATTTTGATGCTAATCCTGAAAAAGTGAAAGCTAAATTTTATCAAAAACCTTTCTGGGTAGATTTGTTTTATAAAGGAAAATTTAGAGATTTTAAACAAAATTCATTACATGATGGACCTATTTCATTTAATTCAGATAAATCTTTAGCATTTGTAACTACGAATCAAAATGAAGTGGATACCGTTGGAAGATTAAAATTTTCAAAATTAAAAATATCAGTATATCAAATTTCTGGAGATTCTTGGTCTGAAATTGACTTCCCGTTTAATAGCCCTTCTTATTCAACTGGACATGCAACAATTGATTCTACAGGAACAGTTTATTTTGTTTCCAATCGACCTGAAAGTGTTCCATACACAGTAGGAGGTAAGGTATATAGTTCAGATATTTATAAAACTACTTATATTGATGGTGAATGGTCTGAGTTGATTCATTTAGATGGAAATGTTAACAGTGCAGGAGATGAGTCTTTTCCTTTTATTTCTTCTAAAGGAATCTTGTATTTCTCCTCTAATGGTTGGTACGGATTAGGTGGATTAGATATTTATGCTACTGAATTTGATGATGAAGCACCAACACATCTCGGAGTTCCATTAAATTCAAATAGTGATGATTTTGCATATTATGTAAATGAAGAAACTGCAAAAGGTTATTTTTCCTCTAATAGAGAAAATTGGGTAGATCAAATTTATTCTTTTGACGCTCCTGTTTATGATGGACAATTAATTGTAAATCTTAAATCATGCAAAGGAACTGCAATGAAAGGTCAAAAGGTTTATATTCTAGACATTAAGAAAAAGAAAGTTGAAGCTTTAAAAACTAATGCAAAAGGGGAAACAACTAGTTATATCTTAACGAAAGGAAGAAAGTATAAAATATTTTACAAAGGAGATGATGTAAATGTTGGCGATTCAGCCTTTTTTACTGCAGAAACTGAAGGAGAATTTAAGATCGATTTAACTTCTTACTTTAAGAAAAATGTGAGCAAATTAGTTGCTCAAGATGAAGCAGGTCAAAATTTATCAGGTGTAATGATGAATCTTTACAAGCATGATGGTTCGATATTTAAATATCTAACAGATGCAAATGGATCTTATTCTTGGAGAAATGAAGGTGTTGATTTGATTGATTCAGTTCGTATGAATCTTATTAATCATGAAGATGGATTCTTATTTATTGAGAATAAATTAACAGGTAATTGTGTTGATACAGTTGCGCTACCTGTTCAAATGAAAACAAAAATAGGTGATGAATTTATTCGTCTAGATATGGTACTTTATAATTTTGATAAATCTACGCTTCGTCCAGAAGGCATGTTAGAATTGGATAAATTGGTGACATATATGAAAGAGAGACCAGAATTACGTGTTGAATTGTCTTCGCACACAGATTCTAGAGGATCATTCACTTACAATATTAATTTATCTAACAATCGTTCTCAAAGTTGTGTTAATTACATAATCAGTAAAGGAATTAATAAAAAGATGATTGTAGCCAAAGGTTATGGTGAGACTAAACTTGTGAATAATTGCGCTGATAATGTTCCTTGTTCCATAGTGGATCATCAAGCAAATCGTAGAACCGAATTAAAATTATTAACACCTACTAACGAGGAGTTAAATAATAATCAATTGGAACATTAATTAATTGATGTTACTTTAAAAGGCGCTATTAGCGCCTTTTTTTTTGGATTATATTTTTAAACGCTTTGTTATAATCAACTGTTTTATAAGCAATTGTGTTATTTACTTGAAAATTTGATTTGCATAAATAGCAAAAAACGAAACTCTTTTTCATTGCATGCCGTATCAGTGCATAGTTAATTTAATAATAATGACAACTTATATGCAATCACTTAGAACTAAAACCATTCATCAGGCACAATTAAAATTATCAAAACACCGCGAACTTGGTGAATTAAGCAATTTAAATGTATTTGAAGTAGCAGATTTATTAGATAAAATAAAAAAAGCAAATGCAAGCGAAGTGGAAGAAAATTCAATTTTCTTTTCTGTGAATATGAACTAATGCATAATTGCTGCAGAGCCAATTAAGTCATCTCCTTGGTACCATGCAGCAAATTGACCAGGTGTAATTCCTTTTTCTTTTTCAGAGAAAAATAAAAAATAACCTTCTTCTCTTTTGATTAATACCGCAGGCCTAAGTGCTTGTCTGTATCGAATTCTAACATCAAAAAGAACTCCATTTTCTAAATTAAACTTGAGTTCAGGCCTTAACCAATTGATGCTTGAAGCTTCAAGTTTCAAAGCATATTTATTCAAACCTGGATGATGTTCAGTTTGACCGGTATATACCAGATTGTTTTCTGTATCTGTAGCGATAACAAAACTAGGTAACGGTCTTCCTCCAACATGTAATCCTTTTCTTTGCCCAATGGTATAAAAATGCGCACCTTGATGTTCTGCAACTTTTATTCCCATTTTAGGATCATAGTTAAAGGCTCTCGATAGTGAGACTACATTATCTAATATAGGAGTAATGGCATCATAGGTTTTGAATTGCTCTTCTGATGGAGCTACTTCTAGAACATCACCAATCTTTGCTTTAAGTTTTTGTTGTAAAAACTCCGGTAAACTTATCTTTCCCACAAAACACAATCCTTGCGAATCTTTTTTGTCAGCAGTTACTAAGTTAAGTCTTTTTGCAATTTCGCGCACTGCTGATTTCTCTAAAGTACCAATGGGAAATAAAGCTTTTGCTAATTGTTCTTGCCTAATTTGACATAAGAAATAGGATTGATCTTTTGTTTTGTCGATTCCAGCCAATAAGGAAAATGTTCCGTCTTCATTAGTTTTTTTTCTACAATAATGTCCTGTTGCAACATAATCAGCTCCTAGATCCATAGCAGCTTTTAGAAAAACATCAAACTTTATTTCTCTATTACATAGAACATCAGGGTTTGGTGTTGTACCGTTCTCATAGGCAGTAAACATATAATCAATGATTCTTTCTTTATATTCAGCACTTAGATCAATTACTTGGAATGGAATCCCTAATTGATTGGCAATTAGAAGTGCATCGTTAGAATCATCTATCCAGGGACATTCATCAGAGAGCGTTACGGATTCATCGTGCCAATTTCGCATGAACATTCCTATCACCTCATATCCTTCTTGAATCAACTGATACGCTGCAACACTTGAATCTACACCTCCGGAAAGTCCAACAACAACCCTTTTCATATTACAAAGGTATTAATAATGGAAATAATAGAAGGAGGGAAAGGCTCTTATTTTGAAATCTTATTATGTATCGCCTGCACACATTTAGCGCCATCTATGGCTGCAGAAACGATTCCTCCCGCATAACCAGCACCTTCTGCACACGGATATAATCCAATAATATCGACATGCTCCATAGTTTCATGATTACGAGGAATTAGTACTGGTGAAGATGTTCGTGATTCGGGAGCATGCACAATTGCTTTTTGACTTATAAATCCTGGCATTTTCTTATCGAATTCTTTAAATCCTTTTCTCAATCGATCTACCACAAAAGCGGGAAATATATCATCCATTTCAACACTTGTTAGTCCAATATAATAGGAGCTTTCAGGGAAAACACTTGATTTTTTTCGATCAATAAAATCCTTTAATGTTTGTGCAGGAACTTTTTGATTTTTTCCAGCTGCGACCCATGATTTTTCTTCAATCATTTTTTGAAATTCAAGACAAACCAAAGGATTTGTTCTAAAATCAGGAAAGTCACTGGGATCAATGCTTACAACAATTCCAGAATTTGCATACGGATTATTACGTTTTGATGGTGACCATCCATTGGTAACCACTTCACCATCACTTGTTGCACAAGGTGCAATGATCCCTCCAGGGCACATACAGAAAGAGTAAACTCCTCTTCCATCAACTTGACTTACTAAACTATAGGAAGCAGGTGGCAATAACTCACCACTCAATTGATTGTGGTATTGAAGTTGGTCTATATAGGATTGTTGATGTTCAACGCGAACTCCAATGGCAAAAGGTTTGGCTTCAATTCTTATCTTATGTTTTTGAAGTAGATAAAAAATATCTCTAGCGGAGTGACCTGTAGCTAAAATCATTGCATCACTTTCTATCCAATTCGCATGATTAATTTCAAAACTTTTGATTTTATTTAAATCGACTTTTAAATCTGTTAATTTAGATTCAAAATGAACTTCTCCACCTTTTTCAATTATAAATTCCCTTATTTTTTCAATAATCTGAGGTAATTTATTTGTTCCAATATGGGGATGCGCTTCAACTAAAATATTTTCATGTGCACCAAAATAGACGAGTAGTTGCAAAATTCGATCGACATCTCCTCTTTTTTTTGACCGTGTGTATAATTTACCATCAGAATAGGTTCCGGCACCACCTTCACCAAAACAATAATTAGACTCTGGATTTACAATCGCTTCTTTGTTCAATTGGGCTAAGTCTCTTCTTCTTGCTCGGACTTCTTTTCCTCTTTCAAATAAAATTGGTTTCAATCCCAATAATAGACATTCCAAAGCCGCGAAAAGTCCAGCTGGTCCAGCACCGATTATGTGAACAGCTTTTTCATTTTTTACATTTTTAAAATCAAAATCGGGTAATAACTGAGGTAAAGGCTCTTCGGAAACTTCAAAACTGCAGTTTACTTTTATGTTTCTGTTTCTTGCATCCAAACTTCTTTTTTTCCAACGAAAAAATAAATTTTTCTTTGAAGGTAAGTTAAGTTGTTTTTTGATTTCGAGCAGTAGATATGATTCATCCAAAGCTTCTTCAGGAGAACAGGTGAAAGTAACAAGTTGCATCATCCTTCAAAGATAATGGAAACTGACCATACCTTATTGAAAAGTGAATTAATTGGTTTGGCGATAAAAGTATTGTCTTGAATAAAACTGTTTGATATTCCATGGGAGTACTTCAATTCAAGTCCAAACTTAAAATAAGGAGCGAAAAACTCTACTCCTCCTCCAATTTGACCTTGAAAATCACTTCTTTTAATTTTCACATACGGATCGATATAATTTTGGGAGGCTTTTTCTTGAGACTGAAGATCCAGAGAATATTGAGCTCCAAGTAGGGTGTAGGCGGTAAAATTATTATATCGTTTAGTTCTAAATTGTAACATCAGAGGAAAATCAAGATTAGTTGAATTTACCCTTTCTTCATTTATTTTGTCTTTCCCACCATTTGGATCTAAAAAGCTGTAAGTTAAGAGTCGCTCCTGAAAGGAAAGGGTAGGAATAAATCGCAATCTTAAAACTGGCGTCCCCAATCGCATGGTGGTAAGTATTCCTAATTGTCCACCAGGTTGACCTTCATTAGATAAAATTTTCAATCCATATTTTGAATAAGCATCTACATCTTGATAAACAGTGAAATCTGCTTTATTGTAACCTAACATAAAACCAAAATGAAATAAACGCTTATCAAAATTCTTATATCTTTCTTGCCTAAATCGCTGACTACTAGCCATTATTGGCAGTAAAAGCAGTAAGATGAAAGACAAATATTTTTTCATATCTATTTTGAAAACGATAAGCTAACTTGAAAGTTGCATTTTTATTTTATTCCACTATATATGGACGCTATGCCACCACTAACTAATCTAGATTTAACTTCCCTGTATCCTAATTTTATTAATATGTCTTCAAATCCCTTTCCTTCAGGAAATGCAGCCACACTTTCTGGAAGATAGCTATAAGCTTTAGCATCTTTAGAAATTCTTTTCCCAAAAAAAGGAATGAAATATTTAGAATAAAAAGTGAATAATTGTTTAATCGGAAAGTATTTTGGTTTTGAAAATTCTAAGATGACAATTTTACCATCTTTTCGAACAACTCTGAGCATTTCTGATAAACCCTTTTCTAAATTTTCGAAATTTCTTACACCAAAACCAACAGTTAGTGCATCAAAATAATCAGTTTCAAAAGGAATATTCTCCGAATCACCTAGCTGCATATCAATGATATGGTTAATTTTCTTGTGCAGCATTTTCTTTTTCCCTACCTCTAACATACCTGATGAAATATCAAGTCCTACAATTTCGGCAGGATTTAATCTTAGGGCAGCAATGGCAAAATCACCTGTACCAGTAGCAATATCCAGGATTTTTTTTGGTTCAATTTCTTTTAACTGTTGAATTGCTTTTCTTCTCCAAAGATGATCTATTCCTAAAGATAAAAAGTGATTCAGAAAATCGTAGTTAACAGAGATGTTATTAAACATTTCAGCAACTTCTTCTTTCTTACTTTTATCTTCCGAATAATAAGGTTTAACTATTTTTTGTTCCATACTATACTTCCAACATTTTATTCACCTAAAAGTTCGTGAATTTCTTTCAATAATGATTCTTTTTTAATACTCACAACTCCCGAATATTCGCAGACCATACCTCCAGCAATATTTGAAATCGCAGCAATGTCTTCTAGGGGTAAATCTGCAAGCATACAAAGACAGGCAACAGAAATTACAGTGTCTCCAGCGCCACTTACATCACTGATATTTCTAATGTGGGCGGGAAGAAAATGCTGTGTATTGGCTTTCTTAATAAAAACGCCATTTTCAGAAAGAGTAATGAGTGAAATGTCATTTTTTAAAATTTCCTCTAAAGAATTTACAGCATTGATGAAATCTGGTTCGTTTTTATTAAAATCAAATTCTATATTCAATCCTTCTTTAAGTTCTTTAAGGTTTGGTTTGAATAAATCTACACCTTTGTAGGCAAGGAAATTATCTTTTTTAGGGTCAACACAAGTCGGAATATGGTGTTCTTTTGCCAACGAAATTATTTCCCCAATCGTATTTTCACTTAAGATACCCTTATTGTAATCTTCGAATATGATGGCATCAACTCCTTCATGAATCAATTCAGTAATGTGCATTAATAACATCCTTGAATCTCCATCATTTAGGTCCTCAGTTGATTCTGCATCAATCCTAAGTAGTTGCTGATGATTAGCTATTACGCGCGTTTTAACCGTTGTTTTCCTGTTTTTACTTGCCTTAATACCTTTTGTAGAAATGGTATTTTTTTCAAATAATTGAATCAAGGTCTTTCCTGCATCATCATCTCCGATAATGGAACAAACCGTGGCTTTAGCACCAAGCGCAATAAGATTCAAAGCAACATTTCCAGCACCACCGATTCTATTGTCTTCTTCTTCAAGCAATACTACTGGAACTGGGGCTTCAGGACTAATTCTACTCACCTTTCCAATTCGGTAGGCATCTAACATTACATCTCCAATCACGAGTACATGAAAGGACGAAAATTTATCGAATGCTGAATTGTATTTCATTTAGTTGAGTTTTGCGAGCGCTTGTTTCATGCGTTTCATTGCTTCGATTAAAGTTTCTTCAGCAGCTGCATAAGAAATACGAATACAATTAGGACTGCCAAAGCCTTCGCCACTTACCAAAGCAATTTGAGCTTCACTTAGTAAATACATACATAAATCTTGAGCGTTTTCAATTTTATGGTCTAAATATTCCTTTCCAAAGAAACTAGATACATCTGGGAATAAGTAAAACGCTCCTTCAGGAACATTACTTCTTACGCCAGGCATTGATTCCAAAGCACTTACCACTAAATCTCTTCGTTTGTGGAATGCATTGACCATATCATTTAATTCACTTGGGTTGGCATACATGGCAGCGATAGAAGCTTTTTGAGTTATTGAACAAGTTCCTGAAGTAAATTGTCCTTGAATTTTATTACAAGCATCTGCAATTATTTTTGGGGCGCCAATATAACCTAAGCGCCAACCGGTCATCGCCCATGCTTTTGACATACCATTTACAGTAACAACTTGATCATAAATGTCACTAAATTGAGCTAAACTTTCATGTTTACCAACAAAATTAATGTGCTCATATATTTCATCACTCAAAACAACAACTTGCCTATGTCTTTTGAGTACATCCGCCAAACCTGATAATTCTTCTTTGGAATACACAGATCCAGTTGGATTACAAGGAGTAGAGAAAATCATCAGTTTTGTCTTGCTGGTGATAGCATTCTCAAATTGATCTGCTGTAATTTTAAAATTCTGATCGATATTCGCTTCAATAATAACTGGGATACCTTCTGCCATCTTTACAATTTCAATATAAGAAACCCAATAAGGTGCGGGAATGATTACTTCATCTCCCGGATTGATAAGACTCAAAACCACATTAGCAATAGATTGCTTAGCACCTGTCGAAACTACAATTTGATCTTTGGAGTATTTTAAATGATTGTCTCTTTCGAACTTAAAAGAAATCGCTTCTCTTAAATCATCATAACCTGGTACTGGTGTGTACTGGGTAAAATTATTATTCATAGCCTCAAGAGCAGCGTCTTTGATGAATTGAGGGGTATTAAAATCAGGCTCTCCTAGTGATAAAGAAATTACATCTTTCCCTTGGGCTTTTAATTCACGACTAATTCTTGACATGGCTAAGGTTGCAGATTCAACCATTGCATTCAGTCGATTAGATATTTCAATCATTGTATTGGTTTTTAAAGGGATAAAATTAACCAAATAAATCCAATCAAAAGCTTGGTTTTATCCTTCGTTTTGCTTTTTTATTAGATCAGGCCTTCTAATTTTGGTGCGTTCAATGGATTGCTCTTCACGCCATTGATCAATTTTTTGTTGATTTCCAGAAAGTAATACTTCAGGGACGGTCCATCCTTTAAAAATAGGAGGCCTAGTATAAACAGGCGGTGCTAATAAATCATCTTGAAAACTATCTGTTAATGCAGAAGTCTCATCATTTAAAACCCCGGGAAGTAGGCGAACAATTCCATCCACCAATACAGCAGCAGCCAATTCACCTCCGGATAAGACATAAGATCCAATCGAAATCTCCTTGGTAATATAATGTTCCCTAATGCGGTTGTCAACTCCTTTATAATGACCACAGAGAATCATTACATTACCTTTTAAGGATAAATAATTTACAGTTCCTTGTTCTAATATTGCACCGTCGGGAGTCATGAAAATTATTTCATCATAATTTCTATCCGACATCAATTTATCCATTAAGGCAGCAATAGGTTCAATTCGCATGACCATGCCAGCGCCCCCACCATATTGATAATCATCTACATTTTTATGTTTGTTGTCTGAATAATCTCTGATATTATGCAAAAGAATTTCTACAAGTCCTTTGTCTTGCGCTCTTTTCATTATGGAAGCAGAAAACGCACTGTGCATTAATTCGGGCAATAGACTTAGGATATCGATTCTCATTTTACAAAAATACATTGATTTAGGAACATTTCGTGTAGTTTTGTTTCCTAAATATATTTCATGAGACACTACCTTATATTTATATTAGCATTGCACTTATATGCTAATGTTAACGCTCAAGATATTGATTGGAAGTCAAATACTTCGCCTTCATATTCTGAATTGATTAACTTTTATAAGAAATGTGCAAAGGATAATAAATCAATCGAGCTTTATAACATGGGGAATTCTGATGCAGGGATCCCTATATATTTATGTATTTATAATGGGGCAGGGGATTCTCTTCAAACATTCAAAAAAGCAAGAAGATCAACTACTCTTTTGGTTAATAATGCGATTCATGCAGGAGAACCTGACGGGGTGAATGCGAGTGCTGTGTGGCTTTTAGATTTAATACAACAAAAGCCAAATGCAAATGATCCATTAATTGCAATTATTCCAGCCTATAATGTTGGTGGAATGTTGAATCGAAATTCAAATTCTCGAGCCAATCAAGAAGGACCAGAAGTTTATGGTTTTCGCGGGAGTGCCAGGAATTACGATTTGAATCGTGATTTTATAAAGATGGATGCTCAAAACACTTTTACCTTTGCGACAATATTTCATGCACTTGATCCAGATGTTTTTGTGGATACGCATGTATCGAACGGAGCAGATTATACCTATACTTTAACTTATATAGTCTCCATGAAGGAGCGAATGGC
Organism: Crocinitomicaceae bacterium; assembly: GCA_044339115.1. Classification (GTDB taxonomy): domain Bacteria; phylum Bacteroidota; class Bacteroidia; order Flavobacteriales_D; family Crocinitomicaceae; genus UBA952. The sequence goes on from JBIIWA010000003.1 coordinate 108,429, forward strand.
ACCTAGTATTAAGGAATTAACCTATGATGTGCTTTTGCCTGAATTGAATCGGAAAGTACCTATTTTTCCTTATGTAGAATTAAAAGGAAGGACGCCTGAGGAGGGGATAGTTGCTTTTAATGATTTACCTCGCTATGCAATGGGTTATGCCAACTTATTCAATTCGTTCAGTTTTACGGTCGAAACACACATGCTTAAACCTTTTCCTGAAAGGGTAAAGTCGACCTATGATTTTATTAACGAATTATATCTTTGGACAAAATTAAATTCAAAAAAAGTAGAATTAGCAAGAGTTCAAGCTGCCACATTTCAAGACCAACAAGAATATTTTAAGTTTAATTATACCTTGTCCGATGTGGCTGATTCCATCCTGTTTAAAGGTTACAAGGCTACTTACCCGATACATCCCGTTACTCAATTGCCAAGATTGAATTACGATAGAAACCAGATATATGAACAGTACATTCCTTTTTACAACACCCATTACCCAAAAGATTCTATTCGTATTCCTGACTTTTATATATTGAAAGGTTCAGAAATAGAGCTTGTTAATCGTCTCGAGCAAAATGGGGTCGTGATGGAGAGAATTATTGATGGAAGCACTTGGTTAGATCGAAATTACTTTCAGAATATAGGGATTAAGTCATTTCAAAGTTATTCTAAACCTTACGAAGGGCATTTTAAACACCATACGATTGAAGTGGAATCTAAAAATACACTTGGAGGTGTTTCTATAGGAGATTATGTGATTGCTACGCAGCAAAACAAAAAGCTTTTTATTTGTTCAGTATTAGAACCTTCAGCAGAAGACAGCTATTTTTCTTGGAATTTTTTCGATTCTTATTTACAGCAAAAGGAGTATTTTTCAAGCTATGTGTTTATTGATAAAATTGCTGAAATATTAGCCAACGATCCTTCTTTAAAACAATTATATGAAGAAAAGAAAAAAAATAACCAAGAATTTAGAGAATCGGAAACACTTCAACTCAACTTTATCTATGAGCACAGTGCTTATTTCGAGCCAAGTTATATGAAACTGCCTATATTAAAGTTCTTTAAGGCCAAATAATTCTTAGTTCTTAATTGCTTTAAGAATGTCAAGATCTTCTTTTTCAAGTTTCGTATTTCTTCTTTCCATCATCTTATTAGAATGTTCCACCGCTTTATCCATTCTGTAGGGAACTAAATTATCTGGTGCTCCCCATGAAAATGAAGGAATGTGCTTCGGGAAAAATCCTGAGTCAAATACATTGCAGGAAACACCAATTATGGTTCCAGTATTGAACATAGTATTGATACCACATTTTGAATGATCTCCCATGCACAATCCTAAAAATTGTAATCCTGTAGTAATCATATCTTTTGAAGCATAGTCATAAATCGAAACCAAACCATAATTATTTTTAAGATTCGAATTATTACTATCGGCTCCAAGATTGCACCATTCACCAATACATGAATTCCCTAAAAAACCATCGTGGGCCTTGTTAGAATAGGATTGAAATATAACATTATTTAATTCACCTCCAACCTTAGAATAGGGACCGATGGTCGTTGGTCCATAAATTTTAGAAGCCATCTTAATTACGCTGTTTTCACATGCAGCAAATGGCCCACGAATACATGATCCTTCCATTATTTCAACTCCTTTTCCAATGTAAATTGGCCCATCATTTGTGTTGAAAATACAGCCCTCTATTCTGGCTCCTTCTTCTACAATAATCTGCTCTGAAGAACCAATGACAGTATTACTAGATGATAAATCATTCGAATGAGTAGATGCTTTGAGTAATTCAAAATCATTTTTTATGGCATCTCCATTTATGGATAATAGGTTCCACCAATTTTTAAATTGTAAAGGCTTACTTCCTGTATATTGAATTCGTTGAGTTCCAGTTCCTTTTTTGGCCAGCATTTCCTCTCCTAAATAAAGTGTTGAATTTTCTTCTAAATGTAGAATCACTGCAGCTAATTCAGTATTTGGAATAATACTTCCATTGATAACAATAGCGTGTTCTAATGCTTTGAATTTAGAGGAAAGATAGTCTTCAGTTTCAAAACCGATTTGAGCTTCTGGGAAAATAAAATTCCATCGTTCCGTATTAGTGAAAACACCACAGCGTAAACCGCCAATTGGTCTTGTTAAGCTTAATGGTGCGCAGGAAAGATGAAGACCGGAATCTGCTAAGTTAATTTTCATAATCAATTATTAATAGATTTTGAACTGGTGAAATATAGTAAACTAAAGGTGATGGCTCCATTTATTATTAACATTTCTAGTCCAAAGGTATATCCATCCTTAAAAGTCGTAGCATAATAATTTAAAAAGTAACAAATTAATGGAGCAGCGATACAAACAATAGGTACCATATAGTTTTTCAGGACTCTTTTTGTTAAGATACCAAACGAGAACAAACCTAATAAAGGACCATAAGTATAACTTGCAATTTGAAATATTAAGGTAACAATACTTTTGCTGTCCATCCATTTAAAGTAGAATACCAGCAACAAAAATACGAATGCGAAGGAAAGATGGATTGTTTTACGCAATTGCCGCTGTTGTTTTTCATTTAAATCTGTTCTTCGTTCGAATCCTAAAATATCGATACAAAAGGAAGATGTAAGTGCAGTTATTGCCCCATCTACTGAAGGAAATAAGGCAGATATCAATCCAATTATGAAAATAATAAAAATTCCAAACGGAAGATGTTTTTGAACAATAGTTGGAAATACATCATCGGGTAGTAAATCAAGACCTTGTTGTTTAGCATATAGGTGCAACATTCCACCTAGGAAAAGAAATAGCGCATTTACGAAAAGTAAGATAACGCTAAATATTATCATGTTTTTTTGAGCGTCCTTTAATGTCTTAACACTGATGTTTTTTTGCATCATTTCTTGATCCATTCCTGTCATCGCAATAGTAATGAATGCTCCGCCAATGATGTGTTTGAGGAAGAAGTCTTTTTTGAGTGGATCAGTATTCCATAATTTAGTCATGTTTTTTGCTTCTAATTGAGTCCATATTTGCGACCAATCCAAATGCAATGCCGACTGAATAGAGAAAATACATACAACTAAAGCTAAAAGCATGAATAATGTTTGTAATGTATCCGTCCAAACAATTGTTTTCACTCCACCTTGTAAGGTATAGGCGATGATCATTCCAATTATTAATAATGTTGCGAGCCAAAAAGGAACGCCAAGAGGGTCAAATACAAAAAGTTGTAATACATTAATTACAAGATATAATCTAACTGTTGCCCCCAGCGTGCGAGATAAAATAAAGTATCCAGCTCCCCATTTATAGGCACTAAATCCTAAGCGGTACTCCAAATACCGATAAATTGAGGTGAGGTTATATTTGTAATATAGAGGTAAAAGGACATAAGCAACAACGAAATAGCCGATAAAAAATCCTATTACCATTTGGTAATAATACCAACCTCCATCACCCACAGAACCGGGGACTGAAATAAAAGTAATTCCCGATAGTGATGTTCCAATCATTCCGAAGGCAACTAAATACCAGGGGCTTTTTTTGTCACCAGTAAAAAAACTGTTCGCGCTGGCATTACGAGAAGTTAGATAGGCAATGGTTAATAATACACCAAAGTAGGCAATCAGTACACAGGCTATTATTATTGAAGTCATGCTTGTTTTTATTAATGTAAAGATATTAAAAAAGTGTTTGTTTGGTCATTATAATAGGTTTTTAGATGTTGACTTTTCAACTGAACAAAAAGTAATAAATGCGTTTTTATTTCAAAGTGGATTCATGATTTAATTTCTTTTTTTCAAATTTTATATGTTGTGGTGTTTATATTTGCATCAAAGTTTATTTTATGAAAGACCTAACTTACCTTATTGCTTTACTTATTTCCACAGGTGCTCTTGTCTATGTTGTAGTAATATTTATTAAAAAAACCAAGACAGATCAAGATCGAGTACTTTTCTCGGAATTAAAAAAACAGCGACAAGAGTTCTTTTTACCCAACAGGACTGATGCCTATCAGCGTGCTATTTTGTTTTTAGAGCGCATTCATCCCAATAGTTTGATTATGCGTATGCAACAACCTGCTATGGGAAGTGTTGCCTTTCAAGCGCTTTTATTAAAAACAATTCGCGATGAATATGAGCATAATGTCGCACAGCAAATGTTTATTTCACCTAAAGGTTGGAAAATGCTTAAGGACGCAAAAGAAGAAACAATAAAATTAATTAATGTTGCTAGCGGATCGTTAGCAGCTGATTCTAATTCAATGATGCTAAGTGCAGCAATATTAAACTTAACAAGTGAAGTAGGGGTATTGCCTGCAGAAATTGCTGTAGATTTTCTTAAAGAGGAATTGCAAACACTTTTTTAAGTCTACCCAAAATTTAAGCATAAAAAAAAGGAGCAAGTTTATTGCTCCTTTTTTTATGTCAATACTTACAAGTTATCTAATTACATGAATGTAACCTTGTTTTTCATAATCTTGGAAAACTAATTTATAGAAGTAAACCCCCGGAACTAATTCTTCTCCGTCCTGAGTTTTACCCATAAATTGTGGAGTATCTTGTCCTTGCTCAAATAATAACTGTCCCCAACGATTGAAAATGTAGCAAGTATAAGCATCACAAGTAGAGAAATATGATTTTAAATCTAATACATCGTTGGTGTTATCATTATTTGCAGTAATTACATTAGGGAAATCGAAATCGTTTAAGGTACCAATGTTAGCAATATCAGCAATGATTGATGCTGTATCGGAGATACAGCCGTATTGAGAAACAATGTATGCAATATATGCTCCCATACCTGTTTGAGTAATCGGCATCATTACATTAAATGAAGTAGAAGTGAAATTATTTGGACCTGACCAGTTAATAGTAGAGTTTGACTCTCCTAAAGCTGTAATAAAGATTGGGTCACCAGGACAATCAGGAGTTGTAATAGAGAGTGATGGTTCATTTGGAGTGGTCATCACATACAAATTAAAGGTAGTATCTGTCGCACATCCGAAGGCACTAGTAGCGGTGTAATTAATTGGACTAATTCCTGGGGTAGTGATTACATAGTTCAAATTAATGTTATTTCCAATTGAACTTCCTCCAGTAGTCCAATTATAACTAAGTACCTCAGTTGTGGTAACAGTAGAATTAGAGGTAATGGTAAAAGGAACATCTTCACAAAGTACAGTGTCTGCAGTATAAGCTAAGACCGGGTTGTCATGAACAAATAAAGTTAAAGTTAAAGTGTCATCACAAACAACATTGTTTGGAAAGCTATCCAATGCAATCAGGGTCATGGTATTTAATCCTGGAGTATTGTATAGGTAACTTATATTAATCGTTGTGTCTAAAAAAGTTCCATTTTGAATCCATTCGAATGATGTAATTGGAGAAACATTTGAAGTAGTATTGGTGAATGGTACCGCGATATCAATACATTGTTCAGCAAAAGTAAAATTAGCTGTAGGATTATTAAAAACGGTTATAGATTGTGAGCTCGTGTCGGCACAACCAAATTGTGAGGTAGTTATTAAATCAATGTTGTACAGACCTGGTTGAGTGAAATCATAAACAGTCGTATCTCCGATTAAGGTGTCTTGAACGTTAATCACCCATAAATTGGTTAAGGAGTCTATAGAGGCAATGGTACTAATCGAATTTAATTGAGCCTCCTCTCCGAGACAAACATTTGAAAAGTTGAAATTTGAAACGGGATTATTATAAACATGTATCGTATTGGTAACAGTATCTTGACAATCAGCATCTGACTCTACAACCATCTGAACGGTATAATCGCCCGGACCAGGAAATGTATGACTAAAAGTATTTCCGAGAACAGTATAACCATCGGATGAACTCCAAGTTACCGTATCTTGAATAGCGTTAGTAAACACAGAAATATTATTTAAATCAATAACACCACCTGCACAAACTGAATCCATTGTATACTGGGCAACCACATTCGAAGGTAAAATCTCTGTCGATAGGTTAGCAGTACATCCGTTTACTGAAGTAATTGCACAAGTAATAATTTGCTGATTGGTTGTGTTTAGAGAAATTATTTGACCATTTCCAACTACAGCACCAGTACTGTCTGTCCATTCATAATTTGCAAATCCTTCTGGTGCTTCTAGTTCAACGGTTTGAGATAAACTATTCTCACAATATCTTGATTCTATGTAAAGGGATGCACAATCAGCAACGACATAAGCATATCCAAAATGACCTGTTAAAGAACAATCACCTGTAGCGACATCTAGAATTATTTGTTGACCTAAGTAGGCCGAAACATTTACACCAATCGTAGTCCAGTCTTTAGAACGAATTTGACCACAAGCTTGAAATCCTGGGATTCCACTTCCAGCTGTAACTTGATAAAAAGTACAAGGAATAGGATTTCCTGCGGTATCACTTAATTGTGCTTCAAATCGAGGTTGTTGTGCGATGGTATGTCCAGGATCTTGAAGAACCACGGCATACTTAAAAATGATCATGTTTGAAGAAGGTGTGATGTTGAAAACATAACGCAAACGTTCTGCTTGAGCTCCTACAGCGCTATTACCCAACATGGCTGAGTAGGTTTCTCCTGGTGCAACTACCGTTATTGGTGTACAAGCCCAAGGGTCAATTCCTGTTCCGGTCATAATGGTGTGTTGTCCAGGTACAATTCCTACATTTGGAGTGTTAATTCCACAACAATTCCCTGTGAATCCTTGCCAATTTAAAAAAGAATTGTCAGAGAAATTTGCATTGAAGCACCCTTGTGCAAAAAGATTGTTCCCACTAAAAGTAAGGGCTAAAACGAGTAATAATTTGATTGTATGTTTCATTCAGTTGGTATGTTTGTTTTTATAATCTCCTTAGTGACGGCATAAATTTAATTAAAATTGCACGAAGGGAAAAATTTTTAAAATTTTAATTAAACTTAAAGAAGTCAATTATATTTTTTTCTTGCTTTTAAGAATTCAAAAAGCATAGGAAGAAGTGATAAAAAGATAATTCCAAAAATCACAATTTCAAAGTTTTCTTTGACGATCTCTAAATTTCCAAAGAAATATCCGAGTAAGGTTAAACCTAATACCCATGCTAATCCCCCAAGGATATTAAAGCGTAAAAATGTGAAATATTTCATATTTCCAATTCCTGCTACAAAAGGAGCAAAGGTTCTTACAATTGGAACAAATCGAGCAATTACAATTGCTTTTGATCCATGTTTATTGAAAAAATCATGCGTTTGATCTATATATTTTTGATTTATCAATTGTCTTTTACCGATTTTCCAGCGAATCACTTTTGATCCAATTGTTTTTCCAATAAAATAATTCAATGCGTCTCCCAAAATTGCTGCAACAATTAATAAAAGCAGTACGATAAATAGATTCAATTCCGCATGTTGACCATTGGTCGTGACGCCTGCGCAAAATGTTCCGGCTGCAAAAAGTAAAGAGTCACCGGGTAGAAAAGGAATGACTACCAATCCAGTTTCAGCAAATATAATTAGGAACAAAATAACATAAATCCAAGTTCCATACTCTTGAATCAAGGTGAATAGATGCTTGTCTAAATGCAAGAAAAAATCTAAAAAATCTTTAAGTAATTCCATTAGTCCAGTTGAATTGAATCATCTATTGCTTCTTTCCACGCGGTGATACCACCTTCTACAATAATAATAGAAGTGAAATTATATTCGGTTGATAATAAATTAGCTACTGCCTCAGCTCTTTTTCCACTTCTGCACAAGATTAAAGTTTGTTTTTCTTTATCAAATTGCTCACTGATTATGGGTGTTTCGCCCATTGGAATGTTGACAAAACCAATATTACCCAATTCATATTCATAAGGTTCTCGTACGTCAATACACTGAATTTCTTTTTCTCTAGAGATTATTTCACTACAGATTTTTGGAGGTAATTGTTGAATAGACATGGTGCAAAGTTAATAAATTAAGATAATAGAAGTTGAAATCTAGCCTCAATTTCAGAAACAATTAACTGTAAACCTGTTTCGATAGTCACCTCGCCAGTTCGAATATGTACGTCGGGTTTTTCTGGTGCTTCGTAGATACTGTCCTTTCCCGTAAATTGATTTATAAATCCAGCTTCTACTTTTTTATAAAGTCCTTTAACATCGCGTTTTAAACATTCTTCATAGGAACAATCAACAAAAACTTCTAGAAATTTATTTTCACCAATATAATTTTTAGCTTTTTCTCTTTCTGCTTTGAAAGGTGAAATTAAGGAGACGATAGCGATTTGACCTTGATTGTTGATCATTTTCGCTATACAAGAAGCTCTGCGCATATTTTCCTTACGATCTAAATCTGTGTAGCCTAAGTCCTGGCAAAGTCCATTTCTTAAATTATCTCCGTCCACGCAAAGACTAATAATGTTGTATTCTTTAAATTGCGTTTGAAGTGCATTAGCAAGTGTTGTCTTACCTGCGCCAGAAATCCCTGTAAGCCAAATAGTAAAAGAGGTATTGTTATTTTTCATTATTGTATACAGTGTATAAAGAAGGCGCATCATACAATTGTCCGGGAGAAATCATGAGTTCGTCATAAGGAATATCATCACCATACCGCTCTTGCATTATTTTTCGCACTACAGGAGCGTCAATGTTAAAATCTCTAAGCGTTTTCGGTTGGGCTAAAACGAAGTTAATGCAGTTTTTATAGGTTTTGTATACCAATTCTGAACAATACATTTCTTTGTCGGACCAAGAGAAATAGCCGTCATAATTCTTTCCGAATTGAGATGCTGCATATTCTTTCATTCTTAAAAGTGATTTTTTACTAAGAGTATCTATACCTTTAAATCTTTTGATGACACAGGTTTGATCAACACCACTGCTAATCCAGTCTGCTAGTTTTCTTTTACCAACCGGTTGAACTGCTTCGTAAACATAAGGGACATTATTTTCTATGAATATAATTCCACAATGTGAATATTTAGAATTGGTTGCAATTTCAACGGCTTGACTTTGTTTCGAATAAGAGGATTGAAAAATAACATCACCATCTTGAACAGAAAAATTACTTTTTTTATTTTTAGAAAATAATTCTTGTTTTTGCTTATTGTTCTTAAAAGCAAATGAAAAGCTGAAAACTAATCCAGTTATAATGATTACAAAGAAAATAGCTTTGTTAATTTTGAAATTTATATCTTTTGTAGCGAAATTCATCACATCAAAAATAAGGAATTACTGTCGCTAAAAAACATTATCTTTATCTTTGTCGTGAAAAATAAAAATATGGGACTTTTAGATAATAAGATTGTTTTAATAACCGGTGCATCAAGAGGCATTGGAAAAGCTATTGCTACGGAATGTGTTCAGCAAGGTGCTACCGTGATTTTTACTTATCTTTCTTCTGAAGAAAAAGCAAATGCGCTAGTGGATGAGTTGACGGCAAATGGAGGAAAAGCGAAAGGATATAGGTCTGATGCATCTAAATATGATGACGCACAAAAATTAGTAGATGATATAGTTGCTGAATATGGAACAATTGATGTTCTTGTTAATAATGCAGGAATAACAAGAGATACTTTATTGATGCGTATGACTGAGGAGCAATGGGACGAGGTAATCAATACGAATTTAAAATCAGCTTTTAATATGACTAAGGCGGTTCAAAAGCCAATGCTGAAAGCAAGAAGTGGTTCAATTGTTAATATGTCTTCTGTTGTTGGTGTTAAAGGAAATGCAGGTCAATCAAACTATGCTGCATCCAAAGCCGGGTTAATTGGATTTACTAAATCCATTGCTGCTGAATTAGGATCTAGAAATATCAGATGTAATGCTATTGCACCTGGTTTTATTGAAACTGAAATGACGGAAGTATTAGATCAAGCAGTGGTAGAAACTTGGAGAAATTCAATACCATTAAAAAGAGGTGGACAGCCAATTGATGTTGCTAACGCTACTGTTTTTCTTGCTTCTGACATGTCTGCGTATATTACGGGTCAAACCCTTCATGTCTGTGGTGGGATGTTAATGTAATTTTTGAAATGAATATTCGTCCAAGAAGAAATCGAAAGTCAAGTGCTATTCGTAATATGTTAGAGGAAACTCAACTAGGAGTTCAACATCTTATTTATCCAATTTTCTTAAAAGATGGAAAGGGAGTTAAAGAAGAAATAGGTTCACTGCCCAATAATTTCAGATGGTCTATTGATACTTTAATACCAGAAGTGGAAGCTTGTATGAATTTAGGTATTTATAGTTTTGATCTGTTTCCTGCAGTTGATGAATCATTAAAAGATAATATTGCTAGTTATAGCTATGCGCAAGATAATTTTTATCTAAATGCTATTCGTGAACTCAAAGAAAGGTTTCCTGAAATGGTAATAATGAGTGATGTCGCGATGGATCCTTATTCTTCCGATGGTCATGATGGATTAGTAGTAGATGGAAAAATAGTGAATGACGAAACACTGAGTATATTAGCAAAAATGGCAGTAGCGCAAGCGCAGGCTGGTGTTGATATTATTGGTCCATCAGACATGATGGATGGTAGGGTTGGTGTAATTCGTGAAGCTCTAGATATTGCGGGGCATACAGACACAAGTATTATGTCTTATACTGCAAAATATGCAAGTGCTTTTTATGGTCCTTTTAGAGATGCTTTAAATTCAGCACCAAAATCAGGGGATAAAAAAACATATCAAATGAATCCCGCGAATAAAAGAGAAGCCCTTCTTGAAGGTCAATTAGATATGGAAGAAGGTGCCGATATGTTAATGGTTAAACCAGCTTTGGCCTATTTGGATATAATTCATTTGATGAAAGAAAATTTCCCAATTCCAATTACAGCCTACAATGTAAGTGGTGAATGCGCAATGGTAATTGCAGCAGCTGAAAAAGGATGGTTGAATTATGATTTAGCTGTTGCTGAAATATTGTTGAGTATAAGAAGGGCAGGGGCAGATGGTATTCTGACTTATTTCGCAAAAGATTTCGCTAAATTTAATAAAAAGTAATACATTAAATATGTCAATTTACTACATTGATAATCAATGGATAAGTCTGGATAAATTTGAAGAAGTTATTGCGTCTAAATGCCAAGTTGAATTGAGCGTATCTGCAAAGGAAGCAATCAAAAAATGCCGTACTTATTTAGATGAAAAAATAGCAAATTCAGATCAATTAATTTATGGAATTAATACAGGATTTGGTTCCTTATGCAATACTGCAATTTCATCTGTTGACTTAGAGGAACTTCAACGAAATTTAGTGTTATCTCATGCCTGCGGAATGGGCGCTGAAATTCCAAATGAAATTATTAAACGCATTTTATTGCTTAAAGCTATTGGCTTAGCGCATGGAAATTCTGGAGTTGATCTATTAACGGTTGAGCGTCTTTTGTTTTTTTATAATAATGACATTTTACCTTTAGTATTCGAGTTAGGAAGTTTAGGTGCTTCGGGTGATTTAGCGCCTTTAGCGCACATATCTTTAGGACTAATAGGTGAAGGAGAAGTGTATTATAATGGACTTAAAATGTCGGCTAAAGATTTACATCTTCAATTGGGGATTGCTCCTTTGGTTTTAAAGTCAAAAGAAGGTTTGGCTTTATTGAACGGGACTCAGTTTATGAGTGCTTATGCAAGTTATGCCGTTCATCATTGCTCCAACATGTGGTTTAAATTTAATAAAATAGCAGCTTTATCATTGGATGCCTTTGATGGTCGAAAAGAACCTTTTCAATCTAATGTTAACGAAATAAGGAATCAAGTGGGGCAGATTGAAACAGCTTCTTATTTCCGTCTAATAATGGAAGGTAGTGAGTTACTTAATAGGCCGAAAGCACATGTTCAAGATCCATATTCTTTTAGATGCATACCTCAAGTTCATGGAGCTTCAAAGGATGTGTTTGATCATTGTGCCAAAATAGTTGAACGAGAAATTAATGCTGTAACCGATAATCCTACCATTTTTCCTGAGGATGACCAAGTAGTTTCGGCTGGAAATTTCCACGGTCAACCTTTGGCTTTGTCTTTGGATTTCTTAGCCATTGCACTTGCTGAAATGGGCAGTATTTCTGAGAGAAGAACTTACAAATTAATTTCTGGGGCAAGAGCATTGCCTGCTTTTTTAATTGAAAATGCTGGATTAAATTCTGGGTTAATGATTGTTCATTACGCCTGCGCAGCCATGGTGAGTCAAAACAAACAATTATGTACTCCTGCATCCATTGATACTATAGATTCAAGTAATGGGCAAGAAGACCATGTGAGTATGGGGGCCAACGCCGCTACGAAATTGCATCGAATTATTGACAATTGTTATGCCATTATGGGAGTTGAACTAATTAATGCTGCACAGGCATTGGATTTTAGACGTCCTATGATTTCATCTCCTAAATTGGAGGATATATATTCGCAATTTAGAAAAGAAGTGGCTTATTTAGAACTTGATCGAAATTGTCATGTAGATATGGTTAACGCGAAAAATTTTGTTATTAATAAAATGAAAATATGAATAATACAGAACAGTCGGATGCATCAGGTGTGAAATCAAAACCGCCTAGATTTTTATTTGTTTTAATCATTTTAACTTGGTGTAATACTGGTCTAGCAATAATAAGTAGTTTATTTACCTTGCTAATAGGAAAGCCATCAGTGGAAGAAATTAAGCAATCTAAAGTTGTAATTGCAACATCAATGAATCAAATGTTGGAAATAAAAATGTACTATTTAGCGTCTCTAATGCAAAAAATACAATATTTAACAGATGCTATGTATGCCAATTTCATTGGGTTTCATCTTGTTTCTTTATCTGTCGCAGCTATCGGTTCTGTTGCTGCATTATTTATGTTTCAAGGTAAACGATTGGGTTTTCATTTGTATATCGTTTATTCTTTAGTATATTTAGCACAAACTTACTTATTTGTTAATCCAGCATTTGTTCCAACGGAGATGTTGGTGATAAATGCTTTTTTTGCATTTATTTTTATCTTGATGTACTCAAGAAATCTAACTTTTATGAAATAATTAAGGTTAGAAAAATAATTCTCAATTTATGAAACGCTTTTTAGTCACAGGTGGTACAGGTTTTTTAGGGGGGATTCTCATTTGTGAATTGATGCGTCAAGGTCATTCTGTTGTGGTATTAGCGAGAACTGAGCGTAAAGCAAAACAACTTTTATCTAAGTTTAATTCAGAGGAGATTAAAAGAATCACAATAATTAAAGGTGATATTACGCATGAAAATCTGGGTCAGTCTCTTGATTTCATCAATGAAAATAAGAGTTCCATTGATGCAGTATATCATTTAGCCGCCATGGTTAAGTTTGATGAGGAATTGGAAGGGGAATTGATGCACATCAATTTGGAAGGAACAAAAAATACTTTGAAATTTTCTGAGAAACTAGGTGTAAAGCATTTTATTCAAGTAAGCACTGCCTATACTTTAGGAAAAGAAATGAAAGGTGTAGAGGAATTGTATGCTGAAAATCAAGATTGTCATAATCCATACGAGCTTTCTAAGGTCTATGCTGAACGAGAAGTAATGTCCTACAAAGATAAAATGAAAGTTAATATTGTGCGTCCTTCCATAATCGTTGGCGACTCAAAAACAGGTCAAGCAGACTCCAATTTTGCTATTTATGGTTTTTTAAGGGCGTTATCTGTATTCAAAAAACGGGCATTGCGCGATGGGTATTCAGATGAATCTTTTAGAATAATTGCATCAGCACATGGAACTTCAAATCTCGTTCCTATTGATTATGTTGTAAAAGTACTTTTAGCAGTTCATGCGCTTGGAGATAATGGACAGATTTTTCATGTAACCAACCCTAGACCACCATCGAATCAGCATATTTTAAATAGGATTAAATTTTTAATGCAATATGATCAATTGACAATTACAACGGACCCATCCATTGGCTTAGATGATTTGACCATTAAAGAAAGAATGTTGAATGAGTTGCTTTGGATTTATAAACCTTATCTCGCAACAGATAAAAGTTTTGATGATCGTCACACTCAAATTATTCTTAAAAGAATTCAGGAATTACAATTGGATATGGATGATGAGATGATTGATTTAATTTTAGCGAGTGGCTTAGATTAAAATATTTTTCCTGGATTCAAGATGTTGTTTGGGTCAAATACTTTTTTAATTTCTCGCATTAGATTTAAACTTACATTTGAAAAAGCAATGTCCATATATGGTTTTTGCACTAATCCAATACCGTGCTCTCCAGATATAGTTCCCCCTAAACGAACTACTTCGGTGAATAATTCTCTTATTGCTATAGGTAATTCATCATTCCAAAAAGTGTCGCTTAGATTACCCTTTATAATATTGACATGCAAATTACCATCTCCAGCATGCCCGTAACAAACGGATTGAAACCCATATTTTTCACCTATTTTTTTAATGTGATAAAGTAATTCAGGTAGTTGATATCGGGGCACTACAGTGTCTTCTTCCTTGTATATAGATTGAGATTTTACTGCTTCTCCAGCTTTTCTGCGTAAGGTCCATAAGGTATTTTTTTGAGCCTCTGATTCTGCGAATAATATTTCATCATGCGGATAGGATTCAAGCACTACCATTATTTTTTCACAGTCACTCATTAATATTTCAGGATCAAAACCATCGACCTCAATCAAAAGGTGAGCGGCGTGATTGTCCGCAATAGGAATAGTGGTTTCTCCAATGAAATTCTGCGTCCAAATCAGCGCGTCTCGCTCCATGAATTCTAATCCACTCGGCGTGATTCCAGCTTGAAATATAGCAGCTACCGCCTCACATGCTTGACCTGCATCATAAAATGGAACCAACATTAAAAGATTGTGAGTGGGGTGTGGTAAGAGTTTTAAAACAATTTTTGTAACTACAGCTAGCGTTCCTTCTGAACCAACAATTAATTGGGTAAGATTATACCCTGTGGCATTTTTTAAAACATTAGCGCCCGTCCAAATAATTTCTCCTGTAGGCAAAACAACTTCTAGGTTAAGGACATATTCATTGGTGACACCATATTTAACGGCTTTTGGTCCACCAGAATTTTCAGCCACGTTACCTCCAATAAAACAGGAACCCTTACTCGCAGGATCGGGCGGGTAAAAGAGTCCCTTCTCTTTAACGGTGTTTTGTAATACTTCGGTAATGACTCCCGGCTCTGTAATTACTTGATGATTTTTCTCATCAATATTTAATATTTTATTAAATTTTTCCATGGAAAGCAAAACCCCTCCGTAAATAGGTAATGAGCCACCACTGAGTCCGGTTCTTGCTCCAGCTGGTGTGACTGGAATTGTATGCTCATTACAATATTTAAGAATGCTCGATATTTCTTGAGGGTTAGCAGGTTTTAATACTACGTGAGGCGGAAAAGACAAATCCTCGGTCTCGTCGTGACCGTAATGTAATAAATCTTCCTGAGAGATTGACATTTCCTCACCAACTATGGATTTGAAAAAAGCAATAGCAGCACTTGATAACATGATGATGGCTTAATTAGTTCAACAGAACGAAAATACTAAATATTTAGAGAGTGAATCAAGAAGCTTTTGTAATTAAAATTTATTATTCAATTAGCAGTTCTTTTTTTAAAATTAATATGTTCTTTTAATATCAAAATTTATTATATTATTCAAAAATTGATACATTATTTTAAATAATATACTGATAAGTAGGTGTTTTTACTTTGGCTTTATAATTGTCTATTAGGGGTAAATCCAGATATGATGACCATTCAAGATAAAATAAACAATATTTTAGTAGATTTTCCACCTGAAAATGGAATTTTATTCGACAGGTTGAAAGCGTTAACAGCGGAACAAGATATTGATGAAAGTCAGGTTTATGAATCAAGATCAATTTTGAATTGTTTAGAGGAAACTATTGATGATAGTGAAGGAAATTCAAATGAACTTATTCCTTCGGGCTGGGCGAATTATGACAATGAATTAGGAGGATTAAGTCTTGGTGAATATATAATAATTGGCGGTAGGCCAGGAATGGGAAAGTCACTCGTGTTGTTGGATCTTGCGAGTAGAATTTCTTTGCAAACAGAGGTGCTATATTTTTCATTTGACTTGACGAGTACGGCTTTAATGTATAGAATAGCCAATGGTTTTCTTGAGCGGCCTATTCCTCTTCATAATCCAGCAGACTTTAAAAGAGTCCAAGCAGATGATTTAAAACTATTGAAGTCATATTTTTCAGCTCTTCATCTTTCTTTCTATGATCAGCATATCGAATCGATGACTGTGTTTTACAATTATTGTGAGAAAATGGTTAAGGAAAAGGGGGTTAAGGTAATTATTATTGATTATTTACAAATGCTTTCTTCTAGGCGCTATCGAAACAGTCGGGTTCTTGAGATAGATTATATAAGTCGGACGCTCAAGAAAATTGCTCAAGAATTAAAGGTGTGTGTTATTGCTTCAACTCAACTGAGCAGAAGTGTTGAAATGAGAGGCGGAGATAAAAAACCAATATTGTCAGATATTCGAGAGAGCGGGGGGATAGAGCAGGATGCAGATAAAGTATTTTTTGTTTATAGGCCTGAATATTATGGATTGTTAATTGATGAGTATAATGAATCCACTTTAGCTATGATGGAATTAATTTTAGCTAAAAACAGATTTGGATCCATTACGACACTTAAGTTTAATGTCGATTTTGAGAGGAGTAAATTAACGCCATTTCAAGAAGGAAAAACTAGATTTGAAATTAGAAAAGATAGAAAACTTAATTTGGAAGAGGAGGATAATCCTTTTTAATAGTTTAAGAGCCGTTGATTAGAACTTATGAGTCATTTAAAGACTTGTGGTTGTGTTCCTGCAACCCATTTAGAAGTTGAGTGGAATTAGATGCTTTGCGTCATTCTTGCTCGCTTCGCTCGAAAGAATGCACGAAAATTTGAGATAAGTATCAACGGCTTTTTTTTAAAATAATTATGAATAAAATAGAAGATTTATCGATAAAAAAAGAGATTTTTAAAGATGAGAGTTGGAAATTAATTTATTATCCTAATCGATCGTTGCGCACCACTCCATTTACTTTTTTGAAGACTTCTGAAAGGAATGCGCTAAGAATGCTAGGTATAAAATCAACTTTAGATTTATGTCTTTTCTTACGACTGTCCCGAAGTGAAATGGAATTGATGTTGAATTATCCTAATTATATCAATTATTCTATTCCAAAAAGAAAAAAAGGCTTCCGTATTATTAATGCACCTCAAGGAAAGTTAAATAAAGTTCAAAAGAAAATTAATAGACATTTACAAGGGGTGTATTCATGCATCAAGCATCCTGGTGTCCATGGATTTGTTTTGAGGGAGAAATATAAATCACAAAATGCTAATATTGTTCAGAATGCCTTTCCCCATGTTGGTAAAAGATATCTGCTTAATCTTGATTTGAAAGATTTTTTTAGTTCAATTCCAGCGCAAAAGGTTTATAAACTTTTTAAATCACCTCCTTTTGGATTTGATGAAACCGTATCGGAAGCGCTTACCTATCTGTTGACATATAATGGTGTTTTACCTCAAGGTGTTGCAACTTCACCAGTACTATCAAATTTAATTTGTCTGCCACTCGATAATACTATTTCAAATTATTGTGAGCAAGAAGGAATCACTTATACAAGGTATGCAGATGATTTGAGCTTTTCTTCAGATGATTTTATCACTAAAACTCAGGTTCAGTACCTAAAACACATACTAATGACGCATGGTTTTTCTCTGAATGATGCAAAATTTAGATTGAGGTCAAAGAATAAAAAACAAGTGGTGACCGGGATAATTGTTAATGAGAAAGTCAATGTTGATCGTAAAACGCTGAAAAAGGTAAGGGCTATGTTGCATGACTTAAATACCAATGGTATTGCTCACGCTTCTGGTAAAAGTCGCGATGATTTTTCAATCTCAATAAAACAGCGGAACATAAGATTCTTAGATTCATTGACTGGTCACGTTAATTTTATTGGACAAGTTAGAGGGAAAGATGACGCCCTTTATCAATCAATGTTTAATGATTTAATTCCTTGGCTTTCTTATAAATCTAACGCGCTTGAATAGCTTAAAATAAGCCAAGGGTGTTATACCGTTTTAATAAATGTTATTGTCAGTATTAAGAAGAAGAAGAAATCGAAAGTGAAAATTAATAGTAATTTATAAATTGTTATATTTATATCAAATTTTGATATATGAAGACTTTGGTTTCATGGGTAGCTTACAATAATGACTTTCACGATGGAAAAGTACTCGAAAATGGACCAACAGCAAATTATCACAAATTCTTCTTTAAACAAGACCGTCATTTATTACTTTCCAGTGCTAAAGAAAGTGATCTCAGAACAGAGTTATTGGTGAATTTCTTGAAGAGAACTTACCCTGATCGTATAGTAGAACCCATCTATATGGGGATTAATGATCCTATTGATCACAGGGAAATTCAATCAAAAGTGGACCCCTTACTTACAAGTCTAAAAGGGGATAAAATTGATGTTTTTATTACTCCAGGAACTCCTTCAATGCAAGTTGTGTGGTATTTAAGTCATCTTGGATTGAATTTAAATACTACCCTTTTTCAAACTAGAGAAGCAAAGTATACTAAAGCAAAAGATAAACCGGAATTAATTAAGATTGAATTAGAACAATCATCTCTTCCTGTTACTGCGATTTATCATCAAGAACAAGTTAAGAGAATTAATGTGTCTGATGACTATTTTATTACTCCTCAAATAAAATGGATTTATAACAATGCAGAAAAAGTCGCTCAAACTGATTTAGTAACGGTGTTAATCTTAGGGGCGAGTGGGACAGGAAAAGAAAATTTAGCAAAATATATTCACAAGAATTCAATTAGATCAGAACAAGCATACGTTACAGTTAATTGTTCTGCTTTCAGTGATTCATTATTAGAGTCTCGCTTGTTTGGATATAAAAAAGGCGCCTTTACCGGTGCTGATAAGGACACCACGGGTTTATTCGAAGAAGCTAATGAAGGCACTATTTTTTTAGATGAAATTGGGGATATTTCTTCTTATATGCAACAAGCATTATTACGTGTCTTGCAAGAAAAAGAGGTTATGCCTCTTGGAGGAAAAGCTAAGAAAATAAATGTTAGGGTCATCGCTGCAACAAATCAAAGTCTAACGAAGTTGTGTGAAGAAGGTAAGTTTAGATGGGATTTATACTATCGGCTTTCAGTTGTTGAATTAGATTTGCCATCATTGGTCGAAAGGGGTAAACAAGATATAAAAGCGATGATTGAGTATTTTTTAAATCAAAAGAAAAAAGAATTAAATCGTCCCAAAAAATTAATCCTCGAAAAAGAAACTTTGGAAGTACTTTTAAATTATTCTTATCCCGGTAATGTTAGAGAATTAGAAAATATTATTTCTAGATTGTATGTTTTTAATGAGGAATTAGTCAATGCTGAAGTTTTACCAAAAAGATTATCACAAGCTCCAATGGAAAAACCAATGCATATTTCTTTCGTTGAAAAAGAACATATAGAAAGGGTACTTAAATACTTTAAAGGGAATAAAAGGCAATCCTCAATAGCGATTGGATGGGCCATTAACACGCTGATTAGTAAAATTGAAAAATACAATATTAAACTTTAATCAGTTTTGTTATTTTAATTTTAAGTGGTAATGCGCTTATTTCATTTTACTATATTCGTGGTATAAATTGCTTTTTATGTACCTGCGAAATTTTTTAATCATTGCATTTATTGGATTAAATTTTATTGCTATTGCTCAACAGCGTGTTTTTCCTCTATACAATGATTTATCTGTGGATTCAATTTTCACTCCCAAGCCTTATGCAACAAAATTAGATTATGATGTTGTAAGCGGTCATCTTTTTTATGCTGTAATAACAGGTGATATTTATGAGATTTTTTTAAATGAACAAGGTGGCACCACTGATTCTCTTAGATTTACAGCGGCTGATCATGGAATCACCTGTCTTCAAGGGCTCTGTTTTCGTGATGGCGTTCTGTATCTTTCAGGTAATAATTGGACCTCAACCGTTGGTGTTGGATATGTGGTCAAAGGAACTCCTTCCTTTAATGGTCAACGCACATGGGAAGTCATGGTCAGTACGGATCCTTATCCAACTGCTAGTCCAACAGGTGATCATGGTTTTACAGGTGTTGCAGTTAATCCTAGTGGTTCACATGTTTATGTTAGTAGCGGTGCAAGGACTCATTTAGGTGAATTAGATGATAATAATGGTGCTTGGCCAAATACTAGAGAAGTACCGTTAACTTCTCGTATTTTTCGTTTTCCTATAAACAGTTTAAATGTTTTATTACTAAATGATTCAGCTTCTCTTGTTAATAGTCCTTATTTATTTGCATCAGGCACGCGCAACGCATACGACATGGCTTGGGATAGCAAGGATACCCTTTTTGCAATTGATAATTCTGGTGAAAGAGATGATCCGGAAGAATTGAATTGGTTAAGACAAGGTAGGAATTATGGATTTCCTTGGAGAATGGGTGGGAATGATAATCCTATACAATATCCCAACTATGATTATCATAATGATCCTCTTGTAAATCCAAATGGAAGTGGTGTTGCTGCTGGTTGGTTTAATTACACTTCAGGATTTCCCCTAATTCCTAACAATGTAAATTGGATGGAGCCTATTCGTAATTTAGGTTCTGCTGGAGATTTTTATCGTGATGCTATAAGTGGAGGAGTTCTGCAGGCAAGTCAAAATGGAACTTATGTAAGTTCTTTCACCGCCCATCGTTCCCCTTTAGGATTGGTCTTTGATGCAGATAGTAATTTATCTTTCCCCTATAAAGGTGATGGTTTTGTTTTGAGTTTTATGCCCGGGGGTGATAGTCTTGGATTTTCTCCAATCTCCCCTTGGGGTATTCCTTGCCCATTTGTTGACCCATCTCGCGATTTGATTCAAATGAAATTAGAATATAATGCTTCGATTGATAATTATGAAATGGTAACAAGAAGCGTTGTATCGGGATTTTATTTGCCTGTAGATGCGGAATTGCTTGAAAACGATCTGTACGTAATCGAAAGAGGTGGTGCTCTTTGGAAGATTAATTTTCCTAAAGATCCTATTATTCCTGAAAATTCAATTTTAATGTATCCGAATCCTACTGAGTCTTATTTTAAGATTGTCTTTGGAATGGATAAAGCCTTAGATTATTTGAAGGTTTTTGATCTTAATGGAAAAGAGCTTTATTATCAAACTAATTCCTTAACGAATTCCATTTCTGTTGATGTATCACTATGGTCTTGTGGTACTTATTTAGTAAGCGTCGCATTTAAAAATGGTATGTTGGTAAACCAAAAAATAATTGTCAATTGATATGAAAAAATATTCCATAATTTTTTTACTTTTTTTCTTCCTCTGTTTAGGAGTTTTAGTAAAGGTCTTATCTAATAAGCATCAGGTTAAGGAGGAAAATAATGTACTGACTCCTACAGAAAAAAAAGTTGAGCCAAAAGTAGAACAAATAGTTTCTAATGTGGTGCTTGAAGATACTGTGAGAGTTCTAGAAGAAAATTTGGAATTGCCTCTTATTCATTCAAAGGATCAAATCATCAAGCATTTAGCGTATACTATTCGATACAGTGAAGCGTATGAACAAGCAGCTTGGGTGGCTTACGAGTTAACAGCTGATGAAACGAATCGTTTGTATGAAAGATCCAATGATTTTGAATCCGATCCAAATGTAAGTACAGGAAGTGCAACGGATCGTGATTATAAAGGATCTGGATATGATCGAGGTCATTTGGCACCTGCTGCGGATATGTCCTCCACTGCCAATACCATGCAAGAATCTTTTTATTATAGTAATATGAGTCCTCAAGATCCAAGTTTTAACAGGGGTATTTGGAAGAAACTTGAGGAACTTGTTCGTGATTGGGCAGTAGATTATAAATCAGTATATGTGGTAACAGGTCCAGTTTTAACTGATGGTCTACCCACTATTGGACCCAATCAGGTGAGCGTACCAAAATATTATTACAAGGTAATCCTTGATCATCATGAACATCCAAAAGCAATTGCCTTTATTCTTCCAAATCAAGGTTCTAAAGAATCTTTAACCCGCTATGTGGTTTCGATTGATGAATTAGAGAAAATAACAGGTATTGATTTTTTTCCTGGTTTAGTTGATAAAGAAGAAAATGCTTTAGAAAAAGAGGTTTGTATTGCTTGTTGGTCTTGGACGACAAGTAGTACGGGAAGCCGCTCACATCATTCATCTAATAATGTTGGGACTTCAAGCCAATGTATGGGAACAACTAAAAAAGGCGCGCGCTGCAAACGGATGACCAAGGATGCAAGTGGGTATTGCTACCAGCATGATTAACTAATTACTTTTGGGTAACTAATCTTAAAGTTTTATTTCCCTTGGAATTGCTAATAGACAATAAATAAGTTCCCTGTGGCAATGAACTGATATCAATATTTTGAGAAGGTGATAAATTCATCTCCTTAACCACCACACCATTCATAGAATAGATTTCTAAATGTGAATCTTCTTTCAATCCAACAAGTTTAAATTGACCATTATTTGGATTAGGAACGACTTGAATAGATTCTAAAGTTGCATGCTCTTGAATGGAAAGTGTGTTGTCTTCTAAAACAGTCCCAACCTTGTTTATTACCCAATTGGCCGGATCTACATAGATCATATTTCCGATAGGACCAAGATTACTAATGTAAAAATTGTCGCTATTACTGTTGATGTCAAAGGTAATGGTAGTGTCTTGCATTCCTTGTCTTAAGAATCTTAAGCTGATTGGATTAGTAAAGGTTGGAGTAACTCCAGGTTTCGAGGTGCTGTGGTTGATTTGTACTAAGGCATCTAAGCCAGCTTGTTCCCATTTAACAGAGTAGGTAGGGTAACCTTCACCAAAATACCATTGTTCGAAAAATGGTGTAAAATCAATTCCTGTGGCAGTTTGAAACATATTTCTAATGTCTATTCCATAGGCAGTTGAGTTGGCATAGGTATTTTGAAAATCACGAAGTGTCGCAAAAAACAAGCTGTCGTTATTTACCATATATCTAATCGTGTGAATAATTGCTGAACCTTTGTCATAGGTTAGGCGACCACTAAAGATTCTATTTTCATTTAAACTATCAAGTACCCAAACGCTTCCGCCATTTTGTGTCATTACATTGTTATGAACATCCAACATGGATTGAACTTCTTGTCCTGCATATAAATTCTCTAACATTAAATATTCAGAATAGGAAGCAAAGCCTTCATTTACCCAGATATCGCACCATGATTTACAAGTTACATTGTCCCCAAACCATTGATGACCCAATTCATGAGCAGTAAGTGTATTGTTGAAAAAACCTTGGGTAGTCATTGTCTGATGTTCCATTCCTCCTGAAATTGGGGCCATGCAATGTCCATATTTTTCATCTTCAAATGGATACGGACCATAGAGCGAATAAAATAACTCAATAAATGCAGCTGTTTCATCTATATCAGTTTGAAAATTAGGTAGGGTTGCTGGATTGTCATAAATGTAATTTTGAATCATAATTGGATTGGGAGCACCTACCGGATTTGCATAAATTGTGTAATCAATATATTTAGCAACAGATAATGAAATTAAATAATAGTCAATTGCATGTCGGTGTTTCCATTCATATCTTGTCAATCCATTACCAAGGGGCACTATGTTTTCTAATATTCCATTGGAACCTGCTTTACAGGTGTCTGGAACAGTTATTTTAACTTCACAAGAATCAGCCTTGTCGGTTAAACTCTGTTTGCAAGGAAACCATTCATAGGCAGAAAAAGGTTCTGATAAAGTCCAAACAACATGGTTTCCCCAACTTGGTGAAGTATCATAGGTGATTCCGCCGCCTCCAAGTGGATTGGTTACGGCAGTAGGAGGGGTTCCGCTATAGCTAGTAGTGACCGAGAAAGAAACATTAGCTGGAATATTAATAGCTACTTTAACGGCGGTGAGTGTCCTAACGAATGGCATAGACATTCCATTTATTTTAACATCACTTATGACTAAACTCGGGTATAATTCATATAAGATGGTGTCTAAGAATTGATTGCTGGTAGCATCAAATCTTCCAGTTCCAGAGATGTTGGTAGAGATATTGGTTAGACTTAAATCTAAGGAATAAAAATTCACATCGTATTTTTCTGTTTGCGCAATCTGAGCTACAGTAAGTGTGGCGCTTTTTATTGCATTAGAATGCTTATTTCTTTTGGAACATTGGGTGCTATTTTCATTTTGAGCATTAACTGAACTTGTAATTATTAAAATTAATACTGCAAAAAATATACTTTTTTTCATGGTTATCGCTTTCATCAAAAATAAACATTAACACTAATATAGCAGATAAAATAATTTTATATTTCTTGTCGATCTGTATCGAAAAGTACTTCAAACAAGCAAAAGGGTAAAAGTTAAATTGACTTTAGTTAATAATTCACAAACTATTGAGACTAGTGTGTTTTTGATTCGCAACGAAAAGCTAAAGAGGAACGTTAAGATTTCACTGCTGCATATACGTTCCTTATCAAAGTCAAAGTTAAGGTTCCTATTTTAAGGTTGAAAAAGAGCTCATTCTAAGTTAGACAAAACAGTTCCAGCTGAATCTATGTCACCCTGGGTAATAAATTGGCTATCTTTGCAAGAGCCCATAAGGGAATTTCATAACCTATAATGAATGAAAATGAAGACTAAAATGAATGTTCAGAGATTAATCGGGTTTACTTTTGTTTTAACAATTCTATCCATTTCTTTTTTCTCCTGTAAGAAACCACAAGACTGCGGAACTGTAAATATCGGTATGTCTGGTGGATCTGATAGCCACAATCAAGGTCAGAATTGTATGACTTGTCATACTAGTGGTGGAGAAGGATCAGGTTGCTTTACGGTAGCAGGAACAGTTTATAATAGTGCTTTAACTTCAGCCGTTGGAAGTGGTAAGGTTGAGTTTTTTACGCAAGCTAATGGATCCGGACAATTAAAGTATACCGTGCAAATAGATTCCAAAGGTAATTTTTATACCACTGCAGATATGAATGTTGCTGGATTATTCCCTAGAGTAACTGGTCCTACAGGTACACAACAATCGATGTCTAGCAGCTTATCTTCAGGAAAATGTAATAGCTGTCACAATGCTTCCACTTCTAAAATTTGGGCAGATTAATTTTCTTAGAACCTTATTTCTCTAAAATTAATTCATCGAGAAACAACCAAGTTGGATACCCATTACCTAAATGCCAACTAGGACAATTCCCACTATTTTTAATGGTATATCTGATGCTTTTAATTGGATAATCTGGTGCTTTTGTAATGCTCTTTGCTACCATCGGGTTTTGGTCTGAAATTTTAGATGCTTCTATCGAGATTAATTTTAATGGCTGGTATTGTTTTCCATCTGTTGAAATTTCAATTTGAATGCTCTCTGGATAAAAAATCCATGATCTCTGATCACGAATATAGGAGATTCCAATATTAGAATAGGTTCTTAAAGAGTCAAATAAAATAGTAGCCACAACGTCTTTGTCATAAAAACCCTGCCAATCACCCGTCCTGAATTCACTACTCCCTGTAATTCCATCTATGAGTGTGTTTGGTCCTGCTGCTGCATATTGCGGAGAATAAGAAGTGTTCAATTGCAGTGTAATACCTTTATCTCTCTTAATGAAGAAACTGCTTACTATTGCACTTTCAATATGAGCTGTTTTAATAAATTCTTTTTGTTCCGGTGGAGTACTGTATTTGATATTCTTAATTTCGAGTGTTGAACTTTCCTTGATTATTAAATGATCCACTTGCCGCTTCCATTCTGAATTATTGAGTCTATAATAACAAATCAAACTATCACAAGGACTTATAATTTGAATGCTACCGAAGGAAATAGACAAACTATCTTCGAAAATACGCTCCGAAGAAGTGATGAAAGGTACTGGTGTAAAATTTAAAGGAACTTCAATTGTTGGAAGAACAGTTTTATCTAGTAGGGTATTTAGTGGTTCTTTGTCGGTCATGAAAAAGACTAATAAACCTCCTTTCATAATGCTTTCATGGCTTAAAGTTGTTCCTCTGAAGATTTCATTGTTCAATTCTATATGATCGATATACTTGTTTTTTACATTGTTATTCTGTGTTGTAATTTCAAACTTATTTCCGTTTTCTAAATTAATTACTGCTTTATTAAATAAGGGTCTACCAATTTGATAACTAGGAATTCCCGGTGTTACAGGATAAAACCCAAGCGCACTCATCACATACCAAGCGCTCATTTGACCGCAATCTTCATTTCCAGATAATCCATCTGCTTGATTACTGTACATACTGCGCTGAATGCTGTCAACAAAAAACTGTGTTTTTGATGGATTGTTGGTGTAATTATATAAATAGGCCATGTGATGTGAAGGTTCATTTCCATGCGCGTATTGTCCAATGAGACCGGTAATGTCAGCTTGTTCTCTTCCGTCAAGTTTAGTGGTACTTAGAAACAAACTGTCCAACCAAACTTCTAATTTATCTTTTCCTCCTAATAATTGGGTTAATGTCTCAATGTGCTGTGGTGCATATAAAGAATATTGCCAACTGTTGGCTTCTGTATAATTAAAGTTAACTTCTGATGGATTAAAAGGATCGTACCACTGAGCACCTCTTTTAGCCCTCATAAATCCTGTAGATGGATCGTGAATATTTATGAAATTATAGCTGCGCTTCTCAAATTCATTGGCAATCAATTCTTCACCCATCGCTTTCGCCATAGCGCTGATACAAAAATCATCATAGGCATATTCTAATGTTTTTGACACGGATTCTGGTTCTTGATCGGAACTAATGAATCCTTGTGTCGCATATTGCTGTTTAGCTAATTCGTTTATTTTGGCAGTAAAAACCATGGCGTCTAAAGCCTTTTTAGAATTAAAACCATTGATTCCTTTTAAGTAAGCATCAGCTATAACGGAAACGCTATGGTAAGCAATCATGCATTCTGTTTCATTTCCTGCGAGTTCCCAAACGGGTAAATCTCCTCCCTCATCAAATTGTCTTAAAAATGTATTGATGAATTGGTTTGTTTTTTCTTGTTGGATAATCGTGTAGAGTGGATGTGTCGCCCGATAGGTGTCCCATAAAGAAAAAACGGTGTATTGTTGGTCCTTTGCAGATTTAAGCTGATGAATTTTCTGATCTCTTCCTCGATACAATCCATCTGCATCTGAAAATAAATTTGGAGCTATTAAAGTATGATAAAGTGCCGTGTAAAAGATGCTTTTATTGGTGGTATTTTCATCTTCAATTTGAATTTTATTCAATTCTGCATTCCATTTCTTTACACTTTCAGCTCTTAATTCTTGAATGCTCCATCCGGGAATTTCAGTATTAAGATTATTTGCAGCGCCTTTTTCGTTCACTGCCGAAATACCAATTTTTAAGGTTAGGCTCTTAGTTTCTTCTGGAAATGTGAGTAATAATTTATGTTGTCCATTCTTAGAAATTATTTTAGATTTCTTATAAGGTGTATCTAATTTTATATAAAAGTAGAGATGTTGTTCTTTTGCCCAAGCAGAAGATATTCTGTAGCCACTAATCGTATTTTTATCGATTAAATTCAGTGCCGAAGAAAGCAACATATCTCTATGATCTAGATCAATTAGAATGTGTTTTTCACCTTCTTTCTTTTCAAAAGTATATTGATGAATTCCTGATCTTTCGCTAGCACATAATTTCACATTGATTTGATCTTCTTCTAAATAAACTTCATAATATCCAACTGTAGCCGTTTCCTTTTTATGACTAAAAGTAGATCCATAACCTCCTTTAAATAGATATCCCGGCTGGGTTTTTGCTTTTCCACTCTGTGGGCAAATCAATACATCTCCATAATCAGGAACACCTGTTCCGCTTAGATGGGTATGACTAAATCCATAAATTATTGAATCTGAATAATGATAACCTGAACAGCCGTCCCAACCGTCAAATCTTGTGTCTGGACTGATTTGAATCATTCCAAAAGGAACCGTCGCGCCGGGATAGGTGTGACCGTGACCACCTGTACCTATAAATGGGTTTACATAAAGACTATGGGAGGTGTTCGTACCTTGATTCCCTTTGAAAATATTTTGGGCTGCATCACTATTGCGTTGTAAGGTGGTGATATCAATTTGTGCATTAGACAAAAAAGTAAAAAGCAAAAAAGAAGTAACTAAAATTTCCAGATGTTTCAAAAGAGTCTTTTATTGAGTTTCGAATAGGATTTATTTCCTTTTATATAGTAATCATAAAGTATATTGCCTTTATAAATGGTTTCTGAAACAGGCATTCTTTTGATCATTTTTCGTTTGGAAAGCGTTCCTTTAAAATGTCTATAAAATGACATGTGCGCTAAGAATACCATCCAGCAACTAGAAAACTTTCCTTTGAAAATAAAATGTATTCCCGCGATACCATCCAAGCACATGCGAATAAAAATTCTTGGCCCCCAAAATCCATAATGATTTTTTAGGATCATTAATAAGTTATTCCTAAAATTTAAAAATAATTTCAGAGGAGAGTCATATGGCATGGTTCCACCACCTAAATGATAAACTACAGATTCTGGGACACATGTTATTTCATATCCTAGATTTCGAATCCTCCAGCACAAATCAATTTCTTCCATGTGCGCAAAAAAGTCGGCATCAAATCCATCAATTTCATGAAAAAGATCGGCTTTAAGTAGTAATGCTGCTCCAGATGCCCATTGAATTGGGATAATAGCGTCATATTGCCCCTTATCTTCTTCGCATTGATCCATTATTCTTCCTCTGCAAAATGGATATGAATTAATGTCTAAAAATCCACCAGAAGCACCTGCATGTTCAAAATGAGTGGGTTTGGTGTAGGATAATATTTTGGGTTGACAAGCAGCGGTGTTTTCTTTTTGCATCTGAGCTAGTAAAGGTCTAGTAAAATTCTCACTCACTTCAACATCCGTATTTAATAATAAATAATGCTCGAATCGATCTTTAATTAATGATAAACCTTCATTGTATCCTGCTGCAAACCCAAAATTTCTCGCTAGGATATGAATTTCAATATTGGAGTAATTATTTTGAACATAAGCAATTGATGCATCAGTCGAAGAATTATCTATAATAATAATGGAATGCCCGTCTGCATATTTTACGAGATTAGGTAGAAAGGTAGCAAGGTGTTTTTCACCGTTATAGTTCAATAAGACAATGGCTAATGTTGCTTTCATCTCTAGTATTGACGAAAAAGGTCATAGCTATTAGATCCCCAAGCTTTCTGATTGAACTTGTTTGGGTCATCTACAGTTCCGTCATTGGTGTTTCGTTTAACCAATATTTGCTGCCAAGCTGGGTTTTTTAGTTCCCCTAGCATATCTGAATGAAGCAAACGATAAGCATTGTTCACAAGATCTGGATTGTAGAATACAAAGCGTTTATTGCTAAAAACTCCTATTTTATCATAAACCCAAATTTCATAAGGGTATTCACTTGGTGATGTTTCTCTCGCGTTAATAGTGCTAGGTGCTCCATATTTCA
This sequence comes from Crocinitomicaceae bacterium, assembly GCA_044339115.1. Classification (GTDB taxonomy): domain Bacteria; phylum Bacteroidota; class Bacteroidia; order Flavobacteriales_D; family Crocinitomicaceae; genus UBA952. Next base: position 137,933 of record JBIIWA010000003.1, read on the forward strand.
AGTAGACGCGACCTCTATCTGTTTCATAACCATTTTGAAAGTTACTAGAATATAATTTTTCAATGAGTTGAACTTGCCCTTTATATTTTAACCAGGCGTCATAGGATTGAGTAGGGGAAACTTTTTTCCAATACGCTTGAATGTGTTTTCTCATTTGAGCCGTATTTTTTTCTTTTAAGGAAAGAATGATGTTTTTAATCTCTGCAGGTTTGGAAATCGGCAATAAAGATTCAAGATAATAAGAAACACTATCCTCAGTCATAGACGCTTGAAAAGCTGGGTCTAAAACAAGGTCATCCATATAAATACTGTCTGTAAATTCGTTGCTTCGCTCAAAAATATAACTCTGCATGCTAACATCTTCCATGTTTTTGTTGAGCAAAGTGTAATTTAATGTATATTTTCCTGAAGGTAAATAAGTAATGTCAATTGATTTGAACATTGGGGTAACGGAAGTAGGTTTTAATCTATTAAAGGACTCGAAATTTTCCAAAATAGCACCCGTTTCGGCATTTACAATGGATTGTTTTACGCCAACAATTGAATCTTTAGCACTCGATAAATTGTAAATTTCAAAATAAGCTGGAATTTTAGTCAGCTGTGAAGGGTAGAAATTGGAAATTCTTGGAATAAGATAATATCCAGATTTTTGAAAAGGACTCACATTGGTGTCTGGGTAGGCGTACTCAGCAATTTCAATATCAGATATAGAAGCTTGTAATCCGAAGTCTTCAACATTTATTTCTTGCTGCGCTTTTATAGGATCCTTCTTGGAAAGTACATCTTCTAACTCAATTTTCATTAAGTATTTTCCTGGCGCTATAGCCAAGCGACGAATATCATAAAAATCATCAATGATACTGTCTTTGTATAGGGGGGAAGTCAGAAGGTAAGCGTCTCTTAAGGTGTCGTTGGTGCTTGAAATTAATTCGTATTTAACAGCGACTCTTGATTGTAATCCTCCTTTTACGGATTCATTTGTAATGCTATATCCAACAAACTGAAGGTGTATTTCAATATAATTCCCTGCACTTGGATGATAAAATTGTTTGGTGTCCAAGTAAGCACGCATTGCATTCTTTTGCGACCAAATAGTCCCTTGATTTAAAAGAAGAATAAAGATGAATATTAAGCGTAGGGTTTTCATGCTACTAATTTAAGAAATAATCCTAATCTTCTATGTTAGCTCGAAGTTTTTGTCCTAATTGACGATTGTAGGTCTCTACTAAATATTTAAGATAATTATCTGTTGATTTTGCAATACATCTAGTGTAATTTTTCAATCTGTGTTCGATATGATCTTGCAGTAAATCAACTAATCCTAGAGCATGTTCTAAATTCTTTGCATGAGATACAATAGATTGAAAATGATTTTCTAAAGAATTATCAACGGCTTTTTTTCCTTTATCACCTCTATCTAAGCAATCATAATAATCATCTTTTATATTGTAACTCTCTAGAATTTGAGTGTTCACCATTTTATCATATCCCTTTGGAAATTCATACTCCACTTCAAATTCCATGTCTTCCAATTCAGAAACACGTGATTCTAAAAATCTATCCGGAAAACGAAATGCATCATGCCAATTTATAAAATCTTGCCATAATCCAAAACGACGAACGTTATTTCCTAAATCTACAATTTGGAACCGATTTTTATTAGGCAATCGCCTTGATCCACGACCTATCATTTGATGATATAAGGTTAAAGATCTAGTGGCACGATTTAAGATTATTGTTTTAACAGTAGGTTCGTCAAATCCAGTGGTGAGTATCCCAACAGAGGTTAAAATGGCGTCGGGTGTGGTTCTAAACCAAGTTAGTATATCCTTTCTGTCCTTGTCGCTAAAAGTAGAATCTAAATGGCGGACATTGTGCTTAAGTTTTTTGAATGATTCATATACACGCATTGATGTTTCAATCCCAGCGTTAAAGATCAATGTTTTTTGTCCTAAAGCAACTTCCTCGTATGCGAAAATTAATTTTTCTTGCATGAAAAAATTGCTGTACAAAACATCGGAACTACTTACTGTAAAATCACCATTTGTTCCAATTTTTAATCCATGTAAATTAACATCATAGTTATATGTGTCAGCATCAGACAAATAACCACTGTCAATCAGTCCAGAAATACTTTCTCCAGTGATGAGTTTATTGTAATTGTCCTTTAATGGTAAAGCGCGATTACTGCTCAATGGAGTTGCTGTTACTCCAAGAATATTAGCGTTTTCGTAATATTGAAAAATCTTTCTGAAACTATTGTAATGCGCTTCATCGACGATAACCAATCCAATGTTTTTGATAAAGTCTTTGTCGTCTAGGAGTCTATTGTTTAGGGTTTCAACCATTGCAATAAAACAATTGTATTCTCCTTGATCTGGTAATGTTTTTACTTCTGAATTTATAATTTTATTATTCACATCAATCGCTTGAAGTTGGCGAGAGGTTTGAACCGATAATTCAATTCTATGCGTAAGGATCAGAACTTTCCGTCCCCATTCTTCAATGAATTTTTTGGCAATTGCAGAAAAAATAACGGTCTTTCCTCCACCTGTCGGTAATTGATAGAGGAGGTTAAATTTATTGCCGTTGTCTCGAAGTTCACCTAATACATTTTCAACAGTTTTTTCTTGAAATGGATATAGTTTTTTGGCTTCGTATAAATCGGTATCAAGCATGAGCGCTAAAAAAATTAGATTGCAAAAGTACGCTCTTTTTCCTAATAAATTAGATGTGTTGATGCTTTTGTAATAAAAAAAAATCCCTTTAAAAAATTCGAAGAAGAATTAATTCTTTATTTCTGCCAAATTGATAATAATATACCGCAAGCAACACCTGCATTTAATGATTCAGCTAATCCTATTTTTGGAATGGTGACCGGATGCGTAATTAATGCTGCAACCTCTGGACTTATTCCTTTGCCTTCATTTCCAATAATAAGTATCCCAGGATTTTCAAGGATGCTTTCATAACAAGAGGTTCCACTAAGTAGTGCTCCAAATACGGGTAGGGTAGTTGTGCTGATAAAATCCGCTATTGACCCATATTTTATATTTACCCTGAAAGCACTTCCCATACTTGCTTGTATAACTTTTGGATTATAGATTTCAACAGTGTCGGTACTGCAAAATATTTGATCAACACCAAACCAATCCGCACTCCGAATCATAGTTCCTAAATTTCCAGGATCTTGAATTCCATCTAATATTAATGTGTTTTTATTTAAATCAAAGGGTTTAGATTTAATGGCGCTTTGTTTTACAACTGCAAGTATGCCCTGTGGATTTTTTAATGTAGAAACACGTTCAAATTCGCTTTCGCTTGCTTGGAAAGTTTCAATACTTTGATCATCAATAAATGTTTGGATGTACTTATTGGTTATAACTAAACATTTGATATTTTCGGGTTGATTGGATCTTATTTCCGCAATCATTTTCTCGCCTTCTATTATAAATAAATCTTCAATTTCTCTAAATTTCTTAGCATGAAGATTGCGCAACCATTTTATCTTGTTTATTGAAAGTTTTTCCACTCCGGCAATATTGTTATTTTTGTAAAACTAACATGAACTTTTTGAATAAGCTTATTTTTTTACCTTTCTTGCTGATATTTTTATCAGCTTGTCATCTGACAAAGAATGTTCCCAAAGGTGAATTTCTTTTAAAAAAAAATATAGTTTCCATTTCAGATAAAAACACTTCGCTTGTTACATCTGATCTTTCTTATGTTATTCGTCAACAACCCAATCAAAAAACACTAGCAATTCCAATTAAATTATATGTTTTTAATGTGGTAGATTCTGCAAGAGTTTCAAAGAAAAGAATTCGTTTAAATTCTGAAATAAAGGATAATAATGATAAAAAGATTGCAAAATCGAATCGCATCAATTCAAAAAGAATTCTTCGAGCTCAAAGAAAAAATAAGGAGTATTATACCGAGAAAATAATTCCTCTTCAATCAATTGATGAGGCTCGTTTATTTTTTAGGGAATGGTTGAAATATAAATATGGCCAAAAACCAATTGTTTTTGACAGTATTTTATTTGAGAAATCAAAGGAGCAGATGAATTTGTTCCTCAAGCGGAAAGGTTATTATTATGGCGAAGTGCTTGGAGAAATTATATATAAAAAAAATAAAACAGCTAAAGCTTTTTATTCAATTCAAACTGGAGCACCTTATGTAATAGATTCTATATTTGTTAAATGTGGAAATTCTGCAGTTTCAGGAGCCTACAATAAGTTCTTAAGGAAGAAGAAGGAATCTATGGGGATAGATCCACTAAAAGGTCAATTGTTTGACTTAGATTATTTATCTTCATATAGAGATGATATTGCTAAATATATGCGAAATGAAGCGCTGTATGGCTTTAATGCCACCAATATCACGATGTCTGTTGATACTAATAAAACAACAAAAAAAGTAATCTTAGGACTTGTTTTTGGTGCTAGGATGATTCCAAGTACCGTTAACAAAGATAGCTTGGTTGCTGTTTCGCAAGCGCCTGCAAGAATTCATGAGGTACATTATCATCTATCCGACACCTCAATGTTGAAAGTTCCATTCACCACTTATCTCAATAATCCTTCATTGGAGATTAAAGATTCCATAGACAATCAGTTTTTGAAGACTAAAAATATTTTATTTTATAAAGAATTATTTTACACAAAAAAGAAAAGAGAAGAAAAACATATAAAAGATAAAGATAGTTTGAATCCTGAAAGAATGGTTTTTATTCATTTTAATGGTAAACAACCTATTATTTCAGCTGATATTCTTGAATTACAGAATTATCTAGAAATGACCAATATTTATAAGGAAGATTATTTAGAAAGATCCTACAGAAGTCTAAATCAACTTGGGGTTTTTAGTACCATTAAACCTACGATAATTGAGCTTCCAGGACATCTATTGGATGTTCATTATTTTTTAACACCCGCTAAAAAACAATCCTTTTCATTTGATCCAAAATTCACATCTTCTTTTGGTTTATTGGGTACTGCTGCCTCTATAAAGTATACCAACAAGAATTTATTTGGTGGAGCGGAGAAATTAACCTTGACTCTTGGGGGTGGTTTCGAATCTCAACCTGCTGTATTTGATGATGGCACTAGAAGTGGAACCAGTTTCAATACTTTTGAATTTGGCCCTAGTCTTAAATTAGATATCCCAGGATTATTTCCCACTAAAGTTACTTTGCTATCTAAACGACAAAAGCCTAGAACGCTCATTTCTATTGGTTATAATTATGAAAAAAGAGCAATTTTTGACCGTAATGTATTCCAATTGAATTATAATTGGAAGTTTTTAGTTTCAAAAACTCAAATTTTTCAGTTAGGACTTCCTTTTGCATCAGTTATCAAATATGTTTCAATTGATAATAGTCCCGCCTTTCAGAGTCAGATTAATGCTTTAAATGATTTATTTTTGAAAAATTCTTACAGCAATCAATTTATTTGGGAAGATTTTAAATTCTATTTCGAATATAATAATAAAGACAAAGAATTCGGAGGGACAAAAAAAACACTGTTAAAACATAAATTTTTAAACGCACAAATTTATTTTACCTCCTCAATCGAAACATCTGGAAATTTACTTTCTAAATTTCAAAAATATCAAGATACCCTTGCCAATGGTCAATATGAAATTTTTGGTCTAGGTTATTCTCAGTTCTTTAGAAATGACAACCAATATATTCTCGCTAGAAATTTCAACCCTAAATCTTCTGTTAATCTAAAATTACAAGCTGGCTTTGGAATACCCTTTGGGAATTCAAAAACAGCAATGCCATATGATTACAGCTTTTTTGCAGGTGGATCGAATGATAACAGAGGATGGAAGGCGCGTTCATTAGGTCCTGGTTCTTATAAATATTATTTGGACTCCACTAGTGCCGCAGCGCAGATTGGTGACATCAGAATTGGTGGTTCTTTGGAATATCGATTTTCTATGGGAAGTATGTTGAAAGGTGCTTTTTTCTCTGATTTCGGAAATATTTGGACCTACAATGAGGATGCTGCTCGTCCAGGTGCTAAGTTTGTAAATAATTGGTACAAACAAATTGCAATTGCCTTAGGTACAGGTATACGATTGGACTTAGACTTTTTTATTATTCGTCTTGATTTAGGCATTCCAATATACAATCCGGCCTTACCAGATCAAGCAAGATGGATTTTTCAAAGTAGGGAGCCTTATATCGCAGATGGAATCAACTATTATGGTTTGTCTTGGCAAACAGCTGCGCAAAAGCGCGCTAGAGCTCTAACATATCTGCCTAAACCATTCTTGCCGTCAATTCAATTTGGAATTGGTTATCCTTTCTAAATATTTTTTATGAAATTTTTTACTGTTTTATCTTTATTGTTTTCTCTGTCATTTCTTCCTTCGTGTATGAAAGGTGAAAAAGTGGATTTAGTCCTACATAATGCTAGAATTCATTGTTTAGATGATGGAAATCATATCGTTCAAGCGATGGCCATAAAAAATGGAAAAATTATAGAGACCGGCCCCGATAGACAAATCATGAATAAATATCAAGCAGATGAATTTATAGATTGTGCAGGGAAAGATATTATTCCAGGCATTACTGATGCACATGGACATTTGTTGTATTATGCAAAACAGAAATTAAGACTTGATCTAAATTTATGTAAATCTTATGATGAACTTTTAGTTAGAACTGAGAAATATCAAGAAAAAGGAAATAAGAAGTTTGTTGTTGGTGCAGGATGGGATCAATCACTTTGGGGTGAAAGTGACTTGCCTAATAATAAAAAATTAAATGCTCTTTTTCCATCCACTCCAGTATGTTTGTATCGTGTAGATGGACATGCCGCTTTAGTAAATGATTGTTTATTAAAAATGATTAAAAATCTACCGTCGTCAGTAGATGGAGGAAAGATTGTTTTTGAAAATAACCTTCCAACAGGTATTTTGATTGATAATGCAATGAATTTGGTCGATCCATTTTTGCCGAAAAACAATCCAAATGAAATCAAAAAAGCCATTTTAGAAATTCAAGAAGAGTTATTGGCTTATGGCGTTACGGGTGTTCATGAAGCAGGTATTTCTTCTGACGAAATAAAGATACTGCAAGATTTAGTTGATCAAGAATCCTTAAAATTGAATGTTTATGCCATGTTATTGGATTCAAAAAGCAATAGGAAATTCGCTGTAAAACATGGCATATATTATCATAAAAATTTAACAATTAGAAGTTTTAAAATGTTTCTAGACGGAGCATTGGGTTCAAGAGGTGCTCTGCTTAAAAATGACTATGAAGATCAATTGAATCATCGTGGTGTACAAATTAGTTCTTTAAAAGAAATGCAAGATTTATCCAATTTATGTATTCAATTAAATTATCAATTAAATGCACATTGTATAGGAGATTCTGCAAATGCTTTAGTGTTGAACTTATATCAGCAAGTGTATGAAGTAAAAAAAGATCATCGATGGAGAATAGAGCACGCTCAAGTGATTGATCCAAAAGACTTCTTGTTGTTTGCCAAATATGCTGTTTTCCCATCAGTTCAACCAATTCATGCAATTGATGATTCTCAATGGGCTGAAAAAAGATTGGGTAAAAAGAGACTCATTGGTGCATACGCTTATAGAAGTTTGCTAGATCAGTTTGGAATGTTAGCTCTTGGGACTGATTTCCCTATCGCCTCCTTGAATCCATTCTTAACTTTGTTTGCTGCAAATCAAAGAAAAGGTAAGGACAATCTTCCAATCAATGGTTTTGAAATCAATCAATCACTTAGTTTTGAGCAAGCATTGAAAGGTATTACAATATGGGCTTGTTTCGCAGCGTTTGATGAAAATAAACGAGGTAGTATTGAAGAAGGTAAGGAAGCTACGTTTGTAGTGCTTAAAAAACCTCTTATTGAACAAATGGAATTCAACGACAATTACGCTTACTATACTTTTATTAAAGGAAAAAAAGTATATAGTGGAGAAGAATTATCTTATTAGAAAGAAGGACAAGATATTTTTCTAAAGTCTCTTGGCTTCTTCTTACATTTAAGATTGAATCCCAAAGAAACTTCATGCGATCCTCCCGAAACTCCCTGACCTAACTTTGAAACAGTTATATCATAACTATACCCAACTCTAAAGTTTTCAGTGTTAACACCAAAACTTAAAATAAAAGCATCCTTATTTCTATACCAAGCTCCAACTGTGAAGTTTTCATATTTTAAATAAGTACCAATACTTAATTCTTGGAAACCATTTTGATATTGATAAATGACATTGGGCATTAAAGAAGTGTTATTAGAATACCTTCCTTTATTTCCAATCTTGATGTTCGCTCCAGCATGAGCTGTAAAGCGCATAGGCAACCTTGATTGACCTAAAATCATAGATTCATCAGGTCTGTTTAAGTGGTGAACCGCTAATCCAGCATAAAAGTTTTTAGTGTAGGCAACCATTCCCGCTGATGCATCAAAGAATCCTCTTCTACCTGTTCCCCTTGGCACATCTCCAGTTTGATAGATAAAACCACGACGTGGATCAATCATATCTCCGAAGGTTAATTTGCTCCAATCTAAATATTTTTGATAATAAGCTGCTCTTGCTCCAAACATTATAGAGAATTTTCTATTTACTTTTAGGTTATAAGAATAAATACCTCCAACCATTGTTGTCGCAATCGTACCTCTTGCTTGAACATCATGTGTTGCAATAAGACCTAAGCCACCTGAAATACTTTTAACATAAGAATCATAAGCCATGCTGTAAGTAACATAGTTACCCGTGAGTTGTGGCCATTCATTTCTATAGTTCATAGAGACACGAGGACAACCTATTGATCCCGCCAAAGCTGGGTTTAAATAGATTGGATTAGAATAGAATTGAGTAAAAGTTGGATCTTGCGCAAATAACTGCGTACTCAATAAAATTCCTAAAGAAACTAGTGCATTTTTAATTTTCATAATTACAAATATAAATAACGTCTTGCTTTTCTGCTAATATTAGAATTAATTCTAAGTGTTAATTGGTGAATAAAATTTTTCTGATTGTTAAATGAACTTGAAGTATAAGTGCTCTGACCCAATAGGGATAAGCGATTCGTATGTAAACCAATCATCGCACTCATGGCTCCATTTTGTTGATAAGATCCACCAAAAGTGAAGGACTTCAACTGAATGTTTAAACCATAATTAATTATTTCTCTAGTTTTTCCTTTTTCTAAGTATACATATGGAGAGGCTGCAAACTTTTGATTTTTAGAAACAAAGTCTGTTCCGCCTATAAAGGATAAAGTTCTTTCTGCTCTGTTAATATTACTGTAGTCGTTGGTATAAATATTATCTTGGTGTTTAAAAATATTATTAACCTGAGCTCCAATATACACTGGACCAGCATTGATTACAAGTCCTGAACTTAAATCTCTATACCATAAATGTTTACCGATAGCGCTGTTCATATCAAAAGAAAAAGTATCTACGCGATTAGTTTCGTATTCAACGAGTGAATTATTGATTATTTTCTGATTGTTTAAGGTCTTTTTACCCATGGTGTATTTAACAGATGGGGAAAGAGTAATAAATCGATTGATTGCGATTTTTGGTGAGAAAATTAAACTGGTGTTAAAATCTTGAATCACTCCATTTCCGAAATGACTGTAATTACTAACTAAACCAAATCCTGCTTTGGAAGATCTAGAGTAAGAATCAAAAGAAATCTGTTGATTTATTTTTTGTTGGTCTGTTGAATTTAAATAACGAATGCTAGACATGGTTTGGAGCTTGAACTGCGATAGTGCCCCTACAAACGAACTATTCAAATCGATATTGGATTTTTCAGGAACGATATAAAGTCTTTCTTTCCGATCTGTATTACTAATGTCTTTTGATAACCATTTAGACAATGAAGAATTCTTAGATAAATTAAGTGAAGGAAGATTCAATTTTCTATCTTCCTTTATGTTTTCAGTTTCATTTTCTCTTGTTTCAAATGAAGCTATTGTTGTAAAGGTTTCATTTGACTTCAGATAATTAATAATGTTCAAAGGTTGCAGGAATAAATCATTTTCAATCTTCTCGCTCGGAACGGAGGATACTGTTTCAATTGAATTGTTTAATGATTCATTGATTTGCATGTCTAATTTACCTTTGTCTAACACTAAATTATTTCTATTTACTGTTGTCGCGTACGAGGATGCGTTTAAAAGGTTGGATTTATTTAATGTGCTATTGTTAATTCTTTGTGTAGTATTATTCGCTCGGGATGAATTGGAACTAGGGTTAATGTGAGTAATTAATTTAGAAGATTGCTTTCCATTAATAGATTGTTTTGTGAAATCAAACAAACCAAAGGTGATTATTAATAATGCTAGTGCACCTGAGAACCAATAATAAACCGGGATTCTTTTTTCCTTTTTGTATAGAGTGGATGGATTGAAGTCCGCATGCGAAATAGAGCTTACTTGAGTTTGATCCCAAGCATCTGCGTCTAATTCCAATTCAGGGTGAAGTAATAAAAAATCTTCAAGCATATATTCTTGCTTTGGACTTAAGTTTCCTTCTTTCCAATCAAATAACCAACGGTCGATATTTTCTTTATTGGGAGTTATCACGCGAGTTGTCTTGATCCTTTTAACTGCTTTTTAATTTTCATCCTGGCTCTAAACAGATACACTTTTACTTGAGATTCTGACAATTGTAGCATTGCTCCAATTTCATTGTAGGCATAGCCTTCCAAATCTCTTAATAAAATAATGCTTTTTTGGATTGGAGGCAAAATACTTACAGCGCGATCAATTACCTGCTTTGATTCGAAAGCATGACTAAATGAGCTACCGTTTTCTGGTAAACTTGATGCACATCTATAATCAATACGAGAACGCTTCTTAATGAAGTTTAACATCGCATTGTTTGCACAAGTAAATAACCAGCTTTTTGCTTTTTCCAATTCCACTTTTTCTCTGTTTAACCAAAGTTTTTCAAAAACATCTTGTACAATGTCCTCAGCATCTGCCTCGTTGCGTAAGAAATTCACAGCAAAACGGAATAAATTCCTGCTGTGTAAATCCACTACGACATTGAATTCATCTTTTTTCAAAACCTATAATTACAGTTAAAACAATCTCCTCACTTGAAAAGTTACACTAAATATTTTTTTATTTAGCACAGACAAAAATATAAGAATAAATGAGTTTACAGAACTAAAGCTATAATAATATTAGATTGCTTTATTATTTATGCCTTTTGATTGAATATTAAACTAGAAATCTATTTAAAATCCGAAATTATCAAATCCTGTCTCTGTAAGTAATTGATATTTTTCTTGATTAAAAATGAAAAGTTGTGAAGGTTTATGGGGAACTCCTCTTTGCTTTTCTTCAATGGAAGTAACAATATCTAATTTTTGAATCTTTCTTCTAAAATTTCTTTTATCTAATGGTTTATCTAATATAGATTCATAAAGTCGGTGCAATTGACTTAGCGTGAATTTTTCGGGTAATAAATTAAACCCTATAGGTTGGGTCTTTATTTTTTCTTTTAACTTGTCTTTTGCTGCATTTAATATATCAATATGATCAAATGCTAATTCATTAATTTCATTTACCGATACCCATTCAGCAGACTTAGCAAAAGAAGATGCTTGGGGTAAATAATCGTCCATTTTTACTAATGAAAAGTAGGCTACTGTGATAACTCTTGCCGTAGGTTCTGCGCGAATACTTTTTAGCCAATCTTGGTCAGATTTATTATTTATTCGGTCAGGATCACCAAAAGCTCCAACTTGCTCTAAATAAATATTTTTCAACCCTGTTAATTCATCCAATACGCGACTGCCAGCTTGATTTAAATTTTCCGAATCATATATCAAATTTCCAGGCAAAGCTAAGCGTGGGCCTATATTTGAACCTCTGTCAATTAGTAAAACATTAAGCTTTTCAAAATCAAATCCAAAAATAACACAATCAACAGATACATTCGGATTGAGTTCTTTGTTATGAATAATTTTATTAACAATTTCCACGGCTATAATAGATATTTGTATATTTGAAAGTGTTAAAATGACACAAAGTAAGGATTAATTTTAATTAAGTATATGATTTTCATAGTTGAAAGTGGCTCCACAAAGAGCGATTGGGTTTTATTAAACGACAAAAATAACCAAACTTTTTATTCTACAATGGGCTTCAACCCATATTTTCACTCCTCTGAATTTATTGAGGCAGAACTCAGAAAAAACTCAGATATTATTGCGGTTTCTAGTGAAATTACGCGTATTTATTTTTATGGCGCCGGTTGTTCAAGTGCTGATTTAAATAATGTAGTTTTGGAAGGATTGAAAAAGATTTTCCCTCTGGCTGAAATTTTAGTTGATCACGATCTTTTAGCATGTGCATACGCAACTTATTCTGGAAACCCTGCTATTTCTTGTATTTTAGGAACTGGTTCAAATTCTTGTTATTTTGATGGGGAACAGGTTTCAGAAGTGATCCCTGCTTTAGGGTATATTTTAGGTGATGAGGGTAGTGGTAGTTATTTTGGCAAGAAGTTGCTCGCTGCTTATCTATATCATCAATTGACTCCTGAATTATCATTGGATTTAGAAGAAACTTATGGTGTGTCAAAAAGTAATATCATAAGTCGCGTGTATCAAGAACCCAATGCAAATGTTTACATCGCGTCTTTCATGCCGTTTATTTCTAAACATGCTGAGCATCCGATTTTTCAACAAATGGTAGAAGCAGGCCTGAAGCATTTTATGGAAGTTCATGTTTGTTGTTATCCTAATTATAAAGAGGTTGAAGTGAATTTTGTTGGAAGTATCGCAGGTGTTTTTAGAGCAGCACTTCAGCGCGCCGCTGATTCTTTATCTATTCGAATCGGTCAAGTGATCAAAAGTCCTGTAAATGGCTTAGTTACATATCACATCAATTATTTGATAAAAAAGGAATTAAATTAAATCGTTATGAAAAGTTATTTATTCTTATCAGTACTTTTTTTAAGTACAATCTTCTCTTCGCACGCACAGTTTACCGCTCCCAATTGGGCTCGTAATGCAACTATTTATGAGGTAAATATGCGACAGTTTACTCCGGAAGGGACTTTTGTGGCTTTTGAAAAACATTTACCTAGATTAAAGGAAATGGGAGTTGATATTCTTTGGATAATGCCCATTAATCCAATTGGAAATTTAAATAGAAAAGGTTCCTTAGGTAGTTATTATGCCGTTAAGGATTATAAAGCTATAAACCCTGAATTTGGAACACAATCAGATTTTGAACACTTAGTTAAATCTGCGCATGCTCTCGGAATGAAGGTAATTGTAGATTGGGTTGCCAATCATACCTCACCAGATAATGTATGGGTGGATCAAGGTCATAAAGATTGGTATACTTTAGATTCAACGGGGAATTTGCAACCTACCATTGGAACGGATTGGTGGGATGTTGCCGATTTAAATTATGACAATCAAAATATGCGTCTCGCGATGATTGAAGCAATGGAATTCTGGGTTAAAACTTCAGATATTGATGGATATCGTTGTGATGTTGCTGGGTGGGTTCCTGCTGATTTTTGGAAACAAGCAAGAACTGAATTGATGAAAATAAAGCCTGTTTTTATGCTTGCTGAAGCGGAAGGGGCAGACATTCATGATAATTTCGATATGACTTACGGTTGGGAATTTCATCATATTATGAATGATATTGCTAAAGGAAAGAAAAATGCAATCGATATTCAAACATATCTTAATAATGAGAAGAAATATCCTGCTAATGCCTACAGAATGCACTTCACTTCTAATCATGATGAAAATTCATGGAACGGAACTGAAATGGAACGTATGGGAGATGCACGATTTGCTTTAGCTGTCCTTGCAGCTACGATTCAAGGTATGCCTTTAGTTTATAATGGACAAGAAACGTCTTTGGATAGAAGGTTATTATTTTTTGAAAAAGATTCTATCTCCTGGTTAAAAATGGATTTAGTAGATTTTTATACTGATTTACTTCAACTTCATCATCACAATGAGGCACTTTGGAATGGTTTGAATGGTGGTGAAGTCGTTTGGGTTTCAGATGTAAAAGAAGGGTCTTACTGTGCCTTTACACGCGAAAAGAATGGTGATAAGGTCCTTTGTATTTTAAATTTATCTAATGCTGATCAAGAAATAGTATTAAATGGACCGTCTGTTCCAGGGAAATATCATGATGTTTTTACGAACAAATCTACTCGATTTAAAAATGGATGTAAAGTGAAATTAGCGCCTTGGGGTTATCAAGTATTCGAAAAATAAATTTTATGCAAGCAACTAAACCTAGACTATCTTTTTGGCAGATTTGGAATATGAGTTTTGGGTTCCTTGGAATTCAATTCGGTTTTGCTTTACAAGGTGGATTTATGTCAAGAATTTTTCAGACACTTGGTGCTGAAAATGATGAAATTCCAATGTTATGGATCGCTGCACCCCTTACAGGATTGCTCGTTCAACCCATAATTGGTTATCTCTCAGATAATACTTGGCATCCTAAATTCGGTAGAAGAAAGCCTTATTTCTTGCTAGGTGCCATTCTTTCTTCTCTTGCACTTTTTATCGTTCCTAATTCCTCTGCGCTATGGATTGCTGTTGGACTTTTATGGGTGCTTGATGCTTCGATTAATATTAGTATGGAGCCGTTTAGAGCTTTGGTTGCGGATCAATTACCCAAGGAACAAAGATCTTATGGATTTGTCATGCAAACGCTTATTATCGGTATTGGAACCTGGGTAGCTTCTAATTTGCCATGGATGATTAATAAAATAGGGTACAAAGATGTTGAAGTTGCTGGAGTTGTTCCCATGTATGTTAAAATAGCTTTTGCCATTGGTGCAATGGTTTTCTTATTAAGTATTTTGTATACTATTTTCACCACAAAAGAATATCCACCAGAAGATTTAGAGGCTTTCAAGAAGGAAAAGAAAAACGCTAGTTTTGTAAAAGATCTTTTTATAAGCTTGAAGGAAATGCCTTCTACGATGAAAAAACTAGGGATTATTCAATTTTTTAGTTGGTTTTCTTTCTTTACTATGTGGAGTATGGCAACTCCTGCTTTGACAGAACATGTTTATCATGCGCCTGCACCCATAAAAAAACATTATAATTTAAAGAGTAAAGAAGAAGTTGCAACTTATAAATTAAAAGATGAAAAATACCAATCTGCTGCAGATGAAGTCGGTTCCGCAATGGGTGTTTATGGTTTATCATCAATGGGCTTTGCATTATTACTTACTTTTTACACTTCTCGATTTAGAATCAATCGTAAATTAATTCACCTCGGATCATTATTTTTAGGTGGACTAGGATTCGTATTGATGTATTTCTCTGATCCATCTCAATTAAAATATTGCTTCTTATTAATCGGAATCGCATGGGGAAGTATGCTTTCAATGCCTTATGCAATGCTCTCGAGTTCTGTGAATCCAAAAAGAATGGGAATGATGATGGGCTTGTTCAATATGTTTATTGTAATTCCGCAAATTGTTGCCGCTCTTGGTGGCATTAACTTTTTATACAAATTAATGGGTGATCAAGCTATTTTCTCTATGACACTCGCCGGAATTTCATTGTTATTAGCTGCATTAGCGAATTTATTGATTACTGAAAAAAGTGCCATTTCTGATTTGAAATTCGATGAACATTAAAGGATTATTGTTTGATTTGGATGGTGTTTTAGTAAATACTGAACACAACCATTTTATTGCTTGGAAAAGAACAGCTGAAAAATTAGGAATCTCATTTACTGAAAAAGACAATGAATTACTAAAAGGTGTAAGTCGAGTAGATTCTTTAAAAGCGATTTTAAAACTTGGAAAGATTGAAGTAAGTGAGCAAGAATTCGAATCTTTGTTGACTTTTAAAAATGACATCTATTTAGATTCAATAACCGCATTATCACCCTCTGATTTATTACCAGGAGTATCCAATTTACTTTTGAAGGCAAAAAAGATGAATGTTTTGTGCGGGGTAGGTTCCTCTAGTAAAAATGCAAAACCAATTTTGAAATTGTTAGGAATTGACGGCTTTTTTAAAGTTGTTGTAGATGGTTTTGGAGTAAAAGACCCGAAACCTCACCCAGAAGTTTTTTTAAATGGTGCCGCTGCACTTGGGTTACAACCCAATTCAATTCTTGTATTTGAAGATGCGGCAAGTGGAATTCAAGCAGCAAAAGCAGGAGGATTTACAGCCATTGGTGTTGGGAATCCACATGTGAAAGAATCTGCTGATGTTTATATTAATGATTTGACTGAATTCAATTTAGAGAAGTATGTATAATTTGTTTGAGCTTGATGAATGGAAAATAATAGAAAGATCTTTTGATCCTTCTAAGCAAAAACAAGCTGAAAGTATCTTTAGTATTGGAAATGGTTCTTTTGGTCAACGTGCCAATTTTGAAGAATCTTATTCAGGTGATTCTCTTCAAGGTAGTTATGTTGGAGGTGTTTATTATCCCGATAAAACAAGAGTAGGTTGGTGGAAAAATGGATATCCTGAATATTTCGCAAAAGTGCTAAATTCTTGTAATTGGATAGGTCTAAATATTGAAGTAGATGGTGAAAATATAGACATTTCTGAAGGTAAACTTAAGTCTTTCTATCGCGAATTAGATATGTATCAAGGTACCTTGAAAAGATCTTTTCGAATTCAGTTGAATAATGGGAAGGAATTGGAAATTACTTCTTTGCGTTTTTGCTCTATGGACAATGAAGAAATAGCTGCAATTTCTTATAGCGTAACACCTCTTAATTTTAGTGGAAACGTTAAGTTCACTCCTTATTTAGATGCGAAAGTGTTTAATCATGATGCCAATTATGATGAATTTTTCTGGGAAGAAGATTCCTGTAAAGTCGATGTTAAAAAAGGTATTTTAACAACACGAACTAAAAAGACTGATTTTACAGTCGCTACTGCAATGCGTTTTTCTTTCTGGATAGAAAATGAATTGTTGGATATTCATCCCAATATCGCCAAAAGAGAACTTTATCTAGAAAATAATTTCGAGCATTTCTTGGAGAAAGGTGTTGCTTACACTTTAAAAAAATATATTGCAATTACTTCTACCATAAACCACTCGGTTTTTGCTCTTGAATCTAAAGCAATTAATCAACTAAGAGATGCCTACGTTTCAGGTTTTAATGTTCTACTTGACGCTCATCGTTCTGCTTGGACATCAATTTGGAAAAATGCAGATATTCTAATTGATGGTGATGTTGCTGCGCAACAAGCTATTAGATTTAATATTTTCCAATTGTACCAAACGTATACTGGAAAAAATGATAAGTTAAATATTGGACCAAAAGGTTTTACTGGTGAAAAATATGGTGGAGCAACTTATTGGGATACTGAAGCTTATTGTTTGCCATTTTTCTTAAAAACTGCTGATCCTAGGATAGCCAGACAATTACTGGTATACCGCTATAATCATTTGCAAAAAGCAATAGAAAATGCTGAAAAATTAGGATTTAAGGATGGTGCAGCGCTTTACCCAATGGTTACTATGAATGGGGAGGAATGTCATAACGAGTGGGAAATTACTTTTGAGGAAATTCATCGCAATGGTGCCATTGCTTTTGGAATTTATAATTACATCCGTCATACAGATGACACTGCTTATTTGGCGGAATATGGACGTCCAGTTTTGATTGGAATTGCTAGATTCTGGGCGCAAAGATTCAATTGGTCCACTGATCGAAATGCCTTCGTTATGCTGGGTGTGACGGGTCCAAATGAATACGAGAATAATGTGAACAACAATTGGTATACCAATTATATCGCACGATGGTGCATTGAGTATGCCTTGAAAGTAAATGCAGATTTATCAGAAAGTATAGGAAATGCATTGACGGAAAAGGAAATTACGGATTGGAAAAAAATTGTTTCTAATGTGTATTTTCCAAAGATTGAAAATTCAAGGGTTTTCTTGCAGCAAGATGGCTTCTTAGATAAGGAACTTCTTAACGCACAAGATATTCCTGAAAGTGAACGGCCTATTAATCAAAATTGGTCATGGGATAGAATTCTGCGTTCTGTTTTTATCAAACAAGCTGATGTGCTTCAAGGTCTTTATCTTTTTGAAGATCACTTTGATCAACAAACTATTCAAGACAATTTTAATTTCTATGAACCAAAAACGGTACATGAATCATCTCTTTCTCCTTGCGTACATGTAATCATAGCAGCAAAAATAGGAATGATGGAAAAAGCCTATGAGTTGTATTTAAGAACTTCACGCTTAGATCTTGATGATTATAACCATGAAGCCGATGAAGGTTTGCATATTACCAGTATGGCAGGTACTTGGATGAGTATAGTTGAAGGTATGGCTGGAGTTCGTATTACTGAAAAAGGATTGTCTGTTCAACCTCATATTCCAAAAGTTTGGAAAAAATATGCTTTTCAAATCTTATTCAAACAAAGTCCAATATTCATTGAAGTGAATCAAGAAAGCTGTAATATTACCAATAATGGCATCAATAATGTTGATTTTACAATTAATAATATTCTCTGTTCTCTTAATGCAGGTGAAACAAGTAGTTTTAAGTTAAATTAAAATTTTAAAATATGAAGCGTCTTATTTTCAGATACTTAAGTATTTTCATCTTATCTTTTTATTCACTTTATTTGGATGCTCAGGTCAATCCAAAAAATCGACAAGTAGTTCTTCAAGGTTTTTGGTGGGATTATTGGAATACAAATTTTCCAAATGGATGGTCTAATTATTTGACGGAGTTAGCCCCGCGTTTAAAAGAACTTGGTGTTGATGCGATTTGGATTCCACCAAACATCAAAAACACGGGAACAAATAGCGTTGGTTATGCGCCATTTGATCATTATGATTTAGGGGATAAGTTTCAAAAAAACTCTCTTAAAACCCGAATGGGTGATAAAGATGAATTACTCAGAATGATAGCAGTAATGAAAGCCAATGGAATTGATGTGATTCAGGATATTGTATTAAATCATGTTACTGGAGCCGGTTCAGCTTCTGGCGGTGGTGGACAAGATGTCACCGCAATGGATGATGGTGCGACAAATAAATATAAAAACTTCAGGTATGTAAGTTATTCTAGCCCTGCAACCAACGAAACATCAGCAAATTATCTGAGTCGAATGGGAAGGTTCTCTAAGAATTGGGAGAATTTTTATCCAAATAATTCAAATGCCTGTTGTACCAATGATATCAACTCACCTTTTTGGGGTCCTGATATTTCCTACGAAAGCAACGCTTTTGGTTTGTCCGGTAATGCAACATATAATCCAGTACAAGGGACAGATTACATGCGTTCAGGAATGCGGAATTGGTTGATTTGGTATAAAAAGCAAGCAGGGTGGGACGGTGTGAGAATTGATGCAGTAAAACATTTTCCAGCCTATGCAACGGAGGATTTCCTATGGAATTTACAGAATAATGCCGTTTGGGCGAGTGGTACTGATTCTATGTTTGCCGTTGGCGAATGGGTAGGTTCTTCAAGTGAATTGGATGCTTGGGACAATGCCGTTCAAAATAGAGCAGGAACTTTTGATTTCGGTTTGCGCTTTGCCTTATCGGATATTATTTCAGGAAATGGTAATTACAATCTGGGAACGATTTCTAATGCGCAACAATTAAATCGTCAACGAACGGTTCCGTTTGTTAATAATCACGATACCTATCGTCCAACTTTAGATGCTTCTGGAAATTATACAGGATGGAATACTTCTTCGCAAATTGGAAATCAAATTGAACCTAATGATCCTCGTGCAAGTGTTGCCTATGCGATTGCGCTTTCCGTTGATGGTTCACCTGAGATTTTCTTTGAAGATCTATTCAACATAGGCTATTTGAGCAATCGCTTTAGTCATCACCCTACAGTTCCCAATGAACTTCCAACACATAGTGATATGGAGAATCTACTTTGGTGTCATCAAAATTTACACTTTAAAGATGGAGCTTATTTCGTGCGCTGGCAAGCTGCGGATGCTTTTGTTGCTGAGCGTCAAAACAAGGCTTTGATAGCAGTGAATGATCACTATACTGTTTGGCAAAATCTAGTTGGTGTGCAGACTTCTTTTGCTGATGGAACTATTTTGACGGATTATTCTGGCGCAAACGGAACAGCAACAAGAACTGTTTATGGGGGTGGTAAGGCAGATATTTCAATTCCTCCCTGCAATGGATCGGCATTGTTAGGAAGAAAAGGTTATGCAGTTTGGGCCCCACAAGGGATCACTACGAATTATAACAGAACTTCAAATTTGATAACGCAAGAATGGGAAATGGAAGATGATTTAGGGGATAATAGTCCGGGGTCTCTGCAGCAAGGCGGTCGACTTCCTAATAACAGTAGGGATTGTCGCGTAGTGGGTCGTGTATTCTCAGATACTATTGTCCCAATAGTAATTGAACTCTTCCCGAGTGTGCCAGCAAATTCAATTACCATAGAAATTTTAGATAAGGATTGTCAGATTATAGATACTGTTGCAGCTGCTGGAGCTCAAACTTTTAGCGTTTCTGGAAGCTATAGCGGTTGGTATACCATCCGGATTCGCAATACAAATTCGAACACCTCAGGTCAAAAATGTTGGGTGAAAACAACTTATAAGGCACCTCAGGTTGTTCAAACGAATGTAGTTAAAAACAAGTGCGCCTGTTCAAGTAGCGCTGGAATTGAGGAGTTAAATCCATTGGAACTTTCCATTTATCCTAATCCAGTAGTTGATGAATTGTTTTTAACGCTTCCTGAAGTATTAAGCGGAACACCATCCACATATATGATTTCAAATATGTTGGGTGAAAAAATGAAAATAGGTGCGCTTGATTCAGGGAATTCAGAAATGAAAATCACAGTTACAGATTTAAATCCTGGAACATACCTGTTACAGTTATCAAATGGATTTTATACGCGATTTGTGAAAATGTAATCATTCACAAATTCTTCCAAAATGTTTGTCGTTGTGGAAGTGCTCATCTAAAACTTGAATCTCTTTGAGAAGCTCAGCTGATGGGGGAGTGTGCTGTAATTTAGATAAGTCTGGCTGACCGGCATCAACCCAACAAGTATACCAAATGGAACCTACAGCAAGAACTGCCGCGCGTAATCTTCTTTCTACCATTCCATTCATTTTAGCGTGATAAGCATTACTAAAATCTCTTGAATAAACTGAAACCGTAACATTTCCCCGTTGTTCAAAACCATATTTTAAATCTGAAGGAAAGGAAAGTGTAAGTTCTTTTTCGATTCCTAGAACAGAATCTAAAGCTTCATGTGAACCACGAACTGCACTCCATATGAAATCCAAAACATTTTTTTTATAGCTAGCTTTTCCAACGAAATAATCATAATCAGCCTCATTGATTTCCACTAAACGACTTTCCCATAAACCGTGAATACCTCTTTGTCCAGTCATTTGACCATTGTAATTCTCTGTTGTGTGCAAAGGAACATGTGCGTCTCCAATATAATGACCTATGTCGGCTGAATATTTCAAGATAAGATCCACATTTTTAGATTCAAAAGCTTTTTGCAATCTAAATTTCATGATTTGTATGTGCCAAGGCACTATTCCGTAGGACTGTAAAGTGTCTTCTGTAAACTTAAGCACAGCATCATTCCATTTTTTAGGGACAATTTCAAATGGATTTTCTCCTTTTTTATAATAATGATCTAAATCAATATAATGACATTGAGCCTCTCCTTCAACTGCATACCTGCGCTTGTCGGGGTCAACTGCATGTTCCGTTAAAAACTCAATATTTTCTTTATAAAAACCTGTCATTTCAGGCGGAAGCGTAAAAACAGCGATACGATTGATGCGTTTGTGACCAAAAAATCCCCATTGTTTAGCAAAGGGGCGTTTGTCACTCGTTGAAATTACAAGTGGTAGCAATAGAATGCAAGTGATTACAAACTTATAGTTTAACCAGTTTCCCATCTTTCAATATTGGGATAACATCCATTTGGTCTGGGGTTAGACAATAGATAATATCCTTGTTTAAATTTAAACTTTTTAATCGTCTTCTGTGCGAACTTGATTTTAAAAAACCTAAATAATTGTCTTTAGCTGAAAGAAATAAATATTTTGCAGCAATAGAAGAATCTTCAATATGCGTATAATTTCCTTTCGAGATCAAGTAATCTGAAATGGCTCCAGCGCAAATAGTATCTTCTAAATTGAATTTATCTTGCCATCCAGAACAAAGACACAATACATTTTTATCTTGTTCATGCAGCCATTTGCTCAAGGCAGTTAGATTAAGAAAGGAACCCACTACAACAGTATCTGCATCCTTCGCTACTTCTAGTGATTTAGTTCCATTGGTTGTAGTCAATACTACTTCTTTACCGATGAACTCCTCCTTCATGTAGGAAAAGGGCGAATTTCCAAAATCAAAACCATCTACTATTTGACCTTTTCTTTCAGCACCCGCTAAATATCCTTTTTGTTTGTAGGTCCAAGCTTCTTCAACTGTAGGAACAGGAATAATGGATTTAATTCCATTATCAAAGGCAGCGCAGATAGCAGATGTAGCTCTTAACACATCGATTACAACTACAATTTCAAACTCATCTTTATAATAGGCGTATTCACCTGGAGTGAAACAAACTTCAACTCTTTTTCTTTTGTCAATCATGTATTAATTTTTATTCAAGGAAAAAGCTGAAATTAAAGCGTTTAACTGAAATCCCTGCTCGCTTACAAAGGTAATAAATAATTAATTATTACTTAATAAAAGGGAAGGTATGCATGGAAGAAAACACCCTATTTTTAAAATTATTTTAATTGATTTACATTTTGGTATTGCGGATTTCGACTTACTTCGGCCCTTCGGCAGGCTCTGGGGAGTCCAGACTCAGAACAAGCAGCTCAATTTAATTCAATGAAAAAGTAATCGGGATAATCATTTTTACATCAACTACTTTTCCATCATTTGATCCTGGTTTCCAGTTAGGCATTTGTTTCACCAATCGCAAGGCTTCCACATTCAATCCATTTATACCTCTTGCAACTACAGCATCTTTAATTTCACCCGTTTTGGTAACGGTAAATTGAACGTAGATCTTGCCTTCAATTCCATTTTCAAGCATTTCTTGAGGATAAATAAGATTACTATTTAAAAATTTTACCATTTCTTTCATTCCCCCGGGAAATTCTGGCATTACTTCAGAATAGGGTAAAACTTCATCTTTTTGTACTTCCATTGGAACTTCAGGCTCTAATGGTTCATAGGTCATTCCACCTTTTATTGGTGGTTCCGGCACTGGCATAATGGAAACTTCACCCATTTTAAATGCTCTAACTTTTGGAATTTGAGTGGTCGATTTGTGATTTTTTTTATGCTTTACAGTATCTTCTGTAGTAGTTGGAAGCATCATGCCAGTAGTCACTTCATTACGATGTTCAATTTTCGCTTTTCTTATAGTTTCAGTGTTGTCTTTTGGAGCTGATTCACATGAATAAAACAGACTAGAACAAACGATAGCAAGGATAAAAAAGGCATTGTGTCTATGTTTAGCTTGACTCAAAATTGAAATTAACTCTGGTAAATCTTCCTCTTTAATATCAAATTGTTGTTGGGTCATCCGACCGCAAACAGAACCATTTGGATTGTCAAGTAAATAACTTATAATTTCAGCCCTGCTTTTTTGAGTGAAATCAACAACTGATTTATCACACTGTTCGCAATGTCTTGCATTAAGTTTGATTTGCATATTGTCCCAATTTGCTGGACAAGGTTCGAAGATATTTACTTTCATAGCTTTGATTTTTTAAATTTCTTTCAATTATTAAGCCAAAAATAAAGCGATCATAATTTAATGATATTTGTTAATTCAAATTTCGTTATCGATAAAAGATTCAACTTGAGAATTTTTACTAAAAAATCGATGCGTCATAAGGCATTTCCTTTTATCTCAATGGAATTAATTCGATATTTGCAAAACAATTAATAACTATGTATCAAAAGGAATTTAAGGCAATTGTTGATTACAGAAGATCAAATAGAAAATTTGATCCTGCTGTTCAAATACCTAATGAAATTGTTAAAAGCAGTTTAGAAAGCGCTATACTTTCGCCCAATAGCAGTAATATGCAATTGTGGGAGTTCTATTGGATTAAATCTGAAGCTGAATTAAAAAGATTTGTTCCCTTGTGTTTGGGTCAATCAGCTGCAGCTACTGCTCAACAAATGGTAGTTTTTGTAACAAGAAAAGATTTATGGTCCAAACGGGCGCAATGGAATTTGAGTCAAATTAAAGGCCAAATGACTGGTGAACCAAGCAGTATAGAGAAAAACGGATTGCAATATTATAGTAAGGTGATGCCGCTACTTTATCGAAATGATATTTTTGGTTTCATGACTTTTTTGCGTAAAACTATTTGTTTTATCATGGGGATTAAAAAACCATTCATGCGTTTTGGTGGGAAAGCTGATCAAAGGGTGATGGTACATAAATCATGTGCTTTAGCAGCGCAAACATTTATGCTTTCTATAGCTGCGGCTGGATATCATTCTTGTCCAATGGAAGGATTTGACCAAAAAAGAGTTAAAAAAGCTCTTGGTTTACCGCGCGGTGCAGAAGTGAATATGATTATCTCTGTTGGATTAGGAACAGAAGCAGGGATTTGGGGGCCAAGATTTAGAGTTCCATTTGAAGACGTGGTGCATGAAAGATAATCGGAGAACACTTCTTTCGCTTTTATTTATAAGTCAAGTTTTTTCCTTTTTTGGACAAAAACAAGTTGTGTTAGAAGGTTATGCTCAAGGTACAACCTACCATATTCAATACATTGATCAAAAAGGTAAAAATTATCAAAAACAGATCAATCAACTCTTGATTAATTTTGACAAGTCTGTTTCTACTTATCAATTAAACTCCATAATTTCAAAGGTAAATAACAATCAAAAGGTAAAACTAGATTCCTATTTCACTACTTGCTTTGTTAGAGCTAATGAAATTTATAAGAGCACTGACGGCGCATTTGATCCAACTGTTGGGCCATTAGTCAATGCCTGGGGCTTTGGGCCTCAAAAAAAACAAGAAATTTCTTCTCATCTGATTGATAGTTTACTTCAATTTGTGGGATTTGATTTACTTGAATTAAAAGAAAATAAAGTAATTAAAAAAGACCCCCGAATTGCATTAGATTTCAATGCCTTTGCTCAAGGTTATTCTGTTGATGTTGTGGCTCATTTTCTTGGAAAGAAAGGTTTGAGCTCCTTCTTAGTTGAAATAGGAGGAGAGGTTTATGCTCAAGGGAAACAACTAAATGATGAAAATTGGATCATTGGTATTGAAGAACCTATAGACAATCAAACTTCAGGGAATCCTTATAAAGCAATATTGAGATTAGATGGAAAAGCAATTGCTACCTCAGGAAATTACAGACGCTACTTTATTGAAAATGGTGTAAAATATGTGCATCATATTGATCCAAAAACTGGCTATCCAACCAGAAACAATCTGTTGAGCGCATCCGTAATTAGTAATTCTTGTTTAGAGTCTGATGCAACCGCTACAGCGCTTCTAGTTATGGGTCTAGAAAAAGCAATCGAATATGTAAATAATCGAAAAGATCTAGAAGCGTATCTAATTTATGCAGACGAAAAAGGGAACTACAAAAGTTATATAACTCTAGGTTTTGCTTATCTAATTATTGAAGAAAATTAAATTGTATTATTTAGAAATAATGATTTTTTCTTGCGCAACCTCTTCTCCAATATAAAGACGAATGAAATAAACACCAGCTTTAAGTGCTGACAAATCAATAGTTTTAGTTGTTGATCCCATTGCAATTACTTGCTTGTAAACTTCTTCTCCAGCTTCGTCTATTACCGTTAATCTATCCGCTTGCTTAAAAGTTAAATTGTAAGATCTAGTTAGTGATGGGTTTGGATAAACAGAAAAACTAGTTTGCGTATTTTCCTCAACACCGCCAACTGTTGGGTTCCAAGCTAATGAAATTGCTGTGAAATTACCATCTGCTGCAGGAGTTTGAACATCTGCGTTAGGTCCTTTGGTGAATGTAAAAGAGCGTGTTGCTGTTCCAGTAGCACCATGATCCCAAGTGGATTGAACGGTAATTTTATAAGTTCCATCAGGTACATTGACACCATTAACATCTGTACCATCCCAAGAAACATTTTTTGCGGAAAAATTAGTAAGTGTAGCTCCAGTTGCAGCACTCACTACATTACAAGATGTTCCTAATGCGTTATTAGCCGTACCTCCAGAATTCACTGCCCATGTAGGTAAATGATCTGAAGTTACATTTCCAACGCGTCTCATTCTCGTCTTTACAAAAGATCCAGTACTGCTTTGAATCCAAATGGCTAGTACAT
Source organism: Crocinitomicaceae bacterium (assembly GCA_044339115.1). Lineage (GTDB taxonomy): Bacteria > Bacteroidota > Bacteroidia > Flavobacteriales_D > Crocinitomicaceae > UBA952. The sequence continues at coordinate 164,256 of JBIIWA010000003.1, forward strand.
TATTATTTGCTTCATAACAGGCATGTGAAGTTGGAGTATAGGAAAAAGATAAAGTTCCTACGGTTTGAGCGCTAGAAATTTTTGAGTTAAACAATGACAATGCAAGAATAGAAAAAAGAATTATTGAAGATTTCATGATTTTAATTTTTTACAAATTTATTACTATTTATTGTTTTTAAGCCCTAGTATTTTTTAGTAATCAAATTAGTTGAAGTATTTGTCTTCTTTTAACAACTCCAAACACTTTTCTCGCTCTTCAAAATAAGAAACTTCATCAGGAGCAAGTTGAATTGCTATATTATATAATCTAATGGCCTCGTAGTAGTTTTTTCTATAATGCGCTTCCATAAATCCTGAATAAAAATAAAAATTGGCGTCGTTAGAGTCAGCAACAATGCCTTGAGCTAATATTTCTAGGCTCTTTTTAATTCGCCTCTTTTGTTGGTATGCTTTTGCTAGTTCTAAGATAGCCTCTGTATGCAGAGGATTCACTTTGACACAAGATTTATACGACTTTAAGGATTGTCTTTTCTGTTTTAAAATTAATTCACATTGTCCTTTAAAATAGTGAGCGTCTGCATTATCCCATTCCATTTTTGTTACCTTTTTGTAATCTTCAATGGCTAATTGGTTCTTGCTTAACTTTTGATACATAATTCCGCGTAAAAAATAACTATCAATACTTTCGTTATTAATGCTGATTTGCTTGGTGTAATCAACAATGGCGCCTTCAATATCTTGATTCACTCCTTTGACAAAACCACGATCAAAGTAGGCTGTAGAATCATTGGGGAACTTGGCGATAAGTAGATCGAAATAGGCAATTGATGCAGTGAGATCTCCTTGATGAAATGCTAGAACAGCTTTTTCTGTAAGACTTTCTTTAGTTTCTTGAGCCAAACAGTTTGCTACTGAGAAAAGAAGTAAAATTAAAGATAATATTGATTTCCTGAAAAACATACTGCAAAATTAGAAAAGTTAAATAGAGATTTAAGATTATTTTCTTCTTGAAGCAGCGCCTCCTCCTCCTAAAATTGCAATTCCAATATAAAATCCCAAATCATACCAAACTCCCGTGTTAGGAAATGAATACATTCTTGTTTCTGAAAAGAAACTAAGAATTAAAGTAAGTGGTGAAATAACACCATGCAATATACCCATAAAAAATCCTGGTGCATCGGGAGCAGAATAAGGTTGTGATGCACAAGAAGCTGAAATTAAAAGCGTTAATAGTAGAGTGCTTATTATTTTAAAGTTCATCTTTTTGTTTTAAAGTTACTTATTTTTCACTTCCCTTATAATTTAATTGAGTTCCTACTTTATAAATTTAAAAGTAGGCTCGCAATTATATTTTGCAATATACTCAAGCGATTTTCTTATTTTTAAACTTTAAAATTGAATTGAATGTCAAAAGAAGTGTTTATCGTAGATGGAATAAGAACTGCAATAGGTAGTTTGGGTGGAAAATTAGCTCCAGTTAGGGCTGATGATTTAGGCGCTTTTGTAATAAAGTCATTGATGGACAGGCATCCTAATTTGGATCCTCATTTAATTGAAGATGTAATCATGGGTTGCGCCAATCAGGCAGGAGAAGACAATAGAAATGTTGCTAGAATGTCCTTGTTACTATCTGGATTACCACTAACTATTGGTGGGGAAACAGTAAATCGCTTGTGCGCCTCCGGAATGGCTGCTGCTATAAATGCATCTCGAGCCATTAAAGATGGAGCTGGGGATCTATACATAGCTGCAGGTGTTGAGCAAATGACGCGTGCCCCTTGGGTGATGTCCAAATCTTCTGCGCCTTTTGGTAGGGATATGCAATTGTTTGATTCTTCCTTTGGATGGCGCTTTGTCAATCCTCAAATGGAAGCTCTTTATGGGGTTGATAGCATGGGAATGACAGCTGAAAACTTAGCGGAAAAATATAATATTTCAAGAGAGGAACAGGATGCTTTCGCACTTTGGTCTCAACAAAAAGTTGCGCTTGCAACAACATCTGGTTATTACGAAGGGGAAATTGCCCCAATTTCTATTCCACAGAAAAAAGGTGACGCTTATGTATTTGATAAGGATGAATTTCCTCGACCAACAACCAATAAAGATTCTTTAGCCGCTTTGCGTCCAGCATTTAAAAAAACAGGATCAGTAACTGCTGGAAATGCCTCTGGTCTTAATGATGGCGCAGCAGCCTTGTTACTCGCTTCGGAAGAAGCCTGTAAAAAACATTCCTTAGTACCTTTAGCAAGAATTGTTAGTTCAGCTATTTCTGGTGTTGAACCTGCCTACATGGGTATTGGACCTGTTTTAGCTTCTCAAAAGGCTCTTGAGCGTGCTGGCTTGACACTTGATGACATTTCTATTATTGAAATTAACGAAGCCTTTGCAGCGCAAGTTTTAGCCTGTTTAAAAGAACTAAAGATTGCAGCAAATGATCCGCGTGTCAATCCAAAAGGTGGTGCAATTGCTCTTGGACATCCTCTTGGAATGTCAGGTGCTCGGATTTTATTATCTGCTGCTCGACAATTACAAGAGACGAATACGCGTTACGCATTGGTTACCATGTGTATTGGTGTGGGACAAGGTTATGCAACAATAATTGAACGCGCTTGAAAAAACTAAACTTAATTTATGCTATTGGTCTCTTTACAATCCTAATTTTAGGATCCTGTAAAAAACAAACTACCTCATGGCAATCTGATTGGGCAAGTCCTTTAGTGAATGACACCTTGAGTTTAGCTAATTATTACAACGATTCTACCTTAACGGTAAATTCTAACGGTACCATTGATGTTGACTTGAGTAGGACCATTCTTGATATTGGAATTGCAGACTTGGTTAAAATACCTGATACGGTAATCTCACAAATTTTCCATCCTACCGTTGGTGGTTTAACGATTCCTCCTGGTTTCAGTATGTTCAATGCTATCGAAGAACACGATCTTGATTTACCAGGGATTGAATTAAAAAAAATTAGAGTGTTAAGTGGGAGGATATTTCTTAGGGTTTATAATCCACTACCTACTGCTGCTACTTACAAAGTAATCTTGCCGGGTGTAATTAAAGACAATCAAGTTTTTGAAATGAATTTCACCGTTCCAGCCGGTACCAATTCAAATCCAGGAATGACAGCTGATTTACTGGATTTAAATGGCTATGTGATGGATCTGCGCGGTGTTAACATGACTCATTTTAATACTTTGCAGTCTCAGTTGGAAGTTAAAAATGACATCAATGGCATCCCTGTAACTTTGTCTACTTCAGATGAATTTAAGGTTGAAGCAGACATGCGTGATTTAAAAATTGATTATGCACAAGGATATTTTGGTAATCAAATTGTTTCTGACACTTCTAGTTTTAATCTTCCTTATCTGAATAACATCATCAGTGGGACCCTTGATTTGCCTTCCATGGAATTACACGTTCAAATTGAAAACGGTATGAAAGTACCACTAAAAGGTCTTATAAGCACGGTCTCAAATAGTAATGTAAACGGTCAAATAGTTAGTCTCAACGCACCCACTATTGGACAAAATATATTTTTATCACCTGCAACAGGAACCTGGAATGCTATACAGAATAGTCAGGCTACACTTGATTTTACGTCTGCGAATAGTAATGTGGAACAAATAATAGAGAATTTAGGAAGTAACTTCAACCTAGGATATAGCATTCAATTAAATCCTTATGGAAATACGAATGGAGGGTGGGATGAAGTATTTTCCAACAGCCGTATTAAAGTGAAGTTATTGGCTCAAGTTCCTTTACAATTGATGTCAGATGGAATTACCTTACAAGACACCTTTGATATTAATTTCAAACAAGATAACGGGAAAACCAGAATTAGTTCTGGGAAATTAATTTTAGAAGCGGTTAATGCTTTCCCAATGCAGTGCGAAGCGAAACTTTCATTTCTAAGACAAGATGGATTTACTTTATATGAAGTGCTGGGATCATCCTTAATTCAATCTAGTCTTTATGGAGCTATAGATTCACAAGATAATTTGATGAAAAAGACATCTACTCTTGAATTTGTGCTGCCGGAAGCTTTAATTGCGGATTTAGAAAAAATAAAAAAATTAAAAGTAGAAGTAAAACTAGATACTCCAGATCCAAGTAATAATGGATCTAATTTCTCTATCTCTATTCCTGCCGGAGCTTATGTTGGCGTGAAAGTTAAAACTAGGTTTAAAACTACAATCGTATACTGATGCGTAATTTTATAAACATAAGTATTTTTATCTTATTAGTTCTGAGTTCAAATGCTCAGTCCTTACTTCCTATCTATCAAGATACTACACCAAACAAAAGGGAGCTAATTTTGTCCGGAATTGGAGCTTATGGATCCAATGGTATATTGAATGAGATGTCTAATAAATTACTTTTTGGTGGTATCATCACCGATCAAATGAAACAAGATGCCTTTCAAAAACATTGGGACAATCCACAATTAAATAAGGTAGGACTTGATGTGCAAGGAGAATTTGAATTTAGAAATACTACTGCAAATTTATTTAAGAATGAGAAATGGGGTTTTGGATTTAAAGCTGGATATTACATTAATGCGAGTGCTCTTTATCAAAAGGATTTATTTGGAGTCGCTTTTTTGGGAAATGAAAGTTATATGGGTAAGGTCGCTAATTTTTCAGGTTCTGGCGCCGCTTTATATAATTTTCAAAAAATTGGTTTTTCCGCAATTGAAAAAGAAACAGGCTCTATATTCTCCCTCAACTTTGTTAATTTGAATAATTACGCGCGCGCTGAAATCAATAAAGGTGGTATTTTTCAAACTGCTTTAGGAGATACTTTAAACTTGGCTATGACAGGGTCTTACACTTCCTCTGCAAGCAATAATTTTTCTAAAGGTTATGGATTTGCAATTGATGCTGATATTCGTCTTCAATTGCAGCATTCTAAAACCAATAGAATTACACATGTTCAAGTGCTTTTCAAAAATGTTGGAATTGTAAGGCTAAATCCAGAATTCTCCACTCAGAGAATTGATACGATTTATAATACTTCTGGATTTTCATTTCAAGAGCTATTAGACTTAAAGACTCTGGATTCATTGAATTTATTTCAAAAGGAAGGAGCGAACTACACAACGCTTCCCGGTTTGGTTCAAATTGCAAAATTGGTTAACCCAAATGATCAAAAGAAACTACAGTCCTATTATGGTTTAAGATTGTATTACAAGAATTACTTTACTTTCATGTATGCTGGATTAGATTACAAGGTCAACACTAATATTCATATTGGTGTGAATGGAAGTTATGGTGGGTTTAGTAAATGGCAAACTGGAATTTATGGTCAATTTAATTATGGATCTTGGAATATAGGTCTTGCAACGGAAAATACCATTGCATTATTCTCAAAAAAGGCTTTTGGTGAATCAATCTCAATTCGATTAAGATGCGTATTTTAAATTTGCTTTTCTGCTTTGTTTTCCTAAGTACTTCTTTTGGATTTAGTCAAACTACTTTTTTCAAATATTTCTCAGGACTTACCTACGATACGGGACAGAGTGCGGTGCAATTAGATGATTCAAGTTATGCAGTCACTGGACTTTCAGGAAGTTTTGGTCCAGATGCACAAGCTTTCTTGCTAAAAATTTCTAAAACAGGTCAATACGAATGGAGTAAACATTACGGTGCTTATGAAGCGGATTGGGGTAGAAGGGTACTTTACAATAATGCACTTGGATATTTTATCGCAGGAACAAGTAATTCTTATAGTGCGGAAGGAGATTACGATGCTTTTTTAGTGCACACTGATCTGCAAGGTAATGAACTTTGGAGCAAAACATATGGGACAAATAACTGGGAAACGATTAATGATGCTGTATTTGCAAGAGACAGTGGAATTGTAATGGTAGGACAATCACAAGTGCTCAATGGTGGAACAAGCGATATTTTTGTAGTTCGAACCAATAAAATTGGCGACACACTTTGGACCTTAAATTATGGAGGAACAGGCGATGATGTAGCCAACGCGCTTGTTGCTGTGGAGGATTCACTATTTGTTTTAACCGGAATCTATTTTAATGTAGACTCTTCGATGAGTAAAGGTTTTATCATGAAGATTCATGAAAACGGAAGTGTAGTATATTTTAATCAAATAGGTGATAATGGTAATTTTGGAATGAATGATATTTCATTAAATATGAATCGCCTCAATCTTTGTGGATGGAAGAAAGATCTTGCCTTAAATGAGCATGATAATTATACGGGTAGATATAATTTAGATGGAACTTTATTTTATGAATCTGTCTTTGTCAATCAAGGAGATGTAATTTTAGATGAATTGTCCTTAAATGGGAGTCAAAATAAATTGTATGTCGCTTATAGAAATGAAAATCTTACTGCAGCAACCTTTGGTATGGATGTGACTATTGGACGATTTAACATCAATTATGATTGGGATAATGGCCCCTTGTACATCAATAATGCGGGTGAGGAAAAGACCGAGCAATTACTTCCTACATTAGATGGTGGACTTTTAGCAGTTGGTTATACGACATATCCAATGAATGGTGGATCAAATGTCTTTGTGGTGAAAATTGGACCTTTGGACCAATATCCAATTACTTCTGGTGTGCAACCAATTCAAGCACTTGTGGGAATAGAGCAACAAGAGGTAAATAATGAAAATTCAATCTTTCCAGTTCCATGTACGACAAGCTTGAATTTCAAAGGTATTTTAGCTCAATACGAATATGTGCTTTGGAACAGTCAAGGACAAAATTTAGGACCAGTATATTTAATTGAAAATAAACTCGATGTTAATAGCTTAATGAACGGATTGTATTTTTTATCGAGTGATTCTTTAAATAAGCCTTTGCGGTTTATTAAACAATAGAAATCAATTAAATCCCTCTTCGTTTACATTCTATCTGAATAAGTCGAAGTTCTCTGCTGGTTTGTCCAGCTACCGAAGTGTTTTCATCCGCTCTCCTCAATAGATACGGCATAACTTCCTCAATTGGACCATAAGGAACATATTTAGCCACTCTAAATCCAGCGTTGGATAAATTGTATGAGATATGATCGCTCATTCCTAAGAGCTGCGCAAAGAATAATTTATCGTCTTTTTGATCTAGACCTTTTTCTGTGATTTTAGCCGCTAAATAAGCTGAACTTTCCTCATTATGTGTTCCAGCAACAAGAGCGAAATCTTTTAAGTTCTCAATGATGAAGTCCAATGCTGCATTAAAGTCATGATCAGTTGCTTCCTTATTTGCTTGAATCGGGGAGGGGTAATTCATTTTAGAGGCCCGTTCTCGTTCTTTCTCCATGTATGCACCGCGAACAAGTTTAATTCCATAAATGATTTGATGTTCTTTAGCAATATTCAATGCTTCCTTAAGAAAAGCGAATCGATCATGACGGTACATTTGAAGCGTATTGTATACAATTGCTTTTTGCTTATTGAATTGAAGCATCATTTCAAAACACCATTTATCTAAGATGGGTTGAATCCAACTTTCTTCGGCATCAATAAAAACAGGTACTTGATGCGTGTATGCCGCTTGACAAATCTGAAGAATCCTGGCTTCAATAGGAGCAGATAAGGATTGGTTTTCATTAGTTCCATTTATAATGTCCTCTGAGAGTAATAACAACTCATTAATTCGAGATATTCCAGTTACCTTAAAAACAGCAAAAGGAATGTTTTTGTCATGAGCGCCTTTCTCAATAGTTTTGATGATTTCTTGTACTGTATTGTCAAAATCAACATCTTCTGTTTTGCCTTCAATGGAGTAATCGAGTATTGTTCCAATACCATCTTTTCCCAAGTGATCTATCGTATCAGAACATTCATTTACTGTTTCTCCACCACAGAATTGATCAAAAATACTGGCTTTAATTAGTCCTTTGATAGGTAGCTTTATCCTTAGAGAGAAATTCATTACTGGTTTTCCGATTTTAACTAATACTGGAATGCCAATTAATTTAAACAACCAATAGGCTTTTTTAAGAGAGCGATTGGTTTTGCTTTTAAATGCAATAGAAGTGTCGTCAAAATGTATCACGGTTCAAATTTAATCCTTTTTTATTATTCAAAACACTTCGGTAAAGTTTACTTATTTTTGAAGGGTAATTAAATTGTATGAAAATAGTTGAATCAATACATTCTAAAATCGAAATAGGATCCGTGTTAAGTGGTTCTTTATCAAATATTTTAGATCAATATAAAAGTGAAAACATCATCGTTATTGTCGATGAAAATACCCACGACTTTTGTTTGGAATTTTTAATAAATAATTTTCCAGCTTTGGATAGAGCAGAGGTAATACTCTTACCGGTTGGTGAGGAAAATAAAGTTTTGGAGGTTTGTTTCCAAGTTTGGGAAGCCTTTTCCGAATTTAATTTCTCAAGAAATGACTTGGTGATAAATCTCGGAGGCGGCGTCGTTACAGATATGGGAGCCTTTATTGCTTGTTTATTTAAAAGAGGAATGGATTTTTTACATATTCCTACCAGTTTATTGGCCATGGTTGACGCAAGTATTGGTGGGAAAAATGGAGTGGATTTAAATGGATTTAAAAATCAATTAGGTCTTATTAAACACCCAAGTCATATTTTAATAGATCCCATTTTCCTAACATCTTTGCCCGAAAGAGAAATCTATAACGGTTATGCTGAAATGTTAAAACATGGTTTAATCAGTAGCGCTGACCTATGGAAAAGACTTATTGAAATAAAATCTGATGAAGAGTTAATTGCTAAGGATTTGATTTATGAAGTGGTTAAAATTAAAGTCGCTATTGTAGATGTTGATCCTGAGGAAAAAAACATTCGTAAAACATTAAATTTTGGACACACGATTGGTCATGCCATAGAAAGTCATTTTATGGATACAACAGCAATTGCTCATGGTCACGCGGTAGCGCTGGGAATTTGTGGTGAAGCTTATTTGTCTATGAAGAAGAAAATGTTGTCTTTAGAACACTACAAACAAATTGAGAACATCATTAAATCTAATTTCCCTTTGATTCAATTTTCAGATGAGGATATAAAGGATGTCATTGAGCGTATGCGTCAGGACAAAAAAAACACAAAAGGAAAGATTTCATGCGTTTTATTGACTGCAATTGGTGCGGCAAAATACGATTGTTTGTTAACAGACAAAGAAATAGGGGAGGCCTTGTTTCATTTAAATTTATTGGCAAGCGCATTAAATTAATGGGCATAAAAAAAGCCCCGCAAGCGAGGCTTTTAAAAGTTTATTTCGATTAACGAATAATCGTCATTTCGTCTACAATGTGTTTCGCTCCCGCGTATTTGTCAATAATGAACAATACATATCGGATATCAACATTGATCGTCTTTTGCAATTTACTGTCGAAAATCACATCTCCCGCCATTGCTTCAATATTACCATCGAATGCCAAACCAATTAATTCACCATTACCGTTCAATACTGGTGAACCAGAATTTCCACCCGTAATGTCATTATTAGTAAGGAAGTTTACAGGCATATATCCACTTTTATCTGCATACTCACCAAAATCTTTTTTATCGTTAAGTTCAATTAATCGTTTCGGTAAATCAAATTCCTCATCATTAGGCTTGTATTTATTGATTGTTCCTTGCAAAGTAGTGTAATAGTTTACTTTCGCATCGTTTTTCTTGTCTGCTGGTAAAGGACTCACCTTACCATAAGTCAAACGCAAAGTACTGTTGGCATCTGGGTATGCAATTGGACTTAATCCTGACACTCTCATTCCGTCAACCAAAAGTCTAAAAGATTTAGAATAATCAGCTTGTAATTTTATCAATTCATCTGACCTTGTATTCAAATGAGCGATCATATCTGAAGATAATTTCATCAATGGGTCATTTGCCAAAACACCTTCTGAAGGGTAATTGATAAATGCCATTAATCGTTCTTTAGAACTCAGAACACTCATATTAAATAAAGCATTAACATAATTAGTTAAATCTCCATTATCCTTTTTAAAAGCCGCTTCAATAGAAGGTACCAATTTGTAACCTGCTTTTTTAGCATATAAATTTAAACCGTCAACCATAAGATCCTTTTCTGCAGGAAGGTAGGTCATGGAGAAAAAATCTTCAACTGCCGCAGTTAAAGCAGGAAATAATTCAGCTTTTTTAGCATCATCTGCTTTTACATAAGCGTCTAATTGAGCTCCAAGTGTTCTGCTAATCTTTGCATATTCAGATCCTCTAAACATAATTTGTAAATAATTATCATGTCTTGACTTATCATTGGTAAGCGCATAAAAATTATTGATAGTAGCTACTACAGTACCAAACTTCTCTTTATTGGCTGGTTTGTTTGCCCAAGCATTAAATTTAGCCTCGTTTTTTGCTTTAGAAACCGCTGTATTGAATTCAGTTAAAGCATCAATCATTCCTTGACGGTTTTTCCAATAGTTAGCAATACCTGCATATTTTGAAGCATAGTTTAATCGAACAGCATCATCTTTGTCCATGTATTTCTTCATTGCATCCATGCTTGTTTTAGAAGCTTCTACCCAAGCTGGATAAGCAAATTTTACATTTTGTTCTATGCCAGAAGCTGGCAACCAACGATTGGTGCGTCCTGGATACCCAAGGATCATTGCGAAATCATTTTCTTTAACTCCTTTGATATTTACAGGTAAGTGATGTTTTGGTTTTAATGGGATGTTAGCAGTTGAATACTCTGCTGGATTCCCATTGGCATCGCTATAAACGCGGAACATAGAGAAATCTCCCGTGTGTCTTGGCCATTCCCAATTGTCTGTATCACCGCCAAATTTTCCAATGCTACTTGGAGGAGTTCCAACCAATCTAACATCTTTAAAATCTTGGTATACAAAATAATAATATTCATTTCCTTGAAAGAATGGGCGAACACTTACTGTGTATTTTCCATTTTCACTATTTTCTTTTTCAATTAAAGCAATTTCATCTTTAATTACTTTCTCACGCTCTGCTTCAGTCATTTGATCTGTAACCTTTCCTAGAATTCTTTTGGAAACATCGTCCATTCTGACAAAAAATCTAACATATAGCGATCGAGGCTTCATCTCATCTTTTTTGGTAGCTGCCCACCAACCATTGGTTAGGTAATCATTTTCTGGAGTAGATAATTCAGCAATAGCATCATATCCACAATGATGATTGGTTAAAATTAATCCATCTTTAGAGATGATTTCAGCAGTACATCCACCATTGAATTGAACAACAGCATCTTTTAAACTTGAGTTATTGATACTATAAATTTCTTCTGTAGTCAATTGAAGACCCATTTTCTCCATATCTCTATGGTTTAATCTTTCAATAAACATTAAGAACCACATGCCTTCATCAGCATGCACGAAAAAACCAACGAAAAGCGCTAAGGTTATCAGCGATGTTTTTAATCTAGTCATAATAGGTGTTTTTTTATTTAGGTGCTAAATATAGCTATTTTACTTGAATATAAAATGAAGTTTATTTTTTATGCTGGATGAGCTGTCTTTTAATCCTGCTCAGTGATTCAGGTAAAACACCAAGGTAGGATGCGATTTGATGCTGTGGAATAAGTTGCTCAATTCCTGGATGTCTATTGATAAGTTCTAAGTATCGATCCTTAGCACTAGCGCTGTAAGCCATAAATAATCTCTTTTGAAAAACACTAAGTGTTTTTTGTGTTATGATTCTAAATAGTCTTTCCACAGCAGGTACTTTAATATACAAAGATTCCATTTGAGTTTCCTCAATATATAAAATATAAGAATCTTCCATCGCTTGAACACTAATTCCATTAGGTTCTTTATTGATCACTGCGGCCATATCTCCAACCCACCAATCTTTGAATCCAAAATAGAGGATGTGCTCCAGAGATTTTGAATCGGTATGAAAAATGCGCAAGGCACCTGAAATAATGAAACAAGTGGATTTGAAATCACCACCTTCCTTAAATAGGTATTCTTTTTTATCTAAATGTTTTAATTGGAAACTATAGGAAATCACTTCTTCGTCTGCTAAAGATAGGTTTATCTTACCTTTTATGTAAGTAATTAATTGTTGTTTAGCGACGAGTTCATTCATGAGGCAATTATTATTTAAAAGTGATTTTCAAAATCTCTTCGGATTGAGCATTTGCAATAGCCTTTCTGCTAACACATAAATCTAAACAGGCTAAAATATTTTCGGCATCGCATAGAACTAATTGCCCTTCTCTTTCGCTATTAGGGACTTTAGCATCGCTGAGTACATCAGAGATTAATTTACTTCCTTGAATACCAATAGGGTGGATTCTATCACCTATTTCCCAAGGTCTAAGAAATAAGGACCCATTAATTTTTGAAGCATCTAACCACAATTCCTCTTTTGAAAATTGAGTTGGTAAGTTCTTCTCTTTCTCAATCACAATTTCGGGAATTACGAGCTCTTGATTATGGAGCACAAAGGTCAAGTGGTCATCTTCACGAATCAAGGCGCAAAATGGCCCTTTAGAAGAAGTAAATAGAATTTTCTTACCTTTTTGAGTAGAAATAATTTTCTCTATATCATTAATATGAGATAGATTGATGTTGGCTAATTTAAAAAGTATAATAATTTGATTTACAGTAATTTGATTCCATTCTGTTAAACTAATTTTATTTTCTTTTTGTAGTTTGTTGTAAACTGCTAAAGCAATCTTTTTATCTACTAATAATTGCTCCGAAAAAACCTGATTCAAAACCAAAATAGATTTTTGTAAACTTGGAATTTCCTTATTTAGGTAGGGTAGAAGCTCATTTCGCCAAAGGTTTCTTTGATAATCATTTTTGGTATTACTTAGGTCTTCTCTCCATTGAAGTTGAACAGATTCAGCAGCTAACTTTATTTCATTTTTACTAAAACCTAAAAATGGACGAAAAATACCATCTTTGTTGCTTTGCATTCCTGATAATCCAGAGATACCAGCGCTTCGACCCAACATGAGCCAAAAGTGTTCCATTTGATCATCTTGATGATGTGCAGTAACAAGTAGCGAATTGTCATAACTAGATTGAATATCGTTAAAGAAAGAATATCTAACTTCTCTTGCTATGGCCTGTAAATTCCCTCCTTTTTTCTCTAAATATTCCTTTAGATTAATATTTTTTAGATGGAAAGGAATCTTATTTTTACTGCAGAAATCTTCAACCAATAAAGCATCTAAATCACTTTCTTGTCCTCTTAATTGATAATTAATATGGGCAACTTCAATAGGTAAATTAAGTTGATGAAAAGCATAAAGTAAAAACATAGAATCAAGTCCACCGCTAACGCCTAAAAGATAGTTGATGTCTTTATGGAATTCACATTTTTCCTTTAAACTTTGCAGCAAGTTATTCATGCATCCCAGTTAAAATCCGATTTACTTTTGTAAGACATTCAGCATATTCTTTTTCTGGATCTGATTGAATGGTAATCGCGCCTCCAACGGAACAGGAAAGGTATTGTTGATCTTGATTATAGAGTAAACTTCTAATAATTACATTGAAATCAAAGTCGCCATTAGGATTAATATATCCAAGACTTCCGGAATATAATCCACGTTTAAAATCCTCACTTTCTTCTATGAGTTCCATAGCTTTTAGCTTAGGGGCACCTGTCATAGATCCCATGGGAAAACTTGCTTTAATTATGTCTGTAAAAGTTGTCCCTTCAGTAATTTCACAAGAAACAGTCGAAATCATTTGATGTACATTTTCAAAACTATGAACAGCACACAAGGCATCTACCTTTACAGAATGATTGGCTGCAATCTTTGAAAAATCATTTCTTACCAGGTCCACAATCATTATATTTTCAGCTCTTTCTTTCGGATCTGTTTCCAGATTTTCTTTATTCCTTAGATCTTGAATAGGATCTTTGCTTCTTGGAGCAGTTCCTTTTATGGGTTCAGAGATTAATCTTTTGTTATTTAACTTGATATAGCGTTCAGGGCTTCCGCAAAAAAGTGAGTAATTGTCAAAATGAAAATAGGATGAAAACGGAGCCTTAGTGAGGCTATTCAATTTATTGTAGACTGCAATAGGGTATTCAATTTTTACATTTTCAGCAAAATATTCTTGACAATAATTCACTTCATAAATATCACCCCTTTGAATAGAATTTTTCAACGATATTACTTGTTCTAAATAACGCTCTTTCGAAGTGCGCTCTTTAAACTTAAAATCGAATGAGTTTGATTTAGCTTTACTTTCTGAGCTCAAGAATTCATTAATTAAAGCAGTGTTTTCAAGAGACTGTTCTCCTTGAATAAAAGTGTATTTGTTCTCTTTTATTTCTATTATATATTCCGGTTCCCAAAAAAACAGAGTAGGGAAGGAGAGTCCATCAAAATTATTGGAGCTTAAAGTTTCGACTTCATTCTTCAGGTCATAACTCAAATAACCAAATAAGTACGTACCTAATTTTTGATTGATATAATCTTGTAGTTCATCAAGTGCTGGACTTTTACTAGGGAGAAATCTACTTTTTTCTCCAAAGGCTAGCAGTCCAGTTCCGTCGTTACTGTTCAGAAAACAAATAGTTGAATCAAAAGGCATAATATTCTTGAATATCTTATTACAAAGTTAGCGCCTTTTACTTAATGAAAAGCAGTTTATTCAACTGTACTTTAATCCTTAGATTTCCAATTAACACAAGGACTTCTTTTCCTTCAATCCTGTCCACTATTCCATTTTGATTAGAACTGTTTATTTTGACAGTTGAACCTACTTTTATTTTTTCTAATTGCGCTTCATGGGCAATTTTCTTAATGGTAGGTTTAGCTTTACTCTTTTGAGATTCAAATATTTGTTTTTCTTTTAGAACAGTTTTTGATTTTTCCATGACTATAAACTGCTTTAATTCCTCTAAGACTTGATCATTCACACCTTTTTTTCTAGAGGTAATATTGAATTTATGCAAGAAGATCTGGAATTTTTTCCCAAGAACAATTGACTTATTTATTTCCTCATTTTGAATTTGATTGACCCTTAATTTTTCACTTAATTTCTCAGCAAGAGTATCGTGATACGAAGTGCTTTCCTCTAATGATTTTTGAGCAGATAAATGTTCAGTAATCAATTGATCTAAATAATTTTTTTCTTGTTGAAGTTCACTCAATAGTCGGTCAAAACGAACCTTATTTTCACCTAAACTTTCCTTTGCTTTATTGATAAGTCCTTTATTGATTCCATTCAACTGTGCCACTTCAAAAGTGAAAGAACTTCCAGGTTGACCAATAGCGAGATGAAATAAAGGTTGTAATGTTTTTACATCAAACAGCATACAAGCATTTATTGCTTGAGGTAATTGACTCGCTTTTAGCTTGATGTTCGCATAATGTGTGGTAATAACGGCGAAGGCATTTTTATGATATAACTCTTCAAAGAACACTTCAGCCAAGGCACCTCCTAAATCCGGATCTGAACCTGTGCCGAATTCATCTAACAGAAACATCGTATTCTTTGTTGCGGATGACAAGAACTTATTCATACGTTGCAAACGATAAGAATAGGTACTTAATTCGTTCTCAATGGATTGGTTATCACCAATATCAGATAAAATGCGCTTAAATACACAACCAGTACTGTTGGGATGTACAGGGATTAATAAACCAGATTGCAGCATCAATTGTAATAAACCCACCGTTTTAAGTGTAATGCTCTTTCCACCGGCATTGGGACCAGAAATAACCAACATTCTGTGGTCTTCATCCAAACTAATTTTCTGGGGAATGGTCTCTTTTAGTTGAAGCTTATTGTTTTTGTGGAGGATAGGGTGGAAGGCATTGATCCATTCAAATGATTTATCACTCTGAATACTTGGCAGAACCGCATCCATTTCAATGGCTAGTTTGGATTTTGCATTCGTAAAATCCAATTGCGTAAGTGCGGCTTGATAGGATTCAATTAATGGAAGAAAAATAGCAAGTTCCTTTGTTAAAGCTTGAAGAATTCTTCTGATTTCTTTAACTTCATCATCAATTGCCCAATCCAACTCGTGATTTAAAGCTGTATTTACTTGTGGCTCAATAAAGGTTAAACTACCCGTTTTACTGGAACCAACTATGGTTCCTAATACCTTTCTTTTATGTGTTGATTGAACAGTAAGTACCCTACGGTCATTGATAAATCCTTCTTGCGTTTCACCTAAAAAATTTTCCTTTCTTAATTTACGAAGCTCCTTATCAAAATTCCGATTAATTTGATTTTTGAGCGTTTTGATTTTCTGTCTGATATCATAAAGCAATTTCGAAGCATCATCCTTAACCAAACCATTTCGATCTATTACCTTGGAGATGATTGTTATGATTTCTTTAGTGTGATAACAAGATTCGAAAAAAGCAGTTATTGATTCAAAATTATTCGGGTGTTTTTCAAAAAATTCTAAAATTCGATTCACTAAATCTGAAGCAGTAACGATTCTGTAAAATCCTTCAGCACTTAAGACTGCTTGAGCAATACCTAATAATTTAATTTCATCTAATAATTCTTCAAAATCTAAGGGTGGAAAACTTAATTGTCTACGCCTTATATTGACTAATTCATCTGTTTCAGATAAATACCGTTGAATGGAATTAAAGTCATTGATTGGTATTAAAGAATCAACGCGCTTTTTAGCGGTAAGTCCAATAGTAAATTGATTCAACCATTCTAATATCAAATCAAACTCTAATTCCTTAAGAGATTGTTTATCACTTGCGGAAACTTGTTTCTTATCAAACATTTAACAACATTTTCCCAATTTTGTACACCATCCAAATTCCCGAAAAGAATATAAGTCCAAGGATATTAAAGAAGATATCTTCGGGGTCAAAATTACCGTGAATTCTTTTGGTTACGAGATGATTGGATAATTCTTGCGCTATTTCAATAAAAATTCCGAAAAAACCAAGGAAAAATGCGATGGCTATATGTTTTAAAAAATTTAATAGCTTTTCATTTGAATTCGCCCAAAGAAAATTTAGTGTAAAGGCCGCAAAGAAATAAAATAAAAAATGTAGCGCCTTGTCGTGTTGACTAAAAACTCTTGGTAATTTGATCATAAACCCAATTATCGAAATAAAACTTAATGCTAAAACAATAAATATTTTATTTAGTTTAGAAAGAGCCATATTAAATTATTAATTGCGCGACAACACATAAAAAAGAACAAAATATTGATGTTAAGTTCAATTATTGAATTTTTGTCAAAGCTATTGATTCTTTAGATGATTCTTTAATTACAACAACGAAATATTGTCCAGATTTAAGACCTTCTAACTCAAATGGAATATTTTGAACGCCATAGTTGAGATTACCGTCAAAAACAACCTTGATATGGCGTCCATTAAGATCTAAGAGTTCAATTTTCACTCTTTCATTTTGACACTTAAAACGAACAGTGGTAGTATTCACGGCAGGGTTAGGATAAACTATACCTTTATCTCTTTCCTCCACTAATTCATTTAATCCAACATTACAGGAGCTGAGTACTTGATAATAGGTAATAGCTTGTTCAAAAAGAGGTTGAATTTCAATTTCAGGAACTTCAAACCAATCTTTTAATATGGAGGCATAAATATCTCTAAAATCAATTTGCATTGGAACACCCTCTTGTGAATTAATTGTTCCTGTTATAACTGGGTTACTTCCAATGATACCAGAATTAATACATGAACCGAACAAAAACATAGGGGCAGCATCTCCGTGGTCAGTACCAAGACTACCATTTGAAGCTATTTGACGACCAAATTCAGAGAAGGTTAAACCAGCGACACGATTTGATATACCTAATAAACCTATGTCATTTTGAAAAGCACTAATCGCATCAGAAAGCCTTTTTAATAAATCCGCATGATTTCCAATCATGGTATTGTTGGCATCCACTTGAGCATCATGGGTATCAAAACCATTGATATTTAAGATATAAACTTTTGTTTTTAATCCCCCTGAAATCATTTTGGCAACATTTCTAAGTTGCATTGCGAGCGGATTATTAACATCATACAAAGTGGATAATGAAGATCCAGCATTGGCTGCAGTATTTATGGTGGTAGCATATTGATTGGTTTGATTAATCAATATGGACAAATACTCCAAGTGAGAACCGAAATAAGTACCATCATTTGTAGCACCAGTATTCAAAAGATTAACAGCAGCAAATGGGTCATTAATTGCATTCGAAAAATTCGACATTAATCCTTGACAAGTAGAAGACACTTCGGAACCCATACTGATTGCAAAAGGATCAGGATTTGCAACGTTCGGATAATCATTTGGGTAATTTGGATAAACACTATCCAAATAGCGACCTAACCAACCTCTGTTTTCAGAAATGTTAGTCATTCCGGTCGACCAAATATCCATAGATCTAAAATGCGAACGATTTTGTTCTGGATAACCAACATTTTGGATTATTGTTAGATTCCCATCATTAAACATATTTTTCATTCCTGTCATAACGGGATGGAAACCAATTTCTGGAGTTATTTGAATTATATTAGATTGAGGTATGATTACATTGGGACGCTGTGCTAGTAAGTTTCCATATTGATCTATTGGAATTACCGTATTGAGTCCATCGTTACCTCCATTTAATCTAACAATTACCAATACGCGATCTTCAGCTGATTTGGAATAATTGAATAGTTTTTTTGCGATGCCTTTATAATGAACACCTTTTAATGCAAAAGGAGTAGCAAGCGATGCTAATGTCATATTCCTTAAAAAATGCCTTCTTTTCATCCTTGGAAAAATTAAATAGTTTGGAATTCAGGCATTTGAAAAATGCGCGCTAAAACTTGCTCTACCTTGGTTCGAACAGGTGTTGAAACAACGATGTTTGTCGGGTCTGCAGCATAAGCATTATAATCAATAGTCCATTCAAATTCGGGAAGACCACCTGTTAATATTAACTTCAATAGCGTTTTTTGGGTTACAGATAAAGACTTAGGGAAAAATACGGTACATAGGTCATCAATAACAGCAACAGCATTATCTGGAAAAGATAAACCATCAACTAATTGGAGCGCATTTACTTTGAAATTAAAGCCATTAATTGGTATTCCGGTATAAACTGTTATGTAATTTGCAAGATCAAACCTGTTTTTAATGGTTGTAGAATTTACCCATAATTTAGAAAATGCAGGGGCTTGGTAATACGCTAACCATCCCGCTACACTTGGCGGAGCACCATAGGATTGTCCCATGTTTTGACAAAAATCATAGATGGACACATATAGATCTGAATTGGATACTAAATCGAAATTAGGCACAGAATCACAAGGGTTAAACATTCCGAAGACAAGTTCAAGAGGATTTCTGATTAAAGCACCTTGAAAAGCAATATCATAAAAATGTTGACTCTTTAATAAGAGTTGCATAACCGGTAAAATTTCATAATTATTATCAATCATAGTTTGCGCCATAACTGGAATAATATTGGTCTGAACATCAAGCGTTAAATCATAATTCACGAAATAGCGATATAATTTTGTGCATATGTAGCTTGCAACCTGATTCTGCTGAAAAATCACATCTATATAATCAGCATATTCCGTTGCACCGTTGGCAACAATCGTTTGATTTCCAAAATGCGAGGATAATTGTTTTGTGGATTGATCGTGAAGTATGTCGTAATAAGTCGCAACAGGGGAGGTGAGAGTAGTACTTCTTAAACCGTCAACCGTATAACCAGTGAATACTTTAGCTCCAGCTGCGACATCACTTTCTGTATAATTAGTGTAATCACCAGGACCTATTTGAGGACCTTTTCCTATGGTAAAAAGCTCCAAAATTTCACGTGCGTAATTTTCGTTCGGACTATAAACATTATTAGAAGCCCCATTTAAAAATATCAACATCGTAGGGTCGATGGTCATATCCTTTACAAACTGCTTAAAATTTCCAAGAGATCTATTGCGTATTAATAGATGATATTGATAGCTAGCTCTAGCATCTGGCGCTAATACAGCTGCAAAATGATTTTGCCAAAAAAGACACATTTTTTCAGCTATAGTGGTATTTTCTGTATTCAATCGTTTAATTAACCAAGCACCCAAAGATTTTATTCTAGCATTTTCATGTGCTTGTGCACTTGCTGCACCAGCAGGATAGACACTATTAATCCAAGTAGTACCGAAAGCAGAAATAGTTTCTGCAGCATCGTAACTTAAGGGTAAGCTTGTTGGATTAATTTGTAACAATGAATTGACTGTGGCATCCATTCCTAAATTAACTGCAGATTGAATTTGTTGAAATGTTGGACCAAATGTGGTTCTTCTCAAAAGATGCGCAGCCTGTTCTTTGGTCCAATTCCCGTTATAAGGATCCATACTCAAGGTTTGCGGTCCTTCTATGATTTGATCTGGAATCATCTTTTTTTTTTAATTTGTTGCAAAATTATGTTTCAAATATATTAAAAAACTCTTTTAAAGCTAATTAAAGTTATATGCTATAGCGTCATTTGTTTCAAATAGTACTATTCTGTCATATAATTAATATTATGTTAAATAGTATTACAAAGTAATCTATTCTAATATGATTCATCGGCTTTAATCCTAGCTATTCTTTCCAATGATCATATCCCCCTTTCAGGTCGTATACTTTTTTAAAACCAAGCTTCTTGAATTCTTTTGCTGCCGAAGCACTTCTCCCACCAGCGGCACAATAAACCAGAATCATTTTATTTTTATCAAGCTTAGAAATTGCTGCTGTAAAATTGCTAGAGAAATAATCTATGTTAACTGCTCCTGAGATTTTTCCTTGTGCATACTCTTTTGCTGTACGAACATCTATCAGTTGCGCACCTGCTGTTTTCATTAAAGATTTAAATTCAGTTTGTTCAACGAGTTTTTGAGCTGAAACATTTATCAGAACGAAAAGAAAAGAAATTGAAAAAAGTATAGTTTTCATAGTGTATATTTGATGTCAAAATTAATTAAATATACTTTCTTTTTAATTCTATTTAACATAATAAAAAATGGCCATCTATTCTTTTAACGGATTTGTTCCTGTAATTAACCCTTCTAGCTTTATTCATCCTTTAGCAAGTGTCATTGGTGATGTTATTATAGGTAAAGATGTATATGTTGGTCCTGGTGCTGTGCTTCGCGGAGACTGGGGAAGTATTATTATTGCAGATGGCTGTAATATTCAAGAGAATTGTACGGTTCATATGTTTCCAGGTACCACAGTGAATTTCGAAAAAGGTGCTCATGTCGGACACGGAGCAATAATTCATGGAGCTCACTTAGGTGAAAATTGCCTCATTGGTATGAATGCTGTTTTGATGGATGATGCTAAGATTGGAAAGGAATCCATCATTGGAGCACTTGCTTTTGTTCCATCAAAAATGCAAATTCCTGAAAGAAGTTTAGTTGTAGGCAATCCGGCTAAAATCATCAAGGAAGTTTCTGATGATATGATTGCTTGGAAAACGGAAGGAACAAAACTCTATCAAGAATTACCTCAAATGTGTCACACTTCCCTCCTCCCCTGTGAACCTTTAGTAGAAAGAGAAGAAAATCGTCCTAAACAAGCGCTTTCCTATCAAAAATGGCAGAAATAACTGCTTAGCGCCTCAAATTATACCATTTGATTAATTATTTATCAACAAATCGGACTTGTTTTTTACTTTTTGCATTGAAGTTCCTTTGGATCTATTAACTTTGACTCCCGTAGTTACAATTTACAATTCATGTCCAATTCAACTAAGTATATTTTTGTAACCGGGGGCGTTACGTCGTCGTTAGGAAAAGGTATTATTTCCGCTTCACTAGCGAAATTGCTTCAAGCTAGAGGCTATTCAGTGACCATTCAAAAATTAGATCCCTACATCAATATTGATCCAGGAACTTTAAATCCATATGAGCACGGTGAGTGTTTTGTCACGGATGATGGTGCCGAAACGGATTTAGATCTTGGTCATTACGAACGTTTTTTGAATGTCCCAACTTCTCAAGCGAATAACATCACTACTGGACGGATTTACTTGTCGGTAATTGAAAAAGAAAGAAGAGGAGAATTTTTAGGTAAAACTGTACAAGTTATTCCTCACATCACAGATGAAATCAAGCACAGAATCCAATTGGTGGCAAAAAATGGTGAATATGACATCGTTATCACAGAAATTGGTGGTACTGTGGGAGACATTGAGTCTTTACCCTATGTTGAAGCGGTGCGTCAATTGGTTTGGGAATATGAGAAAGACTGTATTGTCGTTCATCTTACTTTAGTTCCTTATTTGGCTGCTGCAGGTGAATTAAAAACAAAACCAACGCAACATTCGGTTAAGCAATTACTTGAATTAGGTGTTCAGCCTGATATTTTGTGTTGTCGAACAGAACATGAATTAGATTTAAACTTAAGAAGGAAAATTGCAAAATTCTGTAATGTTTCTATGAATGCAGTTATTGAAGCAAGGGATGCTAGTTCTATATATGATGTTCCTTTATTAATGCTTGCTGAGGAATTAGACATAGTTGTTTTAGACAAATTAGGTCTTCCAAAAAATACAGCACCAGACTTAACGCAATGGAGATCATTTTTAGATAAACTTAAAAACCCTTCTCAAGAAATAACTATCGGTCTAGTAGGTAAATATGTTGAGTTAAAAGACGCCTACAAATCAATTTCTGAAGCATTAATTCACGCCGGTGTATCCAACGACACTAAAGTAAATGTGGAGTGGATCCAATCTGAAAAGGTTAAAAAATCAAATGTCAATAAATTATTGGCAGGATTAGATGGTATTCTAGTGGCTCCAGGTTTCGGTTCTAGAGGAATCGCAGGAAAAATAGAAGCGGTTCAATTTGCCAGAGAAAACAACATTCCTTTCTTAGGTATTTGCTTGGGAATGCAATGTGCGGTAATTGAATTTGCGAGAAATGTTTTAGGGTATGACGATGCTCATTCTACAGAAATTGCAGAAGATTCCAAACATCCTGTGATTTCAATGATGGAAGAACAGAAAACCATATCTAATATGGGTGGCACAATGCGTTTAGGTGCATATAAATGTCAACTGAAACCAAAGTCAAATGTTGCTGCGGCTTACGATTCCGATAAAATATCCGAGCGACACAGACATCGCTATGAATTTAATTCAGATTATTTGGATGTATTTGAAGCTGCTGGAATGAAGGCAACGGGTAAGAACCCAAAATCTAATTTGGTAGAAGTAGTTGAAATTCCTAGTCACCCTTGGTTTGTAGGTGTTCAATTTCACCCAGAATATAAAAGTACTGTAGCCAAGCCTCACCCACTCTTTGTTGCGTTTGTGAATGCTAGTTTAATTAATAAAAAATAAATTATGAATAAAAATACGATAACAGGATTATTTCTTATTGGTTTGGTGTTGACTGTTTTTGCAGTTTTGAATCAACCTTCCAAAGAAGAAGTCGCTGCTAAAGAAAGAAAAATTGAACTAGCTGCAAAAGAAAAGAAAACGAAAAAAGTAAAAGCAGTTCCTACAGAAAAAAAAGCAGCAGCAAATACAGGTAATGATACCCCAATTGCAAAGGAAATTAAAGCTGTACTTCCTGTTCAAAAAGCAGAGACTTTTAGAATTGAAAATAAAGAATTAATCATTGATTTAAATTCAAAAGGTGGACAAGTTGAAGCGGTATATTTGAAGAATTATCTTTCTTATTATTCCAAGTATGTTAAGAAAAATAAAGAAGCGCTTTGTTTGTTCAAAACTGGAGATGCAACCAATCAGTTGGTCTTACCTCTAGGCGAGAAAACAATTTATACCTCCAACTATTTTTGCAAGGCGACGAAAGTATCTAAAAACGCATTGACTTTTGAGATGCAAATTGATGAGAATAGATCTATTGAATATAAATATTCTATCGGAGACAAAGGTTTTGACTTGAATTATGATGTTAAATTGATTGGATTTAATGACGCTGCTCTAAAGCATGTTCAATTGAATTGGAAAACATCATTAAGAAAAACTGAAAGATTATTCAGTGAGCAAAGACGCGTTAGTACGGTTTGTTATGATCAAGTAAAAGATGGATTTACATATTTAAGTGAGACATCTGGTGAATTTACGAACCCTAGTGATGATATCAATTGGATTGCCTACAAGCAAAGTTATTTCTCTGCTATTTTAAAACCTAAAGTGGCTTTTTCAAGAACAAATGGCTTGATTGGTATTAAAGTGTATAAAGATGGCGAAGCAAAGCAGAAAACTCATTTAAAGGATTATGTTTCTAACTTGGGATTGAATTTCAACAGTGGTGCTTCTTCTAGTATGGTTTGGTCTTTCGTTCCCAATGATTATAATGTACTAAAATCCTACGATTCTGATTATGATGCTATTCTTAATTATGGTTGGGGAGTATTTCGTTGGATTAATTTGTATGCTGTTCAACCTATTTTCAATGTCATTATTTCAAGTGGACTTGGCGTTGGATGGGCAATTTTAGTCCTTACCATTATTTTGAAGTTGATCTTAATGCCTGTCCAATGGAAAATGTTCCTTTCGTCAGTGAAAATGAAAATTTTAAAGCCTGAAATTGATGAATTGAATGCAAAATTCCCCAATAAGGATGATGCAATGAAGAAGCAAGTGGAAATGATGGCGCTTTATAAAGAATCAGGTGCTAGTCCACTCGCTGGCTGTGTCCCTATGTTAATCCAAATGCCAATTTTATTAGCGGTATTTAGATTTTTCCCTGCTACCTTTGGTTTAAGACAACAAGGATTCCTATGGGCTGAAGATTTATCTTCTTATGACTCTATTTTAGATTTTGGTTTTAATGTTTGGCCCTATGGTGACCACGTTAGTTTGTTTACCTTGTTAATGTCTGCCACTACCCTATTGTATACTTTTATGAATTCAGGTAATGTGCAACAACCAACACAGCCTGGAATGCCTAATATGAAGGTGATTATGTATGTGTTCCCACTTATGATGATTTTCTTCTTTAATAATTATTCCGCAGGTCTAAGTTATTATTACTTCATCTCTACCTTGGTGTCTATTTTGATCATGGTGGTAATCAAACAGTTCTTTGTGAATGAGGATAAATTAAAATTAAAAATGGCTTCTCGTAAAGCTACCGCTTCTGCTAATCCTAAAGTGAAAAAGAAATCACGTTTTCAAGAGAAGTTAGAGGAAATGCAAAAGCAACAACAGGAAATGATAAAAAATAAGAAAAAATAAATCTGAATTATGAAATTCTTTATAGATACTGCCAACCTTAATGAAATTAAAGAAGCATATGAACTGGGTGTTCTTGATGGTGTAACAACCAATCCTTCCTTAATGGCTAAAGAAGGAATCACCGGAACTGATAATATTTTAAAGCATTATGTTGCCATTTGTAATATCGTAGATGGTCCTGTAAGTGCTGAAGTAATCAGTGTCGATAGAGATGGAATGATTCGAGAAGGAGAATTACTTGCTGAATTACATCCAAACATTGTTGTTAAAATACCAATGATTCCAGAAGGAATAAAAGCTATTAAGTATTTTTCTGCAAAAGGTATTCGTACCAATTGCACCTTGGTTTTTTCTGCAGGTCAAGCACTACTTGCTGCAAAAGCAGGAGCAACTTATATTTCACCTTTTTTAGGTCGTTTAGATGATATTTCTACCAATGGCTTGGATTTAATCAGTCAAATCAGATTGATTTATGACAATTATGCTTTTGATACTCAAATTCTAGCAGCATCAGTTAGACATCCAATGCATATTATCAATTGTGCTGAAATTGGAGCTGATGTCATGACGGGTCCTTTAAGTGCAATAAAGGCATTAGCAAAACACCCGCTTACTGACTTAGGGTTACAGCAGTTTTTGGCAGATTATGCAAAAGGAAATCAATAACTAAAGTGCTTTCCAAAGAGGCTGCTAAGGAATGGAATATTGTCTTTTGGGGCAATTTTAAATCTATAATGAACGGTGATAAATCGTCCAATAATAGAAAAATTAATTGGCTGAATTACCCTTCAGACATTCGCCATGTCTACATTCGTTTAGTTTGTGAATCTAATACGGTGGCTTTGCAATTAGATTTTCAATTTAAAGATCAAGGAATTCGAGACATCGTTTGGGAACAAATGGGTGAATTAAAAGCGCTTCTTGAAAAACAAATGTCCTATCCAGGTCAATGGAAGCGTTCCATTAGAAATAAAGAAGGTGTTATTTTAGATCGTATTTCATGGGAACTTGATGATGTGAATTTTTATGATCAAGCGGACTGGCCTAAAATCCATTCTTTTTTTCGAGATCGATTGATCTCTTTTGATATTTTTTATCAAGAATTCAAGGATATTCTAATCAATTTGGTCGATTAATTATGTAATTTTATATCATGTTAAAAAGCGCTGTTTTAGTATTATTGTTTTGTTGGTTTTCTACTAATGCCCTAAAAGCACAAGTAATTGTATTTTCAGAGAATTTTCAAACGGGAATGTCTTCCAATTTTACTATTGTAGATAATGATGGGAATATGCCCGCATTCAATGTTCAAGAATTTACGAGTGCTTGGATCACCACATTAGATCCTGAAAATGATTTGGATACGATTGCCGCATCCACTTCTTTCTTTTCACCTCAAGACACCGCTAATCGATGGTTAATTACCCCTCCTATTTCGACTGGTGCTTTTGGGAATTACTTTTCTTGGGAAGCTAAATCACATGACGCTTCTTATCCGGATGATTATTTAGTTTTAATATCTAATACTAATAACCAAATAGAAAGCTTTACCGATACCATTGGATTTGTAATTCAAGAGAATTTTGAATGGACGTATCGTGAGGTTGATTTAAGTGATCAAGGTTATGACAATCAAACGGTATATATTGCTTTTGTAAATGTAACTTATGATGGCTTCAAATTGTACATCGATGATTTAGAAATGCGTTCTGAGGATGTAACTGGTGCTTTTGATGTAAATAAATCTGATTTTGTGCTTTATCCAAATCCTGCTAATGATATCATTACCATTTCAAGCGATTTAGATATCGAGTCGATTGAAATATTAACAAGCTCTGGACAAGTTGTTTTAAGTTCAAATACCAATTCAGTTGATGTTAATAGCTTGACAACAGGTATTTATTATGCAAAAGTGAGTTCATCAGAAGCTATTTCCGTAATAAAATTCATCAAAAAATAGTGTCCAATCTTCACGATTCAATCTACAATCTTGTAAAGGAACGCTTTACTGATCTCGAAGGAAGTCATGATTGGTTTCACATTGAACGTGTATATAAAATGTCCACCTATATTCAATCTCAAGAAGGAGGTCCTTTGGAAACAATTCAATTGGCAGCTTTGTTGCATGATATTTCTGATCACAAATATAATGGAGGCGACTTTAATGCTGGCTCCTCGGTAGCTGAAGAATTATTGATCAATCATGGTGCCTCAGCCCTACTGGCAAAAGAAGTTGCTGATATTATTTCAAAAATTTCCTTCAAAGGTGCTTTGGTTGAAGATAAAAAAGATCATTTGGCTTTGTCAATTGTTCGTGATGCTGATCGACTTGATGCTATCGGTGCTATCGGTATCGCAAGAGCATTTTCCTATGGAGGCAGTCGCAACAGACCTTTGTACAGTCCTGAGGTGAATCCGACCTTTCATTCTTCTCAAGAAGATTATTTTAAAAGTAAAAGTCATACCGTAAATCACTTTTATGAAAAGTTGCTTTTATTGAAAGACAGAATGGAAACCAATACAGCTAAAGAAATTGCAGCGAAGAGGCATGACTTAATGTTGGATTTTTTAGATGCTTTTAAACAAGAATGGGATTTAGATTTCTCTAAAATTGAAAAGTAGGAACTTCTCTTACAATCTGTTCTTTTAATGTTGCCAATTTCTCTCTATGCGTTTGCGCATCTTCACTTTCAGGATAAAAAAATTGATGTGCTTTTGCTTTCTGATACGCTGAAATCTTACTTAGAAGCATAATTGATTCTGGAGAAAAATAGCTTGCTTGAATTTGTTCCCAAATATAATCGAGCGCTTCTTCATTGGGATGAATTCTATCTTGTTTATAAAATCGATAATCTCTTAAGTGGTCCATCATAATCTCATAAGACGGGAAATACTTTCCTTTTGAATAGTCCACTAATTGATGGGCTATATCGATTAACCTACCTTTACTCCTATTGTTCTCTGGCAATCCTTCTTTGGAATGTCGCACAGGACTAACTGTGAAATGTATGCAGATATTAGGATTAATTGATTTTAATAGATCCAAACACAACTTCCAATGTTTGATAATTTCGTTCGTGTCACTTAACTCCTTCGTAAATAAATCAGTCTTTTGCTTGTGACAATTAGCAACTAATTTTCCATCAGCATGGAGTCTGTAAGCAAAAGCAGAACCAAATGTTATAAAAAGATGAGTGCCTTTCTTTAGTTGATCGTGTAAATCATCTCTTTTATCAAGAATTAAGGAAATTAATTCTTCTTCAGATTTCGCAAAAAGCTTGCCCCCACTTTCATAATCAAAGAACAGATCATTGCGTTTAACACTTCTTACTTTTTTATTTAAACTAATAGAGTCAATTATTTGATTTGCAATGCAGTAAGGGTGAAAAATAGTCCCAAATGGATTGCTAAACTCTTGAAAAGCACCTCGTTTGAAATAAGCACTCATTTCATCGGAAAAACAAGAGCCTAAGAGGATTATTTGGTCTTGATGACTTATTTTTTTTTCAGAAATTGGAATAGAAATAGGCAATAAAAAGTCTTTCATCAGATCATCAAGCTTTTAGCTGTTAATAGTGCTTCATTGCTTATAATTTCACC
The DNA here is from genome assembly GCA_044339115.1 of Crocinitomicaceae bacterium. Lineage (GTDB taxonomy): Bacteria > Bacteroidota > Bacteroidia > Flavobacteriales_D > Crocinitomicaceae > UBA952. The sequence goes on from JBIIWA010000003.1 coordinate 192,971, forward strand.
ACTCATCAAACGGGCTATTTCATTAACTCTCTGCTCATTCGTAAGAGAAAGCACGGTAGTATTTGTTTTATCACCGTTATTATTCTTTTCAACTTTTAGATGAAAATCAGCTTTTGCTGCTACTTGCGGCAGGTGCGAAATAGCGATTAACTGCATATTTTTACCCATTTCTTTAAGTAATACACCAATTTTTTCAGCAACATCGCCTGAAACCCCAGTATCAATTTCATCAAACAGAACGCTTGGCAATTGTCGTTTTTCTGAAATCATTTTTTGCAGGGCCAACATCACCCTAGATAATTCACCACCACTTGCAGCTTTTTCAATAGGAACAGCATCCATTCCTTTATTTGCACTAAATAACATAGTCAATTGATCTAAACCATTTTCTTTTAATTCAACTCCTTTTACTAAAGAAAAATTAAGTGTAGCCTCTTTTAATTTTAGTGCGGAAAATAGAGACTTTAATTCCTTTTCAATTTCTGGTAACGCTTTATGTCTTTTAGCATTAAGCGTTTCACCTAATTGCATTAAATGAGTATGCTCCAATTCAATTAAGTTTCTAAGCTTAAGTATTGCATTTTCCAATTGATCGTTTTCATTCAATTGAGCATCAAGTTCATTAAACAAGTTCATTAACTGCTCTTGCGAAGTAAATCGATGTTTGTTTAATTGATGGTTATAAGCATCAATTTTAGCAGTAAGTAATCTATGCACTTCTGGACTAGCGTCAAAATCTTTACTTAAGCTCCCGCCTTCTGCAGAAAGTTCCTTTAATTCTATAAGACATGACTTCAATCGATCCGAAAACTCAAGAAATTGTTGATCTAAATTTTTATTTTTTTCAATTTTAACATACAGATTATACAATTGGTCATACGGACCATTATCGACACAAATTCCTTGGAAAGAATCTCCTAACTCCCTTATATTATCTGCGTTATCTAACTTTATTAATTCTTTTTCAATTTCTAAAAAGTTCTGATCTTTTAATTTAAGTTGACCTAATTCTTCTAACAGAAAGGCATTATAATCCTTTAATTTTTCTTGTTCAATTAACTGTTGCTGCAGATCCACCAACTGTTTCTTTTTTGATTTATGTTCCAAAAATTGAATAGAAAATTCATCTCTCAATTTTTTAGTGTTGGCTAAATCATCCAGTAAATCCAATTGAAAAGATGGGGATTTAAGTTCATAAGTATTGTATTGCGAATGAATGCTAATCAAAAACGAACTCAAAGTTTTCAATAAAGACAAGGAAACTGGAGTGTCGTTTATGAAGGCTCTAGACTTTCCATCTTTAACAATTTCTCTTCTCAGGATAACTTCTTTTTGCACATCAAGATCATTGAGTGTGAAAAATGAAAGCAGACGATCTTCCATTTGCGCTACTGCTTCGACAATAGATTTATTGGAACGAGGACCAATCACAGAAAAATCGGCTCTTTCACCGATTAGCAAATTGAGTGCATTTAATAAAATGGATTTCCCGGAACCTGTTTCACCAGTAATTACGGTAAAACCTTTATCGAGTGATAGTTCTACCCGATCGATTAAGACAAAATTATCGATGCGCAGCAGCTGAATCATTTAATTAAGAATTTCTTGATATTTTGAAGTATTCGAAGGATCTAATTTCTTAAGTAAATTAACGAAATCTGTCTTTTCTTTTATATCAGCATCTGAAACTAAATTTTTAATTTCATTACTTTTAGAAGCTAAAAAACTTAGGATATTTAAATTATTAGGACGCGATTGAGCAACGGGTTGTAATTTCGCTAAAGCATCATACATAGCTTTTCTTGCCTTTACTTTATCAACTCCTAATTGATCAATTCCTTTTCTATGATAGCTATAATTGCATTCTCTTAAAGGCTCAAAAGCTGTTTGCAAAATATTATCCACCAGCCAATAACGATTTCTTTTCCCTTGTTCATTTGATTTCCACCCAATCAGGTTAGAACTCTGGGCATTACTAACAATTTGTTGTGCTTCATTAAAATATGGAGTGCCGCCTTTTAGCGAAAAAGAATCGTAATCCATACCTATGATAAAGTAGGCATAAAAAGCTAAGATTGAGGATAGATTGTCTCTGAATTGATTTGGAGCATAAATTATCATGGAATTCCTTGAGTAAGCGAACATTACATCATCATCTTGATAATTTAATAAAACTGTATTGTAGGAAGAGTTAAAGGAAGGTCTGGAAGACTGAATTTGAATCGATCCTGAAAAAGTTCCTGGACTAGGAATTTTATTTATCTGAAATTGTATATTACAATTGATACGCTCCTCAATTTTGAACTTATCTTTGGTCCATTGGGTGTTATTCATTAAATCTATAACCGTCTGTTTTAGTTGTGCAAGAGCTTCTTGTTCAGTACTATTTACTTCCAACTTAGCTTCAGTGATAATTGAAACTTGACAGTTAAGTTCTTGTGCTTTAATTGCAGCAGTAAGAAAAACCATTAATACAAGAAAAGTTATTTTCATTTCTCCAATTTTAAAATAAATTCAAAAATATCTTTTGCAACTTGGGATTTCAATTTAAGTTCAAATTCTTTTAAATTTCCTTTGGAATCTAAGATAGTTATTTTGTTGGTATCCACTTCGAAACCTACTCCTTTTTCACCCAAAGAATTTAAAACGATTGCATCCATTTTTTTAGCTGTGATTTTCCCTAACGCATTTTCTATAGCATTATTGGTTTCTAGTGCAAATCCAATGACTTTTTGATTGTTATTTTTATGTGTTGCGGCCCAAGCTACAATGTCTGGATTTTTTATTAGATCGATTTGTAAAGTATCTTCTGATTTTTTAATTTTTTGTTCCGCAACAGATACAGGACGATAATCTGCTACTGCTGCAGCAAAAACTCCCAAATCGCAGTCATTCCATAAATTTTTCACACACTCATACATTTCATTAGCACTCACTACGGGATAACTAAATAATTTTTCATGTTCTAAGATGCAAGAAGTTGGTCCAGTAATCAAATGAACTTCTGCTCCAAGATTAAGTGCTTGTTCCGCTAAGGCAAAGCCCATTTTACCGCTGGAATTATTCCCGATGAATCTAACAGGGTCAATAGCTTCTTGAGTAGGTCCGGCTGTAATTAAAACTTTTTTATTCAAAAAAGGTTGATCAATTTGCAGTAATCTTAAAATTTCTGAAACTATTTCTTCAGGTTCAGCCATTCTACCTTCTCCAACCAATCCACTTGCCAACTCCCCTATTTTTGCGGGAATAACAAAACAAGCATCTTGCTCAATTTGCTTTAAATTTCTTTTCGTTGTTGGGTGCGCGTACATGTCGAGATCCATTGCTGGAACAACAAGAGTACGCTTACGCATGGATAAATAGGTAGCTAAAAGTAGGTTGTCACAAGTTCCATTTGCCATTTTACTTAAAGTATTGGCTGTTGCTGGAGCAATAACGAGCAAATCAGCCCATTCTCCATAAGCTACATGATTGTTCCAAGTTCCATCTTTTGGGTCCCAGAAATCAATCCCGACAGGATTATTTGAAAGCGTTGAAAGTACTAGGGGACTTATAAAATCAGAAGAGGCAGGAGTCATAATACATTTGACTTCTGCCCCTATTTTCTTAAGTAAACGAATGAGAAATGGAATTTTATATGCTGCGATTCCACCACTAACTCCTATAAGTATGCGCATGATTTAGATTTCCTCTTCAGGATTTCTCATGTAAATTTTATCATCAAGAAGTTCTTGAGTCGCGATTGCTGTTGCTTTTGGCATTTTTTCGTAATGCTTAGAGATTTCGATTTGTTCTCTATTTTCAAAAATCTCCTCTAAATTATCTGTTGTAGTTGCAAATTCTTGCAATTTCGCAGTTAATTCCTCTTTAATTTGAGTGCTAATTTGATTAGATCGCTTTGAGATAGCTACTAGTGATTGATAGATATTACCTGTCTTTTCCTCAATTAGGATGGTGTCACGGGTAATAGTAGTTTTCTCTGCGTTGGTGTTTTTATAACTCATTTTACTTTAATTTTCGGTCAGTAATTTTAATTCGGATTCAATTTTTCTATTGAGAACATCTAATTCACGGATGTACCTAGAATCGGGATACTCGAATGCAAAGTTACGATATCTTTCTATAGATTCCTCAATTCGTTCCTTTTTTTTACTATCAATACTATTTAAAGCATAAGAAGCACAATTAATCACCGCAATATAGTTAGCTTCCTCTTTAAAATTTGACAAGGGGAAATTAGCACAAAATATATCTGATGCTGAAACTGCCGCACGGAAATATTGAGTTTTTGAATAGGACTTTACTTTTTCAAATTCTTTAAGTTCTAATTTAAAGCGTAAGCGATCAATGACATGATTACAGGAATCAACTAAGTTGGAATTAGGGTAACGGTCAACAAATTGTTGCACATTATTGATTGCAGTCATTGTTTCTGTTTGATCTAAAGAGAATTCTGGTGAATTTTGAACACTGCATAGAGCAGTTAAAAATAAAGCTTCCTCGTTTTTAACACTGTATGGAAATCTTTGAATATAGGCGCTAAAATAATAACCAGCCATATAGAAATCTTCCATTTGATAATAACTTTTAGCCAATCTATAATAGGCAACTTCACCTTCATCTGTTTTTGGAGAATGCTGATACACTTGTTCGTAGAGAATTATACAACGATCATAATTTTTATCTTCATACATTTCATTAGCAAGTCTAAATTTTTCTTGATAATCATCACCCTTAATGATTTGATTATAGTTAGAACATGCCCCTAAAAGGAATGAGATAAACAACAATACTATATATTTCTTTATTTCCATCATCATTTAACTCTTAAGCTTCGTCCTACTTGAATCGGTGTACTTGGTTTTATGCCATTGAGTTGACATAACTTAGAAACGGTTGTATTATTTCTTGCTGCAATTTCTGTAAGTGTATCTCCAGATTTTATCTTGTAATATTTCACTTGCACGCTTGGCACTTTAACAGGCGGTTTAGTTACCGGTTTTAGAACGGGTTGAACATTTACGATGGTATCATTTTCATTTACAGCAAGCGGATCTAATTCAAAATTCTCACTAGGCTTAGCTCCTGGTCTAAATAATGCTTTATTTACAGTCAAATCAGGCTTTTTTAATTCTTTAACGGTAAAGTCAATAATTTCCTCCGGATTTAAAGGAGCATCATAAAATCTTACTTCAAAATGCAAATGAGGTCCAAATGATCTCCCCGTATTCCCTCCTAAACCAATGGGCTCGCCAGACTTAACATCTTGATTGGGAACAACAATAAGTTTACTCATGTGTGCATAAAAGGTCTCTAAGCCATTGTGATGTCTAATGATGACCAAGTTTCCAAAACCGCCATCGTTGAATTTAGCATATCTTATTTTACCCGAAAATGCAGCCCGTACCGTATCTCCAATATTCAAACCTAAATCAATACCATTGTGATTTCTACCACTTCTAAAGCCATATCTGGAGGTCACAACCCCTTTTACAGGAATAGTGAAATCATCCTCAGTTTTATAGTTCAGATTTAAAATAATGGTATCTGTCATTCTTGATAGGTCATTATTTTTTCCTGTAAAACAAGCTTCATTATTCCAAGCTTGATTAAAAGGAGGATTATATTTTTGAACCTCTTGATGAATCCGTGTATTTAATACCCCATTAAAAGTTGATTCATTTAATAAACTCCAGGTACGATTATTAAAAATTACAATCTTTCCCATTGGTGTATCTACAGTATCAATAGCCTTTTGAGCTAATGATTTCAGGCTAATGAGAAGAATGAATCCAATACAGAATATTTTAAATCGCACGCTTAATTTTTAAGGAAGGTCAAATATAACCAATTCGATTTAAATAGGCCTAACATCTTTAATGGTCAGATTGAAGAAAACAGATTCATTAGGTTTAATTAGATTGACATAACCTCTTGATCCGTAGGCTTGTTTTGCATCTACCAAAACAAAAATCTTTTCACCTTTTTTAGCATTATTTAGCGTTTTACGCAAGCCTGGAATCACATTTTTTTGACCTGGCGAATATTTTAAAGGAAAATGAGCCGCGTAGGTATTCATTACCGATGGATTTGAAGCAGTTGAAACAATAGCATGATATTGAATTTCTTTATCCATGGTTTGATCCACATCACTTCCTTCGCCTTTCATTAAGGTCCAAACTTGAACTCCACCTTGATTATACTCAGGACTAACTCTTGCCCGAACTTTCAAGTAGAGCCAATTGGCAGAATTGGGTGGAATGACACCAGGAATTCCTTTTTCACCTCTTGCCAAATCTGCAGGGATTTCAACTTTCACAAAATCCCCTACTTTCATCTCACAAAGTGCTAAATCCCAACCTTTTGTTTGCATGTTATATCCTACCATAAATGGAATAAATGGCATTTTAATCCTTTGATTTCCATCAATTATTCTACCATCGGGAAGTGCCAATCTGTATTCTAACAATACAACTTCTCCTTTTTTAATTTTCTCCCCTTTCCCCTTAGCCAGCCATTTAATGATTAAACCATTCTTCAAGGCTAAAGTATTCTCAATCTTACCCTTTTCGAAATTCCTTAAATTAGATTTAGGATCATTACTAAGTGAATCTGTTTTTTTAACTTGCTTCCCTTGCTTCACTAAATGCTTATCCTGTCTATTCTTAGATGTGTTTTTATCCTTATTAGTGTCCTCGCAAGAAATGAACAAGAATAGAAAAAACAAAACTGAAAGGAAATTATAAGATGTGAGTCTTTTAATTGGAAAGGTAGTTTTCATGTTATTTAATTTCTAAAAGTTCAACATCAATATATAAAATTGCCAATGGTGGTATTTTATCTTGGTCTCCCACCAATCCCAAAGCCAAATGACTTGGCAGTATAAGTTTTGCTTTATCACCAGCTGACATTTGCTTTACTGCTTCATTGAGTCCTGATTCAATATCGGATTTATCTACCGTAAATACTTCTGGTTCTTCAAGAGCGGTGTAACAAGTTGAACCATCTAATAATTTTATTGTTAGAGCAACCTTAACTTTTTGACCAGGAAGTGCTTTGTTAACATTAGAATTCGACTTATAAATCATATAACGCAAACCAGTCTCAGTTTTTGTCATTTGCAATTCAGGGTGTTGCTCCAAAAACAAGGCGATTTTAATCTGTTCTCTTTCGTTTATTTCTTGTTGATAGCTAACGGAATGAGCACTGGACCATTGTGGTTTTTTAATTATAGGCTTGGGATCTTCTTTACAGGAAAGAAAAGAAAACAATATTAAACAAAAGCCTATAATATTAATTCTCATGCTAATTCTCCAGTTAAAGATTCAAATCTTTCTAAGGTTTTTTCTAAACTATCTGGACTGAATCCACCTGCTGCATACTGATGTCCACCACCCTGGAAATTACGAGAAGAAAATTCATTTACGAAATAATCTCCTTTTGATCTAAACGAAATTTTAACACCATCACTCGTTTCCATAAAAAAGGCAGCTATGGAAAATCCTTCTATGGAAAGAATCACATTAACCAAGCCTTCTGTATCCCCTTTTTGATAGTTAAATCGAACCAATTCCTCTTTTGTCATACTCATGTACGCAATAGGCTTACCTGGAATGCAAACTAACTTTTCAGCAATAGCAAAACCTCTTAATTGCAAACGATCTATGGTATTCACATCAAAGATTGCTTCATGAATCTTAAAATGCTGTAATCCCAATTGCATTAAATGCGCCAATATCAAATGAGTCTTTGCATTTACAGACGGATAACGGAAAGAGCCAGTATCTGTCATAATACCTAGATAGATCCCTCGTCCTAAATTTGAATCCATTAAATCTAAATACCCCATTTCTTCAATACATTCATAAACCAATTGTGCTGTAGAGCAAACTTTAGTTCTAGAAATGGTTACATCACAAAAATCTGATGGAAACGGATGATGGTCTAACATTACACTTTTTCCAGGATAATTTGAAATCCATAACTCTGCTTCCGCACCAACACGACTCTCCGTATTAAAGTCAAGGCAAAACAAGGTGGTTTCCTCTGAAGCGAAATCTTTAACTGCTTCACTGTCTTTATCAAAATAAAGCGCTTCAACATCTTCTAAAAATGGAAACAAGAAAGGTGCTGGTTGATCGGGAAAAACAACTAGGGTCTCTATATTTAATTTCTTAAGAAAAACATTCCAAGCAATTGAACTACCTACAGCATCACCATCGGGAGATTTGTGCGCCAATATTATTGCCTTTTTTGTAGTGCTTACTATTTGTTTAAGGGCACTAATTTCATCTGTCATTCTTAGTCTTTTTTCTGCATTTGAGCGTCTTCCTCAGCGTCTGGAGGAAATAATTTAACGGAGTCCGTTTTACCTTGTAACTTATCTAATAAATCTTCCACTTGAGAAAGAGAAATACTCTTTGCAATGATCTTTTTATCTTTGTCCAAAACAAACACCTTAGGAGTAGAAAAGATATCATAAGTCGTTTGATAATTTAAAGATTCTAAGGTGGTAGGCTTACCTTTTTCTCCAGGAAAAACAGGAACAAGACTTCCCGCGTCTGTTTTAGCTAGATTGTACAACTTGTCTGTTACAGCGACATTGATGAAACTCAAATTATTTTCTCTAATGAATTTCTTCCATCCTTCAAAATCTTTACCTACAGCTTTACCCACTGAAAACACCTCTACATTTCTTGCTTTCAATTTCTCAGTGTATAGCTTTTCAATTTTAGGAGTGATTTTTTTACAATGTCCACATTCTGGATCCCAAAAATATAGAATGGTATAATCAGCTTTAATGTCATACATATTCACCCAATGATTATCAGTAGTATCTTTTAAGATTAAATTAGGAGGACGAACACCTACCACAAGATTGATTTTATTTTTGATATTATCACACAAATCCTTGAATTTATCTTCCGCTACCCAATAGGCAGGAGATTGACCTGATTCATTTTTAGTACAGTAGTAGCGATCCAACATAAATAAATATACTTTATCCATTCCCATGATCTGACTCTTACCGTAAGTGGAGGTAAGCCATCCAACTACATATTCAAAAGTTTTAGTTTTAGGGTTAAGGCGATCACAAAAATCAAATGCATAATAAAGAACAGTGTCCCAATGTTGCATCATCATGTTCTTGCTAAAAAAGTATTCTAATTTGTTGTGAAAAACAGGATTGTTCACCAAGCGCTCATCCAATAAATCTACATTGTCCCAATAATGTTGACGGTAATAATGAAAACGAAAACTTGAATCAATAATATTTCCTTTAGCGTCCACTGGAGCTTCAGGAATAACTATTTCAGTAGACATTTTAACAATTTTCGCAACCAACTTATCTTTATGCTGCGACATGATATTATTTTGATACACTTCGACTTCTTTATTTAATCCGTCTATTTTTTCGCCTAAGATTTTAAATTGTGCATCCTCTGGCTTTAACTTATTGCGTTCATCTCCTAATTGAGCAGCCTCAGTTTTTTTCTTTGTAATGTAATTAACATAAGGAATAAATATTTTGTTTTCTTCTGATTTTTTAACCTTCATGTTATCAATGAAATTTGGACCACTGGTCTCTAAGTCAATGGATTCATTATTATAAACAAATTCAAAATAGCGCTGACCGTTGAGCAATAATCCCATAATCCCTGCCTTTTGCTTCGCACCATCGAAAGTTACTTCACCATTTTTCATTACTGCAGTATCAGCATAATACAAGCCTTTACCAAAATATTTAATTAAATGAACCACGGTATCTTTCTCATTTAATACCTTGATGTGTATTTTTTGAGCATTGATAAAACTTAAAGAAGAGACAAATAAAATTAGAAGAACAAAATTTTTCATATAGATCATTTTTTTGAAGTGAATTTAGATCAATTTGACGGCCAATTTTTAAAAGCCGTTTTATTTTAACAAAAATTTAACCATTAATATAAATTCAGAAGCAAATATACCAAAGGAAAAGGAATTCTATAATTCTAAGTCATAACTTTTTGAGAGAATTAAGGACTTGATCCAATAAGGATATTTCACTATATGGATCTAAGGCGACTAAATCATCATATCTACGCAACCAAGTTAATTGTCGCTTCGCATAATTCCGAGTATGTTGTTTGATCAGTTCAATTGCTTTCTCGTAAGATATAAGTCCATCAAAAAAGTCAAACAATTCAGCGTAACCAACAGTATTGAGTGCTTTTAATTCTTTGAACCTATATAATTCCTTCGCTTCATCCAGTAAGCCAGCTTGAAGCATTAGTTCTACCCTATCTTCAATTCTTTTATAAAGCAAATCTCTTTGCCATTCAATTGTAAATCTAAAAGTATTGAAATCATTCATTTTTCTTTGTCCAGTTTTAAGTGAACTATATTTTTCTCCTGTTAATTCGATGACTTCAAGTGCACGCAAAACTCTTCGTGAATTACCTTTATCAACTGTCTCATAACAAATAGGATCGGCTATTTTCAATTGTTCTAATAAATAAGGCAAACCTTGGTCAACTAATGTCTCTTGTAATTTATCTTGAACAGCCTTATCGGTTGGTAAATCATCCAAGCCATAAATCAAGGCGTCTATGAATAAACCTGAACCTCCGACTAATACAACATGATCAGTTTGAATAAACAATTCTTTTAATAATGCACTCGCCACTTGCTCATATTGCGCAACTGTAAAGTCCTCATGAATGGAATGAGAGTCAATCAAAAAATGTTTTGCTGCGTTTAATTCTAATGGACTAGGCTTAGCTGTTCCGATAGACATTTCTTTATAAAATTGCCGTGCATCAGCCGATACAATAGCACAAGAAAAATGTTTAGCTAAATCAATCGCTAGACTTGTTTTTCCTGAGGCTGTAGTCCCTTGAATTATAATTAGATTTTTTTTCACTGACGAACAAACAAAATTTAGATGTGATAAATTGGATTTATTTTGGTCAACAAATATAAGACAATCAAGCCGAGCGAGATAGAATTAAACTTGTTTTAGGAATCCTTTTAGATTGAGGGAAGTTACTTCCAAGCCATATACTGATTGTAAACTGAGGACGCATAAGATGATGCTGGACCACGATATGCGCCATATTTAACGACCTCATCACGATAGTAAACTGGATCTGATAATTTTTTAACCATCGCTTGAACATTGCCATCCCAAATTTTTGGGTTGAGTCCGTATTTTACTGCAAGACGCTGCGCATCATCCACGTGACCTTTTCCAGCGTTGTAGGAAGCTAATGTGAATTTAAGACGTTGTTCCACATCTGGAATACTGGACCAAGAAACATAAACCCTGTCTAATAAATTCATCGCTGCCTTTATTTGAAGTTCAGGACTAGAACTTGGATTAACGCCATAATGAGCGCCAATATTTGGCATAAACTGCATTAGACCAAAGGCACCTCCTAGACCTCTTGCGTTTGGATTAAAGCGAGATTCTTTAAAAGCAACTGCGGCTAGAATTCTCCAATCCCATCCAAATTTTTCAGCCGCTTTCTTAAAGTAGGCATCAAAAGGAGAAATATCACCTTTTCCTTTAGAATAGGTTGTCTCAATTGGTGACTCGGTGATATAATCGAAATATCGCTTCTTTAAATTTTTATAAGAATCTGATTTACAATAAGAAATCAGAAAAGCATTTAATTTCTTAGTTAAATCAACACTATTATGTCGCAAACCAAAACCAATCTTTTGCTTGGTAGATATAATGGTAGAAATAAATAAATTGGGATGCAATTCATTACTAATTCGCGCTAAATTCTCGTTAGCGATTGTATAATCGATTTTACCACTCGAAACCAATTCAATTAAATCTTCATTGGATGTAGGATTTGACGGGTACTTGGTAAGAATCTTGACTCCAATCTCATCAGAAAGATGCGCCAATCGAATATCAAAAGAAGATCTTTTCCTTACGTATACCTGTTTTCCGCCCAAGGCAGTAGCATCTTTAATTAATAAACTATCGGCAAGTTTACGCTGAACAATTACTTGATGTGTATAATAATAAGGCTCTGAAAAATGCATTAATTTCTTATTGGACAAGGTAATCGCTAGGTTTTGAGCAACTATATCACCTTCACCATTGGCTAGTAATCTTGGGAAATCAGCGCTGTTTTCTACAACTTTTATTTCTAATTTAACATGTAGAGTGCGCGCAAAAGAATCGAGTATTTCATATTCAAATCCTAATTTTTTATCTCTATACTCAAAGAATGACATGGAGCTATTCTCTGTCAATACTGTCAATTTACCTTTCTTGAGAATCTGCTTCAAATCTAAGTTTGCAGAAAAAGGTTTCGCTCCATTTTGACATGCACTTAAGATAAGCAGTATCACCGTAAAATAAAATATTTTTATTTTCATGAACATCAATTAGTTATGCTAAGATAGGCTTAATAATGTTACTAACCATAAAAGCCGTTTCAATCGAGGATAATTAATTTGAAAAGAAGTTTGAAAATTCAAAAAAAATAAGCAAATTTGAGTAACTATAATCCATAAGATATGAATAGTGATCAAAATGAAATTTATTCAAAAGTGGTAAGGGCTGGTAAACGAACTTATTTTTTTGATATTAAGGCTACCAAAGGAAATGATTTGTATATCACCTTGACGGAAAGTAAAAAAGTATATGGAGAAGATGGGAACGATAATTTCCAAAAACATAAAATTTTCCTTTACAAAGAGGACTTCGAAAAATTTAAAGAAGGCTTGGATGATGTGCTTTTGAAAATCGAAGAAATGAAAAACATTTAATTTTTTTTTCATTTTCATTTTTGAATTAAAAAAAGTGCTTATATTTGCACACCTAAATTAGAAAGGGAGATTAGCTCAGCTGGTTCAGAGCACCTGCCTTACAAGCAGGGGGTCACAGGTTCGAACCCTGTATCTCCCACAAAAGCTTCACAGAAATGTGAGGCTTTTTTTTTTGCTCAAATATTTTTTAATGTTTGGGTGAGAAGTTTTTATAGAGTAAAGCTCTTAAAGATGAAAAGAGTCTCAATCTTGAAAATTTCAATTTACTTAGCTTTTATTTTAACGATTTTATTATTTCGTAAAACCACCAGTTCACTGTTTTTTGATTTTTTGAATTCTAAAAGTTTTTCATATACTTTTTCAAGACCTTTTAAAATATCATCTTTTTCCTTAATTTGAATTTCACGTGTTGTCATATTGATTTTTTAAAAGATTAAACTTTTTTTTATTCACAATATTTAGTAATCCGTCAATTTGTTTGTCCACTATTAATTCATGTTTACCTTCTGAATTATCAAAAATCAAAGCGCCATCAACTATAGGAAAGTAAATATCAAATAAATTTTTAATTCCTCTTATATACCTTCTTTCAATTACATCAGGATTTATATTATGTCCACCTTCGTAAACTCTTATTTTTACACGTTCTTTAGCCAACTCAACATTCTGAAGCCAAAAGAATAATAAGGTAACGCGATAACCTCGTTTTTTAGCTTCAATGATTTTGTTTTTATAGCTTTTTGTTGACAATGTAGTTTCAAAGGCAAAATTTTCTTCTTCTGACAGTAATTCTTTTATTCTATTGAGCATTATTCGACCAGCTTCAAATGACACTTTTTCAGGTTGGAAAGGAGATAATCCTTTTGCTATTTCATCGGCATTGACAAATTCCTTACAGTCCAATATTACAGGCAAAATGGTAAATGATGCAGTTGTTTTTCCTGCACCATTACAACCGGCTATAACATAAAGTTTTTTGTCTTTCACAGTTACAAAATTACAATTTTTTTCGTTGATTCTTAGAATGTTATTTATCGTTTCTCCTGTTTTTTAAAACCACCAACCTATCCTAATCTCCGAATAATTGGATCGAAAACAAGTCAACGGAGACCACAGTGTATCACAGAAACGTGAGGCTTTTTTTTGTTCAAATATTTTTGGGGACAAGTTTAATTCGGTCCAATATAAATACCATGCCAATAATATACAGAATTGGTAAGCGTATTATTGCATGACATAGCAGCCTCAATTAAAGTGTTGGGGGTAGTAAAACTGATACAAAATCCGGGTGGACACCACCCATCCTGTAATATGCCATTTAAATTAAATCCGCACCAAAATGGATTACAAGAGAATGGCGTTAATGCTAATAATTTGTTAGGATTTTCAGAGGGTTTGAATTCAGGATGTGGTTGACCCGTTTTACTGATGGAAACCACACGACCAATAATTTTTGGAAAAACAATATTTTGTATCGTTTCGCTTGAAATAGAAGTGACAATTATTGATGTGAAACTTGATTGATCCATTATAATTGTATCTCCAACATGGCAGTTAAAATCCATCAATACTTTTGGATTTTGATCATTAACATCTTGATAGTACAAAGCTTTTTTCTCATCAAATGAATATCTATAGTAGCCTTCTATTTGTATCCAAGGCGTATTGAGTAAAAAACAAGGGCCAGTAAACAAAGAACTTGTTTCAATAGCATAGAAATATTTTTCACCAGTCTCAAAGCCAGCCTTTAGCCTCAATTTATATGTTTGATAACTCTCTATTGTACCGCAACCAACATCCCAACATGTGAAATGGAAATCTAATTGTGTTTGATAATTAGTGAATTCAGAAATAAATTTTTCTTTTACTGGGATTTCCTCAATTTTACTTATACTCTCTTTCTTACACGAAAACAAAACGAGGATGAGCATGAAAACTAAACTATTATATTTCATAATTGTTTTTTTTTCCTATACGAATAATTTGATTTATTATTCTATGATATAAATTGAATGATTGCTCGCTTACCACGAAATCTTTTTTGTCACGATTTTAAACAAAAATACACGCCAAAAAGAAATTTCTTCCTTGTTTTTTCGCTGGATTTTATCCAGCTATTGACATTAAAGCCCTCACGGGCTTCAAAATTATTAGTTGGATTTTTTATTTGCTTTTGAATAAAGCTTTATTAGGCTTAGGGCCTAATTCAACATAAAGCACTCCCCCATTCACGATCATATCGTAAGTAATAAAGAGGCTCGCAAGCGGAATGTTATTCCAACTTATTTTTTGGATGTATACATTTTTAACTCCTTGGTTTTTCGTTTTTACTTCGATTACTTTTCCGTTTTCAAGATTAATTTTTGCACTCGAAACCAAAGGACTCGTTACAGCATACTCATTAGAACCTGGACAAACGGGATAGAAACCTAAAGCACTAAAAACATACCAAGCACTCATTTGACCGCAATCGTCGTTTCCACTCAAGCCATCAACACTAGCCTTGTATTGGTTCGGTAAAATCATACGTGTTTTTTCTTGCGTTTTCCAATATTGATTGGTGTAATTGTATAAATAGGGAACATGGTGCGATGGTTCGTTGCCATGAACATAATTTCCAATGATTCCCTCTTTCATAATATCTTCTGTCTTTTCATAATACTTCGCAGGAAGATTCATGGTGAAAAGTGAGTCAAGATGTAGTATAAATTTTTGCTCCCCTCCCATTAACTTAATCATCCCTCTTGGATCTTGAGGAACATAAAGACTATAATTCCAAGCATTACCTTCAATAAATCCAGCTTGATGGGTGTCTAATGGATCAAAAGGAAGATAAAACTTACCTGAACTTAACTTAGGATGCATAAATCCAAGTTGAGCATCAAAGACATTTTTATAATTTGTAGCGCGGAGTTCAAATTTACTAGAAATGAAATCATTTTTCAGGTGTCGTGCCATTTGTAAAACACAATAATCATCATAAGAATACTCTAAGGTTTTGGAAACTGAACTTCCACTAATATCTTCAGGGACAAATCCCATGGCTTTATAAGTCCCTAAACCTTCATAAAAATCATTGTTAGCGGTATTTAAGGACGCTTGGAGCGCTCTATTGTAATCAAATCCCGCGATATTCTTTACCATCGCATCGGCTATAACAGGAACTGCATGGTATCCTATCATACACCAATTTTCATTAGCATAATGTGACCATACAGGCAACATGTGATGAACACTTTGATCGTAATGTGCCAACATAGAATTAATCATGTCAGAACTCCTCTTTTGCTGAATAATATTCAAGAGAGGATGTAAAGCACGATAGGTATCCCAAAGTGAAAAGGTGGTATAATTTACAAAGCCATCCGCTTGATGTACATTTTGATCCAAACCTTTATAGTTTCCATCATGATCCATGTAAATCGTTGGGCCTAAAAAACAATGATACAAGGAAGTGTAAAAACTTATTTTATCTAAGGGGTCAATCGTATTTACCTCAATTAGATGCAGTTGATCCTCCCATTTTTGAATACCATCAGCTTTTACCTTATCAAAATTCCAATGTAGAATCTCAAGCTTAATATTATCAATAGCTCCGAGAATACTTACCGGGGAAATACCAACCTTAAATTGAACGCTTTCACCTGCTTTTAGGTTGAAATCAAAGTGCGCTTTAATTTTCTTTCCCGCTTGCTCGGGGAAATTATGCTGCTGATCAAAATTCCTCCAAAAACCTGAATAGGAAGGCTCATCTGAATTGATTAAAGCATAATTTTTAATGGCATGATCACAAATAATGGCGAAATAGACAATTCTTGTTCTTCCCCATCCATTTGTTTGCCTGTAGCCTGTAATTAAAGTATCGTTTTCAACCCTTAAAAAAGTCCAAACGTTTTTATCTTCATAATTATAAATTCCATGTACCAAATCTAAAACAACATGTGGATTGTTATTGTCAGCATAAGTATAACGGTGCATCCCTACTCTTTCACTTGTAGTTAGTTCACATTTAATATTCGTCTCATCGAGCACGACACTATAATAATTGGGACTTGCAATCTCATTTTTATGCTTATAAACAGAACGATAACCTAATTCTGGATGTGCATTAGTACCTGGATTAATCTGCACAATCCCATTGGCAGGCATCATAAGGACATCTCCTAAATCTGAATGTCCCGTACCACTAAAATGCGTATGGCTAAATCCAACTATGGTCGAATCTATATATTGATATCCTGCACAGTAGCGATAAACATCTCCTGTATATTTTTCATTATGATATAAAGGAATTGTATCCGTATCTGGACTCAATTGAACTGCTCCGAAAGGAACTGTAGCTCCTGGAAAGGTATGTCCAGCATTTTTAGTTCCGATTAACGTATTAACAAAGGAAGTGAGTGGACTTTGTCCAAAAGAAAATGGAGATAAAAAAACAATTATTAAATAAGAAAGTATTTTCATTCTAATTCTGCCAAACGGTAGACACAAAAACACTGTGACTAAATTCTTCATTATTAATAACAGTATTACCAATAAAACCTCCTAAATAACCTAGCGTATCGCAAGAAGAATTTAATACAGGAAGCGCCATATCTGCTCCACATGGACCAAAATCAAATACAAATACATGTTCATTTTGAAATAAATATTCCTTTACAGTGGCACCAGAATCACATGCTTGAGAGGAGAATAATGGAATTTTATCTTGAATACAAGTAGGGAACGTTGGGTTACCCTTTCCACACTGAAATGAAAGAAGAATCAATGATGTTGCTAATAACGAGAAAAATAAAATTCTTTTCATAATGTAATTTTGATTTAAAATTAATCAAAAGCTAGAGAAAATACCTACTTTTGCATCGTTTTTTAAGTTATTAAATTTTATAAAATGGGAACTGCATTAGGAAATCACATTCTAGTTGAATTTATGAATTGTGACCCACACATTATGAATGATGTTGTGGCGATTGAAAGAGATATGGTGGGTGCTGCTCAAAAAGCTGGTGCAACTGTAATTAATTCAACCTTTCATCATTTTTCTCCTTATGGCGTTTCTGGTGTTGTTGTGATACAAGAAAGTCATTTAGCGATTCATACTTGGCCTGAATACGGTTACGCTGCAGTAGATTTATTTACCTGTGGAGAAATGAATGCCTGGATTTCATTCGATCATTTGAAAGAATGTTTCGGCGCGAAGTCCTACTCAGCAATTGAACTTAAAAGAGGATCGTTGAATTTATTAAAAAGAAATGACTTTGATATTTCAACCATGCGTTCTCGTGCTGCAGAATGGAGAAATCCTGATTTCTATACCCGAAATGTTTGGTTTACCGATAAAGACGAAGATCAAGCATTATCATTAAGATTTACTGGAGAAGTATTTTTTGATGTGCAATCACCTTTTCAACGTGTTAGAATTTTAGAATCTAATAAATACGGAAAGATGTTGGCCCTAGACGATATGGTAATGACAACTGAAAAAGATGAATTCCATTATCATGAAATGATTTCTCACCCTGCTCTATTTACTTTAGCTAATGCCAAAAATGTACTCGTTATCGGTGGTGGTGACGGAGGAACTGTTAGAGAAGTTTTAAGACATCCCTCTGTTGAAAAAGTAACTATGGTTGAAATAGATGGTGCCGTTATCGATGCTTGTAAGGAACATTTACCTGCTATTGCAGCTTCTTTTGACCATCCTAAATTAGAATTAATCGTAGACGATGGAATTGAATTCTTGAAAAACGCAAGCGCTGGCGCCTATGATTTGATTATCGTTGATGGTTCGGATCCTGTTGGACCAGCTGAAGGATTATTTTCGGTGTCTTTTTATACCAATTGCTACAATGCCTTAAAGGAAAATGGAATCTTGGTTGCACAGGGCGAATCTCCTAAATTCAACGAGAAGGCATTTGCTGAATTGAACCATACGCTACAAGATATTTTTGGAAGAGACAATGCACCTGTATCTTTGTTTTTTGTGCCTACCTACCCTACGGGAATGTGGAGTTTCCAATATGGTTTAAAAAACATAGCACATCCAAAATCGCTTGATAAAGCAGAGAGTATTGATGCTTTTGTTGCTCAAGAAGGATTGAGATATTACAATTCAGATATTCACACTGGAAGTTTCGCGACTCCCAATTTTGTTAAACAATTACTTAAAAAATAACATATGAAAATAGTAGAAAAAACGGTAGTTTCTTTGAAGTACAAACTATCAAATCACAAAACTGGTGAAC
The DNA here is from genome assembly GCA_044339115.1 of Crocinitomicaceae bacterium. GTDB lineage: Bacteria > Bacteroidota > Bacteroidia > Flavobacteriales_D > Crocinitomicaceae > UBA952. Next base: position 211,987 of record JBIIWA010000003.1, read on the forward strand.
AAATAGAAGTAACAGACGAAACGAATCCATTAGTATTCTTATACGGAGTTGGTATGTTGATTCCAGAGTTTGAGCAGAATTTACTAGGAAAAGCAACAGACGAAACTTTTTCTTTCGCTATTCAAGCAGCCAATGCTTATGGAGAAATGGACGAACAAAATGTTGCGACCATTCCAACTAATATTTTTCACGATGAAAACGGTGTTTTTGACGCAGCCATGTTTCAAGTTGGAGCAATGATTCCAATGAGTGATAATGAAGGGAATCACTTAAGCGGAAAGATCTTAAGCATTACAGATGAAAATGTTCAGATGGACTTCAATCATCCATTGGCCGGAACTGATTTACATTTTGAAGGTTCGATTTTAGAGGTTAGAGCAGCAACGCAAGAGGAACTCGATCATGGTCATGTTCACGGTGAACACGGTCATCAACACTAAGCTTTAAAGCAATAAATTACTTATTTTCAATTAAATAAGATAAGTTGTAAAAAAAAATGCTTTTTCGATTTACATAATTGAAAAATTGTTTATATTTGCAACCTCAAATTCCTCCTTAGCTCAGCCGGTTAGAGCATCTGACTGTTAATCAGAGGGTCCTTGGTTCGAGTCCAAGAGGAGGAGCAAAAAAGAGAAAGCCTTACAGCAATGTGAGGCTTTTTTTATTTGTTACATTTTTACACACTAAAAAGATGATTACTGTTAAACAGAGCAACAAATAAAACATAGGTAAGCAATACTTAGCATGGTTTTTTGTTTTAACAGGATGACTTTTATAGTATATATATTGCAATCAAAATCCATGAATTGTTATTACACTGGATTCACAACTGATTTAGAGCTCAGATTAGAGTCCCACAGGAACGCTTCAAAAAATAAATTTACTGCAAAAGCGAAAGATTGGTTGGTTGTTTTCACAATGAATTGTGAATCAAAAAAGCAAGGTCTATTAATTGAAAGTCACATTAAAAAAATGAATAGTAAAGTATATATTGACAATCTAATGAGATACCCTGAAATGAGATGCAAACTATTAAAAAGATATAATGATTGTTAATCAGAGCAAAGATAGCTATCGTTGTTGGTTCGAGTCCAATCCCGCACGTGCGGGAGAGGAGCGTAAGTCCAGCAGAAATGTTGGACTTTTTTTATTTAGATCGATTTGGACGATGAGCCTGCTCCGACCCTTCGGAGTTATCCTGAGCGTTATGAAATGGGAAAACCTTCAACCCTTGTAATAATAAATACTCGTAAAAATTCGATAAGCAAGGTAAACACCAGTTACGGCCTAAATCCACCATCTATTTTTTATATACCAGTCCATAGTTTTTAATTTAAGTTTTTAAAGTTAGGATTAAAATGGATTTTATCAATAGCTGATTTTAAACTTACTTTTCATACATTGATTGATAAATTAAAAAGTAATAATTAATTAATGATAAGAAAATGGATTTTTACAATATTTAAAGTATATTTATTTTTTTAATGATTTTATTTTCAGTTGTTTAGATTATTATCATGAATTATTTTATGTATTTTAATAGAAATATTTAATGGGAACTATAAAGTCAATAAAAACGCCGCTAAAATTAATGAACTTGTTGATCCAAAGACAATTTTAATTTACTTAATGAAAACAATAAAATTTCTTTCCGCACTATTAATTGCCTCCAACCTTTTTGGTCAATCAGCTGGTAGTGGCATGACCGATATTGACGGCAACCTCTACTCTACTGTTATAATTGGCACGCAGGAATGGGTGAGTGAAAATTTAAATGTTTCTAAATATAACGATGGAACTGTCATACCACAGGTGACAGACCCCACTGCATGGGATAACTTAACCACAGGTGCATGGTGTTACTATAACAATGATGCAACAAACGGCTCAATCTATGGTAAGTTATACAATTATTATGCAATTGCTGGAATACATGACACAATCGCGTCTACGCCAAACAAGGTTTTGGCACCAATAGGCTTTCACGTGCCCACAGACACCAACTGGACAACTCTAAGCGATCATTTAGGTGGATTTCTTGTCGCAGGAGGAGAGATGAAAGAGATTGGCACGGCACATTGGATGAGTCCAAATACAGGTGCTACCAATAGCAGCGGTTTTACGGGTCTTGCAGACGGTTTTCGTTTTGATTATGGTATTGATTACGGTATGGGTCTATATGCTAATTGGTGGAGTTCGACGCTGCATACAAACATCACAACTAATACGGTAGACGTCTGGATTCGACACCTAGATCATGACAACGCTGCCTTAACAAAAAGCGCTGCTTTAAAAGAGTTTGGTTTCTCTGTGCGCTTACTTAATGATACCTTATTCAGTGATTCTCCGACAAACATTGAAACAATAGAGACTCAGAAAATTAATATTTATCCTAATCCTACAAATGGTGATTTCACCATTACAGGTTTTGAATTATTAGGGACAGTTTATTCTTTAACACTTACCGATATGAATGGTAAAGTGGTGAGAGTTTTAGACGCAAAAGCTACTAAATTTAACATGGCTTCAATAAAACCAGGTGTTTATTTTTTAAATATAATATCCGGGAATAAACATGAAGTTCTAAAGATTGTGAAGGAATAAAAATTAATTTTTATAAAAAGCCGACTAGGGTTTATTTTTGTTAGATCGATTTTAACAATGAGCCTGTTCCCATTTGATAGCCATGAAAGGGTGTAATATCTAATCATTGGGCAAAGGGATTAAATTCAATTAATCAAGCTTCATCAAAAGCCCTGAAAGGGCGAGATATTTCACACTTTCAGGGCTGTGTTAATTGCGGATGATGTTTTAACTGAAAAAAAAAATAATGTCTCAAAAATGGAAAGAAAAACCAGCTTGGTAAAATAAAGTTTTATGACTTCCTTTTGCTTTTGTTACTAGCAAATGTATTTGTATTCTCCTCTTGAAACATTCAGCCTGCTATCTGATTATTTACATCTTTTTTTTCTTCAATGAATTTTAAAATTGTTTCTATTTCACCAATAGCTGAATGAACTATAGTTAAATCTTGCTTAAACAAATCCATACTTTCTCGAACTCGTATATTCATATTGAGGTCAAACGAAGTGCCTTCTAAGTCAGTTCGAAGGAAAAGGTAAACACTTTTATTTTCACACATAACATATTGAATGAAAGAGTCAGTTTTAATTTTAAGTTTTTCTGGAGCAACATATTGTGTCAATTGACTATTATTATATGCTGCAGTCGAATTTGTTGCTATTGATTTGAATACTATGTCGTTGTAAATAGAAATTAAAAAACTTTGTTTGTGAATCTCACGATTTTTTGATTTTTTCTCATAAATGTTTTGTTCAATTTCAAATATTGTCGGTAACCAAGGACTATCCAATACATCTTCCATTAATATCACGATACCATCAAATAGCTCTTTTTCTAGAGCAGTTTTATAACTAGTTTTACCCTCATTGTCTGTGTGTTTTGCTTCGCCATCGAATTTAATTACCGCCTCAAAAAAATTAGACTTTATGTTATTAATTTCCCAAGACATATGGTCAGTTGATGTCATATTTATTGAGAATCTTCTATTTTCATTTCCGGGTATTGACGAAAAGTCTTCTATGGAATTTTTAACCCATTGGTTAACTGGTTCATCTTTAGCAGCGAGCTGAGCAAAAAGATTTTGATCCATTTTGAAGCCACTAGATTGACCTATAAATTTTGTTTTTTGAGCATTGAATGATCCAGCAAGTTTTGAAAAAATTGTACGTTTAAAGTGAAAACTCAACTTAAACTGAAGGAAAAAATAAGGTGTCATCACCACAATATATATAATTATTGAGATGATTAACCACATCCAAAAAGATCCTTTTTCCGGATGAAAACTATTGAACCTACTAAATACTGGAATTAAAAAAGCGATAACCGATTTTAAAATAAATAGGGTCCAGTAAATCAATGAAAAAATAATCTCAATAATTAAAAACCAAAGGAAATTAACGAAGAAAAGAGGCTTTAACCAAATTCTAAAAAACTCAAGAACACCAACACTTAAATTAATTGCAGAACCAAGCTTAAGGAATAAATATGAAATTAGCCAGTAGACAACAAAACCAGCAGTCATAACTACCAGTAACCATGATAATAATTGATCCATAATTGATTATTTATTTTTTAAACGTTTTTATTTTATAGTTTTCTCTCTTTTGTTAAGTAATCTAAACTCAAACGAGCTTAAACAATTATAGTGAAAATATTTTATAATTTAGACTAAAAAAAAAGATGAACTAAAGATAATTCAGTTTAATCAAATATTTTAACTATTCACATTGCTTTAGTTACAACCCTGTTAGGATTTGGAATAGGTTTGAATCATAAGTGATTTTATTGTGATTCATCATACTCCTAAAAGTTTCTCACTTTTCTTTTGTTCCGAAAAAAATATGTATTTTCGCATCAAATTTATGTTATGTCAGATAATTTATCATTAGAAGCGTTAAAATCTAAGTTCGAAAATAATTCGAAAATTAAAATAGGTACTTATGTTTTAGGAGGTTTAGTAGTACTAATACTGCTTTATTTTTCTTACCGTCAATTTATTGTTAAACCTAGCAATGAGAAATCAAATGATGGTTGGTGGATTGCAATGAATTATATTACAAAAGACAGCACAGATCAAGCTATTAAGCTATTGGTTCCATTTGTTAAGAAATATGATGGCAATTCCGGTGGTGAAATTGGTCAGTATTTATTAGGAACGCAATACATGAAAAAAGGTGAATTCAGAAAAGCACTAGATAATTTTGAAGGTGTTTCTGTTGATGATAGCTACCTATCTGTTTTTTGTATCGGTTTGCAAGGTGATTGCTTGTCCGACATGAAAAAATATGCGGATGCAATAACGAAATACGAAGAGGCTGCCGACAAAGAAGATAATGAAATGACTACCCCGATGTATCTTTTTAAAGCTGGACTTTGTGCTGAGAAATTAGATAAGTTTGAAGAAGCTGCGGGTTTCTACACAAGAATTAAAGATGATTACCCAACTTATGCTGGACAGAAAACTATTGATAAATATATATCAAGAGCGTCGAGTAACAAGTCAAAATAATGGCTACAGCAGGTAAAAACTTATCACAATATTCCAAAGAAGAAATTCTTAATAGTGCCGATTTTAAGATCGGCATTGTTGTTTCTATTTGGAATGACGAAATCACCTCTAATTTATTGTCCGGTGCATTACAAGCGCTAAAAGACTTTGGAGTGCTTGATGAGAACATTATCATTAAACAAGTTCCCGGTGCTTTTGAACTTCCTTTAGGTTCCCAATATCTGCTTTCTGCTGCTGATGTAGATGGCGTTATTGCGATTGGAGTTGTAATTCAAGGTGAAACCAAGCATTTTGATTTTGTTTGTTCTGGAGCTACTCAAGGTATTATGGAGGTGATGTTAAAATTTGATAAGCCCGTTGCTTATTGTTTATTAACCGACAATCACATCCAACAATCTATTGATAGATCTGGAGGAATTCACGGAAATAAAGGAATAGAAGCTGCAATAGCATGCTTAAAAATGATCTCCCTTAAAAAATCTTTACTTTAAAATAAAGAAAATGACACTTATCAAATCAATATCTGGAATTCGCGGTACCATCGGCGGGACAGTTAATAACGGTCTAACGCCTGTTGATGCTGTCAAGTTTGCTGCTGCTTACGGAACTTGGATCATCAATCGAAATCCAAAACAAAATATTAGAGTAGTTATAGGTCGCGATGCTAGGATTTCAGGTCCTATGATTTCAAGTTTGGTGAGTGCAACACTCTCGGGATTAGGAATTGAAGTAATTGATTTAGGACTCTCCACTACTCCAACGGTTGAAATTGCTGTTCCTACAGAAAATGCTCACGGTGGAATTATCATCACAGCAAGTCACAACCCAAAAGAATGGAATGCATTGAAATTACTCAATGAGAAAGGTGAATTTATTTCTGGAACAGATGGAGAAGAAGTCTTGTCTATCGCTGATCAAGAAGATTTTAATTTTGCTTCCGTAGACGATCTGGGTGCCATTATACCCAATGATACTTATCTACAAAAGCACATTGACGCCATTTTAGCTTTACCTATAGTTGATGTAAACGCAATTAAATTATCTGATTTTAAGGTAGTTGTAGATGCGGTTAATTCTTCAGGAGGTATTTTTGTCCCAGCCTTATTAAATGCTTTAGGGGTGACTCAAATTACTGAATTGTATTGTGATCCTACTGGTCATTTCCCTCACAACCCGGAACCACTTCCTGCTCACTTGATTGATCTCTCTAATAAAATTATAGAAGTTGGTGCAGATTTAGGGATAACTGTAGATCCAGATGTGGACCGTTTGGCTTTTGTTTGCGAGGACGGAAGTATGTTTGGTGAAGAATACACCTTGGTTGCTGTTGCTGATTATGTTTTAAGTAAAACACCGGGAGCGACTGTTTCTAATTTATCATCAACGCGTGCCTTGAGAGATGTAACAGAAGGTTATGGACAGACTAACGCTTCCGCAGCAGTTGGTGAAGTAAATGTTGTTGCTAAAATGAAAGAAATTCATGCTGTAATTGGTGGCGAAGGAAATGGTGGTATAATCTATCCTGAATTGCATTACGGAAGAGACTCTTTAGTGGGAATCGCTCTATTCTTAAGTCATTTAGCGCATAAGAAAATTAAAGTATCTGAATTAAGAGATTCTTATCCCACTTATACGATTTCTAAGAATAAAATTGAACTCACTCCAGAAACTGATGTAGACCACATTTTAAAAAGCATGGCAGAACGCTATAAAGATCAAGAAGTGGACACTACAGATGGTGTAAAAATCTATATTGATAAAGAATGGGTTCACTTAAGAAAGAGTAATACGGAACCTATTATTCGCATCTACTCAGAAAGTAAAGACGAACATGCAGCAGAGGCCTTAGCATTAAAGATTATTGCTGAAATTCAAGCACTTATAAAATAAGTTATGTTTTTTCTGAACGCTTTTCAAGTTCGCTTGTAAGCAGAAGAAAAATCTATCTTATGAAAAAAAGTCTCTTATTTGTCTGTTTGATACTGGGTACAAGCTGGCTCAACGCTACCGAAAAAGAAATTGTAAAATCTTCTCTAGCAGAAGTAACGGTGTTTGCACAAGGTGCACAATTACACCACAAAGCTTCTTACACTATTAAACCTGGAGTAACAGAAATAATTTTAGAAGGATTAAGTGCTTACATCGACGCTAAAAGTATACAGGTGAAAGCTACCGGCAATCTTGTCATTTTAGATACTAAATACTCCTTATATTACCCTCAGCCTATCAATGCAACACCTGATGCTATTCCTTATAAAATAAAAAGAGACATTCAGTTATTAGAAGACTCTTTGCGTAATCTTGGTTATGACATGCAAGAGATTACAGATGAAATCATTGTATTAAACGCTACTAAATCAATCATTTCAGGAAATGGAGCGATTCGAGGTCAAGGGAAAGTTAATGATTCTATTAATTTACTAAAAATGGCAGTTGAATACTATTCCCTTAAAATGAATGAGATCAATAAAAAACTTCTTGCTTTAGAAAAAAGAAAACAAGACAAACTTGATCGAAAAAGTGGCATGGAAGTGCGCTTGCAAGTTTTAAGGAATTACCAAGAAAACAATGGTCTTATTCAAACCCCAAACAATCCTATTCCGAGAATAACAGTTACTGTATCTTGTAAAGAGGCTGTAACAGGAAAAATGAGCTTTTCTTATCTTGTTTCTAATGCTGGATGGACGCCATTGTACGATTTGAGAAGCGATGCTGCAACAGGTAAATTAAATTTAACCTATAAAGCTCAAGTGTATCAAAATACTGGTTTGGATTGGAATGATATCAAACTTAATATTTCAACGAATAATCCTTTCGTAAATAAAACCAAGCCCACTTTAAATCCTTGGTATATTGATTACAATATTTACAGAACTCAGGAGAAAGAAAAATTAAGATTAAATGATGTGAAATTCATACCTCAAGCTGCGTTCAACATGGGATATAGTTTCGAACAAAAAAATGCTGTGGAAGACATGGAGGCTTTGACTGCTGATCAATTTACCACCACTGTGCATCATTTAATTTCAGCTGAATTTAAAATTGATTTACCCTACACGATCAAATCAAATAATGAACAACACATGGTTCTTATCAAAACAGTTGATTTAGACACTAAATTTAAATATTTTGCAGTTCCTAAAATGGATGCTTCAGTATATTTAGTGGCTCAAATGACCAAACTAGATGACTTACAATTGGTTCCTGCGAAAGCGAATATTTTCTTTGATGGTTCTTATATTGGAGAAACATTTATTGATCCAACCACCATGGAAGACACACTCAACCTTTCACTGGGTAAAGATCCTAATATTGTTATCAAAAGAACTTTACTTAAGAAAGAATTGAAAGATAAGATAGTTGGAGATAAAAGAGAAAGAACTTTCGCTTATAATATTGAGGTGAAAAGTTTAAAATCCAGCGCTATTGATATTGTAATTCAAGATCAATTTCCAATTACTCAAAATGCTGACATTACCATTGAAGCTTTAGAAATGGGTAAAGGTCGCTTTGATAAAAACACTGGTTTGCTAGAATGGAGTTTTAATCTTAAGGCTAAAGAAACACGATTAATTGACTACAGTTACAAGGTGAAACACGATAAAGACAAACCTTTAGAAATTCAATAGGTAAAACAAAGCGTTAAAAAAGGCTATCAAATATTTTTGATAGCCTTTCTTTTTTTATATTTGTTAATGTCCGAATGAACAAGATATCGCTTCATTCGTTTTCAAGCCATTACCATGAAACAATTTGATGTCCCTTCTTTCTTTCGTTCACCCATTATTAGCAAAGTAAAAGCTAAGAGAAAATTGGAGGACCCTAGAAAAAAAGACTTCACTCCTACCCAGTTAACTTTTGGAAGGGTTACTTTCTTCCTAGCAAGACATTTTGGTTTTTGTTACGGGGTCGAAAATGCAATTGAAAAATCATACGATGCCTTAAGATCCCATCCTGACAAACGTATCTTTTTGTTGAGTCAAATGATTCATAATCCAACGGTAAATGATGATCTAAAAGATCAAGGAATCTTATTCCTACAAGATACCGAAGGAAATTCCTTATTCGATTTAGATGAATTGACACCAGAGGATATTATTATTATCCCAGCTTTCGGCACCACCGTTGAACTTGCGAATGATCTTCGCGCCAGAGGACTCAATATAGACAGTTATAATACCACTTGTCCATTTGTAGAAAAAGTATGGAATCGTTCTGAGAAATTGGGAGAAACAGAGTACACAATCATCATTCATGGTAAGTTCGAACACGAAGAAACTAGAGCTACTTTTTCACACAGTAAAACCAATGGTCCTTCCTTAGTATTAAAAAATATGGATGACGCCATTTACCTAGGTAAAATAATTCAGGGAGATGTAGAAATAGACAACTTCTATACTTATTTTGAAGGGAAGTACTCCAAGGATTTTGATCCAAATAAAGATTTAAAAAAACTTGGTGTTGTCAATCAAACTACCATGTTGGCATCGGATACAGAAGCTATTACCAGTTATTTAAGAAGTGTCATGCTGGCTAAATATGGTGAAAATCAGATAAAAGACCACATGGCGGATACGAGAGATACCTTGTGTTACGCTACCAATGACAATCAATCCTCTACTTATGCACTAATGGAAGAGTCCTTAGATTTAGCAGTTGTTGTTGGAGGATACAACAGTTCAAACACCACACATTTGGTTGAATTGTTAGAACAAAAATTTACGACCTATTTCATCAACAGTCAACAAGAAATAATTTCCAAAGACGAAATTCACAGTTATGATATTCATCAAAAATTCGTGTCGCAGGAACATAAATTTTTACCTGAAAAAGATAAATTAAACATTGCAATTACCTCTGGAGCTTCTTGTCCAGACGCTATTGTAGATGAAGTAATGCAAAGGATTCTTCATTTAGCAGGTGAAGAAATATCCATAGAAACAGTTATGAACACACTATAGAATGAAGATATATACAAAAAAGGGAGATTCAGGAAAGACTGGATTAATTGGAGGAACTAGAGTTTCAAAACATTCCATCCGAATCGATGCTTATGGAACCGTAGATGAATTAAATGCGCACATTGGGATGCTTAGAGATCAGCAGATCAATCCAGAGTATGTGGCGCAGCTGATTGGAATCCAAGATCGCTTGTTCACTATCGGTTCCCATTTGGCTCAAGATCCAGAAAAAACAAGCATGGCATTGCCTGAAATCAAGGAAAATGATGTTACCCAATTAGAAGATTGGATAGATGCAATGGAATCACAATTGCCACCAATGAAATTCTTTATACTTCCTGGTGGACACACAACGGTTTCTGCTTGTCACATCACAAGATGTGTTTGCAGGAGAGCAGAGCGCATTATGGTAGAATTACATGAGCAAACCCCTATTGAAATGGTACTTTTATCCTATGTAAATCGCTTGAGTGATTACTTTTTTGTTTTGGGGAGAAAACTAGCTCAAGACCTTGATGCTCAAGAGCAAGCGTGGCATCCAAAGATGTAAATTATATAAATTTTAGAAATTATTTTAGATCTATTGATGAATTCCTTGCAAAGTTCAAAATAAAGATTACTTTTGCCGAAATTAGAAACAAAAATTTAAAGCATAAAATATGTACTGGACACTAGAATTAGCATCCTATTTAGAAGACGCACCATGGCCAGCATCCAAGGATGAATTGATTGATTTTGCCATTCGTACAGGAGCACCATTAGAAGTAGTTGAAAACTTACAAGACTTAGAAGACGAAGGAGATGTATACGAAAGTATAGAAGAAATTTGGCCGGACTATCCTTCTCGAGAAGACTTTCTATTCAACGAAGATGAATATTGATATTAGATAAAATTATAATCAGAAGTAGGACTAGTTCCTACTTTTTTTTTGCCTAAAATTTCATAAAATTCAAAGAAGGCGTTTATTATTATCTATCTTTGTATCTAAGTTCTTTGGGGTCGACATTGGATTTGACAGCGATAGCGGTAGTCAAGTGTCAGCATGCAGAGGGTTGAGATGAACCTCTTTAATATCTTGTCTCGAACTATAATTGACAATACGTCATACGCACTTGCTGCTTAATTAACTGATAGTTAGTTGGCTTTATCCGATCGAAGTTTAGTAGGTTGGACGAGTACTTCCGGTAGATCTCTGCCTGTTAGATTTACCAATCGGAAGTTCATCCCATCAGGCTAGCATTCGCGATGTTTCTAAGCGTTTGCGAAACTTTAGAAGCTAAGTTGTGGGTTTGGGTGTTCTTGTCCGTCTCACGATCGAAAATCAATCAAGAAATAAGCATGTAGAAAGCTAGAATATTCGTCGTTTGGACGAGGGTTCGAACCCCTCCGACTCCACTTTACAAGGGTTGTAATTTATTGATTATCAGTATTTTACAACCCTTTTTTTATTATTTGTTAAAACATTTGTTAAAACACTTTTCAAAATAAAATATTGTTTTAACAAGAAACTCCCTCAATTCTTCCTCTTATTGGGTCCAGGTGTTCACTTGTTAAAAACGCATAGATTAGTCCCTTTCTAATTTCGATTTTAAAAGCCATCCAATAAAAATCCTTTCGATAATCATCATCACTTTTTACCTCTTGAGGGTAAATCTCCAACATAGCAGTTTTATATTCTTCAAAATAAGATGGGTTTCGGTATTTCATCTTCTGAACTAAACTTTCGTATTCGTCTAGTAATTCTTCAAGTAAAAAATCTGAGATCATGGAGTTTCTAATTAGTTTTGGTTACGTTTGTTCCCCTAAAATTTTGAGTGAAATTCAATTCCTTTTTGGTATCAATACCAAGTTGAAAATATCCTATAAAAATCTCGTGATCGTCTAATCCTTCAAAATCCATAGACTTTGATTTCATGAGGTTATTTCGGTAAAGACAGTCAAGTGGACGAATGTCTTTAAGCAGTGGGAGGTTATCTTTGCTCATCGTTATCGGGCAACGCAGAAAGGTATAAAAGATTACAAAACGCTAGAAGTCTTAATAATGTGTCTTCCATTTTTTTGTTTTGAGGCTAATATCAAGCATAAATTTGAAAAGGCAATAATTCGTAATTGACTAGATTAGATTTTTATTAACTGACATCTTTCAATTAAATCAAGAGATTGTTTTTTATGTTATCAATCCAACCAAAAACTTGGTCAATATCATACCCTTCTGTTACCTCAAGTAATTGACAAAAATTTTGTTCGCACTTCTTTCTTTTTTCAATATCCCTCAATTGAGTTTGTAACAATCCATCATCACCTCCAAACAATCCTACAGATTTATAATGTTGAATGCCATTGTATTCAATTGCCGCATTAATTTCAGGAAGATATATATCAAATCGCTGTCTTCCCAGCCATTGAGGTGATGCTTGAGAAACGACTAAAAGATTCTTGTACCTTAGTTTGATTTTATCAAACAATTCTTGCTCTGATATCCATTGATATGCCTTTAGAGGCAAACCTAAATATGCTCTGTATAAATTCTCAACCTCAAGTTTTATAGATTCTAATTCTAAATTAAATATCCTATTTAATAATGTGATTTTATCAAACCTATCTGTGAAGAAATCATAGGGTTGATACCACTTATATTTAAATTTTATCTCATCGGGAACAATTTTATCAATTTCTTCAAAAGTTTTTACAATGGGGGTAAAAGAAGGTCTGTCTCCAAATGAATTAGTAAGTCTGATTTTATAATCATTTACGTATCTATCTATTAATTTCCAACTTGCCCCATAGTAATTAGAAATGTGCTCATCCATAAAATGCTCAAAACTCAATTCCTCTGAAGAGATGTCTATATTCAAATTGGGGAATAGTTGTAAAATTGGGGTATTCAATTTCCCCAAATAAGTAACAGCGACAAGATCAGCATCTAAGGACCCGAAATAACTTTCTGGGTCATATTTATTTTTGTTATGGAGAATAATTTTTTCAGCATAAATATCCCATATTTTACAACTCCCTAGTTCTTTAAAACTATTTTTTGTGTTATATTTTGTCATTGGTTATCCATAAATCTGTTTTATATAACTCAGTTCTCCAAGGTCTTCAAGAAATTCACTATCCACATTCAAATGCCCAATTATTCTATTAAGTTTTCCAAGTGTCGGAAATTCTCCTTTTATTCTTACATTTTGATTTAGATGTCCTTTTGAATTCAACTTTGATTGTAATTTGTCAAAGTTATCTATACAATACTCGTTGTAGTAATCCATAATTTTAATATTGGAATTCAATCGTACTATCGCAATCTAAGACTTAATTATTTTAATTTCTCCTTACCCAAAAAATCAGCCCAACCTTTCCAACCTTTATCTTTGTAAACTTTATCAGGATTTGAGGGAATATAAATTGGTTTAATACTAGATTTACAATATTCTCTCCATTGGGTGCCTGTCATTAATCCAAGTTCTCTTACGAATATTTTTGCCTTTTCAAATTCTAGAAAATTCTTTTTGCTGTTTGATATTTTGAATTTATTTGTTAGCCAAAAACTATACCCACACCAACCACTTTCTTTATAGTAAACTTCTGGTTTGGCGGGTATATTTTCAGGAATAGCATTGTGCTTTTTCCAATTTCGCCATTCTTTTTCATTCATTAAATTCAGTGATCTGGAATAAAGTAGTGACTGTTCAAATGACAAATAAATCCTATCCTTATTTCTAAAATTGTTTGTCCCAATAAAATCCCCAAAATTTATCCAACCCTTGTCTTTATAAACTTTTTCAGGATTAGACGGTAAATTCTTGGGCTTTTTTAAACAATATTTTCTCCACTCATTTGTGCTTTTTAATCCAAGTTCATGAACGAATTGCCTTGCTTCCTTGTAAGGTAAAAATTCAAATTCTTTCGTGGCCACCTTTCCATTCCCCAACCATTCCCCCCAATTTATCCACCCCTTATTTTTATAAGCTAAACTCGGATTTTTTGGAATGTCAATTGGCAATTGACCAAATTTAGTAAACAACATCCAATCTTTCCAATTTTTTAACTTTAGGCCGTGTACATATTTTTTTGCTTCTTCGTAGGAGTACAAAGTTCTATCTTTATATTTTGTTCCCGTTCCAGAAATCGCGCCTAACCAATCAGGTAACCCATTCCATCCTTTATTTTTATATGTTTGGGAAGGGGTTCTTGGGATATCTAAAGGCAAATCTCCCGATGCGCAAAATTTTTTCCATTCCTCCCCGTTATTTAATCCTAAATTTTTAACATATTTTTTTGCTTCTTTAAAATTTCTGTATACAATTAGGTGTGATGCTATTTTTCCCGACCCTAAGAAATCACCCCAATTTAACCAGCCTTTGTTTTTGTATGATAAATCAGGATTTTTAGGAATGTCGTTGGGAATCAACCCTTTTTCATATGAAACTATCCAGTGAGATCGGGAACTTAACTTTAATGAAAGTGCTAACTTTTTTGCATCTTCCAAACTTCTGTATCCCCTTATTCTTCGTCCAGTCCCCAACCAATCTCCAAAACTTATCCAACCACTATTTTTATAGGCATTGTCAGGTCTTTTAGGTATATTAGATGGTATGCCTTTTGCTTTGTCAAATGCTCGCCATTCCATAGAACTCCTGAGGCCTAAAGCCCTTACTTGTTCCCTAGCCTCCTCAAACGGCAACCAATTAAATTGAGATAGTTTATCCCATAATTTGATTTGAAGTTGCTCTGAAAGTTGATTTGCATCTACATAATCTGAGAATACTTCAAATTGAAATTGCTCAGCACTTTCTTTTTTAGTAGATGAGCCAACTTCTATTTTATCCTTAAAATATTCAATAATCCGATCATCGTTAGAAGCCAAACCTCTAACAATTGCGAGAATCTCATTAAAGTTTTCATTATCAATTTCTTGAGTTACATCATCGTAAACTACCGGAAGAATAACATACCCCCAATCTTTGCCTTCTTTCTTTCTAAGCGCCCTTCCTAATGCTTGTACAATATCAACTTTGCTTTTTCTTGGATCAGCAAAAACGATACAATCAATATTTGGAACATCAACTCCCTCTGTCAAACATCTTGCATTGGTAATTAAGGCTTTCGGTGAATCTGCAAACTCTTTTACAATTATGTTTCTTTTTGTGGTTGGCATCTTACCTGAGACAGTATAAGTGTCAATTGGAGCGTAATTGTAAGTGTCGGTTATGTAAGATTGAAGTTCCTTATTGCGAACTGCTTTATCGATGGAAGAATGGAACGATACAGCATTTTTAATAGGATAAAGTTTCATTGCTTTTCGCAGTGCTAACATGGATGCCAAAGACCTTGCTTCTGTTTCCTTCTTCCATTTATCATTCAATTGAACGAGGTTGTTATCTTTTATAAAGTCAGCGATTTCCGATTGTGTAACTTCAATAGTAATAACCTTATAATCAGTAAGCAATTCCATTTCAATTGCCTCTTTAAAACTCATTTGTGCAAAGGTATCTCCGTAGATATCTTCATCGTCCATAGAGATGATGTCATCCTTCGAACCGGTATAGAATCGCTCTGTGGCAGTCATAAAGATTCGCTTGTCAATAGCGATGTTTTCCTCAAATAGTAAATGACTAAACAACTTCTTATCTGAACCAACGGTTTTATGTGCCTCATCAAAAATCCCTACATCAAATTTGAATTTAAGATCTTTAGATACTTCAGCAATGATTCGTCCACTTTGATAGGTGGTAAAAATGACAATGTTTTCATCTTTGTTTTCAAGAAGCCATTTTTTAATATAAATAGGATCCGTTTGACATGGAACACCTAAGTTTTCCGTCTTAAATACAATATCTTCTTCCGAACCAATCCCTTCATCAGAACAGATACAAAGCCATTTTACTTTTTTTCCTTTGGCTACAATCTCTCTTAAATAAACATCAAGAGTTTGCTTAACTAATGACAAACTAGGAACTGCAATAATTGTTGACTTTGACTTTAATTTTTGAGTTATCCAATAGCCAGTCAAACTTTTTCCTGAACCACAAGGGAATATTAGTTTACCTCTATTATTATCTTCTTTCACAAAGTGTTTTACAGCTTGTTTAAGAGCTTTAATCTGATGTTCCTTCGGATTGTATGCAATTGGAGCATACTTCTCTTTATTCAAGAAAAGACGAGCTTTATCGAAGAAGTCTTTATCTAAATTTTGCCACGTATCAGCAAGGATAGTTGTAATGGGCTTAGTTTCTATTTTTTCAAAATTCCGAGATGTGACATTCGCACTTGAACAGATATACCCTTGCGTAAAATTCTTGTTTCCTTCTAGCAATGAAATAAAGGTCGCCACTTCTTTAAATGATACTGAAGAGTCAATATCGGCATGAAATTTACATTGAATTGCGTGGTATTCATCTCCATTTTTTGCAATAAGATCTATACCTAAATCATGTGAAGGGATTTTTAAATATTCCAACGTTTTCTGAGGCACTTCAGATAGCATCCAAACCTCATCATAAAAACTAAAAACGGGATTTATTTTGAAATAAAGTTTTGTGAGCAATTCAAAAGCATCTCCTTTTTCCTTCTTGTTTAAGGACAGTAGTTTGGTTTGGAAATCATTCCAAGAGTTACAGTTAATAAGAAGATAATTAGTCCTGTTTCCCATCCCACTCAAAAAATTTCAATGCAGTATTTTGTGATACATCTAAATGACTTAGTTGATTGTCAGAACATTTTAATTCAGTCAAGGCAGCGTTTTGCGATACATCTAAATAACTTAATTTATTGGAGGAACATATTAATTCAGTCAAGGCAGCGTTTTGCGATACATCTAAATAACTTAATTTATTGGAGGAACATATTAATTCATTCAAGGAAGAATTTTGTGATACATCTAAAGCACTTAAATGATTATCAGAACACCATAATGCAATCAAGTCAATATTTTTTGATAGATCTAAAGTACCGATAAGATTTTCAGAACAATATAAATTCCTCAAGCGAGCATTTTGTGAAATATCTAAAAAAATCAAATTATTAGCAAAACACATTAAATTCTTCAAGTTACTATTTTGTGATACATCTAAAGTGCTTAGAGGATTGCCCGAGCACTCTAACGTTTTCAAGGCAGTGTTTTTCGATACATCTAAATGACTTAATTGATTGTCAGAACATTTTAATTCAGTCAAGGAGGAATTTTGTGATACATCTAAAGTAATTAGATGGTTGTCAGAACATTTTAATTCAGTCAAGGAGGAATTTTGTGATACATCTAAAGTAATTAGATGATTGTCAGAACACCATAAATTCCTTAAGTTACTATTTTGTGATAAATCTAATGTGCTTAAATGATTGTCAAAACACCGTAATATAGTCAATGCAGAATTTTGTGGTATATGTAAAATACTTAATTGATTTGCATAACATTCTAATTCAGTCAAGGCAATATTTTGTGACAAATCAAGATGGCTTAATTGATTTCTTTTACAATTTAAACTAGTCAATTCAAAATTGCGTGATAGATCTAATGTGCTTAATTGATTGTCAGAACATTTTAATTCAGACAACGATGGATTTTGTGATACATCTAAATGACTTAATTGATTGGAAGAACATCTTAAT
Source organism: Crocinitomicaceae bacterium (assembly GCA_044339115.1). GTDB lineage: Bacteria > Bacteroidota > Bacteroidia > Flavobacteriales_D > Crocinitomicaceae > UBA952. The sequence goes on from JBIIWA010000003.1 coordinate 229,646, forward strand.
TCAGTCAAGGTAATATTTTGTGACAAATCAAGATGGCTTAATTGATTGAAAGAACAACTTAATTCAGTCAATGCAAAATTTTGTGATACATCTAAATGGATTAATTGATTGTCACTGCAGTCTAAAATAGTCAAGGAAGTAAAATATTGGATGCCTTCTAAACTAAGTATCCCATTTTCACTGCAGTCTACCGAACTTATACCCTTTATATCTCCATAAAGAACAGTGCCATCCGAAACAACTATTCCTTCTTTATTAAACAGGTATTTTTGAAACTTATCATCTTGAACTGATATTCTAAAATCATCGCTTGGAAAAGTTTTTTGATTATTAATGTCATTTCTAAATTGTCTATATTCTTCTTTAGTAATTAAACCAAGTTTAAATTCCTCAATTAAAAGTTCTTTCGCTTTATTTTTATCATTTGACATAATTTCTAGACTAATTAATTAATTAATATCAAATAGAATTTTGTGATATAAACCTTCGCTTTAATTTGCTCATTTCATTTTTTCAAATGTAACAATATTGTTGGTTATAAATAGAACTGTTTATGAATAATTCTCGGCTAAGCACTACAACATATTTTTCATTTTATTTCTTGAGCAGATAGAAATCTATAACGTGCTGATTGAAAATATTCTTTAGTAAGAAATGATTTAGTGATTCAATAGTTCAATTTGTAGATACCTTTCATTAAAAGATTCAAAGTCTGGGTTAACGATGATGTAACAATTAGACCTATTCAGGTTTAACAAATAAGTTATTTATATCCCAACTAAAGAATGGAATTATGAAAACATCCTTGTTAGAAGAAAAGAACCATGTTCATCGTATTTCTTTAATTCAAAGTAGTTTGATGATACTGATCTTATTAATTGCTTCCCCTCTTATAACCTTTTGTTACTTAGCATTTAAATTAGATTACCAAATCTTGGAGCCATCTATTGCTCTATTGATAATTTTGGTCATTCTTTTCTATGAGAAGAAAGTGTTCTTTCTTCAGAAGAAATATGGAGAGTTCATCCCTAATATTCACAGGATACTCCATTTCCTTTCCGTTGGAACCATGTTGGTGTTCTGTTTATTTGATCTCTTTGGGAATGGTGGAATTTTAATGAATGAAATTATGGCTGTTTTCATAGTTTGTATCCCTATTGAGATTTACATTACGATGTCTAACAGAAACAGGATTATGGCTCATTTGAACAATCAAAACTATAAATCAAACTCCTTATTTTTTATTCTAAGTGTTTTTTTTACTTGTCTTGCCTCGATGATTCTTCTTTTAGGAATCTATTCTAATCCTACCATGTTGATTCTCTTATCTGTTTTATTTACGATACCATTATTCTTTTTCGTTCTTCTTTGGAGGGAGTTGACAGTATAATAACTTCATAACCAAAAAAAGTTCATTTGAACTTTTTTGCATTTGTTTGATGGGTTTGCTACTTTAGTAAAAATAAAACGCTAATGATACTAACAGACCTAACTAAATCGGGATACTTATTATTAAAAAAAGATCGTGTCGAACTTATCAATCAAATTTCCGAACTACAATCCATATTGGATGATTTTGACTTTGCATACCCATTTCTTGAAAGTATATTCGAGCCAAAAACAAATTTGATCACAAAGGATGGGGTTTATTATGGTCAGATAAGTATTATTTACCCAACGGCACCGGAACCTATTTTAATTGAATTTGAAGTTGGTAAAGTTTCAATGTACAATGGCACAAATCAGTCTAATCTTCAAGATGATTTGGATCGAAAATCAAAATTGAAGCTTAAGGAGAAATTTCCACTTCATTTTTCAGAATAACATGATGAATAAGAAACTGCTTAAATTGAACCCGTTAGTTGAGAAAATTTATGGGGGATTTAGCTTGTTAAGGGAAGATGATGCACAATTGTTTGCCAGTATTTCGAATGAGGGAATTCTTGAGCCATTAATAATTACTCCTTCTAATCTTGTAATCTCAGGAAATAGAAGATTGATGGTAGCTAATTGTTTATCAAATATAAATGATGTTCCTGTTGTTATAATTGATGTTAAAGATTCAGATGTTGATTCTTATATGATTATGCAATATAATCAGCAACGTGTGAAAAACATCATTCAAATTGCCAAAGAATTTGAGCTAATCCGAAAACATTACGGCGTTAAACAAGGCATTAAAGACAAAGAGTTAACGAAAGCTTCAAAAGATGCCCAGGAGACTTTAATGAGCGATAATAAAACATCTGAATCAACTATTAAGAGAGTTTTAAAAGTTAAGAAACTTAAAACGAGTTTAGAAAAGGATTTGAATCAAAATTCAAACTGGACAGAAGATGATTCATGGGATTGGCTACATATACAACATACTGTAAGGAAAAAGGAAGTCAAAACTATATTTGATTCAATAACTGAACAACATGCAGAAATCAACAATTCTAGTCTAGCTGAAAGTCAAAAATTATATCAAACAGAAACATTTAATATAATTCATGGAGACTCATCCGATCTTTCAGGAATCTTAAAAGATAAACAAGTTGATTGTATTCCTAATTCACCTCCTTACTATGGTGCTGTTAGAACATATATTCAAGATGATATAAAAGTAAAATCATCAACAAAAGGATTAAAACAAACAGGCCACGAATCAACAGTTGATGCATATGTAGAAAACTTAATGAAAACATACCGAGAATGTAAGAGAGTACTAAAGGATACAGGTTCGATTTTCATTAATGTGGCTGATACAGTTGAGAATGGTGTTCTTCAAAATGTGCCGTTCAAAATTATTGAAGCGATGAAGCTTATTGAAATGTCATGTGTACAGTCGATAATTTGGTTCAAAATAACTCCAACCCCTGTTACAATTAATGCTTTTCAACCATCAATGGAATATGTATTGCATTTTGTTAAATCGAATAAATATAAATGGAGAGAAAACTGGTTCGGGAAAGAAGATGAATTCATAGGAAATGTTACTTTCGGCTCTGAAAATAGAAGATTTCGAAATGTTATGATATATTATCCAACAAATGATATTAATAGTAATATACCTATGAATCAAGGGTTGTTTCAAACTACTTCAGTAAATAATCATTATTTAGTCAAATTACTTAAAACCAAAGGATATGAACTTCAACATAATGCATTGTTCCCATTGGAGGTGCCGTTAATTTGCGTTTTGTCAACAACTGATCCCGGCGATACTGTTCTAGATGTTTTCGGTGGCATGTCCACAACAGGACTAATTGCATATGCTCATGGATGCAAATATTATGGTGTTGATAGATCAAAAGTATATTCAGCACAAGCATCCATAAGGATTGAAGATTTCTTATCAAAGAATCCACATTTAGTTAAGATTAATTAAGAATTATAAAATTGGAAAATATGACGAATGAAGAACTATCAGAAAAATGTCTTCAAATAATTTGCAATGAAGATATAAATAGACAACGAGAAATAGTTGAGATTTTGAAAATTCAAATTGAAGAGAACTTTGATAATATGAATGATTCGGCAAGGGAAGACTATTCATTCGGGATTTAAAATTAAACAAAGCAATCCCCCTTTAGTGAAATATAAAGGTTTAATCCTTTATTTGAATAACACATTTCTCAAGACCAGTTCGTTAACACCCATATCTCAATTATAGTATTACCATTTTTATACCTATCGGTGAAACCTCAGTCGCTATATTTCCGCATTATTTCATCGGCGCAACCTACTAACCAACTTCTGAACCTCTAACTACTTTCGCCCTCGAGGCTGATCCCAAGTGAACCCTATGATGGCTTGGGGGCATGTTCTAATATTACTCAATAAAGAATAAAAAGAAAGAGTTAACCGCTTGACATCTCCATATATTTCAATTATTCTTTGAATAAAACCATGAGAACAACACAAGAAAATGATCAACTCTTTATGAATCTAATGAGGTTAAACACCACATTCTTTTGGAATGGATTTGAGCTTCATTTGAACGGTGATCATATTAAAGTCAATTCAGAGGATGCTTTGAATGAATTAAAAAAGAATACAACTAAGGATTTTCATGAATTCATTAAACAATAAA
>JBIIWA010000016.1:0-65403 GCA_044339115.1 Crocinitomicaceae bacterium
TGGAATTAAAGCCTGCGTACAAGACTTCTGTGATGTTCCCTACGAACGGGCCGTTGATATTTACGATAACAGGTTCGTACGTACAAATTCCAATTTTTAGGTTGGGGATGTTTTGGTCGCAGTTGATATTGAGAGTTCCACCGTCATAGTTGGAATAAATAACCACATTTCCATCCTGATTACAAACGGGAGAAGTGTTTACAACTGGTTGATTATTGTTGTAAAGAAGATACCATTGATGCGTCATCCCTGAAGGAGGCACACCTGCGGAACCGTTTGCGGATGGAAATAAGCAGTTTGAGTTGGTATTTGTCCCAAATTGCTGCGGTACCCATGTTCCTCCATTATTTACTTGGATATTTTGAAAATCGGTAGGTGCATTTCCCGTTCCAATTCGAATCCCTACTTCAATTGGAGTTTGGGTGCTATTAACCGAAGAAAAATCACCATAAACAAACTCAATACCTGGCAAGATATACGAGGTAAAGTTGAGTTGAGCCTGAAACGAAAACGACTCACCTTGCATGCCAATGCGTCTAACGTTCTTCCATTGAATGATGATGCTATATGGAACATTATTAAAACCATTTAGAATTTGATAACTTATTCGTGCAGTATTATTTGCACTTTCCAAATTACCTGCAAACGGAGCAATAACAGGCATTCCTTGAGGTTGTAAAATAGGGTTGTAATTAGTTGGGCAGCCTGACCTAAAGTTACGAAACCATTGGTGCTAACAAAAAGGGTATTATAAGCCTGCCCCCCTATGGTAAAAGGAACAATCGGAATTGCACCAGAAACTTGATCATCAAAATTTTGAGTAAATAACGGAATATCATTCGTTAAATCATTGTACACATTCAGTTGCTGATTCGTATATTGAAACTCTAGTTGTTGAGACCAACAGAATCCAAACACAACAAAGAAAAATGACATTAAAATTATTTTCATATCACAATTTTAACCATAACAAATAAATCAGACGATTGTTTATATTAAGCGTTGCTTTTATACGAATGTAAATAATGATTTTTTCAGCTCCACAGAAAGATGTTATGTCCCCTTTTTGCATTCCCATTCGTTTTTGAAAGCAAGCTTCCAACACTTCCTGAAATTTCTGTAAGTGATATGCGGAATACCCTTACACGCTCTTCACTTGGTCAGGGTGGACCTAATGGGTGTTTTACTAAGAAAACCAAATTGCTTTGCAATTCTATTTTTTATGACCTATTACTTCATTCAATCCTGCGGCTTGACTCAGTTTAGGACATAAAAAAAACCTAAGTCTATGACTCAGGTTTTCTTAGTAGCGGGGACCGGACTCGAACCGATGACCTTCGGGTTATGAGCCCGACGAGCTACCAACTGCTCCACCCCGCAATATGTTGGTGTGTTGGTATCGACCGCAAAGATACAACATTATGTGGAATTTAAAAACTAATCAAAAAGTAAATTGGACTTTTTTAAATAATTGCCGTGGGTGTTCAATTTGATTTTAAGTCCAATGGAATGACTATTCAAGTTAACTTGCTGTAAAGGACTCCAACCATTTTCAAATAAATAGTTAATAACTAAAGACTTATTGATCCGGCCACCTAGACCAAACTGGAAGGCTTTGAGGGATGTTGTACCAACAAATACATTGAAGCGTTCCATATAGCTTAACTTGAATAAAAGAAAGTAATTGATCGGCGTATGTGCTATGTAGGAAATTCGAAGCGAAGGAACCAAACTTAGTTGTTTGTTTAAATCTACAATGGTTCTACCATAACAAGCATATTCGGTTCTAAAGGAGGAATTATTCCCGATAGGTCCCCAATTTTTGGTAATCAAATCTTCTAAATATAATCCCAACATGTATTTCTTTCCAACATAACTCAATCCAGCGCTTACTTGTGGAATAAATGCTTGTCCGGTGCGCTGCACTATATTGTCTTGAAGATTTGTCAACACTTTATCAGCATCATAACCTACTTGTATTCCCCCAAAACCGATGCCTAAACTCAAACGATTCTCGTCATTTGTTTGAATATTTGCTGCTCCAGCCACTTGTAGTTTAGTAAGTGAAAATGCCCCGATATTTTCTCTTTGAATTTGGATTCCCATTCCAAACATAGGAGCATCACTCTTAAAATCATTGAAAGGAATTGAAAGTGAAGTGTTCATTGTTTTAGGAGCTCCGTCAAATCCAACCCATTGCGTTTTAAGTCCTGTGAATAACTCAACATGCTGATTCAATCCATGATGTGCAGGATTTATACCTCCCCAATTCATTGCGAAACTATTCCAATTGGGTGTCATTTGTCCAAAACTAGTGGCCATTAATAAGACAAAGAAGAAAGAAATTATGTACCTCATCTTATCTAATAATTGAAATAGTTCCTTTTCGTATTCCTTTATCCTGGCCTAAATCTAGGATATAAAAATACACTCCTTCTGGCAAGGTCTTATCATTATAATTTCCTGTCCAAGAATTGCTGAGCGTGTACGGACTAGATTTATACAATTCATGACCAAAACGATTCAAAATTACCATAGCATTTTCAGGATAATTTTCGATCCCAGGAATTACCCAAGTTTCATTCAGGCCATCACTATTGGGTGAGAATGTATTGGGAATTTTAAAAGCCCCTTTTACAAAAACAGTTACATAATCGAACTTGACACAAGAGGCTAAAACTCCTTTCAAAGTAAAGGTAGTCGTTTCAGTGGTTTGTGCAGAAGTCAATAAATTAGTAGGTGAAAGCACTAAAAAAGGAGGCGACCACAAATAAGACTCAGCAGTGCCATTGGCTAGAAAAGTAGCTACTTGACCTGAATCAATGTACAAATCAGGACCAGCATCTAGGATAAAACTATGCACTTGAATTGGGGCGCTGACACTTGTTAAGGTAATGATGCTATCCACAGCAACTGTGCATGCTACTGTGGCGGATAATAGATCATTTTGAGCAAAAACAGAAGAATTAAAAACCAAAGCTGATTCATTTGCTACCACAGCGCCGTTGATCAACCATTGGAGAGCTCCCACTTGAGGACAATCTTGAATCATTAAAGAAAAACTCAAATTCTCACCTTCACAAATCGTATCCGTTTGATTAGATATTTGAATGAAAGGGGCTTGAGAATAACAAAGATTACCTTTTGAAATTAGCGTTAACATTAAAATAACAAAAAGGATTTTTTTCAAATTATTTATTTGATTATCAATTAATTAAAAATTTATTATCCTCAATTTCGAGTATTAAATTGCGCTTCTATTTGTGTATCAATTTTTTATTCTGACTTTTGGCACTAAATTAGATTAACAATACGAAGATAAAACTAAAAGACGGAAACATGAGAAACATTTACCTAACATTTATCGCGCTGCTTTATTTTGCTAATCTATTCGCGCAACATGGGGATTATGATAACACCTCCAAATGGTTTTTAGGATTGAATGCAGGAGCGACCTGGAATTCGACAGATGTTAAAAGTAAAACAGCTTCTGGATGGGGTTTAACACTCGGGAAATCCTATAATTATGACTATGGTAAAATTTTAAGTTTTGATCTTCGTGCGCGCTATTTAAGAGGATATTGGTATGGACAAGATTATGACACCACCAATTTGGACAACTATACAGGAACAAGTTTAAACTATTATGATTCATTAACAGGATATTCGGTCAACAACTTCCAAGCAGATGTTCATCGTTTGGCTTTTGAATTGGTGATTCATGCCAATAGAATTAGAGAAAGAACAGGTTTTGATCCTTATATCTTTGGTGGAGTGGGCTTTACTTGGCATCAAACCTATGGCGATTTATACGATAGTACTTACTACGATTATGCCAGTTTGGTGCAAGACGGAACCTTAAGTTCTATGCTAAGCTCTACTTTAGATGGTATTTATGATACACCTTTAGATGGAAGTAGCACCAAAACAAAAGTAAACTTTATGCCAAGTCTTGGATTTGGTTTAGGATATCAAATTGGGAAAAGAACCACTTTTGGGATTGAACACAAAACTACTTTTACAAGAGGTGATTCCTTTGATGGTTTTATTTCACAAGCTCCAAGAGCAAAAAATGATTGGTATCATTACACTTCTGCATATATCCAATTTAGATTTAAGACGCATACCAGCACTACAACAGAACCAATAAATAGTTCTTCGAATATTAATAATTACAACACTCCATGCCCTAAGCCGGTAATCACTGTAAGCAATAGCACTGTAACAGTTAATACAAGCACTTATAATTTAACGGCCAACATTACAGAAGTAAATTCCGAAAATGAAATTAGTTTAATGAACATGATGGTAAGTAATGGCATAGCGGTTCCCTTCACCTATAATTCAAATACACGCCAACTACAAGCAAGTGTTCAATTAGTTCCAGGTAACAATTCTTTTACCATAAGAGTTCAAAACAATTGTGGTTATGACATAAAAAATATTACCATAATATATAATAATTGTATTCCTCCAAGCATCAGTATTACTAATCCTGCGAACAATAGTTTAAGTGTAACGAGTCCTAATTTTGTTTTTTCTTCCCTAATTTATGGAATCAACAATCAACAGGGAATTACCTTGTTTGTAAATAGCAAGCAGATTAATAATTATACGTTTAATTCCACTACAGGATTACTACAATGCAATTTAATGTTGAATGCTGGAGCTAATATTATTCAATTAGAAGTAGGCAACAGTTGTGGAAATACAAGTGAAAACACTACTGTTATTTACAACGATTGTATAACGCCAAGCTTCCAATTAGCAATGCCTTCAAGCACCGGAACTACTACAAGTACAAGTGTCTATACTGCAAAAATAAATACTATTGGCTTCAAAAATAGCAGTGAAATAAGCATTACTCAAAACGGAACTCGAATTAGCAATTTTAGTTTTATCAACGGGATCATTACGCTGCCATTACAATTAACCAGTGGCTTAAATACCATCACAATAAATGGAACCAACCTTTGTGGATCAGATGCCATATCATTTGCCATTAATTATCAAAATTGTAATGCGCCTATAATCACTTTAGTCAACCCTACTCAGTTGAATACTACCAGTAATTTACAAGCAATCAGGGTGAAATTAAAAGTGGAAAATTGCACCAAGAACAACATGCATTTATTGCTTAATAATATCACTATTTCCAATTTTACCTTCAATGAAACGACTAAAATAGTAGAGGCTAGTTTAGTTTTAAGTCCTGGAAATAATATCTTTTTAATTAATGCTAGCAATAATTGTGGGCTTGATGCTGCAACTTTAAATATTAATTATAATGACTGTAAAAGTCCAACAGTCTCCATTAATGGAGCCAACAATACAACACAGAATATTGCGTCATTTGTTCTGAGCGCTTCAATTCAAAATATGAATAGTGCTCAAGGAATTACACTTACACTGAATGGTGCGCCAATCAATTTCAATTTCTTGAATGGGCAATTAACCAGCTATACGAATTTACAAGCTGGAATAAATGCATTTGTTTTAAATGCGGTGAATGGTTGCGGAAATCAAAGTCAAACGCTAAGCGTGAACTACAATAATTGCATTGCACCGGCGATTACGCTAGTTGCACCATCAATTACAGGAACAACGGTTGGTAATGCAAATTACAATTTTCAAGCTTTAGTGAGTAATATTACGAATCAACAAAACATTAGTGTTAAATTGAATAATGTTACTGTTCCCTCTAGTTTTTTAAATGGGGTATTGGTTGCCTCCTTGATTCTTGTCGAGGGAAACAATACAGTAGTAGTTGCAGTTAGTAACGCTTGCGGAAATGATTCAGAGACCTTCAATATTACTTTCAATAAGTGTAAAGCACCAATTGTGCACCTTACAAGTCCGGGAGTTTTATTAACGAGTACCAATCAGAATAATCTTCAATTTTCAGGGTCCGTTGAAAATATTACAAGTCCACAAGAAATGACACTGAAATTGAATGGTCAAATAGTTCCTTTCACATTTATAAATGGACAATTTTCCGGAAGTGTAAGTTTAATAAATGGTGCTAACATACTTCTGGTTACAGCAACAAATGCTTGTGGAACTGATATGAACCAGCACAGTATCATTTACAATAATTGTACAGCACCAAACATAATCAATCCAATACCTTCTGTGCTTAATACCATATCATCATCTCCCCAGATAACTATTAGTGCACAATTACAAAACATTAGTGCTGCTCAGCAAATTTCTCTCCTACTCAATGGGGTAAGTCAAAACTTTACTTTTATTAACAACCAAGTAAATGCTAACTTAAATTTAAGTAGTGGAAATAACATGATCGTGTTAAGTTGTGTCAACAATTGTGGAACCGATATTAAGAATTGGAATACCTCGTATACTCCTTGTTCACCTCCACAAGTAAATATTACCAATCCAAGTAATTCAGGAACTACTGTAAATACAGCAAGCTATAATTTTACTGCAACAGCGAACAACATCCAAAATGCACAACAAATCAGTTTAACTTTAAATGGTACTGCCATCAATAATTTCAGCTATAATAATGGAATTGTCAGTGCTAATTTAACTTTAACAGCTGGACTGAATACCATAGTTGTACAAGCGAATACAGGTTGCGGTTTGGTTTCAGAAAATAGCACCATCAATTTTAATAATTGCATCGCACCTAACATTATCCTCGGAAGTTATAGCGCCGCAACAAGTACAGCGCCCAATTTGATTCAAGCTACCCTTGAAAATATAAGTACCAATCAAGGGATAATTTTCACACAGAATGGAACTGCAATTACAAATTACAATTTTTCAGCGGGGCAATTGAGTGCAAATGTTATCCTCACGCCGGGAATAAACACATTTTTCTTAAGTGTTTCCAATACTTGTGGCAATGACCAAGAGAACTTCGTTATCAATTATAACAATTGTATTGCACCGATTATTACAGTACAAAATACTGGTAATACCAATGTACTTGTACCTTCCTACACCTTAAACGCAAGTGTTAACAACATGCCATCTGCGCAAGGAATTAGCATAAGTTTAAATGGAAATCCTTTGACTAACTTCACAGTGAATAACAATCAATTGGCTGCAGCCGTTAATTTACAAGCGGGCATTAATACATTTATAATCAGCGCACAAAACGCTTGTGGTTCAGATTCAGAAACCCTTCAGGTAAACTATGATAATTGTAAAACGCCCGTAGTAATTATTAATGCTAATAGTGGATTAACCGTTAATTCTGGCACTTACAACCTTCAGGCACAAGTAAGTAATATGAATTCTGTTCAGGGCGTACTATTAACCTTCAATGGACAGAACATCAGTAATTTCACCTACAATAATGGAGTTGTTTTAGCGCAAGTAAACCTCATACCTGGAGCAAATAGTTTCGTGTTAAGCGCTCAAAATGACTGTGGTAGAGATTCTCAAATCTTAGAGATAAACTATTTAAACTGTATAGCACCAAATGTGAACATTACCAGTGGGTCAGGTACAACCGTATCAAATAGTGCCTTTAATTTACAAGCACAGATAAGTAATATGACTTCTTCTCAAGGTCTTAGCGTTCAACAAAACGGACAAAATATTAGTAACTATACCTTTGTAAATGGGCTTTTAAATGCAAATATCACACTAAGCAGTGGCGTAAATACTTTTACCATCAATGCTCAAAACGCTTGTGGAACAGATGCTGCAACAAGCACCATTAGCTACCTACAATGTTTGGCACCTACTGTACAAATAAATGCTGCAATTCCAAATAATTCTAGTACTACAAGCGGAACTTTGACGATAAATGCGAGCATTGGAAATTATGATCCACTTACCACCATTTTAGTAACTAAAAATGGTAATGTTGTGAATGGATATTCCAATAATAATGGCCAAATTTCAGGTACTTTAAATATTGCGTTAGGGACCACAGTTATTGTGGTTTCAGCAAGCAATGCTTGTGGAACAGACAGTGATACCTACACCATTGAAAGATGTAAAATTCCAACACTTACCCTAATTACTCCTGCTAATGTAGCAACGACTGTACTATCAAGCTCCTATTTCATACAAATGAATGCTGAAAATGTGGGAAATATTAATATGATAAGTGCAACTCAAAATGGAGCGCCACTTGGAGGAATGACTTTATCCAACACTATCTATGGAGGAATGGTCACCTTGCAAGCTGGTATCAATACCTTTGAAGTTCAGGTTGCAACGGGTTGTGGCACAGCACAATTGTCATTTACCATAAATTACACTGTCCAAAACAACGGAACTACCATATCTCCTAACGGACAAGGTCAAAATTTAAATGGAGGAAATTCTGATTCCAATGGATCTGGAAATCCGAATAACAATGGAGGGAATAGCGATACCAATAGTGATGGTGATGGATTATTAAAAACTAATAATGGGACAGATAAAACCAATATTCCAGTCAAACCCGTAACACCTGCGCCTGCAAAACCAACAGTGGTAACACCTGCACCTGCAAAACCAACGGTTGTAACTCCTGAACCAGTGAAACCTATAAGTCCGAAACCGGTGACGCCTGCGCCTGTAAAACCAACGGTTGTAACTCCTGATCCAGTGAAGCCTACAAGTCCGAAACCGGTGACGCCTGCGCCTGCAAAACCAACGGTTGTAACTCCAGATCCAGTGAAGCCTACAAGTCCGAAACCGGTGACGACAACACCTGAAAAACCTGCAGTTAAGACCGAAAAATCTGGTGGTGGAAAATAAAAATTTTAGATGAAAGAAAATTAAAGGGGCACTTGCCCCTTTTTCTTTGATATTACTTTCAAAATTCAATCCATTTAATTAACTTCGCGAACTTAAAAAAATATTGAATAATGGCAATTATTGGAAAAATTAGAGAAAAATCAGGTCTATTAGTTGGAATAATAGGTTTAGCATTGTTAGCGTTCATTCTATCTGACTATAAGAGTATGATGGGCGGTTCAGAAGGCGAATTTGGAATTGGTCTAGTTGATGGTGATAAAGTTGATATTAATAATTACGGCGCTTTAAGTAGTCGTGTTCAAGATCAAGATAGAGCACAAGCAGAAAAAGAACAAAAACCATTTGGAGAGACTGAAATGGAAGCTGCAAGTGATAAGGCTTGGAATTTCATGGTGGATTCTATGTTACTTCAAAAAGAATATGATGCCTTAGGAATTAGTGTTTCAGATAAAGAATTTAATTCTTATTTGATGGCTTCTGATGGCTTTAGTACTCTACAAGATTTAGCATCCTTTTTTACGGACTCCGTTACGGGAGCTATTTCAGACCAATCTATTATGTTGGGTCGTCAGAAACTACAACAAACTCTAAATCAACTTAAGACTAGTAAGGAACCACAAGCTAAGAGCCAATGGGAAGGGACTAAAAAGTATTATACTGACAGAAGAAAGCAAGAAAAGTACTTTGCACTTGTTGGTCAAGGAGTTTATGTAACCAAGCTAGAAGCTGAAGAAGAATATTTTGCTCAAAAAGAAATTAAAAACATTTCATTTGTTCAAAGAAGATATACTGAAATAAACGACGCAGATATTAAAGTTAAAGAATCTGAAATTAAAGCTTTCTATGATGCGCACAAATCAGAGAAAAAGTACATGAATCGTTCTTCTAATCGTGAAGTAAAGGTGTTTTCAGTTATTATTTCACCTTCTAAAAAAGACACTTTAGCGTTCTCTAAAATTGTAATTAAATTGAAAGCAGATTTTTCTGCATCAACAAATGACTCCATTTTAGTGATGAAAGAAAGTGACATGAAACAATACTTTGGCGACAAGAGAGGAACATCAGTTCCTGAAGGTCATGGGAAAGCAAATAGATTCTTGACCTACCCTAGAGATTATGATACCATCTTTAAGTTGGCTAAAGTTGGGCAAATTGTTGGACCTTATGCAGTGAACGAAAGCATGATGATCTCAAAGGTTATTGGATTTACACCAACCCATATTAAAGCAAGACACCTTTTAATTTCAACAAATGGATCTAAGGATGCCAAAGTATTGGCGGCAAAGCAAAGAACTGCAGATAGTCTTGTTAAATTGATGAACAAGGATAATTTTGCTGAATTTGTCACTAAATTTAGTGATGATCCAGGATCTAAAACAACTGGTGGTGTTTACGAAGATTTCTTAGAAGGAGAAATGGTTAAGGAATTTGGCTCTTTCTGTGCTACCAACCCAATTGGAAAAATTGGTGTTGTAAAAACTGATTTTGGTTTTCATATTATAGAAGTAATGGAGCGTGACGCAAGTGTTTTTCCGGTACTTACTACCATACAAAAATCATTTAAAGCATCTGAAGAAACCATTTCAAATAAGGAAAGTGAAGTAAATGATATTCTTTATGAATTAGACAAGCGAATTTCTAAAGTAGAAGATCCTATCAAAAAAATAGATTTGTTCGATACGATTGTTCGTAAAGCTGGTTATTTCGCATCTCCTATGTTAATTGAAGATGATAATGCTAAAGTTTATGGAATGACAACAAGCATGGCGGCAGATAAAATTTTAGAATTAGCCTATTCTGAAAATGTTGCCGTAGGTTCTTTAACTTCTTTTCCAATTAAGGATAAAGATAAATACGTGATTGCAATTGTTTCCGCTATTAAGGAAAAAGGCGAACCATTGTATGAGCATGTTAAAAAACAAATGGAAAAAGAAATCATTGAAGAAAAGAAAGCAAAACGATTGATGAATCAAATGGCAAAGAAAAGCTTAACTGAACTAGCGCGTTTAGGCAATACGACAGTTATGGATGCCCAAGTAACCTTTGGCAATCCTTCTATTGGAAATGCGGGTTATGAACCAGAAATAGTAGGAGCTTTATTCTCTGTAATAAAGGATGGCAAAACTACTTTACCACTTAAAGGTAAGACGGGTGTTTATGTTATCAAAGTAAAATCAACAACAAAAGCAGCTGCCACATCAAATTATAATGCAGAAAGAGATCAACTTTTAAATACTTTAAAAGGATCAGTTCAAGGTCAAGTACTAACGGCATTGAAAAAGAAAGCAGAAGTAATTGATAATAGAAAATTATACAACATAAGAGTACGTTTGTAAATCTTATCATTCCCCATAAAAAAATCCTATTGTTTATACTTTAGGATTTTTTTTATGCTTAAATTTTTATAGAGAATTAAAGATCAAAAAACAAACGACCGTTGATCCATGAAGGATCTAAAACTGCTTTGTTTTTCCTATAGAATTTTATAGCGGGGGCATTCCAATCTAATACTTGCCAATCCATTCGTGCTACTTTTTGCTCCCTGGCTACCGCCACAACTGCATCAAATAAAATCTGACCTATTCCTTCACTTCTATAGGACTCTTTAACATATAGATCTTCGAGATAAACACATTTTCCTTTCCAAGTTGAATAGGAAAAGAAATACAAAGAGAATGCGATTACTTCCTTTAGATTTTTATCTTCTACAACAAATGCAAAACAAACCTTGGTTTGAAATAAATCAATTTTGATTTGATGGGGAGTATTTATTACTGCAAGAGGTTCTTTTTCAAATACAGCAAGTTCGTTAATTAAACCATGTATGGCAGTCTCATCGCCTGGAAGAGCAGGACGCAGAATAAACCTATTATTGAACTCCTGCAAGGTTAAAGCGAATTTTAATTCCTGTATTTAAATTCCCAGTTGGATAACTTGTAGCTACCTTAGGTTTATTAATATTTTGATCATAGAATAAAGTCATTGTTAAATTTTGTGATAGATTATAATCAATATTAAACTTAAAGGCAATTATCTTAGCCCCAGCTGTAGCTTGATTGGTATTCTCTACCACCTTTCTGATGACCGTTGAATTATCTCTAAAAGAGAAATTAATTCCAGCATTCATGTCATTTGCAGGTATTTTTTTAAATAATTTTAGTTTGGTTATTTTAGATTGCATTCCTACTATAATTTCTTGACCCATGATTTCGGTAACTTGATTATTATTCAGAGACAAGGTTGACTGTCTATCCTTTTTATATTCAAATTTAGTGGTCAAGGATTGGCCAAAAAGTAACCAAGTTGCATCTAATCCGATTAATGGAGAGAATTGTTCACTAATAGTAACATTTTGAATTTGCATTCCAGAAATGAAATTATTATTTAAATCCAAACCATTTGCATTTCCATTATTATCAAATGTTGCACTTAAGTTAGACTGCATGCCATTTACTGTAACGGTTGAATTATAGGCATGTCTAAGAACGAAAGACTTCACGTAATCCTTTGCAAATGGGAATTTAGAAAGACCATTATAGGTAACACTCCAATTCGGTAATGGTGAATTTTTTAGAGGATTTACATTTTGCTCATTTACACTAGTATTTCCGTAGGCAGTTAAGAATGCTCCCAAAACAACTTCTTGTTGACTACCACTATATCCACTATAATAACCAGAAGCCGCAATACTTGAATTTGGATTTTGAGCTCCAATAACTTGAGAAACTGCAACTCTATTCGCCAATAAATCGGCGAAAACTTGAGATGAATTATCTCTAGCATTAGCAACAAAAGCGGTTGCCCATGTAATAGTTGAATACGTTAAATTAGCGGTTTCAAATCTACTTTGTCCTTCAAACTGAGAAGTCTGAGAATTCCATCGATAAAATTCACCTGAATTTTTACCATAGTTCCTATTCATTTTTAATTCAATATTCAGATCTTTAATTGGTTCTAAGCTAGCTCTTAAATTAAATGTTGTAGCATGAGTGGTAGTAAATTGCTTATTTAAGTTCTCATTTTGTACCAACCATCCATTTCCTGCTGCAGCATTGGCAATATTAAAACCATTTGCCTGACCCCAAACATCATAGCCTTGACGTCCAAAAACAAAGCCACTTAACTGAGTACTATTTCCGTTCATACCCAGGATTCTCGAATCTTGATTGTAACCAGGTAATAAAGTCCCATCATTTACCGTGTAAGTTCCGGATATATTCCTAACGGTCATCACAAGTCTTGCGGCAAAACCGCCAAATGGATTTACTTTTTCTTTTTGACGCTTTACTTTTAATTTATCTCGTTCAAACTTCCTAAGCTTTCGTTCAAACTTACGGCGCTCCTTTTTGGTCATTTCTTCTAAAGGCTTTGGTGGTTCGAGTGTGGCTTCAGGAGCTTTAGGTTTATCTCCTGGTTTTGCACCACCCGGATTGTTTCCACCTACATCCTTTGAGTTGATAGACCCTCTTGAATTTCTTCCATCGGAAAGCACGCGTTTGAAATAAGGAATCTTGTTATAAAGAGTAACAAAATTAGCTTGAGAAGTCATGTTGATAGATCTATTATTTTGAATAATATTTCCATATTCAGCTTGACCAAGTGGTGCGCGTTGCCAATTGTAAGTACCCGTATATTTTGCATTTGCCGTTAACCAATCTGTAATAGGTAATTTGTCAAAAGGCACAGAATAACTCAAATTATAATTATGACTATAGTCCATTGTATTCCCAAAGGTTGACATTTGAGAACGAATAGAATCTTTGAATTCACCAAATCCATTAGGATCTAACTTACGGTCTACCCTATTATTACCTTCAACAAAAATTGATTTATTGGTCGCTGTGAAGCTAGCTTTCAAATTCTTAGTGATATCGTAGCCAATATTATAGTTCCTTGTCCAATCAAAGCGCTTCAAAAATACAGGTTGAAACTCATAATTAGGAACCAAATTATTTCTTACTTGTCTTTCATTATAAATTCTAGAATAATCATTGGTAAAGGAAATATTCTTTGGCATCAGATAGACATTAAAATCTTTAACGAGTTGCAGCCATTTGGACTTTTGCACAGGTTTCCATTTTTTGAAAGGTTCAATCGGCTTCCCTGTGAAAGTATAATTATAATTTAATGCCCCTGTCCATGTTTTGGTTTTATCATAATTGATATTAAAATCCCGTTTTAAATTCTCAGCATAAGCATAACTTGCTGACCAGTTTGAAATTCTATAGAAATGAGGTTTTGCTCCTGCTTTTACTTCTTTGCGGACATTGGTAAAGTTGTATGATCTTCTTTCCGTAAAATCTTGTCCCATTTTTGCGCGTTGCTTGCGTGTTATTGGATCATAATCTGATAATTTAATGTCAGGATTGAATGGATCATATTCAGGATTAATGATGCCTAATGAATAGCCATAAAAGAAAGGAAGAGACATCCTTGCTTGTTTACCAAAGAATTGGCCCAATTGAACATTAGAATTTAAATCAACACCAATTTTTTGATTTCTTTGCCTTTCTTGAACGCGACTTTCAACACTTCCCCAATTGATACCAGAATAATTTCCAGATGCTGAAACGGTTGCGAAATCAGCCACCTGAACTTGCATTTGTCCAACGGCCGCTGAACCACCTTCACTAACGAAATCAGTAAGTCTTAATTCATTGACCCAAACTATGGCACAATCAGCTTGACCATCATCAGGCAAAGTATTGTTAGGGTCATTTTTTAATGGATTTCTAACACCTACCATTATGGTTCGCATTGCTTGCAGGTTTGGACTTCCTTTAACTTTAATTTTTCTATTCGCATTCGCAGGATCTTGCTTGACATATTCTAACAAATACGAAATCCCTGTTGCACCTTGTTCAATTTTTGCGTTCCTATCTTTTTTGAGATTTAATAAATCGTCAAAAACAATTTCCATATTATTTCCATCGGGCCAAATAGACTCAGGAGTTGTTGAACCCCAAGGAGTAACTTCCATTGGTAATTCATACTCATAATAGTTCTCCACAAAATCAGTTCCCAATCTAACGAACAAGGTCAAATCATTTGTATTCAAAGGCCTCAAAGGATCCACCTCTTCTGCATGAATAAACATTTTTAATTTTTTGTAAGTTCTTACATCAAATTGAACATTTTTGTAAGCGGCTCTTGCATCTCCATCTTGTAAATTACATACTTCAAGAACTAATGATTGCTCATTTAACTGTCTTTGATACGTTTGAGAAGGATCAATTTCACGTGTTATACCTGGAGGAATTTCATATTTAATTGGAGTGCGTTGATCATTTTCCTCAACATTTACTGCTGCAATATTAAATGTTGTAAGATTTGGATCTTGTTGAACACTTAATCCAGGATGCGTTAAATCATAGTTGTAACGTCTCCATTCGCCGCGAATCAATTCTAGTTTTGCAAAGCGTAACTGAACTTCTTCATCGAATCCTTTCATGAAAATACGCATGAATCTTATCGAACGGAAATCTTGAATACCATTTACTTTTTTCTCAAAATCACGCAATGGAATTTTTACTTGGTACCAATGTTCCGTTTTTGTACCATTTTGATACAATTGCACATTGGTAATGTAATTTTTACCAACAGCCATATCATTAGGGCGAATACTCATTTTATATTGGAAGTAACTCTCCGATTCAGATAAGTTATTATCTTGATTAATATCCTCCAAATCAGGCATGTTGGTCGCTTGCGTTGGATAAGCAGCAGCATTGGCAGTATCTGACATTTCTGTTGTTGGGGAATTACCCTGCATACCATTGTATTTCTTATAGCGCTTTAATATCGTCGCTTGTTCCGTATCATAATTATCATCTAAGTAATAATTATAATTATCGTTTGATGGATCTGAAATCATTCTTGCCTTAACATCTGGCGTAAGATCCGGATGATTTTGAACCCATTGAACATAAGAACTATAAGAAGCTCTTTCATCCACATCATTCCAACCATCAATACCTACATCTTGATTTAATCGAGATGCAGGATCAGTATCGAAGGCATTTACTACAACCTGTTGTGTAGAAACTCTAGACCATAATGTAGTGTCTAGATTATCTACTACCGATGTTCCTAGTGCTGGAAGACCATTTTCAAAACTTTTTCTAGAATCTGGGAGAATGTCTTCCGAAACATTACCAAGATTAAAATAAAGATCACCACCATTATGCGCTGCATTTGGATTCACATTTTCAGCATCTTCATTAAAAGGATCGAGTACCCAGAACTGAATAAATTCAATGTTCGTTTGTTCAAAATCATTGGTTGTTAAGGCGCGCATGATACCACCCCATCTATTCTCCGGATTGGTAAAGGTTCCGTCAGGATTTACAGTATTGGTAGTGTCATAATTATTCATTCCTCTTTCAGAAGGATAATAATACAAGTCAAGAACAGAAATATTAGGAATCGAGCCATATTGTTGCTGAAGATTTGGAAAAATATCTATTTGATTCACCAAACGCATTCTACTATCTGCTAACATAGAAGCATCTTGTTTTATATGATTTGGAGTTAAAGAATTGCTTTGATAAAACAATGGGTCAATCATATACCAGGCTATTTTTGATCTTCTATATCCAGCGCTAAGATTTTTTAGAGTGGCTTCCGGAAACAAATCTGGTTGTCCTTGTGGAATTGATGCCAAACGCCATGCAGTAATTGACTTCAGGTCGATAGCACTTTGACTCGCTTCAAAATCATCAATATAAGAAGTTCCGGATTTATTAATTACCCTTGGTTGACCTGGGATAATGGTAGCTACTTCCCCTGTAAATGAAAAAGTAGACATTTGATTGGTTGAAATAACCGGCAACATATCTACTAATTTGGTAAGGAAAGGAACATCGGTTCGAATGGCAAAGTCAGCGCCTAAAACATTATTCTTGAATGGCTCACTACCGAAATCGACCTTTTGAGTGACAGGTCTTTCCACCATACGCACCCAAGTAGCTCCCACTTTTAATTTGTTATTAAATCTGTATTGATAACGACCACCAATTAAGGACCGTGCTTGAAAACCAAAAACTGAATTACTTTCTATGGCAATTTTAATTGGCGTATTAGATTCCAAAATTCCTGTATTAAGAATTTTTACTCTTCCAAGGTTATAATCTACGGTATAATCAGTTCCTTCTATTAACTTAATTCCACCAGCGGTAACAGAAACAGCTCCTTGAGGGACGTTCAATGCATTTAATGGAATGTCAGAACTTACTGAGGATTGATATTCGCCTTTAAAAATAAAACGATTCTTACTTGGGATCTGTTGAGCGGCAGTTTTGGTTGAATCGTACAATTCATAGAAAGAAACTTTATCTATAGTCAATTGAGGAATCCCAGCAGCGGACAATTTGGAGGCTAAGGTTTTTCCAAAAGGCTCAATTGTGGAGAAAAATATGCGACCATTTTTACGATTGATTGTTCCACCGTTATCAATTTTATTGTTCACTACATTAAAGGGAGCAAAATCAAAAACACCATCAGAAAACGGTTGGTTATTTTGATTGATCTTATCCATATCGAGAAGCGTAACCAACTGTTGATCGTCTACACCATTCAAAGGAAAAATTGGAAGGAGAACAGATGTTTCTGGATTATTATAAAGAACGTCAACTCTAAATCCAAGTTGGTCGACTTGATATGCACCAATAGAATAAACATTCTTCATCATCAAATCCCAAACCTTATTTCTTGGATTTGTAATAGTTGGCTTGAGTAATTTTAAAAATAAAGATTGAGAACCATTAGACCCATCCGTTGAAAATTCTCCAATTTGGTATGTATCACCGCGATAAGTGTATTCGTATGCAACACCCAGTACCTCATCATTATTTAGTGGATTATTTAATGAAATATATCCTAGGAGAGCATTATAGGTAAATTCTTGTTCTGTTAATTTGCGGGCATTTTCTACTTTCTCATAGTGAATCGCTTGCATAAAGGGACCAGGTGCAGTTACTTGCGAACTCAATACGCTGACTGCATTGGAGAACCCCCTAACCAATGGTTGACTTACTGCCCATTCGTAGAGATTATTGGATTCATTATCTGGCTCCACGGCTGTTTGATTTCCTCCAGGAGTACCTTGCCAGTTTTGTTGTTTACCTTCACCTAAGTCAGCAAATGCAATTATATTTCTAGTATTTTCTGTGTTATTCGTTCTATTGGTAATCCAAACTTCAATTCTTGTTATGTATCGAGTTGAATTAACAACAGGTAAAGTCGACATGGCAGAATCGTAATGTTGCTGGTGGTATAAATTAAGGAAGTAATGACGATTTGCTTCATAGTTATCAGCACTCAATTCAAATTTCTGCACTTGAGATTTTCCTGTGATGTTAATTTCTTGTCTTTTCCCTTTGGATGAAGCAGCAATTAAATCTACGGTAGCGCGACCAAATTTTAATTGAGTTTTGGCGCCAAATAGCGTCTGAGATCCTTGGATCAAAGAAGTAGGTAAGGTTAAACTTACTTGGCCTAAAGCTACTTTCTGTAGTATTTGATCTTCATTACCCGTATGCTCTAATTTAGATACATTTTCAAAGTCAAAGGAAGCTTGAGTGCTGTATTTTGCGCCGATTTTTAATTTAGTTCCAATTTGACCGACGATATCCATATTAATATTCTGCTGGAAATCAAAGCGTGTTATTTTCCTTTGACGCATCGGTAAAATTGGATTGTCGTAGCGCGAAGAATTAACACCAAATTGAACTTCCACATTTCCTTGAGGGCGAATGGTTATTTCATCAGAGCCAAAGAAATTCTCAAAAGCTTTACTTCCAATTTTTATTGGTAATTCAAATGATCGACCAATTACTGATTCTTCCTCAATAATCTCTTGCCAATTTTGAACAGTTGATTTACTATTCTCATAATTTAGATATTCCTCCAAGGTCATTGCTGAAGGAAATCGATAATTCAAACCTTGTCCAAGTGTTTCTCTAAATACATAAGTACCTGTAATTGGATCATAAACGATGGTTTGATTTAATTTAGTAGGATCGCCTAAATCAAAATTCTGTGTTCCATTTTGATATGGATTAAAAGGATTAAAGATTGGAAAAGGAAGCGTCGGTGTATTTTGAGAAAAAGCAAGTTCCGAAGTGAAAAGCACAAGAATAAGCATAAGCACTAGGT
Source organism: Crocinitomicaceae bacterium (assembly GCA_044339115.1). Taxonomy (GTDB): domain Bacteria; phylum Bacteroidota; class Bacteroidia; order Flavobacteriales_D; family Crocinitomicaceae; genus UBA952. The sequence continues at coordinate 18,880 of JBIIWA010000016.1, forward strand.
GCCTAGGCATAAAAACATATTTTTTCAAAAGAGAATTATTCATTACCAAATCACAATACCTTTAAGGCTTCTTTAATTAATTTTTCAAGAGGATCAGAACCACTATCCACTCTATCTAAGGCTTTTTCCGCAGCTTTTTTATCGAAGCCCAGTGAAACCAGGGCTGTTAACGCATCAAAACGGTTTGTATTGTTTGCGCTGAACATGTTTTCTGATCTTTCTGCAATTTTCAACACTTTACCTTTCAAATCAATGATTACGCGTTGTGCAGTTTTGGCTCCAATTCCTTTAATACTTTGAATTGTTTGAACATCTTCTGTTTGAATTGCGTGTGCAATTTCTTCAGGAACTAGAGAGGACAACATGATCATTGCAATATTTGGACCTATTCCAGAAACACTTATCAAATAAGTAAACATTTCTCGTTCCTCCTTAGTTGCAAATCCATATAAAATATGAGCGTCTTCTCTTACTATTAATTTAGTGAATATTTTAACAGCCTCTTCATTTCCAAGCGATGTAAATGTTGTGAGAGAAATTTTAACTTCATACCCTACCCCATTACAATCTACAACTAATTCTGTAGGATTTTTTTCAACAAGTTTACCGTTCAATTGCGTTATCATACTTACTTATTTTGAGCGTCAATTACTGCTATTTTCACCATATTCACTATTTCTCTAACGGACGAACCCAGTTGAACGACATGAATTGCTTTTTTCAAACCAATAAGTATGGGTCCAATCGCATCACCATCCGTCATTTGCTGTAATAATTTATAGGCAATATTACCAGAGGACAGATTGGGGAATATTAGTGTATTTACATCCTTATTGGCTAGGGTTGAAAAAGGAAATTTCTCATTCATTAAATCTGAATTTAAGGCAAAATTTGCCTGAACCTCACCATCAACAATTAAGCTAGGATTCGTTTCATGTAATATAGTAGCTGCTTTACCCATTTTTTCTGCATCATCTCCAGGGGAAGAACCAAAGTTAGAATAACTTAATAATGCAATTCTTGGAGTGATTTTCAACTTACGAATTGTTTTGGCAACATTTTGAGTTATTTCAGCAATTTGTGCTGCATTAGGATTAAGATTTACGGTAGTATCCGCCAGGAACAAAGGACCTCTTTTAGTATTCAAAATATACATTCCAGCCACTAAATTCACATCCTTTTCAACTCCAATAATCTGTAATAATGGTTTCAATGCTGAGCGATAACTCCTGGTTAAACCCGTAATCATTGCATCCGCTAAACCTTGATCCACGAGCATAGCACCAAAGTGATTTCGAGCGCGCATTAAGTCAATGGCTTCATATTCAGTAATGCCTTTCCGCTTGCGGCGTTCAAAAAACTCTTTTCCGAATTGTATACGTCTTTCTTCTTCTGCATCCTCTTTAGGATCGATAATTGTTACTTCTGGTAATTCGATTGCATATTCCTCAATTAATGAGAGAATAAGAGATCTTTTACCCAACAAAATTGGAAAAGCTACCCCTTCTTCATAAGCAATCTGAGCCGCCTTCAACATTTTTACATTATCAGCCTCGGCAAAGACAACAGTCTTAGGATTACTCTGAGCTTTACTAGTAATGTTCCGAACAAGTTTATTGTCCAAACCTAACCTACTCTTAAGTTCGTCTTCGTATGCTTCCCAATTTAAAATTGGATTTTTTGCCACTCCAGAATCCATAGCAGCTTTGGCTACTGCAGGAGCAACATAGTATATTAATCTTGGGTCAAGTGGTTTTGGTATAATTTGTTCGCGGCCAAAAGAAATATTTTTTTCACCATATGCCTCAATAACCTCTTCTGGAATAGTTTCCTTAGCCAAAGATGCAATTGCTTTAACGGCTGCTAACTTCATTTCCTCATTAATAGTTGTTGCTCTTACATCAAGAGCTCCTCTAAAAATATAAGGGAATCCAAGTACATTATTAACTTGATTAGGATGATCCGAACGACCTGTCGCCATGATAATATCCTTTCTCACGGACATGGCATCTTTGTAATTAATTTCAGGTTCGGGATTCGCTAATGCAAATACAATAGGATCTTTAGCCATATCCTTAATCATCTCTTTTGAGACTAATCCAGCTTTAGATAAACCTAAAAACACATCCATGTTTTTGAATGCTTTTTCAAAGGGAACAGATTTTTTATGTACCGCAAACATTTTCTTTAATTCATCCAAGTCCGTTCTCTCTTGACAGATCAGTCCTTTAGAATCATACATGTATATATTTTCCAATTGTGCTCCTAAAGAATAGTAGAGTTGAGCACAAGACATTGCGGCAGCACCAGCACCTGAAACTAATATTTTTACTTTTTGAATTTTCTTACCCGCCAATTCAAGAGCATTTAACAAGGCTGCAGATGAAATGATAGCAGTTCCATGCTGATCATCATGCATTACAGGAATATCCAACTCCGCTTTTAGTCTACGCTCAATTTCAAACGCTTCAGGAGCCTTGATATCTTCTAAATTTATTCCACCAAAAGTAGGTGCTATTGCTTTAACTGTTTGAATGAATAGCTCAGGATCTGAAGCATCTACTTCAATATCAAACACATCGATATCGGCAAAGATCTTAAACAATAGACCCTTTCCTTCCATAACAGGTTTTGACGCTAAAGGACCAATGTCTCCTAAACCTAGGACAGCAGTTCCATTACTTATAACAGCAACCAAATTTGATTTACTTGTATATTTATAGACATCATCAGGATTTTCCGCGATTTTCAAACACGGTTCGGCTACCCCAGGAGAGTAAGCCAAAGATAAATCCCTTTGAGATGCATAGGGTTTAGTTGGTACAACTTCAATCTTACCAGGCCGACCTGAAGAATGATAATCCAAGGCGTCTTGTTTTCTTATTTTTGACATTAAAATATTTCGTTAAGCACTATTAATTTGAATGATTTATATGCTTACAATCCTAATAGAACTTGATGAGGGTCTTTCGATCCAAATAACATTCTTTCTGGATTTTCCAGCATTTCTTTGACTTTCACCAAGAACCCAACAGATTCTTTTCCATCGATAATGCGATGATCGTAAGACAAAGCCAAATACATAATTGGTCTTATTTCAACCTTTCCATTTACCGCAACTGGTCGTTCAACCACATTGTGCATTCCTAGAATTGCTGATTGAGGAGGATTAATTATTGGTGTAGAAAGCATAGATCCAAAAACTCCACCATTAGTAATAGTAAAAGTACCACCTGACATTTCATCTGGAGTCATTTTTCCATCTCTAGCTTTGATTGCAAGTCTCTTGATTTCTTTTTCGATTTCCGCCAATGACATTTGCTCTGCATTGCGAACAATGGGAACCATTAAACCTTTTGGGGAAGAAACGGCAATCCCAATATCAGCATATTGATGTAAAATCATTTCATTACCATCAATTTGAGCATTCACTGAAGGATATAGATTTAAAGCTTCAGTTACAGCCTTGGTAAAAAAGGACATAAATCCTAAATTAACCTCATGATGTTTTGAGAAAGCCTCTTTGTATTTCGCTCTTAAATCCATGATTGGCTTCATATCCACTTCATTAAAAGTGGTGAGCATGGCAGTTTCATTTTTCACATGAACCAAGCGCTCCGCAATTTTTCTGCGCAACATGGACATTTTCTCTCTCGTTTGAGTTCTTGTCCCACCCCATCCTTGCATTGATTGAGTGTCAAATCCAGCAGAAAGTGCCTGATTAACGTCGTTTTTTGTGATGCGACCATCTTTACCTGTTGGAACAACTTGCGCTGCGGAAATATTATTTTCGTTCATTATTTTTGAAGCTGCGGGAGAAGGCGATCCTGCGGCGTAACTTGATTCTTTTACAATAGGATCTGGATTCGGCGCTTTTTCAACTGCAATGGAAGGTACTGCTGTCTCCTTTTCAATCGTTTTTGGGGTATTTGCAGGGGCTGGTGCAGAAGTATCAATCAAGCAAACTACTTGTCCCACTTTTACTACCTCTCCTTCTGCGGCCTTCAACGTAATCACTCCACTCTCTTCAGCAGGTAATTCCAAAGTCGCTTTATCCGAATCAACCTCTGCAATTGCTTGGTCTTTGGTAACATAATCACCATCAGCAACAAGCCATGTTGCAATTTCCACTTCTGATATTGATTCACCAGGACTAGGTACTTTCATTTCTAAATTCGCCATAGTTTCTAATTAAAATTGTTTTGTTTTTGCAAATGCAAATAAAGCATCATATAAATTTTTCAATCGTTTTTCATGTAATTTTTTTGAACCTTCAGCACTGGCTGCGCTGGCTGGACGGAAAATTCCTTTCAAATTTACCGACTTCAAATTTAAAGACATGTATGCCCAAGCACCCATATTTTCCGGTTCTTCTTGAGCCCACAATACTTGTTTTGCCTTATATTTAGCCAAGACAGATTCAATTTGTTTTTGAGGCAAAGGGTATAATTGCTCCAAACGCACAAAGGCATAATTTTCGATACCCAATTCCTTTGCTTTTATTTTTGACTCATAATAGAATTTTCCTGAACATAGCACCACAGTATCTACAAGATTTACTTTAGCGGTAGCGTCATCAATAATTTCTTGAAAGGATCCATTTGCCATTTCATCCAAAGAGGAAACTGCTTCTGGAAATCTCAACAACAATTTTGGGGAAAATACCACTAAAGGTTTTCTAAATTCTCGTTTCAATTGTCTTCTCAACAAATGAAAATGATTTGCTGGAGTTGAAGTGTTAACAATTTGCATATTTAAATCAGCACATTGTTGAAGAAAACGCTCCATTCGACCACTTGAATGTTCAGCTCCTTGACCCTCATAACCATGAGGTAACAGTAAAACGAGTCCACTTTGTGTTGCCCATTTGTCTTCACCTGCAGAAATAAATTGATCTATCATTATTTGAGCGCCATTGAAGAAATCTCCAAATTGAGCTTCCCAAATAGTCAAGCCATTGGGTGTTGCTAAAGAATATCCATATTCAAAACCTAGAACCCCATACTCTGAGAGAAGTGAATTATAAATAGTAAATGGTGCTTGGTCTTTACCTAATAAATTCAGAGTAATTATTTCTTCTTCTGTATCTTCTGTAATAACAACAGCATGTCGATGAGAAAAAGTTCCTCTTTCGACATCTTGTCCAGAAATTCTAACGGGGTGACCTTCCGCAAGAACGGTTGCATACGCTAACATTTCTGCTGATCCCCAATCGAGTTTATTTTGAGTGATTGCATTTAATCGATCTTCAAATATTTTCGCAATCTTTCTGAAGTATTTTTTTCCTTCTGGAAGCGTTCCTAATTTTTTTCCTAGATCTAATAAAGTGTTCATCGCAACACCAGTAGCTGGAGAAGCATCAAAATCTGCAGAGTTTCCGTGTCGATACCCAGCCCAAGTTTGACTCAAAAAGTCATAGACTAAAGCTTTATCGTTTTTCTTAGATTCTTCAAATTCTTGCGTTAAGAAATCCATATATTCAGATTCAACAAGCGTAGCATGTTCCAAAGTTATATGTCCTTCTTTTTCTAGTTGATCAAAGTAAATATCTTTAGGATTTGGGTGCTTTGCAATTAAATTATAAAGAGATGGTTGCGTAAATTTAGGCTCATCACCTTCATTATGCCCATATTTTCTGTAACAAAGCAAATCAATAAAAATATCACGCTTAAATATTTGACGGTATTCCACAGCAATTTCGATGGCTTGCACGACTGCTTCTACATCATCACCATTTACATGAAATACAGGACAGCGCGTTGTTTTGGCGACATCTGTACAATAGGTCGAAGATCTACCATCTAAATAATTAGTGGTAAACCCCACTTGATTATTGACAACAATATGAATTGTGCCTCCAACTTTATATCCATCTAAATGCGCCATTTGAATGGTCTCATAGACAATCCCTTGACCAGCAACGGCAGCATCTCCATGAATGAGGACAGGGCAAACTTTTGATTCATCATGAAAAACATGATCAATTTTAGCCCTTGCAATTCCTCCTACAACTGTACTAACAGCTTCAAGGTGAGATGGATTAGGAGATAAAGTAACACCAATTTCCTTTCCATTCGACAAAGTCATATGAGATGTAAATCCTTGATGATATTTAACATCACCATCAAATGCAGAATCAAAATCAAATTCCTTTCCTTCAAATTCAGAAAAAATATCACTTGGTCGTTTTTGGAAAATATTCGTCAGCGTATTCAATCTCCCTCTATGCGCCATCCCCATTACAAAATAGGAAATTCCTAAATCAGCTCCGCGATATACTAAAGCATGCAGGGCGGGAATTAGAGATTCACCTCCTTCGATTGAAAATCTTTTTTGACCAACAAATTTCTTACCAAGAAAAGATTCAAAACTTGTGGCTTGGTTTAATTTATGATAAATATCTAATTTTTCAGCTTTTGTAAACACATGTTTATCAATCGCTTCCATTTTATTTTTGATCCACTCCAGTCTTTTAGGAGTACGGATGTACATATATTCAACACCAATGGATTGACAGTAACTCAACTTTAAATGATCAACAATTTTTTGCAATGTTGTTGCGCCAAGTCCGAGTTCACTACCTGCTTGAAAAGTTAAAGAAAGATCAGATTCCTCTAAGCCATAATTAACTAAATCTAAAGTTGGAGCGTATTTTCTTCTTTCTCTAACAGGGTTGGTTTGGGTGAATAAATGTCCCCGTGTACGGTAGGAGTTGATGAGATTCAAAACCTTGAATTCCTTCTGAAAATTCTCAGGAATTACTGACTCCTCATCATAATTTGTCTTTGCAAATTCAAATCCTTCAAAAAACTTCTTCCACCCTTCATCAACACTTTCAGGGTCTTTTCGATACTGATTGTAGAGAAACTCAATTGCATTTATATCGCCATTGCCGACGTAAGAAACCTTATCCATCCTGTTTTAATGCTTTGTTTTACCAAACAAAGTTAAGGTTTTTAGGTGGGAAAACCATTAAAAAAATCAATTTTTTACACAAGTAATTAAGTGCTTTATGATGATTTTAATAACCGAATTATTGAATGAGAAAATAATAACTCTTTATTGCTGGCACACTTCTAGAAAAACAGAATTACTTTGGGCTTCGAGCAAGTTTATAAATTAACATCCCCAAGCTAATGATCATAATCAATCCTCCTAAAGGAGTTAATGGGCCGAGGAAACGAATTGAAAACGGGAGTATTTCTTTGATGGCTAAGAGATAAATAGAACCCGAAAATAATGCCCATCCAAGAACCATAAGAACACAAATCCTTTGGATTGAAAAGGTAAATTTATCTGCATTAAGTCCTAAAATTAAAAGGGCTATAGAAATGTAAAATTGATATCTAATGCCAACCTCGAAGCTATCTACTGAATTCTTATCTACTAATTGTTTTAATCCATGCGCACCAAAAGCACCAAGAATAATGGCTAACATAAATAGGGTTAAAGCAAAAACGACAATTTTTTTTTTCATTTTAATTGAATTTAAAATCAAAATTAAGCATCTTAAATGATTATCTTTGTGTATGATTAGCAGTAAAAAATATTTTTTGTTTTTTTGTTCGTTTGCCCTGCTTTTATTCACATCTTGTGACTTAACAGATGACAATTTAAAACAAAAAAATATTACGGGAATTGATCCTGACGAATATTATCAATTCAAAGAAATCGACCTGAGATCGACAGATTTAGAGGCCTCAATATTTATTCCTGATGAAACCGCAGGAATCGGAGCGTCTTTCAAAGCTAATATTTTACATGATGAGGATTTTAAATGGATGGTCAGTGCAGGACCTAATTTTGAATTATTTATTGAAGATTATGGGGACTTTAGTTCATTAATGTCAGAATTTAGAGCGAAAATAAAAAGTAAGAATTTATTCAAGATTTCGATTATCAAAGACCAAGATAGTTTGGTGTTATTCAAACGAGAAATTATGAATGATCGACGGATTCATGAATCAAGAATTAGACATGAAAGTTATCATATATATGGAGTGAAACGTATCAATGGGTACAATTACGAAATAAAAAATCGAGAATCTGGCAACACCTTGAAGGTCGTTAAATTCATGGAAAAATCAATTAAGTCATTAAAATAGTTAAGAATGAAAATTACTAGGGAGGATGTGTTGGCGGTGTTAGGCAAAATAACAGAACCAGAATTAAAAAAGGATTTGTTGAGTGCTAATTTAGTCGAACAACTAGAGATTGAGGATAATAAAGTAGTTTTAACAGTTGCCATTTCTAATCCAGCACTACATGCTAGAAAAAGAATGCAAGAAGCGATCGAATTTAATTTAAGAAGAGAATTCGGAGCTGAACTCATCGTCAATTGTACCATTAACGGAAAAGTAAAAGAGCTGCGCGCTTCAAATCGTTCAGTTTTACCCCAAGTAAAGAAAATAATTGCCATTGCTTCAGGAAAAGGCGGCGTTGGAAAATCAACTATTACGACCAATTTAGCGGGCGGGTTGACCAAAAGAGGATTCAAAGTAGGAATAATTGATGCCGATATTTATGGCCCTTCCATTCCTACCATGTTTGATGTTGTTGGAGAAAGACCTGTAATGGTAACTGTTGATGACAAACAACTGATGGAGCCGGTGCAAAGTCTTGGAATAAAAATACTATCCATTGGTTTCTTCACAGATCAGGACAATGCAGTAGTTTGGAGAGGTCCAATGGCATCAAAGGCATTGACTCAAATGATAACCGATGCGAATTGGGGCGAGCTCGATTATTTATTAATAGACTTGCCACCCGGCACAGGCGATATTCATTTATCATTAGTTCAAACGGCACCTTTAGATGGCGTTGTGATTGTAAGTACGCCACAAGAAGTTGCTTTAGCAGATGCTCGCAGGGGAATTAATATGTTTAAAATGGAAGGTCTAAAGGTTCCTATAGTTGGTGTAGTAGAAAACATGGCTTGGTTTACTCCAGCTGAATTACCGGATCATAAATATTTTATTTTTGGAAGAGATGGCGCGAAAAATTTAGCGGAAGGAATGAATGTTCCATTCCTTGGTGCCATACCATTGGTTCAAAGTGTCCGCGAAGCAGGAGATGCTGGCCGTCCTGCAGTATTTCAATCAGGTTCTCCAAGCGAAATTGCATTTATGGAATTAGTTGATACCTTTATATCGAAAATAGTTGAAATTGAAGCTGAAAAAAGTAATTAAGCAATGTCTAAATTAAACAAAGAATCAATTAAAGAAAAAGTGTTATTTGCAATGGAACAAATTCGTCCATTTCTCAATGCTGATGGCGGAGATGTTGAATTTGTAAACATTACTGATGAGGCTGTTGTTCAGGTTCGATTGACAGGTGCATGCCAAGATTGTTCTATGAGTAGCATGACCTTAAAAGCAGGAATTGAAGAAGCTGTAATCAAAGTAGCTCCTGAGGTTACAGCAGTTGTGGCGCTTGAATATTAGAATTAATCTACTTTTACAAAAATGTTTTTTGCTTCCGTAAAAAACCTTAATGCTTCCCATCCTCCTTCTCTTCCTACACCAGATGCTTTTACGCCCCCAAATGGAGTTCTAAGATCTCTCACCAACCAAGCATTGATCCAAACAATTCCCATATCTAATTGATCTGCAACACGATGTGCTTTTTTCAAATTAGTCGTCCAAACAGAGGATGCTAAACCATATTTAGTTGAATTAGCGAAAGCAAGAACTTCTTCTTCCGTTTCAAATACGGAAATAGTCACAACTGGTCCAAAGATTTCTTCTTGATTGGTGCGACAATCAAATGGTAAACCCTCAATAATTGTAGGGGCTAAATAATATCCTTTGTCATGAGGTGCAGCTAAATAAACTCGATTCCCTCCCGTACGGATGTGTCCGCCCTCCTCTTTTGCAAGCTGGATATATGAAAGGACTTTCTCCATGTGTTGTTCAGAAACAATAGCACCTAAATGCGCCTTTGGATCTTGGGGATAGGAAACAATTGATTTGTTAATTTTTTCTATAAATGCATTTTTGAATTTCTCATAAATACCTTTTTGTATAAAGATTCTAGATCCACACAAGCAAATTTGTCCTTGATTGGCAAAAGAGGAACGAACAGTTGTTGTTAAGGCATCTTCGAAGTCACAATCATCAAAAATAATAGTTGGATTTTTTCCTCCTAATTCCAATGAAAGTTTTTTAAACATAGGCGCAGCAGTACGCGCAATATGTTCACCTGTAGCCGTGCCGCCGGTAAAAGAAATTGCTTTAACCTTTGGATGTCTGACGATTGCGTCTCCTATTTTTGAACCTTTGCCGTTTAAAATATTGAGAACTCCAGCGGGCAGACCAGCTTCTGTTGCAATTTCACCTAAAAGCGTTGCGGTATATGGGGTGATTTCGCTAGGTTTTGCTATAACACAATTGCCAGCAGCTAAAGCAGGAGCGATTTTCCATGTAAACAAGTACAGAGGTAAATTCCATGGTGAAATACATCCCACAATTCCAATTGGTTTTCGGGTGGTATAATTAATCCCAACACCTTCCATGTAATGAGACTCTGAAGCAAAATGGAGTATCGCAGTTGCGAAAAAATGAAAATTAGAAACAGCACGAGGAATATCTACATGTCGGGCTAGCGTAATTGGCTTTCCATTATCCTTTGATTCTGCGACAACAAACTCCTCCATTCGTTTTTCAATTCCTTCAGAGAAGCGAATCAAAATCTTGCTTCTTTCTTCTGCAGACATCGAGGACCAAATAGGAAATACTGATTCAGCAGCCGTAATTGCAAGGTCTAAATCCTGTTCATCTGAATCAGGTATTAGACAATAAACTTCACCAGTTGAGGGATCAAAATTGTCAAAATAATTTGAGTCTACAGGGGCAAGATATGCTCCATTGATATAGTTGCTTAATTTTTCCATTCCTAAATTTATCCTGCAAATTTGAGAAAAAGAAACTACTAATGCACACTTTCAAGTTCGAAAGCGACTTCATTTTTCCTTCCAATCAATTGCCAAGGGGGATTGTAGCCAAAATAATATCCGTTACCGTTACCTTTAATTTCAAGACCTTCTCTTTGTAGTGCTTTTTTTAATTCTTTAAAGCGCTGATTTATTTTTTTGTCGTTTACAAATCCTGAGAAAGTAAGCACTGCAAGTAGTTTTGGAGCTTGTTTTACAAAAGATATATTTTCATCAATTGGCGTTGGCATGGTGCCTTTAGCATTACTTTGAGGCACTACAAAAGAGAGTGTAGAGGCCGAGTCGGCATGATAAATAACCGGAGCCGTCATTGCGATTTTTTCATTCGTTTGGTTTTTACCAAAAATATAAGAGGCAATTGTTCTAAAACCTTCACTCGATTTCTGATCATAACTAGACGGTCCTAAATTGGTGGTTGCTAGAAGCATGGCTTCATATTGCCTCAATTCAAAATCTTTATATGTTTTTACAACTTCATATTTTGGAGTTTCAATATCACTATTTTTCATGGCACTGATTATTTGAAAAACAAAAAAGACAGAAACAACAATAATTAAAGTGAGGAGTACTTTATTCATGGAGAGGAACTTTAGTTTTCTTTTTAAAGGCTTTAATTCTAGGAAGACCAACTGCTTTAACGTAAGGATTATCAGGATTTAATTTTTCATAATCTTGATGATAATATTCCGCTTTATAAAAAACAGTAAAAGGAGCTACTTCTGTACTTATGTATTTGTAAGTTCCTTTTGATTTTAATTCTTTAATGTAGGTCCAAGATTCATTTTTCTCAGTGTCGTTTTGATAAAAAATGGCAGAACGATATTGCGTACCGCGGTCTGGTCCTTGTTGATTTTTAGTAGATGGATCATGGGAATCAAAGAAGGCTCTAACTAGTTTTTGATAACTAACAAGGTGTGGATAATACACCACTTTCACCGCTTCTGCATGACCTGTTTTTCCGGAACACACTTGCTCGTAGGTTGGATTCTTTGTGGTGCCTCCAGTATAACCGGATTCGACAGATTTTACTCCCACAATTAATTCAAATAGTGCCTCTGTACACCAAAAACACCCGCTTGCAAAATAGGCTGTTTTGGTTTCCTTCTTTTGGGAGAAACCATAGAAATGAAAGAAAACAATAAACAATAAAAATAATAGTCTCTTCTGCATATCTTACTAACCCCTTAAATTAAATTTTGTTCAATTACTACGTGATTAGTAACCACTTACCTTTCCTTTGCTTACTGCTGGAATCCCTTCAATCATCCAGATGGGTGCAGGTTGATTCATTAAATAGTGATCGAAAAATTGACGCATTCTTATACTTAAGTCAATTTTATTAGGCAAACGTGTAAGATTATGGTCATCTGCATTATAATTGAACATCCAACAAGGCTTTTCTAAGCGACGCATTCCATTGTAAAGTTCAAGTCCTTGATACCATGGAACGGATCCATCAGAATCATTAGCCATGATTAATAGCGGCGTTTTTACTTTCGGCAAGTGAAACAAAGGTGAGTTTTCGAAATACAATTCAGGGGCTTCCCAAATTGTTTTTCCAATTCTACTCTGAGTAGATTCATATTGAAACTGACGATTTATTCCTGTGCCCCAGCGGATACCACCATAAGCAGAGAACATATTTCCTACGGGTGCTCCTGCCATTGCTGCGGCATAACGATTTGTCATTGTAATAACTTGTGCTGTTTGATAACCTCCCCAACTTTGTCCTTGAAGTCCCATTTTTGTTGAATCAATTGAGAAATTCTTGAGTAGATAATCAGTGCCACTCATAATTGAATTGTAAGCTGATTTTGCTGGATGTCCTAATTTATATCGAATATCAGGAACAAAAACAAGATAACCGGCAGAGGCATATTCCGTGATATTGATGGTGCTTGCTGAAGGTTTTGGAGTGATGTGATTGTGCAATGTAGCCGCATTTAATTCATAATAATAAATCAATAAGGGGTATTTTTTATTTGGATCATAATCTTCAGGTTTATAGAGCAGTCCTTCTAAAGGAGTTCCATCATAAGACTGCCATTTCAATAAAGAAACGGTAGCCCAATTATAGTCTTTTTGCTGCGGATTGGTACGCGTAATCGTTTGCTCCTTATTGAAACTTGAATCTAACACAACGAGCTCAGGATAATCAAGAAGCGTCATTTTTTTTAATACAACCCGATCCGTATTTTTAGATCTCGTGCAATAATTTACGATAAATGGCCCTTGATAAACCAACTTGAAATCTCTATGGCCATCATGAGAAAAAAGTTGGTGCACACTAGAAGTTTTCGTTTTTAAATCAAACCCTTGGATGTAAGAATTCTCCCAATCCAAATACATACTATCGGCCGACCATTTTTTTATTCTAAACTCAATTTGGTTCTTTTTGCCTTCAAAATCTGTCAAACAAGTTAAGGTGTTTGATGAAATTATATACTCCCAAATATCGTATTCACTTGTCAAAACAACTGCGTCTTCCCCTTTCATAAATTCAATAGAGGATATTGGTCCGGGACATTGAGCCTGTCCGTTCACATCTTCTTGCCAAACAACATTCTTTGCTTGACAGGTAATACATTTAGAAGTATTGAAAGTACTATCCCACAAATAAAACTGTTGATCTTTTGGATTATAAAAACCAAAATACCGACCACTTGGAGATAAATCACCTTGAAATAAAGCTGCTTTTTGTAAAAGAATTGATTCTCCCGTTAATAAATTCACTCTGTAATAGTCGGTTAAAGTAGGCATTTTCCACTGGGCCTCTATGGAATAAGGCTTTTGAACTTCACCTAAAACAAAGTTTATATTCCAATTTTTATTGGGTAAAATAAGAGATAATGTGTCATTATTTATTTGGTGCACCTCAGCACTTAGAATATCTAAAGAATACAAGTCATTTTTTTTCAGTGTTTCCTTGAGTTCAACCAATTGTTGTGACTGAAGATGTTCATCTCTGTAATGCCAAATATCAAGGTTCACTTTTTCACTTGCCAAGAGGGTGTCTTTAATTTCTGCTTTAACACGGTCCGCTACTCCAAAAAAGAGATGAGAACCATCAGAGGAGAATTGCAAGTTTCGAAATTCACTTATTCCTTTTTCAAAGGGCAATTTTTTTGAAGTCGTATCACCCAATTCAATTATTTGGGTGTATTTGGTACTGTTTTCGAAGAGCGAAAGATTAAATTGTTTTGTTTTTGCAGTATCCATAGAATTCAAAAATGCTATTTGAGATTTATCAAAATTCCAAACAGGTAATTGATACATAGTGCGCGCAGGAAAATCAATTTTAGTTTTGGAAGAGAAATTATAAACATGTAATTCGAATGAATCTTTTTTCACTTTTTGATGTGAAATCCATGTCAATTCTTCACCATCATCAGAGAAATTAAAGTTAGTGGCTTGTTCCGCTGTAAATTCAATTTGAATAGAATTATTCATGACCTTTAAGTCAAAGCCATCAGTTTTAACCGGAGGTTTTGGCTTTTTCCAAAATAATAGTTTGCAATTTTTTGCAGTTGAAGATTCTGAAACTTCTTCCTGAGTATAGGCAATTCTCCCACTATGTTCAGCAACTTTATATTGTTTAATTTTTGGGACAGCCACTTGTTCTAGAGTAGATAAATCAATAATTAATAAAGAATCCTTAGGCCATTTCTTCTTGTCTATTTTATTTAATTCACAATTCCTCAAGGTATCATAACCAGGGGTTATTTTAATTAATAGCAGTTTGCTATCTGCATTAAATTTTGGATCTTTTCCACGAAAAACAGTATCTGATTGCTGCGTATTGAGATTGTAATAACAAACAAAACCATCACCAATTAAAGGAGTAGTTTCATAGGCAATCCAAAGTCCATCGTTTGAAATTTGTTGTTTTTCAATTTTATTCCATTCATAATAAGCATTATGGTCAATGATTTTTTTCTGCGCTAGTAGACAAGCAGGAAGTAGTAGAAGAAGCAATATTAATTTTTTCACATCATTTATTTTTAAAGTTAGCAAAATACACCCCTATAAAAATCACAAGCATTAGCATAATTTTAATTCCTGTAATCGCTGACGAATAGTTCGCGGACCAACCCATGTATGCGAACAAAAGTGTAAAGAAAATAACCAAAACGGGCTGGGCATAAATATAGGTACTTGACGCTGTAGGGGACAAATAGCGCAGGCCATACATTGTCAATAGATAGGTAAAAAAGGTAACTCCGACAATCACATACACGATCTTCCCAATAAATTCAACTGGAATTTGCATAAAATTGGTGGCTAAAGTCTCCGGAATTGTAGGTGGGAAAATCAGGACAAATCCCAAGCCAAAGGTAAACACCCAAGTAATAACGGTCAAGGGTTTATACTTACTCATTAGTGGCTTTGCAATGACAAGATATATGGCATAACTCAAGGAATTTAACACTAAAAAAACATCTCCTAAAATAGATCCACTTGAAGTTCCAGCGCTATTCATAGTAAGTGCAATAGTTCCTGAGGCACCTAAAAAGATACCCAATGCTTGAAGTAAGGAGATTTTTTCTTTTCGAAGGAAGTAGGACAAAATAACGACCATAATTGGATTAAATGCCATTATGATTCCTGCGTTAAAGGCAGAGGAAAGGTGCAGTCCGTGGAAAAAGAATAATTGATTTATGGCTACACCAAATAATCCACAAGCCGCTAAGAGTCCAATATCTTTTTTTAGGATCTTTTCAAAATAAAAAAACCGATAGATGAACCAAAAAAGAAGACAAGCGCCACTTACCCTTAACAGAATAAAAACTGTGGGCGTCAAATATAAAGGCATGACGCCTTTTGCGAGAATATGACTTGCAGCATATAAGAGATTGACAACAAATAAAGCTACATGTGCTTTCCAGACAGACTTCATTTTCCGAAAAATTTCCAATGTCTTTTCAACACAGAACTTCTAAAGTCATCTAGTTTTTCTGATACGCCTTGGTGTTTAAATTTATCCAATAATTTAAGCGTGCCTTTTCCTTGTTTATAATCCATTTCATCTGGGAAAATTGGGATAAGTGCCAAAAATCTAATCGTCTTTTCTTTAAGTATAAAGGGTGTTAAAAATTTTGATAAGGCTATCGGATTCGAGATAATGAAATGATTTTGAAGCATGGAACTGGAGAGGCTATTCATTTCTTTTCCGCAAGGAAGGGTATGGCCGTGTCCCAACCAAGTTTCCTTTTCAATAACATATTTCTTAATTCTTTCGAGCCAAATAAAAACCCAATTCATGGATGGATCATCATGAGCTGAACTGTCCCAATAACTTGGTAAATAAAAATAGAGTTCATTGAATTCTTCTCCTATGTGCTTTTCATGAACCCGCATCTTAAAATCTGAAAGATTATTGGTGAGTAAGATACTGCCTGAAAATTGATCTGAATCAATGAGTAAAAAGTCACCATAATCGTTGTGAAGTTCTTTTATATGCTTTGCGTCGAAACGGGCTTCCAACTCTTTTAAAAATGTATGCATAGGGTAAAGATAGTCGTGCTAATGGAATGATGGTAAAATAAAATCCTTCTTCTGATTAAAATTAACCGAATAACTGGTATCCGTCAAGGAACATAAAAAAGAAATAAGATCTGTTTTATTTTGATTAGTAAGTCGGAAGGCATGTATTTTTTTATCTTGATTTTCTCCTTTTTTTCCACCTTGGCTATAATGCGATAGTACCGTCTCTAGGGTCTGTAAAGATCCGTCATGCATATAAGGAAAAGTTAATTCAACATTTCTCAAGGAAGGAATTTTAAACTTTCCAATATCTTTTTTATTACTTGTGACTCTATAACGACCTTTATCCTTACCATATATTTTATATAAGCCATTATTGGCCGTTTCAAAAGTGGTAAATAAGGGCGCTGGATGACAAGCTACACAGGCAAAATCATTACTAAATAGTTTTAATCCTCTTTTGGCCGAGGTAGAAAGAGCATCTTTGTCTCCCGCCATATAGCGATCATATTTAGATTTTGTTGAAAATAAGGAGCGTTCAAACGCTGACAAACTTCTCGTCAGCACCCAAGCATCAAAAGAACGATGGTATACTTCCTTTGCCGCATTAGCATAAAAGGGAATCCGAGCCAGTTTTTTAATTAATTTGGGAAGGTCATTTCCCATTTCTCGATGATCTTTTAAAGGAACTATGGCTTGCATTTCAAGGGTTGGTACCTGTCCGTCGTACATTAGTGTAGGAGCGTAACTTACATTTAATAAGGAAGGTGCATTGCGAAAAGCGCTACGCCCGTATACTCCTTGACTCAGTTTCTTGCGATCCGTGAATGCAAATGCTACTTGGTGACAAGAAGCGCAAGATATTGAATTGTTTATAGACAAGCGTTTATCAAAAAATAACTTTTTTCCTAAAGCTACAGCTTCTAGTGAAGCATTGGTCCGCGTTGAAATTATATATATTTTTTCTGGACGACAAGAATAAAAGCAAAGGGCGAGGGCAATTAAAAATATACCTATGGAGCATAAATACTTTAATTTTCTCATCTCAAGTTATACCTTTCTAGCAATGTAGAGCATTTCATCTTTTGAAATGCAAAAAGAAGCAATTTGTTCAGGTGTGTAATGCTGTTTAATGTCAAATACATCAACTTGAAATCCTGCTTTTTCTAACCATTGTGGATAATCCCTTCCAAACAATCGTACGTGATCATATTGCCAGAAATGGATTTCTCTTTGTTCGGGAGTAGTAATACTAGAATCTTCATAGGTTAATTCTCGGGACATGTCTTGAGGAACTTGCATTATTGCCCAAGCTCCTGGCTTCATAACTCTATAGAACTCTTTCATGCATTGGATCGGATCATCAACATGTTCCATAACATGATTGCAAAATAATACATCGAAACGATTTGATTCTAATGGAATATCATGAACATCAAAATGCAGATCTGCAATTGGAGAAATTAAATCTGCCGTGAGATACGCTAAGTTTTTTTGCTTTTTGAATTTATGAATGAAACACTGTTCGGGAGCAATGTGAAGCACTGATAATTTTTCAGCAGTAAAAAAATTAGACTCTTTAGTCAAATACAACCACATCAATCGGTGTCTTTCAAGGGTTAAATCATAAGGACAAAGTACGTTTTCTCTGTGTGCTACATTAGATCCATAGGACAAAAATTTAGAAAATGATTTTTCGCAAACCGGACATCTCACATTATCGCCTTTATACAATAAGGGTGCAAATACTTTAAAGATATAACTCAAACGGATGAGCATGGGTCTTGGAAGCTTATTCAGTAAAAACTTGTATAATTTTTTCACAGCGTAAATTTAACGAAAAAGAGTGGAGATTGTTTAAATTGATTTGATTCAACTAGAACAAATGCACCAATCATGATTTACTATTATCTTTATAAAAAAAATAAAATGAAAAAATGGAATACACTGAGGTCTGACCTATTGATGTGTCTACTAATAATTTCAAATTTGATAAGCGCACAAATGAATCCAAAACCAAAAGCTACCAAAATACCACATACCTTAACAAGCCAAAATCATCAAAGAATAGATAATTATTTTTGGATGAGAAATCGTGATAGCAGGGAAGTTTTAGCAAATTTGGCAGCTGAAAATAATTTTTCGAAAGACTATTTCGCACCACTTACACCCTTAGTTGATTCTTTAATGTTTGAATTTGATCATCGAATCAATCCTAATGAAATAAGTGCCCCCTTTATTTTAAATAAGAAAACCTATCAAGTAAAAAATAAATCTGGACTAGATTACCAGCAAATATTTGAAGTTAGTGGCGTGTTTTCACATCTATTTTTTGATGAAAACCAAAGAGCGCAGGGACACTCCTTCTATGAATTAGCAGATTGGGTTCCATCGCCTGACAATTCCATCTTAGCAGTATGTGAGGACTTAGTTGGTCGCAGGAAATACGATGTTCATTTTCGAGATGAAAAAAATGGGACTTATTTCAAGGATGTAATCAAAGGAACTAGTGGACATATCGTTTGGGGCAACGACAACAAAACCATTTTCTATATCAAAAAGGACCCAACTACACTTCGAGAATATCAAGTATTTCGACATGTATTAGGAACAGACAGTAAAAAAGATGTGCTGATTTATGAAGAGATAGACGATAAGTTTAGTGTCGATATAGAAAAATCACTCACTCAAAAATTCATCTTCATCAATACCTACAGTTCAACATGCAACGAGGTATTATACATTGACGCAGCTACACCTGAAACAAAGCCTGTAGTATTTATGAAGCGTAGTGAGGGACATTTGTATGAAATAGGAGATCATTTAGAAGGATTTTATGTTTTAAGTAATTCCAATGCACCCAATAAAAAAGTATTGTTCTCGAGTCAAATACCTCATAATATTTTAGATTGTAAAGAATATATTCCAAACAATTCTGCAGTAATGATTGAGAGCATTACCGTATTCAAAAATCAGATAGTGTTGGAACAAAGAGAGAATGGTTTACTAAAACTCAAGATAAAAACAATAACAACAGGTGCAGAATCCTACATTGATTTCCAAGAGGAAACCTACTATGTTGGATTAGGTTTAAATGATGATTACAACGCTGATTTTCTTTTTTACAGCTATAATTCCTTAACTACTCCTTCAAGTATTTTTCAATATAATTTTAATGACGGAAACTCAAAGCTGTGGTATCAGAAACAGCTATTAGACCCCTTATTTAGCTCGGATAATTATGAATCTAAAAGAATCTGGGCACAGGCCAATGACGGGACAAAAATTCCGATAAGTATCGTTTACAAAAAGGGAACGGATTTAAGTACTGCTCCCTGTTTATTATACGGTTATGGCTCCTATGGATATACCTATCCTGATGTGTTTAGTGCTACAAGATTGAGTTTATTAGATCGTGGATTCGTATATGCCATTGCACACATAAGAGGCAGCAAATATATGGGTGAAGCTTGGTATGAAAATGGTAAATTTTTAAAGAAAATAAACACCTTCACAGACTTCATCAATGCCGCTGAATATATGGGTCAAATGGGGTATTGTGATCAGGATAAAATTTATGCCCAAGGAGGAAGCGCGGGAGGCTTACTTATGGGTGCGGTCAGTAATATGGCGCCATATTTATGGAAAGGAATTGTAAGTCAAGTTCCTTTTGTAGATGTGCTTACGACTATGTTAGATGAATCGATTCCATTGACAAGTGTTGAATGGGAAGAATGGGGGAATCCAAATAATCCAGATTTTTACACCTATTTACTCCATTATTCGCCTTACGACAATATCAAAAAGATGCATTATCCAGCGATGTATATTACAACAGGGTATCATGATTCTCAAGTTCAATATTGGGAGCCGATGAAATATGTTGCAAAATTAAGAGATCTTAAAACAGATGATCAACCTTTAATTTTTGAATGTAATATGGATGCAGGACATGGTGGAGGTTCTGGAAGGACGAGTGAAAGATTAGAAATAGCAAAAGTATATGCGTTTATTTTGGATTTGGAAGGGATTACTAAGTAGCCTCTTTCTTCTTATTGGTTCAACTTTTATTTTTGCACAAGACCAAGAAGCTTATATAGAAGAATTTCGTGACTCAAAAGTCGCTTATTCAGATATAGGATTTAGTTCCGCTCCATTTAATATATCCTATCCTTATAGTATTGGAATCGATAAAGTAAAATTCAAAAACAACTACCAGCCTTTTCTTGGATTAGCCTTTGCTTACAAGTGGTTCTCATTACGTTTTGCTTTTCCAATTCTGTCTAATGCAAGACCAACAATTGATTTTGGGACAACAAGACAATACAATTTAGGATTGGATTATACCCATAAAAAACTATATTTCGATTTAGAATATAAATATCTTATGGGTTATTCCATTCAAGATTCTTACACTTGGGATTCTACGACTAGCGTAGTACATCCCAATACGATAAGACCTAATAATGAATCTTCCAACTTATCGATCAACAGTTGGTATTTTAATAATAAAAACTTTAAAATGAATGCGTTACAAGGAAAAAGAGCGCATTTTAAAAAAGAGGTGCAGACTTGGTATATTAAAGGAACATTTAATGTTTTTGGAATTAACAATAATGGGCAAGGCATCTTACCTCAGCAACTTCAAGATCCAAATAATTCAAAGACAGGTGCTAGTGCGTTCTCCTCTTTAGATTTTGGTGCAGTGCCGGGATATGCCTATGCTAACAGGATAAAAAATTGGCAATTTTCAGGTTGGATAGGGCTTGGAGCTGTGGTTCAAGCAAAAGTCTACACTTTTCAAAATAATACCAATGGCTATTTAGGATTAGCTCCTAGATACGATATCCGATTTATCACTGGTTATTCCAATTCGGATTATTTTATTTATTTCGTAACTGATTTTGATAATAAATCAATCCGGTTTAACGACTTAGTTTATAAGCAATACTATTACAGCTTAAAACTGGTGGGAGGATTTCGATTTGATCATCCAAAAGTTAAAGTCCCAAAAGAAAAAAAACAACTTTAAGAAAATTAATCGATTTTCAATCCATCAAGGATAGATTCATCAACAATATTGGGGAGGGTAACCTGAAGTAAAGGCTCGGCCTCCATGGCTCTTTTAATAGCAAAAGTTGCATTTTCATTCCTTGCCCAATTGCGTCTTGCAATACCATTATTTACATCCCAATGCAACATCATGTGTAGATTTTTATCTGCAGCGAGAGAACCATCCAAGAGCATTCCAAAACCACCATTGATTACTTCACCCCAACCTACTCCACCACCGTTGTGAATTGAAACCCAAGTTGCGCCTCTAAAACTGTCGCCTATCACATTCTGAATGGCCATATCTGCAGTAAATCTTGATCCATCATAAATATTGGAGGTCTCTCTATACGGAGAATCTGTTCCAGATACATCGTGATGATCCCTTCCCAGAACCACTGGTCCGATAAGACCTTGTTTGATAGCTAAATTAAAAGCTGCAGCAATTTTCATCCTACCTTCAGCATCAGCGTATAGAATTCTTGCTTGAGAACCTACCACCAATTTATTGGCTTGTGCCCCTTTAATCCATTGAATATTATCAGCCATTTGCTGTTGAATTTCAGCTGGACTTTCTTGCATCATCTCTTCCAAAACTTGGCAGGCAAGGTCATCAGTTTTTTCCAAATCCTTAGGATCTCCAGAAGCACAAACCCATCTAAAAGGTCCAAAACCATAATCAAAACACAGAGGACCTAAAATATCCTGAATATAAGAAGGGTATTTAAAGTCAATTCCATTGATAGCCATTACATCTGCTCCAGCACGAGAAGATTCTAGTAAGAAAGCATTTCCATAGTCAAAGAAATAGGTGCCATTTTTAGCATTTTTATTCACTGCATCA
This sequence comes from Crocinitomicaceae bacterium, assembly GCA_044339115.1. Classification (GTDB taxonomy): domain Bacteria; phylum Bacteroidota; class Bacteroidia; order Flavobacteriales_D; family Crocinitomicaceae; genus UBA952. The sequence continues at coordinate 41,211 of JBIIWA010000016.1, forward strand.
GCGTGTCTTCTTAAACTTGTATAAACCGCAGCTTTAAATTCAACCGGTGACGCTGCCATCATGGTATTGGCCTCTTCAAAACTCATTCCAACAGGGTAGTAACCACCTGCAAATGGATTGTGCAAAGAAGTTTGATCGGACCCTAAATCAATTTTAATTCCCTCTCGATCAAAAGCTTCCCAAACATCAATTACATTTCCTAAATAAGCTATGGATACAACTTCTTCTGTTTTCTTTGCTTGTTTAACCCTATCGCATAAAATATTAATGTCAGAAATCACTTCATCCACCCATCCTTGTGAGTGACGTGTATGTACAACTTTCGAATTGACCTCAGCGGTTACACTAATTACACCAGCAATATTTCCTGCCTTGGGTTGAGCTCCAGACATTCCACCTAATCCAGAGGTCACAAATAACTTTCCTTTAATGTCTTCTCTATTTTTTGCAATTCTTCTAAGCGCATTAAGCACAGTAATAGTGGTTCCATGAACTATTCCTTGCGGACCAATATACATGAAAGAACCAGCAGTCATTTGTCCATATTGCGTCACTCCTAGGGCATTAAATTTTTCCCAATCATCGGGTTGACTATAATTTGGAATCATCATTCCATTGGTAACTACTACACGAGGGGCATTGGTGTGAGATGGAAACAAACCCATTGGATGACCGGAATACATCACTAAAGTTTGTTCCTCCGTCATCTCAGCAAGATATTTCATTGTCAAAAGATATTGAATCCAATTTTGAAATACGGCACCATTACCACCATAAGTAATGAGTTCATGAGGATGTTGTGCTACAGCTGGATTTAGATTATTCTGAATCATCAGCATTATCCCTTTTGCTTGCGCACATTCGCCTGGATATTCGTCTATTGGTCGCGCAAACATTTCATAATCTGGTCTGAAACGATGCATATAAATTCTACCAAAAGTCTTTAATTCTGATAAAAATTCAGTTGCTAAAACCGCATGATGTTCCTTTGGGAAATATCTTAAAGCATTTTGAACAGCCAATCTTTTTTCAATAAGAGAAAGGACATCTTTACGCTTTGGAGCATGATTTACTTCTGGATCATACGGTTTAGGAGCAGGGAGTTGACTAGGAATTCCCTCTAATATTGCAGCTTGAAATATGGTCATTTTACTAAAATAAAGTGCAAATTTAACGAATCAATTCATGTAATAAGCAATTGCAAAGAAGCTTTTATTGAGCAGTGCCAATTAAAAATAAAACCGGAATTTTAGTTAAATCAAAAGTTTTTTCTTTCCAATCAGCGACGGACATAGTTTGGATTCTTTGTCCAGAAGTGGTGAGGTTGGATGCAATACACAATTGAGTAATATCGGCACAACCGCTAAGTATATCCTCTAAAACATGCATGTTTCGGTAAGGAGTATCCATAAAAATATGTGTAACGCCTGTTCTTCTTGTGTCCATTTCCATATCTTTCAACTTCTTCATCCTGTCTTTTCTTTCTTTGGGCAAGTAGCCGTGAAAAGTAAAATTTTGACCTGAAAAACCACTTCCAATTAATCCTAAAAGAATAGAAGACGGGCCGACTAATGGAACAACTTCAATATTTTGACTGTGTGCTAAATACACAAGATCTGCCCCTGGATCCGCAATTCCAGCACAACCTGCTTCAGAAATAATACCAACATTCTCACCATTAGTCAGCAGAAGTAATATATTCATCAACTCACTTTCTTTTGTTTTCCGCGTAATTATGGTGAATTGACTGTCATCAATTGGGAATTCTCTATCCATTTTCCTAAGTAAACGACGCGCTGATTTAATTTCTTCTACAGCAAAAAAGCGTAATGAAGTAGCAATTTTTATGACCTCTGCAGGAATGATATCGAGCACTGATTCCCCTCCTAGTGTATTGGGAATTAAATATAATTTACCTGTTTTTATCATCTAATATTTTGTTTTTTATGGCTTCAGTTGCCTGGTCAAGTAGTTCATATACTTCTTTAAATGCATCCATTCCATTAAAATAAGGATCCGGTACATCAAGATCTTCATTTGGGGAAATTTCATTCAGGATCAAAAGTACTTTTTGTTTGTCTCTTTCGTGTCTTGCTTTGGAAATAATTTCTTTATAATTTGCTTTATCCATCGCATAAATCAAATCAAAATCTTCAAAATCCTGAGTCGAAAATTGACGGGCTTTTAAATCATTTATGGGAGTTCCTTGCAGCTTTCCGGTTTGCACCATTCGATAATCAGGTGATTTCCCGATATGGAAATTTGCTGTTCCAGCTGAATCAACTTTACCAGATAAATTTGCTTCCAAAAGTTTTCTGCGCATTAATCCCTCAGCCATTGGTGAGCGACAAATATTACCTAAACAAACCATTAGAATTCGCATATGGCGAAGTTACGACAATCTAGCAAATTAAGATCGACTAGAGCACAATTACTGCAAAGGTCTTCCCTTCCATTCAGTTTTAAAAAACGGAATAAGCAACAAAATAAAAAAGGAGTAAAGGGGGAATAAGAGGGAGTATAGAGGAAACAACAACCATGTTTTGAGTCGCTTGTACTTGGCGAAATAAGGTAAAAATATAAGGCTGTCAATTACAGTTTTAAAGCAAAAGATGAATACTGCTAAGGTCCAATTGTGCTCTACTAAAACAAATAAAAGGACTGCAATAAATAATAATAGAAAACTTAATTGAAAAAAACCAAAGAGATTACTTACGGAATCCTTTACTTTTGGAGTTTTAGACAGCCAACGCAAGCGTTGATGCATGTACTCTTTAACATTCTTAGGACTTGGGGAGTACACCCTTAAATTTAAAGCACTAAGAATTTTGATTTCTTTTTTCGCTTTAACAAAATCCTTTAATAAAAATATATCATCGCCACTGGCAATATCCTTATGCGATTCAAATTGATCAACGCTATCAAATACCTCCTTATTAAAAAGTAAATTAGCTCCACTGGACACTATTGGTCTATGAAAAACTGCTAAACCAACATTGAAAGCGTTCAATATCAGGGTGTCAAATTCTAGAATCCTAGAAATAAAATTTGGCGCTGTGATTACAAGAGGCAATATATACAAATCGCTGTTGGGCATTTGCTGAAAAGAATCAAAATAATTTTGTTCAAAATATACATCGGCATCCATTGTCAAAATAAAGGAGGTTTTTACTTCAGCAAATGCTTTTCTTAGCGCATATTTTTTGCCTTCTTGTTCCTCCATTTGGATAATTCTGTAATTAATACCTTGAAGTTCCTTCTCAATAATAATGGCTCCATGGTCACTTGAATGATCATCGACAAAAATGATTTCAAAGGGAAATGAATTGCTGTTTTTAATACTTTTCAAAAGCTCTTGTATTCGTTGAGATTCATTTCTAAAAGGTATGACCAGCGTAATTTGGTCTAATAATTCAACTGTAGAATCGTATGATTCTCGTTCCTGCTTTCCATGCAAATAATTGCCAATTATCACATAAACAAACAACAAGACTGCATAGAGAAGAAATCCAAGAAACAAATAAAAGATCATTTAGATTTCATTTTAAGTTGAAATGCCGCCCACAGGTTAGGTAAAATAAGGTTGATTACCCAAGTGCTCAAAGATGCAAATAATACTGGAGTTGATTCAAAACCTACTAAAGTTAATACGGCAACAGCAATAGATTCTCTTATAATAATTTTACCTAAGAAAAGTGATGGCGCTAAAGTAACCAGCAGAAAAACAACTGAAATCCAAACGAAAATAATTAAAGAGAATTGACCAGAAAAAGCATATAGAGCCAAAGCAAATTGAAGTAAAAAAACGAGATAGCGCACAGCAGAAAATCCAAAAATAGAATTCATGGACGGGCCATTTTGTAATGCTAAGGCTGCTGTTTGAGCTCTTTGAATCGGTAATAATTGAAGTAAGGGTCTACAAAAAATAAAAAGTGCAAGAGGGATAATAATTAAGATTACGGTTAGCACCAATTGCCAAGAAGACAAATAGTGTTGATGATGATAAAAATGCAGATATAACAATCCTACACCACCAATGGTCATGCTTATTACAAACTGAGCATAATTGCCCATCATCGTATAAACAGTCAATCTCCAACGATCAGATTTAGGGTAATACATATTACGACCTATAAAATTCCCTACCATTGCTGGAGTAAGAAATCCTGTGAGCATTCCTGCATAGAAAGCTGATTTATTATTGGAGTCATTTTCATCTTTCATAGAGGAAACCATAATCTTGAATTTTTTCCATTCCAACCACCAATTTAGCGGCATGAACAAAATAAGGAAGGTCAAAGGGACATAATTAATTGGGGGCATCTCATTCCAAGAGAATTTTTTATTTTGCATTTGGAAATAAAAAACAAAAAGCACGGCAGCGAAAGCTAGAATTCGCAGTAAAGAACCTGAAATTGACTTAATTTGCTTAGTTTTATACACAGTAATCCAAAAAATGGTTGAAGATAAAATAATTTTAGGAATTGACCCCGGAACTACTGTAATGGGGTATGGAATTATCCACATTCAAAAAAACAAAATGTCCATGTTGAATTTTGGAATCATCCAACTCAGCAAACTCGAAAATCATCCAGAAAAACTAAAGCGAATTTTAGACCGTTTAAATGGTTTAATTATGGAATATAAACCGGATGAAATGGCTATTGAAGCACCTTTTTTCGGAAAGAATGTACAATCAATGTTAAAACTAGGAAGGGCCCAAGGTGTTGCAATTGCAGCATGTCTGAATCATAATGTGCCGTTTGAAGAATATGCGCCGAGAAGGGTGAAACAAGCTATTACAGGTAGTGGAAGCGCTTCAAAAGAACAAGTAGCCGCTATGTTGCAAACCTTGTTAAATTTTGATGAAATGCCCAAATATTTAGATGCCACAGATGGATTAGCGGTTGCTGTTTGTCACCATTTCTCTAAAGGAGTTGGTGAGCATAATAAAGCAAAAGGTGGCGGATGGAAAGCCTTTATTAATGCTGATCCGAAAAGAGTGAAAAAATGAGCAAGAAGAATAATGAAAGAAATCTAATATATCTGACACAATTAAAAGGGATGGTATTTCTGACAACTGTTGCAATTTTCAATTCTCCTATTAGCCATCGTTTGTTGTATATTTCACTTGATCACGAATAAGATAATGAAGAAAATTAGCATTTTTACGGATGGCTCATCGCGCGGAAATCCTGGTCCCGGAGGATATGGAATTGTATTGAAATACAAAGATCTTGAGAAGGAAATCTCTGGCGGATTTAGGAGAACCACAAATAATAGAATGGAACTCATGGCTTTAATTGTTGCACTAGAAAGCCTGCAAACAGATCAATACCCGATAGAAGTTTATTCAGATTCGAAATATGTTATAGATGCCATAACCAAAGGGTGGGTATTTACTTGGTGCACCAAAAATTTCAAAGGGAAAAAAAATAAGGATTTATGGCTTCGCTATCTAGACTTGCACCCCAAGTTTAAGTTGTCCTACAATTGGGTCAAAGGGCATGCTGGACATCCAGAAAATGAAAGATGTGATGTACTTGCTGTTGAAGCTGCATTGACAAATAACAAGGCAATTGATACGGCTTACGAACAAAGCGAAGCGGAAGAAGATAAATTACTCTGATCTAATTAAAGTAATAAATCCATGTTTATCAATCATGGTTCCCCCTAACATTTCTCCTGTAATGTGATAAAAGTATACTCCATCCGTATAAGGTGTGTTTCCTTGATCGGTTCCATCCCATAAAGCAAGGCCCGTCTGATCTTTTTCATCTACCACTACATTTCCCCAACGATTTAAAATCACGATATTATAAGATTTAAAGGCCGGGAATGGCAAGGACACGACGTCATTAATTCCATCACCATTGGGAGTAAATACATTAGGAACCCAAATATCAGGATCATTAACGTTAACGGTGACACTATAAGTATCTGTACATCCCAATGCATCAGTTACCAAAAGCGTGAAAACATATGCCCCGCCAATACCAAAAGAAGCAGATTGAGGATTGTTATTATAGTAAATAAGAGTTGAATCTGTCCCTAAGTTCCATGACCAACTCATAATGTTGGATCCTGCAAAGGTAGAGGCATCTACCACATTAATTACTTCATTAATATCTGCTGGATTGGGCAGCGCTGTAAAAAAGGCATTTAAACCATCGTCCTGAACAGAGATATCGTCTAGTAGGAAAAGAATTTCGCAGCCATCAGAATTCAATATAGTCACACTTGGAGAATAAGTGCCTAAAGTCTCATAATTATATTGGAAATTCAAATCATTATAAATAAAATTACCATCACCCATATTCCAAATTAATGAATCAATATTGAGTGGATTAGACATTAAGAAATTAGCTCCTTGAGAACAAATACTTGCATTTTGAATCCAATCCGGAAGTCCTTGCGGACCACCAATCGTTACATAATTAATAATGGTAGTATCATCAGTACATCCATATTGATCAGTGACAGACAAATTCAAATCAAAAGATCCATTGGTTACTAAAGTATTTGATGGATTTTCCAAAATAGAATTATTTCCATTTCCAAAGGACCAATTCCAAGCGGTAATATTTCCAAAGGATTCTGAAGAATCTTGAAACAAACAAAATAATGGCGGACAATCATATTCACCTGTTGTATTTAACACAGCGCCAGAGAAGGTATAATTGGGAATTGCATGAGGAGTGGAAACAATTACAGGTTGTGTTAGGGTATCTAAACATCCATTTCCATCTGTCACGATTAAGCTTAAATTAAAACTCGTGCTTAATGTGCCATTATTATTCGCAGGAAGTGAAACAGAAACTATGGCATTGGTGTCTGTTGAAAAAGCATTACCTTCTAAGAGCCATTCATAACTTATAGGTCCTACTCCACTGGAAGAATTATTGGTAAGAACTGAATCTTGATTGCAAATCACATTTGAAATCGTAAAGAAAGCAGAAGGTTGTGTGATGGTAATCGGAATATTAGCAGTGGAAGATTGACAACCAAAAGCATCCGTTGCGATCATTGATGCATAAAAAATACCCGTACCAACAAAAGTATGCGTAATTGGAGTTCCTACCGTATTGGTCACTAAAGTGGTAGAATCATCCGAAAACGTAGTAGTAAAATAAGAAAGCGGGGCTCCATTTCCTATTGCCAAAGATCCATTATTAAAAACGACGGGGAAAGGGGAACATCCATGATCATCAAGCGCAGACATTATTCCAAAAGGAAGCGCCAAAACTTTAACTGGCTTCGAAATAGTAGCAACACAGCCAACACTATTACTTACGCTTAATGTAATGTTATAATTACCAGAAGTTGGATAAGTATAAGTTGGATTAGGACCATTATGAATTACATTTCCATTACCTGTATTATAAAACCAATCTACTAAAGGATGCGTAGAAAAGGTGGTGCTAGCATCAAATATAGAGAGTAAATTATTTTTACAAACAGAATCATTAGACAAATTAAATGCCGGAATTAATTGAGAAATATTAATGGTTTGGGTGATACTATCACTACAACCTGTTGTATAATTGTGGATGACTTGTTCAACAGTGTAGGAACCATAGCTAGGAAAAGAATGGGACGCATTACCATTATTTGGACCATCTAATGTCGCATTATTAATATTGGTGTTAGGCCCACCTGTATTCCATTCCCAAGTCATGGCTACATTATCAGTGACTTCTCCATGAATTGATGTGTCTGTAAATGGCAACACTACGGGAAATGATGCCGGATTACAAACAAGATTGTTTACTGTAAATTTTGCAATCGGCGCCAAAATATATACTGCCGAATCAATGGTTAAGGAATCAATACATCCCCGAAAATTGACAATTAGCGTAACATCAAAGTATCCAGTATCAGAAGAAAATTGATAGGATGGATTTTCAATGGTTGAATTTCCTTCCTGAAAATCCCATAAGTAAGTTACCTCATTTGTTAAGTGGGGTGTTGAAATGACAGATGTATTGTTAAATTGAATATCCGTTTTTGCGCAAGAAACAAGAGGGCTATAATTAAAATTGACCAAGTCAATATGTCCGACCGTTATATAATCATTCATAAGTACGGTATCAACACATCCACTTTGAGTGGTCACCACTAAACTAACATCAAAAAGACCAATTGGATATGTTTGTGGAGGAGGAAAATGACCATTATAGGTTTGACCATTTCCGAAATTCCATTGCCAAGAAATAATTGGATTCGAAAGACTAGGTGTCACAGAGGTATCGATAAACTGCACCACCAAGGGATCACATCCACCGGTATCAAGTGCATAGAACCCCGATTGAACATTTATAATGTGGATTACATCATTAAGCGTAGTAGTCCCAAAGCATCCAGATGGGGTGGTGACCGATAGGGTAACATCAAAAAATCCATTTTGAGCATAAACTTGCGCTGGAGGAGTTTGTCCGGTGAAAGTTTGACCATTTCCAAAAGTCCAATTATAGGTACCTGCGACTCCAGTGGTATTGGTGAAATTAATACTTGCTGGAGCGCAATTTGTTGTTGGATTAGCTGTGAAACTTGGTGTGACAGCACCTTGAATAGTTATTTGTTGGCTGGCACTTCCCGCACAACCTGATACCGTATTCTGTGAAGACAATTGCACTGTATAAGTTCCTGGTGCTGTAAATGTAAAAGATGGGTTTTGTAGAGTACTTGTCCCAAGTCCTACAACATTCCAATTCCAGTTATTGGCGCCGGCAGTGGAGTTGTCAATGAAAGAAATTGGATTGCCTACACAACCTACCAAGGGAGCATTTATAGCGGTTTGAAAGTTAGAGATGTTGATAGGATTGGATTGTACAGAAGAACAGCCATTTGTTGTATTGGTAACGGTTAAACTGATAGTATAAAGTCCTGCATTATTATAGACTACGGGAGCTGGGTTGTTTTGCGTTGAATTTTGGGTGTTTCCGAAATTCCAACTATAAGTGTAGTTTGCCCCTTGTGAGGAAGTATTATTAAAAGTTAGTGTTAAAGGAACTGTACATCCTGCGCCTAAAATATTAAAGCCAACATTGGGAGAAGGAAGGACTGTAATGTAATTTGGTTTAATCTCTGAATCTACATTTCCGTTAGCATTGGTAGTTACCAATGTTACAGAATAAGTTCCTGCGATAGAATAAGCATGCGTTGCGTTAGATGTTGTTGCAGCGGTACCATCGCCAAAATCCCAAGCATTACTTGTTATAGCTGGTCCACCATTTGCGGATGAGGTATTAGTAAAGTTAACGGGTACACCAGCGCAAACACTGAGAGGTAAGGCACTGAAGTTGGCTATTGGATTTTGGGCAAGAAGTACAAAGGAACAACAAGCGAAAAAAATTAATAAGATACTTCTCATGCTATAAACTAATCTTAACATAGATATTTAAGACTCCAAAGTACAAAAAAAAGTTGCCTTCTTCCAAGAATTAGAATTATTCTTGAATAATCGAATTGTACCAAATATTATCTTTATTGAAATCACCGCCTCTACGCTTTATTACATCTTCAACTTGCTCTTTTGATATTTTTCCGAGACCAAAATACTTGGCTTGAGGATGTGCAAAATACCAACCACTTACCGAAGAAACTGGCAACATGGCTAAATTTTCAGTTAAGGATATTCCGGTATTTAATTCGACATTTAACAATTCAAATAAGCCTATTTTCTCCAGGTGATCTGGACAAGCTGGATAACCAGGTGCGGGTCTAATTCCTTGATATTTTTCAGCAATTAACTCATCATTTTTCAATGATTCAGATGCAGCATAAGCCCAAATTTCTTTCCGTACGTATTCATGCATATATTCTGCAAATGCTTCTGCTAAACGGTCGGCTAATGACTTAAGGAGAATAGAGCTATAATCATCGTGATCCTCTTCAAATTGTTTTAATTTATCTTCAATTCCATGTCCAGTTGTAACTGCAAATCCACCTATATAATCTTGAACACCCTTTTCTTTAGGCGCGATGAAGTCAGCTAAAGCATAATTATTTTGACCACTGGCTTTCTTCGTTTGCTGTCTCAGTGTTCGTTGCGTATATGCTAGTACTCCTTCAAGATCATAAATTTCTATATCATCTCCATTTGAATTGGCAGGGAATATTCCGACAACTGCTTTAGAGCCCAACCATTTTTCTTTAATAATTTGTTGGAGCATACTTTGTGCATCATCAAATAAATTTTGCGCTTGTGTGCCTACCACCTCATCACTTAAAATCTCTGGAAATTTACCGTGAAGTTCCCATGTTCTAAAAAAAGGCGTCCAATCGATATAGGGAACTAAGAGTTTCAAATCAAAATCTGAAAAAGTAGTAATGCCTAATTTTTTCGGTTTAAAAATCGTATCGAAGTTGAGCTTGACAGCATTGCTGCGCGCTTCCTGTAAAGGAATTAATTTTTTATTCTGAAAATGATTAGCATGATGCACACGCATTTTTTCATATTCTTCCTGCAAATTGAGGATATATTGATCTTTTTTCTGTCCCAATAATTGCTCTACCACTGTTACTGCTCTTGATGCATCAAGAACATGAATGGTTTGACCTTTGGAATAATGTTGATCTATTTTTACTGCTGTATGAACTTTTGACGTGGTTGCACCACCAATTAATAGAGGGATAGATAAACCCCTTTCTTCCATTTCTTTAGCAACCGTAACCATTTCATCAAGGGAAGGCGTAATTAAGCCACTTAATCCAATAACATCAGCATTCTGATCAATGGCTGCTTGAATAATTTTATCAGCGGTAACCATGACACCTAAATCGATAACCTCATAATTATTGCAGGCCAAGACTACACCCACTATATTTTTTCCAATATCGTGAACATCTCCTTTCACAGTAGCCATAATAATTTTTCCTGCACTACTCCGTTTACCACCTTTCTCTAATTCAATAAATGGCAGCAGATAAGCAACTGCTTTTTTCATTACCCTCGCTGATTTAACCACCTGAGGCAAAAACATTTTTCCACTTCCAAATAAATCTCCAACTTCATTCATGCCATCCATCAGGGGACCTTCAATGACTTCAATAGGTCGATCGTATAAATGTCTGCAAGCTTCAACATCTTCATCAATAAATTCAACTAAACCTTTTACTAATGCATGTTTTAACCTAACCTGAACAGGATTTTCTCTCCAAGAGAGATCAATTTCTTTTTTCTTTCCATCACCTTTTACAGTTTCTGCAAGTTCTAATAATCTTTCAGTGGCATCAGTTCTTCTGTTCAATAAGACATCCTCTACATGCACTAATAAAACTGGGTCAATTTCTGCATAGACCTCCAGCATATTTGGATTCACAATACCCATGGTCATTCCATGTTGAATGGCATGATAAAGAAAAGCGGAGTGCATAGCTTCACGAACCTTATTATTTCCACGAAAAGAAAAAGAAACATTGGATACCCCGCCACTCACTTGAGCTCCTGGAAGATTTTCTTTGATCCACTTACAAGCATTGAAAAAATCTACTGCATTGTTGTTGTGTTCCTCCATTCCGGTGGCAACGGGAAAAATATTAGGATCAAAAATAATGTCAGTAGGTTCAAATCCAACTTCTTTTACGAGGATATCGTAAGATTTTTTACAAATTTCAATTCTTCTTTGAAACGAATCCGCTTGACCTTGCTCATCAAATGCCATAACGACCACTGCTGCTCCAAATCGTTTAATTTTTTTGGCGTAAAGAATAAAAGCAGCTGCCCCTTCTTTCAAAGAAATCGAATTGACGACCCCTTTACCTTGTATACATTTTAATCCAGCTTCAATAATCTCCCATTTAGAGCTATCGATCATTACAGGAACTCGAGCAATATCTGGCTCTGAGGCAATTAAATTTAAAAATTTTACCATTTCAGCAGCGCCGTCAATCATCCCCTCGTCCATATTGATATCAATAATCTGAGCGCCTCCTTCTACTTGCTCTCTCGCTACAGCTACTGCAGCATCGTAGTCACCTTCTCTGATCATGCGCAAGAATGCTTTGGATCCTGTTACATTGGTGCGTTCGCCGATGTTAATGAAATTACTTTCAGGACTTACAATCAAAGGCTCTAATCCTGATAATTGGAGTGTTTTTATTTTATTACTTTGCATCAAGAAAAGTTATTTGGAATGGGTCTTGGCGCATATTGAGCCGCTAGAGTTGCAATTGCTTTTATATGTTCTGGCGTGGTGCCGCAACAACCCCCTATAATATTTACCAACCCTTTATCTAAATATTCTTTGATTTGAACTGCCATTAAGGCTGCTGTTTCATCATATTCACCAAATTCATTAGGTAAACCAGCATTGGGATGAGCGCTTACTGCAAACGGAGATTTTTGATCTAAAATTTGAAGATAAGGTCGCATTAAACTTGCACCAAGCGCACAATTTAATCCAATACTGAGCAAGGGCATGTGGGATAAAGAAATTAAAAATGCTTCCGTAGTTTGTCCAGTTAGCGTTCTACCACTTTGATCTGTAATCGTGCCTGAAACCATTATTGGAATTTGCTCTTTTCTTTCTATAAATACTTCATCAATGGCAAAAAGCGCAGCTTTTGCATTTAAGGTGTCAAAAACAGTTTCAACCAAAAGCAAGTCTACTCCACCATCCATAAGCGCATTTACTTGCTGAGCATACGCCACAACTAATTCATCAAAACTTACACCACGGTATCCAGGATCATTAACATCTGGAGAGATAGAGGCTGTTTTATTGGTAGGTCCAATGGAACCAGCAACAAATCTTGGTTTATCGGTAAATTCATTTGCAACCTCCTTAGCTATTTTTGCAGACGCAAAGTTGAGTTCATAGACAAAAGAAGATAGATCATAATCTGCTTGCGCGATAGTAGTGCCCGAAAAAGTATTGGTTTCAATGATATCAGCTCCAGCTTCGAAATATTGACGGTGAATTTCTTTAATTATATCTGGGCGCGTTAAGGAAAGTAAATCATTATTTCCCTTCAGTGAATTGGGATGTTCTTCAAAATAATTGTTTCGGAAGTCCTTTTCTTCCAAAGTGTATCTTTGAATCATGGTGCCCATTGCACCATCTAAGATTAAAATTCTTTCCTGCAGTAATTTCCAAATTATGCTCATTCTAATTTTATTTTATACTGAAGAAAGACCTTTTTTAGTCTGAAACTTATCTTCTTTCACAAGTGAAATCGGAATTGGCACCTTTTCAAATCTAGCTAGGTTGCCAAGGTATCATAGGGCCTATCCCTCCACCTTTCTTCATAAGTTTAATCGATAAATCGATGTGTAAAATTAATCTTTTTCCATGAAAAACAGTGCAGATTATTGATTTTTTAATTTAAAGAATAGCGATTTCCAGGAAACGCTTTTATTACACCATTGAGTTCCATTCCCATTAATAAAAAACTAAGAGCACTTAATTTGAATCCGCTTTTTAAAGAAATAAGATCAATATGCTGAAGATCCTCTGCTAATAAAACATTATAAATATTTTGCTCATCCATTGATAAATCAAAAGTCAAACGAGATTGTAGAGGCTTCTTTACGATTTTTTGCCAGTTCATTAATTTCAAAAAACCTGCAGCATCTTGAATTAAGTGCGCTTTTTGTTCGGCAATAAGATGATTACAACCTTTTGAATACATTCGATCTACATCACCTGGAAAAGTAAATACATCTCGATTATAATCATTGGCTAAGTTTGCTGTAATCATAGAACCTCCTTTTATTTGACTTTCAATAACTATGGTAGCGTCAGAAATCCCTGCCACAATTCTATTGCGTCGTGGAAAATTTTCACGATCTGGTTTGGTATCCATTTTAAATTCCGATAATAGACAGCCATCCTCTAGCATTTGATTGGCAACTTTTTTATGTTGTGAAGGATAAATTCGGTCTAAGCCGTGCCCAAGTACACCTATAGTTTTAATGTCATGCTTTAAGCAAAGAAGATGAGTGTGAATATCAACTCCATATGCTAAACCACTGACAACAACCATATCTTCATCCTTGATTTCTTGAATAAATTGATCCAAAATATTTTGACCGTAAGAACTCATATTTCTGGTGCCTACAATCGAAATTATTTTACTAGGATTGAACTCAATTGCACCTTTATAATAAAGTAAAATTGGCGCATCAATACATTGCTTCAACCTTCGGGGATAATTTTCATCTAAAAAGAATAAAATGTTGATTCCTTTTTTTTCGTTTTTCAATAGTTCTGCCTCTGCTATTCCTAAAGCATTCATTCTATTCATATTTTGAATTTGATTGAATGTGAATCCACTCAAATGCATTAATTCATTGTTACCTATTGAGAATAAAACCTCCAAGCTGCCTGTCTTTGAAAGCAAATGTGCTAATTTAACAGGTCCTATACCCTCTAAATTAGCTGCAGCGATTTTATATAAATTTTGATTGTTCATTAAAAAAATATTGTTTACTTTACATTAAGTTATGAATAATTCTACTATAAATTATAAGGTTTATTTTCTTTTTTTAAGTGTTTTATTAGCCACTAATACTTTTAGTCAAGTAAGCGGTAAAGTAATAGATTCAGATACAAAGGAAGGGATCTACGGCGTGAAAATTAGCTCCGTTCATGGGGAAAGGTCGCTCACCAATGCTGAAGGAACTTTTGTTATAAATATTAAAAAATTTCCCGCTGAACTTTATTTTTCGTGCGGAAGTTATTTAAATGACACCTTAATAATTTCTGACAATACTCCTTTTGAAATGCGTTTAACAAAACCTATTCAGGAAATAAATACTATTGTAGTAACAGCAGGAAAAAGAGATCAAAAAATTGAAGAGATTACCATGTCCATGGAAATTTTAAAACCTGAGCTTATCAATAACAAAGGATATTCCAATTTAGAGCAAGCCGTTGATCAAAGCCCTGGGGTTTATGCAATGGATGGTCAAGTAAGTATTCGAGGTGGAGGCGGTTATGCCTATGGGGCGGGGAGTCGGGTAATGCTTTTATGGAATGGCGTACCCATGCTGTCTCCTGATGTTGGCGATGCAAAATGGAATGCTGTACCAATGGAACAAGCATCACAGATTGAAATTATAAAAGGAGCATCATCTGTACTCTATGGAAGTGGCGCGCTGAATGGAATTATTGCCTTAAACGAAAAAGAGCCTACAAAAACAGGTGAGTTTAAAGCAAAGATTCAATCTGGTATTTATGGTGACCCCCACAGAAGTTCCTTGCAATATTGGCAAAGAAACCCAACTTTTCATTTGGCTGATATTTATTATGGAAAAGCCATTAAAAATATGGGTTTCACCATTGGAACTAATGCTGTAATTGATGAAGGATTTAGACAAGGAGAAACAGAGAAACGTTTCAGATTAAATGGATCTTTCT
Organism: Crocinitomicaceae bacterium; assembly: GCA_044339115.1. Taxonomy (GTDB): domain Bacteria; phylum Bacteroidota; class Bacteroidia; order Flavobacteriales_D; family Crocinitomicaceae; genus UBA952. Next base: position 56,576 of record JBIIWA010000016.1, read on the forward strand.
ATGTGAAACCAAGCAAACACGATCAAATGAAATTTGGCCTTAGCTACAATCTACAACATCAAGATGTTGGGGTTTTTGTACTCTGGAAAAATGATACGAATTGTTATCAAGCAATGGACAATACGATATCTAGACAAAAAGCAATTCGATTTAGCTTTGATCCCTATATTAAGTTTACGGATAAGCATAATAACAAACACCATTTTAAATCCCGCTATTATATTGTGACCACAGGGAACGATCAGAAAGTATATGATGCTTCCTTTGCTCAAATGTTCTACTTAGATTACCAAATGCAACACAAAATTAACGCACAAAACATTATAACTTTTGGAGCTACAAATACAAATAATGTGGTGAAAAGTTGGGTTTTCGGTGATCATTTAAGTGAAAGTGCTGCTACCTACGCTCAATTAGAAACCAAATTAAAAAAATGGGATTTTTCTGGTGGACTTAGATTTGAGTATTGTCAATTAGATACCCTTTTACCAGATTCTAAAATGAAAATTAATGCGAATTATTCTATTCCCATTCAACCGATTTTCCGCTACGGAATGCATTATGCAGCGACAAAGGCTACACATTTCCGAGCTTCTTTTGGACAAGGAATTCGATTTCCTTCTATAGCTGAAAGATTTGTCTCTACCTCTGTAGGAGGAGTAATCATTTTTAAAAATCCAGCATTAAGACCTGAGTCAGGTTGGGCTGCTGAAATTGGAGCCAAACAAATTGTTAAATTGGGGACTTGGAAAGGAATGATTGATTTAGCTGGATTTGTAAATCAATACAGTAACATGACCGAATTTGTTTTTGGTCTCTACAAACCTGATACCATGGGAAGCTTACAAACAAGCAATCCTGATGCTTTAAATTACTTTTATAATTGGGTAGGATTTCAAGCACAAAATGCCGAAAAAGCAAGGATAAGTGGATTGGAATTTTCATTTAATAGTAGCGGTAAAATCAAAGAAGTGGAATTAACTACTTTATTAGGATACACTTATATGAATCCAATTAGTTTGAATTTAGACCCTAGTTATCGACAAACATTTTCTGACACCACCAGCAATATGCTCAAATATCGATTCAGACATTTAGCGAAAGCAGACATCCAAATAACCTACAAAGCTATTAGTTTAGGCTTTTCAAGTCGATACAACAGTTACATGAGTAATATAGATAGGGTTTTTGAAACTGGTGTATTGGGGCAAGAATTGTTAGTTGGAATGAAATATTACAGAAGTATTTTTAATAAAGGAGTTGCTGTTTTTGATTCACGTTTAAGCTATAATGTTAAGGATGGAATTAAAGTGAATCTGATCGCTAATAATATTTTTAATAAAGAATATGTGACGCGTCCTGGAGATGTTCAAGCGCCAAGAAATATTGTATTACAAATGCAATTTGCTTTTTAATTCAATTAATTTTTCTTTCTTTATAGTTCAAATTTAGATTTTATTAATATGAAAGTATTCCTTGTATCTTGTTTCATTTTGTTTTTCTCAGGTTTCTTATCAGCACAAATAAGCGGACAAGTAATTGATGAAATTAATAAAACGCCTGTTGTTGGCGCTAAAATAATGGGTGCAGATGGTTCAAGAGCTATCTCTGATTATGATGGGAAATTTGAGCTAGATTGCAAAAAATTCCCAGTTGAAGTGGTCGTCATTATGCTGCAATACGCAACAGAAACAATAGTGATCAATACCCCAGGAAATATTCAAATCCCTTTAAAAGAAAGAGTGAAAGATTTCGAGACGGTAGTAATTTCTGCAGGAAGAAGAAAACAAGCCATCGAAGAAGTACCCGTTTCTATGGAAATTTTGCGTCCCCAATTAATTGACAATAAAGGCATTACAGACCTTGAACAGGCGGTTGATCAAACTCCAGGTGTGTTTACAATGGATGGACAAGTGAGTATCCGAGGAGGTTCTGGTTTTGCTTATGGCGCTGGAAGTCGCGTATTACTTTTATGGAATGGAATGCCGCTCCTTTCGGGATATGCAGGAGACACCCAATGGAATTCCATACCGATGGAACAAGCTTCGCAAATAGAAATTATGAAAGGAGCCTCTTCTGTGTTGTATGGTAGTGGTGCACTTAATGGAGTAATTGCATTAACAGAAAAGGAACCAAGTGTCACTCCTGAAACAAAAATAAAAGTTCAATATGGTATTTATGACAATCCTGCTAGAGCTTCTTTAAAATGGTGGGACAAGAATCCGATGAATCAATTAGTTGAAGTGTATCACGGTGAGATGAAAAAGAAAATGGGTTATACTATTTCCACCACCTTATTTCATAATGATGGTTACAGACAAGGTGAAACGGAAGCGCGCGCAAGGATAAGCGGTTCTATATTTTTCAAGCCAGAGAAATTTACCCGACTTAAAGCAGGTATTGGTTATAATTATCAAATTCAAAAAACCGGAAGTTTCTTGATTTGGCAAAGTGATACTTTGGGGTATACTCCAAGTGGTGGGGCTGATACGAGTCTTGCCAGTTCAACGCTTACCTATAATTTGGGCCATCGCTTGTTTATCGATCCCTATTTGAAATTTACGGATAAACATAATAATAAGCACAGTCTTAAAACACGAGTTTATTATGCCTATAATGGAAATTTAAATAATCCGAGTCAAAGTAATGGAGCCGTTATTTATTTTTCAGATTATCAATTTCAAAAATTATTTAACAATGGTTTTTCTTTAACTACAGGAGCTTCAAATATCAGTAATGTAGTGAAGTCCGAATTATTTGGAGACCATACTTCGAATAATATTGCTGCATATGCCCAAGTGGAACAAAAAATTGGAAAGATAGACTTCACTGGTGGAGTAAGGTTGGAACATTTTATGATGGACGGGAAGACAGGAGACTCTGACTTTAAAATTTCTAAAAACAGTTCTGTAGTCCTTCCATTTTATCCGATATTCAGAGCTGGAGCACATTACAAAGCTGCAAAATATACACATTTAAGAGCTTCATTTGGACAAGGAATTCGCTATCCATCAGTGGCAGAAAGATACACTAAAACAAGTGTTGGGTCCTTAAATATATTTCCAAATCCAACACTTACTCCTGAGATTGGGTGGGCTGCAGAGATTGGAGTAAAACAAGGCGTGAAAATTGGAAATTGGAAAGGTATGTTTGATGCTTCTGCATTTGTAAATCAATATAAAAATATGATTGAATTTGCCTTTGGATTGTACAATCCTATCAATGGCAATTCCATTAATACAGCAACTAGTTCTGGAATGAGTGAATACCAAAGTTTAATTGGGCAAGGATACACCATCAATAATCTAATTGGTTTTAGAGCCTTGAATGCTGAGGCAGCCAGAATCACAGGAATCGATTTGTCTTTTAACAGTATGGGGAGCATTGGAAAGTTTGAAATAATTTCATTGATTGGCTACACTTATATGAACCCATTAAGCTTAAATAAAGACCCGAATTATACCATTTGGAATTCAGATTCGACCAGTAATTTATTGAAGTATAGATTTAAGCATCTTGCAAAAGCAGATGTTGAGGTAAATTATATGAAATGGAGCACAGGGTTTTCATTACGCTATAATAGTTTTATGCAAAATATTGACAAAGTATTTGAGGAACCTATTGCAGGATCAACTTATATTCTACCTGGATTAAAAGCATATAGAAAGATCTATAATAAAGGTAACTTTGTAGTAGATTTTAGAATTGGTTATAAAATCACTGACAAATACAGAATTGGTTTGATTGCAAATAATATTTTTAACGCAGAATACTCTAGTAGACCAGGTGATATACAGCCACCTAGGAATTTTTTAATGCAGATACAAATGAAATTTTAGTGAAAGTACTTGGAATAATCCCTTCTCGATATGCTTCCACTAGATTCCCAGGAAAGCCCTTGATTGACTTAAAAGGAAAATCAATGATTCAAAGGGTATACGAGGGAGCGCTAAAATCAAAATTAATTGATACACTCATTGTGGCAACTGATGATCAAAGAATTTTTGATGAGGTTGTTCGCTTTGGTGGAAAAGTAGAAATGACCGATTTAAGTCATGAAACAGGCACCGATAGATGTGCTGAAGTATGCGAAAGAAATTCTGGTTTTGATATTGTAATTAATATTCAAGGAGATGAACCTTTGGTTGATGCGCGTCAATTGGATCAATTGATCCAAGCACTACAAGAGGAAACTGTAAGAATTGCAAGCCTTGCGACACCTAAAATTTCGAAAGAAGAACTCCACAATCCAAATAGAATTAAAGTTGTGCTTAATGAAATTGGGAACGCTCTCTATTTTAGCAGAAATTCGGTTCCGTATGCGCCTGAAGGAAATTTAAATTATCCATTTTTAAGACATATTGGTCTTTATGGATTTAAGGTTAATACCCTTTTAGAAATTACAAAATTGAATCCAACACTCCTGGAGAAAGCGGAATCATTGGAACAATTGCGTTGGTTATATTACGGTTATAATATAAAAATAGTGACTACCGAAATTGAAACACCTAACATCGACTCTCCAGAGGATTTAGAACTGGTGATGAATCGTATTTAAGGCTTTTTATTTTCAATAAACTTCCATAACTTTGGAGTATGAAAAACATGGATGAAATTATTGTAGAATTGATTCTAGAACACAATTGTGTAATCATTCCTTCATTTGGTGGTTTCGTAAGTAAAGATATAGGCGTGTCAATAGATTTTGAAAAAGGAACTATGCTTCCTCCTTCCAAACATTTGTTATTCAATATTCAATTAAAAAATAATGACGGCTTATTAACCGCTGCTCTGTCAAGAGCACAAGGAATTACTTTTTTAGAAGCCAATGATTTAATTTCAAAAACAGTTCATAACATTCAATCTGATCTTTCTTCAGGTAAGAAGGTTTCCTTAGAGAATATCGGAACATTTCATTATAATCAAGAAAATATTCTTGTTTTTGAACAGGATCGTTATTTTAATTTTCTATTAACATCCTACGGATTAGCCCCACTTCAATTTATATCGAATCAAACCATTGAAGTGGTTAAGCCAATAAAAAACATAAATAATAAATCTAATTTATGGAAATATGCAGCTGCAGCTTGCTTACTTCCTTTTGCCTTCTATTCTTTTTGGATCCCACTGAAAACAAATGTATTGTCTTCAGGAATGATCTCTTATCACGATCTTAATCCATTTAAAAAGAATATTGCTCAACATTACAAATTAAAAAAGACTAGCTATAAAATTGATTCAGAAAAAGATGCCTATCCAACTTTTGAAAATCAAAAAACTGAAGCTCCCATTAACGATGGTGTTTGGGTTTATCAGATAGATGCTGAAAATTCAATTTACATTACTGCTGACAAAACTAAAGTAGAAGTACAGCCAATTATTCCGGTACAAAACGGTTTTAATTATGTAGCTCCTGCAGCGTTTAATTGCATTGTTGGATGTTATTCTCAAAAAGAAAATGTTGAAATTTTCACCAAAAAATTAATCTCCAACGGATTCCAAGTGAGTTTAATACAAGAAGGAGCGCTTACGAAAGTATGCATTGGACAAAGTAATGATGCGACATCGCTAAATAGCATCGTTGAGAAAGCCAAATCTCTAGGATTAGATCCTTGGATGCTACATTAAATTTTATTAAAAAATCATCAATATGAAACTAGTTACGCTATTACTGGCCCTTTGTTTATGTGTAAGTGCATTTTCACAGAGTACTAACATCGAAGGAAGTTCTTACTTATTTACAAAAATAGCACACCTTGATGCAACACCAGTTGAAAGTCAAGGTAAAACAAGTACCTGTTGGAGTTTTTCAGGTTTGTCCTTTTTTGAATCGGAATTGATTAGAAAAGGTTCGAAGAATCCTTCTATTTTATCTGAAATGTATGTTGTAAGAAAATCATATGAAAACAAAGCAGATAAATTCATTAGAATGGACGGAAAAATTAATTTTGCTGAAGGTGGAGCGTTTCATGACATTCCTTGGGTAATTAAACATTATGGAATTGTTCCTTATGATGTTTATAATGGTTTGAATGGAAGTGCTACTTATGATCATGCTGAAATGTTTGAAGTGTTAAATGGAGCTGTGCAAGGCACCTTGAAATATCTTCAAAATTCCAATAATGGTATTTCAAGTAATTGGAAAGCTTCTGTAAACGGAATTCTAGATGCCTACATTGGAAAAGACATAAGCTCTTTTGATTATAAAGGAAAGAAATATACCCCAAAATCCTATGCAGCTGAAATAGGCTTAAATATGGATGAATATGTTTCTTTAACATCATTTACTAATCATGATAATTATTCAAAATGTCAATTGGCCATTCCTGACAATTATAATTGGGGAGATAGTTATAATGTTGGGCTAGACGATTTAATGACCGTTTGTGAGCATGCTTTAAAAAATGGTTATACGCTTGCTTGGGGAGCTGATGTTTCTGAGAAGGGATTCAGTTTCAAGAATGGTATTGCCTTGGTTCCTGAAAACCCAGCAACGATTCAAGTAGTTGGAAAAGACAATAAGGGTTACAATGATGCGGGTGCTGACAAAGTATCTAATGCGTTTTTAAATCCTGTTAAAGAAATTGCTGTTGATGCTGCCTTGCGTCAAATTGGCTATGATAACAAAACTACTACAGATGATCATGGAATGCACATCGTAGGATTGTACAAGGACCAAAATGGAGTAAAGTATTTATTGGTTAAAAATTCATGGGGAACAAACAATTTTCCTCAAGGATATTTATACGTTTCTGAACAATATTTTAGATACAAAACCATCAATATATATCTGCATAAAAGTGGTATCCCTTCAGAAATAAGCAAAAAATTAGGATTGTAATTTTTTAACCCAACCTTTTACAATTTTAAAGCATCATCCTAATAATGAAAGATTGGAAGGATGATTTTAGCCTAAATTTATAGGAGTGGGTATTTGAATAATTTTGAATATGTGTTCTAAGTAAAATTATTTGAAACTTTTGTATATCAAAATTTCAATTTTTCCATTTGAAGACAATACTATAAGTCAAAATCAAAAAAATAAGCTTTTTGTTCCTTGTTATCATACCAAAAATACTTGTAGTACTCTTGTTCTCCTTTCCAACTGTAAAGTTGTAATTTCTCAATTTTTTTCTTGTCCCACCAGGGGAAATCATTTTGAAGTCCAAAGGCAAAGTCACTTGTAGCGCTATCTATTTTTAAGTTATTCCTTTTTCTGATCAATTCAGCGGTTGTTTTATTACAATTAAAGGAAAATTGATAGTCAGCATCAATTCCAATGGCATCATCGAAACAATAAATATTTTTTATATCAGGGCTTAAAGCTATTTTCAAAAAATCTTTAAAACGCTTTTTATTGAACTCTGTATCGGGATGATAGGCATCAAATTTGGGAGAAACCTTATCCATCAGAATTTCGGTCTTATAATTAAAATTATGAAGAATATTTTGAGACACTTCATTTCCTTTATTTCCAATTCGTTCGCACGAAAAGAGAAGGAATAGAAAAAAAACGGATGTTGTATAGTTATGAAAATTACTTATCAAAATTTCAAAAATGTTATGCCGTATAGAACTGTGGAACTAATATTTCCCTCCCAAAGATATAAAATACCTAAAAATAAAATGATAATGTTCATCTAACATAGAATAAGCTTAAGACCATATTCATCAAAACTAAAAATCTTAATCGTGATTAATCAAAAAACAAATAAATTAATGAAGGCATTTTAATCAATTGGTAATAATTATATTTTATTATTTATATTTGATTTAGGTTAATTGAAAATCCTGAAAGACCTCAAGAGTTATTTTACTTTATTAATAATATAACATGATTTGATCTCTTAAAAATGAATCGTGACAATAGGACAAAACTTTTAATATGGAAAAAATGATAAAATTTAATTACACAATCATATTACTTTTGATATTTCAAAATTTCGCTTTTACACAAACCTTATACAGTAAACTCGATCTTGAATTTTCTAATAATAATGAATTAGATTTTTCAAGTATTCAAAATAGAGCCTTATTAATACAAGAAAAATTAAGTCCTGAATATGCGAATCCAGTCAACAATATAGATGAAAAAATTTGTAATACTGATTTAAAAATATTTACAAACCAAAATCCCAAAATCACTCGGTCTAATGTAACTCGCAACGATTCGCTGCCAATGCTAAAATTAACGAGAATAGATGGGGAGAAAACTAAGACGCGATTTATTTTAGAAGACAAAAAAATTCTTATAATGACTTTAGATTCGGTAAAATTTAAGGGGAAATTAAAAATTATCAATAAAGATTCTATCCAAATAAAATCTATTGTAATCCCTATTAATAATATCCTGATAATTAAAAAACCAGTTAATGCAGCAAGAATCACTGGAAATATAATTGGTGGACTCTTTTCATATATTGGTGTTGCTATTTTAATTGATTTTGGTGTTTCGGAAGGAGGACCTTATTTTTTACTAGCAAGCGCTTTATCCAGTCCCTTTTACGCTATGAATTATGTTAGAAGAAAGTACGAACTTAATTCAAAATGGAAAGCAGAGATTGAGTATTTTAAAAATAGGAAAAAGAAAAACTAACAGTTCAAAGCAACACTTACGATAAAAATCCTCACCCTTAGTTACTGACGCTGCGGTCAGCATAATGACATTAGCCTGAGCTAATCGTCATGGTGCTCGCACTACATTTTGTTTTGAGATTTACCCATAAAAAAAGCCCCTTCATTACTGAAGAGGCTTCTTAAAATCGGCATCGACTTACTCTCCCACCCTCAAAAGGACAGTACCATCAGCGCAAGCAGGCTTAACTTCT
>JBIIWA010000009.1:0-118912 GCA_044339115.1 Crocinitomicaceae bacterium
CTACCGTTCGCTTCGTTATAACACAATGGATGGGTAGGAGTTAAACTCATCGTCAGTTGAGGTGGAGCCGGATTGATCGTCCATGTGCCCGTTGCCGTACAAGTAGTGGTAGCGTCTGTTACTGTTAAATTATAGGTCCCAGGCCCTAAATTACTTAAGTCCTCTGTTGTTGACGTAAAGCCTGATGGACCAGTCCACGAATAGGTATAACCTGGTGTGCCCCCCGTAACGGTTATATTAATTGCGCCTGTTTGATTGTAGCATATTGGTTGCGTAGTAGTTGCTGTAACCAAAAGTTGTGGTGGTGAAGTAATAGTGATATTTGGGAAAGGTACTTGACAATTATTGGCATCTGTAACTAAAACAGAATAAACTCCAGCAGGGAGATTAGTGATATCTTGAGTAGTTTGTGTATTTGACCATACATAATTGTATGGCCCGCCTGCACCAACAATAGGGGTTCCGCCAATTACTGTTAGATTAATTGAACCCGCTTGGCCGGTAAAACAGTTATTATTAATATGGGTTTCAGATAGAAAAATTTGTGGGGGTTGTGTAATTGCAACAGATTGAACACTTGTGCAACCGTTAGCATCTGTAAGCGTAACAGAATAATTACCAGGAGTCAAAGAACCAATTGGATAATCACCGCTAATGATGCTTGGGTTTGATGTTGGGATTTCAATCCCTGCGGGATTACCACTAGATTGCCCAGACCAAGATACTTGGTATCCATTGACAGGAATATTCCCCTGCGGCGTTCCTCCTGTACCATAAACTAAAATAGAACCATTGTTGGCTCCAAAACAAAGAATATTTTGAGGGGTGGTGGAAATGCTAAGGGCACTTGGTGGTTCTGTTATAGTGATGTTCACCGTTGCGCTACATCCCCCGCCATTGTCTGTGATTGTAAATACGTATGTGCCAGCAGCGAGGTTAGGTGCAGTATAAGAACCTCCTGCACTCGCTATCTCAAAATTTATCGGGTTTCCAAACACTGAACTTCCGTTAGTGGTAGTACCATTCCAAGAAATATTATATCCAGGAGAACCTCCCGTTACGCTTAAAGTTGCTGAACCACTTGCTCCGTTATAACATAAAGCAGCAGTAGTTGATGTGGTAATGGATAAAGGGACAGGTTGCGTGATTTGAATGTTATTTTCAGTAAACACACAACTATTGCCATCAGTAATGGTTAATGAATAGGTTCCAACGCCAAGAGGAGATATTGTATAGGGAGAATAAGAAGGCGGTGTGATTTCAGGTGTATTACCATTGGGATTACTTGATGAAGTGCCAACCCAAGAAATATTAAAGCCAGCACCTACGGTTCCGTCAGATGCATTTAAATTAGATACCTGAATTGAACCGCTGCCGCCATTACAAGGAATATTAACAGGAGTAATGGTTGGTATAATGGCGGGTGGCTGTGAAATAGTAAAACTTGTTGACAATGGACAATTATTATTATCTTCTATGGTAATACTATAGGTGCCAGCTGAAAGATTGCTCATCATATACGTGTTTGTTCCCGCACTCTGAGCACAAGTTGGAATCTGCTTAGGACAACCTAATAAATAACCACCTGAAGAGGACGCTGGTCCTGTCCATGCTATGTGGTATCCCGGGCAAATATTTCCACATGTCCCTGTAGCCCCACCATTAACTAGAATGGATGCTGAGCCTAAATAATTATTAGAAGACGCGTTTATTTGATTACATAATGGTTGTGTAACAGTAACAATAGAAGTTAAAGGTGTCGGTTGACTGACAAACACCCCTTCCGCACTAGCACAAATAAATCCATTAAGAAAAATATTAATATTATAAAATCCTGAGGATAGGCCTGAAAACATTTGTATTGGTGATGGGGTGGGTGTAGCGGGAAGAGTTGTAACTGTGGTTCCACCATTAGGGCTTCCAAAGTATGGCCCTACTAATTGGTACTGATAGGGTCCAGGACTACAATCATTTCCTGCGCCTAAAATAACTTCAATAGACCCTGTTGCTGTTCCATTACACTGTGCAGGAGAAATTGTATAAGTAACCTGCCCATACCCCTTTAACGATGAAACCGCCAGGAGCAAGAGCAACATAAAAATCTTCAGGACCTTATTTAACTTTTCTTGTTTCACAATTTCTCAATGCATCAAACCCAAATTAAGGGTAATTACAACAAAAATAGGGTATTATAAGTTAATATTACAGATCAAGTTTATTTACAGTTGAAAACTAGAAAAAAATTTGTGCTAAAAAGAAGATAAATTAAGTGAAAATCTCGGGTTTAATTAACCACCACAACCTTTCCAACCTTACGGCCAGTGCCTGAATTTGTAGCTGTCCAGATTAGATACACTCCCGCCGCAGCTTTCTGTCCGTCTAAGGTTCTACCGTTCCATGTTGCTGTTCCACCATTTGAAGTGGTTTGAAAAACTATGTTCCCTGCAACATCGGTAACTTTGATATCAGAATCGTAACGAATACCTTGAATAGTAATCGGTCCCTCATAATTGGGACGAACTGGATTTGGAAATACTTTTACATCAGAATAAGTTGGATCTTCGTAAGTTGCATCTGTTCTGTAGGAAACAAGTCCTAAGTCCGTAATGATAAATAATTCACCTGTGTCATGGTTGAGTTTTAAATCATAGATATTATTAGAAATTAAAGGCGAGTTTTCTTTGGTGAACTGGGTGATAATTTCAGAGCCATCAGCCGAAAGTAATACCAATCCCGAACTTGCTGTCGCAATCCATTTTCGATTACCCCCATCAACTTCAATATCCGTAATATGGGTGCTTCCCAATACATATTCTGTATTTCCTTCAAACAAGACCTTTATTCTTTGTGGACTATACTGTCCTGCTGCTGTGTTAAATGCACCATTGGAATTGTATAAAACGGCAAAACCAGCATCCGTTCCAATCCAAATTTCATTATCAAAATCTGCCGCAATTGCTGTAATATTTGAAGAAGGGATATCAATATTATTAAGATCACTTGATGAGACATGAACCAACTTATCATCTGAGGGATTGGAAAGCGTTTTATTATAATTCAATCCAAACAAACCTTCAGATTCCGTTGCAAACCAAACATTATTGGAATAATCTATTGCTAGTTTCGTGGTATATTGATTTCTAGCATTAATTCCACAATCAAAATTATACCAAACTCCAGTAGTGTCTTTAACATGAAGTGGGCGTTCTGTATACCCGTTAACCACCCACAAAGCACCTTGAGGATCATAACTTAAATCGGAAGCTAAAGACCAGCCGTTTCCTGCTAAAGAAGTACTTAAAGTAGAGTTGTTTTCATCATAAACAGCACAAGTATTGTCTTTTTGATTTACAACCGAAACCGGAAAGGCAGAGTAGGTTGCTGCTGCAATTTCATCTGTATTTTTTGGGTTTACTGCTACTGCAATGAAATCGTGTATATCAATGCCATTCCATGCTGAAATATTGTTTGGATTAGATGAAAGCCACTTCTCATCCTCGAATGAATAAATGCCATTACGCAAAAAACCAGGGCTTTTAAATTCTAATCTTCCACTTGCCACGGCCAACTTACCTGCTTTCCAATCCATTGCAAAATAATCGTTATTAGGTGGGCCCGGATAGGAAATATATTCATAAGACTGATCTTCAATAATGCGCAACAATCCACTGTTTCCATCTGCCACCCATTTATAAGAATCGACATACGTCATTCCTAAAGCCTTGAACCAAATTCCTAAATAAAAGGTGAGGACACTTTCATCTAAAACTTGATTTTGATTGTACGATAAAATGGCCCCATCACACAAAACATCTAATTTTCCTTGATGCTGCGTCAATTTATTAATTTCTAAAGAATAGGGGTAATTCGTTAAAACAGTTCTCCCTTGGGGGATCAAATGATATACCGTATCCTCCCCATAATTACTGCTTTTATATAAAACATAAAGTTCATTCCCCACTTTTTCAATTTCACTATAGGAAAATGTGCTTAAACTCTCTAGCCTATTGTCTAAATTCCATGCAGAAGAAGCAGGAAGGGTTGGATTGTTTTTTAATCCAAATAAAAGTTTACCTTGGGTTAGAGCATAAATAGTATCGGAAACCACTGTCACATCAACTATTGGATATTGCCCGCCCGTTGGATAAAAAGTCTCTTTTATTTCATCCTTCTCCGTATCCAATTGCAAAACAGAAAAATCAGTAGCAACATAAACGTAAGTAATATCTCGATAGAACCTATTAATTTTTTTAGAGCCTGGAATTTGAGCTAATTTTACTGAAGGAATATTAATTACCTCATCATTAATCAACTTGTCAATATTGCCGTTTACATATCCAATATAAAGGGCTTCTTGAAGTGAATCATAAAATAAAGTGCTGATTTCGATATCTGAAATACCATTAATGGCGGTGTAAAGTCTTTTTTCTTTTGAGGTAAAATCATAGCGCATCAAGCCATTTTCGTAAGCGGTATAGATATAAGTGTCAGAGCTCGCAACATCTATCGCTCGACCTGTTGCCACGTGTAAGCGCCAAGTTCCTGTTCCAATTTGTGCTTGGAGCACTAGGGTAAAGAAACTAGAAAAAAACAATAAAATTAATAAACGCATGGGCCTCATAACTTAAAAAAGCTGTTTTTATTCTCTAAATACTAAAACAAATGTAAACTTATCCTCTCATTATTTAATAATTCACTCTATCTTTCGAACGATTAAATGAAGAATAAACAACAAAACCTATCCTACGCAATAGGAATAATATTGTTCCTGTTTCCAATTGGTATATATCTAGTTGCAAGTGTCTTTTTGATTCTTGGCTTAGATATAAATAAAGGTATTGTTCCTTTGGCGCTTACTGGTGAAGGAGTGTTATTGGTTTATTATCTAAAACGATATTTAAAAATTAATGTTCAAACGATCTACACCGCTGCATTAATAGCTTTGTCTTTATTGCTGTTTTCTTTTTTTACTGCTAGTTACTTTTATGATTTTTCCTTTGATGGACAATGGTACCACCAAGACGCAATAATATTATTAAAAAATGGATGGAATCCCATTTATGATCCCCTCATTAATAATGCACAAGCCTCAGGATTAAATGCCAACTATATCAATCATTATCCCAAAGCAGCATGGATGGTTGCTGCATCTCTTTATAGTTTTGGGGGCGGGATTGAATTGGCAAAAGCGAGTACCTTAATACTATTTTTTTCTAGTTGTTTTCTAAGCTATCATTTTCTTAAGAAGTGGTTTGGCTTGTCTGCCTTTTCTACACTCTTAGTTGCTGGTGTTACTTGCGCATCTCCAGTTGTTCTAGGACAAAGTGTAAGTTTCTATGTTGATGGATTAATGGCTGCTTGCATGCTGATTTTTCTATTGTTTCTTATCGATTATTGTAAAGAACCCGGGCATTTTCTAAGGTTAATTCCATTAGGACTTATCCTCATTTTTTGGGTGAATCTAAAATTTACAGCATTAATTTACTGCGTTATTTTTCTGTTTTTTGCGTGTCTTTGGATGGTATATCAAATTAAATCCGCTGCTATTAAACCCATTATTACCATTGGCATTTTTATACTACTTGGTGTTTTTCTATTCGGGCTACCCACTTATGTTCAAAACACACTTACAAAGGGGCACCCTTTTTATCCGCTAATGGGAAAAAATAATGAGGGAAAAGCTATTGCTGAAGTACAATATCCAAAGGATTTTTTTGGTAAAAACAGATTCGAAAAATTATTCTTAGCGTCTTTTGCACTGCCAAATTATACTGCCGCCGAGACGCATCCCTCAATAGCTAAACCTTTATTTACAGCCAATGTAATTAAGGCTTCAATCCCTTATTATAGAAACCATCAACCTGTTGTGATGAGTCCCCTAGGGCCCATTGAGGGAGAATTGCTAATACTGTTGATTCCCTTAATGCTGTTTTCACTTATAAGTTATCGCAAAACTTGGTTTTATTTTTGTGCGGTAGCCTTGCTGGTTTCTTGTGTGATTCAGCCTGAATTTTGGAATTATCGGTATGCCCCACAGATTTTATTTCTAATTATTTTACTTATTCTACCCGCCTTGATGAGTAAATACAAGGCCATTAGACTTTACACACAATTTATTTTAATCTTATTTCTAGCCAATCTTTTTGTGTGTCATCAACAATATTTTTTATGGAATAGTTCCAAGACCCATCAGTTAAGGGAAACCTTTAATATGCTACAACATAAAAAGAACATTAAAATTCAAGCAGGTTGGATGAAATCCTTTGGGGTGAAATTAAGTGAGGCCGGGATTAAAAGTTCCGGGATCCCAGAGAAAGAAGATAGTTTGCTTAATTTTAACGGGGACGATTTTTCTGCTTGGCGTTATTCTATTGTTTATACCTTTGAAAAATGAAATGGTTGATTGATTTATTGAGAATAAAAAGTTGGATAAAGAATGGGTTTCTTTTTCTCCCTTTAGTTTTTGCGATGAAACTTCTTTCCTTTGATTTGTTTTCTAAAACTATTTTAGCATTTATTTCTTTTTCCTTCGCTTGTTCTTTTATCTATATTCTTAACGATGTCTTTGATGCCGAAAAGGATAAATTACATCCCCGAAAAAAAGACCGCCCAATTCCTTCAGGTGCTATTTCTAAATCTATGGCCTTGGGAATTGCAATCTTTTTGTTGCTGTTAAGTGTTGGTATTTCGTTGTTTTTTAAATTGAACCTTCAATTTTTATTCATCACTCTTTTATATGTGGTGTTAAATGTCGCTTACACGCTCCTATTAAAACGAATCAATTTAATTGAATTGTTTGTAGTAGCGGTCAACTTTGTGCTTCGCGTTTTAGCAGGATGTTTTGTTATTGATGTCATGCCATCACATTGGATCTTAGTGGTTACATTTTTCTTATCGCTCATGTTAATCTTAGTAAAAAGAAAATCAGAATTGTTAATTCTTAAAGAAAATGCTCAAGGACATCGGGCGGTACTAAAAAATTATTCTTTGGAATTTTTGGATAAACTCATCTATATTTCAGCAACGATTACTGTTACTTCCTACATATTGTATTCTATTGATCCGCTTGTGATTAAAAGTTTACATACTGATAAATTAATGTACACCTCTTTATTTGTGATCATTGGGGTATTCCGATTTATACAAATAAGTGAAGGAAAAGAATACGACGGAGAGGGGGATCCAACCACAATATTATACAAAGATCGATTTACCCAAATTATAATTGCTTGCTGGCTTGCCTGTGTTTATCTACTTTTATATGTCGGATAAGCCCCAGAAAATTGCTGTTTTTGATTTTGATGGCACCTTATTTCAAGGGGATGCAACAAAAGATTTTTGTTGGTTTTATTATCGAAAAAACCCTTTAAAATCTTATTACTTTTTAGTTCAATTGGCGTATTGGTTCATTAATCATCTTGGACTGATGTCAACTACCAAATTCAAATCTAAATTTATAGCTTTCCTGAATAATAATGATGCACAACTAATAGATCATTTACTCACTTTATTTTGGGAACAAAAACGGGCCTTGGTAAGAAAAAATTTACTTGAAAAAATTACTAAGCTTAAAGAGAATGGGGTTTACACCATTGTTGTATCCGCATCACCTGAATTGTTTATTAAAGATTTTTGTTTGTCTCTTGGGATTGATGCTGTTATTGGAAGTCAACTCATAGTTAAAAATAATAAATACAGCCTATTGAAAAACTGCCGGGGAAAAGAAAAATTAATCCGCTTAAAGCAAGCAATTCCGGGATTTGAAATAGTCGTTGCCTACAGCGATAATGAAGATGATGCGGCGCTTTTGAAATTAGCTGAAAATGGATTTTGGGTCGATAAAAAGGGACGCATAAGTCCTTTCATTCAGGAATAATTATTCCTGTTGATACAGATAAAGAGCATCCGCTTCTACCTGCTCTTTTACAGTGTTGTTATTCAGCTTTGCTTTCTCTGTTATTTCATTTATCCATTGAGGGTTATTGTAAATAGATTGTTTGATGCGCTCTATTTCCTTTTTCCCTCTAATCAATTCTAAATGATCTATATTAAAAAAATTTAAGGTTGGAAGATCATTGATGTAATACCAATGTGCTACTGGACAGGACGTGGTCTTTATAGTTTTTAGTTGATTCAACGTCAATCCATAAGAAATTAAAGACTTTAATCCGTCTTCATGCACTGCTACTTTTAGAACATGGGTTTTTCCATTTTCTTTATTTAAGTAAAATACCGGGGAATTATTTACAGAGAAATCAAAAACCTTGCTGGTTCTAACAATAAAAATTTGTGGGTCAGGATTGTAAAGACTGGGGTAATTCATCAGTGCCCATTTCGCGAATGGCATGTGTCCTTCGTTGCTCCAATCAAACTTATTATAAGGTTGATGGATTTTTATAAATAGGCATTGCATTGCAAACACCACCAAAATTAGGCTAGATTTTAACCTCAAGCCATAAGCACTTAGCAACTGAATACTGTGATAAATAATTAATATTCCAATCCAAACAGCATAACGATTCACAATAGCCATTCCATGATTCCAATTGCTCATCATACAAACAATAAAGGTTAAGATTAAAATTAAAAAAGGAATGAAGTCTTCATGGCTAAGTTTTACTTGATGCGTAAATGCTTTCCAGAAACGATTTACGATCAACAAAATATATACGATTAAAAGTAAATTTAAACTCAGGATCATCCCCTGATTTAAATCAATGAAAAACCCTAAAAATCGGGTATAGGTAACATTTGAAATGTCTAAATAACCTGCATCTTTTATGAGATTGGTGGTGCCGAAGTAATAAAAATAAAATATGCTTGGCAGAAAGAATAGAAGCGCTGGAAATACAATGCGTATGCAGTTTTTGATTTTCCATTTTTCATTATATCCAGCTGAAAGCATCAGCCAAACCAACAAAATCAATAAAGGTTGATTTTGTAAACTCGCAAGCGCCATTAAAAATATAGCCCAAACATATTTCTTTTCCCTTTGAAATAATAAAGAAAGGAGCAACAGCATAGCTGTCATTATTTCGGGGTGGGACCAGCCTATATAATAATATACAGCTGAAAAATTTACCAAAAGAACCAAGCCTATTGATTGCCAAGTTTCTAATTTGAAATAAAAAAAAAGTAAGAAACTAGTCAACATCAACAACAAAGCATTGGTGATTTGAAACGCATATTGTGGGTGGATGTCTAAAAAAGTTGTTAGGGCTCGAGCGGGTGTATTGATCAGGGAATAAAAAGAAAAATGATATCCGAAGTTTTCGCCGTTTTTTGTTCTGTAAAATCCACCGTATTCACGTGCTTTTGGATCTTTTAAATAAGCGTGTATAGCATCAAAAGTCACCGCTTTATAATTATCAATCCAGGGTTTGTGACGGATGTGTTCCCTTTTCAATTCTCTTGCATCACTTTCGCGAATAGAAGCAGAACCGTGTCTATAAAAAGCTTCTGTCGTTAAGGTATATTCTATTCCATCTCCTGTTGCATAAGGTTCAATGGTTGTAGCCTGAAAAAGAGTACTCAATAAGACACTTAAAAATAAAAGTCCTTTGAAAAAAAATTGGCTATTTAACATATAGATAAAATATCACGAGACATAAATATCGACAAAACTTTCCTATCGCCATGAATAAGAAACTCCAAAAAATAGAAACTTTAAAAAAGCCTAGTACAACACCTATAACATCGCCTATGACAGGAAGCCAAGAAAATAAAGCCAAACCAACACCGTACTTATTTATACTTTGTTCCCATTTAATTATTTGAGCTTCACTCACGCGAAGTTTTTTTAACCACTTAGGGTTTCCAATATATCCAATGCCGTAATTTAACCAGGAACCAAAGGTGTTTCCTGTTGTGGCGACTATTAAAACAATGATTGGGTCATAACCGGCAAGCAACATACTACCCAGAAACAATTCAGATGCGATTGGTAAAATAGTAGCGGCAAGAAAACATGTGATAAATAAGCCTAAATAACCCAGTTCGATATTCCACATAAGCACCAATAAAAAAGGCCGGTATTACCCGGCCTTTTCTTAATTAATTGTCTTTATTTTTTAACCACTTTCTTTGTGATTGAACCCTTATCAGTTGTTATTTTTAAAACATAAACTCCGGCAGATAAAGAAGAAATATCCATCGTTGAAGTAGATGTTCCTGAAACAGTTGCTGTTTGATTTCTAACAATTTTACCTGAAAGATCTAATAAAATTAAGTTAGCATTTTCAAGTTCTTGCGTAGTTAATTCAATCGTTAACTCAGTTGTTGCTGGATTAGGATAAACAGACGAAGAAATAACTCCATTGATTTCATTTATTCCAATTACAGGATCAAAATTTAATCTAACAATTGGAGTCGCTGTTTGATAATACCAAGTATTGTCTAACATATCTAAAAAGAAAGAAGTTTGTGGCTCAGACGCTCCAGCGTTTGCTACTTTAAGACCTGTAGTAAACGAACCAATTACAGCAAGGTAAGTAGTCTCGGCCAACATGTTTACTGGGGTGTTTAATGGCATTACAAGAGTAGTATTTAAATCTGCTGCCGTTACCAAGTATGGATCTGATTCTGACTCAAAAACAAAGTCACCTGTGGCTGGATCAACAGAATAAAGTTTAGAGTAAATCTCTGTTCCCACAACGGTTCCTGAAGTACCTCCTAATAATCTTGTATTAATTGCTTTTACTTGTTGGTCAACCCAAATATCAAATAAATTTCCTGTTTCAAAATTATCTGTTCCGTTTGATGTAGAACCTGCTGGAGTGCCGTTATCTCTTGCATAAAGATAATTCGTTACGCTAAAGGCAACATTTGAAATTGCATTGTTTGCTGTAATATCATCTACAGAATCCGCTGTCATTGTGCTCACAACGGTATAAGCTCCAATAGCACTTGGAGTATATGGTGTTGAAACGGTCAATGTAGTAGTGTCTAATGACAAAATAGTTGCTGGTACGCTTGATCCTGTGAATTGTCCAGCATTGACGTTGATGTTATAAACAACATTGGACTGCGTATTCACGCCACCATTAAATGCTTTTATTTCAAAATCAATTGGTGCTGTTTGAGTAACTGGTATTTGATAATAA
Source organism: Crocinitomicaceae bacterium (assembly GCA_044339115.1). Lineage (GTDB taxonomy): Bacteria > Bacteroidota > Bacteroidia > Flavobacteriales_D > Crocinitomicaceae > UBA952. The sequence goes on from JBIIWA010000009.1 coordinate 11,103, forward strand.
GGAAGACCTGCTGTTCCCCATGAAGAACCTGTCACGCTGATGTCATTAGTAGCATTTGTTACCAACTTCACATCATCAATATACCAACCATAAGTAATCCAAACATTTGGATTGGTTGCTGAACCTGGATAATTAGTAGTCCAACTAAAACGGATGTAAATAGGCGCTGGATTAGCCGGTAAAATAGTTGCTAAATTGATCATTTTAGTATCAGGATTTGGATACGCTGCACCACCAGATTGTGATAAAACAGATTTATCTAAATTATCCCCAACTGTTGTAAAGTTAACGCCATCTATACTGATTTGTATTTGTTGTAAATCATTAAAACGCGCACCAAATTGCTGAAACATGATGCTTACTTGGTTAGTACCTCCTAAAGCTGCAATATCGATTGGAGTTGCAGTGGTCATGGTATAAATTACATTTAATGCTTGGGTTGGAGAAGCAGCAGTTGGGTCGCCATTAGCAAGTTCTGCGTTTCCTCCACCTGATGTTGAAGTGATGCCGTTTGTGGACCACCAACCTTCAGATGTAGAATTTATATTCCACCCTAGGTCTATTCCGCTTTGTCCACTATTATCAATTACCCAATTAGAGGCGTTTGAAAAATTATCAGACCAAAGGGTTACACCAATAGTTTTCTCATTATTGCTCGGAAGCTGAGCTGCTGAAGGTTTAATAATTAAATCTTGAAAAGTATTCATTTTGGGTTGTTTCTGTGCAAAAGCGGCAGATACCAAAACAATTAAAGTTGAAGTAAGTATTGTTTTTTTCATTTTTAAAATTTTTAGATAGTCAAATATACTATTTATTTCATTTATTTTTAGCAATCTTCTAGAAAAGGGAGCGCTTTTCTAAAATCCACTAATTCTTGATAATTAATGGCGGTTGATTTAAATCCTTCCTCGTCTTCTTTAAATAACATAAGTTGCTCACCATTAGGATGGTAAATACTAGAATGACCATTGTAAAACAGTCCATTTCCATCCTCCCCAACTCTATTAACCGCTACTACATAGCATTGGTTTTCTATTGCCCTTGCTTTTAATAAGGTGTCCCAATGTGCTATGCGACTTTTAGGCCAATTGGCAACATAAAGAAGCACATCATAAGCAGGCTTTCCGTCAACAATCTTGTTTCTTGCCAATTCAGGAAAGCGCAAATCATAGCAAATTTGTAGCTTAATTTTCCAGCCTAAATAAGTGACTATTTTAGTATTTCTTCCTGGCGTAAAATCTATTGCCTCTCCCCCTAATCCGAATAATTTTTGCTTATCATAAACCTCAATTTCTTCAGTAGGCAATACAAAAACTCCCCTATTGAAAAATAAACCCGCTTCTTCGATAATCAAAGAGGTGTAAAACGCAGCTTGATTTTGTTTGGCCCATTTTTTCAACCATTCTAAACCTCTTGAGTCCGACATTTTTTCTGCTAAGTCCCCTGTATTCATGGAGAAACCTGTGTGGAACATCTCCGGTAGAAGAATTAAATCACTTGGTGCAATTTCTAATATTAAGGCATTAAAGTATTCCTCGTTCTGCTGTTTATTTTCCCAAAACTGAGATACTTGAAGGAGTGTAATTCTTAAATCTTGCATAATTTTTCTGTCGCTTGTAATAAAGTTGTTTCATCTTTTGCAAAACATAATCGAATTAATTTTTGATCTTTTTTATCTGCATAAAAAGCTGATAAAGGTACCGCTGCAACACCTATTTCCTTAACCAACCAAATACAAAAATCCTTATCCGGTAAGGAACTTATTTCTGAATAATCAAGGACTTGAAAATAAGTTCCATCGCAGGGTAACAACTTAAATCTACTGCTTTCTAAACTAGATCTAAACAAGTCCCTTTTTGATTTATAAAAAGCAGCTAATGCAGCTGGATTTGATGCAGGTAGATACTTTGCGAAGGCTTCTTGTGCTGGACTGTTTACACTGAAAATTAAAAACTGATGCACCTTTTTTATTTCGTCTAATAAATATTTTGGCGCAGTTAAATACCCAACCTTCCAACCTGTAACATGATACGTCTTACCAAAAGAAGAGGTGATTATAGATCTTTCTCTTAATATTTCATTAGATCTTGCGGAAATATGTTTTTTATCAAATACTATATAGGCGTACACCTCATCAGATAAAACAAGAAGTTGTGGGTGTAGGGACAATAATTTCAGCAATTGATCCATGTCACTTGGTGACCAAATGCTACCACTTGGATTATGCGGAGTATTTATTATTAATAATTTAGTTTTTGAATTAACCTGATTAAAAATAAGATCCCAATCAGGTAAAAAATGCTCGTTTAATGCTACTCTTTTTACTGAAGCCCCTACTAAAATACCGGGCAGTTCATAGCAATCGTAGCTCGGGTCCAATATTAAAACCTCATCGCCTTTTGAAACCAATGCTTGAATTGTGCAGAAGATGCCTTCTGTTGCGCCTGCGGTAATTAAAATATTTTCCTGCGGGGAAATATCAATATTCTCTGTTTTTTTAATCAGTTGTGCAATTTCCGTTCTCAATTTTAAGTTTCCTGGCATCAGCGCATATTGATGAACTGGCGCAGATAAAGACTCTTGAAGGCATTGTAATAGCTTGGGATCGGGGGCAAAATTTGGAAAGCCTTGAGCCAGATTAATGGCATCATATTCAGCTGCTAATTGAGACATTTCCGCAAAAATGGTGGTGGTGATTTGGGGGAATTTAGTGTTCATTAATGGTGGCTTTTCAAAAAAGGATCAATTTTATTTTGTAAATCTTTCACTGAAGTTGAAATTAGTACATCTGGTTGAATTGCTTCTAATTCGAGGGTGGTAAATTGTTGGGGTGTAAACTTAACCGTTGAAATACTTACGGGTAGATAGGTGTTCCTTAAAATAAAAGAGGCGGGATTTCCACAGGTATAAGTCATAGAACCCATACATGGCGTTCCTATTACCAAGCCCCTATTATTCTGCCTAAACCAAGAGGTAAAGTTGGAGGCGGCCGACATGGTAAGTCCATTTACCAAAACATGACAAGGTCCTTCATAAAGCAATCCATACTTGTTTTTATAATGTTTTTGATCTAAAACAGTATCAACACTTCCCATTGGGCTGTTATAAAAATCATATTCTTTACTAATGGCTCCGTTTGGATATTGATGCTTCGCAATTTTTTTAAACATTTGCTTTTGAAAGTAAGTAAATTCTGAAAAGCGATCATAAGGGCTTCTTTTATAAATGTAATTAGTAGCGTAAGTATTTGATTGGGGGGTTAAAAAACTACTCAAATACTCTTGTAAAAGAATAAAACCACCGGAATTAGAGCGTAAATCAATTATTAGTTCACTTGGCTTTCTTAAAATAATTTCAGAAAATGCCTGGTCTAGTTGTCGCTTAAATCCATGTTCGAAGATTGGGAAAAAAGTAGAAATAGATAGTGTCGCACGTTCTTTATCGATGGTAAATTCTACACTTTTTTTAACATTCGGCCATTCCCCATCCTCATTTATTCGCTTGTATTTTGGGCTTTTCACTTTAATATTTATAGTGTCATTTTTGTCGCTTACATAGGTGATTGAATGACTTTCCGAGGAAGATTTTATATTTAATATTCTACCCAATAAAATATCAGCAACTTCTTTTTGGGCGCTTGTAGCATTGGCTTCAATAGGGCTTAATAATTCACTTTCGGCAACACATTGCTTCAAATTAATATTATCAAAAGCAATTAGTTCTGCCCCCACTGGCAGTAGGTCTTTATAGTTTTTCGTTATGTATAATTTATTTTCTATGGTCTTTAATGTTATGGGGAAATAGTAGCGTTGACGCCTGTTATATTGCAAGAGCTCCATACAATTTATAGAAGTGTGAGAGTCTTTGATAGCTGTTAAAAACCGACTTACTATCATTGTAAATGAATAGAGCGTTTGTGGCTTGGAACACAGTAATACGGCGTCTGAATAGGCAGAGTCAAATAGTTGAGGGCTGGTATATAAAAATAAATTGGGGTGGGCGGCTAACAATCTTTCATGTAAAAATTGTAAATCTTCCAGTAGTAGGTCTGGACAAATTAAATCTGAAGTTACTGCTATATTTTGACGAGGGACATAGGACAAACATCCTTGAGAAAACACCGGTATTTTCAATGAAATTAAAAGAAAGAAAATTAACCGGTACTTTTTCATAGTAGGATTCCCAAATAGTTAATATTGTATTTCTTTAATTATAAAAAAATAGAATGGATTATTAGGACAAGTTAATCTTTCTATTTTGAACTTTCTTCTTTTAATTCACCTTCTTCAACGCGTATAATTCTTCCTTTAAATTTAGTTACCATTGCCATGTCATGTGTTGCCATAAGTATCGCTGTATTTTCCTCTTTGGCAACTGCAATTAGTAACTGCATTATTTCTTCAGAGGTTTCTGGATCCAAATTTCCGGTTGGTTCATCTGCTAAAAGCAATTGAGGTTGATTTAGCAATGCTCTTGCAATAGAAACCCTTTGCTGCTCGCCTCCAGAAAGGGCATGGGGAAAATCATTTGCCTTTTGTTCAACGCCTACTAATTGTAATACACTTAGAGCGCGTTTATGAATTAATGCCTTGTCTGTCCATCCTGTAGCGCCTAACACAAAATACAAGTTTTGTATTACAGTTCGATCCATAAGCAATTGAAAATCTTGGAAGACGATTCCTATCTTCCTTCGTAAAAAGGGGATTTCAGCCGTGGCCAATCTTCTTAAATTATAATCAGCAACCAAGCCCTCCCCTTCTATTAGGGGGATTTCGGCATATAATGTTTTCAATAGGCTACTTTTACCGCTACCCGTTTTACCAATTAGATAAACAAATTCACCTTGCTCAATTGATAACCAAACATTATCAATTACTAGTTTTTTCGCTTGATAAATTTTAGCGTTGGAGATATTTATTACTTTCGACACAATGTTTTTTTTACAAATATTAAAAGGATTGAGTAACTTTTTAAGTTAAATTTCTTTTTCTCTTAACACCTTGAAGTGTATAACTTTTGAATCTTGCAAAGAGGACAAATTGGTCTAAATGTAACTTTGCCTTCAAGGAAAATTATGCAGAAACTACTATTTATATTGCTTTTGTTAACAAGCTTCAGCCTGTTTGGACAAAAAACGGAGAAGTATACCACCGATTATGCTACCTATTATCGGGCGGAAGAACTATTTGAAAAAGCACAATACACTGCTGCACGATATGAATTTCGTGCCTTTATTAATTTAAAAAACAATGATGCAGACCCAATGGTGCGATTGGCATACTATTATGAAGGGCTTTCTGCGCTAGAGGTTTATAATGAAGATGCAATTGATTTATTAGAAAAATTTGTAGCAAAATACCCTGGGGACGCTCAGCAGTATTATATTTCATTTAAAATTGGAAATTATTTTTTTCAAAAAGAAGATTTTGATAATGCAGTAATCTGGTTTCAAAAGGCGCCTCTATCCAACATTGAAGAAAGTCAGAAAGAAGAATTCCTGTTTAAATCGGCCTATTCATCTATGCAAATTGGGGATAAGATAAATGCCATTAATGGTTTTAGAGATGTGAAGGACGGAAAGACACAATACGCTGGACCTAGCATGTATTTTTTCTCCCACCTAAGTTATATTTCAGGCGCGCTTCAAGTAGCATTAGAGGGTTTTGAAAAGCTAAAAAATGACGCCTCTTTTTCAAGCGTTGTTCCTTATTATATAGTTCAAATATACCACAAACAAAATCGATATCAAGAGGTAATTGAATACGCTCCCACCGTTTTAGATTCGGCCAATTTAAGTAATGTTAATGACGTATATCATTTATTAGGAGACTCCCATTACAAACTTAAAAATTACAAAGAGGCGGCTGAATATTTAGAACAATACTATCTAAAAGCAAAGACCACTAGAGAAGACGATTACCAAATTGGGTATTCTAATTATCGCATCGCTAATTACGATAAAGCCATTCGATATCTAGATCGTGTCGCGCGGATTGATGATAGTCTTGGTCAAACAGCTATGTACCAAATTGGCGATGCTTTTGAAAAACAAAATAAACTCTTACCCGCTAGAAATGCATTTTCTAAAGCGGCAGCGATGAGCTCCATAAACGAAATTAAAGAAGACGCTCTTTACAATTTCGCAGTGCTTTCCTTTAAAGTGGATATCAACCCTTATGATGAATCTGTTAGAGCTTTTGAAAATTATTTAAGTAAGTATCCGGAATCTAAAAGGAAACAAGATATTTATCAATACTTGGTAAATGTTTATACGAATACCAGTAATTATGCAAAGGCATTAGAGTCATTAGATAAATTGCCATCAAAAGACGCCAGATTAAAAACGGTTTATCAAACGGTAGCTTTCAATTATGGGGTAGAATTATTTCAAAAAAACCAATATGTCGAAGCCTTAAAGGCTTTTGCATTGGTAAATAAATACCCCAACGATCCTCAAATTGTTGCGCTTTCTAAATATTGGAGCGCTGATATTTATTACAGAAAAGGTGATTATACTGCTAGTATTGCTGAATATAAATCTTTTTTAGGGTCTGCTGCGTCTAATTCTTTGGAACAAAAGAATGATGCCTATTATAATTTGGGTTATGCCTATTGGAATAAAGACCAAATGAATGATGCTTTAGATGCTTTTGCCATTTACCTGCAAGGAAATCCCAAAAACAAGGAAAAGAAAATTGATGCTTGTTTAAAATTAGCGGACGGTTATTATACCACCAAACAGAATGCCCAAGCCATTAAATATTATTTAGAGGCAATAGATCAAAATTCGAAATTAAGTGACCGTGCTACTTATTATTTGGCACGGAGTTATGGTTATAATGGACAAGTACAACAAAAAATAAACTCATTAAAAAGCCTACTTAAAAACTATTCTAGCTCTAAATATGTAATGAATGCAACCTATGAGTTGGCTAAAAGTTACAAATCTACTTCCGATTTTGACAATGCCTTAATTCACTTTAGAAATTATATTAGTGAGTATCCTAAATCCAATCAAGTCGTTGATTGTCGCCTAGAAATTGCAGACATTCACTACAAAAAATGGGACTACGCACAAGCAGAATTAGACTATAAAAAAATATTAATGGAATACGAGCAAACAAGAGATGTTTGTGCCAATGCAGTTAAAGGATTAATGGATGTTTATATGGCACAAAAAGAGCCTCAAAAAGCATCAGATATAGCGGAACAATACCCTTGCGCAAATATTTCTCCAGATGAAAAAGAGAACTTATTCTATAATCCTGCACTTCAGAGTTATGTAGACAGTAATTATACAGAGGCTATACCAAAATTTGAAACCTATTTAAGCAAGTTTCCAAATGGTCGCTTTGCTACAGAAACTCAATATTTTTTAGGAAATGCCCATTATAAAACTAAGGATACTTTAAAAGCTGTTCACTGTTTTGAAAACTACTTAGCACTTGCGAATAGTAATTACGCTGAAGTTGCTGCCTATCGTGTTTCAGGATATTACTATTCCCATAAGGATTATATAAATGCACTTACTTACTACAAAAAACTGGAGCTGCTTGGCTCTAAGCCCGCTTATATTTTTACAGCAAAACTAGGTGCTATGCGCTGCGCCTTTTTAAATAAAAATTATGCTGAATCGGTTGTTTATGCAAAAAGTGTGTTGGACAATAATGCCCTAACGCAACCCATTAAAATTGAAGCGGAATATGCATCGGGAATGGCTAATTTTTATTTAAATAATTCCGGGGAAGCAATAACTTCTTTGACTTGGATAAGTAAAAACACCAACTCTGTTCTTGCTGCCGAAGCACGGCATACTCTTGCTGCTATATATTTTAAAGAGAACGAAAACAGTAAGGCAGAAACAGAGATAAACGCAATTTTAAAAATGAAACCCAGTTATGATTATTGGGTCGCAAAAGCCTTGATGCTTCAGTCTAAAATTCAAATTTCTAAAGAAGATTATGTGCAGGCCGAACAAAATATTAAATCCATTATTGATTTTTATCCAAAGAATTTAAGTGATGGAATTCTTATAGAGGCCAATGAGTTGTATGATGAAATTATTCAACTTCAAAATCCTACAAAAGATTTAGAAAATGCGCCGGAAAAAACAATTGAAATTAAACAAGATTAAACCATGAAAGTAGTACTATATTTTTCTTTGTTATTGCTGAGCGGGATTGCTTTTGGTCAAACAGATATTGTTGATGTCGACGGGAAGGGGAATCGTGAAATTGAAAGTAGTTTTAGAATCACAGAATCACCTAAGATTTTAGACAGTATTAAAGCAACTCCTATACCTGCTCAGCCTCTATTGCAGCTTCAATACGAAACAAAAATTCAATTAGACACCATTGTAGCGGCTACTGTTGAAACAACAGAAAAATTAAAGGCGCTTTATCCTTTTTATGCTAAATTGGGTATCGGTTCCACCATCATGCCTTTGGGTGAATTATATTTCAACTCAACACGCTCAAGATCTAATTTTTATGGCGTTCATGTGAAACATCTTAGCTCCTTTGGAGAAGTAAAAGATAGAGATAAAACGGTTTATGCTCCTGCAAGTTTTGATCAAACAAGTGCAGAAATTTTCGGGAAAACAATTCAAAATAAGTTCTCTGTTGAAGGAAAATTGGGCTATAATAATAATGGATTTCATTATTATGGCATTCCAAATAAAAACATCAATGCGGACTCTATCAGACAACGCTTTCAAATTATTAACGCGGAAAGTGTAATGGAAACCAATAGAGGTGACAGCTCAAGACTTAATGTTAAAGTGGGCCTCAATTACCGCTATTTCACGAACCAAAAATCAATTTATGACACTCTAGGAAATTGGAAAACACAAGAAAATAAATTTGATTTAACAACTAAGGCCTGGTACAACAAAGGCACCGAAAGTTTTTATTCCAATATAGGTGTTCGGTTTAATGGTTATAAATATGGTATCGCTGATTCTGCTTTGAGTTTATTAGACACCGGTATAGTAAATAACAACACCATAATTGATCTGAATCCAGGAGTTCATTCTGAATTACTCAATAAAAAATTAAGCGTCGATGTTGGATTAGGTTTAAGTATTGATATCAACAGTTCGACTAAATCCTATTTATTTCCAAAGGCAGAGGTAAAATATACGCTTGTTGATGGCATGTTTATACCATATCTTGGAATTCGAGGGGGTTTAAAACAAAACACCTTTGTCGATATAAGTAAAGAAAATCCGTATGTACTAGCGCAACTTTCTTTAAAAAATGAAATTACTGCCCATGATATTTATTTTGGTTTAAAGGGAAATGTAAGCAAGAGAATAAGCTTCGGGGTGAATGCGAGTTTTTCTAAAGTGTTAAATCGTGCTCTTTTTATTACGGATACCTTATATGGAAGTCTAGGCAATCGCTTTGGCTTGGTGTATGACACTTTAAATTTAACCGTAATTGAAGCTTCGTTTGCTTATCAACTTAACGAAAAATTAAAAATTGATGCCTTGGGAAGGTTTAATTCCTACGAAATGATGCATGAAGCAAGGGCTTGGAATTTACCGCAAGTGCAGTTTTTAATTCGAGGGCATTATAACTTATATGATAAATTTATTGTGAATCTTGATTTTAATATGGCCGCAGGAAGATATGCTCAAGTATATGAAAATGGCGCTAATGTTCAATTTGAAAATAACCAATATTTTGTTTCACTTAAGCCTATTTTTGATGGTAACATCGGTTTAGAGTATCGATACAACCCAAGGGTCTCCGCCTTCTTGCAAATAAATAATGTAGCGGCTCAGCGCTATAATCGTTGGTACAATTACCCAGTACAACCTATTCAAATCATGGGGGGAATTACTGCAAGGTTCTGATTTTCAATCCTTTTTATTAAAAAAAGTACTTTTAAAAATTTTGTAGCGTTAATAGGTTTCATTTTATAAATCTAATCTATGCGACTATATATCTTTTTTATTATTGGATTCGCCTCGTCTGTTTTTTCACAAGCGAATCCATTTACTTCCGCCTATCAACAAATACCCGAATTACCAAAAGGAGTGCTAGAGGCTCTTGCCTATACCAACACTCGAATGCAAGTTATTGATGACCAGGAAACACCCTCTTGCTCAGGACAAGTGTTGCCTTATGGGATAATGGGATTATTTGAAAATGGTGGTGATTACTTTATTGAAAATGGTGCCATCATAGCAAAACTCAGTGGGATTTCAATACCACTGCAAAAACTAAACAAACAACAACAAATACTTGCCTATGGTATGGCATTACATACTTTATTGGGGAACAAAACCAATGAAGAAATGAGGGAAGATCCATCAATTATTGGAAGTGCCCTACTTCACCTTACAGAAATCCCTGAAGAAGGAATGATAAATCAATTTGCGAGACAGTCTTTTTTATTGGAAGTGTTTCGCTTTTTAAACAATGAAGAGCACGCTGAAAACTATAATTTTGACGTATATAAATTTAATTTAAGTGCTTACTTTGGGGCTGAAAACTATCGGGTTTTAGTAGCAAAAAAAATAAGAATTGCCCCTGCTCAAATAAGTACTTCAAGCGGCGATTTATTCACTAAAAATAATTCTAAATCCCTAGAATATGGTCCCGCAATATGGAATCCTGCGCCTCCATGCAATATAAGCAGCCGCAATGGCATTCCCGTCTCAGCAATAACAATTCATACCGTTCAAGGAACTTACGCGGGGGCAATTTCATGGTCGCAAAATTGTAATTCAAATGTCTCTTATCATTATGTGGTAAGAAGTTCAGATGGCCAAGTAACACAAATGGTCTTAGAGGCGAAGAAAGCTTGGCATGTCGCCTCTGAAAACCCCTATACCATTGGGTATGAACATGAGGGATATGTCAGTAATGCTGCTTGGTATACCCAAGCCATGTATGAAGGTTCAGCAAATCTATCTAAAGATATTATTAATAGTTCCTATGGAATTATTGGGAAACGAACCTATGACGGACCCTCATCGAGTGTTACAAATGTTTTGGGGGCTTGTATAAAAATTAAAGGACATCAACACTTTCTAAATCAAACCCACACTGACCCTGGTGTTTTTTGGAATTGGGAAAAATATTATCAGTTGATCAATGTTACACCAAATATTACTCACCTTAACTTACCTAGCGGGACGCTATATGATAGTGGTGGAGCGACAGGAAATTATGGGGATGATGAGCGCTTATTATATTTGATACAGCCTAACAATGCGGCTACAATTCAAATCAACTTTACTAATTTTTCTCTGGAAAATAACTTTGATCATTTAATTGTTTATGATGGTGCGGATGCCTCAGCGCCTGTTATTGCGAATCTGACGGGTAATGCTCTTCCCGCGTCTATTCAAAGCACAGGGCCCTCCTTATTAATTGATTTTAGATCCGATTGCGCACAAAATTTTTCAGGTTATGCTTTAAATTATAACAGCACCCTTTCAAATAATGATCAGACAGCTCCAATTACAACAATTCTCCCTGGTAATTTGTGGGACACTGTTGATTTTCAGGTTAATATAACAGATACGGATACTGGCGACGGTGTGGCAAATGCCTTTTATTTGTTAGGAGATAAAAATCCGAACGAAATTTCTTGGCGTGCTAATGGAAGCTTAGGTTTTGTTTGTGAATTGTTTGATGATCAAAATATAAATTGGACCAATCAAACCGGTGTTTTTAATACTTTGTCAGGGGCCTTTCAAATGAATGATGTGGGTCAGAATAATTCCAATGCCTACTTGAATGTTAATCAAAACAATCAATCTGAGTACTTATTCGAATGGGAACAAAAAATAGTAAGCAGTAATTTAAACCAAAGGGCGGGTATGCACTTTTTTTGTTCTGATCCTACGCTGCCTAATCGAGGAAATTCCTATTTTATTTATCTGAGAGAAGAAACAGATAAAATTCAAATTTATAAGGTAACGAATGATGTTTTCACTATAGTGAATGAAACGCCCTTTACTAACATTCCATTAATAAATTATCATTTAAAAGTTCATTACAATCCATCGAACGGTTGGATAAAAGTATATATAGACAATGATTTGATTTCACAATGGCAAGACCCTAGTCCAATACAAACAGGAACTGCAATTTCATTGCGTTCAGGTGCCTGTTCTGTTGTTTTTGATAAAATAAGAGTGTTTTTAAGCCGCGGGTCCATTATAAATATTGGACTTGGAAACAATCAATCCTTTCGTTATGAAAGCCAACAAAGTGCTCCAGCCGGAATATTATTTTCTCAAATCATTGATAATAATGAAAACTGGTCCAACGAGAAACAAGAAACCTATCTAATTGATTGGTCAGCGCCTATAATTGATTTTTGCAATGATGGAGTAAGTTTTGATATCGATTCAACAATTCTCACAAATTTAGATGCAAATTGGCTAGGAACCGATCCCAATTCAATGATCAATCAATATTATTGGAGTCTTGGGACATTACCAGGAATAGCCGATATAACCAACTGGACTAATGGGTTTTTAAATAATGGTGTACAACACTTACTTGCAAATCCAATCGATAATCAAGTATATTATTTTAATCTTAAGGCTATTAATAAGGCCGGTATTATTTCTATTATGAGCAGTGATGGACAAAAATTATATCAAAATGTCAATTCTAATCCCTTAGAGGACGAGTTCAACCCATTGGTCTTGTTCCCTAATCCTTGCAAAAAAGATGGTTTTTACATCAAAGGGGTGGTTAAGTCGCTGATTATAAGTGTTTTCGATGAACAGGGTAGGTTTTTAATACAGCACAATATTAATAATGATGGCTTTGTATCATTACCTTCAATAGCCTCAGGTGCGTATTCCATTCTTATTGAAATAGATGGGGTTTACCACTTAAAAAAATTAATTGTTGAATAATGTTTTTAACTAGAGGTTTGATTTCCAATCAACCTCTAGTATTTTATCTGCTAAGATAGAACTCAATAAATAATAACTTTCTACTGACCAACCGCCAACATGGGGGGATAAAATAACATTATAATTTTTTATTAAATAAGAAAAAACTTCAGGGAGCTCTTGTTCAAAGAAGGCTTCAAAACTTTTCGATTCATATTCCAATACATCTAAGCCCGCTCCTTTGATTTGACCCATCATAAGACCAGAAACAAGATCCTCTGTTTTAACTATTTTTCCCCTAGAGAGATTCAATAAATAAACAGGTTTTTTTAGCTTGCCTATGAAATTTTTATCAATTAAAAAATGGGTTTCCTTATTGTATGGAATATGAAGGGAAATAACATCGGCGTTTTGAATTATGGCATCCAATGTGGCTTCTTGCACAAAGCGATCGCCAAAACCTGATTTATATTTATCAAAAGCCAATACTTTTACATCAAAGCCCCTTAGTTTTTTTGCGAAAGCGCTTCCATTATTTCCGTAACCAATAATACCTACTGTTTTTCCATCTAATTCCTCTCCTCTATTTATTTCCCTTTGCCAAAGACCATTTCTAACTTGTTGGTCTGCAAAATGCAAATGATTCATTAAAGAAAGCAACATACCAAGGGTGTGTTCTGCTACAGCGTTTCTGTTTCCTTCGGGAGAATTGAATAAGAGTATATTATTTTGCTTACAATATTCTATATCAATATTTTCAAGTCCAGCGCCTGAGCGCGCAATGAATTTTAATTTAGGTGCGCGACTTAAAAATTCTTCATTTAATGTAAATCTAGATCTGATTACAACACCAAAAGCAGAATCCAAATCGTCATAAATTTCAGATATATTTTTCTTCGTTGCATCAATGCATACAAAACCAAATTTTTGAAGGCGGTCCATTAAAATAGGATGAACAATATCTATAAATAGAATTTTCATTTTTTTGATTTGATTTTTTAAAAATAGGCAAAAACACCGAAAATTTGATCGTTTCTAAACGACTTTTTCAAGCCTTGTTTTATGATTCTATGTTTTTATTAGTAAAGGGCCTTAAAAACAGCTTAAAATCAAAAACTAACGACTCAAATAGATTAGAAGGACGGAAATATCACTTGGGGAGACCCCAGAGATCCGTGAAGCTTGTCCAATCGTTCTTGGTTGAATAGAAGAGAGTTTTTCGATAGCTTCTGAGCTCAAACTTTTTAATTGTCTGTAATTAACATCTGCAGAAATTGGAACGTCTTCCAATTTTAACATTTTCAACGCAAGATCTTCTTCTCTTTCTATATATCCTTCATACTTTAAAAGTATTTCCGTTTGAGATAGAACGTCTTCATGTAATACAGACATTTCATCACATACTTTTTTAGCATCCGGAGAAATACTAATTAAATCTAAAAGAGAGATGTGTGGTCTAGTAATTAAACTAGTGAATTTTACTTGTTGTGTAATTAGCGAAGAATCTTTTTCTTTGAACAAGGGGTTGACTTGTTCTGGGGTAACGCCAATTTGCCTTAGCTTATCTTTCAACATGCGCGTGCCCTCTATTTTTCGTTGCACACGATCTAATTCTTCTTGAGTTGCAAGACCAATTTTAAAGCCTAAAGGAGTCAGTCGGACATCTGCATTGTCTTGTCTCAATAATATTCTATATTCTGCTCGACTTGTAAACATGCGATAAGGCTCTTTAGTTCCTTTTGTAATCAAGTCATCTATTAGAACGCCGATATAAGCTTCGTTTCTAGTCAGAATAAAAGGTTCCGCATTATTTAATTTAAGGTGTGCATTAATTCCGGCCATTAAACCTTGGCATGCGGCTTCTTCATAACCAGTGGTGCCATTTATTTGACCTGCAAAATATAAACCTTCAATTTCCTTGGTTTCTAAAGTATGCTTTAGTTGTGTTGGTGGAAAATAATCATATTCGATAGCATAACCCGGCCGAAACATTTTAACATTTTCAAATCCCGGAATCGTTTTAAGGGCGCTCAATTGAATGTCTTCGGGTAAAGAAGTGCTAAATCCATTCACGTAAATTTCTATAGTGTCCCACCCTTCGGGCTCAACAAATATCTGATGACGTTCTTTGTCGGCAAAGCGATTTATTTTATCTTCAATACTTGGGCAATAACGCGGTCCAGTGCTTTTAATAGACCCATTAAACATCGGTGAGCGATCAAAACCCTTCTTTAATTCTTCGTGGGTGTCATGATTGGTATAGGTAATATAACAAGGTCTTTGTTTTGCTAAAGGTTCGGTTGAGCCAAAGCTAAATCGTGATGGGTTTTCATCACCATCTTGCACTTCCATTTTAGTATAGTCTAAAGACCGTCCGTCTACCCTTGGCGGTGTGCCAGTTTTCATTCTTCCCGCTTCGAATCCCAATGAAATTAATTCTTCAGTTATACCGGTAGAAGCTCTCTCTGCGGCTCTGCCTCCGCCAAACTGCTTTTCTCCTAGATGAATTAAACCGTTTAAAAAGGTGCCATTAGTCAACACTACGGATTTTGCTTCAATGTTAATTCCTAGCGACGTCTTTATTCCTATTACTTTTTTACCCTCCATTAAAAGGCCTGTACACATGTCTTGCCAGAAATCTACATTTGGATTTCTTTCCAGTAATAAACGCCATTCTGAAGCAAACAACATGCGATCATTCTGTGTTCTTGGCGACCACATTGCCGGGCCTTTGGACAGATTAAGCATTCTAAATTGAATAGCGCTCCTATCACTTACATAACCAGAACCGCCTCCTAATGCGTCAATTTCACGAACAATTTGTCCTTTTGCAACGCCACCCATTGCGGGATTGCAAGACATCTGAGCAATTGTATTCATGTTCATAGTCACCAACAAGACGCTACTGCCTAATTTTGCGGCAGCATTTGCCGCTTCACAACCAGCGTGTCCCGCTCCAACAACTATTACATCATATTTCTTAAGCATAAAATCTTTGTTTCACGTGAAACTAATTTCCAGTTGTTTCACATGAAACAAGTTGGGTTAAATAATAATCTTCTTTTGAGCGCATAACCAAAATATCTTCTTCAGATTTATCATTATAACCACATAAATGCAAAACACCATGAAAAACAACACGCATTAATTCGTTTTCAAAAGACTTCGAAAACATATCTGCATTTTCTTTTACCCTGTCGATAGAAATAAATAAATCACCAGAAATTATTTGGTTTAAAGAATAATCAAAAGTAATAATGTCTGTATAATAATCATGAGCTAAGTATTCTTTATTTACCTCTAAAATTTTTTCATCATCACAAAAAATCAAATTAATGGGGCCGCACTCCTTATCTTCTAGTTGGACTAGTTTGGGTAGCGATAAAATAAAAAATTCCGAATTAATATTCGGAATCGGTTCTATAATAAAATCTATATCTATCATCTATTAAAATAAAGGTTTACTTTTCTTCCATCATTTTCAAATTCCATTTCATCAGCTAAATTCTGCATTAGAAAGATGCCTCTTCCGTTCTCTTTTAAAATGTTTTCTGGTGCGGTTGGGTCGGGTAAATTATTAAAATCAAATCCTTCTCCTTCGTCTACAATAGAAAAACATATAGACTCATCTGTTGTTCCAACGATTAAAATAAC
The DNA here is from genome assembly GCA_044339115.1 of Crocinitomicaceae bacterium. Taxonomy (GTDB): domain Bacteria; phylum Bacteroidota; class Bacteroidia; order Flavobacteriales_D; family Crocinitomicaceae; genus UBA952. Next base: position 27,625 of record JBIIWA010000009.1, read on the forward strand.
GGATTTTGTGGCATCTTTTTTATTTCCATGGTCAATAGCATTGTTAACCGCTTCCGTTACTGCAATCAAAACATTACCGTAAAACTCTTCTTGTAGTTCTAGAGAAGATGAAATGGTGTCAATTATGTTTTCTACCCCTATTAATGAAGTAAAATCTGATGCTAAGGTTACTTGTTCTATTACTTTAAATTCCTCTTTCATAAGTAGTTACGCCTATTATTGGCCCGTATTAAAGTATTGATTTGCCTTGTCTTTGTAATACTTACTAAAACTTGGATCAACAGCTTTTAAAAGGTCAATTTGTTTTAATTTTTCATTGTTGTACTCATCAAATCTTATTTTGTTACTACTATTTTCATCTTTTCCGGATTTCGACTCCCTTTTTTCCTCGAAACCCCTTTCTAGTATTGCTTTTTCACTTTCCAAAAGTCTCGTTAAAATATCTTTTTGCCTATTAATCATTTCTTTACCAAACTTTTTATTAATCAAATCTTTTTCTTGTTCTTCTAAATCCTTAATTAAAGGGGAGAGTTTGTTGCCATTTCCTTTTCCGTCTTTATTAAGTTCATTTCTTAGTTGTTCTAGTTTTTGACGAATTGCCGTTTGTTCTGCTGCCATTTTCGCGATCTCTTTATTGCCTAGTCCTAACATGTTTTGTCCCCCCTCACCTGGCTTAGCCCCTGGTTGCTGACCTTCTTTGTTGCCTCCAGGGTTTGGTCCTTTTTGAAGGCTTTCTAACTGCTTTTTGAGCATCTGTTTCATGTCGCCTGGATTCATTGCTGAACCAGGTTTAGATTTTCCTTTACCTGGCTTTGAACACGATCCATTTCCTTCTTTCTGTGCTTGTGACTGCATTTGTTGTAATGCTTCGTTTAGAAGTAATGCTAGGTTGTTATAAGAGGTCATTAAAGATTGTTGGTTTATACCTAAATCTTTTTTGCGGTGATCGTCAATTGCATTTATTGCTAATTCATGATTGCTTTTGATTTCGGCCAATTCTTTATCAATAAAACTTGCTATTTTTGCCTGTCTCTTCGCTAAAGCCAATAAACTATCTTTCACAATTTGAGTGTCTTCATAAATTTTACGTTGAAGTCTTCCAAGATATTTATAACTAGGGTCAATGCTGTTTATTTTTGTGAAGCGGGACATTAGTGATTCTTGGTCAAAACTTAAAGTCATTAAACTTTCAAGAATATTCCGCAACATATCCATGTCTTCTTCTTGTTGAGATTGATTAGATTCGTTTTGCTGTTGGTCTAACTGTTCCGCCATGTTTTTCATTTCATCAGCAGCAGATTGTTGCTTTTCACTAGATTTCTTTTCTTTACCTTGTTCCAGACTTTCCTTAGACTCTTGTAGATCTTTCGATATTTGCTCTTCGCTTGTTTCTGTTGTTTTTAAATCTAGGGGTTGATTTAACTCTTTGTTTAATTTTTGAAGATCACTTAATTCTTTTTTTAAGTCATCAAATTTCTTGTTTATATCTTCCTGTTTCTCAATAGCCTTTTCTTTGTCTATCTTCTCTGTGGTAATTTCTTTTTTTAAATCTTCTTGTTCCTTAGCTAAGGCTTTTAATTGTTTTTCTAAATCATCTATTTTCTCATTTACCTGCAGTTTTTTAAGCATTTCTAAACTTCTATCTAATTGCTTCTGCAGATCCTCAGATGAATTTTCTATTTTATCTATTTTATCTTTAATCTCCTCTTTATTGTTTTCTTGAAGTAGTTTTTCTAAATCCTCTAGCAATTTCTTTAATTCATCATCCATTAATTCTTCTAGAAGCTTTTCTATTAAGTCTTGTTTCTCTAAAATCTCTTTGTCTATCTCAGAAAGTTGGTTTTTTTCTTCTGTACTTTGATTTAATTCATTTTTAATTTGTTCTAGCGATTCTAGTAGTTTTTTTTGATCTTCTTGAAGTTGATTTACTTGATTTAATTTATTCCAATCATTTGATTTTGAGTTTATTAATTCTTTTTTTAATTTATCTACATTCTTTTTAAACTCTTGGGTCTTCTGCATTAATTTTTCTAAATCTTCCTTTGATTTTTCTTGTTCGTCCGCTCTTTCATTAATTAATTGCTCCAAATTGGGTAATTGATAAGTAAACTCTTGACTTTTAGTAAACTTGCCTCCTACATTCCCGTCGTTATCGCCAACGGTAAAATAATATTCTATTTTATCATTTAATTGTAATTTCTCACGACGAAAATCTACAGCAAAATTGAAATTATTTCTTGTTCCAGAAACGGGATTAACCTGCATGCTGTGATGAGATTTATTTCCGTTTTCACTAATTATATCATAAGAGAAATTTAGGACTTTTAATCCATAATCATCACCAAGTTCCCCATTAAAATATCTTAAACCATCTTGAATGGAATCTTTTCTTTCTACAACATTAATGGTCGGATAATTATCTTTTATTACACTAATATGCCAAAAATTAGAGTCTACTTTAGTTCTAAAAGAATTAAATAATAATACCTTTAAATCGGAGCTATTAAATAGTTTTCTTTTAAATACAAATCCATTGCTTAGAAATTCTTGAGATTGATTATTAAGTTTAACAATAACTTTTTTCGTGTTTTTCGTTAATACACTCCATTCAACAAGAGTGCCTTCAGGAATACTAAAATCACCTGCGTTCTTTATTATTTCATCCTTTCTGGATAAATAGTTGGGATACATTAGTTTAGCTTCTAATTTACCAAATATTGATTTTCCTATTAATTTAATAGGATAGGAATCACTTTCATATTCATTCGCTATAAAATGAAAAGAAGAATTAGTTTTAGGTTTTTTGATTTTTCCAATAAATCGATTTTTACCTTTTTTTTCAAGTAGAAATTTACCGTTTTCACATATTAAATAAACTGTTTCGGGTAAGGTGTTTCCTTTTAAAACAAGTGTAATATCAACATCTTGACCTTCTTCAATAGTAGTAGTTGTATTTTCTAAATTCCAAGTAAAAGGCGCAATTAATTTAAACTCTTGATTATAATTCACAACTCTAGTTGTTCCTTGGGTAAAAATCCCGGGAGCGAATACGAGTATGCTTAACAGAACTAAAAGTAAAGGGAAAATATATTTTAAATACTTTTTATTTAAATTTATATTAATAGCAGAACTAAAAGGAATTACACTTAACTCAGTAGATCTTTGATAAACAGACGCACTTAATAAGTCTATATTTCCTTGTTGTTGAGATAATGCATCATTTAACTGAAGTGTATTTTTTAATCTATCTGAAATTAATGGGAAGAAAGTTCCAATAATAACACTCGCTTGTAGGTAATTTATGCGTTTACCAAAGGAGAATAATTTACTTAAAGGATAAATAAAATAACGAAATAAAATAAAAACATTTAAAGCTATAAAACCATAAAATAATAAAGCTCTAATTATAGAATTAAATCTACCTATGAATTCTGTTATTGTAGCAAATAAATAGGAAAAAAGTAATACTCCTGTGAATAATAATAAACCTTTAATCATTTGATTTATATAATACTTCTTAATAAAAGTATCTATTTGTAAAATTAAGCGATCAAAACTAGATGGGGTATTCATAAGTCAAATTTAAAACTTCTAAGTCTTAGTACTAATTAAATATATAATTTTAACATGTTTTGTAAGCTTTTCGTTGAACATGAAGTAAAGATACATTTTTATAAATTTCTAAACCAATCAATTCTACCTCAAGCTTATTAATAGATTATATTTTATTTTTAATTAATTAAAAGAATTTATTATAACTATTAAGGGTGTTCATATGTGTTTAAAAAAAAAGCTTTTATAGTGCTGGTTTCAATATTAACACAAACAACACTTTTATTAACAAGTTACACTGAATGAAAAGCTTAATTTTATTAATATTTGATGTTTACAAACAAAGCCAAATAAAAACTAATTGTTAATTGTTTTTTTTAATTGTTAATTGTTAATTTGTTCATATCATGTGTTTAAATGTTAAATAAATAAGGCAAACTTTTAAGCGCTATGTAAATTACATTTTGGTTTATAAAAAGAAACTAGAATTCCTATAAATAGTTTTTAAAAGTTATTACTCATTACACACAAGTTATTAAAAAAAGCAGCTAAAACACCAAAACATAAAGTGTTGTAAATCAAAAGATTAACAATTAATATAAAACCAAAAAGTTTAAAACTTCCACCAATTGTGAATTAAAATTAACTTTGAAAAAAAACTAAATGAGTCAAATTATACCAATCGGCGCAGATCACGCTGGATTTGCTTTAAAAGAAAGCATTATCAAACACTTAAACAGTAGGGGTTTAACGAGCCAAGATTTTGGTTGTTCATCAGAAGACAGTATAGACTACCCAGACTTTGCTCATCCTGTTGCTGAATATATTGAGTCTCACTCGGGATCATTAGGTATTTTAATTTGTGGCTCAGGTAATGGAATTAGTATGACGGCAAATAAGCATCAGGGAATCCGCAGTGCAATTTGTTGGAAAAAAGAGATTGCCGCTTTAGCAAGACAACATAATAATGCAAACATAATAACACTTCCTGCGAGATTTATTTCAACCGAAGAAGCTATTGAAATGGTTGATGTTTTTTTAGATACAGATTTTGAAGGGGGGAGACATCAAACAAGGGTTGAAAAAATAGCTTGTTTATAGGATTAAAGCCTAAAGAAATCACTTGCGATTCCATCTGCTTTAATTTTACCGCTACCACTTAGTGTATAACGGATTTCATCTTCTAGAAGCACGCCCGGTACTAAAAGCCGACCAATTAAAATCAACTCCTTCTCACTAAAGCCGCCCAATTGATTAATATCAGCCTTCAACACGCCCCATTTTGTTCGGAGCCCAGTTAAGAACAACTCGTTCCATTTGTTTTCTAAGCTTAATTTTTCAATGGTAAACCAATCATTGTTTACTCCAATATTTTTAATGTAAAGCGTGTTATTAGAAACATTCCACCTTCTGTTCTCACCGTCATAGGAGTGCGCCGAAGGCCCAATTCCTAGATATTCTTCTGCCTTCCAATAATTGCTGTTATGGACCGCATATTTAGATTCTTTAGCAAAATTTGATATCTCATATTGTTCATAACCATGAAGCGCCAAAACTTTAATTAGCAATTCAAATTGATCGCTTTGTTTGTCTTCAGATTGAGGCGTGATTTTTCCGGATTTAACCCATGAGCTTAGCGCTGTTTTATCTTCAATCGTAAGGCAGTAGGATGAAATGTGTTCTGGTTGAAGATTTATAATTTGGATTAAGTGGTTTTCCCACTCCTTATCGGTCAAATCTGGAAGCCCATACATTAAGTCGACACTTATGTTGTTAAAACCACATTTACGCGCCAGCAAGAAAGAGTCTACTCCAGCGCTTTCTCCATGCCCGCGATTCATCCACAGTAAATCTTCGGGTTTAAAGGATTGTATTCCAATACTCAATCTATTTATTCCAAGTTCTTTCCATTGGTTTAGATTGTCTTCTGTACAGTCTTCAGGGTTTGCTTCTAGGGTAATTTCAACGCTTTCTGTGAGAGAAAAATTATCTTTAATCGCTTCAAGAATAGACAACAGCTCTTTTTTATAAAGCAAACTTGGTGTCCCTCCACCAAAATAAACACTCACTACCTCACCACGCAATTCATCACGTCGCATTACCAACTCTTTTAATAAAGAATTTATTAAATCACTTCTATAACTATGAAAAGTAGTTGAAAAATGAAAATCGCAATACGAACACCGCTTATTACAAAACGGGATATGAACATATATTCCAGCCAAAAAAGTTATTCTATAATTATTTTTTTAATTATTTGATTTCCGCCATCAGTCCACACTCTTAAAAAGTAAGCGCCGTTTGCATAAGTATCTAGATTTATTTTAAATTGTTGACCAGGAATGTTTTTAGACACCAATAATTTACCAGAAAGATCGTATAAATCATAACCACCGCTTACCTCGAAAGGAAGAGAAACTGTGATATTATCATTTGCAGGATTAGGATAAATAACAGCATCAAAGGATAACTCTTCGATTCCAACTCCAGAAACACAGAAGTTCAAAATAGTCTGTGTCCCAAAGTCCGCATTTTCCGTGGCCAATCCGGTTAGAGAGTCGCCATTTTGAGAAATCAACACGCTTCCATCAGTCGGACACCCCGCACCACTAAACAAGCCATCTCCATAAGAATCATTGATCACATAAGCATAACAACCACCACCTAAACACCAAGAGCTAGCCGTTAAACCTGAGGCGTTGTCTTGATAAGGCCCCCCAGCAAACAGAACCGCTCCTTGTGCGTCCTGAAGTTCCCAAGTTATTTCGCTTCCATAACAATCAAGAGTTAAATCTAAAGCAACGGTTTGTCCGTTTACAACAACATTAAAACTAGAGCTTGCATTATTATTCAATAGATTTTCATCTACACCAGCATTTGGGTTGCTTACTGCTACATTTAGTGTGTGAGCCCCACCTAAAAGCGTTGTTGCCGGAAGCGTAATAACGGCAGATTGCCACTGTGCCAATAAACCAACCCAATTATAAGTTAGATTTAAATTCCCATCATATCCATACGTAATCGTTGCAGAGGTTAGGTCAATAGACCCACCATTTGTCAAGGTAAAAGAAGGGCTCACATCACCAGTACAAAAAGTACCACTCGCTCCTTGAATATTGCCTAATCCCGGGTCAATTTGTACAGCAACACCACCTGCAGGATCGTAACCATTTATAAACCCAGCGCCAATATTATTTGGGTCCAACCAAAATTTTAATTGATTGGTACTATTACTTCCTGCGGGATTCCAAGAAACACTCACTTTCCCATATTCATCAGACAAGGACGCCGCGCCACAAGCAGAAGCGCCACCGTGCAACTGACCAATAATTCTATGATTTTGATCGAACAGAGGAGAGCCTGAAGATCCAGGTTCTGTAACACCAGAGTCCCAACCAAGTATTCCCCAGTGACTATTTGGAGGGCAAGCCCCAAAAGTAGTTGAAACTAAAGGATCGTTTTCAAACGATATTTTTTTAATATCTCCAGATGGATGATGAATACATACAGCCGAAGCGGGAATATCACCAGTATTGTCCCACCCTGCAAAATAAGGTGTATAAGCAGCGGGTACCGTATTATTAACAAGTCCGCCTGTTATTTCTACCAAACAAAAATCCGTTGCAGTTGCACGAGACCTTAGCACCCCACCACTTAATGATTCGAAAGTTGGAGAACTTGCCGGGTTGGCGCAAGCTGTAGCTTGCCAATTAAATCTAAAAATCCATGTTGCTGGATTACTGTAACAATGATCTGCAGTTAAAACATAAGGTTTACCATCATTTAAAACATTGTTTATCAAGGCTCCAGAGCAAAAACCATTACTTCCTGAAACTAACATTACCGCACTGTTGCGCTCATTTACCCAAGCAGCACCTTGTGTGCAGTTTACATTAAAATTACAAGACCCAGAAGAACCAAATGCTTTTTCATTAAACTCTATTGCGCTGCGGTATCCATGTGTAACTGTATTTATGGTAAGCGAACCCATACTATTATTTGCAGGAACATAATATTCAATAATTGACGTCTCACCAGGAACCAATTCTGTTCCTAATTGTCCGTCGTATAAATGTTCAGCGGTAAACTTCCCTAAAATGAATGACTTGTCAGGATTGTAAACATAAAGTTCATTTCCCGCAGGAATTTCAAGGTCATTAAATGTCAGGTTAATTGTTTTAGCATTTTTGCAACGAACAGCCAAACGCCAAATTTTACCACCGCTTGGCAGGGTAATCCATGTGCCAGAATTATTTAGATTTAAATCCACAACATTATTAAATCCAAATCTCCAAGGGGAATCTCCTCTAGGGTCGTTTATTGCATCTTCAGCGTTTAATGAAGCCACATCAGGTTGCAAAAAAGTGATCGTTTGAAACTCCTGCTCAGCAAAGTTGGTTTTAAAACCTTTTGGAGTTCCGCCAGCACCTTGTTGTGCAAAACCGAGGGAGCTAATTAAAATGAAAGAAAGTATAAGTTTAGTTTTCATATGAAGATTATATATTTCGTTTGATACTACATCCTTTTGGAGGCGTTTGACTTGTTTTAATTTTGTTGTTGTTAGCATTTGCTCTCATTGCATCTTTAAGATAAGGAATGGTTGCTTTTCTTTCTTTATCCCAAATATTATCAATAGAACCCGTATAAATTAAAGACAGGTCCCCATTATAAAAAAACACGTGTGGAGTAGTTTTGGCGGCACAGCTATTCGCTAATTCAGAATTTTTATCAAGCAAATAAGGCATCAAATATCCTTTTTCTTTGGCGTGTTCTATCATTTTTGTAAACGAATCGTCCCCATCTCTTTTACTGGCGTTAGAATTAACAACAGTGCAGCCAATGTTTAGCTTTTCAGCTTCTAAAAACAACTCATTGTATTGCGCTTCCCAACCGGGAAAATTTTCAGAACCCACAACAAAAGGACAAGAGTTCGCACTAAAAATAAGAATTAAACCGTTCGGTTTTTTTACTTGGTTTAAGGTCAAGGAATCCAAACTCGTGGCATTTGAAAAAACTTTATTTTCTAACGGCAAGTGAGTTTTTAGTTTAACCTGTGAGCAAATAAGAGTGGAATTAAATATAAGCAATAGAAGTGGGAAAAACAGTAGCGCCTTTTTCATTAGATAAATGATTAAATGAAAGATAAAAGTACAAAAAATTAAAGTAAAAACTAATCTTAAAAATCTCCTAGAATATATACCTATTGACTATATTTGTGTGCTTATGTCAATTAAAAAAACACGCAGTTTTACAATAGGAATTTGTGGAGGAAGTGGCTCTGGAAAAACCACCTTACTGAGAAGAATTTCCGAAGCGTTTAAATCTACGACGCCCGCTGTGTTTTCTATGGATAATTATTATCACTCAATTGAAGAACAGCATCGAGACCAAAACAACATTGTAAATTTCGATCTACCTACAGCGTTAAATGAAAAACAGTTAACACAAGACTTTCACGCCTTGGCTGCGGGGAATGTTATAGAGGTGAAAGAATATTTTTTTAATGCGCCGCCAGATAAAAATGTTTTACTCACCATTCAGCCTAGTGAGTTATTAATTGTAGAAGGCCTTTTTCTTTTCCATTATGAGGGAGTAAAAGAAAGACTAGATTTTTCAGTTTATGTTGATGTAGATCACGAAACACAACTAGACAGGAGGATATATAGAGATCAAGAAACAAGAGGCTACTCTAGAGAAGATATAATTTATCAATGGGACAATCATGTAATACCTTGTTACGAAAATTACATATTACCTTATAAAGAAAGCGCAGACTTTATTTTTCGAAACGACCATCGCTCAGAAGAAGATTTTGATATAATGTTAAGTGCATTAAAGGAAAAAATGAAGCTATGAACAAAGGAAAAAACATAGTGATTAAGTGGCAGTGGTTATTGTTTTTCACTTCCTTCACTTTGTTTTTCACAGCTTTTTTTCTTGCCTCAAACCCAAACAATACTGGTTACTTAAAGTCTGATCGGCAGCGAATTCAAGACAATCTACAAAAGCAAATTACCGCATTAAAGGTAGTCCTAAATCAGTTTAGCAAGTCTCCAAATACAACTGATAACAAAGAGTTTTTTTTACAATATTATAAAAATGGGAACTTAGAACATTGGAACAACAATAAATTCCCAATCCATAAGGAAATTCCCCTTGAGCAAATAAAACCAGGGGTTAATCATTTGTCTAATGGATGGTATTATATTATAAAACTAAAGAAAGAAAAAACAGAATATGTCGCATCTTTTTTAATCAAAACCCAATATCAATTTGAAAATGAATACTTAGTCAACGCTTTTAATCTTAAGATTTATGAAGGAATGGCCAATATTTCTTTAAATGAATCTAAAGGGGAAAAGGTCTATGATCAAAAAGGCAAATACTTGTTTTCAATTCTGGAATGCCAACACATAATAACGGTTCAGTCAAGAGCCCCACAAATATTCATTTTAATAGTTTTTTCTTTTTTATTCTTTTCTTGTGGTCTTTATTTTCTTTTTTCCCCAACAAACAAAAAAATCTTTATTGGTATAGTATCCCTTCTAGTATTAAGGGTGTTTTTTATCTATTTTCCCTTTCCTGATACTTGGAACGACCTTGATTTTAATTCAGCTAGTTTATTTGCTTGGAATTTTTTATTTCCTAACTTATTATCTGTTTTCCTGAATGGAATAACACTGATTTTTATAATTTTCTTTATACTAAAGTTAAGGTATGGTAACGCTACTTTTCAAATCTATAAAGCTGTTCTTCTCTTTTTAAGCTTGTTTTTATTTTGGTCTTTCAATAGCATATTATTAGAGGTTCTGGTTTCCAATGCTACGATACCCCTAACTTTAACAGACCCTTTTTTATTAAACAGTTATTCATACTCTGTATTACTGCTTTTCGCGTCGCTCAATTATACTTTTTATCGTTGCTTTCTTCAACTATTAAAAAGACCAAATCCAAAGTTCTTTTATGCAGCACTCCTTTTGTTTTGGTTGCTGACTTCTTTTTCTTTCTTAATTTTTTATCCAATCAGTCCTTTTGTTTTACTGGCACCAACAGCATTAATCATCTTTGAGGCAGTAGGAAAAACCAAAGAAAACAGACATCAAAACGCCCTGTTCTTATTATTAATTTTAGCCTTTTTCTCTTTCGTTTTTGTGTTCGTAAACAGTGAAAGTAATAGTAATAAAGAAGCAGAAAAAAAAGAGGTGTATTCTAGCCAACTTACCATCGATAGAGATTACGAATTAGAATTAGATTATAACGGTCAATCTTCACAAATAAAAGCGGATACTTTTCTTACTTCGATTTTTTCTAAAATTAATCCAGAGGTAATTGTATCCGGATTAAATTCTTATTTAGAAAATAAATATTTAAAGGGTATTTGGGATGGTTATGATATAAATGTCCTCATAAAGCCACTTTCAGGTGACATAATATCTAATAATGAACTAAGCAAAAAAGAGCTAGAAGATTTAATTATTAATAAAAGCGAAAAGTCCGAGATTGATAGCTCAGTGTTTTTTATTAGAGATGGGGTTTTAGGGATAAGCTACATTATAGTGAATGAAATGTATATAGAAAACAAATACCTTGGCACCCTATATTTTACCTTAAAGTCAAAGAAAATTCCTAAGGAGATTGGCTTTCCTCGATTATTGTTATCAAATGAAGCGAAAGTCTTCACCGCAATTGAGCAATATGCTACAGCAAAGTATATTAATAATGTTCTTACAAAACAAAGCGGCCCCTTCAATTTTCCAACCCATCTTACTCAACTCACAAATAATAAAACCCTTGATTTCGTTCAAATAAACAAAAACGGTTATACACATTTTATTAGAAATATTAGGAAGGGGAGCGCTGTTGTTTTATCTACTAAAACAAAAACAAACTATGATTTACTCACCTCTTTCTCTTATATTTTTTGTTTCTGGGGGGCCTTGTTATTATTAAGTCAAATCGCATTGATTTTCTTTAGAAAACAACGCTTAGAATGGTCACTTGCTTTTAAAATTCAGGTAGCGGCCGTTACTCTCGTGGCCCTTTCACTATTGTTTTTCGGTGTAATCTCAGTTTTATTTGTAAGCACGCAATACAATTCTTTTACAGATCGAACTATTATTGAAAAGGCGCATGCAATGGAAGATGAGTTGGCAAGCAAAACCAACTCCTTAAAAGATTTTTCCGCTCCAGAGAACACATTGTTTTTAGAAAGTTTATGCTTAAAGCTTTCTAAAATGTTTGAAACAGACATTAATATTTATGACTCGAAAGGATTCCTTTTAGCCACATCAAAGCCCAAGATGTTTAGTTTAGGCCTACTGAGCAAACAAATAAATACCGCAGCATTGTTAAAAATTAAAAAGGGAAAAGAAAGCCTCTTTTCACAAAAAGAGAACATAGGAACCTTATCGTTTAACTCGACCTATCTTCCTTTGAGGAATAATCAAGGCCTTGCATTTGGTTATTTAAACATACAAAACTTTAATAAGCAAAGAGAGCTAGAAATGCAAATTCAGCAGTTTATCGTTGCTATTATGAATGTTTTTCTGTTGTTGTTGTGTGTTGCAATTATAATTTCATTATTAATTTCAAATAGGCTGGTACAACCCCTAAAACAACTACAATTAAAAGTAAAACAGATACAATTCTCCAATAGAAACCAGCACATTCAATACACGAATAGGGATGAAATAGGGGAAATTGTAAGTGCTTATAACGGTAAACTAGATGAATTAGAATTAGCAATAAAACAACTAAAAGCAAATGAAAGGGAGTCTGCCTGGAGGGATGTCGCAAAACAAGTGGCCCATGAGATTAAAAATCCTTTGACACCCATAAAACTGAGTGTTCAACATTTACTCAGATTATATGATCCAAGCAATCCGGCTTCTCAAGAAAAATTACAGTCCGTTGTACAATCAATCATTGAACAGATTGATGCTTTAACGAAAATCACGAATGATTTTTCAAATTTCGCTCAAGTTCCCCAACCCGTAAAACAAAACGTTGACATTATTTTATTGACCCGTAGCTGTGTTTCAGTTCTTGAATTAACAGAAAAAATAGAATTTATTATTAAAACTGAATTAAAAACACACCTGGTTTTAATTGATAAAGAACAGTGGATTCAGGTTTTAAATAATTTATTAAAAAATGCTACTCAGGCTTGTGCAGGATTAGAAAATGCTAAAGTTACAATTCGAATTAAGGACATCAAGAAAGGATTTACTTTAGAAATTACGGATACGGGCTGTGGAATGAGTGCTGATAAATTAAGTAAGGTTTTCACTCCTTATTTTACCACAAAATCTAGCGGTAGTGGTATAGGACTTTCTATTGTAAAACAAATTGTAGAAAATCATGGAGGACAAATTATCTGTGATTCCAAAGAAGGGGCGGGAAGCACTTTTGTGGTTACGGTTGCTTAATCAAATAGATTACCGCTTTCTTTTCTTGTTTTCTGCCACCTTATTTTTAATTTTAACACCGAACAAACATATTCTTACTTTTGTTAGAATATTTCAATACTGAATTTAATGTCATCGAAGAAAAATTTGACTTATTGTCTAGACATATTAAATAGACAGCGATTAAGTACTATTGAAGTTTCTGTTGGATCTGTTAATATTGGAGGATTGTCGCCCATTAGAATTCAATCGATGACTACTACAGACACAATGGATACGGATCGATCTGTTGAGCAGTCTGTAAGAATGATCGCCGCTGGATGTGAAATTGTTCGGTTGACAGCACCAAGTAAAAAAGAAGCTGAAAATCTTGGATTAATTAAAAAGGAATTAAGAAAGTTAGGCCTATCCACTCCGCTTGTTGCAGACATTCACTTCACTCCAAATGCAGCTGAAATAGCGGCGCTTTTAGTTGAGAAAGTTAGGGTGAATCCAGGAAATTATGCCGACAAAAAGAAATTTGAGGAAATAGATTATACCGAGGAATCTTATCAAGCGGAATTGGTTCGTATTGAAGAAAAGTTCACCCCATTAGTCTTGCTTTGTAAAAAACATGGTACAGCCATGAGAATAGGAACAAATCACGGCTCTCTTTCTGATCGTATTTTAAGCAGATATGGCGACACCCCAGAAGGAATGGTGGCATCAGCAATGGAGTTTATCGCTATTTGTGAAAAGCATTCATTTGATCAAATTGTCGTATCAATGAAAGCAAGCAATACCATTGTAATGGTTCAGGCATATAGATTATTAGTGTCCAAAATGCTCGAAAGCAATAAAATTTATCCCCTACATTTAGGTGTAACAGAGGCTGGAGACGGTGAAGATGGGAGAATTAAGTCGGCTGTTGGTATTGGTGCCTTGTTGGAAGATGGTATAGGTGACACTATTCGTGTTTCTTTAACGGAAGAACCTGAGTTTGAGATTCCTGTTGCACAAAAAATAGCAGCGAAATATAAGAATCAGGATCTTTTCAAGCTGCCTAAATTTGAGGGAGAATTGCCTTATAATCCTTATGAATATGAAAGAAGAGAATCTACTTTAGCACATAATATTGGTGGAAAAAATGTCCCTGTTGTCATTGCTGATTTCTCAAAAAAAGATGTTATTACCCCAGCCAGCTTCTTCGCGTTCGGATATAATTATTCTCACAATTTGGATAAATGGAACCTACAAGATCAGGCGGCAGATTATGTTTATATTGGAGATAATCGTATCGATTTTGAGGTGCCTGGAACACTAGGCGTTATCTGTTCGTGGCTAAATTGGTCCACAAACCATGAAAATAAAAAAGGGTATTATCCCCTTATTGCGCAGGGTGATTTATTTAAAATTGACAAAAATCAGCAGGCGTTTTTAAGTGTTGAAGCAACAGAAAATTTACCAGAAAACATAGTGGATTTCCCCAAGTTAATTCTCGTGGCGAAAACAAAATTCTCAAACAAAACACAAATATTCCGCAGTTTATATTTGAATTTAGCGAAAAAAAAGCTATTAAACCCAGTAATTTTAAGTTTTGATTCTGATGATATTGACCAAGAAAATTTTCAATTAGAAGTTTCAAGTGATGCGGGTTCCATGTTGATTGATGGCTTTGGTGATGGTATTTGGATTAACGCAAGGCAGCCTCAAAAACTAATTAACTCAACCGCTTTTGGAATTTTACAAGCTACAAGAACTAGAATTTCAAAGACGGAATATATTTCTTGTCCTTCCTGTGGACGAACGCTTTTTGATTTGCAAGAAACAACTGCAAAAATCAGAGCGCGCACTTCGCATTTAAAAGGGTTAAAAATTGGAATAATGGGATGCATTGTTAATGGTCCAGGCGAAATGGCGGATGCTGATTATGGTTATGTTGGTACAGGCCCCGGAAAAATCCATTTGTATAAAGAAAAAACAGTGGTAAGAAAGAACGTCCCAGAATCTGAGGCGGTGGAAGCATTAATTGAATTAATTAAAGAAAATGGTGATTGGCAGTCACCGAAAGTATAAGATTAAGCGTTGTTAATGCGCAATACACAATTAATAGTTGAATACTCATCGCAATATCTCATTATAACTTAGTACTTTTTATATAATTTCGTCTTATGTCAAATACAGCAGAGCAATTTAATAAAAAGGGAATTCGGACAAGTTATGTCTCAACGATTATCGGAATTTCATTAGTATTATTCATGATTGGACTCGTTTTAAGCGGGGTTTTTGGACTTAATAATATTCAAACACAAGCTAAAGAGAACTTACAAGGCGATATTTTTTTTAAGTCTACTTTAAATGATGCTGACATAAAACAAGTCGAGCAGTCATTAAAATCGTGGAAAGAGTTTAATAATATTTGGTTCGTTTCCTCTGAAAGAGCAGTTCAAGAATTTGGAGGCGAGGGCAGTGCTGAAATCAAACAATTATTAGAAGGAGAAAACCCGCTTCCACCTTCTTTGTGTTTTTCACCAAAGGCAAATTACGCCAATAAAGAAGGAATGAAATATATTAAAGCCAAATTATTAAAGTTTTATAGGAACGAAATTGATGAGGTAAATTATGATGAGGCGAGTGTAAACAGGGTTAATTTAGGATTTAAACAGTTTGTAATTTTGTTTTTATCTGTTGCCGCCTTGTTAATAATTATTGCTGTGGCGATGATAAATAATACTATAAGAATGTCGCTTTACGCCAAAAGATTCACAATAAAAACGATGCAATTGGTTGGAGCCACTAGTAAACACATTAGAAAACCATTCTTAAAACAGGCTATTATTCAAGGTGTATTATCAGCGATATTAGCACTTGGTTTTTTAATGAGTGTGTTCTTCGCTCTTAACAATGTTATAGAAACCTTTGAAATCAGTTTTACAATAGAAATGTTGTTGTTGTTAATTGGATCACTGTTATTATTAGGAATTTTTATTACCCTTGTCTCCACTTGGTTTGCATTAAACAAGTATCTTCGTATGAAATTGGACGATTTATATTAAACAACATGAGTAAGCCCCTTAAACAATTTGGTTTCCACCGCGAAAACTACAAGCTTCTATTAATAGGTTTAGCAATCAACATTATTGGTTTTATCTTAATGATTGGTGGCGGGACGTCTGATCCAAATAAATTTAATGGAGCGGAACTTTTTAGTAATACACGAATTACTCTAGCGCCCTTATTAATAGTTGTTGGCTACATAGTCATAATATTTTCAATTATGAAAAAAGGAAAGCCAAGCGAATCCAGCGATAAGGATTCAATAGACTCCACGAAAAAGCAGCAGTAAATCTCCATGACAACTTTAGAAGCAATCCTTTTAGCGTTAACAGAAGGGGTAACAGAGTTTTTGCCTATTTCGAGTACAGCACACATGATTTTTTTAAGTTCAATTTTTGGCATTAGTCAAGATGAATTTGTAAAAATGTTTCAAGTATCAATTCAATTAGGAGCTATTTTAGCGGTTGTATTTCTTTATTGGCGTAAATTTTTCGACTTCAAATCTAAACAGTTCTATTTTAAATTATTTTTAGCAGTCATACCCGCTCTTGTATTGGGAAAATTATTCGATGATAAAATTGAAGCTGTTTTGGAGAAGCCTATTCCTATTGCCATTACCTTAGTCATAGGAGGTGTTGTTTTGTTATTTATCGATAGATTATTTAAAAACCCCCACATTAATCAAGAGGAAAATATTGGTATTTTGCCCGCAATTAAAATTGGGATTTGGCAATGTCTTGCAATGATGCCAGGAACAAGTCGAGCAGCAGCCTCTATTATTGGAGGAATGCAGCAAGGATTAAACAGAAAAACTGCAGCAGAATTTAGTTTTTTCTTGGCTGTTCCAACCATGTTGGCAGTCACCACTTATTCCTTGTTTTTGAAGGACTGGAATTATCATGGAGTTGAACAATCGGGAATAAAAATGATATTTTCTAGTAGCAATAACACCATGCTTTTTTTTCTAGGTAATATTGTCGCATTTATTGTCGCAATTATTTCTATAAAGTTTTTCATGGGAATCATTAGCAAATATGGCTTTAAAATTTGGGGCTGGTACCGCATAATTATAGGCCTAGTGCTTGTTGCATATTTTTCCATTACATGATAGATTTCATTAACGGTAAAACTATCCTTGTGGATAAACCATTGGGATGGACTTCCTTTGATGTAGTGAATAAAATAAGATGGAATCTCAAGCAGAAACTAAAGGTTAAAAATATAAAAGTTGGTCACGCAGGAACTTTGGACCCGCTTGCTTCAGGTCTTCTCGTTATTTGTATAGGAAAGAATACCAAGTTAATAGATTCTATGATAGGCCAGGACAAAGCCTATTCTGGAACATTTTTATTAGGCAAGTCCACTCCCTCTTATGATTTAGAAACAGAGTTTGATGCCGTTTTTGAGATTAGTAAAATAGATTTATCGCAAATAGATGTAATTGTTCAGTCTTTTCTTGGCGAACAAGATCAAGTTCCCCCCATTTTCTCTGCTAAGCAGGTTGATGGTAAAAGAGCCTATGATTATGCAAGAGAAGGGAAAACTTTAGTGCTCCCGCCCAATCGAGTGAACATTAAAGAATTTAGTGTTGATACAACTAATTTCCCCGAAATCAATTTTAAGATTGTTTGTTCTAAGGGAACTTATATTAGATCATTGGCCTCAGACTTTGGGAAAAAATTAAATTCGGCAGCTACGCTAATTGCCTTAAGAAGAACAGCTTCGGGATCTTTTTTAATTGATAACGCAAAAACCGTTGAGGAATGGATTTCAATTATTAAAGGATAGGGAAAACTTATAAAAAGGTGTATATTTAACTAAATATACGCACTATGAAAACAATTTTCAACTTATTTTTCTTCCTCTTTTTAAGCGCTTCTGCGCTTTATGGACAATGCCAATTTGTGTTTGTTAGCACTACAGGAACTCCAACAGCAGCGGGTACTCAACAAGATCCAGTGGATATCAACACTGCTTTTTTGACCACTCCAGATAATGGCTATATTCGATTAGCAACAGGAACTTATAATGTTGATAATTCACTAAGCCTTAATGGGAATAATATAATGGTAGAAGGGGGTTTCATTGCAGCGCAAGCATGGACCAAAACTAGTTTAGCCGGCGCAACTACAATTTATCGTTCCGCTTTAAATGTGCAGGGGCCAATGATTGCACCAAGACTAAGTGTATTTGAGATATTAGGTAAAAACGATTTTCGTTTTCAAGACATAACAATTCAAGTAAGTAATGCCCCTCAAGCAAGTATTACATCCCCATATGGAACATCTGTTTACGGTGTTTATTTATACAGCTGTTCTAATTATAAGTTTGTTAGATGTTCGTTTATTATTGGTTCTGCATCAAATGGTTTATCAGGAACACCAGGGCTTACGGGTTTAGCGGGATCAAATGGAGCAATTGGTTCTGCTGGCTCTTGTGATGGTGGAACATGTACTTTTAGTAGCGGTCAAGCTGGGGGAGCAGGCGGAGCAGGCGGAGCGGGCGGTGGTGGCACTACAGGTGGTGCTGGAGGACCTGGTACTGTTGGTCAACAAAATAATGGAGTTGGCGGTTCTGCTGGATCTGGAAGAAATGGTGGTGGCGGTGCCGGTGGTGGCGCAGGTGGTGATGAATGTTCTACCAATAATGCAGGTTTAAGCGGAACCGGCGGCGCATCCTCCTGTTCGGTCGGCGCTCAAGGTGGAGCAAGAGGATTAGATGGAGACCCTGGAGGTGATGGAACGCCTGGCACCTCAGGTGCTAATGGCACCAATGGAATTAACGGAGCCGATGGAAATTTAGGTTTTGATTTAGGAGTCTTTTGGACGCCTGGATCACAAGGTGTTGCCGGTACTGATGCTTGTGGAGGCGCCGGAGGAGGTGCCGGAGGCGGAGGCGGAAGACAAGTTTGTTCGCTATGTGATAATGGCCCTGGAAATGGTGGATCAGGCGGTGGTGGTGGTGGCCAAGGCGGCCAAGGCGGTCAAGGTGGATACGGAGGAGGAAGTGCCTTTGGGTTTTATTTAAATCAAAATGGAAATAATGGCCAAGTAATAGATTGTAATATAGTGAACGGAAATTTAGGATTGGGTGGAACTGGAGCTTCTGGCGGTCTGGGTGGCGCTGGTGGTTTTGGCGGCTCACAACAGACAACATGTAATACTCAAATTGGTGAGGGTGGAGCTGGTGGTAATGGAGGCGCTGGAGGCGTTGGTGGAAAAGGAGGAAATGGAATGGATGGGATTAGTGCTAATGTTTATGTTGCTTCTGGAGCTGCATTAACAAGTTCGATAATTAATTTCAATTTGCTTTTACAGCCAGAAATACAGGCGTCTTATGCTTCTTGTACGAATACAATTATTCAAGTTACTGATATTACCATTCCAACAGGCGTAAGCGATTGGACCTTTACTACTTCAGCAACTTTTCAAACTGCATCAGCAAACCCGGCACAAACATCTCCAGCTTCTACTGGCTACACGAGTATTACCCATGCAAATAATATTTACACTGAGTTTATAAATATCACATGTCAAAGCGATGTACTTACATTAAATCAAAATATTTGTTTTGGCGATAGTGTTTTGTTGGGAGGCTTATATTATGCTGCCGCAGGCGCATATACTTATGTTGGTACAAACAGTCAAGGCTGTGATAGTATTGTTACTTTAAATCTAACGGTAGAGAATCTTAACAATACAATTACCTCTAATGGCTTGGTATTGAGTTCTGCCCAATCGGGATTAATTTATCAATGGATTAATTGCTCAAACAACACTAACATATCTGGTGCAAATTTAGGATCGTATACCGTCTCTCAAAATGGTACTTATGCCGTAATTAGTACTAATCCTAACGGATGTTCGGACACATCGAATTGCATAACCATTGATTTTATTGGTTTGGAAGAGATGGGTAGTAGCGCATTTACGGTTGCTCCAAATCCTATTGGCAACCAACTTACTTTTATGAGCAACTTTAATTTTACGGGAACTATTTATCTAACAGACATTAATGGTAGAATAATTGAACAAATAGAGCTTGAAAATCAAATAGAAAAAACAATAGATTTCCCCTTTCCTGCAGGAGTTTATTTTTTAAAGATCATGTCTGTTGGACATGAGGAGACATTAAAGTTGTTAAAAATGTAGTGTTTTCACATTCTACATGACACATATGCCCTGACTTTGGGAAAAGATAAAAATGGGTGTCGTCAGATAAAAAAACAGGCTCAAAATCAGAGATGTTTACTAGATGATCTAAGGCTCCATGAATAATATAAATATCGGCCTTGTTCTCTATAACAAATGATGTGAAGTCTTTCCGGTTGCCCATTGCAATAGAGCAATATGCCATATCTTTGGGTAATATTTTTGAAGCTTCATTTATTAAAAGAAGCATTTCTTTTTTATATTTCTTCGTATCAGAAAAAAGTCTTGGGATGGCTTCAGACAGAAAAAAATCTTTCGCTTTAAATACAATTTCAGCCACCCTTAAACGATCTTTTTTACGCTCTAAACTATCGGTCCAATAATTAGAATTTAATAGGGTAATTTTTTGACAACCCAAATCAAAAGCCTTTAGTTCAAGCGCTACATATCCCCCCATTGAATGACCAATTACATGATATAATTCCAATTTCAAGTGATCAATTACTTCTTTTACTTTAATGGCCATTGCTTCGATTGATGGACTGGTATCGCTAATCCCTATTGATTTACCATGACCAGGCAGATCAATTAAAATAGATTGAACAGAAAGTGTTTCCAATGCTAAATGTTTCCACATAGACGAAGACTCCAAATATCCGTGGAGAAATATGATAGGAAATCCAGTTCCTTTAATGCTATAATGTAACAATTGAGATTTTTAGTGCATCAATTCTTCGATGGCTTCAGCTTCGATAGGGATGTCACCCATAAGATTAAAAGGCGCGCCCTTTTCTTGAACCACCAAGTCATCTTCGAGACGAATACCTAATCCTTCTTCTGGAATATAAATTCCCGGCTCACAAGTGAAGACCATTCCAGCTTTTATAGGCAAGTTCCACAAGCCTACATCATGTGTATCTAATCCAAGGAAGTGAGAAGTCCCATGCATAAAATATTTTTTATATGCAGGCCAATCAGCGCTCTGATTTTTAATGTCGTCTAAACTAATTAATTTTAATTTCACTAACTGTTCTTCCATGATAAGTCCAACCTGCTTGTGGTAATCCACCATCATAGTCCCTGGAACTAATAATTTTTCAGCTTCCTTTTTAACATGTAAAACTGCATTATATACTTCTTTTTGGCGCTTGGTAAACACGCCCGAAACAGGAATACACCGGGTAAGGTCTGAGGCATAATTTGCATATTCCGCTCCCACATCTAATAAAATAACATCTCCTTCTTGGCACTGTTGGTTGTTTTCAATATAATGTAAAACACAAGCGTTTTTCCCGGAGGCGATGATAGGTGTGTAGGCAAAACCCTGTGATCTGTTTCTAATAAATTCATGTATAAGTTCCGCTTCAATTTCGTATTCCCATACTCCAGGCTTCACAAAATCTAAAATCCGTCTTACCCCGGATTCTGTAATTTTACAGGCCCGCTGCATTAAATCTAATTCAATAGAGCTTTTAATAGAACGAATCTCATGCATTATTGGAGCTGATTTTTTTACAGAATGCCCAGGAAAATCTTGCTTCACTTTTTTAATAAAGCGATCCTCTCTTGTTTCTACTTCAGTAGAAGCGCGCAAATGCTCATTGGTATTGAGGTAGATGTTCTCGGCCTCGGCCATCATTTGTTTAAAAATAACAGGAAATTGAGCTAGCCAATAAACGGTTTTAATACCAGAAACCTCAAATGCAGTTTGTTTTGTTAGTTTTTCTCCCTCCCATATTGCAATCAAATCGCTTGTTTCTTTTAAAAAAAGAACCTCTTTGTGTGCAGCGTTAGTTGTGTCAGGAAATAGCACCAAAATAGATTCTTCTTGATCTACCCCACTCAAGGCAAAAATATCCCTATGTTGTTGGAATGGCATGGTACTGTCAGCGCTAATAGGAAAAATATCATTTGAATTAAAGACAGCAAGACTGTTTTTAACCATTTTAGTGATAAATTTTTTTCTATTGTCTATGAATAATGATGCTTTTATTCTTTCGTATTTCATGATTCAGAACTATAATTTATTAAAATGAAATTCGTGTGTTCCTGCAGCATCAGTATAGGTATACCACATTTCTTTACGTGTTAAAAGAGTAATTTTAAAGGTGTTTACACCTTGTGTCGTCCAACCTGGCGTAAGAGCAATTGAACCAACTCCATTAACACTAAGCCTTGTTTTTTCTCCGTCTAAATCCCAGCCACCCGACTCAGTTACTACTTGATTCAAACTATCAACATATTGCCTTGAATAAGATCCATTTTCTTCGAAAGTTTCTTTGTAATCTGTTGTTTGTAGATTATTCGTTAAGGAGATACCGCTTATATAATAATTGTTTAATTTCCATGTGCCGACAATGTTTCTAATGGCGCCGGATGCTCTTCCGCCATTTTCATATTTTTGACAAGCGCCGAGGCTAAGCCCCAAAATAAATAATGTTAGATAAAAAATTGTTTTCATAAAATTGTATTTAAAACAAATTAAGCGAAAAATTCTCACAGTTCAAGGCTTATTTAAACCAACTAGCGTAGAGAATATAATTATTAGCAATTCTTTCTACTTCTCCTTTGAATAATTCTGGAGAAAGTGTTTTTACTTTTTTAGCTGGAACTCCTGCATAAATACTCCAGGATTCTGTCTTTGTACCCTCCAAAAGAACGGCTCCAGCAGCTATAATACAATTACTACTAACATGACAATTGTCCATAACAATAGAACCCATTCCAATTAACACATTGCTTTCTATAGTGCAACCATGAACCAATGCGTTGTGTCCAATAGACACATTATCTCCAATAATAACTTTGGTTTTCTCATACGTGCAATGTAATACAGCGCCATCTTGTATGTTTACTTTGTTTCCTATACGAATACTATTTACGTCTCCACGAACGACTGTATTGAACCAAATCGAACATTGGTCTCCTAAAATGACATCTCCAATTACAGTAGCGTTTTCAGCTAAGTAGCAATCCTCCCCAAATTTTGGGTCGAAACCCCTACACGATTTAATTAATGCCATTTAAATATTTATTTCCATGTGGAACCTTCCTTACCATCTTTTACTTGAACGCCAGCCTTAGCGAGACCATCTCTAATCTTATCTGATGTCCCCCAATCTTGACCTTCACGGGCGGTTTTTCGTAACTCAAGCACCAAATCCATCACCCCCATTAATCTGTCGTCACTTGCTGCGCTTGTGATATGGTTCAATCCTAGAACATCATATATAAAAGCAGTAAAAGCGGAGTGTAATTTTGATAAATCATCTTGCGTAATAGTAACTATACCCTCTTTGATATTGTGTATAATTTTTACCGTATCAAATAAATGAGCAACCAAAACAGGAGCGTTAAAATCGTCGTCCATTGCTGCGTAGTATTTATCGATAATTTCAGTCACGTTTACGGATGAATTATTGTTAGGTACAAGCTCACCGATTAATTTTTCTGCTTCAAAAAGTCTTAAAAACCCCTTCTCTGCCGCCGATAACGCTTCAGAAGTAAAATCAAGAGTGCTTCGGTAATGCGCTTGCATCATGAAAAATCTAACGACAGTTGGATCAAAACCCTTTGACAAAAGAGGGGTGTTTCCGCTAAACAATTCACTTGGAAGTAAGCTATTCCCTGTTGATTTACTCATTTTTTTACCGTTCAAGGTCAGCATATTACCATGCATCCAGTAGTTGACGGGCGCCTTTCCTGTTACCGAACAGCCTTGTGCAATTTCACATTCATGATGTGGAAATTTTAAATCCATTCCACCGCCATGTATATCAAAAGTTTCTCCTAAATATTTAGTACTCATGGCGGAACATTCTAAGTGCCAACCCGGGAATCCAACCCCCCAAGGCGACGACCATTTCATGATGTGAGAGGCACCAGCTTTTTTCCAAAGCGCGAAATCAAGCGGCGCACGTTTTTCTTCTTGTCCGTCAAGTGCTCGTGTATTGGCAATTAAATCTTCTATTTTCCTTCCTGATAGTTCGCCATAAGGATAAGATTGATTGTATTTTTCAACATCAAAATATACCGAACCATTCGATTCATAGGCAAATCCAGAAGCAATAATTCCTTCAATAAATTCTATTTGCTCTATAATGTGTCCCGTCGCTGTAGGCTCAATATTAGGAGGTAAAGCATTAAATAATTGCATCACACTATGAAAATCAACCGTATATTGTTGAACTATTTCCATTGGCTCAACCTCATCTAATCTTGCTTTTTTTCCAATTTTATCCTCGCCTTCATCTCCATCACTTTCTAAATGTCCAACATCTGTAATGTTTCTTACATAGCGTACTTTATATCCTAAGTGTTTTAAGTATCGATTCACTAAATCAAAGGAAATAAAAGTGCGACAATTTCCCAGATGAACAGCATTGTAAACCGTTGGTCCGCAAACATACATACCTACAAAATTACTGTTGATAGGGGCAAAAGCCTCCTTTTTACCACTTAAACTATTGTATATAAATAAATTTCCTTTACGTGATGACATTTCTTTAATTTTATACAAATGTAAAAAAACAACTGCTATAGATTGCTCATTTGTAAATTCAAGACGAATCAACTTGTTCAATTAAGACAAATCCTTATTTTTGAGCATGGTAAAACGCACAGTAATTATTACAGCAGGTGGAAAGGGAACTAGGATAGGGGCTTCTTTGCCAAAACAATTCTTATTACTTAAAGGCCAGCCTATATTAATGCACACATTGTCTGTGTTTTATTCGTTTGATAATGAAATGCAAATTATTATTACACTGCCCATTGATTGGATGGATTATTGGAAATCATTACTTGCAGAATATAAATGTGAACTACCTCATGAGCTTGTCGCTGGAGGAGATACGCGCTTCGCTTCCATACAAAATGCTTTATTGCATGTGAAGGGAGAAGAGGTAGGTGTTCACGATGGGGTGCGACCTTTTGTTAGTCATGACACTATTTCTAGATGTTTTAATGCCCTGGCCAATTCAGATGCGGTAGTTCCTTGTTTACCGGTAAAGGATTCCATTAGAAAAATGATTCTTAATGGTTCCGCTGCTATTGATAGAAGTGACTTAAGAGTGGTGCATACACCGCAATGTTTTAATAGCGCAGCGCTTAAATCCGCCTATGAAACTTCCTTTTCAAATTTGTTTACAGATGACGCTAGTGTTTTTGAAGCAAATGGAGGAAGTGTATTAATAGTAGACAGCAACGAAGAAAACATTAAAATTACGAGTGGCATTGACCTTGATATCGCTGCTTTACTTATAGAAAAGAAATGATAAATCCACCACTTTTAGTTGAAGGCGATTTAATTTATATTACTGCGCCAGCAAAGTTTGCAGATGAATTTTCAGTTTTTTATGCGAAAGAATTGTTAGAGAAATTTGGCTTTCGGGTTTTACTAAGTGAAAATTGTTTAGGAAAAAATAATTATTTATCCGGTACAGATTCAGAACGATTAAGCGATTTACAGTTTGGTATTGATCATCCCGAAGTGCGGGCAATTATATGTGCAAGAGGCGGATATGGTTGTGTACGAATTGTAGATCAAGTCAATTGGGCTAATATGTTATTAGAGCCAAAATGGTTAGTTGGATTTAGTGATATTACCGTTTTTCATCACCGTTTGATAAAATTGGGTGTGCAATGTATTCATGGAACAATGCCTTTGAATTTTGAAACCAATGCCCCTGAAGCAATAGACACCTTATTCCATAATTTAAGCAAGTCCCCCGCCGATTTTAATATTGATGCTAATAGCCGTAATAAAGAAGGGATAGCAACGGGAATGTTGATAGGAGGAAACTTAAGTATTGTTCACAGCATGCTCGGAACGGATGATCAATATAACTTTGAAGATGCTAT
This sequence comes from Crocinitomicaceae bacterium, assembly GCA_044339115.1. GTDB lineage: Bacteria > Bacteroidota > Bacteroidia > Flavobacteriales_D > Crocinitomicaceae > UBA952. Next base: position 53,633 of record JBIIWA010000009.1, read on the forward strand.
ATTATTCATTGAAGATGTGGGGGAACATTTGTATCAAATAGACAGAATGATTTTCGCCTTAAAAAAATCAGGTGCGCTAAACAAAATAAAAGGACTAATTGTAGGGGGTATGAGTGACCTAGAAGATACCGACCCTCCTTTTGGGCCTTCTATTACAGAAATAATACAAGACCAATTTGAGTATTCTAAAATCCCTTTACTCTTTGATTTTCCAGCGGGTCACATTGCAGATAATCGTGCCTTGGTATTTGGTAAAATGGTTTCATTAGAAGTCGGGAAAGAGAAATCACACCTTCGTTATTTAAACTAATTCTAAATAAGAACATTTTAGTGTTTTAGATTGTTCAAAGATGTAAATTTGCACTCAATAAACCACAATAATTATGAGTAATTCAGCACTGCTTAAATCATCAATTTCTAAAAAGTATTGGATGGCCTTAACGGGTTTATTCCTTTGTACATTTTTAGTCGGGCACCTATTAGGAAATTTACAATTGATTTTAAAAACTGGAGAAGAGGGTAGAAGAGCCTTTAACGAATATGCCTATTTTATGTCCCACAATCCGGCAATTAAAATCCTTTCTTGGGTGACCTATATTTCAATTTTATTTCATGCAATTGATGGAATATTATTAACGATTCAAAACAAGAAAGCACGTCCGATTCCCTATGCGCGCAATAACCCTTCTAAAAACTCCTCTACGCCAGCGCGCTACATGGCAGTTCTCGGGACTTTAGTATTGGTTTTCATAGCGACACACATGGCTAATTTTTGGTACAAGATGAAAATTTCAGAAGAAGTTCCGATGCATAGCTTCATTGTTAGTGTTCCAGATCAAAACGGACAAGTTCAAAGCCAGGAATTTTATTATACCCACAACTTACAGTTAATTCCAAAAGACGATAACTTTATGGTGAAGAACGGGACTGATTTGTACATGTCCAAAATGAATATAAAAATTGGTGAAGGATATAAAGATTTACATACTGTAGTAATGAAGTTTTTCAGTAAAGACAATGACAGCGCATTGTTTGCAGTTTTATTTTATGTATTGTCCATGTTTGTTTTATCCTTTCACTTGTGGCATGGATTCGCTTCGGCTTTTCAATCTTTAGGTTTGAATCATAAAAAATACAATGCAGCAATTGGTTTAATAGGTAAGGGATTTGCAATATTAGTTCCTTTACTTTTTGCCATCATTCCAATTATTATTTATTTAAAATAACAAGTTAAAAACGCAGGATATGTCAGTTTTAGACTCAAAAATTCCCACAGGTCCCATAGCGGAAAAGTGGACCAACCATAAAAACCACATGAATTTAGTGGCGCCAAATAATCGCCCTAAGATCGATGTTATCGTTGTTGGAACTGGTTTAGCTGGTGCTTCTGCAGCAGCGTCATTGGGCGAGATGGGTTATAATGTTAAAGCGTTTTGTTTTCAAGATTCACCACGGAGAGCCCATTCAATTGCCGCTCAAGGAGGAATAAATGCAGCTAAAAATTACCAAAATGATGGTGATAGTGTATACCGTTTGTTTTATGACACCATAAAAGGTGGAGATTATCGTGCTAGAGAAGCAAACGTTCATCGTTTGGCAGAGGTTTCGGGAAATATTATTGATCAATGTGTTGCGCAAGGTGTACCATTTGCTAGAGAATATGGCGGTCTTTTAGACAACCGATCTTTTGGAGGCACGCAGGTACAAAGAACATTTTATGCTGCTGGTCAAACGGGTCAACAATTATTATTAGGAGCATATTCAGCGCTTTCTAGACAAATTGGTTTGGGAAGGGTTAAGATGTATCACCGTCATGAAATGATGGATTTGGTAAAAATAGACGGAAAGGCAAGAGGAATTATTGCGCGTAACTTAGTAACTGGAGAAATTGAAAAACATGCTGCACATGCTGTAGTTATTGCTTCTGGAGGATATGGAAATGTTTATTTTCTATCCACAAATGCTATGGGTAGTAATGTTTCTGCAGCTTGGAAAGTACACAAAAGAGGCGCTATGTTCGCCAACCCTTGTTATGTTCAAATTCACCCAACTTGTGTTCCTGTTCACGGAACCAATCAATCCAAATTAACATTAATGTCTGAGTCATTAAGAAATTCTGGCCGTATTTGGGTTCCAAAAAAGAAAGAAGATGCTGAAGCAATTAGAGAAGGACAATTAAAACCAACTCAGATTGCAGAAGAAGACAGAGATTATTACTTAGAAAGAAGATATCCTGCTTTTGGTAACCTAGTTCCTCGTGATGTTGCTTCTAGAGCAGCTAAGGAAAGATGTGATGCTGGACATGGAATTGAAGCGAACGATACGAATGAAGGAGTATACTTAGATTTTGCTACTGAAATTTTATCTAAAGGAAGACAATCAGCTTACGCCTTGGGTGATCACAACCCAACGGAAGAAAAGATGAAGGAATTAGGTAAAAAATGGATTGAAGAGAAGTATGGTAATTTATTTCAAATGTATCAGAAAATCACTGATGAAAATCCATATGAAACACCAATGAAAATATACCCAGCAGTACATTATACTATGGGAGGCGTTTGGGTCGATTATAACTTACAAAGTACTATTCCGGGTTGCTTTGTGACAGGAGAAGCTAATTTTTCTGATCATGGCGCTAATAGATTAGGCGCCTCTGCTTTAATGCAAGGATTGGCAGATGGTTATTTCGTTCTTCCATATACGCTTTCAGATTATTTATCTAATGAAATTCGCACTGGAAAAATTTCTACTGAAAGCCCAGAATTTGAAGAAGCTGCAGTAAGTGTTAAGGCCTCTATTGAAAAAATCCTTTCTAATCAGGGTACTCATACGGTTGACCATTTCCATAAGCGATTAGGATTAATTATGTGGAATAAGGTAGGAATGGGAAGAAATGAAGCGGGTCTTAGAGAAGCAATTGAAGAAATCGGACTGTTGAGAGAGGAGTTTCATAAAAATGTTTATGTTCCCGGAACTTCAGATGAGTTGAATCAAGAACTAGAAAAAGCACTTCGCGTAGCGGATTTGATAGAGCTAGGACAATTAATGGCAGTTGATGCATTGGAGCGTAAAGAATCTTGTGGCGGACATTTTAGAGATGAATATCAAGATGCCGAAGGAGAAACCTTAAGAGATGATGAAAATTTTAAATTTGTCGCTGCATGGGAGTATCAAGGATCAGATTCGACAAAATCCACTTTACATAAAGAAGATTTGAAGTATGAGTTTATTAAAATCGCAGCAAGAAATTACAAATAATTAAAGCAACTATAATGGCAGCAAAATCCATAAATATTACCTTAAAAATCTGGAGACAAAAAAACTCAAAAGCAAAAGGGGCTCTAGAGACATATTCCTTAAATGAAGTGTCTACTGACAGCTCTTTTTTGGAAATGTTAGACCAGTTAAATGAACAATTGATAAACAATAGACAAGAGCCAATTGCTTTTGATCATGATTGTCGCGAAGGAATTTGTGGTATGTGTTCTTTGTACATTAATGGCCGTGCTCATGGACCGGAAACGGGAACAACCACTTGTCAATTGCATATGCGTATGTTTAGCGATGGTGATACTATTTATGTTGAGCCATGGAGATCTCGCGCCTTCCCAATTGTTAAAGATTTAGTAGTGGATCGTTCAGCATTTGACCGTATTCAGCAAGCTGGTGGATTTGTTTCTGTAAACACCTCCGGCAAGACCATGGATGCTAATGCTTTACCAATTCCAAAAGATAATGCAGACAAGGCATTTGAAGCAGCAGCTTGTATTGGTTGTGGAGCGTGTGTTGCAAGCTGTAAAAATGGTTCAGCAATGTTGTTTGTAGGCGCTAAAGTTTCTCAATATGCCCTTTTACCTCAAGGAAAAGTAGAGGCAAGAGATCGCGTATTAAATATGGTGCGTCAAATGGACGAGGAAGGTTTCGGAAATTGTACGAATACAGGTGCTTGTGAAGTGGAATGTCCAAAAGGAATTTCCTTAGAGAATATTGCTCGAATGAATAGAGAGTTTTTGAAAGCTGGGCTTTCTTCAGAAAAATAGAAACTCTAGGAAATTAAAAAGTACTAAAAGAGCTGTTATTTAAGCTTTTTACCTTCATTATCTTTATACCAACCAATATTTTCAGATGGATCTAAAGGAACTGTCGCCTTTTTGTTGAATTTATTTTGGATGTTCATCCAATAGATAAAACCAAAGAATCCTACAAATAGAAGAAGTGTATTGAAGTAATTTTGTACCACTTCAAAAAACAAAAATATTTGATTATTAAAAAGGTCTCCAATTGAATAAATCATGTCCGTCCAGCTCATATCTTTAATTTTATACTACAAAGTAAATGATTTTTTTTTAAATAACATTCAACTTTTAAATTTCTCCCATTAATTGCAAGGTTTCCTTAGATGCAAGTTGTTCGGCTTCTTTTTTAGTGCTGCCTTTACCTTCACCATATTCTTTTTTATTGATAGCAACGCGAATTGTGTACAACCAAGATCCTTCAATATTTTCTTCGCTATGCAAAACAAATTCTAAATTCAATCTTTTCTTTTGACACCAAATAAACAAGCGAGATTTAAAGTCAATTTCAACTTCTAGTAATTTATTTATGTCTACAAATTTTCTAAAAATAAAGTTTTGAAGACTCGCCTTTGCTTTGTTAAATCCACCATCTAAATAAATGGCTCCAATGAGTGCCTCAAAGGCATTACCCTCTATGGCAGAAAGATTAATAGTTCTACTTTGGCTGTATTTTATTACTTCTCTTAAACCCATTTTTTCACCAATCTCGGAAAGGGTCTTGCGGTTTACAATTTTGGATTTTAACTTGGTTAAATATCCTTCATCGTCCCCTGGAAACTTATTATATAGATATTCTGCGACAACTGCATCAAGTATTGCATCACCTAAAAACTCAAGTCGCTCATTAGAATTTAAATCTCCGCTGCTTAATGATTTATGTCTTAATGCTTTTTTAAAGATATTAACATCAGTAGGGCGATACCCAAAATTTTGAATAATAAATTTGATTATAACAAGATCCTTCTCGGATTTTTTAGCAGAAATAAAGGGCAGTCTGAGCGCCAAGGATTAAGCGAATTTTTTTACAATTACGCTTGTGTTGTGGCCTCCAAATCCAAAGGTATTAGATAATGCGACATTAACTGTGCGTTTTTGAGCTTTATGGAAAGTGAAATTTAATCTTGTATCCAACTCTGGATCATCAGTAAAATGATTGATTGTTGGAGGAACGATATCGTTTTTAACACTTAAGATGCATGCAATCGCTTCAATTGCCCCGGCCGCACCTAATAGGTGACCTGTCATGGATTTTGTTGAGCTAATGTTAATGTTATAGGCATGTTCACCAAATACAGCCTGTATTGCTTTTACTTCAGCAATATCTCCAAGTGGAGTTGATGTACCATGAACATTCACATAATCTATTTGATCTGCTGTCATTTCAGCATCTTCTAATGCGGCTAACATTGTATTTCTTGCGCCAATTCCTTCTGGATGAGGTGCAGTCATATGATAAGCATCTCCCGACATTCCTCCTCCCGCAACTTCTGCGTAAATTTTAGCACCACGCTTAAGTGCATGTTCTAATTCTTCTAAGATAAGAGCTCCTGAACCTTCCCCTAAAACAAAACCATCGCGGTCTAAATCAAAAGGTCTTGATGCTGTTAAAGGATCATCATTTCTTGTTGATAATGCTTTTAAAGCATTAAAACCACCCATACCCATTTGATTAACAGCGGCTTCTGAACCACCAGTTACAATGGCGTCAGCTTTGCCGAGACGAATCAAGTTAAAAGCATCAATAATTGCATTTGTGGAGGAAGCACAGGCAGAAACGGTGACATAATTGGGTCCTCGCAAACCAAATTTAATTGAAATATGACCAGAGGCTATATCAGCAATCATTTTTGGTATGAAGAAAGGATTAAATCTAGGCGTTCCGTCTCCCTCAAAGAAATTTTGTGCCTCATCTTGAAAAGTTTTAAGTCCTCCGACTCCAGATCCCCAAACAACCCCTATGCGATCACAATTGGGGTTCGACTCCATTATGCCAGAGTCTGCAATTGCCTCTGTAGCAGTGACAACTGCATACTGGGAAAACTGATCTAATTTGCGACCTTCTTTTTTATCCATATGCTCCTCTACATTAAAGCCCTTGAGCTCGCATGCAAAATGTGTTTTGAATAAAGAAGCGTCAAACTGTTGAATTTCGGCTGCGCCACTTTTACCTGCTAACAATGCTTCCCAATAGGAGGATACATCATTACCAATTGGCGTAAGCGCACCAAGACCGGTTACAACAACTCGTTTTAATTGCATAATATTTTTAAAAAGACTTGGGTCTTATTGTACGTTGCTTTCTATATAAGCAATTGCATCACCAACAGTTTGAATTCCTTCAGCTTTATCATCTGGAATGGAAATGTTAAATGATTTTTCAAACTCCATGATTAATTCTACGGTGTCTAATGAATCCGCACCTAAATCATTTGTGAAGCTCGCTTCGTTTGTAACTTCTGTTTCTTCAACATTAAGTTTATCTACAATAATTGCGATAACTCTACTTTTGATTTCTGACATTTTTTAAAATTTAAAAGGTTTTAAGTGTGCAAAGAAAAAAACAATCATTCAATTAACAAAATTAATACAAGGGTTTTTATGAACTTAATAGTATGGACTTCTTTTTATAAGTCCTAACTAATCCTTAATTTTGTCAAGTGAACACTACCATAAACATAGCAATATTTATTTCAGGAAAGGGTACAAATGCAAAAAATATAATTAATTATTTTTCTAGAAAAAAGTTAATAAAGGTCGTTTTAGTGCTTTCAACTAAGGAAAATCAGACAATTTCTAGCTTATGTCATGATAATAATATTGTATTTATAACTCCAAACGCAGCGCAATTATCTCCTACATTTTATTTGCAACAGTTAGAAAAGCTAAATATAGATTGGATAATTTTAGCGGGTTTCCTTCGTAAAATACCTCAAGAGTTAATAACGCAATACCCAAAACAAATAATTAATCTTCACCCTTCATTGTTGCCATCTTTTGGTGGAAAGGGTATGTACGGTGATTTTGTTCACCAAGCAGTTTTAGCTTCGGGGACAGACAAGTCCGGGATAACCATTCATTATGTTAATGAGGAGTTCGATAAAGGGGAAATTATTGCACAATTTACTTGCAGGGTAGATAGAGAAGATACTGCTTCAATGCTTTCGGCTAAAATACATCTATTGGAGCAACAACATTTTCCAATAATTATAGAGAAGACTATTTCTGAATAGCCTGATCTAATAAATAACCAAACCTCCAACAATCTTCATAACTATTATAAAGAGGCGCTGGCGCAACTCGAATTACATTAGGTGCTCTCCAATCTGCAACTACACCAAGTTTACTTAAGGCATCAAATAATTCTTTCCCTTGTCCTTTAGTCATAATTGATAATTGAGCTCCCCTTTGGCTTTTATCTTTAGGGGTAATTAATTCGAAGGTGCAGTTTTCCATATTTCTTTCGGATACTTTTTCAATAATAAACTGAAGGTACGCCGTCATTTGATCTCTCTTTTCTCCTATTGCTTTCATTCCAGCTGCTTCAAATAATTCTAGTGAAGCGAGATGAACTGCCATTCCTAAAACTGGGGCGTTACTTAATTGCCAGCCTTCCGCTCCAGGAATTGGATCAAAAATAGATTCCATTTTAAATCGTTCTTCTTTATTGTGTCCCCACCAACCTGCAAATCGTTTTAAGTCCTTATTATAAGCATGTTTTTCATGGACAAACATTCCTGCAACACCACCCGGAGAAGAATTTAAGTATTTATATCCGCACCATGCGGCAAAATCTACCTCCCAATCATGCAAGTTTAAATTAACATTTCCTGCGGCATGTGCCAGGTCAAAACCCGCCATAGCGCCAACCGCATGAGCCGCATCGGTAATTGTTTTCATATCAAACAATTGTCCTGAGTAATAATTTACCCCCCCAATCATTACTAAGGCAAGTTCATCACCTAAGGAGTTAATTTTAGCAAGAACATCTTCTAAATGAATCAATTGTTCTCCTTCTCGCGGACCTATTTCGACTAAATTATCCTTACTTAATTCATGAAATTCTACTTGAGAAGCAAGAGCGTATTGATCACTTGGAAAGGCTTTCGCTTCGCATAATATTTTGGTCCTTTTGCCTTTGGGCTGATAAAAAGAAACCATTAATAAATGTAAATTGGTTGTAAGCGAATGTGTAACTACAACTTCAGAAGCTTTTGCACCGACAACATTTGCAGCCATAGCACTTAAATTTTCATGGTAGGAAAACCAAGGCCTTCTTGAAACAAAGTGTCCCTCTACTCCAAATTTACCCCAATCTTCTAATTCCTCCAAAATATAAGTCTTTGCTTTTTTAGGTTGTAATCCTAAAGAGTTCCCAGTAAAATAAACCAATGCATCTGAATGATTGTCAGGAAAGATAAATTCCTCCCTGAAATGCCTTAAGGGATCCTTATTATCTAATTCTTTTGCAAAAGCAAAGGAGTCGTCGAAAAACATAAGCGCTCGAATTTTGTTATTTTTGTAGAAACAAAGATAAACAAGATAATGAGTCAATTGAATAGAAGTAATTCGGAAAAGTTATTTGAGACCTCTAGCCGCTATTTCCCCGGTGGCGTAAACTCACCAGTTCGTGCATTTCGTTCGGTAGGAGGGACGCCTATATTTATTAAAAGGGGTGATGGTTGCACTTTGTGGGATGAGGATGATAATCAATATATTGACTTTTGTTGTAGTTGGGGCCCTTTAATTCTTGGTCACAATCATCCTAAGGTGTTTTCTGGTATCGTTTCTACTTTACAAAATGGAGCAAGTTTTGGCGCTCCTACTCGAAAAGAAAATGAACTGGCCGCCTTGATTCTTGATAGAATACCTTTTATTGATAAGTTGCGTTTTGTTTCTTCTGGTACTGAAGCGGTGATGTCTGCCATTCGATTGGCAAGAGGGGTTACTGGTAAATCAAAAATCGTGAAATTTGATGGATGTTACCATGGTCATGTTGACTCGCTTTTAGTTAAAGCTGGAAGTGGATTAATTACATTTGGAACGTCCTCAAGCGCAGGGGTTCCCGAAGCATTAGCTCAGGAGACCATTGTTTTGCCTTTGAATGATATTGAGCTTTTAACTCAATGCTTAGAACAAAATAAAGCAGAAATCGCATGTGTTATTATCGAGCCTGTTCCAGCAAATAATGGGCTCATTTTGCAGGATAAAGTCTTTTTAGAAGCACTCAGAGCGCTCTGTACAAAAAATGAAATTTTATTAATTTTTGATGAGGTAATATCTGGTTTTAGAGTTGCCTTTGGGGGCGCATCTATGCTATATGGAATTCATCCTGATATTGTTACCTATGGTAAAATCATGGGGGGTGGACTTCCTGTTGGAGCCTATGGAGCAAAAAAAGAAATCATGTCTTTTGTTTCTCCAGAAGGACCTGTCTACCAAGCCGGCACACTTTCTGGAAATCCCGTTGCTATGGCTGCCGGTATTGCACAATTAACGGAATGCTCAGCCCCAGGATTTTATGAAGCCCTTGCTGAAAAAACCCAAATATTTGTAGAAAAAATAAATAATCATGCATCTGATAACCAATATCCATTTGAAATTGTGTCTATCGGTTCCATATTTTGGCTTTCTTTTGATGGTAAAAAAAGAATCATTGCTGCATCTGATATTAATCCCGACATGCATAATTTTAATCTCTTGCATCATGCCTTGCTGGAAAAAGGAGTTTATTTAGGACCAAGTGGCTACGAGGTAGGTTTCATCTCAGCGGCCCACGATGAAAAGACTCTTGCCATTGCCTCGATAGCTTTTTGCGAGGTGCTTGATATCATATTTAATAAAAATAAATGATTTTAGTTACTGGCGCTAGTGGTTTAGTAGGAAGTCATTTGCTTTGTGCATTGACTCAAGAGGCACCTATTGTACGCGCTTTATATCGTTCTGAAAACAGGAAGCAAGACACCAAGGAAATTTTCAATTTTTATTTTAAGGAAAAAGCTGATCTGTTTTTTAATAAAATAGAGTGGATACAAGGAGATATTCTTTCTCTTACTGACCTAGCTTTAATGTTTGTTGATATAACTCATGTTTATCATTGTGCAGCATTAGTGTCTTTTCATAAAGCTGACTTTCATCGTTGTCTGCAAGTAAACAGAGAGGGAACAGCTAATATTGTTAATTTCTGCTTAAAACATAAGGTTGAAAAACTATGTTATGTTAGCTCAACAGCCGCTTTATCCTATAATTCTAATGGATTAACAGATGAATCTTTTAAGTGGATTCCAGGACCTGAAGTGAGCGGTTATTCGATTTCAAAATTCGCAGCTGAAAAAGAAGTTTGGAGGGGAATTGAAGAAGGATTGAATGCGGTAATCATAAATCCTTGTGTTATCCTAGGGCCGGGAAATTGGAAAGAAAGTTCTTTGTCAATTTTTAAATCAGCCTCTAAAGGCATCGGATTTTATCCAAGTGGATCTAATGCTATTGTAGATGTAAGAGATGTCGTTCTTTCCATGCATTATTTAATGAACGCCGAAATTTCAAGTAAGAAATTTTTATGTACAGGACCCAATATTTCTTTTAAAGAATTACTAGAAGCTCTTGCGATTCAGTTCAATAAAAGGGCTCCAAAAATAAAATCACCCCGCTGGTTGTCCTTAGTTGTAGCATCATTTTCCGAGGTAATAAATTTAATATTGCGAAAAAGAGATGGTTTAACGATAGAATCTGTATATTCAGCCTATAAGAATATTACTTATGACAACCGCTTGATTTGTGAAACAACAGGGGTGAAATTTCATTCTTTGTCAGACACATTAGAGCATGCAATAAAAGGAAAAATAGAAAGAAATTGAGATGAAATTTCAAAAAATAAATAGGGAACAAATTGTAATAATCATTCTGATTATTTTATACAGTGTTGGATTATTTGGTATTTTATCTCCAACATGGAAGGACACTATTTTACCCCTGTCATCTATAAATTTGACTTTATCTTTTCTCGCAATACTTGTTACTATTCAAGCTCCAAGAGAGAAGCTAATTAAATTTTTATGTATTGCTTTTTTAATCGGTTGGATCTCCGAATGGGTTGGGGTGAATACCGCTTATCTTTTTGGGGTTTATCATTACGATGTAAATTTGGGAACTAAAATATTTGGTGTTCCTATAGTTATTGGATTGAATTGGGCAACTTTAACTGTTGGAGCTTCCTATTGGGCCTTTAGACTTTCAAAGCAAAGGTTCATTAGAATAATTATTGGCGCCTTAATCATGGTTCTTTTTGATATTCTCATGGAGCCTGTTGCTATAAGAAATGAATATTGGACTTGGGAAAACAATTATATCCCAATTTTTAACTATGTTTCCTGGTTCCTAGTTTCTTTATTGTTACAAGGAATTTATTTTTATTGGATAAAAGAATCAATGAACAAAGTAGTAGGAGTCTTGTTTATTTTGATGAGTTTATTTTTTATTATTCTAAATTTATTCTAATGTTCTGGATTGGCCCTCTGATTTTAATTGCAACATTTTTCTTCATGGAATTTGTAGCTTGGTGCACCCATAAATTTCTTATGCATGGTATAATGTGGTATTTTCACAAGGATCATCATCAAATTGAGCCTGGTTTTTTTGAAAGAAATGATGTTTTCTTTCTAATTTTTGCAATTCCTTCCTGGTTGTTTATCATGTTGGGAATGATGTCAAAAAACTATGTATTGGTTTGGATTGGCTTTGGAATTGCATGTTATGGTGCCTCTTATTTTTTGGTTCACGATGTATATATTCACAGGCGATTCAATTGGTTAAGAAATATTGATCACCCCTATTTTTATGCCATCAGAAAAGCGCATAAAATTCACCACAAAAACACCGGTAAAGAAAAAAGTGAATGCTTCGGAATGCTTCTTGTCCCTAGGAAATTTTATAAAGAAGCCCGCACTGCTTATATACGAAACATCCAAAACAAATGAGTCTATATGCCGTCTTAATTATCGGAGTTTTCATTGGCCCACTTGCATTAAGCTTTGATAAAAAGGTGGCGTTCTATAAAGAAATCCGTTTTTTACTATTAGGATTAATTATTACGGGTGCCATCTTTTTAATTTGGGATGAATATTTTACAATAAAGCAAATTTGGGGGTTTAATCCTAAGTATTTATTGGGTATTTATTTAGGTCATTTACCCCTTGAGGAAGTGTTATTTTTTATAATAGTTCCTTACAATTGTGTCTTTGTGCACCAAGTTTTAAAGGCATATTTTCCAAATATTAAACTAAAGAATATTTCAAGTATCTTTTTGGTTAGTATTGCTGTAAGCTCTTTGACTTTAGCATTATTTAATTATCACAATTGGTACACTTTCTCTACTTGCTCCTTAGCGTTTATATTATGCACAACCGCTATTCTGTTGAAACCAAAATGGTTGATGAATTTTGCTTTTACTTATCTAGTTTGTCTGATTCCATTTTTATTTGTGAATGGAGTTCTAACGGGAGCGGCCACCAGTGATCCAATTGTATGGTACTCGGAATCTCACATTATTGGTCTGCGGATACTTACGATTCCATTAGAGGATATCTATTATAATTTTTCCCTTTTGATTTTGGTAATTGCTTTTTTTGAATGGCAAAGAGGAAAATCACTTTCCTAAAATTACTGTTGTAGAATGCCCAGGAACCAAATCAATAGTGATTACAGTTCCCCCAGATTTTTTAATTAGTGTTGATCCAACAATAAATTTTGGATTTTCCGTGTTTTCTTCCTTTGCATCATAATCCCCACCTTTTACAAGAACATCCGGAAGTATCGATTCAATACAATGAATAGGAGTTGGCTCATTAAATAATATTACTCCATCCACACAACCTAAACCAGCCACAACGAGTTGTCTGTCTAATTGATTATGAATAGGTCTGTTGGGAGCTTTATTTAAAATTTTTACAGATGCATCTGTGTTTACAGCAACAATTAATTTACTCCCCAGACTAGCCGCTTTACTTAAATAAGTAACATGTCCAAGGTGTAAAATATCAAAACAGCCGTTAGTAAATACAATTTTTTCACCCTGTTTTTTCCATGATTCTACCCTTTTTACCGCCTCATCTAGAGATAAAATTTTATCATTTAAAATCTTCCAATGGTCGCTCATGTTTTATATTAAATATAACCATTAATAATTAGTCCAAAAGATTCGTTGTTTCATTTGGAAACACGAGAGATGGTTTAAACGATTTAGCTTCTTCAAAGTCCATACTTGCATAGGAGATGATTATGATCACATCATTGATAGCTACTCTTCTAGCAGCGGGACCGTTTAAACAAATGTTACCACTGTTCGCCTCGCCTTTTATAACATATGTTTCAAAGCGCTCACCATTATTAATATTAACTATTTGAACTTTCTCGCCTTCGATAATATTAGAAGCTTTCATGAGTGTTTCATCTATTGTGATACTACCAATATAGTTCAAGTCTGCTTGAGTAACACGAACTCTATGAATCTTAGATTTTAAAATCTGGATGTGCATATACTTATTTTAATATGCCGCAAAATTAAGGGAAATGTATTAATTAAGCACTAAATTATCAATCAATCGTACCTTTCCACAGAAAGCAGCAATACAACAAACGCATTCTTCCCCCCAGTCTTTAACAGGAGAAAGGTCGGCCGCATTAACTATTTCTAGATATTCCAAACACAGGTTCCCTTCATTAAAAAAGTCTACAGCTAATTTTTGCAGCTCTATAATCGAATATTTATCTTTCTTTTCTTGAACGAAACAAAGGGTTTTCCAAATGATTTCAGCAGCTTTAGCTTCTTCTGAAGTAAGTAATAGATTTCTACTGCTCATAGCAAGTCCATTCAGCTCTCGCTTTGTCGGACAGGAGATTATTTCTATTGGTAAATGGAGCGCATTCACCAGCCTTTTAACGACCAAAACTTGCTGATAGTCTTTTTGGCCGAAAAATGCTTTTCGAGGCTTTACGATATTAAATAGAATTTCTACCACCTGTGCTACTCCATCGAAATGCCCCGGTCGAAACTTTCCTTCAAGTCGTTCACAAAGAGAATCAAAATCTATTTTTGTGGGCTCAATATCATTCTGATATATTTCACCTACTTCTGGCACAAAAATTATGACGTTAGTAAAACCCCTTAGTAGAAAAAGATCAGCTTCTAATGTTTTGGGATACCGCGCCAGATCCTCCGCTTTATTAAATTGAGTTGGATTTACAAAAATACTTACTACAACTACATCACAAGCCCTCACGGCTTCTTGAATTAGGGAAATATGTCCGTTGTGAAGTGCGCCCATTGTTGGAACAAAACCGATTGATTTATCAGCACTTCGCCAACTTAAGAGTGTTGTATTAAGATCGTTTCTACTGGCTACAATTGTTGGAGGTATCATTCAGTCTTCTTCTTTTGAGGGAACAAAGCTATTTGTTTTTATGAAAGTACGTTATTTTTCCTTAAATTTGCCTTTACTATTATGTAAGTTAACTGTTCAATGGAAAAAAAGAAAGTATTATTTATTTCCCAAGAAATTTTCCCATTTTTACCGAAGTCTGAGATTTCTTCTGTTGCAAGAAGACTTCCTCAAATTACGCAAGAAGAAGGAAAGGAAATTCGTGTGTTCACGCCTCGATATGGAGTGATTAATGAAAGGAGACATCAATTACATGAGGTAATTCGCTTGTCCGGTTTAAATTTATCTATTGACGATCAAGATCATCCCTTAATTATTAAGGTTGCTTCTGTAAGTGCTGCAAAAATGCAGGTCTACTTTATTGATAACGATGATTTTTTTAAGAGAAACACCACTTTGACTGACGATAACAATGTTTTTTTTAAGGACAACGATGAAAGAGCTATGTTCTTTTGTAGAGGAGTTTTGGAAACAGTTAAAAAACTAGGATGGCAGCCTGATGTAATTCATTGCAATGGTTGGTTTACTGGAATTATGTCTTTGTACATTAAGCACATCTACAATAAAGATCCACACTTTAAAAACACGAAGGTGGTTTATAATTTATTTAATGATTCTTTCGATGTTCCTTGGGATGCTCGTTTTGCAGAAAAATTGCAAATGGATGGTTTTTCAAAAGCAATTGCTCAAAAGTTTGTAGATACAAGTTTTGAAAACATCACTAAAGTTTTCATTGAAAACTCTGATGGTGTTACAATTTCTGCAGAAACCCTTGACGCACCCCTGCAAGATATTTACGATGCTTATTCTGGACATAAATTGGATTACACAGTCGAGGAAAATCAATCAAAAGCCTTTTCAGCATTTTTTGACAAGGTAATAGACGAGCCCGTTCTTGCATAAATATTCGTACCAATGACCAAGAACATTCTTATTAAATGTTGTGCGCTATTACTATTATTATTAGTGGTTTCTTGTAAGAAAAAAGACAGCGTTTTAGGAAAAGATGTAATTGACCCCTATGCTTATTTAAACGGCACCACTACAGATACTTTTGATATCATTACCACTATAATAGAGGAAGATTCTATAATTACAGATAATGCCGCAAATGTTGTTTTGGGAAGTTATAACGATCCTAAATTCGGAAAATTTGAAGCTTCTTTTTACACACAACTAAGATTGGATGGGGTAAATCCAAATTTTGGCAGTGTATCAACTATTGTTGTTGATTCCTTTGTTTTAGCTCTAGAATATGTTGGTTATTATGGAGATTTATCCCCTCAAACCTTCGAAGTATATGAATTAAATGAAGATTTGTATTTAGATTCTACCTACTATGCCTTCACGAACAAAAACACAAAACCAGGTAATTTAGTTCCCGTGGGAACTGAACTTATGACGCCCGACCCATTCAATAAAGCAGTAGTTGGAGGAGATAGTTTATTGCCTCAATTAAGAATTCAATTGAATACAAGTTTGGCTACTGCTCTAATTAACGAAGCTACAAGCGGAAGCACAACATTCTCAAGTAATGAAAGTTTTTTAAGCTATTTTAAAGGACTTAAGGTTAAAACTAATAATGGACCTCAATCTTCAGGAACAGGAGGGATTTTATATTTCAATATAAACAGTCCAGCTTCAAAAGCAACCATTTATTTTACGCAAGACGGGGTTGAAAAAACATACGACCTTTTAATCAATACTTCTTGTGCTGATTTTACACACGTTGAAAAAGATATTACAGGGAAACCACTCGAACAATTATTACAAAATGAGTCCTTAGGCAATATTGAATTTTATGCTCAGGCATTTAATTTTAGGGCGCTTGTAAAAATTCCGGGCTTGAACAACTTAAAGAAAAACCAATTAATTCATAGAGCAAATTTGCATTTGCCGATTCAGTTCCAATCGAATTATAGATATAAACCAGGGCTGAATATTTCTGTAGCAACCCGAATTAAAGAAGCTGTTCAAACGTATACCAATTTAGGCGTTTTGGGTTCGTATGATGATTATACAAAAGAATACAGTGTGGACTTAAAACAATACACGCAAGCAATAATTAATAAGGACATTGAAAATACTGGAATAATTCTATCTCCTAGATATTTTATAAATTCAGCTGAAAGAATAGTGTTTAATGGAAAAAACACCATTAATAAAGCTAAACCTCGTTTAGTAGTAACCTATACAACTTACTGATTTATGTGTGGAATTGTCGCTTATCTAGGCAAAAAAGAAGCCTTTCCAATAATATTAAAAGGATTGAAGCGTCTGGAATATCGTGGGTATGACAGTGCTGGAATTGCCCTTATTGACGGTAATGATTTAAATGTTTATAAGTGTGCAGGAAAAGTAAGCAATTTAGAAGCTTTTACTGAAGGGAAAAACATTAATGGTCACAACGGAATTGGCCATACGCGTTGGGCTACTCACGGACCCCCAAATGATGTAAATGCCCACCCACATGTGTCTATGGATGGCTCATTGGCATTAATACACAATGGTATTATTGAAAATTATGATGCTTTAAAAAAGGAGTTAATCAAACAAGGATATGTTTTTAAAAGTGATACCGATACGGAGGTATTGGTCAATTTGGTCGAGCATATTAGTAAAAAGGAAAATGTTTGGTATGGCGAGGCTTTGCGCTTAGCCTTATTTCACGTCGTTGGGGCCTATGCAATTGTGGCTACTTCAAAAAATCATCCAAATCAAATGGTAGCAGCTAGAAAAAGTAGCCCTTTGGTGATTGGAATAGGAGCAGATGGAGACTTTTATTTAGCATCTGACGCCACGCCCATAGTGGAGTACACTAAGCAAGTTGTTTATTTGGAGGATGAGGAAATAGCGGTTCTTAAATTAGGTGAAAAATTAAAGATTTATAACATAGCAGACCAAGAGAAGACTCCTTATTTTCAGCAGTTAGAAGTTGAATTAGAAGCTCTTGAAAAAGGTGGTTATGAGCACTTTATGCTAAAAGAAATTCACGAACAACCAAGATCTATTCATGATTGTTTCCGGGGTAGGTTAAATGCTGCTGAAGGTTGGGTTTCTTTAGGAGGGATCAAAGACTACGAACAAAAAATGATTCAGGCGAATCGCTTAATTTTAATTGCCTGTGGTACCTCTTGGCATGCAGGATTGGTCGGAGAATATTTAATTGAAGACCTTGCTCGAATTAATGTTGAAGTAGAATACGCCAGCGAATTTCGCTATAGGAATCCAATATTAAGCGAAAACGATGTCGTTATTGCAATTTCTCAATCTGGAGAAACGGCAGACACTATGGCAGCACTAGAATTAGCTAAATCAAAAGGAGCTACTATTCTCGGAATTTGTAATGTGGTAGGCTCTTCAGTCTCTCGTATTACAGATGCTGGATCTTATACCCATGCGGGTCCCGAAATTGGAGTAGCATCTACTAAAGCTTTTACAGCGCAAGTAACGGTTTTGATTTTAATGGCTTTATCACTTGCCAAACAAAAAGGCACGATTCCTGAAGCAAGTTTTAGGAATCTATTGGCAGAATTAGAAGCAATTCCAGAAAAAGTGAAGCAAGTATTAGCGACTAATGATAAAATAGAAAAAATAGCAAGAGAATATAAAGATGCTACAAATGCTTTGTATTTAGGAAGAGGAAGTTCTTTTCCTGTTGCTTTGGAAGGCGCTTTAAAACTAAAGGAAATATCTTATATCCACGCTGAAGGATATCCAGCAGCTGAAATGAAACATGGACCGATTGCATTAATCGATGAAAACATGCCGATTTTCGTTATTGCTACTCAAGGAAATTCCTACGAGAAAGTTGTTTCCAATATTCAAGAGGTAAAAGCACGAAAAGGAAAGGTGATTGCTATTGTAACAGAAGGAGACGTTCAAGTAAGAGAGATGGCAGATCATGTTATTGAAATACCTGAAACGAATGAATATTTAGTGCCATTATTGGCCACCATTCCATTTCAATTGCTTTCCTACCATATTGCAGTAATGAGAAATTGTAATGTAGACCAACCTAGAAATTTAGCCAAGTCGGTCACGGTGGAGTAGTCTGAACAAGTCTTTTTTGTGTAGAGACCTCCTTAAACAATCACTATTCTCTCTAATTAAAAGTTACATTAGCGAATCATTACACGTTTTCTATGCTGACCGATAGCAAGATAATAGATCCCAGGTTTTATGTTTAATATTTCAATATTTGCAGAAAAATCTCCACTTGCTACAATAGAACCGTAAACATCAAAAATTTGGAATAATCCTGGAGCTAATCCACTAATTTGAAGGTTTTGATTTTGACCGATGGGGTTAGGGTATACATTCCAAGTCGGTGCCAATTCGTCAAGTCCAGAATCTACAATGGTTAAATTGATAGTGACTGTACTATCGCATCCAAAAATGCTGGTGAAATACTGAGAGTGTAGCCCCGATGTTGTGTACACTTGCCCATTCCATGAAAAGGAATCAAATACAGTAGAGTCAATTTGAATGCTTTCAATAGGATGAATAGTTAAATTTAATAAAACTATGGAATCGCACCCGGAAGCACTTTGCAAGGTATCAATGTATAAACCACTTTGCCATATTGTTTGCCCATTCCAACTAAAACTCCCGCAAGTATTTTCGCTTACATTCGTCGAGTAGGCTTGAACAATCGTTAAATTCAACACAACTGTAGAATCGCACCCAGAAGTACTTTGCAAGGAATCAAAATAAAATCCACTTTGCGTTAATGTTTGACCATTCCAGTTGTAACTACCACAAGCACTTTCGTTAATATTCGTCGTATAGGCTTGAACAATCGTTAAATTCAATACAACAGTCGAATCACAACCCCAAATCGTACTTCCAGAATAAGGATAAGTCCCACTTTGCGCGTACGTTTGACCATTGAAAATGTAAGGATCACATGATGATATGTTGATGGTGTTGGCATAAGCCAAATGTTGATTGATGTTAATAGCCACTGCTGGACTTTGTCCACAGGCGTTTTGCGCAATTACGCTCAAATTCCCGCTAACAAAGCTGGGGCCAAATAATAGGTTTAAGGCCGTGCCTGTACTGCTGCCATTGGCACCATTTGGAGTAGTCCAAACATAAGAGGCAGCGCCTATTACTGGAGTAATCGAATAGGATTCTGATCCATCATAGCAAAAATGTGTCGCACCATTTATGGTAGCTGGAGCGCTTGGCGCAGTATTGAGCGTAACAGTTACCGCCAAACGATTAGTAGATTCCAAATTATTGACAGTCTGTGATGCATAATAGGTCATTCCATTAGTCAATTGGCTTGTTCCATTCAAAGGAGTCCCACCCGTTGGACTGGAATACCATTGAATATTTGTCCCAGTTGCAGACAATTGTGAGATTAAAGCTCCAGCACAAAATGTTTGAGAACCAGCACCAGTAGGAGCTGCTGGAGGAGTCGGAGGTGGAACCAAGGTGAAATTAGCAGTGGTAATTCCCCGATTTGAGCCTCCGTGGTAGCTGTAAGAATAACCAGGGCTACCTGCCCTAGCCCAAATCAAGTTAAGCGATCCTGTGGCTGCCGTAAAAACATGGTCATTTAGATCCCCTGTATTTAGGGCTCTTGTTGCAACGACCGTTCTTACTCCACTTGCAACTTGATCACTTGTAATGGTCCAATGTTGCAAAGGATCTGCAATTGGTGCAGAATAGCCACCAATACTTGCATCAAACGCATTTAAGGTTCCAACAGCATGCACTGTTGCAACATCGTTTCCAGAGCCCATACTAGTTGCGTCGAATCCAAGGGCAAACCAGCGTCCAGAAGGACCAGTAAAGGTTAAGCTTACTTGAGTTCCAACATCTATTTTGGCGGTCATTACTAGTCCAGGAGTTGAACTTAAACTCACCACTCCAGTTGTATACGTTTGCGCTTGGAAATAGGCACCCAAGAAAAGAAAAGAGATAAAGAGGAGGTTATTTTTCATAGGATTTAAATAGCTTGATTAATTTATCGTCGTTATAAATTACTAATAATTCGTTGATTGTTTTTCCATTTTGATCGGTCATTTTTAAATCCACTTGGAATTCTAGCAAACGTTCGATAATTTCATATCTGCGCAGTTTCATCGCGAAGTTCAATGGTGTTCCAAATTGGTTAAATTGACATGTATCATTTACATTCAGACCTTTTTGAAGCATTATGTCTAGTATGTCTAGATTGTTTTTGTAAATCACTCCATAAATTGCAGAGCCCTCAGCATAGCACGAATTAATATCTGCTCCTCGTTCAATCAGTAATTTTGCTACCTCATTATTCCCTCGGTATGCGGCCAATAAAAATGGTGACAAGCCTTGATCAGACAATAAATTGACTTGATCTGGTTTTTCGTCTAACAATTTTTTCATTTCTGAAACATTACCCGTTCGAGCGAGATCAAAAATTGATTGACCATAAGAATTGGCGCAGAGGAGTATGAAGATGAATATGATTCGATTCATAGTATAAAAATAGTGTTAAATTACTGATGCGTATAAGTAAGGAAAAAGAAAAAGGGCAAAAATGATTTCATTTTTGCCCTTTAATCGAATAGGAGATTATATTAGTCTTCTTTTCTAGATAATGCATAAATAACTAAACCGAAACCGATTTTGTTAATCGCATCCGCAATGTTGTAAACGATATCCATTGCTTTTGTTGCAGCTACTGGATCTGCAACTAGTTTAATGTTAAAGAATCCGCCTGGTGTTCCAAGTATGTATCCTAGAGGGTAAATTGCCCATCCAACCAATACAAACCATGCAAGGATTTTTGTAGCTTTCGCAACTTGTGGTCCAGCTGTTTGTGCTAGTTTTGCAACTTCTCCGAACCAAACTAGATAAGCGATATAGAAATATGCTGCTCCAGAAATAACTCCCCACAATACACTGTTTCCTCTGTCAATTGTTTCACCGAAGTAACCTGTAACTAACATTACAAGTGAAGCGAAAATCAATTTCCAAAGTAAACCGATTTTAGCACCTGCTTTTTTGGTAATTAAATAAAATTCAACACACATTAATGGTACTGTTAGAATCCAGTCAACATATCTGAAGAATGTTGGTGAATCTCCTCCTGTTTCTAGGTTGTACCCTCTCATGTAGTAGTAATGTACTGCTGCAATGAAGGTAATGAGTCCAGAAACCAATACCGATGTTCTCCATTTTTGAGGCGTGTTGTTTAACTCAAAAAAGAAAAATACTGATGCGGCCATCATGGCCATTGTGCCGATAAAAAACGTAAACGATACGTAATTACTCGGGTCGATAACATGTGCCAACTGCTCTGCAGTTTTTACACCATTTGCTAATAAAAATAAATGTTCCATAGTTAAATTTTTTTAGTTTGTCCTACTCTTAAGGATTTTCGGAATCTCCATTGTCTAAAGTTGGTTGGAACTCCAACTAGCAATAAACATATAGAGTTCAATTTTTGTTTAATTTTTGTTAAAAAAAGTGTAAAATAAATATTTAGTTATTTTAAACAAATTTAGTTTTATATTTATAAAGTGTTTATATACAGGGTATTAGAAGTTATTTTTCTATTGAAAAGAGTTCAATAAATTATAAGTATTTTTAGCTGTGGTTACAAGGAAAGAGCTCAGCTCTTAGGGGATGATTAAAGGAAAGGATAGTACCAATTACATAAGAAAGTCACTAAAAAAGCTAGGCTCCAGCCAGAATACACTTCGATAGGTTTATGTTTATTTAGGTATAATCGGGCACTTAAAGTTAAGCCCGAAGCAATAATTGCCATAGCAATAATCCAAATAGGCGCAGTGGTTTGAGTTAAGTAATAAGCGCATAAATATCCAACCAAAATTCCACCCCCTGCTGCATGCATGGAGATTTTGATCCAACGATTGATAAGTAAAAAGAGTGCCATAACAATTGCTCCCGCAAGAGGCAGGGACATTAAATATTTTGGTAAGTATCCGTCAGGGTCTTTATAAATGAAAAGCATAAATAATAAGGCGCAATAGATAAACATGATAATCAGTGGGAGCGATCTTTCTCCTTGGTTTTCCATATCTATGGTTGATATTACTTTTCGTTTGTGTAACATTACAAATGATAAGCCTGGCGCAAGACAACTGAAAATAATAAATAAAGTCAAAAGTTGTGTTTTCACCATTTCTGGCAGTACATAAAGTGTAATTAAACTTATATCAATTCCTTTCGAAGGATAATATAAAGTGATTATCAAACCAATGCTTGGCATAAATAAGGGTAAAAATACCCATGATATAAGGTGGGATAATGGTCTCAATTATAGTTCTTTTCTTAATCGTGCTACGGGCAAGTTCAGTTGTTCTCGATATTTTGCAACCGTTCTACGCGCTATGTTATACCCTTTTTGTTGTAATAGGGCCATTAATTTTTCATCTGGAAGTGGCGTTTTCTTATTTTCTCCGCTAATAGCATCTAATAGAATTTGCTTAACTTCTCTAGTAGAAACTTCTTCCCCACCATCTGTCGATAAAGATTCTGAGAAAAAATACTTTAAAGGGTAAACACCAAAGTTGGTTTGTACATATTTACTATTTGCAACACGAGAAATAGTGGAAATATCCATAGCTACAATTTCTGCAATGTCTTTTAAGATCATGGGCTTCAACTTGGTTTCGTCTCCACTTAGAAAAAATGCTTCTTGATAATGCATTATGGCATTCATCGTGAAGAGTAAGGTTTGTTGTCTTTGCTTTATGGCATCAATAAACCAAAGGGCATTGTCTAATTTTTGTTTTACAAAACCCACTGCCTGTTTATCTGATTTGGAAGTCTTAGCCCCTTCCGAATAATTACGCAATAAATCTTTATATTCTTTACTAACTTTTAATTCTGGTGCATTCCTACTGTTTAAAGAAAGCACCAAGCCCGCCTCATTTTCGACAATGATAAAGTCTGGAATGATTTGTTGAAAATTCTTGGCAGATTCTTTCATAGAACCACCAGGTTTCGGATTTAATTTTAAAATTTCATCAATCGCAGCCTTGAGTGTTACCTCATCAATAGATAATTTTTTAACTATTTTATCGTAATGCTTCTTAGTGAATTCTTCGAATAAATCACGTAAAATTAACTTTGCTTTTTTTCTAATTTCTGATCCATCCTGCCTTCTTTCAATTTGCAATAAAAGACATTCCCGTAGGTTTCTAGCTCCAACTCCAGCGGGATCTAATTCTTGTATTAAATGCAGGATAACTTCAATTTCTTGTTCCGTGGCAATTACATTCATTGAAAAAGCAAGGTCATCTACAATGGCATCTAAAGCCCTTCCAAGATATCCAGATTCGTCAAGATTTCCAATTAATATATCCGCAATGGCAAATTCTCTATCGTCTAAATCAAGTAAATGTAGTTGTTCGCTTAACTTTTCTTGAAAACTTTGTTCCCCAGAAAGTGGTATTACGCGTTCTTCATCATCTTTCGATTGATTGTTTGCTTGAGTTTTGTAATCTGCAACATCATCATCCATGTAGTCTGAAATATCAAAATCATCATCGTTGTCCTCGTCATCAAACTCATCTTGATCTTCAAACTCATCTTCATTATCTTCAGTTCCCTCTTCTAAGGCAGGATTTTCTTCGATTTCTTGTTTGATGCGTTGGTCTAACTCTATGGTAGGAACTTGCAACAATTTCATAAGTTGAATTTGCTGTGGGGAAAGTCGCTGTTCTAACTTTAAAGAAAGATGTTGCTTAAGCGCCATAATTAAAATGCTGCATTTAGTGGTGTTCTCGGAAATGGTATTACGTCTCTTATATTAGTCATTCCGGTTACAAACATAATCATCCTCTCAAATCCTAGGCCAAATCCTGCATGTGGTACCGTACCTAATTTTCTTGTTTCAATATACCACCACAAATCTTCTTCAGGGATATTAAATGCTTTGCATTTTTCAAGTAAGATATCGTAACGCTCTTCGCGCTGAGAGCCACCAACGATTTCACCAATTCCAGGGAACAAGACATCCATTGCCGCCACTGTTTTTTGGTCGTCATTTTGTCTCATGTAAAACGCCTTGATTCCTGCAGGGTAATCGTATAAAATAACGGGGCATTTAAATTCTTTTTCTACCAAATAGCGTTCATGTTCACTTTGCAAATCTACTCCCCATTCAATTGGATATTGAAATTTCTTTTTCTTATTGTGGTTAGAATTTAAAAGTACTTCAATAGCTTCTGTATAAGATAAGCGTTTGAAAGGATTTTCGATTACAAATTTTAAGCGATCAATCAATCCTAATTCATTTCTTTCATTTTGCGGTTTTTGACTTTGCTCTTGAGCTTCTCTTTGATTTAAAAACTCTAAATCTTCGCTGCACTTTTCCAAAATATAGGCACAGATATATTTTAAAAATTCTTCAGATAAATTCATATTATCCTTTAAATCATTAAAGGCAACTTCTGGTTCAATCATCCAAAATTCTGCTAAATGTCTCGACGTATTCGAGTTCTCAGCACGAAAAGTAGGGCCAAAGGTGTATACTTGACCAAGGGCAAGGGCTGCCAATTCAGCTTCTAATTGACCCGATACGGTAAGGTTTACAGCCTTCCCAAAGAAATCTTCTTTGTAGTCTACCTCTCCAGCATCATTTAATGGCGGATTTTTAGCATCGAGGGTGCTTACCCTAAACATTTCTCCTGCACCTTCGGCATCTGAACCTGTAATGATAGGCGTGTGAAGATAGACAAACCCATTTTCATTAAAATAATGATGAATGGCATAGGCTACAGCATGTCGAATACGAAAAACAGCACTGAAGGTCTGCGTCCTAAATCTTAAATGTGCTTGCTCTCTTAAAAATTCTAAGCTGTGTTTTTTGGGTTGTAGTATGGTTTGTTGCACCTCATCTGGATGCGCTAGACCTAGTATTTCAATTTGTTCTACTTGCAGCTCCACATTTTGTCCCGATCCAATCGAAGCGATGAGCGTTCCAATTAAAGAAACTGATGCTGCCGTGGTAATGTTTTTAAGTTGTTCTTCAGGAAATTTCTCAAAGTCTACTACTGCTTGAATACTTGCAAGACATGACCCATCATTTACTTGGATAAATCTATGGCTGCGAAAGGCACGAACCCAACCTTTTACGATAATTTTTTCTCCAATCAATGCCTTCCCTTCAGGACTTAGTATGTGTTTTATTTTAAATCGTTCCATGAATACAAAAATAAGGTATTCCTGTTAAATAATGTAGCCTCTCTTTTTAATTCCTTATCAATATTCATTCTTAATGTTTGGGTTTGTTTTATAACTAATTTTAATAAAAATTAAAACTTCTTTTATGTTTAATGCTGCCCACACCCATTTACTTGTAAATCACTTCCCAATTATTCTGCCTTTTATTGGAGTTTTTATAGTGATTTTAGGATTAATTTTTAAGTCAGAATTAGTACAAAGAATTGGCTTATTGTTATTTATTTTAACCGGAATCGCTGCATTTGTTTCCATGAATACTGGTGAAAACGCAGAGCACTTTTTGGAGCGCTTGGATGAAAGTAAGGAGCATATAATGCATGAACATGAAGAATCCGCAGAAACATTTTCGCTTATTGCTTATATTCTCTCAACTATCTCTCTTGTCGCAATTTATTTATCATGGAAAAAGAATAAAGCATCCAAGATATTTGTGGGATTAGCAATTTTAGGGGCCTTTATTCTGATAAGTTTTTCAAAAGAAACAGGTACGTCAGGTGGAGAAATTACGCATCTTGAGATACGAAATGAAAAGTAATCAAATTTTTTTGATTTAAATCTTTCAAGTTTAAGTGTAAATCATTAAATTCGAGTTAATTATACTTGGATGAATCACGTTTTCCGACTTTTATTTTGTTTAGTTATAGGTGTAACACCATTCTTTTTTAACGCTCAAAAAATTGGCGCGTCCGCTCCATTATTATCTGAAAATATAGATAAGGAATTTCTTTTACGGGACACAACGCAATGGATAGAAATCATTCAACAACGAACAGAAACTAGCGCATTTTACAAGAACTATAAAGGAGACACAAAGTCAATTTTCAATAAAAAGCCAATTCATTATAAAGATTCTTTAGGAAATTGGCAGCAAATCAACTCAGTTTTAACACTTGGTTCGAATGGAATTTGGTCTGCTCCCGCACAACAAAACCCCTGCTATTTATTTCCATCAGGAGCCGTGGGAATTAGTGACATTGTTTTAGGGGCGGAAATTAAAGAAAATGAAAAAATTTGTTCAGGCTTATTATTAATGGACGGCAATCATGCGACCATCAACTTTAATTCTAATTTAAGCAGAGAAATTCAGTTTTTTGAGAATGCGATTAAAAGTAATTATATACTTCAAGTTCCTCCTCAAATTACTGAGGATTATTATATAATAGAGGAGTCTATAACACTACCTAAAGGTAGCTTTTTTACTTATGAATTTAATATGCAAGCTTTTGACACCATTACCACTAGGGGTATAAACGGCGGCTTACTTATTGATGGATTTAATTTTGGGGACATTGTTTTTCTTTCCGAAGAGGGAAAAGATATTGCAAGAATAGTACAACCCTTATATTACGACCAAAGTAAAATACAAGTCCCAGGAACGCACCGGATTATTGAAAGAGAAACAGGATGGTTTATTCAAACAGCCGTTCCAAGTTCATGGCTTCTTGCTCAGGAGCGGATTTACCCTGTAGTTGTTGACCCCTTACTGAATGGCCCTATGTCTACATGGGCAGGGGGATATATGAACTCGTGTCTTACTCCAACCTATAATATTGACAGCTTACAAGTAACAATACCCGCAGGTGTTACCGTAACCGGATTATATGTTTCCTCTAGTTTTTATGCGGATCCATTTTCCGGAGCCACTATGAATAAAGGCTCGATGTATTTCAGTACTACTTGTGGAAGCTCTCAAATTTTTACGGTAACAGGAGCTACCGCAACTTTAGCGGGGACAGCATATTTGGATAGTTTTAATATGCTGTCACCCTTGATGTGTTGTTATCCAGAATCTTGTTCTAGTAGTAACATTTATGTTCGTTTTCACCTTGGAAGAACAACCTATGGTACAGGATGTAATCTCACTTATATTCGTTATGACCCATTTACTACCCTTTGGCCATTTCAAGTAATTGTTTACGGGAAAACTCCAGAAAGTTATGGGAATGAATGGTATGTTCCTCAGACCCCAATTTGTTCGAATGTTTGTACCGTTCCTGCAACTGCGTATGTTAGATTTGGTGTGGCCCCATACACTTTTTCACATGCATGGAGTTCAGGCTCCTTCACGGCGGGGGTTAATTCGGGCTGTAGTGTAGGTTCTACCAATCATTATTTTGATTTAGACATTCCAAATTGCCCTAATTACTGCGATTCTAATTTCACCAGTTTAAGCATTCCACCACCACTTATTGTTGATGCCTGTGGAAATAGTGTTATCGGTATTCCGTTTGAAACTGTCCCAATAAAACCTGCAACAAATGTTGATATAGTTTATGATTCTGTCATTTGCGCTGGGGAAATTTATACCGTTTCTTTAAATTCATGTTTGTCAGGCGGCACCGTAAATTATTGGGGGGATAATATGTCGGGTCAAGGATCTTTTTCTGCTCAATTTAATCCAAGTACAAGCCCTGACTCATTGACCTATTATGCCTATGCGTACGGCAATGGTTGTACTTCAGACACTAGCATAATTAATGTGGTGGTTCACCCAAATCCTATCGCTTCTTTTCAAATAAATCCGACCATGGCAATAGTTTCTTTGCCAATTGCTTTTAACAGTACCTCAACAAGTCCAGCCTCTCAGATTACTGCTTGGAATTGGTATTTGAATGACACTTTAGCCAACACCTCAATTTCATGGGGGGAGACCATCAATACGACTGGAGTTTATCCTCTTTGTTTAATTGTACAAGATGAATTTGCTTGTGTTGACACTGCCTGTTCAACATTGATAGTAGCTCCCGCTGAGGTTCATATTCCAAATGTAATCACACCAAATGCAGATGGAATTAATGATAATCTAGTTTTCGAATACTTAGATTTTTATCCAGACAATCATTTAAAGATTTTTAACCGTTGGGGGAATATGATTTTTGAACAAAATAATTATCAAAATAATTGGGACGGTGGTGAATTTTCAGACGGGACCTATTTTTTCCTTTTAGAGGTCGTAGAAAAAAATGTTGTTTACAGTGGATTTATCCAGATTGTACATTAATCTTATTTGCCGTTCCACTGTGTCATGGTAAGTTGAACCCCAATTGCACAAAAACTTAAGATAAAAGATTTCGCAGTTTCAATTCTTTCAGGCAAAGCTAAAGACTCTTCTTTGCCCCATTTATTGAGGACATAATCACTTTGTTTTCCTTTTGAAAAATCACTACCAATACCGAATCTAAGTCTCGAATATTGGTTGGTATTTAGAGTAGCTTGAATGTCTTTTAATCCATTATGACCACCATCACTTCCATTACTCTTCATTCTAAGTTTACCGAATGGCAGCGCTAAGTCATCTGTAACCACCAATATATTTTCTAATAAAACATTTTCTTTTTGCATCCAATAGTTCACTGCTTTACCTGATAAGTTCATGAACGTAATTGGTTTTATAAGTACTAATGTCTTACCCTTATATTTTGCATGTGCTATAAAAGCGGTGCGATCCAAGGAGAAGTCTACTTTTAATTCTTTGGCAAGTTCATCTAAAACATTAAATCCAATGTTGTGTCTAGTGTTTTCGTATTCACTACCAGGATTTCCCAAACCAATTATGAGGTACTTCATAATATAAAATTACTCAATCAAATTAAATCAAAGCCATTAACAAAAATCAATTCCTCTTCTTTTATTTCTTGGTGTAAAGATTTTTGAACCAAAGCAAGTGGATTATTCCCCAATAAGCGGTGTAACAAGCCCCATTTAACTTGGGCTTTAGCTGCTTGATAAATGCCTTGATTTTCATCTGTCCACCAAATTATAGAATTACAAGCATAATGATTTAAAGCAGCATTAAATAATTCAGTGAGAAGATTAGGATTATTTTTATCTACCCAAACGATATCAGGAACCAAAAAAGAAAACTTTTTAGGATTAATTATTTTTTTTAACAGAGGAATATAGGGCAGAACCTTAGGGATTAATTTTCCATATTTCCCAGGAAAGCGTTCTATTTCCCATGTGGCCTTGTTGAATTTTGCAAAGGCTATAAGTTCGTCATGCTTATTGTATACTGCTCCGTAGGGACCTTGACAAATATGCGTATCGGTATACCCAAACTGTGTTCCATAAGTACTTTCTACACAGTCTTTGATTTCCTTCCAATCTTCAACTAAGCGAAATCGCCGGCTCATTTTAGGAAAAAACCTGCTATAAGCTTGTGTAGTAAGTAGACTTTTTATTTCTAAACCAAAAGTTTCGGCCATATTTAAACTTCTTTTGTTGTTAGGATCAATATAGGCGTAAAGCATCCCTTTTTTAATAAGGCAAGTTTCAAAAAATTGATGAATTTCTTTCTTTATTGGAGAATTCCCTTTTGATTTTCTAGACGATTTACCCGAGTTTTGAAACAGGGATTCAAAAGTAAAATAGCGCAGATAAAAACCGAAGGGTCTTTCACAAAAAGTAATATTGCCTATTAATTTTTGATTTCTAATCAGTAAAAGAGAAAGCGGATTATCGGTGAGTAATGCCTGTTTGTTAATGTCCAAATGTTTGTAAACAGCGCCATTGGTCCCCAGACTCGTTTTCTCTAATAAAGAAATTAGTTCCTCAGAAATATACCGTTCTGTTTTAAGTTCCATTAATAACAAAGTTAATTTCTTTACTTGTTATTCCTATTATTCATTAGGGGTTACCTAATAAAGTAAAAAAGCACTAACTTAGCGCTCTTAAAAATAAGAGGAGAGGTGGCAGAGTGGCTGAACGCGCACGCTTGGAAAGCGTGTTTACGGTAACGTAACGGGGGTTCGAATCCCCCTCTCTCCGCCAAAATAATTAAAGCCAAGCATTTATGCTTGGTTTTTTTTTGAAACAAACCTAAAGCTTGCTTTAAGGTGAAGGTGAACAAAAAAAGCCAGCCGTCGCAAAGCGGCATGGCTTTAATTATTATGAAGCCACTCCCTCCCGGGATCACGCGTCCATTCAGACGCGTAATCCTGATTTGCTTTAAGGTGGGTTTTCTTTACTTTTTTTTAGCTCAAAAAAAAGTAACAAAAAAAGGAGCTGACTGAGCAATGTGCTTTACTTCGACGAACATGTAATCTTCTCAACTCTGATTAAGTTCGAAGTATTTTCAATCCCCACCAAATTTGGATGCTGGCAGCGGAGCTTTCAGCTAGCTTTAGCATGTACCAAATTCAATGTGTTTCAAAAACCTGCTATTGCAAGGTCTAAACAAGAAGCTTATTATTTACAAAAAATAGATTTTCCCTCTCTTGATGGGGACTAAGAGGGAGGAACTTTAAGGTGAAGTTGAACAAAAAAAATCCAGCCGTCGCAAAGCGGCATGGCTTTAATTATTATGAAGCTAATCCCTTTTATAAACTCATTTCTCCGACAATATTCTTTTGTAGTATTTCTATTCTCTCCGAATGGTTTTCAGATCTACCCAGTACATACATCAATTTTGCTAGCGCCGCCTCTGTGGTCATGTCTTTTCCGCTAAGCACCCCAATTTTTTCAAAAAAGGAGCTGGTCTGGTACTGACCTTGTCGCACCGAACCAGAAGAACATTGCGTCACATTTAGAACTATTCCCCCCTCGGAGATATAGTTGGTAATTAAATCAATCATATCCTGATTATTAGGAGCGTTACCAGCGCCGAATGTTTCCAATACAATTCCTTTAAACTGATTTACATTAAAAAGGAATTCATATTGTTTAAAAGGAATGCTTGGATATATTTTTAACAATCCTATGCGCGTCTCTAAATTTTTATACACTTGAAGTACCTCATTTTTTTCAATTTTTTGATGTTCAAGTTGATATTCAATCGTAACACCAGCAACTGCTAGAGGGGGATAATTCGGTGAGGTAAATGCTTCAAACTGATTAGCGGAGATTTTCGTACAGCGATTACCTCTATATAATGAGTACTCAAAGTAGATCGCAACTTCTTGAACAGTAGCAGAACCGTCTTTATTTTTTGCTGCAGCAATTTCAACCGCTGTAATTAAATTCTCTTTGCCATCTGTACGAATAGTTCCTATGGGTAATTGTGATCCAGTAAGGATAATCGGTTTATTTAAACCTTGTAACATGAAGCTTAAGGCAGAGGCTGTATAGGCCATGGTATCTGAACCATGAAGCACCACAAACCCATCATATGTTTCATAATTATCATTGATAATATCGACCAATTGTTTCCAATGTGCGCTGGTCATATCTGAAGAATCGATAGCTTTTTCAAAACTAATACTGCTTAAATCTACATGAAGCCTTTCCAACTCCGGAATGTGATCAAACACATAATTAAAGTCGAGACTTTTGAGTTCCCCAGTTCTGAGATCCTTGATCATTCCAATGGTGCCACCGGTGTAGATGAGCAATATTTTTGCTTTCATATTAAAATCGATTTAATTGAAAAAGTTCCTCCGCATTTTGAGTGCTTATTCGAGCAATTTCTTCTAAAGGTACTTGATAAAGATCCACTAATTTATAAGCAACCTCTAGCATATATGCTGATTCATTTCTTTTGCCTCTGTAAGGGACGGGTGGTAAATAAGGGGCATCTGTTTCTAAAACTATATCATTTAGAGAGGCCGATTCTACTAGAGTTGAGCCTAGATTTGTGTTTTTGTAGGTAAGCACTCCGCCAATTCCCAATAAAAATCCACCATAACTTTTTATATGTTTCACCTGCTCTTTATTTCCTGTAAAGCAATGAAATACCCCTTTGAGCTTGGTATCATTTTCTTTATCCAATATTTCGAAGATTTCATTAAAGGCATCTCGAGCGTGAATAGCAATGGGTAAATCAAGTTTTTTAGCCCATTGAATTTGTTGAATAAAGGCTATTTTTTGTTCCTCAATATAAGTTTTATCCCAGTAAAGATCCATCCCGATTTCTCCTATCGCACAAAATCGTTTTGGGTCAGCAAATAAATAGCTTTCTATTTTCTCTAATTGCTTTTCCCAATCTCCTTTAACATAGGCGGGATGTAATCCCATCATGGGAATACAATTTGGATACTTTTCTTGAATAGCAAACATGGGCTCAATGCTTTCCACATCAATATTTGGCATTAATATTTTACCGATCCGCGCCTCTTGTGCGCTAGATATTGTCGCGTCTAAATCACCCTGAAAAGCTTCATCATAGGTGTGGGCATGAGTGTCTATAAATTGCATTTAAACTTCTTTCTGTTTATTTGAGAGTTCCCAATTCCAGGCATCTTTTATAGCATCTTTAAAGGAAAATCGTGCATGCCAGTTCAATAAAGATTTCGCAAGATCTACATTTGCATATATTTCAATTACATCGCCAGTTCTCCTTGGCGCAAACTCCCAGGGAAGTTTTGTGCCGCTAATTTCTTCAAAAGCATGAATCATTTGCAATACACTGGTGCCTTTTCCGGTACCTACATTAATATATTCACAGGATGCAATTGAATTATTCCCCAATGCCTCGACTGCTTTTATATGCGCATCCGCAAGATCCATCACATGAATATAATCTCTTATACAGGTTCCATCTATTGTGGGATAATCATCTCCAAAAACCAATAATTTGCTATGTTTTCCAATTCCAGTTTGTGTAATAAAAGGCAATAAATTATTTGGTTTCCCAATAGGCAATTCGCCTATTAATCCGCTTGGATGTGCACCAATAGGATTAAAATAACGCAAACAGATAACTTTAAAGTTGCTATTTGCTTTTGCATAATCTGAAATAATTTGTTCGGCCATCCATTTGGTGAACCCATATGGAGACGTTGGGAGTTGCTTTGGAGTTTTTTCGTTTACTTCTTTTACTGCATCTGGCTCTCCATAAACGGTACAGGAGGAAGAAAATACCAATTCATGAACCTCAAACAATTGCATGCACTCAATAATATTCAGTAAGCCAATAAGGTTATTTTGATAATATTTTAAAGGTTCGGTTACAGATTCACCGACAGCCTTAAAGGCGGCGAAATGAATAACAGCATTAATTTGATGATTCGCAAAAATTTCTTTTAAGGCTGACTTATCACAAATGTCTATGTTGAAAAATACGGGTTCAAAACCAATCAATGTGCTTAAATCTTTTATTACGCTGGGATTACTATTCCGGAAATCATCAACAATAATGGGACTGAAACCGCTTTTGACTAAGGCATCAACAGTATGTGCGCCAATGTAACCAGCGCCGCCAGTGACTAAAACATTTTTTATCATAATATCAAAGGTAGTTGAAAATCAATTAATTTTGTATTTGCTTTTATATAAAAAATGTATATTTTATGAATGTCTTTTTTTCACTGATTTCAATTTTTATTTTAAATTATTCACCTACAAGCTCTGATTTAACTGTAAATGTTAAAGGGTTTTCTTCAGATAAGGGGACTGCTTATATTGCTATTTATCGACCATCTGACAATTTCCCTATTTTTGGTAAGCAATATAAAGGAAAGACCTCCACTATATCCGGAAATGCAACGCAGGTAATCTTTAGCAATATCCCTAATGGATCATATGCAGTTGCGGTGTATCATGACAAAAACAACAATAAAATTTTAGATAAGAATTATTTAGGAATTCCTACAGAGGCTTATGGGTTTTCTAATAATGCTAGAAGGATGTTTAGCGCCCCTACTTTTGAAGAAGCATCTTCTATGGTGGACAACAACAAGACAATTAATATTACCATAAAGTATTAATTTTCAAGAAACTAAAATTTAACAGGAAGGAAATATAAACCACAAAAATTTAATAGTAAAGAAACAAGGAGTCTTGACATAACTAGGAATTTTGTACAACCAAAATTACTGTTTTATGAACTCAAAATTACTCCTTTCTTTTATAGGCATTTTCTTATCAACATTCGTTGTACAATCACAGATTGCCCTTTGGAATTATAATTCAATTGTTGGTGCTCCAACCACAAACAATGCAGATTTGGGCGTGGGAACTTCATCTATAGTTGGTTCTCTAGTTGCTACTACTGCTGCGACAGGTATGGATCCTTTGATAAATAATGGTTGTGGCGCTCAAAATGGAACCAATCCTGGGGCTTGGTCTTTTACAGCCACTCCTGGAGCAACGAATGAGTCAAGCGGTGTGCAATACAATGTTTCGACCTTAGGGTTTCAAAACATCAAGTTTACTTGGGATCAGCGGTGGTCTAACACCTCAACGAATACAATACGTTTAAAATATACAACAGACGGAACAACATGGAATGACTTTGTAATGACAGACCAAAACACTACTTATTGCGGCGGTGTTTTAGATGCGGGTCGTTTTCAAAATAACGCTGGTGACTTTTATAGAAGAATATCTACGGATTTTGTTTCCATTCCAGCGGTAAACAATAACCCTAATTTCGCAGTTCGAATTTTAGCTGCACACTATCAAACATCAGGACAATTTAGGCAAGCAACCAATCCTACATTACTTGCAACAGGTGGTACTTGGCGTTTTGATAATGTTATTGTTGACGGTGGAGCAAACGCATCCATTGCTGCTGCAAATAATTTTATTCAAGTGTCAGAAAATATAGGTTCAGTGAATGTTCCCATATTAATTGCCAATGCTAATGCCAACCCAATTACCTTGAATTTAGGGTTTTCTGTGTATTCAAACGCTACCGACAACGTTGATTTTACATGGATAAACACAGTAACAATACCAGCCAATACTAATGGGATTACCAATCATGTAATTTCAATTATCGACGACTTATTACCTGAAAAAGCGGAAAGAATTATTGTGAAAATACTATCAGGAACCAATACACGAATATCAGCAACGGAAAATTACCAAATCATTTTTATAAAAGACAATGATTATCAGGCTCCTTCGCCATCAAACGCATTAAACTTAACACTTTTAACGAGTTTCAGTAATGGTGTGGCGGGAACAAACTCCGCTGAAATAGTTGCGTTCGACGAAGACGTTGATCGATTGTTTATTGCAAATAGCATTGGAGCAAAATTAGACATTGTAAATTTTTCCAATCCGTCTCTACCTGTATTAATAACGTCGATTTCTACTACAGCTTATGGGAACATTAACTCGGTTGTTGCACATGACAGCATTGTTGCATTAGCTATAGAAAATAGTAATCCACAACTTAATGGTTCTGTTGTATTTTTGGATTACAACGGGAATTTCTTGAGCCAAGTGGCGGTTGGAGCAATGCCAGACATGATTACGTTTAATAAAAATTACACTAAAGTTCTTACTGCCAACGAAGGAGAGCCAAATTCCAGCTATTCTATTGACCCTGAGGGATCGGTTTCCGTTATTGATTTAACACCAGGAATTGCTAATCTAACAAATGCGAATGTGACCACAATAGGTTTAACCGCCTACAACGGACAACAATCCACATTAATTTCGCAAGGAATTCGCATTTTCTCAACAAGCGCAACCGTAGCGCAGGATTTAGAACCAGAATATATCACCATTTCGGATGATAATACAAAAGCTTATGTTGGAATTCAAGAAGCGAATGCACTTTTGACGATTGACCTAACAAATAACACAATAATAAGCCTAGCGCCTTTAGGTTACAGCCCCTATGGAAATGGATCGAATAATGCATTAGATGCCTCCGATCAAAGTGGCGCTGTTTTAATTACCGGTGACTTACCAATTAAAGGAGCTTATATGCCTGACGCACTCAGTTTTGGAACAATAGGTGGACAAGGGTATATTTTCACGGCTAATGAAGGCGATTCGCGTGAGTTTGGTTCAGTAGTAGATGCTAACAGAATTAATTCGGCAACTTTTACAAACTTGGATCCAGTGGCTTTTCCAGATGCAAGTATTCTTAAAAACAGTAAGTTTCTAGGGAGGCTTAGTGCTTTAAAATATTCAGGAGATACGGATGGGGACGGCGATTATGACGAATTACATGTTATGAGTGGAAGATCTTTTAGTATTCGTAACGCTACTACTGGTGCTATTGTTTATGATTCCAAAGATTTAATCGAGCAAATAATAGCAAATCATCCAACTTTCGCCGCTATTTTTAACGCATCAAATTCTAGCGGAACACCATCTTTAAAAAACAGAAGTGATGATAAAGGTCCAGAGGTTGAAGGAATATATTTTCAGACAATAAATGGAAAGCCCTATGTTTTTCTAGCATTAGAAAGGATTGGCGGAGTCATGGTTTTTAATGTAGAAAACCCTACATCACCAGTTTTTGTTGCATATCGGAATAATAGATCAACAACACTTAGCGGTCCGGATTTAGGCGCAGAGGGAATTGTTACCATCCCAGCAGCGAGTTCGCCTAATGGCAATGATATTGTGATTTTGGCAAACGAGGTAAGTTCAACCTTATCTATTTATCAAGTAAATACATGTGCTACAGCAGCAGGCGCAGTTGTTGCAGCTGCTTCCAACTCTTTTTGTGTTGGAGCGAGCACAACCCTTTCGATTCCAGGCTCATTAGGAAGCTCCTACCAGTGGTTGCTAAATGGTCAGCCAATTATTGGACAGACAACGACACAATTGACAGCAACTCAAGCGGGTTCATATTCTGTTATGGTAAATAGTTTATCATTAGCCTGTTCAGATACCTCTTTAATAAAAGTAATAACAACAAATCCATTACCACTAGTTTCAGCGGGTTTAAATCAATCGATTTGTGTAGGAGGTTCAGTGATTCTTTCAGGAAGCGGTGCTAGCACATATACTTGGGATAATGGGGTTGTGGATGCAGCTGCCTTCATTCCTGCCTCAACAGCAACCTATACAGTAACAGGAACCAATTTACAAGGATGTGTAAATTCAGCTACAACTACTGTTACAGTTGATGCTTTACCGGTAATTTTAGCTGGTGTAGACCAAACTGTTTGTGGGGGTTCAAGTGTTACATTAACAGCATCGGGTGCGACAAGCTATGTTTGGAATAATGGTGTAACAGGAGCCTCTTTAACCGTTCAAACAGGAACAAGTGCATCAACAAATAACTATACTGTAACAGGGACTAATAATACTACGGGTTGTTCAAGTAATGATGTGGTAGTAATTAACGTACTAGAATTACCTGTTGTTTTTGCGGGAAATGACCTTACAGTTTGTTTAGGTGACACTGTTGCTTTACTAGGTTCAGGAGCAATAAGTTATTCTTGGGATAATAGTGTTATCAATAATATAGGGTTTGCTGCACAAGCAACACAGACTTATACTTTGACAGGAATTGATATAAATTTATGTCAGAATACCGATCAGATTACAGTATATGTTAATCCTACTCCAACGGTATCTGCAGGAAATGACACTTCGATTTGTATCGGTCAATCATTAGTTTTGATGGGGAATGGAGCCCAAACCTACTCGTGGAATAATGGAGCTGTGAATGGGCAATTGTTTACCCCATCCTCATCTCTCAATTATACTTTGGTAGGAACAAATGAGTTTGGTTGCGTAAATCAAGACCAAATATTAATCACGGTTAATAGTTTGCCTACGATTAACGCTGGTTCAAATGCAACAATTTGTGAAGGAGAATCAATTGTAATTCAGGCTACTGGAGCCATAACTTATACTTGGGATAATGGCCAGCCAAATGGTTCGGTAATTTATCCATCATCACCTTCAAATCTTTATAACGTGATTGGTGTAGATTCTAACAACTGTCAAGGTTCAGCAACGCTTCTTGTTTCAGTAAATCCTTTACCAGTTGTTAACACTATATCAGACACGGTTGTATGTGACTACAATTTGCCATTGCAATTAAATGTTGATGGCAATGCGACTTCATTTACTTGGAGTAATGGTACCGTTGGTCTGTCAACATCGATTTCTCAAGCGGGCACCTATACTGTTACAGGAGAATTAAATGGTTGTACAGATTCGAGTAGCATTGTGGTGGTATTAGACCCTTGCGCGGGAATTTATGAAGAAGATTTATTCAAACTTTCCTACTACCCCAATCCAACGTATAAGGAAGTCTACATTTCCTTTAATATGCCAATTTCAGCTACAATATCTATTTTAAGCATGGATGGAAGATCGTTATTTATCGATGAGCTTATTAATCAAACTGAAATAACTCTAGACTTATCTTTATTGGCGACGGGATCCTACATAATAAAAGTAGATCAGAACGGCAACACAAATTTAATCAAGGTTATAAAACAATAATTAAAGCCGATTTAAACGTTATTTTATTTACCTTTTCAGAGTCAAGTATTTAGTCGAGACCCGTTATAAACAATTCGGCATTAATATCTATTTACCTCTTAATAATGCCTTAAAATACAGGCAACATACAAATTCAATCTTTGTTAAAAATTCAAAGAATGAGAAGAGAGGTAGAATTAGTAGTCATATCAGATGTGCATTTAGGAACTTATGGTTCTCGCGCTGAAGAGTTGGTAAAATACTTAAGGAGTATTAAACCAAAAACTCTTGTTTTAAATGGAGATATTATTGATATATGGCAATTTAGTAAGCGATATTTCCCAGGATCTCACATGCAAGTTATAAGAGAAATCACTTCTTTCTTAAGTCAGGGCACCATGGTGTATTATGTCACAGGGAATCATGACGAAATGTTACGAAAATTCACAGGGTTTAAGATTGCCAATTTCGAAATTGTAAATAAAATAGTATTAAATCTACCTACTGGCCGCGCGTGGATCTTTCATGGCGATGTTTTTGATACTACCATGCGCCATTCTAAATGGCTTGCAAAGTTGGGGGGTAAAGGTTATGATTTGCTTATCATGATAAATACTCTTATGAATTGGGTAAGTGAAAAATTTGGTAAGGGAAGAATCTCGCTTTCTAAAAAAATTAAAAATAGCGTAAAGGGAGTCGTTAGTTTTGTAAGTAATTTTGAAATTACCGCCGCAGAACTGGCTATCGCAAATGGTTTCGATTACGTAGTTTGTGGACATATCCATCAACCTGAAATTAAGGAAATTCAAAATAAAGATGGTGAAAAAGTACAGTATTTAAATTCTGGAGATTGGGTTGAAAATTCTACATCTTTAGAATACAACGATGGAAAATGGGTTTTGCATTACGAGCAACAAAGCAAAGCATCAAGCAATAAAAATGAAATACTTAAGACGCACAAAGAAGCTTTATCCTTTGATGTTTTATTAGCTGAAATCACCCAAAATTTTGCAAAAGTTTAAAATATGAAAGTATTATACGCAATCCAGGGAACTGGTAACGGACATTTAAGTCGTGCAGAAGACATCGTTCCTTATTTGCAAAAGCGATGCGATGTGGATATTTTAGTGAGTGGCACGCAGTCTCAGTTAACACCTTCTTTCCAAATTGATTATCAATTAAGAGGGATGAGCTTTATGGCTTCGAAGAAAGGAAAGGTGGCACTTTTAAAAACAGCTGTTAATACTAATATTTTTACATTTTTTAAGGAGATAACTCAATTTCCGGCTAAAAATTATGATTTAATAATAAGCGATTTTGAACCTATTTCTGCATGGTCAGCAAAATACCATGGCGTTAAGTCGGTTGAATTAAGTCATCAAGCAGCCGTTGCGCATCCAAATGCACCAAAGCCACTCGAAAAACATAGAGTGGGCAGTGCTATTTTAGGAAATTATTGCCCCAGTCATCGTAAATATGGTTTCCATTTTGAGTCTTATGCCCCGTCAATTTTTACTCCGGTTATTCGTGAAAAGATCCGTGAACTGCACTCAGAAAATTTAGGACATTATACCGTTTATTTGCCAGCTTATCACGATGATTATATTATACAGACATTAATGCACTTCCCGGTTGAATGGCAAATTTTTTCAAAATATGCCAAGTCGCGCTATCGTGTAAATAATGTTTGGGTTAATCCAATCGATTCAAAGCAATTCACAGAAAGTTTACGCACTTCTGAAGGTGTGCTTTGTGGCGCTGGATTTGAATTACCTGCTGAGGCATTATTTCTGGGTAAAAAATTAATGGTTATTCCAATGATGGGTCAATACGAACAATTGTGCAATGCAGAAAGTCTAAGAAATTTGGGAGTAGTTGTATTGGATAAATTATGTTTGTTACAAAGAAGAACAATTAGTACTTGGATTTTAAATACTAAACGCATTGAAGTCTATTATCCTAATAGAACTGAAAACATTATTGACACTATTTTTAATGATCTAAGACCAAGTCAAGAAGGGATTTCTACACCACAATTATCTGATCTAGTCGGCATTTAACCTAAATCAGCGTAATATTTATAGGTTTCAAGTTGCGCATGAAATGGTGGTAAATCATTTTTGCGATATTCATTTTTAAAATCTTTAGAAAGCAACCTAGATTTTACGCTCCCTCTCCATTGAAAATCAAATACCTGTAATAATTCCGCTTGAATTTTTTTATCTAATATAGGCACCCCAACTTCGATTCTGTAATCTAAGTTGCGTTCCATGAAGTCAGCACTTAAAATGAAGATTAGCGGCTTGCCTGAATTTTCAAATACCATTAATCTTGCATGCTCTAAGTATCGGTCTACAATACTAATTGCTGTAATGTTTTCACTCATTCCTTTTACACCAGGAATTAAGCAGCAAATGCCTCTAATGATTAATTCTATTTTCACCCCAGCATTACTTGCCGCGTATAATTTTTCAATCATTACCTCATCAGTCAAATTATTTAATTTCAATTTGATGCCTGAACTTAAACCCTTTTTAGCATTAATAATTTCTTGATCAATCCATTTAATTATTTTTCTTCTCGTATTTATAGGAGATACTATTAAATGTCTAAATTGACCACGATCTAAATTATTTTCTAATAAGCGAAACACTTTATTCACCTCAATAGAAATAGTCGGATTCGAGGTTAATAATCCGAAATCGGTATAAATTTTGGATGTTTTCTCATTAAAATTACCTGTGCCAACATAACTGATATAATCTATTTTTTTATCCTCAACACGTTTGATTTGAAGTAATTTAGAATGCACCTTTAAATTAGGAATACCATGAATTACCTTCGCTCCATTTTCCCTAAGTCTATTCGACCAATACAAGTTATTCTCTTCATCAAATCTCGCCTGCAACTCCATTACTACCGTTACTTCTTTACCGTTAAAAATGGCGGCCAATAAGGCATTCATTATTTGAGATTCTTTGGTAACACGGTAAATATTGATGTTAATTTCTTTCACAAAAGGATCAATCGCAGCTTCTCTTAATAAGTCTACCACATAATCAAAGCGCTGATAAGGGAAGTAAAGTAAGACATCCTCTTTGAGAATGGTTTCAATTAAACTATGTGTTTTTTCAAGTTGAATTTGCTTTGAAGGGACTTGTTTTTGAAAAATCAAGTTTTCTTTTCCAAAATCCGGGAACCCAATAAAGTCCTTGAAATTATGGTATTTTCCTCCTGGAATGGTATTAACACCCTTTTTCAATTCAAGTGAATCTAATAAATAATCCAAAAGGTCACTCGGCATTTTTTCATCATAAACAAAGCGAACTGGAGAGCCTTTTTTTCTTTGCTTTAAGCCTTTTTCAATTTTATCGAAAAAGGATGTTGATATATCATCATCTAAATCTAAATCGGCATCACGCGTAAATTTAAAAGTAAATGCTTCAATTTTTGAATTGATGAAAATGGAAAAAATCTCTTCAAGATGTATTCGGATGACATCATCGATTAAAATAAAAAATTGTTTTTCACCTTCTTTTAATAGAAAAAACCTGGATAGGACCCTAGGAATTTCAATTAATGAATATTTATTAGACTTTCCTTTAGTGCTGATCTTTACGGCAAGATATATGGAATAATCTCTTAATCTTGGGAACGCATTTTTTTTATTCAGCATGATTGGAAATATAGCATGCTTTAACTCTTTGTGAAAAAAATCACTTAAGATGTCATTTTGATTTTTAGTTAAGTGTTTATCGCTTAAATGGAAA
Organism: Crocinitomicaceae bacterium; assembly: GCA_044339115.1. GTDB lineage: Bacteria > Bacteroidota > Bacteroidia > Flavobacteriales_D > Crocinitomicaceae > UBA952. Next base: position 96,185 of record JBIIWA010000009.1, read on the forward strand.
ATATTATCGTTTTCTAATTCACTAACAATTTGCTGATAAGCCAGCTCCACTTTTTCTTGCTGTTTATTGACTGTTTTTCTAATTTCCTTATATAAATCTTCAGCATTTCCGTTAAAACCAGCAATATTTTTCTTTTTTAAATGAAAGATTCTTTGCAAATTGGCAACGCGAACACGATAAAATTCATCCATATTATTGGAATAAATACCTAAGAACCGCATTCTTTCTATAAGTGGCACTTTTGTGTCTAAAGCCTCTTGTAATACACGATCGTTAAAACACAACCAACTTAATTCTCTATTTACAATTCTCATATTTTACTTCTAAAGCACGAATATAATCTGCTTGTATTAAATTATTGTAAAGTCGCTATTGTTATTCAAATTCAATAAGGACAGACCCTTTATCAACTACAGCTCCTTTATCAATACAGATGGTCTTTACAATGCCCACCCCTTCAGACTTAAGGGCGTTTTCCATTTTCATTGCCTCAAGAGAAATTAATATATCACCCGGTTGAACTTCTTGTCCGAGCGCAACATTAATATCTATTACCCTTCCAGGCATTGGGGATTTAAATTCTTTGATCTTCTTTATTTTAACTTTATCTAAGCCCAAAGCACTAATTAAATCATCTAATTCATGTTTTCTTCTGATATGAAACACACGGTGATTTATTTTAATAACCAAGCGATTTTCTTCAGACTTTTCTTCCTGAATTTCTCCATGAAAGACAATGCCATTATAGGTCAAATCAAAAAACTTATGATTGTGCCAAACGACAAAAGCCCCATCACTTGTTTGAACCTTTTCATCATCAAAAAACCATTGATTTGTCTCCATGTTCTTTATTTTTTACTAAGTTGTAGACTCATTTGTGTATCATTATCTTCTTCGATACTTAGAGAAAGATGAGGTGAATTTACCTTGTTACAATATAAATTATCTGCTAAAACTTCTGCACAGATATATGTAATGTTCTCTTGTATCGCACTTTCAATGTTTTCAGTTGATTTTAGGTAAACATCAATCCGATCTGTTACTTCTAATCCACTATCTTTTCTGGCGTTTTGAATTCGATTTACTATTTCTCTTGCAATACCTTCAGCGCGTAGTTCCGGTGAAATATTTATATCTAAGGCTACTGTTATATCGCCATCTGACGCAACCAACCAACCAGGAATGTCTTTTGCAGTAATTTCAAAGTCTTCTTTTAATAAAGTGATTTTCTCATTTTCTATATTACCTTCCCACAGTCCTGATTTTTCGATGTTGCTTATATCCTCTTGATTAAACGCGCCAACAATTAAAGCTATTTGCTTCATTTGCTTCCCGTATTTAGGTCCAATAGTCTTAAAATTGGGCTTTATAGTTTTAACCAGTAAGGTGCCGTCATCTTCTACTAAATCAATACTCTTAACATTTACTTCTGAAAGCACTAGGTTTTGAATATGGTTAAGATTTTCTTTAAAATAATCATCTAATGCAGGAACCATAATGCGCTGTAATGGTTGTCTAACGCGAAGTTTTTCTTTCTTTCTCAAACCCAACACTAAGGAAGATAATTTTTGCGCTAATTCCATTTGAACTTCAAGCCTCGCGTTGATTTCATTTTCATTTGATTTAGGAAAATCGCAGAGATGAACAGAATCTTTTTTGTTTAATCGAGTTACGTTATTTAAATCCGAAAATAGTCGATCCATAAAAAATGGTGCAATTGGCGATGCTATTATGGAAATTGTTTCTAGACAAGTATATAAGGTTTGATAAGCTGAAATTTTATCTTCCGCATCATCACTTTTCCAAAATCTTCTCCTGCATAAACGCACATACCAGTTGGATAAATGATCGCTCACAAATTCCTGAATTAATCGCCCCGCCTTAGTGGGTTCATATTCATCAAACGCAGCATCGACATCTTTAATAAGGGTGTTCAATTTGGAAATTACCCAACGATCAATTTCAGGCCTTCTCTCTAAAGCGATGGCAGGCTGACTAAAATCAAATCCATCTATATTGGCATACAATGCGAAAAAGGAATAAGTGTTATAAAGTGTCCCAAAAAATTTTCTTTGCACTTCAACAATTCCTTCTGTATCAAATTTTAAATTATCCCAAGGCTGTGCATTGGTAATCATATACCAACGGGTTGCATCGGGACCATATTTTTCTAATGTTTCAAATGGATCAACACCATTACCCAAACGCTTAGACATTTTTAAACCGTTTTTATCCAGAACCAAACCGTTTGAAACCACATTTTTATACGCCACCTTTCCAAATACCATAGTAGAAATGGCATGAAGCGTATAAAACCAACCTCTTGTTTGGTCCACTCCTTCAGCAATAAAATCTGCAGGATAGGCTTTGCCTGAATCAATTAAGTCTTTATTCTCAAATGGATAGTGCCATTGAGCATAGGGCATTGACCCGGAATCAAACCAGACATCAATTAAGTCCGACTCTCTTTTCATGGGCTTGCCTGTTGGAGAAACTAATGTAATTTGATCAACTTTATGTTTGTGAAGATCTATTTGGTTATAATTTTCCTTTGACATATCGTCAACTATAAAACTATCCAAAGGATTAGAGGACATTAATCCGGCTATTACAGCATCCTCACTTGCAGATTTTAACTCTTCCAAGGAGGAAATACAAATATGTTCCGAACCATCTTCTGTAGACCAAATAGGAATTGGAATCCCCCAATATCTTGAACGGGATAGATTCCAGTCGTTAGCATTTTCTAACCATTTGCCAAAGCGTCCTGTTCCGGTTGAAGCAGGTTTCCAATTAATCGTCTTATTTAAGGCCACCATTTGATCTTTTTGTCCGCTTACACGAATGAACCAAGAGTCTAAAGGGTAATATAAAATGGGTTTATCTGTCCTCCAACAATGTGGGTATGTATGATCATACTTCTCCACTTTAAAGGCTTTATTTTGTTCTTTTAATAATATAGCAATTTCAACATCAATGGATTTATCGGGCGCTAAACCGTCGTCATAATATTCATTTTTGACATACTTACCCCCTAAATCTCCCATCTCTTTTCGGAATTTTCCTTGCAAATCCACCAATGGAACGAGATTATTGAATTCATCGTGAACTAATAATCCTGGAACACCCGCTTCAGCAGCTACTCGCGCATCATCTGCTCCAAAGGTTGGAGCGGTATGCACAATTCCAGTTCCGTCTTCTGTGGTAACAAAATCGCCACCGATTACAACAAATGCGGCATCAGGATTTTCTGCAGGCAAACAATATGGAAGCAGTTGTTCGTAACGAATTCCGATCAACTCTTTTCCAAAACAATTTCCACGGATTAAGTAAGGGATAACTTTAGCGCCTTTATCGTATGCGTTTAATTCCTGATCATTTTCAACTCGTTGATACCCCTTCGAAAATTGATTTTTAACTAGATTTTCAGCAAGCAGCACATTTATTTTTTCAAAAGTATATTGATTGAAGGTGCTAACCAATACATAGGTAATTTTTGGCCCAACGGTTAGTGCTGTATTGGAAGGCAAGGTCCAAGGTGTAGTAGTCCAAGCTAAAAAATAAGTTGCTTCTATCTCCACCATTTCTGCTCTTAAGCCAGAGGGTAAATTAGTTTCTTTTGTCACTTTAAATTGTGCGACAACAGTAGTGTCTTTTACTTCTTTATAGCAACCTGGTTGATTGATCTCGTGTGATGACAATCCGGTACCGGCCTTTGGTGAATAAGGTTGAATGGTATAACCCTTATAAAGTAAGTTTTTCTGATAAAGTTGTCCAATCAGCCACCAAACAGATTCCATATATTTGGTTTCATAGGTTACATAAGCACCTTCTTTATCAACCCAATAACCCATTTTAGTGGTCAAATCATTCCACACATCTGTGTAGCGCATAACAGCTTTACGACATGCTGCATTGTATTCATCAACACTTATTTTCTTTCCTATATCCTCTTTTGTAATCCCAAGTTCTTTTTCTACTCCAAGTTCAACAGGCAATCCATGTGTATCCCATCCCGCCTTCCTTTTCACTTGAAATCCTTTCAACGTTTTATATCTACAAAATATATCCTTTATTGCACGGCCCATTACATGGTGTATTCCGGGCATACCATTAGCTGAAGGGGGGCCTTCATAAAAAACAAATGAAGGATCTCCTTCTCTATTTTCAATTGATTTTTCGAATACCTTGTTTTGTTGCCAATTGGTGAGGACCTCACTCGCGATAGTAGCTAAATTTAATCCGGTATATTCTTTGTATTGTTGAGACATTTCCATTTTGTTAGGAGCTCAAAAATAGCAAGAATAAAACAATTTTTACTGCTTGTTGATTGAAAACTATTGAAATTACTAGTGCTATCCCAAGGACTTTCGTAATTTTGTTGTAAACTATCTCACATGAAATCTCTGTCAGCATTATTAATTTTAATTTCAACAGCATTTATTTCGAATTCTCAAGTTTATAAATTGCCTGAACTAGGGTATTCTTATCAAGAGTATGCGCCTTACATAGATGCAAAAACTATGGAAATTCATCATTCGAAACACCATCAAGCTTATGTAAATAATCTAAACAAAGCCATTGCTGGCACCGCCATGGAAACTCAATCTTTAATGGATTTAATGTTTTATGCTAGTTTTCGTTCTGATGTTGTAAGAAATAACGCTGGAGGACATTTTAATCATTCGCTGTTTTGGGATAACCTTGCACCAGTAGTTGCTCAATCTGAAATCTCACCGGAACTTAGTTTGGCCATAAGCGAACAATTTGGAGCATTAGATTCTCTTAAAGTTAGATTAAATCAAGCTTCCATTGGTCGATTTGGTTCTGGTTGGGCATGGTTAATGGTTACTCCAGATAAGAAATTAGCCATTTCTACTACTGGAAATCAAGACAATCCAATAATGGACGTCAGTAAGGAAAGAGGAATTCCAATTTTAGGAATTGATTTATGGGAACACGCTTATTATTTAAGCTATCAAAATAAAAGGGCTGATTATTTAACTGCTTTGTGGTCCTTAACAAATTGGGGTTCAGTTTCCGTAAAATATGCTACAGCCATTAAAGACTCTCTACTAATTGAAATTGAAAAAGATTCTTGGCCTGCGTTAAAAGATTTTCATAAAGTAATGGCACAAACTTTTCATCCTTCTGAGACCGGGAATTTACAACCGCTGAGAACTAGAAGTATAGAGTTATTGACTAAGTCGATGCTGTTAAGAATTTCTATTCCACCAAAAAGTTTAGATAAAAAGGAACTTCATGATGCTTTATCTAGATTAGAAAAAGCTTGTCATTCCATTAACGATCAGGTAAATAAAAACGCTAAAGATGCTGTTTTGATTAAAGCCATTGCTGGTGCCCATGATATATTTCATGAAGTGCAGGGACTTTGTCACGACTAAACCACATTTGTTGGGTCTCTTTTTTATTATTAAACAGATGCCTTACCTTTGTATAAATTATAGGAAATGCGCTTTGAGTTAACGAAAGATTTTCTTGGATTAATTCGTGTGAAAATCGCGGAAAGAGATGAACTTTGGTTAACTGAGAATGTCCTAGAATTGCATTACGCTGATGTTGCGGAAATCCTAGATAAACTTACCAATGATCAGGCAAAATTCATCTATTTTTTAGTCGACGAAGATACTCAGGCGGATATTCTAATGGAATTAGAAGAAGAGGTCCGAGACCGTTTTATTGCCTCGCTCTCTACAAAAGAAATTGCCGATCAGTTAGAAAATTTAGATTCTGATGATGCCGCAGATATATTAGGGGAGTTAAGCAGTCGCCAAATCCAAGAGGTTATCTCTCAAATGGAGGATGACGAAGCAGCGGAGGACATTGTCGACCTATTAAATTATGATGAGGATACTGCTGGTGGTTTGATGCAAAAAGAGTATTTTCAGGCGCAACTTGATTGGCCTGTAAATCGCGCACTACTAGAGTTAAGAAAGCAAGCTGAAGATGTTGAAAAGGTATATAATATATTCGTAGTTAATGAATCTGATCAATTGGTTGGTGTTTTATCTTTAAAGCGCTTACTTTTTGCCGGTGTTAAAACCAAAATTGCAGACCTATATCAATCCAAAAATATTATTTCAGTTAACACAAGTGATTCTGCTGAAGAAGTTGCAGATGTGATGGAAAAATATGATTTAGTTTCCGTTCCAGTTGTTGATTATCAGAAGAAACTTGTTGGTCGAATTACCCTAGATGATGTTGTAGAATATATAAAGGATGGTGCAGATAAAGATTTCCAATTTGCAACGGGTATTACAGAACCTCTTGAGAAGGATGCAAGCATATGGCGCATTTCTCGAAAAAGATTGCCCTGGTTAATCATTGGTTTGATTGGCGGCGCCTTTGGTGCAAAAGTACTTTCGGGATTTGAAGGGGGGATAACCAAAATACCTGCACTTGCATTTTTTATCCCTATGATTACCGCAATGGGCGGAAATGTTGGCGTTCAATCTTCTGCGATTGTTGTTCAATCTTTAGCCAGAGGTAACAAAATGATGGGAGGTTATTTAAATAGAATATTAAAAGAATCACTCATTGGTATTTTAAATGGTCTTCTCCTGTCTTCCACTATTTTTGTAATTGCTTACTTCATTGGAGATATAAAATTAGGCATGGTGGTGAGTGTCTCGTTGTTAACGGTAATTGTTTTTGCGTCTACTATCGGTACAATTATACCGCTACTTTTGCATAAGTATAAGATTGATCCAGCGATTGCAACGGGCCCTTTTATTACAACACTAAATGATGTTGTAGGTCTATTTATCTATTTTACAATTGGAATGTTGCTCTATGGCATGTAAGACCAAGTAAAAATTTATTGCGCTAATTTGTTGTGATTACCCTCTAATATTATAGAAGGCCTTATCTTTGAATAAAATTGATAAATCTAATGAGTTTACACGAACTGTCTGAACAAGAATTACAAAGAAGAGAATCACTTGAAAAATTAAGAGATTTAGGTATTGAGCCTTATCCTGCTGCCCTTTTTCCAGTAGATGCCTCTGCAATAGAAATAAAAGCATCTTATCAGGAAGGAAAACAGGTCTGTATTGCTGGTCGCATGATGAGTCAACGCGTTATGGGAAAAGCTTCTTTTGCTGAATTACAAGACGCAAGCGGAAGAATACAATTGTATATCAATAGAGATGAAATTTGTCCCGATGAAGATAAAACACTCTACAATGAGGTCTTTAAAAAACTATTAGACTTAGGAGACTTTATTGGAATCAGAGGGACTTTATTCAAAACTCAAGTAGGGGAAATCAGCGTTCATGTTAAAGAAATGATGCTCTTAAGTAAGTCACTCAAACCACTCCCTTTACCTAAAACGGATACCGAAGGTAAAATCCACGATGCTTTTACAGATCCAGAATTAAGGTATCGTCAACGTTATGTAGATTTAGTTGTAAATCCAAAGGTGAAGGAAACTTTTGTAAAAAGATCGAAGACGATTGCCTCTATGAGACAATTTTTTAATGATTGTGGTTATCTAGAGGTGGAAACACCAATTCTTCAGCCGATTCCAGGTGGCGCTGCTGCACGACCGTTTATTACCCATCACAATGCTTTGGATACCACTCTTTATTTACGCATTGCAAATGAACTTTATCTAAAAAGATTAATAGTTGGAGGATTTGACGGGGTTTATGAATTTGCCAAAGACTTTAGAAACGAAGGAATGGATAGAACTCATAATCCTGAGTTTACAGTTATGGAAATGTATGTAGCATACAAGGACTACAACTGGATGATGGACTTCACTGAAAAAATGTTAGAACATGTTGCCGTTCAAGTCAATGGATCGAGTGATGTTTTGATGGGAGATAAAACAATTTCATTGAGAGCGCCTTACAAAAGAATTACCATGCGTGATGCCATTATTGAGCATACAGGATTCGATATTAAAGGGAAATCAATTGATGAAATTCGCGCGGCATGCGAAGCCAATGGGATTTCAACAAATCCAAGTATGGGAATCGGAAAATTGATAGATGAATTATTTGGTGAAAAATGTGAAGGGAATTATATTCAGCCGACATTTATTACAGATTATCCCATTGAAATGTCGCCACTGTGTAAAAAACATCGGGAAGACCCATCGCTAACGGAGCGTTTTGAATTAATGGTGAATGGTAAAGAAATTGCAAATGCTTATTCTGAATTAAATGACCCGATTGATCAGAGAGAACGCTTTGAAGAACAATTAACCCTTTCAGAAAAGGGGGACGACGAAGCCATGTTTATTGATCAAGATTTTTTACGCGCTTTAGAATATGGTATGCCTCCAACCTCAGGGATTGGTGTTGGAATTGACCGTTTGGTAATGCTATTGACCAACAATGCTTCTATTCAAGAAGTGTTATTCTTCCCTCAAATGCGTCCAGAAGCCACTCAAATTACCGTTCATTTGTCCCCAGAAGAAATGGTAATAATGAATGCGCTAAAACAGGAATCGCCTATTGATTTACCAATATTGAGAGCTCAAGTAGAGATGAGTAATAAACTTTGGGACACGAGTATGAAAAATCTGAGTAAACTAGGGCAATTGAAAGTTGAAAAAATAGGGGAGCAAGTTAACGTAAGCTTAATTCACTAATCTTCTCTTATTCCACATTTAAAGATATCGTCTAATTGATATCCTTTGCTGAGTAAATAACGAATTATTTTTGCTTCTTTCTTGTAGCTTTCTTTTTCATTGGAAAGCAATTTTTTTTTCTTTTCTATTAATAGTGTTAAATCTTCTAAATATACTGATTTATCAATAGTTTCAAGAGCTTTGTCGATAAGTAGGGTAGAAATTTGCTTCGCCCTTAGGCCAGCTTTTATTTTACTAATGCCCCATTTTTTTATACGCTGTTTGCCTTGTGCAAATGAAAGCGCAAATCTTTCGTCATCAATAAATTTATCTTGAATTAGCTCGGTGATTAATTGCTCTTTTTTCTCCTCTGAAAGCAGAGATGATTTTAGCTTCTTTTTTATATCAAAAATGCAACGATCTTGATAAGCACAAAAGCTTTCTAATTTTAATTTTTCCGATAAGTAGAAGTCGGAATCGCCAAACATTACATTGGAATTTCTTCGTTGTCTTTATCTACAAAAACATAATCTAATAAATTCAAGGCGGTTACCCCATGAACTGGAATCCATTTCTTAAATTTAAAATACCAAGCCCATTGTTTAGAGCGTAGAAATCCACCTTTTTTGAAATAACCTTCAAGATATGGGTGAACATGTAAAGATACACCGCTAACTTTTCGGTCTAAAACCAAATAAGACAAACTCGCTTCGATTTCCTCAGCAAACAATATACTGGCTTGAATTTCACCTGTTCCATTACAGGTCGGACAAGACTCGGAAGTTTTAATCTGTGTTACAGGTCTAACGCGTTGACGCGTAATCTCTATAATACCAAATTTTGAAGGAGGGATTATATTATGCTTAGCACGATCAGATTTCATGAACTCTTTCATCTTTTCAAAAAGAATTCTATTATTTTCCTTATCATGCATATCGATAAAATCTATACAGATAATACCGCCCATATCACGCAATTGTAATACGCGTGCCACTTCTTCGGCAGCTTCTATATTGGTTGCTAAAGCATTTGATTCTTGCCCATCTGCACCTTTTCTATTTCCACTATTCACATCAATAACGTGCATGGCCTCTGTATGCTCAATAATGAGGTAACCCCCAGTTGGCATAGGAACTTTTTTACCGAATAATGTTTTGATTTGTTTGTTGATTCCAAAACGTTCGAAAATTGGAATCTTTCCGTCGTATAGGTTTAATATTTGTTCCTTACCAGGGGCAATTCCAATAATATAATCTTTCATTTCACCATGCAGCACTTCTTCGTTTACATGGATATTTTTAAAATCCCCATTCAATAAATCACGCAACATTGAAGTGGTGGTATTCAATTCCCCTAAGACTCTTTTAGGCGCCTCTGAACCTAAAGCATTGGCATGAATTTTCTTCCACTTTTCTAATAAATCATTTAAGTCCTGTTCTAAGTCTGAAGTTTTTTTATGCTCGGCAACTGTTCGAATAATTACACCAAAATTCTTCGGGATAATTCTTTCCATTAATTCCTTTAAGCGAGCTCTTTCCTCAGGTTCTTTAATTTTTTGTGAAATTGAAATCTTATTAGAAAAAGGTGCTAAAACTAAATAGCGACCTGCTAATGTAATTTCAGACGACAGTCTTGGGCCTTTTGTGGAAATAGGTTCTTTAGCTATCTGTACTAAAATTGATTGAGAAGAAGATAAAACAGCATCAATCTTACCGTTTTTATCAAGTTCTTTTTCAAATTTAAAATACATTAAATCCGGAACACTTTGTTTGTTTCGTAAGGTATCTTTGGTGAATTTACTTAGGGAATTAAATTGTTGTCCAAGATCTAAATAATGCAGGAAGGCATCTTTTTCATACCCAACATCGACAAATGCCGCGTTGAGACTCGGGGAGAGACGGCGAACCTTTCCTAAGTATACATCTCCTACAGCAAAGTCAGAATTTCCTCTTTCTTCGTGCAGTTCAATTAGTTTTCCGTCTCGAAGTAACGCTATCCAAACTCCGTTGGAGCGCGCATCTACGACTAGTTCTAAGCTCACAATAAATATTTTTATGATAAAACAATGAAAGCTCAGCAATACTATTACTGAGCCTCACATCAAATAATGATTAAGCTTATTTTTTCTTCTTGTGGCGATTTTTTCTTAGTCTCTTCTTACGCTTGTGCGTCGCCATTTTATGTCCTTTTCTTTTCTTACCGCTTGGCATATGCTATATATTTTTCTTGTTATCTGAAATACTGGTATTATCTTACCACCCTTTTAGGGAGGGCAAAGATAATGAAATTAATTTAACCACCAAAACGAATATTAACCAACCTTTACTTGCGATTTTACTTGCTCTACAAATGTTTTTGCGGGTTTAAATGATGGTATGTTATGTGCTGGTATAATAATAGTGGTGTTTTTTGAGATATTTCTTCCTGTTTTTTGTGCTCTTTCTTTCACAATAAAACTTCCAAATCCTCTTAAATAAACATTATTTCCTTTTGCCAATGATGTTTTGATGGAGTTCATAAACGATTCAACAGCTCTTAATGCTTCATTTTTTTCTAGTCCCGTTTCTACTGCGATGTCGGTTACAATATCTGCTTTTGTCATTTTTATTTGAGTTTAAGATTTTTACAATTAGTATTTTCGCGACACAAAAGTATATTAGATATCTTAATTGGAACGATTTTAATTAAAATATTTCAAATAAAAATTTACAAATGGCTAATTTTCAAGAGGAAATTATAAATTGGTATTTAATAAATAAGCGAGATTTACCTTGGAGGAATACACAGGACCCTTATAAAATCTGGTTAAGCGAAATTATCTTACAACAAACAAGGGTTCAACAAGGCCTACCATATTATTTAAAATTCTTAAATGCTTTTCCTACTATTAATGATTTTGCCCAGGCAAGTGAACAGGAAGTCCTATCCCTATGGCAAGGTTTAGGGTATTATTCTCGAGCAAGGAATATGAGAAAAGCCGCCATGCAAATCATGGAATCGTTTAATGGTGAATTTCCAAAAACAGAAAAACAATTACTTTCTTTATCTGGCGTAGGAAAATATTCTGCCGCTGCAATTGGGTCCTTTTCATTTAAACTTCCTTTAGCCGTTGTCGATGGCAATGTTTACCGTGTGCTGTCCAGGGTGTTTAATATGGACACTCCAATTGACACCCCTCAAGGTCAAAGAGCGTTTCAAGAATTAGCTTCTACTCTTCTACCCAAATTATTGCCAGACACTTATAATCAAGCCATTATGGAATTTGGGGCTTTACAGTGTACTCCCAAAAGTCCAGACTGCCCCAATTGCGTTTTGTCCGCCATTTGTATGGGAAGAATAGAGAAAAACATAGATGTCTTACCTGTGAAAATTAAAAGTATTAAAACGCGAAATAGATTTTTTGCTTATCAAGTTTTCATCAATGATGAGAATAGAACAATTGTTCAAGAAAGGGGGCCGAAAGATATTTGGCAAGGGCTATTTGAATTTCCTTTAATGGAATTTGAATCGGAGGAATTAACGATGAATTTTATTAATGGAGAAGCAGCAAAAATTAGTACCGTATCTAATGTAATAAAGCATAAATTAACCCATCAGTTGATTTTTGCTTATTTTATTATTTACAGAAAAAGTGATTTACCCATAGATTTAAAACCGAATCAAAATCGCATTGCTTTTTCAAATATTGACACATTTCCAATGTCTCGCTTGATGGAGAAATTTTTAGAATCTGTCAAACCTATTCTTTTTGCATAAGTAGAGAAGAATGTTATTAACTTTGAATTCTAAATTAAAGTTTTCTTCGAAATGATTTTTACACCAACAACATCAAATACCGCAAATAAAATCCATTTTTGGAATGGAAAACTTGACGCTCTTTCCAACGAACTTAAATCAATAGGAGATTCTATTATTGAAAAAAAGAGCAAGTGGGACTTTGAAAAATCAAGCGGCTCCTTTACAATTTTGGTAAATTGTGAACAAATGACAGCGGAACTTTATAGAAAAACTGCACATGAAATCTATGAGTTAATTAAGAAGGAATTAATTTCAATTTCAATTGTAGGAGCAGACGATGTGCATTATCCGTTTTTAGAGGGAATGGCATTATCCTCTTATCAGTTCGATCGGTTTTTAAGTAAAAAAAATAAACCAAAATTAATTGAAGTATTCATTCCTGGAATGGATATTAAACAATTGGAAGAACTTGAAGCAACTACTAAAGCAGTATTTTGGGCGCGCGATATGGTCAACACTCCTGTTTCACATTTGAATGCCGAGCAATTTTCTAGTGAAATAAGCGAACTATTAAGTTCTGTTGGTGTAGTTGTGGAAGTATTGGAAAAATCAAAGATAGAAGCACTAAAAATGGGAGGCTTATTGGCTGTTAATAAAGGCTCCATAGATCCACCAACATTTACGATTGCAGAATATAAACCAGCAAATGCTAAAAATAAACAGGCGATTGTTTTGGTTGGAAAAGGAGTAGTATATGATACCGGAGGATTGAGTTTAAAGCCAACGCCAGGATCAATGGATGTTATGAAAAGTGACATGGCTGGAGCCGCTGGAGTAATTGGCGCTTTATATTTAGCCGCAAAACAAAAGCTACCCGTTCATGTAATTGCTTTAATCCCAGCCACGGACAATAGACCAGGATTAAATGCCTATACTCCAGGTGATGTTATTACCATGTTTAACGGCTCTACAGTCGAAGTGCTCAACACAGATGCTGAAGGAAGAATGATTTTAGCGGATGCATTGTCTTATTCAGCAAAATATAATCCTGCTCTTGTGATTGACGCAGCAACATTGACTGGTGCCGCTTTAAGAGCAATTGGAACTCACGCAGCAATCATTATGGGTAACGCTGACGATGCAATTTTTAATCAATTAGAATCTGCAGGCAATCAAGTTCATGAGCGTGTAGTTCGCTTTCCATTCTGGGAGGAGTATAAAGAAGAAATGAAATCAAAAGTAGCAGATTTAAAGAATATTGGAGGACCAAACGGAGGCATGATTTCTGCAGGAAAATTCCTTGAAACTTTCGTCTCTGCTCCCTACGTTCACATGGATGTTGCAGGCCCAACTTGGCTTGATGCTAAAGAAAATTATAAAGGCATCTCAGGAACTGGATACGGGGTTAGATTGTTATATACATTCTTAAAAAATTATTAAAATGGACAGAGAGCCAAAAAGTATAAAAGTGGGAATTTCTATTGGTGACGTCAATGGCATTGGAGTAGAAATAATAATAAAATCCCTTAAAGATAATCGAATCTTAAATGAATTTACTCCAGTAATTTATGGTTCAAGTTTTGCTCTATCTCACTATAAGAAAACACTAGACACTCCTGATTTTTCATATTTGATATGCAAAACAGCTGATGAGATTCAAGATAAAAAAATAAACGTGCTTAATTGCATAGACGATGAGGTAATAGTTCAAGAGGGAACATCAACTCCACAGTCTGCAACATTGGCTATTAAAAGTCTTGAAAAAGCAGCAGGAGATTTGGCCTCAGGTAAAATAGATGTCCTTGTAACAGCGCCACTGTCCAAGGAAAGCGTCCAACAAGCAGGCTTTGCATTTCCAGGCCACACTGAATTTTTAGCCGAAATGGCAGGTGTGAATGAAGCATTAATGATTCTTGTTTCCCCATTTTTAAAAGTGGCATTGGTGACAAGTCATGTTCCGCTTAAGGAAGTCCCCGCTTTATTAACGAAGGAAAAAATAGTCGAAAAAATTCATACGTTAGAAAAATCTCTATTGAAAGATTTTGGGATTTATAGACCAAAAATAGCAGTATTAGGACTCAATCCACACGCAGGTGAAAATGGGAAGATAGGGTTGGAAGAACAAGAAATAATTTCTCCAGCCATTCAATTAGCTAAAAACGATGGGTCTCTTGTGTATGGTCCTTATGCAGCAGATGGCTTTTTTGGTTCTGAACAAAGAAGCAAATTTGATGGTGTTCTTGCCATGTATCACGATCAGGGTTTAGCAGCGTTTAAAGCACTTTCCTTTGAGGAAGGAGTTAATTTTACCGCTGGACTACCAATTGTAAGAACAAGTCCGGATCACGGAACAGCATTTGATATTGCAGGTAAAAATATTGCAGATGCACAATCCATGAGAAGCGCTATTTATTTGGCCATTGAAATATATAAGAATAGAAAATTTGAGAAGGAAATAAGTCAAAATCCCCTGGCAATTTCTGTTGGAGAAAAAGACACCCACAACTCTAGGTAACTTCTTCTTTAATTTCTCGTTTTTTGTTTGAAAAAAAAGTAGTAACTTTGTCCCCCGAAGTTTTAGGCAACTGTGAAATGAAAAATAAAAATCAGTTTTTGATTCCTTTTGTAGGCCTTAAAATAGGGGAGCATCAGTTTGCTTTTAAGTTAAATGAAAAGTTCTTTGAAGATTTACCACATTTATCCCTTGGTAAAGGGGAATTAAATGTTCAATTGTCTCTCGACAAAAAAGAAACAATGCTTGTTGCATCGTTTTCTGTAGAGGGTGAGGTAAATATGTTATGCAGTAGATGCAACGAGGAAGTAGTCACAGAAATTTATGACGAACTCGATTTGATTTACAAATTTGGATTAGAACAAGAAGACAATGAGGCTTTGATTGTTTTACACCCTGACACTTATGAATTGGATGCATTCCAGCCAATTTATGAAATGATAGTAATGGCACTTCCAACAAGACCACTGCATGATGAAGGGGAGTGTGATGAGGAAATGGTGAAACTAATCCAAAAATATACGCAAACAGAGAGTATAATAATTGAAGCACAAAAAGAAGAAGACCCACGATGGTCAGCATTAAAAAATTTGAATTAAAATTAAGTAATATAGATTATGGCACATCCTAAACGGAAAATCTCCAAAACCAGAAGAGATAAAAGAAGGACTCATATCAATGCAGTAGCAAAGAATATCGCTACTTGTCCAACAACAGGACAACCTCACCTTTTTCACCATGCGCATTGGCATGAGGGAAAATTATACTACAAAGGAAGAGTTGTAGCTGAAAAAGAAGTTGCGGCTTAATTCCGTAAACTTTTTATGAGGGTAGGCATAGATATTTCCGGCGGAGACTTCGCCCCTCTCGCAAACATAAGAGGAGCAATTCTTGCTAAAAAAACACTCAAAGAAAGTGTTACTATTGTCTTGATTGGAAATCAAGAGGAAATCGCTATTGCCTTAGAATCTGAGAATACAGATCAGTTACAATTTGAAATTGTACACGCCCCCGATGTCATAACAATGCATGATCACCCAGCCCGAGCTTTTAATCAAAAACCACAAAGCTCTATTTCTGTAGGATTTGAAATGTTGGCAAAGGGAAAATTAAACGCTTTTGCAAGTACTGGAAATACCGGTGCTATGTTAGTGGGGTCTATTTATAAAATAAAAAATATTCCGGGGATTATTCGCCCTTGTATTACCTCTACTTTACCCGCAATTAATGGAGCTAACACTATTCTTTTGGATGTTGGATCCAATGCAGATTGTAGAGCCGATGTATTATATCAATTCGCTGTTTTAGGTTCTTTATATAGCAAACATGTTCAGGGTGTAAAAAAGCCGCGTGTTGCATTATTAAATATCGGCGAAGAAGAAACCAAGGGTAATTTAGTAACGCAAGCGACGTATAAACTGATGGAGGAATCCGAAGAAATTTTCTTTACCGGAAATATTGAAGGAAGAGATATTTTTCAAGGGCTTGCAGATGTAATTGTATGTGATGGATTTACTGGTAATATCGTTCTAAAAGAAGCAGAAGGGATTTATACTTTGTTAAAGCAAAGAGGAATTGAAGATGAATATTTTGAGCGCTTTAATTATGAAAATTATGGTGGAACACCTATCTTAGGAGTCAAAGGAAATGTAATTATTGGTCATGGTATTTCTAACGATATTGCTGTAAAAAATATGCTTTTACTTGCTTTTGACGTTGCAAAATCGAATCTTTCAAGAAAAATAAATCGAGCATTTAATTAATTTATGAAGAAAATATCAGCCGCTATAACAGGTGTTCATGGTTTTGTTCCAAAGGACATATTGAGTAATGAGGATTTATCTAAAATTGTAGATACTTCTGATGAATGGATCTTATCTAGAACTGGAATCAAGGAACGACGCATCATGAAAGATGGAGCTTCTTCTGATATGGCGATGGAAGCTGTTAATGCTCTATTGCGTAAAAAAAATATTGATCCCCTCGAAATCGAATTGGTTATTGTGGGAACAGTTACGCCTGACCACCCTTTCCCAAGTACTGCAAATGTACTTTGTGATAAAACCGGAATGAAGAATGCTTGGGGATTTGATTTAAATGCAGCATGTTCAGGGTTTCTATTTGCACTGTCCACAGGAGCACAATTTATTGAAACAGGTAAATACAAAAAAGTATTGGTTGTAGGAGTTGATAAAATGACATCTATTGTTGATTATCAAGACCGAACAACTTGTGTGATTTTTGGTGATGGAGCAGGTGTTGTGCTTTTAGAGCCGAATGAAGAAGGTTTAGGAATCCAGGATTTTATTCTTAGAAGCGATGGATCTGGCCGTGAGTTTTTAGTACAGCCAGCAGGCGGTTCTGCCATGCCCCCAACACACGAAACTATTGATCAAAGAATGCACTATGTAAAGCAAGAAGGTAAGCAAGTTTATAAATTTGCTGTTACTAATATGGCTGAGGTTTCTGCTGAAATAATGGAAAAAAATAATTTAACAAGTGATGATGTCGCCTGGTTAGTTCCCCATCAAGCTAATCTTCGGATAATAGATGCTACTGCAAATCGCATGGGCTTACCAAGCGAAAAGGTGATGATCAATATTCAAAAATATGGAAACACTACCGCGGGGACTTTACCTTTGTGTTTATGGGACTATGAGAGTCAACTTAAAAAAGGCGACAATATAATTCTTTCTGCCTTTGGGGGAGGTTTTACTTGGGGAGCAGTTTATATCAAATGGGCATATAATTCTTAATTTAGCAATAATTTTTTAATCAAATAAAAATGAATACAGACGAAATAAGAGAGTTAATCAAGCTTGTATCCAAAGCAGGTATTGGTAGAGTGGAAATTGAAAGAGACGGTTTCTACATAAATATTGAAGGTGGAATGACACATAATGGTGATCAACCTATCTATGTTCAGGCACCACAAAATCAAGTGATGCAAACACCTGCAGCTCTTGCTCCTCAAGCAGCTATTCCAGCGGCTGTTTCTGCACCTGCTCCAGTTGCAGAAGAATCTAATGCTGTAGTAATAAAATCTACCATGATTGGGACTTTTTATCGTTCATCAGGCCCTGACAAAGATGCATTTGTTTCGGTTGGGTCAATGATTCAAAAAGGAGATAAAATTTGTATCATTGAAGCAATGAAATTGTTTAATGAAATTGAAGCTGAAATATCAGGTAAAATTGTTAAAATATTGGTTGATGATTCTTCTCCTGTTGAGTATGACCAACCTTTATTTCTTGTTGAGCCAGCATAATTCACTACTAAATCTCAAATAATGTTCAAAAAAATATTAATTGCCAATAGAGGTGAAATTGCCATGCGAATAATTCGCACTTGTAAAGAAATGGGAATTAAAACCGTTGCTGTTTATTCAACAGCTGATAAAGATAGTTTGCCAGTTAGATTTGCAGATGAAGCGGTGTGTATTGGACCACCAGTATCTGCTAAGTCATATCTTTCAATTCCTAATATTATTGCTGCGGCTGAAATAACAAATGCTGATGCGATTCATCCAGGATACGGTTTTCTTTCTGAAAATGAAAAATTTTCAAAGGTTTGTCAAGAACATGGAATTAAATTTATTGGTGCCTTACCAGAACAAATTGCTGGAATGGGTGATAAAGCCACTGCAAAAGCCACGATGATTAGCGCTGGTGTACCTTGTATCCCAGGATCTGTTGGCCTACTAAAGGACGTAAAAGATGCTATAGCAAATGCTAAAGTTGTTAAATATCCAGTAATTCTTAAGGCAACTGCTGGTGGAGGAGGAAAGGGAATGCGGATTGTTTGGAAAGAAGAGGACATTCAAGATGCCTGGGACTCTGCACGACAAGAAGCAAAAGCTGCCTTCGGAAATGATGGCATATACATGGAAAAATATATTGAGGAGCCTAGACATATTGAAATACAAATTGCGGGAGATCAATATGGAAATGCTTGTCATTTATCAGAAAGAGATTGTTCGATTCAAAGACGTCATCAAAAACTAGTTGAAGAAACTCCTTCGCCGTTTATGACGCCTGAATTGCGCGAAAAAATGGGAGAAGCTGCTATTAGAGCAGCGAAAGCAGTTAAGTATGAAGGCGTTGGAACTGTAGAATTCTTGGTGGATAAAAATCGTGATTTTTACTTCATGGAAATGAATACTCGTATTCAAGTCGAACATACAATCACCGAGGAAGTTATTAATTATGACTTAGTTAAAGAGCAAATCAAATTAGCCGCCGGAGAAAAAATTTCTGGAAAAAATCATTTCCCGTTACTACACGCTATTCAATGTCGCATCAATGCAGAAGATCCTTTTAATGACTTCAGACCAAGCCCTGGAAAGATTACACAATACCATTCTCCAGGTGGGCATGGAGTAAGAATTGATACGCATGTTTATGCTGGTTATACCATTCCATCGAATTATGATTCTATGATTTCAAAATTAATTGTCGTTGCACAAACTCGTGAGGAAGCAATTTTAAAAATGAAACGTGCACTTGATGAATACATTATTGAGGGCGTGAAAACTACCATACCATTCCATCAAAAATTGATGATGGATAAAGATTTTAGATCTGGTAATTTTACAACAAAATTCATGGAAACATTCGAAATGTAATTCAAACAGTGGGTTTGTTCATTTAGCCGGAGTTTTTCCGGCTTTTTTTTTATCTTCAACTTTGTAAATTAGGCAACTATGCCTTTTTTTTTCGTCATGTATTTATTATATTTAACTTAATATTTGGCGTAAAGAATTTTTATAAGTGTAGATGAGGAAACTTTTACTTTTATCGATTATTTTTTTATCAAGCTTTAGTCAGCTTTCTGCCCAGTTCTGCCTTGCTCCATCTTCAACCTTAGCAATTGTTCCTAATGGAACCATTCAATATACGCCTTATTATTCCTCGGGCGCTAGAGTATTCTCTTTTACGGGAACAGCAGGCTGCGTTTATACTTTTTCTACTTGTGGTCAAAGTACTAACGACACCTATCTTCGATTGTATAATACAGCACTAACGTTTTTAGTTGGCAACGATGATCAATGTGGATTGCAGTCCACTATCGTTTGGACCTGCCCAGCTAATGGCACCTATTATATGCACCTTTCAAGATGGGTGTCTTTTGCTTTTGTGTGTGGCGGCTTAACTTCCTCTACTCGAATGAGTTATACCGTGTCGTGTCCAACTCCTTGTACACAAACAAGTGTCACTTTAAATATGTATGATTCATGGGGAGATGGCTGGAATGGAGCCACTTACACCTTGACCAATTCGGCTGGGGCAGCAGTTGCATCGGGCACTTTACCTACAGGTAGTTTCGGTACGGCGGTACTTTGTTTAGCTCCAGGCTGTTATTACATGAGTGTAACAGGTGGTTTTTATCCTTGGGAATGTTCATGGAATATGACCGTAGCAGGAGGGATTGTGGCTTCAGGTGGAGCTCCAACAGCCAATATTGTCGTCCCTGTTGGTGTATCTAATTGTACGGTACCCAATCCCCCCTCGTCAATAACGGCCACTTCACAAACAATTTGTTTAGGAGCTTCAACAACTTTAACCGCAAATGGCGCTGTTGGAACAGTATATTGGTTTACTGGAGGCTGTAATACAACAGGACAAATCGGCACTGGAAACACCATTACAGTTAGCCCAACAGTTACAACAACCTATTATGCAAGAAATTTTCAAAATGGAAATTTTAGTAATACCTGTGCTACTTATACAGTTATAGTTAATAATGCCACAGCACCAACCTTTAATGCATTGCCAAATATTTGTAGTGGAACTACAGCACCTGTTTTGCCATCTTCTTCTGTAAATTCAATCAATGGAACATGGAATCCCGCTAACATTTCGACCGCAGCAGCAGGAACAACAAATTATGTCTTTACTCCAAATGCTGGGCAGTGTGCTGTAGCGGCAACAGTTGCGGTCACAGTGAATGCAAGTCCAACTATGGCTGTAACACCAACACCTGCAGGTTGTGCAACAGTTTCCAATGGAGCCCTTAATGTTACTGCAACAGGTGGATTGGCAGCTTATAATGTTAGCTGGACGGGCACAAGTTCTGGTAATCCTACGGGCACAGAAATAGCTGCAAGTGGAGGGTCTTATGCTATCAGCAACCTTGCTGCAGGTAGTTACAATGTTACTCTTGCAGGGTCAAATTCTTGTCAAGCAACTTCAAATGCAACAATAAGTTCACTGCCTGCAATAATAACTACAGCTACCCCTACTGCAGTGACCTGTAACGGATTAAGTAATGGCTCTATTTCAGTAAGTGCTACGAATGGTACCGCTCCATATAATGTCAGTTGGACAGGACCAAGTTCAGGAAATCCAAGCGGAACAGAAATAGCAGCGGCAGGAGCCTCTTATTCAATTCCGACGCTTGGCGCAGGGGTTTATTCAATTACGGTTACAGATGCTGTAGGATGTATAAGTACAATTTCTGCTACTGTTACTGAACCGACACCATTAACGTCAACCTTTACTCAAGTAAATGTTTTATGTTTTGGAAATAGTTCAGCAAGTATTAACCTCACTCCAACAGGCGGTACAGCACCTTATAATTATTTATGGAGCAATAATGCTACTACTGAAGATCTTGCAAATCTCGCATCTGGAACTTATACTGTTACTACATCTGACGCTAATGGTTGTACAAGTCCCAATTCAGTAACCATTACACAACCAGCAGCAGCATTAAGTTTAACAGAAACACATACGAATGTTCTGTGTTTCGGTAATACAACAGGAGCAATTGATTTAATTCCAGCAGGCGGGACAGCGCCTTACACTTATTTATGGAGCAATAGTGCTACTACAGAAGACCTTAACAATATTGCTTCGGGAACCTATTCAGTTACCACAACAGATGCTAATGGATGTGCCGCAACATTGATTGTAACGATTACACAACCAGTTGCCGGAATGAACTTAACAGAAACGCATTCCAATGTCTTGTGTTTTGGAGCTTCAACAGCCTCAATAGACCAAACCGTTACTGGCGGGACAGCACCTTATACTTATTTATGGAGCAATAATGCTACCACAGAAGATTTAACCAATATCGCTTCTGGAACTTATACCGTTACCACAACTGATGCTGCTGGTTGTTCTTCGATATTAAATGTAATCATTACGCAACCAACAGCGGCTTTGAGTTTAACAGAAACACATACGAATGTCCTGTGTTTTGGAAATACGACAGGGGGTATTGACTTAATTCCAGCAGGCGGAACAGGCCCTTATACTTATTTATGGAGCAATAATGCTACCACAGAAGATTTAGCAAATATCGTTTCAGGAACTTATACTGTTACTACAACAGATGCTAATGGTTGCACCGCAACATTGAGCGTTACTATTACACAACCAACGGCGGGATTAAGTTTAACAGAAACGCACACAAATGTCTTGTGTTTTGGTAATACAACAGGAGCAATTGATTTAATCCCAGCAGGCGGAACAGCCCCATACACTTATTTATGGAGCAATAGTGCTACTACAGAAGACCTTAACAATATTGCTTCGGGAACCTATTCGGTTACCACAACAGATGCTAATGGATGTACTGCAACATTGAGTGTAACGATTACACAACCAGTTGCAGGAATGAACTTAACAGAAACGCATTCCAATGTCTTGTGTTTTGGAGCTTCAACAGCCTCAATAGACCAAACCGTCACTGGCGGGACAGCACCTTATACTTATTTATGGAGCAATAATGCTACCACAGAAGATTTAACCAATATCGCTTCTGGAACCTACACGGTTACCACTTCTGATGCAGCTGGTTGTACTTCGATATTAAATGTAATCATTACGCAACCAACAGCGGCTTTGAGTTTAACAGAAACACATACGAATGT
>JBIIWA010000012.1:0-106623 GCA_044339115.1 Crocinitomicaceae bacterium
TAACCAATATCGCTTCTGGAACCTACACGGTTACCACTTCTGATGCAGCTGGTTGTACTTCGATATTAAATGTAATCATTACGCAACCAACAGCGGCTTTGAGTTTAACAGAAACACATACGAATGTGCTGTGTTTTGGAAATTCAACAGGTGGAGTTAATCTTACCCCAACAGGCGGAACAGGCCCTTATACTTATTTATGGAGCAATAATGCTACCACAGAAGATTTAGCAAATATCGTTTCAGGAACTTATACTGTTACTACAACAGATGCTAATGGTTGCACCGCAACATTGAGCGTTACTATTACACAACCAACGGCGGGATTAAGTTTAACAGAAACGCACACAAATGTCTTGTGCTTTGGAGCTTCAACTGCATCAATAGATCAAACTGTTACAGGCGGAACAGCACCTTACACTTATTTATGGAGCAATAATGGCACTTCTGAAGACATTGCAAATCTTGCTTCAGGAACCTATTCAGTAACAACAACCGATGCCAGTGGCTGTACAGCAACCTTAAGTGTTATTATTACACAACCAGCAGCGGGCTTAAGTTTAACAGAAACACACACGAATGTTCTTTGTTTTGGTAATGCAACGGCAGGGATCAATCAAACTGTTACAGGCGGAACAGCACCCTACACTTATTTATGGAGCAATAATGCTACTACTGAAGATTTAACCAATATCGCTTCTGGAACTTATACAGTTACCACAACCGATGCTGCTGGTTGCACAGCAACATTAAGCGTAACTATTACGCAACCAGCTACCGGGTTAAGTTTAGCAGAAATTCATACCAATGTGCTGTGTTTTGGAAATTCAACAGGTGGAGTTAATCTTACCCCAACAGGCGGAACAGGCCCTTATACTTATTTATGGAGCAATAATGCTACCACAGAAGATTTAGCAAATATCGTTTCAGGAACTTATACTGTTACTACAACAGATGCTAATGGTTGCACCGCAACATTGAGCGTTACTATTACACAACCAACGGCGGGATTAAGTTTAACAGAAACGCACACAAATGTCTTGTGTTTTGGCGCTTCAACCGCATCAATAGATCAGACTGTTACGGGCGGTACAGCACCTTACACTTATTTATGGAGCAATAATGGCACTTCTGAAGACATTGCAAATCTTGCTTCAGGAACCTATTCAGTAACAACAACAGATGCCAGTGGCTGTACAGCAACATTAAGTGTTATTATTACACAACCAGCTGCCGGAATTAACTTAAGCGAAACACACACGAATGTTCTTTGTTTTGGTAATGCAACGGCAGGCATCAATCAAACTGTTACAGGTGGAACAGCACCCTACACTTATTTATGGAGTAATAATGCTACTACTGAAGATTTAACCAATATCGCTTCGGGAACTTATACAGTTACCACAACTGATGCTGTTGGATGTACAGCAACATTAAGTGTAACTATTACACAACCAGCAGCAGCCATAAGCATGAGCAGTACTATTCTAAATGTTTTATGTGTTAATGGGACCGGATCGGTAGATTTAACAGTTTCGGGCGGCACGCCAAATTATACTTATTTATGGAGTAATAATGCAACAACACAAGATTTATTAGCAGTTATTTCTGGCTTATATACCGTAACCGTTACAGATGCAAATGGTTGCACAGCAACCTTTAACTCAACTGTCGCTCAAGCAGTAAGCAGTACTCCTGTTCAAATAAACAATCTAACGGGCACCAATATTTTGTCTTGTCTTACAACGGCAATTGTTCTGCAAGGGACGGGAGGAACTAATTATACTTGGAACGCTGGAAGTACTCCAAACTCAGCAACCAATACCTTTATTGCTCCAGGGACATATACGCTAAGTACCTTTGATAGTAATAATTGTCCTGTAAGCGTAAGCGTTGTAATTTCTCAAAATATTATTTTACCTATTATTACTATTACTAGTAACTCAGGAGCATTAGCATTAGATTGTAATAATTCTAGTATTAGCGTTACTGCCAGCGGTGCGAGCCAATACGCTTGGGGCGGCGGCTTAGGCAATACTGCAAATGCTACAATGAGTTCAGTAGGTACATATTCAGTTGTAGGCACTGGAGCGAATGGCTGTATTGATAGTGCTGCTATTACAATTACTCTTGCCCCAACGCCTTCAGTTACCATCAATGACACATCGATTTGTAATGGACAAAATTTGATTCTTGCTCCAACATTTTTCCCGGCAGGGGGTACCCCCGGGGGTAGTATTATTTGGTCTAATGCCTTGTCAACCCCTACAATTTCTGTTAGCCCTAATTCAACAACGACTTATAGTGTTTTATATACATGGAATGGTTGCACGGTTTCAGAGGATATTTTAGTAACTGTAAATCCCACACCAACGGTAACAGTAAATAATCCAACGATTTGTTTGGGTGACCAAGCTCAAATTACGGCAACACCTAACCTTTTGGGAGGAACTTATATTTGGTCAGGAGCGCAAACTACTAATTCTATTTCAGTGTCACCAGTTCAAAACAACACCAATTTTAGTGTAGTATATTCCTTGAATGGCTGTGTGAGTCAAAATGCAACGGCAGTTGTTACGGTTAATCCAATCCCAACGGTTAATGTTTTACCTATTACTATATGTAATGGACAATCCGGAAATTTAGTAGCTACAACGAATTTACCAGGCGGTAATTTCTTATGGATTAATGGCGGAGAAACCACAAATTCGATTACTGTTAATCCAACAACGACAACGACTTATCCTGTGCTATATACCTTAAATGGCTGCCCAAGTTTGCAAGCCACGGGCACTCTGAATGTAAATCCAATACCAGTTGCAAGTATGCTAGCGGATACTTTAAGTGGGTGTGTTCCTTTAACGGTTAGTTTCGAAGCAGATACCACTAACCAGCAAGCAACTTATCAATGGTCATCAAATAGTGGGGGCAGCGGAAACGGCGCTAGTTCGATGATGACATTTACCAATGGCGGGTGTTATAATGTTACATTAACTGCTACTATGAATGGTTGTGTTTCTAGTGCAACTAACTTAAATTATATATGTATTGAAGCACTCCCAGTGGCTGAATTTAGTACATCAATTAGTCATTTTTCTGAATCTTCTCAATCTATGAATTTTATTAATTCAAGTTCTGGTGCAAGTTCCTATGTTTGGTCCTTTGGAGATGGAGCATCCTCTGTTATTACATCACCTACTCACCTTTTTGCGAATACTACATCAGGCTATACCATAATGCTAACAGCGATGTCTTCATTAGGATGTGCTGATAGCACCTTGGTTACTATTGATTATCAAGAAAGCGAAGTGTATTACATTCCAAATAGTTTTACCCCCGACGGGGATAAATTCAATCAAGTATTTCTTCCTATATTTACTGCCGGAATTGATCCATATAACTACACGATGGAAATCTATAACCGTTGGGGCGAATTGATATTCGAAACACATAATATGGAATACGGTTGGGATGGATCCTATGGTTTAGAAGGCAACGATTGTTCTTCCGGTTCGTATACCTACAGAATAGTAATAAAAATGCCAGACATTGATGAGCGAAAAATCCTTGTTGGGCATGTAAATTTGATACGTTAGAAAATTAATACTAGATGAAAATTATTTTAAAGTGTGCATTGGCGATAAGTTTCTTATTTCTTACATCATACCATTCACACTCACAAACAGCAATAAGCGTTGGACCTCAAGTAACCACTTTTACCTCAATGATTCGGGGATACCATTTTACGGCCCCAGCAAATTTTACAATCTGCGGACTTCAAGTGCCACCAGATGCAAGTACAGCATTACAAACAATTAGAGTAGTTGTATTTACTGCTGGAGCGCCACCTGCATTTCCAGGGACTACAAATAGTTTTACTCAAGTTTTTTCAGCGACAAGTGTGGCAACGGGGATTCTTCCATGTAATATTCCTGTGACGACAGGACAAATAATAGGAGTATATGGTTCTAGAGGAGCATGTATAAATAGTTATGGTCCCGCAAATTTTGTCACAAGTATTTTGGGAATAAATACTACCTTGAGAAGAAGCGGTATGCAATCATGTCCTACTACAGGTGCCGCAATGTCCAATATTTGGTCCGAAGTTTCTTCTAATATAGGAAGGATCACGATGTATATTAATTGTTGTGCAGCACCAACAGTTACTGCCACTGCAAATACTCCAATTTGCCCTGGTCAGACACTTCAGCTTACCGGAACAGCTACTCCCACAGGTACATACACTTATAACTGGACTGGTCCAAATGGATTTACATCGAACGTAATTAGCCCATCTATTCCAAATATTACCTCAGCAGCAGCAGGTACTTATACATTGACTGTTGGTACGCCGGCCTGTGGTAATGTTGTTTCAACTGTTGCAGTCGCAGTAAACCCAACACCCACACTAAATGTTACACCTGTAACTGTTTGTAATGGCGCTCCAGCAACACTCACAGCTACTTCTAATATTGCAAATGGTGTATATACTTGGACTCTAGGAGGCGTAACAGTCGGAACGGGCCCTACTTTAACAGTTAGCCCAACTGTTTTAACTACGTATACTGTGGGATATTCAGTTAATGGTTGTACGCCTGTATCTACAACTGTAACCGTTAATGTTAGTCCATTGCCTACAGTTACTACAACTTCTGCAACCATTTGTTCGGGCCAACCAGCGTCTATTACTGCAACAGGGTCTCCTACAGGGGGCACATATGCTTGGACTTCTAATGCAACTTCAGTTGGAACTTCAGCTACTTTAAGTGTTTCTCCTTTAACGACTACTAATTATAGTTTGATTTATACTTTAAATGGATGTTCAAGTCTACCTTCGGCTTCAACTATTACCGTTAATTCTGTTCAGGCTATAACGGGAAATCTTACCTTGTGTGCTGGTGGAACGACCCAACTCTCCAATGCCACAGCTCCTGCGGCAACCAATGTTTGGTCAAGTTCGACTCCGGCAATTGCAACAATTAGTGCTACTGGATTAGTAACAGCAATTTCTTCAGGAACCACAATTGTAACTTATACTTCTATTGATGGTTGCGCTGCAACGGCTACTATTACAGTTAATGCACTTCCAATTTTGACAGTCACTCCGTCCAACATCTTATGTAATGGAGGTGCCGGAAGTGTAACATTATCAGCAACTTCTGGTTTAGCGCCTTTCACCTACGGGGGTTCTCCTACAACGGCTTTGCTTCCAGGATCATATACCTATACTGCTACAAGTTCCCAAGGATGTGTCTCTACGCCTGTTTCTATAATAATTACACAACCTGCCGCACCACTTACTTTAAGTACTAGCCAAACCAATGTTTTATGTTTTGGTTTTAATTCTGGCTCTATCAATTTAACTCCATCTGGAGGAACAGGACCTTATTCTTTTACATGGTCTAATTCTGCAACAACAGAAGATATAAGTAGTTTATTGGTGGGAACCTACAATGTATCTGTAACAGATGCTCAAGGTTGTATAGCGAATATTGCAACTACACTGACGGGGCCAGCGGCACCATTATCTGTTACTATTCCTGATGCAGTTATTTGTTCTACTCAAAATTATACTTTTAACCCACAATTTTCTTCTCCAGGTGGACTTTCTGCTTGGTCAACCTCACAAACTGGCGCGAGTATTACAGTAAGTCCATTAACTACAACAACTTATACCATCGCCTATACCTTAAATACCTGCGTGGCACTTGATACTGCAATTGTTACAGTAATCCCAACACCTACCTTAAGTGTTAACAGCGCAGCTATTTGCTTAGGAGATAGTGCACAAATTACCAGTACAACAAATTTAGCAGGAGGCACCTATCAATGGAATAATGGCCTAACTACTCCAAATCTAACCGTTTCACCTTCAGTAAATCCAACTTTATATACGCTTATTTATACATTGAATGGTTGTTCTAGTATTCCGGCCACAAGTACCATTACAGTTTATCCTATACCTCAATTAACTGTTGCGCCTGCAACTATCTGTTTTGGTCAAAACGCTACATTAACAGCTACACCAAATCTTCCGGGAGGAACTTACTCATGGTTGACAGGAGGAGAGACAACACCTTCAATTACAGTGAGCCCAGCATTAAGTACAATTTATCCTGTCTTGTATACTCTTAACGGGTGTGTAAGTAACCAAGCAAACGGAATATTAACAGTAAATCCTATGCCAAATGCAATTGTACAATCAGATGTGGAATTAGGTTGTTCTCCTTTGGTCGTTAATTTTACAACAGATACCACAAATCAAGTTGCTACTTATCAATGGAGCACAAATAATGGAGGTGTTGGATCAGGTGTGAATGCAGCCATGTCATTTACCAATACAGGTTGCTATAATGTTACTTTGGTTGCTACAATGCTAGGCTGTGTTACAACAAACACCTTAGTAAATTATATTTGTGTTGCCGCAGACCCTGTGGCTAATTTTGGCACCTCTATCAATACTTTTACAGAAGACAATCAAAATGTTTTGTTTGATAATTCAAGTACTGGAGCAAGCACCTATACATGGGATTTTGGTGATGGAAATAGTTCAAATGATGAAAACCCAGCCCATGTTTTCGCATCTGTAAGTGAAGGAGGAACTATTACTTTGTATGCTTTTTCGAGTTTAGGTTGTATGGATAGTCTTTCGATTACAATTCCTTATCAAGAAAGCGAATTGTTCTATATTCCAAATACTTTTACTCCAGATGGGAACATGTATAATGAGACTTTTGTTCCACAATTCACTACTGGATTTGATGTATATAGTTATCACATGGAAATCTTTAATCGTTGGGGAGAGTTAATTTTCGAAACTTTTAATTTGGAGAATGGATGGGATGGATCTTATGGATTAGAAGGCCTAGATGCAATTCAAGGGACTTATACTTATAAAATTTCGATAAAGTCTCCATCAGTGGATAAACGTATGGTATATACTGGCCATGTGAATCTGATTCGTTAATTTTTCTATTGTTAAAAAAGGTTAAGCAATTCTTTCGTTTCGTAGAGTTTTTCCATCTTGCATAGCTTACGAAATAGTAAATGAAAAAAATCAGAATTAATCTTGTTTCATTTTTATTAATTTCCTCGGTAATCGCTTTGTTGATTATTGAAGTTTTTCAGATGCTCCAATTGTATGATAGAAAGACCATACAGTTAAAAAATAATATTTCAAGATGTTTAGAGAAAATCGCTTTTAAGCACGAAAAGGCGGAGGATTATAAGCAATATATGCAGATTGTCAATCGTGATTTTAGCGGACAATATCGTGATATTATAAAACAAGAATTTAAAAATTTATTACCCACTCAGGAATCTATATCGATTCAAGATACCAATATTTTAGTTCGCGGGAAAATTGAACCGTATATAATAATTCGCGGTAAGGCTATAGATTCTTTATCTGGAGTTTCTACGGAACAAAGATCCATGATTCGAGATGTTCGACAATTGAGAGAGTTGTTCACGCATTCCAGAAATGGCATCATGCATCAAGATAGTTCTGAATTGTCTATTCAAATTGATCAGAAATTAATGCAGCAGATATTTAAAAAGGCAAAATTCGTCAATGAATTAATGTTGCAAGCTTTTAAAGAAAATGTTTATCATGCCCCCAAGGAAAGAATAGACATTCACTTTTTAGATTCTATAATTTGTGATGAACTTTCAAAAGAAGATGTACCAAAAGAATATGAGTTTTTAATAAAAAATGAGTTTGGGATTCCCATTAATTTTATTGATGCACCTAAAACTTATTCGCAGTCATTTGACACTACAAAATCTATGAACACCAATCTTTTTCCAAACAATCTATTGGATGAGAACACTTATATTTATTTAAATTTCCCTAAAAAAAGCGCCTTTATTTTGAAAGAAATGAAAGTGTACATCATTATTACATTCTTACTAGTAGTATTGATTATTTCAGCATTGATTTTTATGTTTCGGACCATCATTGATCAGAAACGTTTGTCTGAAATGAAATCTGATTTTATTTCCAATATGACTCATGAGTTTAAAACACCAATATCTACAATTGCATTGGCCTGCGAAGCTTTAAATGACAATGACATGATCAAAAACAACACTCAGAAGGAATACATGCCCTTCGTAAAAATGATTTCTGAGGAAAATAAACGCTTAGAAATATTAGTTGAGGGGATTTTACAAAGCGCTGTAATCAATAAAGGAGAAATTATATTCCGGAAGGAGAGCCTTAACTTAACCCTTGTTATAGAAGATTTAATAAATGCGGCTCGCTTTAGATTGAATAACAATGGAAAAATCTCCTTTAAAGTACAAGGAACCTCTAGAGAGATTGAAGCAGATAAAATGCATACTACTAATATAATTGCCAATTTAATTGATAATGCTATTAAGTATAGCCCAAATGCCCCTAATATTGATTTATTATTAGTCTTTAATACTAATTCAATACAACTTGTCGTTACTGACCACGGCATAGGTATTAAGAAGGAATATTTATCTAGAATTTTTGATAAATTATATCGTGTGCCAACGGGAAACATCCACAATGTAAAAGGATTTGGCCTTGGATTAAGTTATGTCAAAGCAATTTGCGAAGAATTTAATTGGGATATATCAGTTAAGAGTATTGATGGAGAAGGCACCGTGTTTATTATAAAATTTAATTCACTAAATAATGGAAAATAAGTCAATTTTATTAGCAGAAGACGATGAGAATCTAGGAAATCTGTTGCATCAATATTTGCAAGGAAAAGGATTTTCTACTTCTTTGGCCAAGAATGGCAAGGAGGCCTATTCCATGTTCGTAGAGCATAAATCGGGCTTTGACTTTATCATATTAGATGTAATGATGCCTGGAATGGATGGATTTACCTTGGCTAAGGAAATTAGAGAAATAGATAAAAAAACTCCAATAATCTTTCTCACGGCAAAAGCTTTGAAAGAAGATAAGTTAACTGGATTTAGCATTGGAGCTGACGACTATATTACCAAACCATTTTCTATGGAAGAGTTGATTGCTAGAATTCATGCCATTGGAAGAAGGACAGGTGCGATTGAAAAAGACATTAATAAAAGTGTACTCATCGGCAACTTACGCTATGAGCCAGAATTAAGTACACTTCATTTATCAACAGGACCTAAGAAACTTACTACTAAAGAAAATCATCTATTACATTTATTGATTCAGAATAAAAATGAAATCTTAGATCGCCAGGCAACTTTGCGCGCTATTTGGGGGGATGATAATTATTTTAATGGTCGTAGTATGGATGTATATATTGCTAAACTCCGCAAATTATTAAAAGAGGATAATAGGATTGAAATCATGAATATTCATGGCGTTGGCTTCAAATTAATAATTAAGTAAGCCAAAGTATTTCAATGCAAAAACAATTTCTGTCCAATTTAATTATCACCATTTTATTAAACCTATTGGTAAAGCCAGTAGCACTTTTTGCTATTGATGCAAGTGTTCAAAATAGAGTAGGGGAAGCTGAATATGGATTATATTTTACGCTATTAAACCTTACGGTAATATTTAATATTTTTCTTGATTTTGGCATCAATAATTATACAACAAAAAGAATAGCCCAACAGACGACAAATCAAGCTAATTTTTTTGGAAGTATTATGGTCTTCCGTCTGATATTATTTATTTTATATGCTATAGTCGTTAGTCTTACAGCAATTTTGTTGGGTTATGGTGCGAGGGAATTTCACATTCTATTATTTCTCGTAATTAATCAATTACTTATTTTATCTATTGCATTTTTTAGAAGCCACTTTTCAGGCTTACATCTATTTAAAACTGATGCTATTATCTCTATTATGGATCGATTTTTATTGATCGTTATCGCCGGGTATTTATTATTTATTTCAAATTCGGACCTTATAACAATTGATAGTTTTGTTTATATACAAACCATATGTTACTTCATTACTTTTATTGTTGGTTGGACAGTTTTAAATAAACAAATAAAAGGCCCCTTTTTTCATTGGGATTTTAATGGAAGTCTAGAAATAATAAAACAAAGTTTACCTTATGCTGCCTTGATTCTATTAATGCTTTTATATAATAGAAGTGATGCGGTAATTTTAGAACGCATTCATGTTAACGGTCGAATTGAGGCAG
Source organism: Crocinitomicaceae bacterium (assembly GCA_044339115.1). GTDB lineage: Bacteria > Bacteroidota > Bacteroidia > Flavobacteriales_D > Crocinitomicaceae > UBA952. Next base: position 10,127 of record JBIIWA010000012.1, read on the forward strand.
GTTTTTATGCTCAAGGATTTAGGTTATTAGATGCATTATATATGTTTGGGATGATCTTCGCTGGACTTTTGTTCCCTATGTTTTCTCGCTTACTAAAAAATGCAATTGATGAGGTAACACCCTTACTCCAAACTGCTGGTAATTTATTGGTTGGAGGTTCGATTGTAATTGTAACCATTAGCCTTTTCAATGCTCAATTTTTCCTTGATTTACTCTATCATAATGTTAATTCAAGTTCAGTATTTTCTTTCAAGTTTCTTATTTCTTGTTTTATTCCAATCTGCATTAATTTTATTTTTGGGACGCTTCTAACGGCAAATGGAAATTTAAAGACACTTAATGTCATTTCCTTTTCTGCTGTTGTATTTAGTATAGGATTAAACCTATTTATTATTCCAGGTTACGGAGCGGTAGGCGCAGCATTGGTTGCCCTTTGCACCCAAAGTTTAGTTGCCCTTATTCAGATGTACTATGGTTTGAAATGCATTCAATTGAAATTATCATTTAAGGACTTCCTTCCCTATGTAATTTTAATAGTCAGCATGATTCTTTTTGGTTATAACCTTCAATTATTGCAGTTAAATCCTTTATTAGCTGTTTGTATATTTACTTTATTTGGTCTCTTCCTCCTGTTTGTGCTATCACTTATCGATATTAAAAACATTAAAAAAATTATTTTTTCTAAAGCTTAAGCCAATAAATCAATTCGCAATGAGTTATTGCAAATCTTATAAATAACTTATCTTCGCATTAAAATTGAATAAGTATGGCAAATGACACTTCAAATCTTTCCTCTCAAAGCGATAATTTATTTCGTTTTTTATGGGATAAAAGGAAAGCAATTTTTTTAATTTCTTTGATAGTTGCTATTACTTCAACGATTGTAAGTTTATTAATTAAGCCACTTTTTTTATCTACAGCCATCGTTTTTCCTGCGGCAACGAGTAGTGTTTCCTTCTCGGATCAACGAAACGCAAAATCTGCAGCAATGGATTTTGGAGAAGAGGAACAATCCGAACAATTGGTTCAAATCCTTCAATCCTCTAGAATTAGAGATAAAATAGTTTCTGAATTCAAGTTGTTGAAACATTATGACATTTCGGAAAATGATGTAAACAAGCATTTTAAATTGAGTCAAGCTTATGATGGTCATTTCGCTTTTACAAGGACTCGTTATGGATCGATTAGAATTGACGTTTTAGATGAAGACCCAAAGTTGGCAGCAGCAATGGCAAATAAAATTGTTGATTTAATTGATACGGTTAAAAATGACATGATTGCGGAGCGAACAATTCCTGCATTCGAAGTCAATTTGAGAAAAAAGCAACAAATGGAACACGAACGTGATTCTATTTTAACGCGATTGGATAGTTTAGCCAATCTTGGAGTAATTGCATTAGAGGTCAGATCAAATTTATTTCAGGCCTATGTTGATTCAAAAAACCCTGCGGATCGCGAGGAGTTGAAACGGAAGATAGAAGTTAACATGAAATTTGGCGCTATGTATGACGGTTTGGAATATATGCGTAATGAAAAAATTGTGAAATTGGAAGATTTTAGAATTTCCTATGAACAAGCAGAATCTGATGCCAATGCAAAATTCAATCATAAATTTGTAGTTGAAAAAGCGGTAGTTGCAGACAAAAAAGAGAAGCCCAAGCGACTGATCATTGTTATTGTTTCAACAATGGCTGGGTTTTTATTCTCTATTTTCGGATTGTTATTATATGATCGATATAAGGCGTTCGCAAAATAATTCTTTTGATTTCAAAACTAAATTATACCGCACTTAGTATTGGGGTCTTTTTGAGCCTTTTTTTTGCCGTTGCAATTTTTTATGACCAAGAATTCCTTTTTGCTATACCCTTGGCATTAGGAGCGATGTATTTCGCTTTATTTCAAACAGAGAAAGCATTTCTTGCGCTTGCTTTTTTAACCCCCTTGTCTTTTAATATTGAAGAATATGTAGATGGATTTGGACTTTACATTCCCACAGAGCCTTTATTATTCGGATTAATGCTCTACTTATGCGCGTTGCAGATAAAAGCCCCTTTTCTAAACAATAAAATATTTCGTCATCCCATAATTCTCGCCTGGTTTGCTATTTTAATTTGGATGTTTCTTACAGCAATTACCAGCTCTAATCCCTTGGTGTCGTTTAAATTTATTCTATCCAAATTATGGTTCATTATTCCCTTACTGCTTTTTGGAACTTACTTTTTTAGTGAATCGAAAAATAGAATTCTTTTTATATGGCTGTTTGTAATAGGAACTGTTGTGAGTATTCTATATACAATTGGTCAACATGCTAGTTTTAATTTTGGTGAAAAAGAGAGTCATTGGGTAATGTGGCCTTTCTTTAAAGACCATACTATTTATGGAGCCATAGTGGCACTTGTCCTTCCCTTGGTTTTGATATTAATATTTATAAAGAAGAATACTCCATTGATTCAAATGGTATTGATTTGTTTATTGGTTATTGTTTTATTGGGACTTTATTTTTCTTATACCAGAGCAGCATGGCTAAGTATTTTTTGTGCCTTTATTTTCGGGTTTTTAGTGCATATTAAATTGAATAAAAAAATTATTTATGGTGCTTTAATTCTCGGCACTTTAATAACTTACTTTAAATGGGATTCCATCCAGATGGAATTAGCAAGAAATAAAGAGGAGCATACAACAGAGCAATTTGGCGAGCGACTTCAAAGTGCTGCGAATGTCACAACAGATGCATCCAATTTGGAACGAATAAATCGTTGGAGTTGTGCCATTGATATGTTTAAGGAAAGACCGATATTTGGGTATGGTCCAGGTACTTTTTCTTTTGAATACGCAAGGTTTCAGCAAGCAAAAAACTTAACTATTATTTCAACTAAAAATGGTGATATGGGAAATGCTCATAGTGAATATTTGAGCGCCCTATCTGAAATGGGTTTTATAGGTTTGATTTTATTTTCACTTTTTGTTTTTGTGCTATTTTCCACTTCCATTCGCTTATATCATTATTATACATGGAAGGATAGAGCTCAAAAAGTTTTGGTAATGGGTATTATAACTGCTCTTGCAAGTTATTTCATTCATGCATTTCTGAATAATTTCTTAGATACAGATAAAGCAGCGGTTCCGGTGTTTGCATTGTGCTCCTTTATAGTTGTTTTGGATGTTCAAAGAAGACGCGCTATTGAGTTAAGTTAATCTACCCTTATCTACTGATCCAAAGGGAAGGATTTAACGATTGTATTAAGGTTCCATTGACAACATGAACTTCAAAATGAAGCACCGATAAACTTCCTTCATCTAACATTAAAGAGCCTACACTTTGTTTAGTGCTTATTTTATCTCCTGTTTTTACATAGGATTCTTGCAGGTTACTATACACCGTGCGGTAATTTCCATGTTTAATAATCACCACTTTTCCTGCACCAGAGACATTGATCACTGCACTAACCTCACCTTCAAATACAGCCCTAACTTTGGTATGTGCGGCACAAGTGATATCAATTCCATTGTTATTAACCACAACACCAGGCAATGTTGGATGTGCATTATTTCCATAACGTTCTGTTATACTACCTCCCACTACTGGAGAGGGCAATCTACCTTTGTTAGCTTCAAAATTCTTTCCAATAATAGATCCTTCTGAAGAAATTGTTTCAGTTTTTACAGGTGTTGTTTTTTTAGGGGTCTCCGTTTTTGGAGAAACAGTTGTCTTTGGATCAACCTTTGGATCGTTATTCGTTTTTACGGGTGTAACTTTATTTTTTTCAGCCTCAATTCTTTTTCTTTCTGCTTCTTTTCGCTCCCTTTCTTGGGTTGCAGCAATTTCTTGTTTAATGGCAGTATTAATTCTTTGTTTTAACTCATCTTTTTTCCGTTCGTCTGCTTTTAGTTGAACCAATAGTTTTTCCTCTTCTTTTTTGAATTTGGAATAATTTTTCTCTTTTATTTTTTTATCTGCTGTAATTTGTTCGCGTTCTGTTTTTTTCTCTACTAAAGCCAATTCCTTTATAGACTTTTCTTTTTTGATGGTTTTAATTTCTTTTTTAATTAATCCTTGATGTTGCTTTATTAATCCAATTTGTTTTTGTTGTAAATCCGCTACCTTTTTTAAATAAGAATTCCTTTTAATGGCTTCATTGTAAGAACTTGAAGACAACAAAAACATGAGTTTACCTGTTTTATTTCTTTTTTTATAGGCGAATAAAAGCATTTTTTTATATTGTACTTTTAAACTTGAAAGTCTTTTGTAAAGTCGTTTTACCTCATTTTCTTTTTCAATTACCTTGGTTTCAGCCACTCTTACTTGATTGTCAAACACTCGAACTAAAGCCTCTCTACTTTTAATTTGATTGTCTAATAGTTTGAGTTCACTTAAAGAATTTGTGGCATTCTTTTTAACCTTTGAAAGCAAACTTTTTGTCTGGGAAATTTTTTTCTCCAATTTCTTTTGCTCTTTTTGTAGCTTATCACTGTTTTGAGCAAGTACTGTAAAACCAAAAAAGAAGATGATTAAAAAATTAATTACATTTTTCATAGTTCTCAGGGATTATGATGAATAATTCTTGTGGTTCGTTTATTTCTACTTTATCATAACTAATAATCATTTTAATTTTATTTTTCTTTCCGTCAATGTTTACCTCAACATCTTTTGGAAGATTAATGCCATTTAATAATTGCCTACTTAAGTAATGAATCGAGATTGTTGTTGAGTCACTTGGACTGTCAATAAAGATTGCTTCAAGGTTGTCAGCTGTTTTATTGACTTGATACTTTAAGATCACATCTTCTTTAGCATGCCGCTCCATCTTTTTCTGCTCTCTTTTTTTATGAGTTGAAATAGTATAGCTGTAGGGGTCGTGTACTAAAAAATACTTATTCTTTGGATCATAATCCAATGGTCTTCCCAGAAATATTTCTTCTAAATTCAGTAAACTAAAATCGATTCCAAACATATCTTTTATATAAGTCAATGACTCCTTTTCAAAACATTTATCTCGTTTATTGACAACGACAATACTATCTTTCGTTACCTGAGCCATAACTATCGGGATTTTCGCATAGGTAATTAACAGATTTATTGCACTGTCTTTTACAATTTTTAAGCTGGTTTTAAAGGAGATGGATCTACTAGAATCGGAATACTTCACATCAAGTTTAGAATACAGTGAATTTGGTTTAATCTGCGATAAACTATCAATAATTGCTATGAGTTCTTTTTCTTTTTTATGGGGCAATTTCTCCATATCAATCGGAGCTTCTACCATCACACGAGCGCAAGAGCTTAGAAATATTATGGTACAAATTAGTAATCCAAATGTTTTATTCATAATATTTATTTGTTGCTATTTTAAGCAGTAGGTTAGCACTTTTATTTCCAAGTCTTGTTGATTCTAGCCAATTGAATTTTGCTTTATCTTGATCGTTTAAAAAATAATAACAATCGCCGAGCCATTCTTTTGTTCTTGGATCGTCTTCAATTGTTTGATTTGCTGAAATTAGCATGCTTAGGGCTTCAGTATATTTTTTTTCTTTAAAATTGATGTAACCCATTAATGCTTTTATATGAGCATCGTTAGGATTTTCGTTCAATAAGGTCTTTACCATTTTTTCTGCCTTTGATTGATCGATATTCTCCTTAACCAAATGATAGGCGTATGCCGCATTTAAGGAAATATTATTATTTGAAATTGCCAGCGCCTTTTCGTAATAATCTACACCTTCTTTATTTAGTTTCATGGCGAATGAATTTTCCCCTAATTGTGATAAAAGTTCTGCTTTTACTGGGTTATTGTTGGCCAACTCTAATCCTTGAAGAAGAAAGTCTTTTGCTTCCTTGTATAATAGGAGCTGATTAGCAGCGTTTCCTGCAGTTAAATAGGGAAAGGCTATGGAAGGAAAGGCTTCTATGCATTTCTTGCTGTCTACATAAAGGGAATCCCAAGAGCTACTTTGAAATTCTAACAACAAAACCTGAGACCAAATGGGATAGAGATTAGGATCAATTTTAATGGCTTCCTTGTAGGCACTAAGCGCTGCATCATTTTTTTTGTTCTCAAGTAATACGTCACCCTTTATGGAATACGATTTAGCTTCCTGAGGATATCTAGTAGTCATATAATTACACAACTGTAGAAGTTCCTCTGTAGACCCCTCAGCTTTTTGAAGTCCAATTAGAATTTTCATTTTTTCATCAATACTGGGGCCTTCACAAACAACAGCTTCTTTTAAAAACTTAGTTCCGAGTTGGTTTTCTTTTTGGTCTAAATACATTTCCCCTAATAGCATCTTTGCTAATCCATTAGCAGGATCTTTTTGTACTAGGTCTTTAAGTAAATCAAAGGCAAGGTCATATTTTCCACTGGTCAGGTAAGTATCTACTAATGTTGCAATGAACATAGGTTCGTCTGAATACATTTTTCGCCCTTCAATTAACACTTCTAAAGCTTTGCTTGAATTTCCCATGGCGCTATAGAGTCGATATTTTTCGAATAATAAGGAAGGGTCATTTCCAAGTGTAGTGGTAAATCGATTCAACATCGCGATTGCCTTTGAATACTCTTTTGCCTTTTTGAAATTCTCAATAGATCCCATATAATAGTTGGGATCTCGAGGGTTATTTTTTATTAATGCCTCAAAAGCACCTGCAGCTGCATTATATTGACCTAATTCTGAATACATGAAGGCGGTCTCGCTTAGATAATAGTTGTTTTTAGGATCTAATTTTGCCGCTTGTTCACTATGAATAGCTGCTTTTTCAGCATTACCTTCGATTAAATATAATTGCGCTAAGGCAAAATGAGAAGCATCGTCTTTGGGATTAATGAGTAGGCATTCTTCAAAATTTTGAATGGCTTCTTTGTAGTGTCCCGTTATATGATTTCTAACTCCCTGGTGAAATACAGCAATCATCTTCTTTTCATCAAATTCAGGGGCGTGTTGTTTGGTTCCACAAGAAAATAGGCCAAATAAAATAAAGAAAATGTAAATGGATTTACGCATTAATACTTGAATAATCTCCTAAACTTAAATCACCTTTGGCATTATTTATATTTACGAAGGAACCAATCATAGAATCCTTAAGTACTGAATTTGTTATTACTGTATTTTGTTGAACAATACAATTTTTAATAGTACTGTCCTCAATTTTAGTTCCGCTTCCGATAGAAACATGTGGGCCAATTACACAGTTTTTCAGGGCTACCTTACTTCCAATAAAACAAGGTTCAATTATTTTAGTGTTGATTAATTCACAATCGTCTGCAATTAATTTTCTATTTTTTTCGGCATCAAATTCTAGTACTCTTTGGTTGGTGTATACCGTCACCTCTTTGTTTCCACAATCTAACCATTCGTTGACTTTGCCTGGCCTAAAAACACAACCATCTTCTGTCAATCGTCTCAAAGCATCAGGAAGTTGGTACTCCCCACTTTTTATAACGGAGTGATCCACTAAGTAATTTAATTCTTTATGCAAGCGCGCTCCGTCTTTAAAATAATACACCCCAATCATTGCTAAATCGGAAATAAAGGTTTGAGGCTTTTCAATGAAATCAATGATTACTCCTTCTGCGTTAAGTTGCACAACTCCAAATTGACTAGGGTCTTCAATTTGTTTAACCCATAAAATCCCCTCGTCTTCTGGGTTGATCTTAAAGTCTGCTTGAAATAAGGTGTCTGCAAATGCTACAACAACTGGACCTTGAAGTAATTCTTTTGCACACAAAACCGCATGTCCAGTTCCTAAAGGTTGATGCTGATAGTGGATAGACCCTTTGGCCCCAAATTGTTCTGCAACTCGAATCAACTCTGCTTCAACTTCCGCTCCAAATTCGCCTACCACAAAAGCAATCTCTTTAATTTCTTCTCCACAAACTTGGGCGATATCTTCCACTAATCTGTGAACAATAGGCTTGCCCCCTACAGGAATTAAAGGCTTAGGAATGGTTAAAGTATGTGGCCTTAATCGACTTCCTCTTCCAGCCATTGGGATTATAATATTCATATTTTTATTTGTTACCTGTACTTCCAAATCCTCCCGCGCCCCTCTCTGAGACATCTAATATTGTTGTTTCTGACCAACTTATTTGAATTATTGGACAGAAAACCATTTGAGCAATTCGATCTCCTGGCTGTATTTCAAAATTTTCCGCAGATAAATTGATCAAAATTACGCCTACCTCTCCACGATAATCAGAATCAATAGTGCCGGGCGAATTTAAAACCCCAACACCTTTTTTGAGTGCTAATCCGCTTCTTGGTCTAATTTGACATTCAAATCCTTGCGGAATTTCAATAAACAAACCTGTTGGAATTAAACGTCTCTCCAATGGAGCAAGGAATACTGCTGAAGGAATGTTTGCTTTAATATCCATGCCAGCAGAACCTTGAGTTTCATAGCTTGGCAGGGAAAACGCTGAATTATTAATAACCTTAATCTCCATTGATTTTATTAGTTTTTGGTCAAAGTTACACAAAACAAACCCCTTGCTTTTTCTATTGATTTATGAGTAATCAACAAAGCAATTAACAATTTTATAAGTCTCCTAATTTTTTTGTGATGTTATTATTACATTTTCTTCCTTTAAAAATTTATGAATCTCTGTTTATTTTCATTTCATTTTATGAAAATCTGTAGTGTAAAAGCAAGTCTTATTTTATGCTTTTGTTTAAATTTGTAAAAAACGCCAACATTCAAATGTTAGAAATCCAAAGAATACGAACAGAAAGAGATTCCATTATTGCAAGCTTAGCTAAGCGTAATATAAATGTTGAAAATGTAATTGATCAAATCATTGCATTGGATCAACAATGGAGATCCAACAAGAAGGAACTGGAAGATATTTCCGCAGAATTAAATCAAATAGCGAGAAAAATAGGTGAATTGTTCCAGTCCGGACAACAAGCTGCAGCAGCAGATTTAAAAGATAAAAACCTACTTTTAAAATCACAGGAAGCTGCTTTGAAAACAAAAGTAGATGCATTGGAAGCGGAAATCACAAGTTTGTTATATACCATTCCAAATGTTCCTAATTCAGAAGTGCCACACGGCAAAGAACCTGCCGATAATTTAGAAGTTTCTAACTCAGGTGTTATTCCTAGTTTTAATTTTGAAGCATTACCACATTGGGATCTTGCTAAAAAATATGAATTAATCGATTTTGAATTGGGCGTTAAAGTTACAGGCGCTGGATTTCCTTTCTATCGCGGCAAGGGTGCAAAATTGCAGAGGGCTTTAATTAGTTTTTTTCTGGAAGAAGCTACCCAAGCAGGTTATGAAGAATTTATAGCACCCTTGTTAGTTAATGAAGCAAGTGGAATCGGAACAGGACAATTACCAGATAAGGAAGGTCAAATGTATCATTCAACTGCAGATGATTTGTATCTCATTCCAACCGCTGAGGTTCCTTTAACCAATATTTATAGAGATGTTCTTTTGCCTAATGCTGATTTCTCCATCAAATTAACAGGATATACTCCTTGTTTTAGAAGAGAAGCTGGCTCCTATGGCAAAGATGTACGAGGGTTGAATCGTTTGCATCAGTTTGATAAAGTTGAGATTGTAAGAATTGAACACCCAGATAACAGTGCTGCTGCTTTAGATGAAATGGTTCAACATGTTGCAAATTTATTGGACAAATTAGAACTCCCTTACCGCGTTTTACGATTGTGTGGTGGAGACATGGGATTCGCCTCAGCAATGACTTATGACTTTGAGGTGTATTCAGCCGCTCAAGAAAAATGGTTAGAAGTTAGTTCTGTTTCAAGATTTGATACTTTTCAAGCCAATAGATTAAAGCTTCGTTTTAAAGACGACAATAAAAAGACTCATTTATGTCATACTTTAAATGGTTCTGCCTTAGCTTTACCAAGAATAGTAGCGGCATTATTAGAAAACAATCAAACTGAAAACGGGATTAATATACCAAGTGCTTTACATGCATACACTGGTTTTAAATCAATATAATTCTCATGAAAAAACTTGGCTTTTTTATTGTATTATTCTTTCTTTTCAGCGCTTGTTCTGATTTAGCAAAAGAAAAGCAACTTAAATCAATTGAGGTCCTACAGAATAAATTATCGCAATTAGATCTTAACTTATCTGTAAATAAAATAGATACTTTAGCAGGTTTGCGTTGGGCATGTAATGCAGTTGAAATAAGAATTAAAAATAATTTATATCAAGATACTGTAGATAATGTTCTAGGTAAAAAAATGGATGATTATAAGAGAATGCGACGTAGTTTTGGACCAATTAGTAAAGCTTATTTTCAAATAAAAGGAGCTATAAAAGAAGAAAATTTAGCCTTAAAAAACTTAAAATACGATATTGAAAACGGAAGTGGTCAACGCGATAAATATGACGAATTTATTGCTTTTGAAAAAGGTAAAATTGACCAAATGAATTTGCTTTATGAAGACTACGTCTCAAGAAAAAAAGAAGCGATGTTTACTTTTAATAGGCTTCATGTAAGTTTAGATTCATTTTCTAGAAAATTATTATTGGATCATAAAAAATGAAGGGACTCCTCCTATTAATTTTCTTGTCAATTCAAATAATTGATTTTGCTCAAACTGAATCTGATATAAAATTAGCCCAGTACTATTATTCTAATGGTGAATTTGATAAAGCCGTAGGATATTTTGAAAAAATATATTCAAGTACACCATCTAAAATAGTTTATACTCAGTACAAAGACTGTTTGATGGCAATCAAAGATTATAAATCAGTTGAAAAAATCATCAAAAAGCAAATTAGCTTGAATAAAAATGATCCTGATTATACGATTCAATTAGGATTTTTTTACGAAGAACTTAAAGAAGATGAAAAGGCAAGAAAGATATTTTCATCTGTTATAAAAGACTTGTCATACAACCCCAATCAAGTCAAGGATATTTTTTCTATTTTCTTGAAAAATAAGAAATTGGATCTTGCCAAAGAAACGCTAGACAAAGCGAGTAAAATGATGCCAGACGTTCCTTTCGAAATACAATATGCTCTTCTTTATGAAGCACTTGGAGAAAAAGGAAAAATGTTCCAATCGTATTTTAAACTTTTAGAAAAATATCCAGAATATATAACCACTGTTCAAGAAGCTTTATCGCTCAAGTGTAATTTTTTAGATGAAAGTCAAGATTATTTATTGTTAAAAGAAATCTGTTTAGAAAAGATCCAAAAGGGTGACAATAACACGATATATAATGAATTTTTAATTTGGCTGTTTCTTCAAAATAAAAATTTCCTTTCCGCTTACACACAAGTTTTAGGGCTTGAAAAAAGGTACAAAGGTTCTGGGGAAAGACTAATGAATTTGGGTTCGGTTTGTATCGAAAATAAAGAGTTTTCTGTAGCCAGAAAATGCTTTCAAGCTGTTTTAGCCATCGGACAAGAAGCGCCTTATTATTTTGAGGCCGAGTCGGCTTTGTTAAATGCGAGTTATATTGAGATCACAACACAAAGAACCTTTACTAAAGAAGAAATATCCTTGGTTGTTCTGGATTATAAATCTGTAATTACTAGAGTCAATAATCCTAGAAAATCCTTTCCAATTCAAATGGAGTTGTCTTACATTTTAGCATATTATGCTGGTGAGGAGTCCGAGGCACTTTCAATACTTGAGTCATTAATTCTTAATCCAGGATTAACTGATATGCAGAAAGCACAGATCAAAATGAAGATTGCAGATATAGATGTATTGAAAGGTGAGATTTGGGATGCTTCTATTTTATATATGCAAATTGATACAGATTTCAAATATGAGTTAATAGGAAATGAGGCAAAATATAAAAATGCCCGCGTTTTTTATTTCGATGGAGAGTTTGATTATGCCCAATCTCAATTAAATATTTTAAAAGAATCTACCTCTAAACTTATTGCGAATGATGCGATGCAATTATCGATTGCGATTACAGATAATTTCGGTTTAGATAGTAATTATCAAGCCATGATGTGGTACGCAAGTGCCGAATTGCTTATTGAGCAACATAAATATACAGAGGCATTTACTTTGTTTGATAGCATTAAAATAAATTATCCCTTTCATTCTTTGATGGATGAAATATTATTTAAAAAAGCACAAGTAATGGAACGACAATCTTTATGGGCAGATGCCTTAGGGTTTTATGACTTCATCATTACAAAATACCCAAAAGATATTCTAGCGGATGATGCATTATTTAAGAGTGCAAAAATTTACGAGAACCAACTTAGTGATAGCGCGAAAGCTCTAGAGTTATACATGAATCTATTACTAAACTACAGCGGAAGTTTATTCACTGACGATGCAAGAAAGCAAACAAGACTTCTACGAGGCGATAAAATTATAGAAGATTAGCTCTTAAGATAGATCCGGCATTTCTCTTGTAAAAGCTGGGATACCAGTAATGTCCATTCCCGTGATAAGTAAATGAATATCATGTGTGCCTTCGTAAGTAACAACAGATTCTAAATTTGCCATATGGCGCATCATAGAATATTCACTAGTAATTCCCATTCCACCATGAATTTGTCTAGCTTCTCGTGCAATATTCAAAGCAATTTCAACATTATTTCTTTTTGCCATTGAAATTTGTGAAGTAGTTGCTTTACCATCATTTCGAAGTTGACCTAATCTGAAAGTAAGCAGTTGCGCTTTGGTAATTTCAGTAAGCATTTCGGCTAATTTCTTTTGAATCAATTGAAAAGAACCAATTGGCACGCCAAATTGTATGCGCTCTTGTGAATACCGCACCGCCTGATCATAGCAATCCATTGCAGCGCCAAGAGCACCCCAAGCGATACCAAAACGAGCAGAGTCTAAACATCCAAGCGGCGCTCCTAATCCTGATTTGTTTGGTAAAATATTACTTTTCGGTACACGAACATTTTCAAAAATTAATTCACCAGTAGAGGAAGCGCGTAAAGATAATTTTCCGTGCATCTCTGGAGTTGAAAATCCTTCCATTCCTCTTTCAACAATGATTCCACGTATGCGGCCAGTTTCATCCTTTGCCCAAACCACCGCAATCGCTGCAAATGGAGCATTGGAAATCCACATTTTAGCACCATTCAAAATAACATGGTCGCCATCATCTTTAAAATTGGTTATCATTCCTCCTGGATTAGAACCGAAGTCTGGCTCCGTCAATCCAAAACAACCCATCATTTCGCCAGTAGCTAATTTGGGTAAATATTTCATTCTTTGTTCCTCAGAACCATATTTCCAAATAGGATACATCACCAAGGAAGATTGAACAGAAGCGGTAGAACGAAGTCCTGAATCACATCTTTCTAATTCTTGCATAATCAATCCATAAGAGATATGATCTAATCCAGCGCCACCATATTCCACCGGAATATAAGGACCAAAGGCTCCAATTTCTCCAAGTCCAGGTAATATATGCATCGGAAATGTTGCGTTTTCATAATGCTCATCAATTATTGGAGACATTTCTTTTTTTACCCATTGCCTTGCCGTATCCCGGATTAATTTATGTTCATCAGTATATAAATCATCTAATGCATAATAATCGGGGTGCTTATAAAGATCTGTTTTCATTATGAATATTTTTGTTTTGACAAAAGTACTGAATAAATAAAATCTAAATTAACGGACTTTCTAATTAATTTTGCACCAAGTAATTATTTAACAAGAAATGGATCATAAAATGATATTGCAATTAAGGGAACCGCAAATCACAAATGGACTTTTGTTTTGTGCCTTATTGTGTTTGGCATTAATTGCTTTGGCGCGCTTAAATAAAGAAAGACTCTTTGTTCTGGTTCTGCAAGGATTTAAAAGATTAAAGTGGCAAGATCAATTGATTAATGAACAAGAGCGTATAGAAAATGGCACCGCCTTCGTTTTAATAATGAATTTTTTAATAAGTGGTGGCTTGACCATCTTTCAAATTATTCGAAGGACACCCTGTTCTGACTTTGACTTCTATCTCCTCCTTAGTATCCCCCTCTTTATTTTACTTTATTGGAAATCTGGACAATGGTTAATAACCTTATTGGTGGGTAAACATGAAGTTACCCGACAAATTAAATTTAACACTCGATTCTCATTTTTTTTCGGAGGATTCTTGTTTTTAGGTGTTGCTATTTTTTCATTATTAAATGTTAAACTACTCGATCATCTCCTAATTTTCGCTTTAGTAGTATTTATAATATTGTTATTGACACGAATTTTAAAGGGCATCTGGAGTGCATACCTTCTTGCTGTGCCATGGTATTACATAATTTTGTATCTTTGCACCTTGGAAATACTTCCTATGCTAGTTTTATTTGGACTATATGGCACTCGTTTTTCCAGTTTTGTTAAGTAGTAAATTATTAAAATAGATTATCCTTGGCAATTAAAACCATTTTAGTGTCTCAGCCTCAACCTGAAGGAGATAAATCTCCTTACTTTGATCTTGCGGACAAATATAAGTTGAAAATCGATTTTCGTCCCTTTATTAAAGTTGAAGGAATTGACGCGAAAGAGTTTCGTGCACAAAAGATAAATCTAGCAGATCATACCGCAGTTATTTTAACTTCAAAAGTAGCGGTTGATCATTTTTTTAGAATTGCACAGGAAACGCGATTTGAAGTTCCAGAATCAATGAAATATTTCTGTATTTCCGAAGCCGTTGCTTTATATCTTCAAAAATATGTTCCCTACCGTAAACGCAAAATCTTTTTCGGAAAACAAACCATTGAAGAATTAACGGAGTTAATGAAGAAGCATAAAGGCGAAAACTATTTGCTTCCTTGTACTGATATACTTAGAGATAACATTCCTCAAACACTTGAGCTACAAAAGATGCAATTCTCAAAAACAATTTTATATAGAACTGTTGCTTCTGATTTATCTGATCTAGAGGATGTATATTATGACCTATTGGTTTTCTTTAGTCCCGGTGGAATTGAATCTTTATTTAAAAATTTCCCTGATTTTAAACAAAACAATACAGCAATCGCAGCTTTTGGAGCCACTACCGCTAATGCAGTAGTTAAGCATAATTTGCGTTTAGATGTCCATGCCCCACACCCAAAAGCCCCTTCAATGGTAGGCGCAATCGAACTTTTTATCAAAGATCAACTTAAGAAAAAGTAAATTTTGAAGTTGATTTACTGTTATTCAAGTTAAAAATTGAATAATTATGCCCTAAAATTTTTGTTGGTTGAAATTTAACCTTATTTTTACAGCAACTTAAATCTATTTAAAATGAAAAAACTAATACTTTCTATCGCTGTATTTGCTGGAGTGTTAAGTGCAAATGCACAAACACCTGTAGGTACGGTAGTTTCGAATTTCAACTTGACTGACATCAACGGAAACACGCAAAATCTTTTTGCTATCCTTGATGCTGGTAAAATGGTTGTTATTGATGTTTCTGCAACTTGGTGTGGTCCATGTTGGGGTTATCATAACACTGGCGCATTGAATACTTTCTATGCTGCTCACGGTCCTGCTGGAACAAATGATGCAATGGTATTGTTTGTTGAAGGTGACCCTTCTACTAATAGTGCTGACTTAAACGGTACAGGTGCAAATACTCAAGGTGACTGGGTAACGGGAGAAAATTTTCCAATTATCGATTTAACTACAGGTGCCTCTTTTACAGCTTCAGGACTTGAGATTCCTTATTTCCCTGTAATGTATGTAATTTGTCCTAACCGTACAGTAATCCATTCAGGTGTTGCTGGTGCAATTGGAACTGTTGCTTTATTGAACAGTTATGTTGGAACTTGTCCTGCTCCTGCATCTGCTCCTGCTGATGTTGCTGCTTTAGGATACAAAGGTTCTTTAGTTCATTGTGAAGGTGCTTACACACCAATGGTACAAATTCAAAACAATGGTACTGCTCCATTAGCTGCAGCTGCAATTACAGTTACTCAAGGAGGAACAGTAGTTTCTACTGGAACTTATACAGGAAGCTTAGCTACTTATGGTGTTGCAACTGTAAACTGTACTCCAATCGCTGCTTTTACAGGTGGTGCTTTGACAGTAACGGTTACTACTACAGGTGATGCTTTAGCTACAAACAATGCTGTAACAGCTAATATTGCAACTGCTTTAATCGCGGTTTCTCAATATGCTACTGTTAATATTACTACAGATCGTTATGCTTCTGAAACTACATGGAAAATTAAAAATAGTACAGGTACAGTAGTTTCTCAAGGTGGTCCTTGGACAGATTTAGCTGCTAATGGACAAACAGTTCGAACTCCAGTTTCTGTTGCATTAAGCCCTTCTCAATGTTATACATTTGAAATTACTGATTCATATGGTGATGGTATTTGTTGTACCTATGGTAATGGAGCTTATTCTGTTACGGATGCTGCATCAAACACTTTAGTTTCAGGTGGTGAATTTGGTGACATGGAAGCTTCTGTATTCAAAACAGGTGTTCTTGGATTGAATGAAATGGAATTAATGGCGGTTAATGTTTATCCAAATCCTGCTGCTGATGTTGTTAATGTTTCTTTTGAAGCAAACAATCAAGATGTTGCAGTTGCTTTGATCGATATTCAAGGTCGTACAATTGCTACTAAAAACCTAAGCAATTTATCTGGAACACAAGTTGTTTCTTTCTCAACTGAAAATGTTGCTAAAGGAAGCTACATCGTTTCTATTACTGCTAATGGATTTACTTCTACTAAGAATGTAATTGTTAAATAATTACTCTTAATAAAATAAAAAGGGGGAAGCTTGCTTCCCCCTTTTTTTGTGCCTAAAAATTAATTTAAGATTCTAGTAAAGAAAATTATTATAAGGATATCTAATTTTGAAGATGGTCTTGACTTCTTCATATAGAACTGATTTAAGTTCTTCGATATTCTCCTTGTCCTGTGCGGAGATAAATACGCATTGAGTTTTGCCCATCTTTGCCATCCAAGTTTTTTTCAAATCAGCCAAAGATTCAGATCCATCATGGTCTTCATCACCTTCAATAGGATCGGGGTGATAAGCATCAATTTTATTGAATACAATTATACAGGGTTTTTCAGTTTTATCAATTTCATTCAATGTTTCATTTACTACTTGAAATTGCTCCTCAAAGTTGGGATGAGAAATATCAAGTACATGCACCAATAAATCCGCCTCTCTTACTTCGTCAAGGGTTGATTTAAAGGATTCCATTAATTGTTGTGGTAATTTCCTAATGAAACCAACGGTGTCGGTTAAAAGCATGGGCATATTCTCCACTACTACTTTTCTTACCGTGGTATCAAGAGTGGCAAATAATTTATTTTCTGCAAACACTTCAGACTTTGCTAATAGGTTCATTAAGGTACTTTTACCAACATTGGTATATCCAACCAATGCAACACGCACCAATTGACCTCTGTTGCCTCTTTGAACGGCCATTTGTTTATCAATGTCTTGTAATCTCTCTTTCATTAAGGAGATACGCATTTGAATAATCCGTCTGTCTGTCTCGATTTGAGATTCTCCAGGACCTCTCAGTCCAATCCCTCCTTTTTGTCGCTCTAAGTGGGTCCACATGCGCGTTAATCTTGGCAACATATATTGTAATTGTGCCAATTCTACTTGTGTCTTGGCGTGAAATGATCGGGCCCTACTGGCAAATATGTCAAGAATGAGTATTGGTCTATCAATTACCTTACATTCTAATTCTCTTTCAATATTTCTTAATTGTGAAGGAGATAATTCGTCGTCAAATACAACCAATTCAATATTCGTTGCGTTGATATATTGTTTAATTTCTTCCAACTTTCCTTTTCCAACATACGTTTTAGGATGAGGATGAGGTAACCGTTGCATGAATCTTTTTTTCGAGAAAGCCCCAGCGGTTTCTGCTAAAAATTCTAACTCATTCAAATATTCGATTTCAATGGCCTCGGTTATGTCTGCGCTAATTACACCAACTAAAACGCAATCCTCTTCCACAGCGTCAACAGTGCTATGTCCCTCTGTCAATGTCTTAGTTTTTTAATATGCGCAATCACCAGGTCCATATTTTTCTTAGTTTCTAAATTAGCTTTCATCGAAGGCATAGAATTTTTTCCTTCCGTAAGAATCTTTACAATCTCATTATCCGTTAAACGTGACATCGTTAAATCTTTAGCTCCAGATGCCCCCAACTTTCCATCATCTCCATGGCAAGCGGCACAATTCATAATAAATAAATTCTCCCCTAATACTTCTGGTGTTTCTGGGGGTCCAGATTTTATCTCATTGGATGACGAGGTGCATGCGCTTATAAAAACTAAGCAAACACAAATATAAAAACTCCTTATTAAAACCATCCACCACCAAGATTGATTCTGAAAGGCCAAGGAATAAATAAAAGAATCAAGATAAAACCAATTAAGTAAAATAAACGAATAGTTTTGAATTTATCCGCATCGTTTACTTTTCTTTTGGACTTACTATATCCTATTGTAATCAGTACAATGGCAAGCAACATTCCAATTAGATGCTCCATCCCGTAAAAACGATGTAATGGGTTTTTCATCCATCCAGTTGCAAAAGTCACTTTTTCAGATAAAAAATATTGCACTATTCCAATTACAAATTGCAAATGCAAAGTAACCATCGCAAAAAGGGTAATCATTTTATGTTTTTTCTCAAATTTCTTTGCTGTAAAAGCGTAAACAATCGCTAAAATCAATAAAATTAGCGCTACCCATCTAAGACCTGAATGGGTATGATTTAAAATACTTTCAAAAGTTGAAATGGTAGGTGTCATCGTTATATAATTTAATCGTTAAGTTTTAGTACAGCTAAAAATGCCTCTTGTGGCACTTCAACACGACCTACTTGTCGCATTCTTTTTTTACCTTCTTTTTGTTTCTCTAATAATTTTCTTTTTCTAGAAATATCACCACCATAACATTTAGCAGTAACATCTTTTCTTAATGCTTTAATGGTTTCTCTTGCAATAATCTTTGCTCCAATAGCGGCTTGAATAGGAATTTCAAATTGTTGTCTCGGGATGAGTTCTTTTAACTTTAAACAAATTCGTTTTCCTAAATCAAAGGCATTGCTTCTATGCACTAAAGCTGATAAAGCATCTACTTGTTCTGCATTTAATAATAAATCCATTTTTATCAAATCAGATTCTCTATATCCAATAGGATGATAATCGAATGATGCATAACCTCTGGAGACAGATTTTAATCGATCATAAAAATCAAATACGATTTCCGCTAAAGGCATCTCAAACGAAATCTCTACCCGGTCTTGTGTCAGATAGACTTGATTTTTTAATTCTCCTCTTTTCTCAACACATAAAGTCATAATAGAGCCAACATATTCTGTCTTAGTAATTACTTGTGCTTGGATATAAGGCTCTTCTATACGATCCATTCCTGATGGGTCAGGCAATTCAGATGGATTGTTTACAATAATAAATTTGTCGGGGTCCTTTTTCATATAAGATTTATATGAAACATTGGGAACTGTTGTAATAACAGTCATATTAAACTCCCTTTCCAGTCTTTCTTGTATGATTTCCATGTGCAACATGCCTAAGAACCCACATCTAAATCCAAAGCCTAATGCTGCAGAAGATTCTGGTTCAAACACTAAAGATGAATCATTGAGTTGCAGCTTTTCCATCGAATAGCGCAATTCTTCGTAGTCTTCGGTATCCACTGGATAAATACCAGCAAAAACCATTGGTTTTACATCTTCAAATCCTTTGATTGCTGTTTCGCATGGGTTCTCAGACAATGTAATCGTATCGCCAACTTTAACTTCATTGGCTTGCTTTATTCCTGAAATAATATAACCTACATCTCCAACGCGCACTTCCTTGCGGGGGGAAAGCCCCATTTTTAAAATGCCAATCTCATCTGCATTGTAGTCTCTACCGGTGTTAAGAAATCTAACTTTTTGCCCCTTTTTTAACACTCCATTTCTAATGCGATAGTAGGCAATTATTCCTCTAAAAGGATTAAATACAGAATCAAAAATCATGGCTTGTAAAGGCGCATTTTCATCACCTTGAGGTGCGGGAATTCTGTTGATTATTGCATCCAATATTTTATCAACGCCCAGTCCAGTTTTACCAGATGCTTGAATGATGTCCTCTAAATCACATCCAATTAACTCCATAATTTGATCAGAAACCTCCTCAGGCATTGCTCCTGGCAGGTCCATTTTATTTAAAATAGGAATTATTTCTAAGTTATGATCTAGTGCTAAATATAAATTGGAAATAGTTTGAGCTTCAATTCCTTGCGACGCATCAACTATTAATAAGGCTCCTTCGCATGCAGCTATAGACCGAGAAACTTCATAGGAAAAATCTACATGTCCAGGCGTATCTATGAGGTTAAGAATATAATCTTGACCTTCATGCGTATAGTTCATTTGAATTGCATGACTTTTAATAGTGATTCCGCGTTCCCGCTCTAAATCCATATCATCCAAAGCCTGGGCCTTCATATCTCTATCTGAAATGGTACCTGTTGTTTGTAATAATCTATCAGCAAGGGTACTTTTACCGTGATCAATATGGGCAATTATGCAAAAATTTCTTATGTTTTTCATACGTTTGCGAAGGTACAATTAATGCTACAATGTACAAGAGGTTTCGGAGATAATTCCAATGTAATTATCGGATCACATTTACATGGCCTTCCATATGCTCCTCTTCTCTGTGAGGTCTTGTATAGGTTAGATGCCAAGTGTATACACCATCTTGTACAGGATGACCTCTATATAAACCGTCCCATGCAAAATCTAGTGCATCTGAACTAAAAATGAGTTCCCCCCAACGGTTATAAATATTCATTTGAATTCGATCAACACCGATAAAGCTTCCTTGAAAGACCTCATTAATACGGTTATCATCTGGAATAAAACTATTTGGAATATAAATGTAAAACTCTGGTGAAATATAAATAGGTTTTGTAATGCTATCAGTACACCCATACATATCTGTTGCAATCAATGTAACCAGATAAGTGCCAGTGCTATCGTAGATATTAATGGGGTGTATATCATAAGAACTATTTCCGTCTCCAAAATCCCAAGTGTAACCGTATCCGTTGATGGTTTGATTTAAAAATGATACAGGTAATCCTTCTGTAAATTCCCCGCTATTCAAAATAGAAAAATCTGCTGTTGGTTTTACAATGTTTACATAAGCAAAACCATTGACTGTAAATGTTTGACATTCATCCGACACCATTACCTGATAGACAGTACTGCCGGAAGGATAAACCCAAATACCTGTAGTAGTTGCTCCGTTGGAAGGCCAATAATAATAATAATTTCCATATCCTCCTGTTGCACTCGCACTTACATAAGCACTATCACCAGGACAAATTTTAATGGTAGGACTAACATTCACGATGAGCGGTGCACTTGTTATGGTATAAATTATAGTATCACTCAACATGTTCCCACAATTGTCTACTAAAGTCACTATGTAGGTAGAACTTGCAGATGGCGTAACTACGATGCTATCTAGAGTACTGATTATGGTATTATTTTTCTTCCAAACAAAAGTATAAGTGCCACTTCCTCCTCCGGCTATTGCATAAAAAGTATGGGTAATATAGGGGCAGATTTCAGTGATATCATTTGATACTTGCAGCGTAAGTGGAGGATTAACCGGCACTGTAATAAGCGCCGAGTCAATAACGGTTTGCCCCAAGCAATTATCAACCACAGAGATAACATATATTCCACTTGAGTTGGCAGTTATAGAAATTGAACTACTTGTTGCACCGTTGCTCCATAAATAGGTGTAGGGAACAACACCCCCGCTAACAATTGGAGTCAATACCAAACTATTTCCTGGGCATTGAACGGCACTGTCATTTAAGGTTACTGAAAGAGGAGCAACATCCTGAATATAAACTGTAATTGGAATAGGAGTAATATTACCACAAGGATCTGAAACGCTAAAATTCAATATGATAGATTCTAAACCCTCTGTTAAATTATCCATCATTACATTTATTGGGAAGGAAACCGAACCTTGTCCAGCACCAAAACTAATCGAGGTGGGAACACCTGTATAGTCAACATTATTCGTTGCACTTCCTGTTATCGCAATGGGAATAGTTAAAGAAGTATTTAAATTACTATTCCTTTGAAGGGTTACTATGGCATTTACGCAACCTTCAGCCATCCAATCTGGATTTGCATAGACTTGTTGAGAAATTGCGACACTGATATCTACAGGTGTTTGCGAACTTAAGCTATTGGCTTCTAAAAATATTCCAGAGTCCCAACTTCCATCTCCAACATCTGCAACAGCAATAACCAAGTGATAAGTCTGTCCGCATTGCACTCTTGAAACAGCCTCTAGTACATCCGTAAATCCGTCATATTGAATATAATTGGGCGAAGCATTATATGGAGCCATATTTCCATCACCATTATCATTAAAGTAAGTTGAATTGGTAATCGCATTTACATTGTTTATCGAAACAATCCCTCCATTTCCAGGCAATTGTGCAATATTTGGCATTCCAATGATTCCAGGACCCGAAATGAAAAATCCAAATACATCATTATATCCTGAATTGTTTGGTGGAGCAAATTCCGGGTATTCATCTGAACCAAACACATATTTAAACTTTACGGTATCAGAGTAGGGAATAAAATCAAATTCTAAAGTGGCAGCATTGAATGTTGTGGTTCCTCCTCCAATCAAGTTGGAAAGTATACCCGAGCCTCCCATATTATTATCTACTCCAGCGCTTGGGAGATTGTTAGGGCCTTGCGGACCAGAAGGATTATTAGCTACCGTTCCCGTGGTCATTACAATTCCTTGATTGATACCTAGATTTGTCCCGGTGGCAGTAAAAGATCCTATAGCAGTATTGCTACCATTATACATTACATTAGAAACAACAACTCCAGGACCTAAAAGGACATTTTGAACAAGACTAGGAGGTGATTGGAGCGAATTGGTTATTAACTGTCCGTATCCTTTTGAAAAGAAAAGAATAGAGACTAATAAAACCAGGTATTTTGAATAAAAATTCACCACATTTCTTTAACGAATGTCTACTAAAATAGTTGTCGATTTCATTGAATTTTTAACGATTTTTTTGAATTAATTTCTCAATCCTTGCAATGCGCAAAATCGAGCATAAAAACCATTCAATAAAAGCAATTCTTTATGATTACCCCTCTCCACAATTTCTCCACGAGATAAAACAATGATTTCATCCACATTTTTAATCGTACTTAAGCGATGCGCGATGATAAAGGTTGTTTTTCCAACCATAATTTTTTCTAAAGCTGATTGCACTAATAATTCTGATTCAGTATCTAGAGCAGAGGTAGCCTCATCTAGGATTAATATTTTCGGATCTAAATAAACAGCTCTAGCAATGCTTAGGCGCTGTTTTTGTCCGCCAGAAAGTTTATTTCCTCTTTCCCCAATAATAGTATCTAATCCATTTTCTAGCTCAAGAATAAAATCGTAAGCATTTGCGATTTTTGCAGCGGCAATAATTTTTTCCCTATTCGGCTTATTGTCACCAAATGAAATATTGTCTGCCACAGTGGTATTAAATAAAATAGATTCTTGAGAAACAATTCCAATCAAACCTCGAAGGGCTTTTATTTTTAAATCTTTTATATCAGTATCATCAATAGTAATTGCTCCTTCTTGGACGTCATAAAATCGCGGAAGTAAATCCATCATAGTAGATTTTCCGCTACCTGATTCTCCAACTATTGCTATGGACATCCCTTTATTGACACTCAAATTAATATGCTTTAATATAGGCTCATTTGCATATTGAAAGCCAACATTCTTAAACTCTATTTTAGAGGTGAAGTCTTGCATTTCTTTAGCCTGTTCAATTTCAATAATTTTTTCGTCTTCAGCAAGCACGGTATTAATTCGGTCTAATGAAACTTGTGCTTTTGCCATATTAGCAAGGGCCGTTGAAATACCTGTTATGGGTCTAAGTAATTGAGAAAAAACGATAATAAAGGTGATAAACACTTCTCCTGTTAAACCATTATCTTTATGATCTAGAATTAGATTTCCCCCGAACCAAACCAAGCATAACATAACACAAGCACCTAATGTTTCATTGATTAAAGGAGATAAATCTTTTTTTCTGAAAGTTTTTGTGATTAATTTTTGATGTCTTAGATTGTTATTTTTAAATGAATTAAAAATATAACCAATGGCATTATAGGCTTTAATAATTCGGATGCCCGACAACGCTTCTTCCATTGCTGAAAACAACATGCCCGTTTGCTCTTGACCAGCTTTAGCGGTTCTTTTCAAACTTTTACTTATACTGGAAATCACTAGTGCTGAAATAGGAAGAAGAAACAAGGAAATCAATGTTAATTCCGGGCTCAAATAGATTAATGAAACAACATTAATAATCACTGCAATGGGCTCTCTAAATAAAAGTTCTAACATACTAACCACAGCAATCTCCACTTCTCCAACATCGCTATTCATGCGCGCCATAAGGTCGCCTTTTCGTTCATTTGAGTAATAGGAAAGTGGTAAAACGAGTATTTTATGAAATAATAAATTTCTAACATCTCTAACAACTGCCATACGCAATTGCGACTGAAACCAAACGGCACCATAACGGAAAAGATTCTTAAAGAAGAAGGCCATCATTACAGTAATACATACAAATAGAAGCGCACTTTTGGGATCATTTGACACCAAATCATACATAGTATAATTGTAGGCGTCTTTCACATAATTGGCTATTCCTAAAAGCGACCCATCCCAATTCGGTTCGGCGACTTTAATTATTTCCTCAGGTTTCCTAAAAATTAATTGTAGTACAGGAATAAAGAGAATTAGTGATAAAAGATTGAAAATAACAAATAATAGATTACAAAGCACAACGAGTATTGCCGTGCCTCGATAGGCAAATGTGTAATGAAATATTTGTTTTAGACCACGCAAGATAAACACAAAGATACATTTTGTATGCTCGTTTTCCGAATCAAGCAACGAACTTTCTTAACTTTGTAGTATGAGTAGTATTAGACAAAGTAAAATAGAGGCAGCAATTCAAGGTGAATTATCTGTATTATTGCAACGGTTATCCGCTGAGGTTTGCCTGGGGGCAATGGTTTCCGTTACTGTAGTTAGGGTAACAAAAGACCTCTCGATAGCCAAGTGTTATTTAAGCGTTTTTGCTCACCCCGATCCAAAGGAAGTCTTAAAATGTATTCAAACCAATCAAGGAAAAATTAGAGGTCAAATTGGAATCAGATTAAAAAATCTTAGAAAAATACCTTCATTGTCCTTTTATATTGATGATTCAATGGAATATGCTAGCAAGATTGATCAACTATTAAAGGGTAACGATTAAATTTCCTTTTTACATAGCGAAACGATATCTTCTTTCCCCAAAAAAGAAGCAGGCCGTTACTGTAATTACTAGGATATCGGTAGTTGGCGTAATGGTTATATCTGCAGCGCTTGTAATTTTGCTCTCTGCTTTTAATGGGATAGAATCCATGATTAATTCCTTGTACACGGCATATGATCAAGATATTACCATCAGTTCCCGAGAAGGAAAAACATTTCCGCAATCCCAAATAAATTGGAAACAGCTGAAACAATTACCAGGAGTATATCGAATGTCTCAGGGACTCGAGGAAATGGTGATTTTGCGTCATGAAAAAAGCTGGATTAACGCCACATTGGTTGGCGTTGAACCTGACTTTTTAAAAATGATAGAAATATTAAAACAAGATCATTTATTACTCGGCCAAGCACGAATTGAAACCCAATCATATTATAATTATGGCATTATTGGCGCTGGTCTTGCCAATAAGCTTGCTCTTGGATCTGTTCAAGAGGAACCCGAGAATACCATCATATATGCACCCAAATCAAATATGAAATTGAAATTCGGCAAAAATCCATTTCATCAATCTGCTTTTTTAATTGGAGGTATATTTAATTATAATAAAGAAACGAATGACCAAATCATCTTGACTAATCTAAAATTTACGCAAGACCTCTTGAATAAAGAAGCATCTATTTCACATATATACATCCAAACAGAGCCGTCTTCAGATAACGAGCAGGTAAAAACAGAAATAAAAGATTTATTAGGAGAAAGTTTTGTAGTAAAAACCAACGCAGAGAAAAACGAACTTATCTACAAAACAAGTAAAAGTGAAAAATTAATTGTTATCGCTATTTTGTTTTTCATTTTTTTACTCGCCTCTTTTAATCTTGTTGCGTCAATTACTATGTTGTTTATTGAAAAAAAGGATAATTTAATAGTGCTTCAAACTTTAGGATTGAATGAAAGAAAAGTTTTTTCAATATTTTTTTTCGAAGGAATCCTGATTTCATCACTTGGTCTTTTGCTTGGTATATTTCTTGGAACACTGGTGTGTTGGCTCCAAATTAATTTACATTTATTAACGCTTCCCGGGTCTAATCTTCCTTTTCCGATGGTAATTTCATATCAAGAAATTTCAATGATTGCCATATCCCTCTTTGCAACAAGTACTTTCTTCTCCTTTTTGACTGCTAAATATTTAATAAGAAATCTTAAATAATTATTAAAGATTTGTTTTTTTTGTATTGCTATACACAAGGAAATTGTTATATTTGCACCCAAATTAAAATGAATTTTCATGTCTATTTCTAAAGGAAAAGTTTCTCAAGTTATCGGTCCAGTAGTGGATGTTAGTTTTGAAAATGGAGTTGTACTCCCTACAATTTATGACGCCTTAGAGGTGTTTAAGAAAGATGGAACGCGTGTAATCTTAGAGGTTCAGTCACATGTTGGAGAGAATTCCATTCGTGCTATCTCTATGGATTCCACAGATGGTTTTACTCGTGGAATGGAAGTTACTGCTACAGGAACAGGAATTAAAATGCCCGTTGGTGAAAAAATAAAAGGTAGACTTTTTAATGTTGTTGGTGAAGCCATTGACGGAATAAATGAGGTAAGTAATGAAGGTGGACTTTCTATACACAGAGAAGCCCCTAAATTTGATCAATTGTCAACTGCAACGGAAATTCTATTTACAGGAATTAAAGTTATTGATTTGATTGAACCTTATGCTAAAGGTGGAAAAATTGGATTATTTGGTGGAGCCGGTGTTGGTAAAACTGTATTAATTCAAGAACTAATCAATAATATCGCAAAAGGGCATGGCGGACTTTCAGTTTTTGCAGGTGTAGGTGAGCGAACAAGAGAAGGAAATGACTTATTAAGAGAGATGCTTGAGTCAGGCATTATTAAATATGGTAAAGAATTCATGCATTCGATGGAAGAAGGTGGATGGGATCTAAGCAAAATTGATTTAGAAGAAATGAAAGAATCAAAAGCAACATTTGTTTTTGGTCAAATGAATGAGCCTCCTGGAGCACGCGCAAGAGTTGCATTATCTGGACTTACCATTGCTGAATACTTCAGAGATGGTGATGGAGAAGGTCAAGGGAAAGATATTCTTTTCTTCGTAGATAATATCTTCCGTTTTACTCAAGCAGGTTCAGAGGTTTCCGCTCTTTTAGGTCGTATGCCATCAGCGGTAGGTTATCAGCCAACTTTAGCAACTGAAATGGGTATGATGCAAGAACGTATTACTTCAACAAAAAGTGGTTCTATTACATCAGTTCAAGCGGTTTATGTACCTGCTGATGATTTAACAGATCCGGCTCCGGCAAATACTTTTGCGCATTTAGATGCTACAACTGTACTTTCAAGAAAGATTGCTGAGTTAGGAATTTATCCTGCGGTTGATCCTTTAGATTCAACTTCTAGAATCCTTACTCCTGAAATCGTTGGTGATGAGCATTATGACTGTGCACAAAGAGTGAAAGTTACTTTACAACGCTACAAGGAATTACAAGATATTATTGCTATTCTAGGAATGGATGAATTGTCTGAAGAAGATAAATTAATCGTTCACAGAGCAAGACGCGTTCAAAGATTTTTATCTCAACCATTCCATGTTGCAGAGCAATTTACAGGTTTACCAGGTGTGCTAGTTGATATCAATGATACGATTAAGGCATTTAATGATATTTTAGATGGTAAGTTTGATCAATATCCTGAAGCTGCTTTCAACTTGAAAGGTGGAATTGAAGATGTGATTGAAGCAGGAGAAAAAATGTTACAAGAAGCATAAAATGAGATTAGAAATTCTTAGCCCTGTGGCTGTACTTTTTGAAGGTGATGTGCTTAGTGTTTCTTTGCCTGGTATTGATGGTGAATTTCAATTATTGGATCATCACGCTGCTATTATTACGGCATTGAAAGCTGGTGAATTGAAATTAAAATTATCTGGTAATCCACCTGAAATCGAAACAGCTGTTTCTTTTGATGGCCCCGATAAATCAATTGGAACTTATTCCATTAAAGGAGGCGTTGTGGAGATGGCAGACAACAGAGCTGTTATTTTAGCAGAGTAAAAAATTCTATTATTTTATTGATAGGGAAGGTGCTTAACACTTCCCTTTTTTTGTTAAGATAGGTTAAGCTAGGCTCTATATTTTTATAGACTGAATACTTTGATTATATTCGCTTTGAATTAAATTCAAAAAAATTGATTGAACAAATAAATTTGCAAAATGTCCCACAGCATGTCGCCATAATAATGGACGGTAATGGACGATGGGCTAAACAGCAAGGTTTAGATCGATTGTTTGGTCATTCACAAGGTGTTGAATCTGTTAGGGATACCTTAAAAACAGCTAGAGAATTAGGAATTAAGTACCTTACCCTGTATGCATTTTCTACAGAAAACTGGAATCGTCCTCAATCAGAAATTGATGGTTTAATGGATTTACTTATTGAAGCCGTAACCCATGAATTAATGGAATTAAACAATAATGGCGTTCGATTATTAACTATTGGCGACTTAAATGCCCTTCCTGAAAATTGTCAAAAAAGCTTGGCTGAAGCAAAACAACAAACAGCTGATAATCATGAGATCACTTTAGTTTTAGCACTTAATTATAGTTCGCAAAGTGAAATCACATCGGCAATAAAAAATATAATTTCGGACAATAATTCGGGAAAAATTACGATTGATGAGATTAATCCTGAATTAATAGATACTTATTTATATACAAAAGATATTCCAAATCCTGAATTGTTAATTCGTACTAGCGGTGAGCGCAGAGTAAGTAACTTCCTTCTTTGGCAAATTGCCTATGCGGAATTTCATTTTACCTCTGTTTTTTGGCCTGATTTTAGAAGACAACATTTGTTAGAAGCTATTATTGATTATCAACTTAGAGAACGAAGATTCGGAAAGACATCAGATCAAATTAATAAAGCTTAATGCGTAGAATTGTACTCTTATTTTTCATTTTAATTGGGAGTTTTGCTTTTTCGCAAAATGAGCCAATCAGTATTGGTGGTTTAGACTTCTCCTATAAGTCTCCTCAGGAATATGAAATTGGACCAATCAGAATTGTTGGTGCTGATAACTTTGACCATCAAGGGATAAAACTTATTGCAGGTCTAAGACAGGGACAAAAAATTACTTTGCCAAGTGATCAAATCACAAAAGCAATTCGAAAGCTGTGGGAAGAAGGTCTTTTTTCCAATGTTTCCATTTATGCTGAAAAAGAAATTAGTGGAATTGTTTATTTAGTTATTGAATTAGTTCCTCGTCCTAAATTATCTAGGTTTAAATTCATTGGTGTTAATAAACGTGAAGCAGATAAGGTTCGCGAAGAAATTAGTTTGTTTTCAGGTAAAACAATTACAGAGAATTTGGTTTTTCAAACCAAAAGTAAGATCATGGGTTACTTCCGTGAAAAAGGGCATTTTGGCATTCAAGTTGGAATCAATAGAGTTAAGGATACCTTGATGAATAATGCGGAGATCTTTATTATTACTATAGAAAAAGGTAAAAAGATCGGGATTGAAGAATTGATAATAAGTGGAAATGATAATGTGCCTACTTGGAAATTGAAGTTGGCCATGAAAGACACGAAGCAAAAGTCAATATTGAGAGTTTTTAAAAGGTCTAAATTCACCGAATCAACTTATGAAAAAGATAAGTTAGCCTTGCTTGGCAAATTCAACGCCTCAGGTTTGCGCGATGCTGCAATTTCTTTCGATACGGTTTATCAATTGGATAATAAAAATATAGTAATTCAAATT
The DNA here is from genome assembly GCA_044339115.1 of Crocinitomicaceae bacterium. Taxonomy (GTDB): domain Bacteria; phylum Bacteroidota; class Bacteroidia; order Flavobacteriales_D; family Crocinitomicaceae; genus UBA952. The sequence goes on from JBIIWA010000012.1 coordinate 40,173, forward strand.
AATATTAGTGAAGGAAATAAATATTTCTTTGGAGATGTAGAGTGGGTTGGAAATACTAAATATAGATCTAGTTTTTTAGACACCGTGCTTGGAATAAAAAGAGGAGATATCTTCAATAAGTCGCTTTTAGATCAACGTTTAATGGGAAGCGGAGATGGTCGGGACATTTCGTCCCTTTATATGGATAGAGGTCACTTATTCTTTCAAGTCATTCCTGTTGAATCTAATGTTTCTAATAATTTTATTAATTATCAAGTTAGAATAATTGAAGGTAAAGAAGCAAGAATTGGTGAAATTACCATTCGTGGAAATGCAAAGACCAACGATTATGTTATTATGAGAGAAATCCGGACAAGGCCCGGAGATTTATTCAATAAGCAAGATATAATGCGTACACAACGTGAATTATCTCAATTAGGATTTTTTAATGAACAAGGATTTCAGGTAAATCCAATGCCAGACCCTGCCAATGGAACAGTCGATATAGAATATGTAGTCGAAGAAAAATCATCAGATCAGATTGAATTATCAGGTGGATATGGGGGTGCTGGACCCACTACTTCTGGTCGAATTATAGGTACTTTAGGGCTTACTTTCAACAATTTTTCAACTAAAAAATTCTTTAAGAAAGAAGCATGGTCACCTCTTCCTGGTGGGGATGGACAAAAATTATCTATCCGTGCGCAATCTAACGGCCGCTACTATCAAGGATATAACTTTTCCTTCACGGAACCTTGGTTGGGTGGAAAAAAGCCCAACTCTTTATCCTTTTGGATAAATAATACTGCACTTTCTTCCAATGGTTTACTTAGATCTAATCCTGACTATACTGGTCTGTCTATTACAGGAACAGGGTTTGGACTTCAAAGGCGTAAAAAATGGCCGGATGATTATTTCACCGCATATTATGAGCTGAGTTACCAATATTATGATGTCGTAAAAGATTTTCGCTTTCCTCTATTCCCTCAGGGTTACGCCAATGATATAGCTCTAAAGTATGTATTGCAGAGAAGTTCTGTAAGTGCGCCAATTTATCCTCAAAGTGGTTCTCAATTTACTTTAACCGCTAAGGCTACAGTACCATATTCTGCTTTTGGAGAAGATAAAGATTATAGTGCCATGAGTCCAGCGGACCGTTATCACTATTTAGAATATTATCGTTTTAAGTTTACAGGTGAATGGTTTGTTCCTTTAACGGCAGATAAAAAACTGATTTTAATGCCAAGATTTGGTTTTGGATATATTGGCGCTTATAATAAATCAAAGGGGATTACACCGTTTGATCGTTATTCATTGGGGGGAAGTGGTTTATCAGGAACCAATCAGTTGGGAGGAAGAGAAATCATCGCGCTCCGAGGATATGAAGACCAATTTCTTTCCTCGACCGGTGGAGATCCTATCATTGCAAAATATACACTCGAATTGCGCTATCCTATTTCATTAAATCCACAAGCAACGTTTTATGCCATGACTTTTTTAGAAGCGGGAAATACATACCCCTCATTTGATAAATTCAATCCATTCAACGTCAAAAGAACGGCAGGGGTAGGTATACGTGTGTTCTTACCTATGTTTGGTATGCTGGGCTTAGATTATGGACTTGGCTTTGATAAATTAGATATATGGTCCAATGGATTTGGTAAAACGACAGATATTTCGATAGATAAAAAAGGATTTTATCCGAAATTGAGTTTTACCATCGGTATGAACCTAGGGGAGTTATAATTTTTTATAATAAATATGTAACTTAGCCGTTCGGATGCCTCAAAAAAAAACCGCATGAAAATTGTACTTTTTAGTTTACTTTTAATTTTTGGCACAGGCTTTGTCAAGGCACAATCCTATGCTTTTATTGATTCGGATTACATCATGAAAAATGTACCTGAATATTTAGAAGCCAAAGAGAAATTGGATAAGTTATCTGAAAAATGGACCAAGGAAATTGAAGATAGATATCAATTTATCAAAGTCAAAAGAGATAATTTTAATAAAGAAGAAGTGCTTTTACCAAGTGAGGAAAAAGAAAAACGCAGAGCGGAAATTGATAAATTAGAAAAAGAGGCAATTGAATTGCAAACTTTACATTTTGGCGTAAATGGAGAGTATTTTCAGAAGAGACAGGAATTTGTTAAACCAATTCAAGATCGTGTCTTCACTGCAATGAAAAAAATAGCCAAGAGAGAGGGATATGCGTTTGTTTTTGACAAAGCCAATCAAAGTAACTTGGTATATGCTGAGAAAGAGTATGACATTAGCAATACTGTCTTAGAGGAAATGGGAATAAGTAAAGAGTAGAGTGTTAATTTTTAAAAAGTAATAATGAAAAATGTAATTCTGGTTATCGCGTTGTTTTTAGGTGGTTTTGTCGCAAATGCACAAATGAAAATCGCACATGTTAATTCACAAAAATTATTGGATACCCTTCCTTCACGAAAAATTGCCATGGGTGAATTGAAAAAGTTTGAGTCTGATGGAATGAAAGAACTTGGTGAAATACAGAAAGATTTAGAAGCTGCTTATGCACGTTATGAGGCGAATAAAGCTACCTGGTCACCTGTTATTTTGAAAATAGAAGAAGAAAAAATCATGAAAAAGCAGCAAGCTTTAGAAGATCGTCAAGGTCAACTACAACAAGAAATGCAAATTTATGGTCAAGAATTAAATCAACCGATTTTAGAGCGTATTCAAAAAGCAGTTGAATTGGTTGCTGATAGAAAGAAAGTAAATTATGTGATTGATGAATCTCAAACTTTATATTTCAAAGCAGGTATAGACATGACAGCAGAAGTAATGGTGGAATTACTTCGAATGGATGCTGAAGCATTGAAGAAATAAATAACATCAAATTATTGGAAGGGCAATCTAAAGATTGCCCTTTTTTTATGTAGTTTTAAATTATGAAAAAGAGTCCGATTGGTGTTTTTGATTCTGGTTATGGTGGACTAACCATTCTTTCTTCTTTAAGGGAGAAAATGCCGCAATATGATTTTATCTATTTTGGAGATAATGCCAGAGCACCTTATGGAAATAGATCTTTTGATGTAGTTTATTCTTATACGCTAGCAGCAGTAGAATTTTTATTTTCCCAAGGTTGTAATTTAATAATTATTGCTTGTAATACATCTTCCGCAAAGGCCCTAAGAACCATTCAGCAAAATGATTTGCATCGATTTGGCCCCAATAAAAGAGTTCTTGGTGTTATTCGTCCGAGTACTGAGCAAATTGGAGATTTAACAAAAACAAATTGCGTTGGAATTCTAGGAACGCTGGGCACTATAAATTCCTCTTCTTATCCGATTGAATTAGCGAAATTTGCTCCCCAGATTGTTGTCGAGCAACTCGCTTGCCCATTATGGGTTCCTCTGATTGAAAATAATTCTTTTGATTCAGTTGCCGGTAAAATGATTATAGAGGAAGATGTCACTACTTTAGTGAATAAAAATAAAAATATTGATACCATTATTTTAGCCTGTACCCATTATCCTGTGGTTCAATCTTACATTCAATCCTTGGTTGGCGAGAAGTGTAAAGTCATAGCGCAAGGTCCAATTGTGGCTGAAAAACTCCAAGAATATCTTATTCGACATCCGTGGATGGAAGAACAAATAAGCTCTTCTGGTCAAGTCACTTATTTCACATCAGAAAATAATTTAATTTTTGATCAGACCGCCTCTATATTCTTAAACCAAGAGGTAAAATCAAGTCATATTAGCCTTTAGTATTGTATTTTAAATACCACTTTTTTCTTTTGACCAATGCACTAAGATATTCCTGTTATTTTTAGTAATTTCGAAGTGTAAAACGCTAACCATGGAAATTACTCCCGAAATTCAAAATCGTCTTGATTTATTAAACGATAAATATGCATCAATGGGACAAGATTTATTGTCTTATTTAGATGGATTATTGCATGCAGATGTCACCACTTATTGGGATTATATTGAATTGGAAACATTGCTTAGTTTGCAAAAACCTAAAACAAAGTTTCCTGATGAGCAGGTGTTTATTATGTATCATCAGATTACAGAATTGTATTTTAAATTAGCCTTAAATGAATTCGAACAAATAGGTGAAAAAGATGCTTTAGACGCCAAGTTTTTTATTAGTAGGGTTTCCCGCATAAATCGTTATTTTGAAGCATTGATTAATAGTTTTGAAATAATGGTTGGAGGAATGGAACGCGAACAATTCTTGAAATTTAGAATGTCCTTACTTCCTGCAAGTGGCTTTCAATCCGCACAGTATAGAGACATCGAAATCTACAGCACCTCGTTTGTCAATTTAGTAGATAAAGAGCTAAGAAATCAATTGAAGGGCACAGAATCAATTTCTGAGCTTTTTGAACATATTTATTGGAAGGCGGGAGCAACCGAGGTAGCAACTGGTAAAAAAACATTGACCTTAACGCAATTTGAAGATAAATATAAAGAGCGTTTTATTGCCTTAGCATCCAAGGTTGAGCATAAAAATTTGTGGGCTTCATTTAATAGATTGTCCAAAGAAGACCAGACGAATCCTGAAGTAATTCAAGCACTTCGAGATAATGATTTAAATGTTAATGTCAAATGGCCATTAGCACATTATAAATCTGCAGTGCGTTACTTAGTGAAAGCAGATGAAGACATAGCTGCTACTGGTGGAACAAATTGGCAAAAATATTTACCTCCAAGATTTCAAAAAAGAATTTTTTATCCTTCTTTATGGTCGGAAAATGAAATTGAGCATTGGGGAAAAGCATGGGTAGAAGAGACTATTAAATCGTTATAGATTTTATTTTAAGTCCTTTTTATAGACCTCAGTAAAGTTCACTAGTCCCAAAGGATTCAGTTCAAGATTCCTTACTTTTAAATTGATTACAGCAACAAAATCGTCTATTACTACGGGTATAATGATATAATTTTCTTGCAGTATTTTATCACAATAGACAAACAATTCGTTTCTTTTTTTATTATTTGTTTCAATTGCAGCTTTAGAAAAGGCAGCATTGTAGGCAATATTTTGTAAGCGTGGAATTGCTACCTGATCACTATTATTGCTTTCTGAGTTAAAAAATAGGTTAAAATAGCTTTCTGGGTCTGGATAATCTGCCACCCATCCAACTTTCCATAAATCAGCCGCTTTATTTTTAATCGCCGCATCTCGTATTTTAAAATCGCAATACATTATCTTTAAAGTAACTCCCAAATCTTTTTTTAAATCTTTACTATACGCTTCACACCATTTGCTAGAAAGAGAGTTTTTTGAGCCTACTATATAAAGCACTATATTTGGAAAGGGATTATGAGCATTAAATCCTGCGGCCTGTAGAAGGCTTTGCGCTAATTTAATATCTGTCTTTTTATAGTTGAGTTTACTGTTATCATAGTATTGAGAAGGTGGAACGAAACCTTTGTCTGCAGGTGTTCCGTCACCATTTAATATTTCTGAGCAAAGTCTTTCTCTATCTAATACCAGCTCAAAAGCTTGTCGTACTTTCGGATTATCGAAAGGTTTTTTGTTACAATTGAACGCGAGAAAAGATATACGCGTACCAGGAGCCACCAATACACGATGCGGGAGCGTGTTGCCCTGTTGGGCCTCTTTTAGATTACCTAAAATACCACTCAAATTCTCTGCGGGCACCTCAAATAAAAGGTCTAATTTATTATTCCTGAAGGCAATAAATTCATTTTCTTTACTATTAATAATACGAACATTTAAGGCATCTAAATAAGGGAGTTTATTCCCATATTTATCCATCTTCCAATAGTCATTATTTCTAATAAGTAGTATGTTTTGCTTGTCAAACAGACTCAGTTGGAAGGCTCCACTTCCTATTGGATGTTCGGCAATTTTGTTTAGGTAAAAATTGAAAGCAATTTTTGAAAAAATACCATAATTACTACTCGTAAGTAATTTTTGAAAATTCACAAATGCTTGGTTTAAAGTTATTTCGATGGTATAATCGTCAATAATTTTAATTCCCTTGACTCCTTTTTCGCTTGGAACACCGGCATTCTCAATATTGAATTCTTTACCACCTTTAATTTTTTCAAATAATGCGGACCCTGAATTATTTAATGGGTGATTAGAGCAAGCAAAATCTAAAGTAAATTTAACATCGTGTGCGGTTAGTTTATTAGACGACCCTTTAAAACAAACATCCTCATGAAAAAAAACATCGTCCCTTAGGCTGATAATAATTTTTTTTCTGTCTTTACTGTAACGATATGATTTTGCTAAATGCGGAAGAACCGAATCTTTTTGTAAATCTTGAATAAAAAGAGTTTCAAAAATTTGTGAACTTACTCTGTGGGCATAAAGATCTGTTGCATCTAATGGAAATAATGATTCGATTGGCGCGGGGGATACAAAATTTAAAGTATCACCATAATGAACAGGCCCCTTCGCTTCAATGGATTTGGATCCGTTTTTGAAAAAATAAAATACAACTAAGCTTATCGTTATAAAGACCAGACTTACTTTTATGTTTTTATGCATCTAAATATTTAAACATTTATACTCCATCGTATTCCCTCAAATTTAGTTGTTTTCTTTTAATAGTTGTGTCTCTCCATTTTAAATATTGACACTTCTTTATTCTAAAATTAATACTAATTTTGTCGCTCAATCGGCTCCGTGGCGCAATTGTATAGCGCATCAGATTTCGGCTCTGAGGGTTGGGGGTTAGAATCCCTCCGGGGTCACAAAAAGAACCCAGCACGAAAGTGCTGGGTTTTTCCTTTAAAAGCGTTAAAGTTTACTTTAAAAAGCAATTTAAAAGGAAAAACCCTACAACTGCATAGCAGTTGGGGTTCTATGCTTGGAATGCCCAATGCGTTGGGAACATGCGCAGCATAATCCCTTTTAAAGCGATTAAAGTTTACTTTAAAAAGCAATTTAAAAGGAAAAACCCTACAACTGCATAGCAGTTGGGGTTCTATGCTTGGAATGCCCAATGCGTTGGGAACATGCGCAGCATAATCCTTCCGGGGTCACAATAGGCAGAGTGAGAAACAGCCCTGACGACAAATGTCAGGATTTTTTAATCATACTACGGTTGATACTTTTTTCTAAAAGCGAGAGCGATGATTGATCACCTGCCTTTTCTTCATTCTCGCACTCATTCTGATTCTTTTCATCCATGCGAGAGCGGTTCACTTCACTTTATTTTTTTCGTTTTCATTATGTTTCTCGCACTCCATTATGGGATTCCCGCAAAAAATAGCTCAGCTAATTTGACGCTATATTATTAATGTCGCTTTCAATTTGTTGACAGATCTCATCTAGTGGCAAATCATTTTCGTCTGTCCCAAAAGGATTCTCAATTTCTTCTGCCAAAACCTCCATACTTACTAAAGCATAAAAGACGAAAGTGGTTATTAATATTGCCCAATATTCAAAATGAAAAAACACTATCGGTAAAGTTATCACATACAAAAAGATAAATTTCTTAATAAAAATACTGTATGAGTAAGGTATTGGCGTGTTTTTGATACGTTGGCATCCCCCAAGTGAAGCAATGAGTCCCACAAAATTTACATCCAGTTGAATCAAGTCTTCTTGTGATAATTGACCATCCTTTACAAGCTGTTTTAATTTTGTGTAAATCATTTTCATCACATGTGTCGGACTGTTGTCTTGTAATCGATTTTCATAATGAGCATAATTAATTTTCTTCTTGTCTGCTCTTAAATTATTTTTGGAGTTATAAACAAACAAGGTTATTAAACGTGCCAATTCCTCCCGATCTTCTTTTTTTGCTAATCGAGTTTCTATTTTTAAATAAGCACTGCGACTATCGTTGACAATTGCGCCCCAAAGCTTTCTTCCCTCCCACCAGCGATCGTAGGCGCCATTAGTGCGAAACAATAGCAATAAGGACATAACAAAACCGATTAAGGAATAGATAGCAGTTAATTCTTTTGTAAAGTCTTTTAAGGTGTCTTGGTAATCTTGGGGTAGTTTATGCAATGCTACAATGATTATGGTTGCAAGAATTCCCATATAAACCAATTGCTTCCATAGAATACGAATGGTGTCACTTTTATTCAAAGAGAAAATTAATGCCACCCAACTTTTAGGATTATAGTTGATCATATTGATTTAATTCATGCAAAGATAATTAAATAATTTCTCTCCTAAATATGATGATATTTTAAATATAGTCAAGCAGTTTCAATGTTTAAACAAAACTGATTAACCTGAAAAAAAAAGCCCAGGAAATGAAGAGTTCCTGGGCTTTATGTTTTATAAGATTATTAACTTACTGTATAGACCAACCACTATTTTTCCAATTAGCACTGTAGAAAACGCTGTCTTCGTAGAGTAATTGAATCTTACTTGATTTATTAAACCAATCTTGGAAAAATTTATCTTTAATGTCTTTTGTTGAACCATCACCAAGTGACTGATAATTGATATCGCTATAAATTACACTAGTTTCCAAATTATAGTTTTTAAATTCTTTAACCAGCTTGTCTTTAGCATCTAAAAACTGGATATTAATTCCTTTAAAGTTACCATCTATAGATAGTTTTTGAATGTAGTTTCCTGTGTTACAGTTATAGGTTTTGGTTTTATTAAAGTCCTTCACATCAAAAACTCTAACACTTTCGCCCTTCAATTCGTTAATACACCATCCCTCAGAATCAAAATATAATGGAGTATGATTATAAATATGAACTTGAATAGCGCTTAATGCCGTATTAATTGAATCCAATTTTTGCTTTTCAAGTTTATCTTGTTTTTCTTCAAGTGCTTTTTTATCAGCTGCTTCCTTATCGTTTTTTGCTTTTAGTGCATCACCGCCACCGCAGCTTGCTAAAATTATGGATATTAAAAGTACAGCACCAGAAATCGTAAATAATTTTTTCATTTTGTTTGTTTTAAATTGTTTGTATTCTTTTGTTTTAGTCATATTCAATTTGTTAAATATTCAAGCTAAGATTCTAATCCTTCAATAAATAGGCATTGTCTTCAATATCTGAAAGATTAATAAAATACTGAGGGCCTATTTTTTTTGAACCTCCATCAATAGAATATTCACCTGATTGTAGATTTAAATTTTTAGAACTCAGCAAAACTCTCGGATGTAGCATATATTCAGTGGTAGAATAGTTCATTAATCTGAAATTTATTAAATCCGAGTCATAGGTAAATTTAAAGGATGTAAACACATAACCATAGTCATCACCTAAATCAATATATAAAGAGTTGTTGGAGAAACTCAGTTTATAAGTAGTATGATTTCCCCAAGAAAAGCTATAATAAGTTTTATCTACTGCCCACTTTGATGCAAAATATACAGCTATTTTACTTGCGCCTTCTTCGTCCGAGTACGCTATCGCAAGATCTTTTGCCCCATCACCATCAAAGTCCCCTTCAACTTTTGCATTAGGTCTTTCTTCATTGTATCCTTCAGGTAATTTAAAATCACTTTGGCTTTGTGCACCAAAAGTAAATAGGCACAGAAGTGTCGCTAGTAGTGTTTGAATTGTTTTCATATTATTTATGTAATTGTTAATTGTCTTTTAATTTTTTAAAATATGACTTCTTATCAAAACAAACTTAATCAAATTAATTTTACTTTAGAAGCAGATATATTAATTAATCGTGAACTATTCCTTTTACCTTATTTACATAATATTCAATCGTTTAGACTTTAACACTATCTTTAAAGATTAATCGTCAAGTTCATGATTTTCTAAATCACAAATCAAAAAAAGCATGGAATTACCTTTTTCAATTAGAGATATCAAATTCAAAGCAGTGATTTTCTTGTCACTCACTTTTTTAGTTGCAACAATTCATGCGCAAAATTTTGATATTGACCTTTTGAAAAAAATTAATGTGGAGCGGAATATTGTATTAGACCCTATGTTTAAAGTAATAACCAATAGCACAAGCCCTTTTACTATTGGGGCTCCAATCCTTATGTTTTCTGCTGGTCTGATTCATAATGACAGTTCTTTAAAATCAAAAGGGATACTTATGGGAGAGGCCTTATTGGTAAATGCTTTTATTACTACTGCTCTAAAATTATCAATTCAAAGAGATCGTCCTTTCGTTACTTATGGTTTTATTGATCAGCAAGCTAAAGCTGGATCTTGGTCTTTTCCTTCAGGACATACTTCGAGTGCCTTTGCGCTTGCGACTTCCTTAAGTATCGTCTATCCAAAGTGGTATGTAATTGTCCCTTCGTATTTGTGGGCAAGTTCCGTTGGGTATTCTCGTATGCATTTAGGGGTCCACTATCCAAGCGATGTACTGGCGGGAGCGCTCGTTGGAACGGGGTCTACCTTCTTATCCAATGCTTTGAACAATTGTATTCACAAGAAAGTAAAGGAAAACAGTAAACCGAAAAAACTTTAGGCAATTTGGATTTTTACGAATGGTAGCACATATTCTCCAAAAATTAAGAACATAAAAAAAGCCGCTCACCGCGGCTTTTTTATTTTATAAAGAATTTATTTAATCCCTAAAAATGCTTTCGCTTGTTTGTCATCTGGACTTAAAGTATATACTATGTTCCAGCATTCCTTTGCTTTTTCAGCATTCTTTGCGGGTGCATTCACATAGTAATCACCAAGATACTTGCAGGCTTCAATCACTGTGTTCTTTGTTTTATCTGTTGCTCTCTCCTCTGCAGGAACAAGCGTAAGAATCGTGTTATAAGCATCAAAAGCTAACCATTGCGCCTTGGTTGGATCTTGCATAAGTTTGGTTCTTGCCATCCATAAATAACCACCAACATATTTGCTTGACAATTTATTTACTTTAGCAAAAGCACTATCAGCAGCGATATAATTTTTAGGTCCAAAATAGTATGCTTTTCCTAAATCAAAATACTCAGCAACCGTAAGTTTGTCTTTTGCAATCTTCAATTCATAAGCAGCGATGGCTTTATCATATTGTTTTGTTTTAGAACATAATTTAGCCAAATCACTTGCTAAATCAACTGCAGCGTTAGCATTTAACATAGATGCTTTTTCAATTTCAATAATCGCTAAAGAATCTTGACCATTTTTGGAAAGTAATAAACCTTTGTATTTATAATCTAGGTAAATCACTTTTTCAGCAGGAACAATAGCAAAGAAAGCCGTACTTGATTTCAATCCTTGAACCGCACCGTCTGTTACTGTTGCACATTCGTAGTAAGAATACGTTAACATACGCTCAATATAGAAATTATTGAATGAGTTTATTTGTATGTCTAACAATTCTGGAATTGCTTCACAATATTGTTTGCCATTAAACAAAGCCGTTGCATATCGATATCTAGCTTCATAAGTATTGTTTAAAGACAAGTACTTTTTCCAATTCTCAATAGCTTTTTTAGATTGATTAAACATCATGTTTAATTCTGCATTTTCTCTATAAGCTGGTGCATAAGTAGAATCAATACCTTGTGCTTCTTTATATTTTTCATTCGCTAAATCATAGTTTTTAGCGCGCTGATATATTTTAGCTGTTCTAACAATTCCTCTTGGTGATTTTGGGTTAATCGTGAGTACCATGTTGTATGATTTAATAGCTGTCGAAGCATTTTCAGGAGTTTTTAGATTTAATGCATCTCCCATTAACAAATGCCCATCTTCATTTTTCGCATCTATTTTGGTAGCAATGGTTAAAATTCTAATGGCTTCGTCTAAATCTTTTTTCTCTGAAGTAATGTAGGTTTCAGCGATACAACGCATGATCTCAGCATTTTTATTTTTAGAAGCCTTCAAGGCTTGCGCAAAAAGAATTTTAGCTTTTGCTTGATCCCCACTTACCCATGCAGCTTTACCTGAACTCACTATTGAAATAGGAGCAGTTGGCTCTACTGTAAAAGCTTTATTCCACTCTGAAAGAGCCGAATCTTGCTCTCCTTTCTCAAAATAGTTTTCACCAGCATAGAAGTGGTAAGACCCATTATTGGGAAGCGTCGCAATTAATTTATTAAATTCAATCGTCGCTTGAGCGAAACGCTCATTTTCAGTTTTGTTGATGGCGTCTTTTAAGGTTTGTCCGAATAAAGTTGTATTGAATAAAATTGCAATTACAACGAGTTTAGTAGTGTTCATGTCTAGTTTTTCTTATTGGTTAAATTGACTAAATCAATTCTCACGCCAAAAATAGAATTCTCAAGGCGAATTGCAAAATTTCTTTTAAAATAAAGCGCTAAATCAGCCATTTATTCTGTTTCTAGTGAGATTAATCTTATTGGAGAGTTGGCAGGAACTAAAGCTGATTTTTGAATAATTAATTGTCCTTTGTCCCCTTTCATAAATAAAATGAAGCCAGCGGCAAGCCCGGCTTTTTTGGCTTTATTAATCATCCAGATTTCTCTTGCTAAAGGATATTCTTTGGTATAGATGTAAGAAGCGAATGGTTTGTAATAAGAAGTTGTTTCATCCTTTGCAATTGACATGACCGTAATGCCATTGACAAAATTAAGGGCGTCAAAATCATCTGCATCAGAAATCCAATTTAATCCAATGATCCCCAAAGCATTTTTGTTTTCTTTTACATAAGAAATTACTTCTGCATTTGATTTAACTGCAAACATATTTACAGGAACCTTTTTTAAATCGAAAAGCCTTTTGAGGTAAAAATAATTAGCCGAGTTCTCGTTATCAAAAACGATATTTATAGGCGTTTTTAGAGCAGGCCATTGCTTTGTTTTACCAAGTAGTATATCTTTTAATTCACTTAATATTAAGATAGAGTCTGGATTAGAAGGATGGATAATTAAAGCCAATGCATCCTCAGCAATTTTATCGCTGCGAACTTCCACCTGTGCTTTTTTAAGCTCCCTTTTTTCTAAAGAAGTAAAATCTCTTGAAATACAAATGGTTTTTATTTTATTGTCATAGAAAGCTTGAATAATATCTCCTTCAGATTTATACACTGGTTTAATTTCACCTCTTGGAAATTGACTTTCGAAGGTATAAATACTGGTGTCGAAAAGTGGTTTGAAGGATTCTTCGATATAAATTTTTGTAGCGCCTCTACTGTGGGTGTCTTTACTGTATGCAAATGGATTCTCTTCGTCATTACAGGCACTTAATATTACTAATATCAAGGGCAAGAATAAAGTGAAATAATTAATCTTCATTTTCATCACCTTGTTTTTTAAGGGTCTTGTATAGTCTGTAGGATCTAAAAATAGCATAGGCGATTAGAATCGTAATAAGAATAATTCTTTTGGTCCCATATAAATTCTCTTCCATAAGCGAGGTGCTTATTAAAAAATAAGCCATTACAAAGCTCATTAGAATGGAAAAAATTGAAAGGAGGGCACTTACTTTATGCATGCTGTATAGAAATAAAAAACCCCGAATGAATACACTCAGGGTTTAAAATAATTATTTAAAGTTATTGTAATTGGAAGTTGATAGGTATTAAACAGTAGGAAGCAACACTTCTACCATTTAATTTTGCAGGTTTCCAACGAGGCATCGCCTTAATAGCTTTGATAGCCGCTTTATCACACTCTTCACAATCAGGAACACCTTTTTGAACTTGAACTTGTGAAATCACTCCTTCAATACTTACAACAAATCTTAAGAAGCATTTTCCTTGAATGTTATTTGCAATAGCAGTTTCCGGATAGTCTAAGTTCTTTTTAATGAACTCCATCATTTTTGGATAACCTCCATCAAACTCAGCTTCTTCATCAACAAAAGTTTCCGGTTCTGGTGCTTTTGTTTCTGTGGGTGGATCTCCCGTTTCAACTGGTGGATCAAAATTGTCTGGATCACCGTCTTGTGTTTTATCACTTGCCTTAGTTTTGTCAAGATCTTCTTGTAAAGGAATAATATCATCTGTAGGAGTATCCGTTACAATCGGCGGCATAAAGGCTACCGTTTCTTCCATTGGAGGAGGAGTCTCTTCTGGAGGAGGAGGAACAACTTTCTCTTCAGGAGGCGTTACCATTGATATTTGTGTTTGATCTACGGGCTTAGCAATAACCTTTGGTTCAGGTAAGTTTTTGTAAATCACCCAAGAAGTATATATTAATCCAATTAAAAGGAATAAACCTCCCATAATGTAGACCATTCGCTTCTCGTAATTTGAACGTATAGCATAAGCACCGTATGCTCTGTTGCGATGAGCAAATACAAGCTCATTTCTATTCGATGAGGTTACTTGTTGCCATGTTCTAGCGGAAAAATGGTCGTATAAAGTAACGAATAATACAAGGGCGATAATACTGATAATTGCTGTCATGTTACTTGATTTTAGTTTTCAATAATACAAGTTCTGCTGGCATCAAATCTACAGGGGCAATGACTCCGATTTCTGCAATTTTTAATTCATCTACTAAATCGATGAAATTTTTGCAAGTTGCTTTGTCGTCGGTTTTGATTAATACTTTCAATGCCTCTTTGTCTTTCTTGGAATCAGATAATAAACGCAAATAGGTCGTATCCTGAATTTGTTTATTTTCTAATTTCTTGCCGTTTATTTTTTTCTGACTTAATACGTATTCATTTCCGTCAGCTAATATTTTCCTTACACCTTTCGTGCCAAAGTTTGTTTCTTCAAAAACAGTTGGACCTTTAGGCCCTGGTTTCGAAGCTGGATAAAACTGACCAGTGTAATAGTAGATTTTATCTTCAGATAAAATGAAGGTAATTGCATTATTGATTTTAGGTTGTTCTTTTGGTGGGTTTTTCGGATCTATTTTAGCAGGATAAACTAAACTCATCACCTTCGGTTTACTGAAAGTAGAGGTAAGAACGAAAAATGTTAGTAAAAGGAAAGCTAAATCTACCATTGGAGTCATATCGACTCTTGTAGAACTCTTTTTTGCTCTCTTCTTACCTTTGCCATGGCCACCGCCACCGCCTTCTGCAATTTCTGCCATAAGTATTTATTTTACAACGGAGCCAACTCCATTGAAGTAATGAAATTCAAGTTGTTTATGTTTAAGTCACGAAAAACATCAATTACTTTTTGCGCTTTAAAGTAAAGTGTTTTACTATCAACTCTTAAAATAAACTTAGGTTTAAAGTCAATTGGATCAGGGTTTAATCCATTCATTTTTGCTTCCATAAAGGAAGTTTTCCCTGTATTCGATGCAGCAATATTTCCATAATAAATCCAATCTTTTAGCTGGTTAGCCGTAGAATCTTTATAAGGTATTGCATCGGTTACGAATTCTTTTCTTGCATCAGATTCCAGATCAATGTACCCAGGCATTTCATTCATCTTACAGCCAAAACTTGACATGTAAGTAAACTCATCCATTTGTTCTTGAGTGAAACCAACTTTGTATTTAGCTGACATAGCAGTTAATAGCTCTCTTCTAGCTTCAGGGTCCGACATATTAAAGAACACTCTTCCGTCTTTATCTACTGTTACAAGAACAACATTTTCTGGAATGATCACATCACTAATACTGGAGGGAACATCTACATCTACTGGTTCTGATGATCTGAATGATGCAGCAAGCATAAAAAACGTAACGAGTAAGAAAGCCAAGTCCACCATTGGCGTCATGTCAATACTTGGACTTCCTTTAGGTATTTTAATCTTTGGCATCTAATTTTATTTAAAATTCAATTAGTAAAGTATCTTAGTTCGAAGAAGAAAAATCTTGAACAATTGTAAAACTTGCTTCATCAATACTATAAGTCATTGAATCGATTTTAGTTGAGAAGAAGTTATACATGATAATTGCAATTGTTGAACCCATAATACCAAAGAAAGTATTGATTAAGGCTTCAGAAATACCAGTTGCTAATTGCGCTGTATCAGGAGCTCCCTGTGACATGGCAGCAAACGATTTAATCATTCCCATTACCGTTCCAATCAAACCAATTAAGGTTGCAATAGTGGCACAAGTAGAAAGAATTACTAAGTTTTTAGAAAGCATTGGCAATTCTAATGATGTTGCTTCTTCTAATTCTTTTTTCAAACTCTCCACCTTTTGTTCTTTACTCATTCCTGCATCACCTTGCACATGACTGTATTTTTCTAATCCAGCACGAACAACATTTGCAAGTGATCCTTTTTGTTTATCACATTCTGCAATGGCAGTATCAATTTGCTTAGCAGCCAATAAATCTTTTATTTTACCAACAAAAGAATCGATTCTACCACGACCTTTCGCCATGGAAAGCGTAACAAATCTTTCAATAGAAAAGATAATAATGATTAAGTTGATTGCAACTAATATAGGTACGATAAATCCACCTTTATAAACGGTTCCCATTAAGTTACCATCAATTGGTTCTGCACTTGGATCGTTATCTACAAAGTTTCCTGGATCTCCAAAAATGTATTTAAAAATTAATACACCTGCGATAAGTGAAATCACAATGGTTAAAATTGCCATCAAAGACGAAAAACCACCTGATGTTTTTTGTTTCTTAAGCGCTGTTTTTTGTTTTGTTTTAGTCATAATTCTAAGTTTATTTTATCCTTTTATTTTACGATTTGTGACAAACTTAGCACTTTTTTTTAAGATTTAAAATTTTTGTCTGCTCGTGTGATTTAAAAAATAAAAACTTAACATTCTCTTTACATAAATAATGCCAAAAATTAGCCCCTATTTTATCACTTCGGGATATGATAGATCATTTTAGTTGCAGCTTAATACGCTGAATATAAATCTAAAAGAGCAGAGAGCTTTTAGAGGGAGAAAATTAAATGACAAAAAAAAAGCACCAAATTGGAGCTTTTTAAGATTATTTATAATTTTTTATTCGTGGTCTTCAAAGACACGCTTTGGCTTAAGTCTTTCAAATAAACCTAATGTTATCCAATAAGGCAATACAAATCCTAAAAGAAAAAACAACATCCAAAATGCCATTCCAAAAATTAAAAAAAACAATACTAAACCAAAACTACTCATCTTCTATTATTTTTGTACTTGTTACGCTGTAAAATTAAATATTAAAAATCAAATAATCATAAAAAAATGCAATTTAGAATAGAAAAAGACACAATGGGGGAGGTACAGGTGCCTGCAACTCGTTATTGGGGAGCTCAAACGGAGCGTTCTAGAAATAATTTCAAGATCGGCCCTGCCGCATCAATGCCTATTGAAATCATTCATGCTTTTGCTTATTTAAAAAAGGCTGCCGCCCATGCCAATCATGATTTGGGGGTGCTACCGATAGAAAAAAGAGACTTGATTTCTAGCGTTTGCGATGAGATTTTAACAGGAGTGCACGATGGTGAATTCCCTTTGGTGATTTGGCAAACAGGATCTGGAACACAATCCAACATGAATTGTAATGAAGTGATTGCAAATCGTGCCCATGTATTGAATGGAGGAAGCTTGATGGATGAAGAAAAAGTATTGAATCCAAATGATGATGTAAACAAATCACAGTCTTCGAATGATACTTTTCCGACAGCAATGCACATAGCCGCCTATATAATGGTTACTGAAGTGACTTTACCAGGAATGGAACACCTCCGCGCTGCGCTTCAATCTAAAGTGATAGCATTTAAGGACATCGTGAAAACAGGAAGAACTCATTTTATGGATGCTACACCATTAACTTTAGGTCAAGCATTTAGTGCTTATGTGGCACAATTAGACAATTCTATACGCACCATAAAGAACGCTCTTGTTGCTGTTTCTGAATTGGCATTAGGAGGAACAGCAGTGGGCACAGGATTAAATACTCCAAAAGGATACGATGTTCTGGTAGCACAAAAAATAGCAGATTTCACCGGGCGCCCTTTTATTACTGCGAAAAATAAATTTGAAGCTTTGGCAGCACACGACGCCATGGTTGAATTATCAGGCGCATTAAAAAGGTCAGCGGTATCCTTGATGAAAATAGGAAATGATATTCGCATGCTTTCATCCGGACCTCGATGTGGCATTGGAGAATTAATAATTCCAGACAATGAACCTGGTTCATCTATTATGCCGGGTAAGGTGAATCCTACACAGCCTGAAGCTTTAACAATGGTTTGCGCACAAGTGATGGGAAATGACATGACGGTTGCAATAGGCGGTTCCAATGGACATTTTGAATTGAATGTCTTCAAGCCGGTGATTGCTTCGAATGTATTAGAGTCTGCCCGACTTCTGGGCGATGCATGTGTTTCTTTTACCGACAATTGTGCTGCAGGAATAGAAGCGAACTTACCAATGGTTAAACAGCATTTAGACAATTCCTTGATGTTGGTTACTGCCCTAAATACCAAAATCGGTTATTACAAGGCTGCAGAAATTGCAAAATATGCCCATAAAAATGGAACTACACTTAAGGAAGCAGCTGTTGGCTTGGGTCATGTGACCTCTGAAGAATATGATTTAATTGTGGACCCATCAAAAATGATTGGCTCACTTTAATTTATATTGACGAATGAAAAAAGTATTTTTCACAATTAAACAAGCCGGTATCTTTTGTATTTCAATTTTTATTGGTGGTGCTGTGAATATGAGTTTTATTAGAATCAGCGGAAAAATAATCCCTCCGCCTCCTGGGTCTAATTTACAAACTACAGAAGGATTGGTAAAAGCAATGCATTTGATGGGTCCAGAACATTTTTTGTTTCCTTTTCTCGCGCATGCATTTGGAACTTTTATTGCTGCAATTTTAGTGAGTAGATACTGTAATTTGTGGTCTAAAACTGCAGCTTATTCTGTCGCTGGGTTATTTTTTATTGGTGGATTAATGATGGTGCTCGTGCTGCCATCTCCCCTTTGGTTTACTTTCACGGATTTAATTTTGGCCTATTTCCCAATGGCTTTTCTCGCATTAAAAATGAGTAAGCCTTTGAAGAATAATTTATAACCCCGTTAGGGGTTGAATGTGAATAGCTGGATTTTATCCAGCGACAAATCGTAAAAATAAATTCCTTTTTGGCGTGTATTTTTGTTAAAAATCATGACAAAAAGATATTGTGTTAAGAACGCGATCAGTCAAAATTCTATTTATTCTTAGAACTTAGATCTTCTGTCTTCCAATGATTTGATAGCACAAAATTATTGGCGCTTTTACGAATATAGTTGGCATATTTTATACTGCTTTGAGTTAATGGAATTTTCTGCACGGGTTCCTCATAAAAGGTGCAATACATGCAACAAGCCGTTGCAAAGGAACCCAATTTACTTGGATGCCCTCTGTCTGGCTGGTGCAATTTAATTTTTGGATTTTTAGCTTTTAAATTTTTCCAAAACAAGCCTACCGGTGCAACAGAAGCATCAAATAATTTTGCAACTTCCAAATATTCCTTCGCAACCAAATTGGTCATCTTGATGAAAGTATTTGCTCTAGCAATAGGTTTATATCCATTTTTATAGGCCCAAGTCATGTAAAAAACGATTTTCACATCTGGATTTCTTTCACGGATCGCACGAATCATTTTGCGGATTGCAGGTAAAGTGCGTTTGTGTAAATAAGCATCACCTTTTAAAAAATCTCTACTAGATCCTTGAAGCACAACAATGTCCCATTTTTTCCATTGTATGGCTTTAAATAATTCTGGTCTGCCTATATGCTGATAGAAGGATGTTTTGCCGCGTACATTCCACTGCACATCGACTTGTTTTCCATTGCTTTTTGCTAGTTCCCCAAACATTTTAGGCAAATGATTTCTGTAAGTGAATGAATTTCCAATGAATAAAACATGCTGAACTTCTTTAGAGGACACTCCAGAAGTAAGGAAAATAATTACCAGAAGCAAGGTGAATTTTATCTTCATATCCTTTTCGGTTTAATATTTAATTACACTCTCTTTTTTCATACAAGCGTGTAAACATAAGTAAATTTACTTAAATTTAAACCGGATTGCAAAACAGATTTAAACGGCTGCGCCTAACTTAAATGTTACTTATTAAATTTTTCTACTGCTTAGAAATGCATCCTTTAACGTATTCTAATAATGAAAATTACTTCTAGCAATCCATCTGAAATTAAAACAGGATTACATCCAAGAAATGTCCATCGAGAAAGATACGATTTTGATAGGTTGGTGGGTTCTTTCCCGAGTTTAGATCAATATTTAATGATTAATAAATTCGGAGATACAAGTATTGATTTTGCCGATCCTTTTGCCGTTAAAAGTCTCAATACGGCTTTATTGTTAAGTTGCTATGGTTTAAAATTTTGGTCAATTCCATCAGATTTTTTATGTCCACCCATTCCGGGAAGGGCAGATTATATTCATTACTTAGCAGACGTAATGGAGTGCAAGGAGAATCTTCGTTGTTTAGACATTGGAACTGGTGCCAATTGTATTTACCCACTTTTGGGTGCACAAATTTATAATTGGGATTTTGTTGGAGTTGATTTCAGTGAAAAAGCATTAGACATTGCTCAAATAAATATTTCTAACAATGATCTCAACCATAAAATCACCTTAAGAAAACAGGAGAAAGCTGAAAATGTATTCGAAGGAATTATCATACCAGGAGATTATTTTGACTTGACTATGTGCAATCCACCATTTCATTCTTCGGCTATTGCTGCAAAAGAAGGAAGTATCAGAAAAATAAAAGGGCTCACCAATAAAAACATAAAAGAACCTGTATTAAATTTTGGTGGACAAGAAAATGAGCTTTGGTGTGAGGGAGGTGAATTTCAGTTTGTCAAACAGATGATTATACAAAGTGTGAACTTTGCGCATCAATGTTTGTGGTTTACAACGCTTGTGTCAAAAAAGGAACACCTGAAACCTTTACAAACAATATTAAATCAAACAGGGGCGAAATCAATTCAGGTTCTTCCAATGCATCAAGGAAATAAGATGAGCAGAATTTTGGCATGGTCATTTAACGAGGAGAAAGTTAAGAGGGAAAATGTCAATAAATAATCCTTATTTTTGCAGCATAAAAATATTAGCATGTCAAAAATTAGTGTAGCAAACCCAGTCGTTGAATTGGATGGTGATGAGATGACAAGAATCATCTGGAAATTTATCAAGGATAAACTTATCTTGCCTTATGTAGATTTAGATATTAAATACTATGATCTAGGTATTGAAAAAAGAGATGAAACCAATGATCAAATCACAATTGATGCAGCGGAAGCTATCAAAAAATATAAAGTTGGAATTAAATGTGCCACCATCACACCTGATGAAGCAAGAGTTCAAGAGTTTAATTTGAAATCTATGTGGAAATCTCCTAATGGAACCATAAGAAATATTTTAGATGGTACAGTTTTCAGAGAGCCAATTGTAATGCAAAATGTCCCAAGATTGGTAAGTAATTGGACCGCACCAATTATTGTGGGTCGTCACGCATTCGGTGATCAATATAGAGCAACTGATGCTGTATTCAAGGGAAAAGGAAAATTAACAATGACTTTTACGCCGGAAAATGGTGGGGAAGTACAACAATTTGATGTATATAATTTTCAAGGTGATGGCGTTGGAATGGCCATGTACAATACCGACGAATCTATAATAGGTTTTGCTCACAGTTGTTTTAATATGGCATTGAGTAAAAAATGGCCACTTTATTTGTCTACCAAAAACACCATTCTTAAAAAATATGATGGACGCTTTAAAGATATTTTCGAGGAGATCTTTCAATCTGATTATAAAGAAAAGTTTGATGCAGTGGGTATAGTTTATGAGCATAGATTAATTGATGACATGGTAGCCTCAGCGCTCAAGTGGCATGGTAATTTTGTTTGGGCATGTAAAAATTATGATGGTGATGTACAATCAGATACTGTTGCACAAGGATTTGGTTCACTTGGATTAATGACATCCGTATTGATCACACCAGATGGTGAAATAATGGAGGCAGAAGCAGCTCACGGAACGGTAACACGTCACTTTAGAGATTATCAAGCGGGTAAAAAAACATCTACCAATCCAATCGCTTCTATATTTGCTTGGACAAGAGGATTAGCTTTTAGAGGAAAATTAGATGGAAATCAAGAACTGATAGATTTTTGTTTGGCGCTAGAGCAAATTTGTATTGACACCGTCGAAGCAGGAATAATGACTAAAGATTTAGCAGTATGTATTCATGGTAACAAAGTAAATCATGGAGAACACTATGTCTACACAGAAGAATTCTTGGATGCGCTCGATGAGGGTTTAAAACAAAAAATGAACTAAGTAAAAGGGGCCTTTGTAAGGCCCCTTTTTTTATGTTAAAAAACGGCCTTTTTTAAATTTAGATTTTTCGTAACTTTCGATTAACTTCACTTAAATTATTTTCAAGAAATATGAGAACACATCAATTTTTAGGCGCTCTTATTTTATTATTATTGTTCTATTCTTGTAAGCCAATTGAAGCACTCCCGCCCAAATACACCGTAATAGCTCCGCCACCACTAAATCAAGAGCCTTCCATAATCACAATCCCATTAGAAATTGATCTTCTTCCGTACCTGAAGGATATTGAAAAATCACTACCTAAAACATTTGAAGGAGCTGAGGAGCAATGTGAAGGCATTAGTTATTCTTATGTTTTTAATAGAGATCCTATTGAATATTCCTTTTATCCAGATCATTTATATTATGAGGTCTTAGGGAATTTTCAATTAAAGTTAAATTATTGTCCAAAGTGCCATGGACTTTTTGATGAAAAGGGCACTTGTGTTGTACCAAGGGTTAATGCTGAATGTGGAACAAAAGATCCTTTATCTGTTAAGGTAGGATACAAGACAGAGATCTCATTGAATAATAAATGTCAATTTGAGTCAAGCACCTCTTTATCAAAATTTGATTTACTAGATCCTTGTATTATTACACTTTTTAAATATGACGCTACATCAGAAGTTAAAAAACAAGTAAAAGCAGAGCTTAAGCAATTGGAAGAAGATATTGACAAACAAATTGAAGCAATAGATATTCGAAGTGATCTTAAATCAACCTGGAAGGAACTTCAAGAACCAATCGCTATTGATGGTTATGGATTCCTATATATAAATCCTACAGCAGCCTCAGTAAGTGATCTTACATTTTCTAAAAACAAAGTAGCAGTAGACATTAATTTAAAGGTTGCGCCAATGGTCAGTACGGAGACATTACAAATAAAAGCACAACCTTTACCCGACTTAAAAGAATTTAAAAAAACCAAAGGAATCCAAATGGGGATTGACATTAGCGCCTCTTATGATTCACTTTCTTCCATCGCAAATAAAGAGCTTAGAGGTAAGGAATTAAAGTTTAAAAGAAAAACAATTATAATCAAAGAATTGAAAATCGAGGGAAGTCAAGATAACAGAATGGTATTCTCTTTGCATTTTGAAGGTTCAAAAAACGGTGTATTTTATTTGACGGCACTTCCTGTGTTTGATACACTAACACAAAAAATTTCTATGGAAAATATGAGTTTCGAAATAGAGACAAAAAGTTTATTACTAAATACTGCCCGTTGGCTATTTAATGATCGAATCTTACAGGAGCTTGAGAAAAATGCAATTTTTGATTTAAATCCATATCTCATTGATGCTCAAACAACCATCACCAAAGAATTAAATGTTCCACTTACTAAAGAGGTAGATATGAGTGGTTCGATTGATGACATGCGCATTAAAGAGATTTTCTTAACTTCTAATTATTTGATATTAAGAAGTGAATTGAAAGGGCAATTGAAACTAAAAATGCATTAATGCGTTTCAAAGCGTAATGAAGCCTTTTTTACTTCTTTTTGTTGGTCTGATATTCTTGACTAATTTGTGGGGACAAAAATCCGATTATGCTACTTGTAATGGCAGTGTTTCCATCAGTGCTAACGCAGTTTACAGATTAAATTTTTTAGGAAAATCGAAACATGATCAACTCAATTTATTTGGTTATGCAAAAGAAGACAGTGTTTCAACGAATACCATTTGGCTTAATTATACCCCAGCGACTTCGGGAGAATTATCTTTACAAATTCAATCTTGCAAGACCCCGTTAAGTATTTATATCTTGGAGTGTCCAACGGAAAATGCTTGCCAAAAAATAAAAGAAAAAGAAGCAAATCTGCTCTTTCATGAATCTATTCCTGCCACCAATCAAACTACAAAATTCCCGAATTTGTTTTTACCAGAAGGAAAGACATATTATTTTGCTTTTAATACTAAAAAAAATAGTCGTGATAGCTTGGTATTAAAATTGGGTTTTGAAGCTAAAACAGAAACAGGAGAAAAAATTGTCGATTCAGTCTTGTTAGACATGGCTCATATTTATGGCGCACCTATTTATCACCTTATTCTTATTGATGAGCAAACCAAATTGCCTGTTACAGCAAGAATTTATTTATCAGAAGCTGGAAATCTAGACGGGACCTACAGAGCGAGTCATTTATATTTAAACAACACCAAAAAATTAAAGGCTACAATAAGACTTGATGCACAGGGATATTTTTCAAAAGACTTGTTCTTGCATAAAATAGACGGTTCCCGAGATACCTATGATACTATAGCATTAACCTCTTTATCTAAAGGATCTACTGCAAAATTAGATGATATAAATTTTGTGGGAGGTTTAGCCATAATACTGGATGAATCATTGCCTAAATTAAAACGATTAAAAGACTTTCTTGTATTAAATGGGGGAATTGCAATTGAAATTCAGGGCCATGTAAATGGAGAGGGGAAGAATAATTTAAGTGCCCAGCGCTTATCCAAAAAAAGAGCTGAAAAGATAATTCGATATTTAATTGATAATGGAGTTGATTCCAAAAGGCTTTCAGCTGTAGGGTTTGGAAATACAAAACCAATTTTTACCGACCCCAAAGATGATAATGAACGCGAAGCCAATCGCAGAGTTGAAATTCAGATCAATTAAGAATAATAGGGAGCAATCATAAAATAAACGATCACGCCTGTTATAGCCACATAAAGCCAAATTGGAAATGAAATACGCGCCAATTTTTTGTGCTTCACAAAGTCTCCCTTCCAAGCATTTAGATAAGTAAACAACACCATAGGTATTACAGCGACACTTAATAGAATGTGTGATAATAAAAGGATAACATATACAGACCTCAAACCACCCACGGCTAACTTCTCTGAAGCTTCTAAAATTTTATTATGATTGGCATCTCCAAAGACTGTTGGTGCAGAGGTGAGATGATAGGCAACATAACATACCAAAAACAACAAGGACAATAACAAGGCAAAGCGCATTAACAAACGGTGTAGTTTTTGATTTTGTTTTTTAATCGCAACTAACGCTGATATAAGCAATATTGCAGTTGCTGCATTTAATCCTGCATAAAAAGGGGGTAGAAAACTCAGATCAACTCCTTCAATACTAATTTTAAACAGCGCAGCAACTACGACTGGAATCACGATTGAAACGATTATAAACACCAGTCGTACTTGTTTTTCTTTATTTGGATTTAGAAATTCCATATTCATTTATTAGAAGAGATTCAACATCATTAATTAACCTATTATATTCGCTTTTGTTCACACTCAGATCAAAATTAGTAACATTATACACACCGCGTACATAGCCTGCTTTATCTACTAAAGTAAAAGATCCAGAATGTGCATACCCACCCAAGGCCTCTTCATTGCGTCCAGCAAAGGTTAAAAAATTTTCTATCCCTAAGCGATGCGTAGTTGCCTCGTCTCCGGTTAAAAAAGACCAGTTATTATTTAAAATTTTATTTTGCTTTTTATAGGCTTTCAACTTTGAAGGGCTATCGTTGGTAGGATCAATCGTGAAGGAAATAAATTCAATATTATTTTCAAATCCTTTAGTTGCTTTCACTACATTCTTCAATTGCTTTTGCATGATTGGACATATAGTTGGACAGGTAGCGAAGAAAAACTCGACAATCCAAATTTTATTTTTAAAGTTCTCATTGCTTACCAGAATAGAATCCTCATTCAAAAAGGAAAAAGCTGGAATTTTAGGATAAACGGTGTCTGCAATTGTTGCACCATCTTTTTGGAGATATACTATATCGGCGTTACCAAGAATCGGTAATTTTGTTGGAACTTCTTTACAAGAATAGAGTAACATTCCTATAAAAATGAACAGAACTATTTTGCTCACAGTAGCTTTTTATTTTTGTCGTATTGTTTTTGAAGTAAAGCAATACTTTCTTTCATTCTTCGGATGAGACCTTCTTGATTTCCTGGTAATACCATTCGCAAATGATGTTGTTTATCTGCAAGTAGTAAAAGTTCCTGAAATGCTTCTCCACCATAATATTTCTTTCCCTTTTTCAATAAGCTCTGACCATTATTTTCAATATTATAAATAGATCGAACATCTCCAGTAGCAACTATCCAGAGTTTTGGGTCATAGGCTTCCACTTGATCCTTTAAGGCATCTACAACAGGGCTCAGATCTTTAATTGCTTGTCCCTTTCCATCTGTTACAAATGAAATGATGCGCACTTGCTTCATTTTTTTTCTGCTGTTTTTACGGATGTGTTGGTAGATCATTTGATTAAGATGCCATTGAGAAATAGCACAATCTTCAGGACAAGTAATTTGTAAAGTGGTGATTAGCACTATATCACCCAAAAATTCTTTAGAATTTCGTTTGTGGTGCGCAGCGTCTACAAAAGAATAGTTTTTTATTTGACCGTAATCATCTAATTGTTGGAATTTGTGCTCACATCCTCGAGTAGAAATAAAGATGAGTATGAGCGCTGGACCGAAAACTAAAAGTATTGCTAGTAAGGCTTTCGCTTTGGAAGGCTTTTTAATATTTGGCATGTTAGAACCCGTAGGTTTCCCAGGCGTGTCCAACGGCTAAACCTTCCCAAAGTGCAATAAAAATAAGGTACAATACGAAAATAAAGTAAGGTAAAAGAATGACATATCTCATCCATTTACGCTCATCACCTAAATGCATAAATACCATTACAATATAACCCGCTTTGAAAAGTGTAAGGATAACAAAAGACCATTTAACAAAAGGCCAAATTGTGTTAGATTGCTTGATAAAAGCACCTAAACCTACTTCTAGTATTGTTACAGCAGTCAGTAATATAGTAACAAATATTATTTTTTTGCGAATTTCTTTACCCTTCTCTTCAGAATGGTGCGTGTGTAAAGAATACTCAATTAAATCGTCTCTTTCCATGATGTTAAATTAAATAGAAGAATGTAAATACGAATACCCAAACTAAATCGACAAAATGCCAATAAAGTCCAGTTTTTTCAACCATTTCGTAGTGTCCACGCTTGTGGTAAGTACCAGCAACAACACCTAATAAGATGATAATATTAATAATTACACCAGAAAATACATGGAAACCATGGAAGCCGGTGATAAAGAAGAAAAATTGACCGTATTGCTGAGGTCCGTATTCATTATCTTTCAAATCAGCTCCATAAACCACTTTATTTGCAGTACCGCTGTAAAGAGATTCATAATACATTTTTTCTGCTTGCTTCCCTTCAATTCTAGCATTCAAAATATGGTTTTTTCCAGCTTTCTTAACAATCAAAACCATATCGTGATCGTGTTGCTTGTTAATTTTAGCAATAGAACCATCATGTAATTTTATCATACCATTTTCAATATGGCCAAGAACAGCAGCATGGTGAAAAGTATGCAATAAATCTTCTTTAATAACATCACCTTTTTTGTGCTCTGAACCAGCAATAGTTACTTTGAAATTATTTATTTCTCCAAAATGACCCTTGACAATAGCTTGAGATCCATCTGCTAATTCGATTTTACCAAATTCTGAACCATGTATGAAGTGACTCCATTCCCAAGCTTGAGAACCTAAAAAGAAAAAACCACCGATTATAGTAGCAATCATCCATTTAACAACTCCTTTTCTATCCATTCTGTGTCCCGCTTCAACAGCCAAAACCATAGTAACAGAAGATACAATTAATATAAAGGTCATTAATGCAACATATAATAA
Source organism: Crocinitomicaceae bacterium (assembly GCA_044339115.1). Classification (GTDB taxonomy): domain Bacteria; phylum Bacteroidota; class Bacteroidia; order Flavobacteriales_D; family Crocinitomicaceae; genus UBA952. Next base: position 67,909 of record JBIIWA010000012.1, read on the forward strand.
AGGATATCCGTGACCTAAAAATGGCATGGAATTAAAAGTTTCCTCCCCAATTGGCCAAGCATCTTGAACATCATGTCGGGTAAAACCATATGCAATAAGTAATCCAGTAAAGGTTAAAGCATCTGAAACAAGGAAAAACCACATCATTAGTTTTCCATAACTTGTTGAGAATGGCGATTCTTTTCCTCCCCAAAGGGTTTTTGAATCAATCGCTGCTACATGTCCTGCCATTGTGTAAAATTTTATGCAAGTTTAATGAATAAAAATCAAAAACAACAATAAATAGATCCACAAGAAGCCTAAAAAGTGCCAGAAAATTCCTCCAGTTACCAAAGGTAAGCTGTTGCTTCTATTGTATTTATTTGAAAATGAACCTATTGTAACCCTAATCAGGTACAATAAAGTAATTGCAATATGTAATACATGAAGTACTATTAAAATATATAAATAAGAGCTGGCGGTGTCAGCTGCTTCAGCTGCTTTGATTTGAAGATAAGGTTTTAATTTTTTGTTATCATACATCAAAGTTCTGTCTTTATAATCCAAGGCAACACCTTTAAAATAAATAGTAAAATCTTTGCCATATTTTCCTCGTGCAAAAAAGTCTCCTCTTTCATCTCTAATATTCTCAGCCAATTGCTTTAATCTAATTTCATCTACAAAGTTCATAGCAGTCGAATCATTGATGTAAAAATGATCATTTTTGACTATTAATTTTTGATTTCTCAAGAGTAATTCAAAGTTTTTATCTACTTTAATTTCAAGGGTGTCATTTTGTTTAATGCTTAAAAATTGAGCAGAATATTTCTTCAAGGCATCAAATTCAGTGTTGCTTAGCTTTTTATTATTAACTAAATAATCGTTTCCATTAACTTGAATAAAATCGCCTTTGTATTTAATCTCAAAATAATCCCCATAACGACCTTCACTAACCATTATATAGTTTTTGGCTGGATGAATCCCGGACTCAGTTAATATATTGAAGCCTTTAAATTGAAAAACAATAAAAAGTAAGCCCAATAGTAAGGTGCTCACTAATCCCAACTTTACTTGATTGAATTTGTCCTTTTTAGCATTAGCAATTGCATAAATAAACGTCACACTACTTAATGCAACACACAAGGTACTTATGTAAAAGGCATTTGGCAAGGGATATTTTAACCAAAAACCACCTCCCATACTTACGATATAAGCTGAGGTTAATCCAGCAAACATCATTATGATACTAAAAATTCCTACATAGACAAGATTTTTTTTCATCTTCTCTTTTACTTCGGGGCTCAGCTCTTTTGAATAATCCATGATATATTATTTAGGTAAAACAAATTCTATTTTATCAATTACATAAGTAAATTGAATCAAGGGCAAGTATAAAAATGATGCGAACATTAATTTACGGGCATCTTTATCTTCACAACTAATAAACAAACGATAGGCGAAAACAAAAAAAGCTGCTCCAAGAACGCTTGCAACAATTAAACTGAGGGTTCCTGTCCAGCCCAACAACCAAGGAGCCAAACTAAATGGAATTAATGCTAAAGAATAACTTGCAATTTGAAAGGCAGAATTTCTTGACTTTCCAGAAGATGATGGCAATAAAAAGAATCCCGCTTTTTGATAATCTTCATGTAAAACCCATGCGATGGCCCAAAAATGAGGAAACTGCCAAGTAAATTGAACAAAAAATAAGATGCCAGGAAGTAAGCCGAATTGATCTGTTGCAGCAATGGCGCCTAACAATGGAGGAACTGCTCCGGGTATTGCACCGACAAAAACTGCCCAAGGCGTAATTTGTTTCAGAGGGGTATAGGCGAAAACATAAAGTGCGAAAGCTCCTAATCCAAGTAAGGCACTTTTTAGGTTAATTAAATACAATAAATAACTACCAATGAGCAAGGAAAACACACATATTAAAACCGCTTTTCTTACACTAATCCAATCCATTGGAAGTGGTCTATTGGCCGTTCTTTTCATCAGCTTATCGATGTCCTTTTCCCAAATTTGATTGGCTCCATTGGAGGCAGCGGTAACTAAAGTGCCACCTAACATCAAATAGGTAATTTCCAACCAATCCTTACCGCCAGCGAACAAATAACCGGATAAAGCAGATATAATTACCAAGAAAGAAAGCCTAAACTTAGTGAAAACTAGGTAAATTTTTAATGACGAAGGCTTTTCTATAGAAATATTCATGGCCTGCAAAAGTAGTAATTATTCATTGAGTTATATCAACAGAATTTATCATTTTTGTTAGAACAAATAATCTTTCTTTTTGTTGAATACGATATTATTCTATTATTTTTGTTCTAACATGAAGTCAAAATATATTCCGGGTAATTTACTATCTCAAATAGAGGTGCCCGCTGATTTAAGAAACAAATTTCAAACGGAAGATCTTCCTCAAGTGTCTGAAGAACTGCGTCAATACATTATTGATGTAATTTCTGAAATTGGAAATAGTCATTTTGGAGCTAGTCTGGGGGTAGTTGAACTTACAGTTGCTTTACACTATGTTTTTAATACACCAGAGGATCAATTGGTTTGGGATGTCGGTCATCAAGCCTATGGTCATAAAATATTAACTGGTCGAAGAGCACAATTTCACACTAATCGATTAAAAGGTGGAATTTCAGGTTTCCCAAAGCGTTCTGAAAGTGAATTTGATACTTTTGGGGTTGGTCACTCCTCCACTTCTATATCTGCCGCTTTAGGAATGGCCGTAGCAAGTCGTTACAAAGGAGAAACGGAAAGACAACATATCGCTGTCATCGGAGATGGAGCCATGACTGCAGGTTTGGCGTTTGAAGGAATGAATCATGCAGGTTTCGAAAAAGATGCCAATCTGTTGGTCATCTTAAATGACAATTGCATGTCAATTGATGCCAATGTAGGAGCTTTAAAAGATTATTTAACAGACATTACCACTTCTCATACATACAATAAAGTGAAGGATGAGGTTTGGAAATTATTGGGAAAAATATCGGCTTTTGGTCCAGATGCTCAATCTATAGCTTCAAAAGTGTCTCATGCATTAAAAGGAAGTCTGCTTAAACAAAGCAATTTATTTGAGGCCTTGAATTTTAGATATTTTGGCCCTGTAGATGGCCATGATGTAGTAGGTTTAGCAAAAATTATGGAAGATCTTAAAGATATTCCAGGCCCGAAAATATTGCATTGCATTACCCGTAAAGGTGCAGGATATAAGTTTTCAGAAGAAGGCAATCCTACCAAGTGGCATGCTCCTGGGGTGTTCAATAAAGAGACTGGTGAGATTGTTAAAATTGTCGCCAAGTCACCACAGCCTCCAAAATATCAGGATGTTTTTGGACATACTATTGTAGAATTAGCTGAAAAGAATGATAAAATAATGGGGGTAACTCCAGCTATGCCTTCTGGGTCTTCGTTGAATATTATGATGAAAGCCATGCCAGAACGCAGTTTTGATGTTGGAATTGCCGAGCAACATGCAGTGACTTTTAGTGCAGGATTAGCAACGCAAGGCTTAGTTCCTTTCTGTAATATTTATTCCTCTTTTATGCAGCGTGCTTTTGATCAAGTATTGCACGATGTTGCCTTGCAAAATTTAAATGTTGTTTTTTGTTTGGACAGAGGTGGACTGGTAGGTTCTGATGGCGCTACGCATCATGGAGCTTATGATATTGCATATATGCGTTGCATTCCAAATATGGTAGTTGCAGCTCCTATGAATGAAGAAGAATTGAGAAACATGATGTATTCGGCTCAATTGTTAGATCAAGGACCTTATACTATTCGTTATCCAAGAGGCAATGGAGTTATGACAGAATGGCTTACTCCTTTCAAAGAAATTAAAAAAGGAAAAGGTAGAAAAGTATCCAACGGGGAAGAAATAGCAATTCTTAGTCTAGGCCACCCAGGAAACTTTGCTCAAGAAGCAATAGAACTTCTTAAAGATAAAAATATTTCCGTGGCACATTATGATATGCGTTTTGCAAAACCTTTAGATGAAACGCTATTACACGAAGTCTTTAATAAATTCAAAAAAGTAATTACCCTTGAAGATGGTTGTCTCATGGGTGGATTCGGTTCCGCGATATTAGAATTTGCTGCCGATCAAAGATATTACTCTGAAATTGTTCGCCTGGGTATTCAAGATGAATATATTCATCACGGTACACAAGAAGAATTATGGGCAGATTGTGGTTTCGATGTAAATTCAATTGTTGCTTCCGTTGAAAAAATGATGGGTAATAAAAATCACAAAAAAGAACAACTGAATCAAGTTGGTTAAGTAATATTTTCTATCAAATTTTACTATAAAAAACGTTATTGTTAGCGCTCTTTTTTTCTAAAGTTGTAAAAAAATAGTTTGCAGAAAAGAGGTAGGTTTTTTTAATTATTGTATTTTCGACAATTATTTAAAATTAACAATTGTGAAAAAAACAAATTTTGGCGCATTTGGTACGCTTATAACGATTTTCTTTTTTTGGGGGTTTGTAGCTGCAAGTAATGATATACTTATCCCTGTATTTAAAAAAGCATTAGACCTTAGTCAATTCCAATCTCAATTGATTTCATTTGCTTTTTATGTTGCTTATACAGTAGGTTCGGTTTTGTACTTTATGATTTCGGCAGTATTAAAAAAGGATATTTTGAACAAGATTGGATATCGAAATGGTCTTGCCTTAGGTCTTTTAATCTCAGCTTTAGGAACCTTATTATTTATTCCAGCATCTAATAACTCTTCCTTTATTCTTTTAATTTCAGGTTTGTTTATTGTTGGATTAGGGTTTTCACTTCAACAAATAGCAGCCAATCCACTTGCGATTCAAATGGGAGATCCTTCTAAAGGAAATATTCGCTTAAGTATGGCTGGCGGGATTAATAATGTGGGAACTACAATAGGCCCAGTGATTGTCTCGTTTGCAATTTTTGGTGGTCTATCTGGTGGGGCTGGAGACAGTTTAGATCTTCAGGCAGTTAAAATTCCTTACATGTGCCTTGGCTTAGCATTTGTAATTGCAGCCATTTTCTTTAAATTCTCCTCTGTACCCGATCGACTTGATGAGGAATCAACTTCTGAAGGCCCAGCCAAAATATTAGAAACGCTGCGCCATCCACAAGTATTATTGGGAATGATTGCCATATTTCTTTATGTTGGAGTAGAGGTTTCTACTGCAAGTAACCTTCCTGAGTTCATGAAACAAAAACTAGGAACCCCTGAAAATGAAATAGCGCCTTTTGTTTCTCTTTTTTGGGCCAGTTTAATGATTGGTAGATGGACTTCTGCCGCTGGCGTGTTTAATCTGAGTAAATCATTAAAAATGATTTTAAGTATTCTTCTTCCATTTGTTGCTTTTGGAATATTTGCAGCGGCAAATATTATTGGGGGTCATGACATTCAAACATTGTATCCCTATTTATTGATTGTGATTCTTTTAATAGTAGCCGATTTTATGAGTAAAGGCAATCCTGTCAAACAGATTATTATTTATTCTTTGCTTGGTATATTAGCATTAATAATCGGAATTTATAGTTCTGGACTTACCAGTGTATTTGCTTTTATTTCAGTTGGACTTTTTTGTAGCACTCTTTGGCCTTGTATTTTTACACTTGGTATTGCTGGAATGGGTAAGAATACAAATACGGCATCAAGTTTATTAATCATGATGATTATGGGCGGTGGATTTATTTCAGTTGCTCAAGGTGCAATAGCCTCCGATGATATATTAGGCATCCAAAAATCTTACTGGTTAGGAGTTATTTGTTTTTCTTATTTGGTATTTTTCGCATGGAAGGTTGGAGCGCTTCTTAAAAAACAAGGAGCTAGTCTTTCAACTGAAAATTCAAGTGCTCATTAAAAGCTAAAACTCAATATGTATCGAATAGATTTTAATGAATTTTTTACCTCAGCCTTTTCGGTTGATTGTATGTTGTTTGGATATAGCCAAGGTCAAATCAAAACCCTCTTAATCAAAAGAGCCATGGAACCTTTCGATAAGTTCTGGGCAATTCCGGGGGATTTAGTTTATCCTGATGAAGATCTTGATGCAGCAGCAAATCGGATATTAAATGATCTTACTGGACTTAAAAATGTTAGTTTTCATCAAGCGCAGTCTTTTGGAAATCCCAATCGTCACCCTCAAGGAAGGGTAATTACCATTTCTTATTTTGCGCTGGTGCGCATAGATGATTTTGAAGCTAAAGCATCCTCTTGGGCTGATGAGATTTCTTGGATCCCTATTCATGAAATTCCAAATCTTGCCTTTGATCACAACCTGATTCTTACTAAAACTATCGAATTATTAAAACAAAAACTCCACACGGAACCCATTTGTTTTGATATGCTCTCCGATAGATTTACACTCAATGAGTTTCAACAACTCTATGAATATGCCTTTGAACAAGAATTAGATAAAGCCAATTTCAGAAAAAAAATAAAATATATGCCGCTCTTGGCGCACGATGAAAAACAAATCAATGTAAAACACCGTCCGGCGAAACTTTTTTCTTTTGATATTGTTTCTTATAAACAACTGGTTCAAAGTAATGATTATCAGTTTAAAATGTAGTTCGTTACTTTAAAATTAAAGGAATGATTTTTAATTAATTAATTTTATTTAAAACTTATTGTATTAGTTACAATAATATAATTTTATTTATATTTACCATTAAAATATAATGACTATGACAAAAAAATTACTCCTTCAATTCTTGTTTATTTTGTCTTTGGGCTTTATCTCTGCTCAAAAAATGACAGTTACAGGATCTATAATAAATGAAAAAAACGAGCTTGTCCCTTTTGTAAATGTTAGTATTAAAGGGCAAAATTCTGGAGTAATTGCAGATATCAAAGGAACCTATAAGATAGGTTTGAATGATACTACGAATGCAGTTCTAGTTTTTTCTTTTGCGGGTTATGTTAAGCAAGAAGTCCCTGTTAACGGTCGCGCCACGATTGATGTTATCATGACTATCTTACTTAAGGATGTTCAAGAAGTTGTGGTTGTTGGTTATGGTGGGTCTACTGTGAAAGAATTGACAGGAGCTACATCAAAGGTAAGTGGTGAGAATATTGAAAAAATGAATCTCTCTAGAATGGACCAAGCATTACAAGGTCAAGTTTCTGGGGTGAATGTGACTACTAATTCTGGTTCGCCCGGTGGTTCTGCTAATATCCGCATCCGTGGTATTTCTACTTTCGGAGATAATGACCCATTAATTCTTGTAGATGGTATCGTATATGACTCAGAAGGTTTGAATGCTTTAAATCCATCAGACATTAAATCTATAAATGTTTTAAAAGATGCAACAGCGGGAATCTACGGAGTGAGAGCAGCAAATGGTGTGATCATCGTTGAGACTAAAAATGGTAGTATGAATTCAAAACCAAAATTTGAATACACTGCTTATTATGGAATGCAACAAACAGCAAGAAAACTTGATTTATTATCAGCTCAAGAATATGCTGTTATCAAAAATGAAATGTTTGCCATGGGTGGACAAGCCATGCCTTTTGCCAATACCAATATTGGCAGAGGAACTAGTTGGCAAGATTCTGTGTTTACTACCTCACCTGTTCAAAGTCATAATTTAAGTTTAAGTGGTGGAACGTTAAATACTAAATACTCCATTGGTTTGGGATACTTTACTCAGGACGGAATCGTTGGTGGTTCCAAATCACATTTTTCTAGATACAATGCTCGACTTAATTTTAGTACGGATATGTCAGCTAAGTTGAAATTGAATTCAGTGATACTTTTCTCCAATGACTCTAGAAATACTTTACCTGAAAATGGAATTGGATCTGTACTTTACAATACTATTAACGCTTTTCCGAATGAACCTATTCGCACTCCAAACGGAAATTTTTCTTATCTGGAAGAAGTGGCGGATATTATTAATCCAATTGCGCAAATTCAAAATCAGTACAATTGGGGGTCAGCCGCAAAATTTGTAGGTAAAGAAGAATTTATTTATGCCATTAATGAGCATCTTTCTTTTACAAATCGTTTTAATTATAATTATTCAATAGTTAATTCTAAAGTATTCTCACCCTTGGTTTGGTACGGAACAGGTAAGTACGCCAACACAGCTTCCAATGAGAATTTAGATTCGCCATTGATTGAAATCGCTCCTGGAACTTCAATTGAAAGAGGTGCTTCTGTTTATGAGGAGAAATCAACTTATCTGGATTTGACTTATGAAAGCTTTTTAAATTATGAAAGAACTTTTAATGAGCATCATAAAATTAAAGGTACTGCCGGTATATCAATATTTCAGCGTAAAGGAGAATCATTAAGTGGTACAGGTTATGGAATTCCAAATAACTCTTTACAATATGCAGATATTTCAGCCAATACAACTCCTGGTGGATTCTTAAATAATGTAGGTTCTTGGCAATTTACAGAAAGATTGGTTTCTTCTTTCCTTCGTGCAGAATATGCTTTCCAATCTAAATATTTATTCTCTGCAATTCTTAGACGAGATGGGTCAAGTAAATTTGGTCCCAATCATCGCTATGGTTTTTTCCCAACGGTTTCAGGTGGATGGGTAGTATCAGACGAAAAATTCTTCACCTCCAAGTTTATTAACTTCTTTAAAATTCGTGCGAGTTTTGGGGTATCTGGAAATGATCAAATCCCTAATTTTGCCTACCGTGGTCTTTTAAATGGAGAAGGTGTTTATGTTTTTGATGATGTTCTTACACAAGGTGTTGCAATAGGTCGCCCTTCAAATCCTGATTTAAGATGGGAAACTACAAGACAATTCAATGTTGGTGCCGATCTTACTTTTTGGCAAAAATTAGACTTCTCAACCAATTATTTTATCAAAAATACTTTTGATTTGCTTTTCCAACCAGAGGTTACGGCCGTATTAGGTTCTTATGGACCAGGCGGATATCCTCCAATTATCAATGCTGGTAGTGTCTCCAATAAAGGTGTTGAGTTCGAATTGGGATATAAAACCCCTCGTAAAAAATTAATTACCGCAGACCTTAACGTCAACTTTACTACCATAACCAACAAAGTAACAAGCGTTCCTTCAGGAGTTGATTACATTCCTGGAGCTGGATTTAGTATTGGTGGTGGAACTGCTACGCGTTTCGAGCCAGGATATGAAATAGGGTATTTCTTTGGATATCAAACAGCAGGTATTTTCCAAACCCAAGATCAAATTGACAATGCAGCGGTTGTTCAAGACGGAGCACAACCAGGAGATTTAATTTTTGTGGATCAAGATGGAGATGGTGTTATTAATTTTAATAATGATTCAGATAAAACTTATTTAGGCTCTCCTATTCCTGACTTCACAATGGGATTTGCATTCTCATTGAAGGCAAAAGGATTTGACCTTTCAGGTAATTTATATGCTTCTATTGGTCAAGAAATAATTAGAAATTATGAGCGTCAACAACCTTATGCAAATCAATTAGGTTATGTAGTGGATCGATGGACCGGACCAGGTACAAGTAATGTAAATCCTCGCGTAACTACTGGTGCTACTAGAAACAATATTTTTTCTGATTATTATGTAGAAGATGGATCTTTTGCAAGATTGAAAAATCTTCAATTGGGATATACTTTCCCTACACTAAAATTAAAAAGATTAAAAGTGGATTCTTTCCGCATCTATATTGCTGCTAATAATTTATTTACACTTACAAGATATCAAGGATTTGATCCAGATTTAGGTTCTTCGGGTGTATTGTCGGCAGGGGTTGATTATGGTTTTTACCCTCAAGCAAAAACATTTATGGGTGGTGTTCAATTAAAATTTTAAGATATGCGTAGTGTAAAATATTTATTAGTTAGTATACTCCTTGTTCTTTTTTCGTCAAGTTGTGAGAAGTTTTTGAGTGTTGATCCCGAATATACTCAGGATGTTGAAAATTTCTTCGAAACCAAAGAGGATTATGAAAGAGCTCTTGTTGGCGCATACGACCTTTTGCAAGGCTCATTTTTGACCTTATGGATAGGTGAAATTGCTTCTGATAATTCTATAGCAGGGGGAGAAAGTGTTAATGATTCCCAAGGATTACATCAAATTGATATGATGAATCATGGTGGTATTAATGCGGAATTGCGAAATGTACTAAGATTTAATTACGCTGGAATTACCCGTGTCAATTATATTATGGAGAATCAAGACAAAATTGATTTCGTAGGTAAGGATCATATTTTGGCAGAAGCTCGTTTTTTAAGAGCCTTTTATTATTTTGAATTGGTAAAGTATTTTGGAGATATTCCTTTGATCATCGATAAAAGAATTGGAATAGACGAAGCTTTAAAGTTAGAACGAACGCCAAAAGCAGAAGTTTATGCTCAAATTGAAGCGGATTTACAATATGCTATCTCGATATTAAATCCTGTTGCAAGTCAAAAAGGTCGTGCAACAAAAGGCGCTGCAATGGCTTTCTTAGGTAAAGCTTATTTGTATCAAAATAAATTTACCGAAGCAGCGGCTACTTTTGATGAGCTTATCGCATCAGGTACTTATAGTTTAATGCCTAATTATTCTCAGTTGTTCACTGTAGCGAACGAAAATAATAGCGAAACTGTTTTTGATGTTCAGTATTCTGGATTAGAAGGCGCTAGTTATGGCTGTTATATTTGTGCTGAAGGAAATATTGCTGCTGGATTTGGTGGTATTAGACAATATGTTGGACCAGTTTATAGTGATGGAAACAGTTATAATCTACCAACACAAGAACTTTATGACGCCTTTTCCTCAATCGATCAAAGAAGACAAACTACTATCTTAGACATTGATGCTTTCATCGCTGTGCAACCTGCTCCAAATGATATTACTTATGCCATTGGCGCAGGTGGTCATACAGGTTTCTATAGCAATAAATATATCAAGCGCTTAGATGAAATGGGATTGCCTGATAATGACCTTACAAGTCCTGTTAACTATCGTGTTATTCGATATGCAGATGTATTGTTAATGGCTGCTGAAGCACATTATCAAATTGGAAATACGGCTACAGCTCAGGCATTGGTGAATCAAATTCGTATTCGTGCAGGTGTGCCTGGTGTATCTGTTAACTCACTTGATGTGATTTATAGAGAAAGAAGATATGAATTGTCTATGGAAGGCGTTCGTTTCTTTGACCTGGTTAGAACGGGTCAAGCAGTGAATTTTATTGATGGATTTGTTGTTGGAAAACATGAGTTATTTCCTATTCCTCAAGTTGAAATTGATTTGGCTGGCGGAAAATGGAATCAAAACCCTGGTTATTAATATCTAAAAAATATGAAAATGAAACTATTTTTAATCGCGAGTATTGCTTTACTCCTTGTGGCATGTAAAAAGAATGACCCACAATTAGGAACTCCTCCTACTGTTGCTGATGCAACATTTACAGCAACACCTACTGTTGCAAATGTCAATGTTCTTGATTTAACAGCCTCTAATCCAAGTGTACTTTGTCTTTGGGATTTAGGTAATGGAATGAAGGCGCAAGGTACGCACACTATTGCTACCTATCCGTATGCAGGTACTTACACCATTAAACTTACAGTTTTTAATAATGGGGGAAGTAGAAGTTCTACTCAAGTAATTGTAATTGCACAAGATGATTATTCGCTTTTGAATAATCCAATATATACCATGCTTACAGGTGGAGCAAGTGGAATTGGATACAAGACATGGGTTATAGATTCAATGAATGCTGGTCACATGGGTGTTGGACCTGATCCGGTAAGTGCATCTGGTAATATTCCTGAATGGTGGTCCGCAGGTGCAAATGATAAAGCAGGTGCGGGATTATATAATGATCGTTATGTATTCCACTTAGGCGCCTTTAAATTTGACATGCTTAATCAAGGTGATGTTTACATTCACAATGGATTGGCGGCCTTGTTTCCTGGTTCTTTCCAGAATTTAGGAGATTTTACCGCTCCGTATACCAATCAAATGAACGAATCATGGAATTTAGTAGAGGATTTAGATACTACCATAACGATATCAAATAATGCCTTTATTGGTTTTTATACGGGAGTTAAAACCTATCGTATTTTAAGTATCACTGATACTTCTTTGTTACTTCAATACAGTCATTTTAATGGCGGACTAAATTGGTACTTGCGTTTAGTACCTGAATAAACTAATTGTTATCTTATTTTATAAAATTATGCGCCCTTTATTTTTCTTATTATTTTTGCTTTATAGCTTAACTTCCTGTAAAAAACCAGATCCAATTAAGGTTATCTTACCTACTGGTTTAACAACTAATATTACGGTAAATAATAGTTCTGTTCAAGTTGTTGCGCAAGCAACTAATGCCAACTTTTATACCATTACCTTTTATGAAAATAATGACTCTACCGTTGTAGAATCTACTACAGGTGAAGCAACACATGTATTTGCAGCATCAGGGACCTACACTATTAAAAGTAAAGCTCATGCTACTTATGCTGATTTTATTGAAAAAACAGAGCAAATCGTTCTGACTTTTTTTACTCCAGGAAGCGGTGCTCCACTTACTGGATATACAAGCCCCCTTACTTATCCTAATTATTCACTTGTTTGGAGTGATGAATTTAATGGAAACGCCTTATCTTCAGATTGGACTTATGATATTGGAACCGGCTCCGGAGGGTGGGGAAATAATGAATTACAGTATTATACCAACCAAAATGTGTCAGTTGCTTCTGGATTACTTGAAATTACTGCAAAAGTGCAAGCAATGGGCGGATCCCAATATACCTCATCAAGAATCAAAACTCAAGGTTTAAAGTCATGGAAGTATGGTAGAATTGACATTCGTGCAGCACTCCCTTACAGTAAAGGTCTTTGGCCTGCTCTATGGATGTTAGGTGATAATATCACAACTGTAGGATGGCCATCTTGTGGTGAGATTGATATTATGGAATTGATAGGTGGTGAAGGATATAATGACAAAACTACTTATGGAACCATACACTGGCAAGATAATGGCACACATGCACAATACGGGGGAACAAAAACCTTGGCAAGTGGAAAATTTGCTGATGAATTTCATGTCTTTTCAATTGAATGGGATCAATCAAGTATTCACTGGCTTTTGGATAATGTGGAGTTTAAATCTGTGAATACAACACCCGCTGAACTAAGCGAATTTCAGGAAAAATTCTTTTTGATTTTTAATGTCGCTGTTGGCGGAAATTTCCCAGGAAATCCTGACGCTACCTCAGTTTTCCCTCAAACTATGTATGTTGATTATGTAAGAATCTTTCAATAAATTTTTACCAAATCATAATTTTCTTATCACTTATTAATTTCCTATGAAAAATTGGATCGTTTGCTTGTGTGGAATTTCATTCCTTATTTTCTCTTGTAAAAGTATATTGCATGTCACTGAAGTCCCTAATACACCAGAAGAGAAAGAAATAAATAACCTGATCTCTAAGATGTCCTTGGAAGAAAAAGTGGGTCAAACCTGTCAGATTACTTTGGATGTTCTACTGCAGACTAATCCAGATGGATCGGCTAAACCAATTGCAGAAATTGATCCTGTCAAACTATATGAGGCCATTCAAAAATATAAAGTAGGTTCAGTCTTGAATGTTGGGAGTCATACTTTATCTCGTAAGGAATGGACCGGAATTCATACGGCAATTCATCAAGATTTTATTAATGGCCGTTCAGAAATTCCTATTATTTATGGCGTTGATGCTATTCACGGGATGAATTATACCATAGGAGGAACCTTATTCCCTCAAGAGATTGGACTTGCGGCAACTTGGAATCCAAATTTAGCAGAACAATTTGCTACCATATCCGCCTATGAAACAAGAGCTTCTGGCATTCCTTGGAATTTTTCTCCAGTTTTAGATTTGGGAAGACAACCTTTATGGTCCCGTAATTTCGAAACCCTTGGGGAAGATCCGTATTTGGCATCTCAGATGGGTGCCGCAATAATTAAGGGTTATCAAGGCACTACGCTTGATCAATTTCATGTAGCAGCTTGCTTAAAACATTTCGTTGGATATAGTGCTGCTCAAAGTGGAAGAGATCGTACGCCAGCTTGGATTCCAGAAAAATATATGAAAGAACTTTATTTACCAGCTTTCAAAAAAGCGGTAGAGGCAGGTGCTTTAACAGTTATGGTAAATAGTGGGGTTGTAAATGGCATACCTGGTCATTTAAATTATGACTTACTTACAAAAACATTAAAAAATGAATGGGGATTTCAAGGGTTTGCCGTTTCTGATTGGGAGGATTTTATTTTTATCCATACCGTTCATCATGCAGCGCCCAATTTAAAAACTGCGTATGTAAATGCTTTCAATGCTGGAGTAGATATGAGCATGGTTCCTTATAGTCCTCAATATAAAGAATATTGTGAGATCATGTTGGAAGGAGTAAAATCAGGCGTCATTCCTATGAGTCGCTTGGACGATGCCGTTAGAAGAATTTTAAGAGTAAAAACTAAGTTGGGTCTTTTTAATAAAGCATTGGTGAATTTTGATGCGTATCCAAATTTCGCATCCGCTGAATTTAAAAATAAGTCTAAAGAAACCGCTTTGGAATCTATTACCTTATTAAAAAATGTAAATAATGTGCTTCCGCTTACTGCTGGACAAAAAGTATTAATCGCAGGGCCTTGTTCAGACAATATGATTTATCTTAACGGTGCCTGGACTCATACTTGGCAAGGTGTCGATACACAATATAATACAGAAGGATGTAAAACAATTCTTCAAGCTTTTCAATCCAAATTAGGCAAAGACAATTGCTTGTTCTCTAAAGGCGCCGAGCTAGTTTCAGAAAAGGATTTTGAAAAAACAAATTTTATAGCCCTGGAAGATTATAAGTCTAAACTTGATTTAGTAGATGTAGTCGTTTTGTGCCTTGGAGAACTTCCTTCTACAGAAAAACCTGGAGATATCCACAGTTTGAATTTAGATGCTGAACAAAGAGCATTGGCTCAATTGGCTTATGCTAAAAACAAAAAGGTGATTATTGTCCTTTGTGAAGGAAGGCCTCGTATCATTCATGATATTGTTGAGGGTGCTGCTGCTATTATTCAAGCCTATTTGCCCGGTGATTATGGTGCAGATGCACTTGTTGATTTGATGTTTGGTGCGGCAAATTTTAGTGGCCGACTTCCTTATACCTATCCCAAATATGACGGGGTTATAGAATTTTATGACCACCCATACAGTGTAGACAGGGCAAAATCTGGAAATTTTGAAGCCTATTCACCAGAATGGAACTTTGGATTTGGCTTATCTTATAGTACTACTAGCTACGGCGATATTATTTTGGATAAATCAAGTATGAACCAAAACGAATCTATTTCTTTGAGTATAAAAATTAAAAATGAAAGTAATATTGCAGTAAAAGAAGTAGTACAATTATACCTTTCTGATTTGTATGCCAGCATGGTGCCGACAGGAAAAAGCTTGAAAAAATTCCAAAAAATAGAAATCCCTGCTAATAGTGAAATGGTTCTTAAGTTTTCTCTTACTGTAGATGATTTAAAATTTGTAAATGAAAAAGGTCAATTTGTTGCTGAAAAGGGAGATTTTAAGATCAATATTGGAAATAAATCAGTATCCTTCGCTTTGACCGATTAACCCTCCCTTTAATCAATTTTAATTTGAAATTCAACAACTTATCATTAAAAAAATGTAAAAAATAAATGCGATTTTGTTGCTTATTGTATTTATTACTATATTTGTCTTAGAACTTTATTAAATTTATATTGTTATTCAATTTAACTTAAATTATTTTACTATGAAAAAACTATTACTATTTTTAGCATTCCCAATTTTAGGTGTATCTGCCCAAATTGAAGGAACTTGGAAACTGGCTCCACAAGCCGGAGCCTTAGCTGTTGGCCCAGCGTTAAACGACTTAACTTGGTTTTCCAGTTCAGCGGGCGATGTTGTAACTAGAGCTTGTTTGTTCGACGACTCTATTAAATTTGCACCTGGAGGCGCCATGACACATTACATGGGCGGAAGTACTTGGTTAGAAGGTTGGCAAGGCGTTCCTGAAGGTTGTGGTGCGCCTGTCGCTCCTCATACTGGTGGTGCAGCAACTTATGCGTTTGATGCCGCTTTAGGTACCTTAACCGTTAATGGATTAGGTGCTCACATTGGATTGGCAAAAGTACACAACGCAGGTGAGCTCACTAGTCCTGCTGGAGCTGTTTCTACTATTACTTACAATGTTCTTTTTTCTAACGGAGGAAATACCATGACTGTTCAAATTAATTTCGGTCCAGGATGGTGGCAGTTTGTTTATCAAAAGACAGTAGTTATTAACCCTCCAACTCCAATGGTTACTTTTAAAGTAGATATGAGCCAGTACACGGGACTTCCATTTACAACAGTAAATTTGAATGGAAACTTTAACGGTTGGTGTGGTGCTTGTAACCCAATGACGGATGCAAATATGGATGGAATTTGGGATGTTACTCTTCCAATTGGACCTGGTGCAATCGAATATAAATTCACCCTTGATGGTTGGAATGGTCAGGAACAATTTGTTGGTGGTGAGACATGTACTGTAACTAATGGTGGTTTCACAAATCGTTCTTACACTGTAACAGGTGATGCTGATTTAGGAGTTGTTTGTTACAATAGTTGTTCAGCGTGTGCTTATGATGTTTCTTTTCAAGTAGATATGACTAATTATACTGGACCAGCTTATGCAGGTGTCTTTATGAATGGTACTTTTAACGGATGGAATGGTACATCAAACCCAATGACTGATGCGAATTTGGATGGAATTTGGGATATTACCCTTTCCCTACCAAACGGAGATATGGAGTATAAGTTTACTTTAGATGGATGGAATGGTCAGGAACAATTTATTGGTGGTGAAACATGTACAATTACAACTGGAGGATATACAAACCGTTTTTACACAGTAGCTGGTGCAGCTAATGTTGGAGTTGTTTGTTACAATAGTTGTGCTGCATGTAATGTAGGAATCAATGAACTAACTTCTTCAGCTGTTGAGGTTTATCCAAATCCAACTTCAGGAGTTATGACAGTAGTTTCTAATGCTTCAACTACATTATCTAACATTACAAATATTATGGGTGAAACTGTAATTGCTTTAAATGGCAATGAAAGTAACATCAATATAGAGAGCCTAAACGCTGGTATTTACTTCTTAAACTTCCAAGTGAACGGAGAGAATCAAACGATCAGAATCATTAGGGATTAAGGTTATCAATACTTAGTAAAAGAGGCTGAAGCAATTCAGCCTCTTTTTTTTGCTATAAATTCCCACTTTATAGATTGGGTAATGATTAATATTTTATCTTGCAACCTATTTATTATTTTATGACCACTTCGCCGCTGCAACCCAATAATGTACTTCATGGGATTACCCTTGAAAGAATGCTTTTGGAGCTACATGAAAAATTTGGTTGGGAAAAACTAGCTTATTTTGTGCCAATAAATTGTTTCAGCCATGAACCCAGTATCAAATCAAGTCTAAAGTTCTTACGAAGAATGCCATGGGCGAGAGCCAAAGTGGAACAATTGTACCTGGATCGAATCATTAGTGAACAACTATACGACCTAAAAAATAAAGAAGACGGTACCGATCCCATTTGATTTTTACCGCTGTTTCTTTTGTATTTTTGTACCATGGACTTTGATATAGAAATACGCTTTCAAAATTTAATGAAACACCTTGAAATTACCTTTGGTGGAGGTTTGGACGTGCAAGCAATTTTGTTTTTAATTGGGGTCAATGAATTAGGACAAGGACATAAAAACTATACCAAAGCAGAAAAAACAGATCTTTTACACATCGCCATTTGTACCTTGTTGGAACCTTATGGTTATTATGAATTTGAAGGCCGGGACGCAGAGAACTGGCCACATTTTAAATTGCTTAAAACAATTCCCCCCATCTCAGATCGCGAACAACAACATCTTATCAAAGAGGCTATGATTGACTATTTTGTTGCGAATGAATATTATGCCGAAGTAGATAAATAAGTAATGTTATCTAGGTTTTGGCCCATTGTATTCAAAGCATGGATTTAATCTTACGAAGCATTTTTCCTTTAATACAAATCCTTTGGTTAAACTATCTGAATCAATAACAATAAAGGAAAAGTCAGTTTCTTTGGTCCACTGATCTAGTTTTTTATCACCAATATATTTATAATTCAAGGTATCATCTATACTGAATTTTACTTTTAATTCGGATAGTGTTAAGTCT
The DNA here is from genome assembly GCA_044339115.1 of Crocinitomicaceae bacterium. Classification (GTDB taxonomy): domain Bacteria; phylum Bacteroidota; class Bacteroidia; order Flavobacteriales_D; family Crocinitomicaceae; genus UBA952. Next base: position 86,071 of record JBIIWA010000012.1, read on the forward strand.
TTGTCCGCTCGTTTGAGAATGTATTCTCCTTGTGCTAATGTTCCATCCCATATACCTTTTTCGTCCAGGACAATTCGGTCTACTTTTCTACTACCTTTTTTGTCGACACAAAATAAATCTAAGGACATTCCCGCCGCCGAAGACAAGGTTCCTTCAGCTTGCAATGGCGTCGGTTTTGCACCCCCGCAATAGGGTCTGAAAACCTGTACTTGAAGCTGTATTTTTTGAGAGCTGCAAGAGGCTATCAACATCATAATAAGGATAAAAAATAGTGTTTTCAACGCGTTAGGGATCATTAGAAGTTTAGTTTTGTACACGAATATAAGCAGTGTAATGTTAGGTAGATTTTTCTTTGTATATTTTTTATTAATAAGCGTCAACTTTCAAGCTCAAATTTTGACAGTTGATCGCAGTATCAAGCAAGATACCACTCGAGATCATAAGTATGGTTTGGCTCTGAATATTTCCTTTTCCAATAATAAACAAAGAAAGAATTTAATTGATTTTAGCAGTCGGATAGAATTTGATCGGTTTTATAAAAATAAGTACCTTTTTGTTTTTTTAGGAAAGACAGATGTAACCTACAACGGCAAAACAGTATTGCAGAATAATGGTTATTTCCAATTAAGATTTCGCGACAACGATAGTCGTAAAGTCAGTATTGATCTAGTTGCACAAGGCCAATGGAACGGAATACAAGGAATGGAGCATCGTGTTATTGCGGGTGTTCATATGAGGAATATGTGGTTCGAAAAAAAGAAATCTGATCTCTACACCACCATAGGTGCATTTTATGAAAATGAACAGTGGAATCCATTAGTTTCGGGTTATGCCTTCCTTGTAGGAGATAGTAGTAAGGTTTATCGCTCTATGTTTAGACTGAATACAACTGCTAAATTTTCGATAAAATTGGGCAAGAACATTGACTTCTCAGGCATGTCGTATTTGCAATTTCCCATGAACTCACATTTTACCACACCTAGATGGGTTTTTGATTCTCAAATGCAATTCAATGTGAATAAAAATTTGAGTTTTGTAATTAATTATAATCACAATTACGATTTGTACAGACCCTTACCCATCGACTATTATTTTTACTCAATATCTACGGGAATACAATTGAAATTTTAATTGATTAACGCTTTTGCAAGTTCCCTTGCTTCTGCATCTGCTTGTACATAATCGTTGTACTCAGGCGCTAAGATCAACTTGGAACTTTCAACTACTTGTGCGTTAATTTCAGCAATTGCTAAAAAGGGAATCTTTTCTGCTAAAAAGGCCTCAACAGCAATTTCATTGGCAGCATTCAAACTGCACGCTGCGGTTCCCTTCATTTCCATTACACGATATGCTAAATCTAGATTTCTAAATACCAATCTATCTACCGGTTCAAAAGTAAGTTGAGGATAATCCATGAAATTAAATCTAGGATAATCCGACTTCAATCTTTGGGGATAGGACAAAGCAAATTGTATTGGCAATTTCATATCGGGTAAACCCATTTGAGCTTTCATACTCCCATCTTCAAATTGTACTAATGAATGCACAATAGATTGAGGATGTACTATTACATCAATTTGATCACTTCTAAGATTGAAAAGCCATTTCGCCTCAATTACTTCCAAGCCTTTATTCATTAAAGAAGCAGAATCAATTGTGATTTTTGCGCCCATAGACCAGTTCGGATGCTTTAAAGCTTGCGCCAAGGTAACTTTAGACAATTGATCCACGCTAAAGCCTCTAAATGGACCTCCTGAGGCAGTTAAATATATTTTTTCAATTGGATTGTGGAATTCACCTACCAAACATTGAAATATTGCGGAATGCTCAGAATCTACTGGATAAATATTAACGCCCTGTTCTTTGGCTAGTTTGGTAATTAATTCTCCTGCCACAACTAAGGTTTCCTTGTTGGCAAGTGCTATTGTTTTTTTTGCTTCAATAGCCGCAATAGTAGGTTTTAAACCAGCATATCCAACCAAAGCAGTAAGGACCACATCAACTTCATTGGAAGCAACAACTTGGCAAAGTGCTTCTTCTCCACAATAAACATGTATGTCTTCGTTCCAGAGTGCTTCTTTTAATTTTTTGTAATTGCTTTCTTCTGAAATAACTACTGAATTGGGTTGAAATTTTAGCGCTTGCTCAATTAATAAGTCTACATTTTTTCCAGCCGTCAGTACTTGTAAATCAAAACAATCTGGGTTTGCTTCAAGTACTTCTAAAGCTTGTGTCCCGATTGATCCCGTTGAACCGAGTATTGCGATACCTTTTTTTTGTTTCATGCTTTGCAAAAATAATGAATTATAGGATTGAATAATTTTACCATAACCTCGGTTATATAATTAGATTAATGTGCCTCTAACCAATTATCAGCAACCTTTAATTCTACCTCCATAGGAACTACAAGTTCTACTGCTTTTTCCATTGCATTTTTCACCAATTCTTGCATCATTATTTCTTCTGAAGTATGAACATCAAAAACCAATTCATCATGCACTTGCAAAATCATTTTCGATTTCACTTTTTCTTCTTTCATGGCCTTATGAACAGCAATCATCGCTACCTTTATAATATCTGCTGCAGATCCTTGTATCGGTGCATTGACCGCATTGCGTTCTGCAAATGCCCGGACCATTGCGTTGGCTGAATTGATATCCGGAAGATATCTTCTTCTTTTCATTATGGTTTCAACATAGTTCAATTCCCGTGCGTCAGCCACTACTTTTTCCATGTAATGTTTAATGGTGCTGTATTGTGCAAAATAACTATCAATGATTGCTTTTGCTTCCGTTCTTGAAATCGATAAATTTTGAGCGAGACCAAAAGCGGATTGACCATAAATGATTCCAAAATTTACGGCCTTTGCAGCGCTTCTTTGTTCACGACTAACATCAGCCAAGGCCGTATTAAAAACTTTTGCCGCTGTAGCTGTGTGAATATCGATTCCTGCTTTAAAGGCCTCAATCATGGTTGGGTCTTCACTTAATGCTGCAATTATTCTTAATTCAATTTGAGAATAATCAACGGCCATTAATTTAAATTCTGAATTTCTGGCAACAAATGCCCTTCGTATTTCTCTTCCTTTGGCAGAACGAATCGGAATGTTTTGCAAATTAGGGTTGTTAGAACTCAACCTTCCTGTTGCTGTAACAGTCTGCATAAAACTCGTGTGAATCCTGCCGTCTACCACATCGCACAAAGCAGGCAAAGGATCCACATAAGTAGATTTTAATTTCCTTAATTGACGGTATTCTAATATTAATGGAATAATTGGATGGTCGTTTTCGTGTTTTTGAAGGACATCTTCGGACGTAGCGTACTGTCCTGTCTTCGTTTTTTTAGCTTTTGCTGATATTTTTAAATGTTCAAACAATACTTCACCAAGTTGTTTTGGAGAGTCTAAATTAAATGCCATTCCAGCAAGTTCCTTTATCGATTTCTCTAATTGAATTAAGGTCACATCTAATTCTTTAGAATATTCCTCTAATGCCGGAACATCTATTGAAATACCTTCTTGTTCCATATCCTTTAATACTTCTACTAAGGGCATTTCAATTTTATAAAACAAATCGTGTAGATGAGGTTTCTTTATTTCAGGTTCTAAGATTTCTTTTAATTGAAAGGTTATATCAGCATCCTCACAAGCGTAATCGCAAATTTCATTTGGACTTAGATCTTGCATATTCCCTTGACCCTTTCCCTTTTTACCAATCAGCGCTTCAATTGAAATAGCTTGGTAATTCAGATAATAATTGGCCATAAAATCCATTCCTTGGCGCGCTTCAGGATTAATTAAATACTGAGCGATCATGGTGTCAAAGGTGGGTCCAAGTACACGAATTTCATAACGATTTAGAACTTTTAAATCGTATTTGATATTGTGTGCAATTTTCTCAATCCCGTAATCCTCAAATATCGGAGCAAATTCATGTATGATTTTCTTTGCTTCCTCATAGTTCTTACTCACCGGAATATAAAAAGCCTCTCTTGCTCTATAGGAAAATGAAAATCCAACTAAATCTGCATGTAAGGCATCAATACTGTTGGTTTCTGTATCAAAACACACTTCGTTTTTGGTCAATAATATCTCTAATAATTCCTTTCTTTCTTCTGCAGTACTGATTAAATGATAGCTTGGTTTTTCGCTTACAATAGTTTTATACGAGGTGGTCGGCACAGGAACCTGAGGTTCTAGCATACTTTGAACGCCAAATAAATCTAATTGCTCAGAATTGGCACTTTTTGGATGGGCATATTCAGTTTGCAAAACGATCTCTTCCCCCAAAATTCGTTTACTGAGATTTAGAAATTCTAATTCAGTAAATATTTCACGGACTTTATCTTTATCAACATCGCACATGATTAGTTTATCTTCGTCAAACTCAACATCAATATCAGTTATAATAGTTGCAAGCATTTTTGACACAAGACCTTGTTCAGCAAATTCAATGACATTTTCTTGTTGCTTTCCTTTTAATTCATGCGCATTAGCAATTAAATTTTCTACAGATCCATATTTTGCAATCAACAATTTGGCTGTTTTTTCACCGATTCCTGGAATTCCTGGGATATTATCCGCTGCGTCACCCCACAAACCAAGAATGTCTATAACTTGGATAGGATTACTCACTTCAAATTTCTCGCAAACTTCTTTAATGCCCATAATTTCCGGTGGATTCCCCCCACGTCCTGGCTTGTAAATGAACGAATGTTGCGTAACCAATTGAGCATAATCCTTATCAGGAGTCATCATATAAGTGATAAAACCTCTCGTGTCAGCAATTTTTGCCATTGCTCCCACTACATCATCCGCTTCATATCCTGCAATTTCTAATAAGGGTATGTTAAATGCTTCTACAATTTTCTTGATTGGGAGAATCATGGATCGAATATCTTCCGGCATTTCATCGCGATGCGCCTTATATGCTTCAAAACTTTCTTGCCTATGTGTTGATCCCCCAGGAGGGTCAAAAACTACTGCAATATGGGTAGGTTTTTCATTTTTAATAATATCGATTAAGACATTTGTAAATCCAAATGCTGCAGATGTGTTTTCTCCCCGAGAATTAATTCTTGGATTTTTAACAAAAGCAAAATAGGCTCTGTAAATTAATGCATAGGCATCGAGAAGGAATAATTTTTTGGGTGCTTCAGCTGAAAGCATAAGGGTTAAGTTTATTTTAAATTTATTAATTCTTTCGGAGCGATAGATTTTTTGTAATCAAAAGGGAATTCTTTATAAAGGAAAAGAACTCCTCCTTTTACTGGTCCCTTGACTTGAATTTCAATTTGATCTCTTAGACCCAATGTCACGAGACTCATTAAGGTTCCTTTTTCTAATTTAAAGCTCAGGGGTACTGCATATTCTTGTTCTGTTTTCCTGCGAAGTTTTACTTTTTCATTCAGGTAAATTTTCCCCATTGGATTTCCATCTATCATGATATCTAAAACAGTAGGTTTTATTTTAAGGGCATAAAAATTTGGATTTACTAAAACCAATTTAACCTTAAAGTCTATTTTTTTATCTTCAATTTTGCCGCGTTCAATTTCGTTAAAGGTAACCATACTGGGTTCTTTATATAACGAGCAAGCACTTAAAAAGAGCAATAAAAGGAAACCTATAATGTATTTCATTGTTTATTTAATTCAACAAAATAGTTGTAGAAATAAGGAATAGTTTCAATGCCTTTATTAAAATTAAATACACCGTAATGCTCATTAGGAGAGTGGATGGCATCGCTGTCTAAACCGAAGCCCATTAAGACTGTTTTCAAACCTAAAACTTTTTCAAACATCGCTACGATAGGAATACTTCCACCACTTCTAACGGGAATTGGTTTTTTACCGAATGTTTTTTCATAGGCCAAACTAGCAGCTTTATAACCAATAGAATCAATAGGCGTAACAGCAGCTTCACCACCGTGATGTGGAATAACTTTTACACTTACTCCTTTTGGAGCAATAGATAAAAAATGATCTGTAAACAATTGGGTTATTTTTGCTGGTGACTGATTAGGAACCAAACGCATAGAAATCTTCGCATTCGCTTTGGATGCAATAACGGTCTTAGCTCCTTCACCAATATACCCGCCCCAAATTCCATTAACATCTAAAGTGGGTCTTATTGATCCGCGCTCCATAGTTGAATATCCTTGTTCACCATAAGTGTCCGAAATATTAAGCGCTTCACAATATGCTTCTTGAGAGAAAGGTGCTTTTGCCATTTCCGCGCGCTCTTCTTGTGTTAATTCAACGACATCACCATAAAACCCTGGTATATTAATTTTTCCATCAGCATCATGCAAGGAAGCAATCATATCACTTAATATGTTAATTGGATTGGCAACACACCCACCGTATAATCCCGAATGTAAATCACGATTGGGCCCAACTACTTCAACTTCAACATAACTTAATCCTCTTAATCCAGTGGTGATGGAAGGCACATCATTGGCCAACATTCCGGTATCTGAAACTAAAATAATATCCGCTGTTAATCTTTGTTTTTCATTCTGCACAAAAATCGCCAGATTTTCACTTCCGACTTCTTCTTCACCTTCAATCATAAATTTCACATTGCAAGGCAATTCTCCTGCCTTCAACATTGCCTCAACAGCCTTAATATGCATAAACATTTGACCTTTATCATCACATGCTCCTCGGGCAAATATCGCTCCATCAGGATGAATTTTTGTAGCTTTTATTACCGGCTCAAAGGGTGGAGAAGTCCACAAATCAATGGGGTCAGCAGGCTGCACATCATAATGTCCGTAAACCAGAACTGTAGGTAAATTGGCATCTATGATTTTTTCTCCATAAACAATAGGGAAACCCGCTGTCGGACAAATCTCCACCGCGTCCATGCCGATTGCTTTTAAACTTTCTGCTATTTGAGCCGCACATTTATTTACTTCTGAAGCATAGGAAGGATCGGCAGAAACTGAAGGAATTTTCAAAAGAGAAATTAATTCTTGAAGGAATTTATCGCGATTGTTTTGAATGTATTCTTGAGTGCTTAACATTTGAAATGATTTTAACTTTTAATTATGTCCCGAAAATACTATAATTTTGATTATCTTAGAGTATTAAAAACCAAAGAAATGCAACTTTAATTTCAAAAGTAGGGTCTATAGACCAGTAACAAAATGAAATAAATAATTATCTATGAAACTAATTTTTACACTTCTATCTTTTTCTATTATTACATTGCAGGGATGGGCTCAACCCATTGTTGTTACCAATACACTCACACCCGCACAATTGGTGAATGGTGTGTTATTAGGTTCTGGAGTTACCGCTTTTAATATTACAATAAATGGCGCTCCCGGTTTGGCAAATACACCCGTTGGAAATATGGGATATTTTACCAATTCAAATCCTGCCTTTCCCATTGATAGTGGCTTAGTTCTTACTACTGGTAATGCGATTGGTGCCATGGGCCCAAACAATGCCTCCTCATATACCAATAATTTCCCTGCCACGGCAGATGTTTCTACTGACCCAAGCCTCATGGATATTGCGGCAGGAATTGTAACCAACGGTATTGTTTTAGAATTTGATTTTATTCCGACTGGTGATACATTATTTTTTAACTATATGTTTGGTTCTGACGAATATCCAGAATTTTCCCCTTCAACTTATAATGATGCCTTTGGTTTATTTTTATGGGGCCCAGGCATTACCGGACCTTTTGTGCAAGCAGGATACCCGAATGGAGGCGCGAATATTGCAGTTATTCCTGGGGGAATTCCTGTTACCATTAACAATGTAGGTGATGCTTCTAACACTAATTATTATGTCTTTAATGAGGCATTTTCAACACCCACTTATGGCGATGCAATACAATATGATGGCACCACCGTTTTGTTAACAGCCTCAGCAGATGTACAATGCAATCAATTGTATCACATTAAATTAGCCATTTCAAATGTCGGAGATTTATCCTATGATTCAGGTGTTTTTCTTCAGGCTGGAAGTTTTAATTCAGATGCTGTTGATGTTACGGTTGCGACTGTATCAGGAGATACCACTATTGTTGAGGGCTGTACTTATGCCGATTTCATCTTCACAAGACCTGAGGCTCAAATGAATGACACCTTAATAATTAATTACACGATTACTGGGAATGCTATTGAAGGAGTTGATTACAATAATATGATTAATCCAATTACTTTTTTACCAGGTGTTGACACGGTAGTATTAAACTTAACTCCCATCCAAGACAATATTTTAGAAGGATTTGAATCTGTTACCATTACGGTTCAATTGATAAATCCTTGTGGGGATACCATTCTCTCTTCAGGTACCATTTACATTGGGGAAGGCCCAATAATTAACATAAATGAGCCCGACACAATAGTTCAATGTGCTAATAGTAATATTTTATTAGCCGTTTCAGCCTCCGGTGGTTATGGTCCCTATGATTTTACTTGGACTTCTTCAACAGGCATAAATTTAAGTACCAATGATTCCATTACTGTTGGGGTCAGTCAAAACGGAACCGTAGAATATTATATTACTGCAGTAGATAATTGTAATTTCTCCTATACGGATACGGTTACGGTAACCATGAATCAAACGCTCGCAATTGATACAGTTTTTTCTTTTCCTTCAAGTTGTCAACCCACTGGTGCAGTATCTGGTTTAGCCTTGGGTATTACCGGAGTGCCTTTATACCAGTGGACAGGCCCAGGACCTGGTGGTTTTATTGATGCATCTGTTTGGCAAACCCTTCCATCAGGTTGGTACTATCTAAGCGTTACTGATAATGTATGTCAAGTATTTGATAGTGCTTTCGTTGATATTTTGAACCCTCCAATTGCTGATTTTACTGTCATTCCAAATAATGGTTGTTCACCTCTAGATGTTGCTGTAATAAACAACTCCCTTAATGGAACAACTTACAATTGGAATTTTGGAAATGGTCAAACACAAAGTGTAACGAATACAAATTCACTTACAACTACTTATACGAATTCAACTGCTACACAGTATACCATTCAATTGATTGTATTACAAGGCTTGTTATGTTCGGACACAGCATTTGCAACTGTGATTTTAGATATTTGTGGTTGTAACGACCCAGCAGCATTAAATTATAATGTCAATGCAACAGTAAACGATGGTTCATGTACCTATCCAATACCGCCAAGTCCCGAAGTTCATGCTCCAAATGTATTTACTCCAAATGGGGACTTAAATAATGATGAGTTCTTTTTAACTTGGAAAAATCTATCCAGTCTGCAATTAACCATTCTAAACAGATGGGGCAATGTGCTCTACGATGGTATGAGCTCAGACTTACTGCAATCTATTCCGACTTGGGATGGATCAAGTAATGGTAAGGAAGCGAGTGATGGCATTTACACTTATAAATATGTTGCTGTTGGATTAAGCGGAGAAGAATTAATTGGCCACGGGTTTTTACATTTGGTAAGACACTAAAATTTCACTATCTTCAAGTACGAAGAAAATGAAATGACAAACGAGGAATTAGGAATTTGGGGTGAGACTCAAGCGTGTATTTGGCTGGTAGATCAAGGACATAAAATAGAAGCAAGAAACTTTCGATTTAAAAAAAACGAGATTGATATCGTTTCAAGAAAAGATGGATTTATTGTGATTACTGAGGTCAAAACACGTCACTCTGATTTCATTGGAGAACCATGGCGGTCTGTTACAAGGTCAAAGCAAAGGCAAATCATTAAAGTAGCGAATCACTACATCGTAGAAGGTAATTTTGATGTTGACGTCCGCTTCGACATCCTCTCTATTGTTCACAATCAGTATAGCACTAAAATCGAACATATACCCTCTGCCTTTACTCCTTTGGCTTAAAGATATTTTAGCTGTACCTTTGTAAAAAATCTGCTCGCGATGAACACACCAAGAACCCCAAAAAGAGGGGCACAAAGAAATGAAAAGCCGACACGCAAAACTCCTGTTAAAGTTGTAAAAGCTAAGTCGCCATCAAGTACTACCGGAAGTGAAGCTCCAAAAGAGGTCTCTAGTCGGGACAAAAGAAAGTACATTGATTATAAAATAAAGGTTAAAAAAGGAGATCCACTTCCCTCATTTAATGATGACGCGATTCGTTTAAATAAATATTTGGCCAATGCCGGTATTTGTTCAAGAAGAGAAGCAGATGTATTAATTCAAACAGGAGTTGTTTCTATTAATAATGTAATTGTTACAGAACTTGGTTATAAAATAAAACCAGGCGATACAGTTCAGTATGATGGAGAAACCATTAATGCTGAGAAAAAACGCTATGTTTTATTGAATAAACCAAAAGGATTTATCACTACAATGGATGATCCCCGCGGAAGAAAAACGGTAATGACATTGGTAAGCAAGGCTTGCAAGGAGCGTATATTTCCTGTCGGAAGATTGGATAGAGAAACCACAGGTCTATTGTTGTTCACAAATGATGGAGATATGGCGAAGAAATTGACCCATCCAAGATATCAAGCCAAGAAGTTATATCATGTTGAATTAAATAAATCTGTAAATAAAGCAGATTTTGAGAAATTACTCAATGGTGTTGACTTAGAAGATGGGAAATCCAAGGTGGATCAAGTTTCCTTTGTAGATGACGCTTCATCTCGCGAAGTAGGCGTAGAAATACATTCAGGTAAAAATAGAATTGTTCGTCGACTTTTTGAAGCACTTGGTTATGAAGTGGTGAAATTGGACCGTGTTCAATTTGCTAGTATTACTAAAAAAGATTTACCAAGGGGAATGTATCGCCACTTAACCGAACAAGAAGTTTCATATTTAAAAATGACTAAAGCATGATAAAGAGTGTTTTCTGTTTTATTATTTTATTAATGCTGTTTGCATGCAATAGCCCTGATAAAATGAAGTCAACTCATGTAAACATTGAATTTTTCTACCCGCTTGATACCATTCCAAAGATTTATCTTTATCGCGATGTAGCCAAAGGATTAGAAGAAGAATTTCATAGAGTTTATCATGTAAAAGACTCTGAGGGCCACCATATTATTGTCGAAAGATATGCTTCAGACGGAAGGATTTTGGAAGCTTTAAATTATAATGTTGACTCATTGGACATTCAAGACCATATGGTAGTGAATATTAAACAAGAGAAAACCAAAGCAATTTTATATAAAAATAAAATCTTCCCAACTGGACCTAAAGATCAAACTTGGTTTGCCTCGAAGTTTCAAGGATTGAATGATTCTACACTCTTTTTAAGAGAAATTAAACGACAACTAGTAACAAAACATCAAATTCGTGCTATTATGGAGGAAGATGTGGAGTGCATTGTATTTGATGATTTTTTGCGTCAAACATTAATTAATCCATTTACTCGAAAAGAAAATACCATTCAAGGTCATCAATATGTGTATTTCGGAAAAGGAATTGGCTTGGTTGAATGGCAGAGTTCAAATAAAAAATTGCACTTTAGATTAGAACAAATTTTATCTCAAGAAGAATGGTTAAAAATTATTTCTCGTTAATAATTGGATTTCTAGTTTTAGGTTCATTTAATTTGAATTCCCAAAAGAAAAATGCTTTTAACAGCGCGAATAGTGGGGTGTTTAATTTATCCTATGGAAATAGCGCAAGCTTTTATTCCAAATCAAACCTAAATTTTGTTGGAGTTGGTTACAATTTCACTTTGGATAAAGTTCAATTATGGCAGCAACACGAGGGAATAGTTTTACCTGATTTTCAAAATTTTAAAACCCAACAATATAATATTCATTTCGGGTACAATTTAAAAAGAGGTGTCAATCTATCATTAGGTATGGATCATGTTCAATATGGCATTACACCTCATCAAATTACTACTTTTACTGGATTCGTTGCTGAAGGAACCGATCCTGTTTCAAATTTAAATGGTCACTATGACCAACTGGCTTATAATCTAGATTCTGCTCAATTTCAATACCAAACAAATACTGGTCTAAGTTTCATTAATTTCCAGTTAAATCTTATTCAAAATCTTCGTAGAACTAAAAATAGAAATTTTGTGATTAATGCAATTTATGGCATTGGTGCAGGCGTTCTCTATTCGAGCACGGATTTTAATTTTGGGGGCTATCCTCAAACCAATGTCAAAAGCTTGTCTGGGCTTGGCGCTCTGGTTCAGGCGGGTTTGCGTTTCGAGTTTTTTAGACATATTTATATTCAGCCAAGTCTTACAGGTGCTTTTTTAAGTCAAAGATCAAATCACACCCAAAATCAAGCTCCAAAAAACTTAGCGATGCATAATTTTGGCATGCTCAATACAAGTATAAATGCAGGAATTATTTTTGCAATTAAAAAGAAAAATTGTGATTGCCCTGCTTTTTAATTCAAGAGTAATTACTTCTTACTTCTTCCTTTAAAATCCACCTTGTAATAGAAAATTGGTAAAAACCCAAGTTGAGTTTTTTCTGCCGTTGGCTGATAACCAGCTGCACTTAAAGCGGCAGGATCTAAAGATGGAGCATAAGTCAATCCTAAGATATTTCTTGTGTTGAGTAAATTAACCAAATCCAAGCCAATCTCATGCGTCATTTTATCAGCGTTCATTCTCCAACTGATTTTTAAATCTAACCTAAAATAGTCTTTAAATTGATATTCATTAAATGAAGAATCAAGAAAGGTTAAATCATAATCTTGATTTGTTTTAACTAAATCGACCAGTCCATATCTTTTCCCTCCAGCACGGGTTACCTTCATTCCAATTCCAATGGTATTTTTGGCTCCGAGTTTGAATTCTTTACCCGCCAATAAATTTGCAACGTAAAGGCCATTGTAGGATGTGTTCCTTAAAATTCCATCACTTCCTTTGTATTTAGAGTTGTATAAAGTACCAGAGAATAAGAAGAAGAAACTTTTATCAAAATATTTTTGAACCGTTAATTCTAAGCCATAATTAAAGCCCGTACCCGTGTTTTGCAATGAATCAGCAAAAACACGCGAAAAGGCACTTCCCATATTTATCATAGAAAAAGAAGATGGTGCAACAGTCACCGGAACATTATATAAATATTGATAATAGGCCTCCGATCTAACACTAAATCCTTGATTGAAGAATTTTTCATAACCTATGCCACTGTGCGCACTTCGCATAAAGCCCATATTTTTATTCGGATAAGGGTTGGCTGGCGAACCGTATTTAATAAAAGTGTAGGTATATAAAGGTTGAATTTGACTGTGTATTCCACCACCTGCAAAAATAGATTGATTGCCATTCATTTTATATTTCCAACCCACTCTTGGTTCTGCTACACTAATACTATTACTTAAACTAAAGTATTGTGCATGTAATCCAGCAGTGAAATCCATTTTATCTGAAATACGCCATTTCCATTGAACAAATGGCTGCACTAATACGCAGGCTCCATTATAGTCCCAACGGTTTTGAAATACATTTGGAACGGCAATATTTACCAATCCCGAGTCAATCTGATGTTGAGAAATTAAATCAAGATTAATTCCAGCTTTAATCACATGTTGTTTAGAAATTTTATGATTTAAACTGAAGAATCCTGAATATTTCGTAAAGCTAAAAGTATAGGCCATTAGTTTATACATGGTATCAACTGCAATCTGAACATTCCCATTGGCTAAAGTATCTAAATGTCTTACTAAATAATTATGATTAGCATGTTGTTGTTCATAGGAGACAGCAATCGTACTTGTGAAGTAGGTTTTTTCACTGATAGATTTTTTATAATTTACTCCAACCAATCCCATGGAAGTCCCAAAATATTGATCTCGATCTCCTTCCCCATAAAACTCTTTTGTATATTCTTTCTGCTTAGATATTTCAATGGCAATATTACTTGCTCCACCTAAACCAAATAGAGCCAAATTCCCCCCATTTTTTAAACGCCAATTAAATTTAAACGCGCCATCACCATATACTGGAACAGCATCAGTTCCTATTTGAACGCCTAATTTTTGAAAAATAGACAGCGTTGAATAACGACCCATAATTAAATAACTTGAATTATTTTTTTTATTAAGGGGCCCTTCAGCCATTATTTCTGTTCCTAAAAATCCAAATTGTCCTGTAAATTCATGTTGCTTGTCATTACCATTTCTTACTTTCAAATCAAATACTCCAGACGTACTGTTTCCGTATTCTGCAGGAAAAGCACTCATAAAGAAATCTGAATTTCCTAGGAACTTATTATTGATAATGGAAACTGGTCCTCCAGTACTTCCTGAAATTGCAAAGTGAGAAGGATTGGGTAAATCTATCCCTTCCATTTTCCAAACCACACCTAGAGGAGAGTTCCCGCGAATAACGATGTCATTTCTTGAATCATCAGATCCTTGTACTCCTGCAAAATTAGAAGCCATCCTTGCTGGGTCCATTCTTGAACCTGGGTATCTATTGGTTTCTGAAACACTGAATTGTTGCGCAGAAATCATCGCCATATCATTTAAGACTTCACCTTTCTTTCTCCCAATAATTGAAACTTCTTCCTTTCCAGAAACACGCTCCGTAAGCGCAATGGTTAAAATTAACTCTTTCCCTGATGATAATTCAGCTGTTACGGTCTTATTTTCATACATCGCATAGAGAGCAACCACCTGATATTTTCCCACCGGTATCTTTGAAAATTCAAAGTTCCCTTCTGTATCTGTTAGCGCTCTAACGCTAGAGACATCATCTAATTTAATTTCAAGTTTAACGCCAACCAATGGATATTGACTTTCACTATCTACTACGCGACCTCTTATTGTTTGAGTCGGAATTTGTGCGCATAAAATATTACAAATAAAAAGTGTAAGGATTAGTATAAAAGTATTTTTCATAGTTTTAATTTTAAGGAAAGTTAATCTTTTTTTAAATACGACATTTTATCAAAATTAAAATTTCTAGCATGGTTTTTGAGAATCGGTAAATCATTCTTAACTTTAACAAAAAATCAATATTATGAAGACTTTATTTTTTACCTTAATTTTTGTTGCAATCACAACGCTTAACTTTGCTCAAAAAGAATTGACATGGTATACTAATGTTCAAGATGCGGCTAAAGTCTCCTCTAAAACAGGAAAACCAATGTTTCTATTTTTTACAGGTTCTGATTGGTGCGGATGGTGTGTAAAATTACAAAAGGAAGTATTTAGAACTCCTGAGTTTGAAGCATGGGCAAAAGATAATGTGGTACTTGTAGATGTAGATTTTCCAAGAGACAAAAGCAAGCAATCTATAGAAATTCAAAAACAAAATGCCTTACTAGCGCAGCAATTTGCAGTTCAAGGATATCCAACTGTTCATTTTGTTACCGGTAATGTTAAAGATGGCCAAGTTAATTTTGAGAAGCAACTTGGAAAATCAGGTTATATGGCTGGCGGACCAGTAAATTGGATTAGTAATGCTAATACGTTTCTTCTTCAGAAATAAGTTTTGGCTTAACTCTGAGTAGATTCCCGAAATATAAGTGCTTTCCAGTAGTGGTGATCATAACCAATTCAGCTACTTCTTTTTCTCGATCTGGAAAATAAAGTTCACTCAATTGTGAAATGGATTCAAAGTCAACTGTTGGAGAGTAGGTATTCATAACTAAGAAGCCATCAGGCGCCAATGCTTTTTCGGCATTGCTTAGCAATTCATCTAATTGGTCTTCTAGTTTCCATTTTTCTCCTTTTGCACCATTTCCCCATGCTGGCGGATCCATTTGAATTCCTTTATAATGATGTCCTCTTTGCACTTCTTTCCCAAGAAATTTAGCTGCATCTTCTAAAACCCATCGAATATTCATAATTCTATTCAATTCCATATTGCTTCTTGCAGAAGACAAAGCGGGTTTTGATGCGTCAACATGAATCGTATCCGCGCCAATATATCGCGCCACACAGGATGAAGCTCCCGTATATCCAAATAGATTTAAGAAAGAATCCCCATTTTTTAAATGTTTCTTGATAAAGTCCCAATTGGTACGTTGCTCTGGAAACAACCCTAAATGCTTGTAGCTGGAAAGTTTTAATTCGAAAGAATAAGAACCATATTTAATGGACCATGATTCTGGCACAGGAGATTTCTTTAATTGTTTCCAAATTCCTTGCTGTCCCTTTTTTAAAATAAATTCTAGATGTGCCAACTTATCCCATTCTTCAAAAGGCATTCCGGAGCGGAAATAGGCATTTACTTCTGGTCGAATTGTGATAATCTTACCCCATCGTTCCAATTTTTTACCGCCACCAGCATCAATTAATTCATAATCATCCCAGGCTGAGGTTGTGATTCGATGATTTTTTGTCATAAGATTGTTGCTTAACGCGATTTTGGCGATTTCTTTCGTCCACCCATCATTTGGGCCATACGCATCTGATTTTTAGAAGGAGCCATTTGCAATTGTTGTTGCATCATTTTTATTTGATCCTTCATCATTCCCGATTTGTCTAATTTTTTAGCTTCCGCTAATAAAGATACTGCTTCCGCTTTTCTACCAGTTTGAGCACAAATACTTGATAAATGCATGCGCGAAACAGCGTTATCTTCGGCCGTTCTTAATCCTAAAGCAAGTGCTTTTCTTAATAACAGTTCGCTATTTGCAAATCCCAAATCCTGGGCATTCATTACGGCCTTTAAATACAATACATAGGCATGTTGTCTTCTGGGCATGAATTGTGGCGCAGTAATTCTATTAATGTATTTTTTTGCTTTTTCATTGTTTCCAATACGCATCTGATTTAATGCCAAAATCATTTGTTCATTTCTAAAAAATGACAAGATGATGATTGCAGTGACAAATATTAAACTGATACCCCAACCCCAAGAGCCATCGATGAATAAAAACACATTAAAACTTAAACTTGTTAATGCCAGTAGGCATCTAATAAAAAAACCAATCATAACTTATTTTATTGAAGCGATACATTTTAACTCTATTGCAATAGGAGTAGGCAAACTATTAATCTCTACAGTGGTCCTGCAAGGCATATTATCTTTAAAAAATTCAGCGTAAACCCTGTTATAAACATGAAAATCTCTTTTCATATTCACAAGAAACACAGTAACATCAATAAGTTCTTCCCAACTCGATCCTGACTCTTCAAGAATGATTCTCACATTTGTAAAGACACTACGACATTGCGCTTCAAAATCAAACTCCAAGAAATTCCCATTCTTATCTATGCTTAAGCCGGGTACTTCCGAATCTGTTGCGTCAGACCCTGCACTCCTTGGGCCAACTCCAGAAAGAAAAAGTAAATTCCCTACCCTTCTAGCATGAGGATACATTCCTACTGGCTTAGGCGCTTTGTTCGTTGAAATAATGTTATCTGCCATAACTTAATTTGTGCAAATATAAGGATTAGTATGGAAATTTAAATTAAATAAGGCTTAACGCTTCTCTGCAAAAAAACTTTTTAAAAGCGCAGCACATTCACTTTCAAGAACTCCATTCGTGACAAGGGTGCTGGGGTGAAATAAAGAGGGCTCTTGCTTACAAGCTCCTCTTTTCGTATCTCTAGCACCAAAAATAACCTTGTCGATTTGTGACCAATACAATGCTCCTGCACACATTGGACAAGGTTCTAATGTTACATAAAGTGTACAGCCTTTCAAATATTTCCCACCTAAATATTGTGTAGCTGCTGTAATAGCTTGAATTTCAGCATGGGCCGTCACATCATTTAGCATCTCTGTTAAATTATGCCCCTTACCAATAATTTGATTATTGCAAATAATTACGGCCCCAACTGGAACCTCTCCCAATAACATTCCATTATTAGCTTCTTGCAAAGCTTGTCTCATAAAATAGGTGTCGTTGTAGGGTGTTAACATAGGATCAAAATTACAAAGAATATAAAAAATAGAGCAACCAACATACATTTGTTTATTGATTATTTATCCTGAAATATTTACTGAAATCTTTCTGCCTATTTTAGCTCCATGAATTATCTCGACTTAATTATAATTGTACCAATTATCTTCGGAATATATAAAGGATATAAAAGTGGTTTAATTATTTCACTTTTTACTTTATTAGCTTTATTGGTTGGCATTTATATGGCATTTAAATTTTCCAATGAACTTTCTTGCCATTTTTATAAAAATCTTAAAGATCAACCACAATTTGTACCCATTGTATCTTTCTTAGTTATTTTCTTGGTGGTCGGTGCAGCAATTTATTTTGGGGGCCGTGCATTAGAAAGTCTAGTTAAAATTGCGAAGCTATCGCTCATTAATAAAATACTCGGTGCATCTTTGGGTGCATTAAAATATACCTTTATCATGATTTCTGTTTTATTTATTTTAGTGTCTTTTGACAAAGAAGAAAAACTCATTACGTCACAGGTAAAACATAAATCGATATTATTCTATTCGTTTATTAACTTTGGAAAGTTGGTCTTCCCCTCTTTTAATAAGGACAGATTAACGCAGATCATGGATGCGCAAGAATGGTCAAAAGAAGAGGAAATGTCGATTGATGAGATAATCGAAACTCAAAAAACGGCCGATTCTTTGGGTATTGATATTTACAATAAACAACAGATTAAAAAACTTCATGAAAAAAATAAATAGTCTATTAGCTGCAATTATTTTTCTTTTTATACTTGCATCCCCGTGTCATGCTCAAAAAAAAGAATCAATATTTCAAGTCAAAAAGCGACATGTTGTTAGGTCAGGACCTGTTTTTGGGGTAGAAAAAGGTCAATCTATTGGGATAGAATTGGGTGCGGAAAAACAATGGAAGCAGCTTAAATTTAAAAATGCACCAACTATTGCCATTAATAGTTTACTTTCTTATGATTATCAAAATGAGGTTCTCGGATTCGATATTGGTTCCTGGTACAAAAAGAATTCTCTTGGCTTTACCTTGGGTGCTTCATTAGGCGTGCGTTCCGATTTCACTAACAATCGAATGGTGTTCACTCCAACTATAGGTTATAAAATATGGCAGTTACACGCAATGGCAGGTTATCATTTTCTTAGTCCTTCAACTTCATTCATACAACCAGTAAATACTGTTTTTGTAAGTCTTAGATTTGTACTCATTAATAATTCAAAAGTTAAAAAATGACCACAGAAGCTTTTGTTCTTACAAAATATGGAAATGCCGAAGACGCTTTTCAACTTAAAACCGTTGATTTACCTGCCCTTAAGTCTAACGAGGTATTAATTGATTCCGAAGGATTTGGATTGAATTATGCCGACGTAATGGCAAGAAGAAATATGTATAAAGAAGCCCCAGCATTGCCAGCGGTTCTTGGTTATGAGGTGGTGGGAAAAGTAATTCAGATTGGAAGTGAATGTGATACTACTCTTTTAGGAAAAAGAGTTTTGGCGTTTACCAGATTTGGAGCTTATGCAAAACATGTTGTCACTATTGTTACTGGTGTCTTAGAGATAGGGGATTTAGAATCACATATTGCTTTGGCACTGTGCACTCAAGGGGTAACAGCCTATTATATGGCAAGTTATATTTCACAGATTCGTCCGATGGATAAGGTATTGGTTCACGCTGCAGCGGGAGGGGTTGGTTCTTTATTGGTTCAAATGGCAAAAAACAATGGGGCCATTGTAATAGCAAAAGTTGGAACCGCTGAAAAGGTAGATGTAGTTTTAGATTTGGGTGCTGACTTTGCCATAAATTATAAAACTGAAAATTATGAAGAAAGATTGCTTTCAATTTTACGCGGAGATTGTTTAGATATAAGTTTTAATGCTGTTGCAGGCTCCACTGTCAAAAAAGACCTTTCTTTGTTAGGTCCAGGGGGCCGTTTATTTTTGTTTGGTGGAGCAGAAATGGTTTCAGGGAAATTTGGAATATTCTCTAAGTTGAATTTTGTTAGAAAAATGATGATGTTTTTACCCATTGGACTTATGATGCGCTCCAAAAGTATTATAGGGGTTAACATGTTAAAAATAGCCGATGTGAAACCAGAAATAATAGCTACTTGTTTAAAAGAAGTGTATCAATTGTATTTGCAAGGCAAACTTCATCCATTGCTTGGAAAGCAATTTAAGCAAGATAGTATGCAGGAAGCACATGCTTTTTTGGAAAGCGGGACATCACAAGGAAAAGTTTCGGTAATTTGGGATTAGGCAGTTTTCTTCTTGAACAAATATTGCTTGGCCAAAGAAATTAATTGTTTTCTGAAAAGAAACATCAGAATTAAATAAGGAATAATCATTAAATAAAGAATTCCAGAATTGATGTTTTTTCCAAAAGCACCCTCCTCTAATTCTGAACCCTGTTCAGCCATCATTTTACATTGAGAACAACCTTGTGCAAATAGGTTTTGTAAAAGAATAAAAGCACTAAAAAATAGAAAAACAATAGTTTTTTTCATCTAAGATTTATTTTCTACAAAGTTACGAATAAACCATCCAATACAAAATACTTACCTTTGTTTTATGAAAGTTATTTTTAGTCTTTTAATTATTGTTTTGTTTGTGCTCACTTCTTGCGGAGAAAAGGCTACAAATAAGATGGATGCAAATCTTTCCTTAGACAGTTTGCTTCTAAAGTATCCAGACAGTGTTAACTTACTTGTTCTTCATGGAGAATCAGCGCTAAAGGATTTTAATTATGAAATTGCAATTGCGGATGCTGCAAGAGCTTTCAG
>JBIIWA010000022.1:0-19160 GCA_044339115.1 Crocinitomicaceae bacterium
AAAAAACTACATTTCAATATGGAATTGTCAGACAGACGAATTAGTTGCAATTACAACAGAAGTAATGAACAAAATAAATAAAGACCAAGAAAAGAGACATAAAAAAGACAAGAAAAACAAAGATTAAAAAATACCAGCCACCAACATGGGTTTTGCAAAAGCTGGGCTTCAGTGCTAATTTGAACATTTTGGAATACTAATGAACATTGTGCTAAATTTGAACATTCGTACTTCTAATCCCAGCCTTCGCATAGCCCCAAACCGTTATGGGCAAGTTAGTGGGTATTGAATTATTAAATAAAAAACTTGAGGATTCGTTTTCACAATATATGAATAAACAACTTCTTGTAATTTACTTGGTCTGTATTCAAGCCTTAGGTGTAAACAGTCAAAATTTATTTCCAAACCCTGGTTTTGAAGAATTCAATGATTGTCCTACATCCTACAGCGGAATTATTACTGGCTATTGCACTGACTGGAATAATATTGCGGGGAGTCCAGATTATTTTAACTGTAGTTTTTATGGCCAAAACCCGGAATATGGCACCCCTGCATCAGGAACGGGTGTTGTTGGTATGATTGGATGGCCTAATGATCTTTATTGTAACGGTGAGCTTCAACGTGAGTCAATTCAGACGAATCTAATTGAACCAATGAAAAAATGTAAAACTTATCGTTTATCATTTAAATTAATGATTGAGACTTGTATTGGGACTAATGCAACAGGTTATGGTAGTGGATGCCTTAGTTTTGGTTTTAATTTTTATAAAGGAAGTCCTCCAAACTTTGGAAACAACTCTTGTGGTTGTTGGTCTATGAATCCAACAATTTCTTTACGATGTGATTCAGTAAAAATCAAAGAATACACAACGTTTACTTTCGATTTTGTTGCTTTGGATAATTATGATAAAGTTGCAATTGGACCTGTTTGTTCTGATACTATGTTTAGTGCTTCATGTATAGCTCCACAAACAAGTGGAGGAGGAATTCATTCTGCGTATTTCAATTTGGATGACCTTAGCCTGATACAGATTGTAGATAACCAAATAATTATAGAAGAAAATACAATATGTCAGGGTGATACTGTAATTTTTATTGAAAATAAGATAGATTCAATCTTTAATTGGCAATGGGAATGTTCAGGAGGGATTCCTTTACAAGTTCATTCAGATAGTGCTATCTTTAATTTTACACAATCTGGTATATACAATATGTCATTAATTACTGAAAGTAATTGTGGATCGGACACGTTAAGCTTAGCTGGAATTGTAGTCAATCCAATATATCAGAATGTGGATTTGGATTCTTCGATACTAATATGTAGATCCGAAAATTATTTTATTCCAGATTTTAATTCTAAACTGAATTATCAATGGTCTGATAATGCAGTTGGTGAATTGAGATATTTCAAAGAATCGGGATTATATTATGTTGTAGCAACAGACAATTATGGTTGCCATAGTAGTAGTGATATAATTAATGTCATTTTTTTAGAAGATGGAGTTATTTATCCAAATCCAACTATTGATTCATGGAAAAGTTCAGGAACACTGACCACTCCTAATTCAATTAGATTATACGATGCCAATGGAAAAGTTATAAAAACATGGGTGGACGCATCATCAGTACACATTGATTGTAATACATACAACTTGCAAACTGGTGAATATTACATGCATATCGAAACAACACTTTGTGAGGAAACAATAAAACTAATTTTCATTGACAATTAATTAACATACACTAACAGCAAGCAAGTGCCAACCCTTCAATCTCACTTCGAAACAAAACTAATTTGAAAAAAAATAACTTTATCTTCGTAGAGACGAATCTATTAAATCGGCGGGTCGAGCGCCAAGCAGCAAACCGATATGGGTAATTACAAACAACGTATGAGACACTTAATTAATATAATTTGTTTTGTAATTTTTCCTTTAATAGGAAGCGCACAAGAAGTTGATTCGTTGATATTTTGCAATTATCCTGATGAAGAAGCACAACCACCATTTAAAATACATGAATTACTAAATGTTCTTCTGGATAATCGTCAAAATGAATTGCCAGATTGTTTTGACCCCAGTAGTGCGTTTTATTACAATATCATTATTCTTAGCGACGGAACGGTGGCAGAGTATAACTTAGAATGTGTGATTAATGGACAAAGTTGTTATATTTTGGTTGATGATGTTTCAAAATTAGAAAAATGGACTCCTGCAATTACAAACGGAAAAAATTGCAACCAAAAAATGAGAATTAAAACATACATTCACTTTGAATAAACAATACCCATAACACTCAGTAAGCAATATGGCGCACAAACATACTCGAAAGAAAGCGCCACATCGCCTACTGCAAAACGTATATACAAAACAATAAACCTAAATTTAAATTATCCCTGTCATAAATAAGGGGGGTATATTATGACAGGTTGAATTAACTAATTCTCCTCTTCATCACCTCCGTTTTATAGAGTATACCTTAAATGGTGATTCTTTTTATTCAATAAATCATTATAAAACGTAGCCTTTTACCAATAATAAGTTACATATTTAGAGTCTTTCGACTTTCAACTAAAATTGTGATTTATGAAGGTGTTATATGTTAGGGTTTCGACCTTTGATCAGAAGACAGATCGCCAGAAGAACGATCAAAAAGAATTTGACTTGGTAATTGAAGATAAGTGTTCAGGTGCTATCCCATTTTTTCAACGTGAAGGAGGAAAGAAGATTTTGACTCTCATTGAAAAAGGTATGGTTGAGTCCATATCTTGCCACTCGATTGATAGATGTGGTCGTGACTTATTGGATATCTTATCCGTGATCCGTTTTATGAATGATAACCTCATCCCAATGATTTTCATTCAACAAGGTTTAAGAACCATCGACGACAAAGGAAAGGAAAACGCCATTTCTAAAATGATGATATCGATTCTTGGAACTGTTGCCGAGATGGAACGAAGTCGCATCCGTGAGAACCAGAAAGAGGGAATTGAATTGGCTAAACTCAGAGGAGTATACAAAGGCCGTCGAAAAGGTGCAAAGTCAGATATCCAAAAATGGATTCAAAAACCTAAAATCGCAAAAACGATTGAATACCTCAAGAAAGGTTACAAAGCTTCTGAAATCTCAAAGATTGTCGGTGTTCACGTGAATACGATTACTAAGGTGAAGAAGGTCGTTAGCTTATAAAGAAATATTAAAATTTGGTTTAAAATTATATTAGACCTACTATTTATTAATATGAAGGGACAAATCACCTACCAATTCTGTATTGACAACTACAATAGTAAAAAAGAATTCATCAAGCGAAATCTATCATTTTTGGATGTATACAAAAGTAAAATTGGTTCACTGAAAAACCCAACTCTGACAGAAGAATTCTTTGAACTTTGCGAAACTAGACATGTTTATTGTGGTGATCTCATTCCTCCTTTTCTTTCAGCGATTATTCACGAATTTGAGATTTCAAACCTGACAGATGTTAGGGATTTGATTTCACAGGTAAGGAAGCTTATTCGTGATTTTGATTCATCTCTAAACATTGATGAAGATCAAGATCGGATAAGTAAGTCTACGCTAGTGATTCAATATCATCAAAGGAGTAAATGATAATAATGGAAGGATATATAACTCTCAAAATTTGGTATTTATTATTGTTTGAGATTTTAGGTGAGGATTAATGATTAGGTGAGTTGAAGTAACCTCAGGAAATTAGTTTTTATTTTTGATTGTTAAATTGAAATCACTAAGAAGCTTTTCTATATTCCTTCCACACATTTCCAAAATAAATCAAGCTCAAAAGAACAACAAAACTGTCTTGATTACGTTCATTTTGATAAAAATGGTTCACAAATAACCAAGCAACCGCAACTCCCACAACCAATAAGTGCAAAGACTTATTGCTCTTTTGGATAAAATACATCGCTACAAAGACAAGCGGGATCACTGAAAGCATTAGGAAAGTAATCATATTCGGTTCCGTTTTAGATTAATTTTAAACAAATGTAAAAAGTATTTTACTAAATCCTAGTCACTTGACTATTCAATTCCTTTCACCTATTTATTGGATATGAAAGATATAAAAATGAATATAGAAAATGAAAGAGAATCAATGAAGGTAGTTCATCAATTAGTCGAGTCCAGGTATGATTCTAGACAAGATTTTATCAACCGAGCAAAACATGAAGTGAATAGGAACTTTGAAGCGTTCGTGAAGAACGAAAAGCCAGACGACCCAAATGAATACAAAGCCATTAGTATCGATGGAGTTGTATTTGGAGATTTCCCTGATTTTAATTCTTACAATTATGTGTTGACGTTTGATTTTAAGGACTGGAAAACTCCCGAACAAATGGAGAAAGATTTGGAATCTACGCTTCAAAACCTTTTTGAGTTGATAGATCAAAATAGAATGCGAAAAGGGATCATCATCGTTCACTTGTTGCATTATATGTAATCCTTAATTTCTGTTTCCAAGTATCTTCTTGAATCCTCCAACACGGGCATTATTCATCAAAAGCATTTTATCTGTGTTGGAGAGTTCATTTAATGGATAAATCAAAACAGGTGAGTTAATCAATCGTTTGGATCTCCATATGAGTTGAAAGATATCCTGGTCTTTTCTCTCCAACTTTTTTACTTTCAAGACAAATACAAGTCGTATAACTTCCTTGTCAATCACTACCCGATACCAACCATGAGAAAATCGACTCTTAAAAAAGGATCTATTACTCAATCTACCCAAAGAATACTCAGATTGAGACAACATTCGATAATAGGATGATATAGTTTTAAACCTCATCAAAAAAGGCTTGAGTTTTATTCTCACATCAAATACAAACCAAGCAGGGTTATCAGAAATAAAATTTCTACTATCCCTGTTTTCCAGCAAAAATGGATACATAAGGAACAATTATTTGAGATAGTAACTCACAAAATCCGATGGATTCTTAAGGTTTATTGGTTCAAACATGATCTGAAGTAAATCTTCGGGAAGAATGGTTTGAATATCCATGTTCATCAAAAGGTTTAAAACCTCATCGAGCATTGTAGTAGGATACAATTCAAAAAATAAATCCTCTCTATTGTGGATTCCCTTAATACAAACACTGGTGTCCCCCCCTACTACATTAGCGATTCTACTCGACTCTTTCAGTATCCTATTTTCAAATTCCATGATTCCATAACCAAGAACAAAAAAGCGGAAATTGAAAATAGGCGTTGACCAATTAGCGTCTATACGGTATTCGGGGGAGACACCAATTTGAAAGATCATATCCATTTTATGATTAAATGTCTCTTTCAAAATCATTACAAATTGCTTGATCATTTCCTTGTACTGAGACTTAGTCATGTCCTTGTAGTCACAGTCTTCAATATTACATTTTACGGAGATCTTCATCAACTCTATCGGGTATTCCTTGACCTTGTCTACAGCCATGAATGTCCGCTTGATGTTCAAATCCCTAATTAAATCACTTCCTATCATACCAATAAATATGAGGTCGATGAGGTTTTGGCTTAATTGAGCCCAAGAAACATTTAGAAAAGGGTGTTCGCGTTGAGGAGGAGATCGTGTTTTTTAAGAATTCAACAAGTCATATAGCTTCAACGAATGTGAATCATCTTTCGGATCTTCAATGGTGTTAACATAAATTTCCGTGTTTTTAACAGAAGTATGTCCTAACCAGTTCCTGAGGTCGTAGATATCAACTCCCATCATTTTAGATGCAGAGGTAAATGAATGTCTTGCAAAGTGGGTAGTGAATTTAGGTAATTCAAATCTTTCTGAAACCTTGTAAAGATTCTTGTTTATTAATGCCGTAACAGCACTTATTCTATCTCCCATCTTGAAACCTCGTAAATCTTCTGAACCTCTCAAAAATGGGAAAACAAATTGGTTTTTAATTTCTTTTTTTTTACAAAGTTTCTTAAAATAGATTTTACAGAATTCTAGATAAATTTCACGATGCATCATGTATTCGTCATATGAAAATTTCTCCTCCATATCACCCGAATTCTTAAAAAAACGTAACATCTCTTTAGAGTCATATTTAAATTCCTGATGAAAATAAGTGCTTTTTCTATTTTTTTTTGATACTTCATTATTATACTCGCCAACCCTATCCATTAAAAGTTCTTTCAACCTAAACTTGTATATCATGTAGGAGGTATGCAAATCTAAAAGTTCGCTGCTATCACTGGTATAATTGAAGTATTTATCCTCTTTAATTTCTTGATTAGACCAACGTAGATATTTGCGATTTTCCCAGTCAAAGAATTGTTGATGTCCGACTAAATATGGAATTATTCTTTCAATGTTGTTCAATGTAAGAGGGACATTCACAACCTCATCTGTTTTCTCCATGACAATCTTGAAGTACTCACCAGTAAAGTTTTTATACCTAAGCTGAAGTACATCACTAATCCTTAATCCTCGAGACCAGAAACTGAACATAAATGTATTGATGGCATCTATCATGCCTTTTGTCATAAGTTCATTTTCTGGTCTTAGTTCGTTAAGTAGCCAAATCTGACTATTTGATAACGGGACTTTCTTGACTTTCTTTTTTGATGGAATCAAATAACTTGGAATAGGATTAACACCTTTGATCACCTCATCGTTAATTGCGTGATTGAGAATGGTTTTAAAAACCTTTAAATAATTAATAACCGTATTGATAGAGGCTTCATTCTTATCGTTTCGAGATTTGATATTCTTCTCTAAATAAGATTTGAATCGAATAACAAATTCTTTATCAATATCAGTGAAATAAATGGGTGATGAATTCGAAAATTTCAATAAGTGAAAGAATAACGATCCATACCGTTTTGAAGAGAAATACTTACTCCCCTCCTTCTTCTGATCTATCTTGAGTTGAAGATAATCCATAAAATTCTTCTTCTGATTCTTAACAGGTATGATTTGTTGAACTTTCGACTCGAGTTCATCTACCACTTTTATGATCAATTCATTGATTTCTTCATAATCCTCATGAATTGATTTAACTTGTTTTTTATAGTCTGTCCATTCATTTTTTTTGATTGACCAACCGATATTTTGATACGTGCTTTTACGATTTGTTGTAACCCGAATTTTTATGGGGAATAGACCATTTTTATCCTTTCGAGACCACAGGACAGGGATTACCGTTGTTGAATTAGTCATTTGTTAAAACATTTGTTAAAACAAATATAATTAAAAACTTTATATATATCACAAGAGTATTACATATTGTATTGTAATACAAGGTTTTAAGTATTTTTATACTAATAGGTTCGAACCCCTCCGACTCCACTCTGATCAAAAAGCTACTCCATAGGAGTGGCTTTTTTTGTGAAAACAAATGAGGACTAGTCCTCAAATATGGGAAAACAAAAAAAGACAAAATCGCCTTGCGATGTAGCTTTTAGATCCACTGCACGTTAGTCATGAGGGTTCAGCGCAGCTAACCCCTCCGACTCCACTAAAACAGAGTGAGAGTGAAGTGCGAGAGCGCTGAATCTCCACTCTGTTTTACTTCGCATTCATTCTCACTCTTTGCTATGAATTATTTTTTACTCCCATTCTGTAACTTCTTTTAAATCCTCAACTAAAGTTGGAGATTTTTTTTATTTTAATTACCTAAATATTGATTATGGTGAAATTGTACGTAAACAATTCACTATTGCGAAA
Organism: Crocinitomicaceae bacterium; assembly: GCA_044339115.1. Classification (GTDB taxonomy): domain Bacteria; phylum Bacteroidota; class Bacteroidia; order Flavobacteriales_D; family Crocinitomicaceae; genus UBA952. Next base: position 7,675 of record JBIIWA010000022.1, read on the forward strand.
TTCGCAAATCATAATTTCATACTTGTGCATATCAGTAACTCAATTAGGGTAATTATTCCTATTCTTGTAAAAATCAAACTAATACTATCTTTATTTCATTATGGAGATTTAATTTAATTAATTGCCGTGCAAACTAGAACCACATTAAATAACCACACAACAATAAATTACCCAAGAATTATTTCTGGCACTAGGAAAAATTGGACCTTGTTCCGAATGTGGATGAGTGTCTCAATGTTCGTTCTTCGGAAATACAAAACCCCTGGTAAATTTATAAAAATCGTTCGTAGAGTTAAAGAACTGAAGAATAGGTATAATGTTGAGAACGGCTATAAAAAGGTTGCTTACGTTGACGGTCGGACATTTATTTCTCCAAACAACAATGGATGGCCGGCCAAGCATTTTAATCGATTAATTGATATAGAAGCTCGAACTGCGTTGAACGATAACGTAAGTAATTTGGAGCAACTGAACATTGTTCTTATCGCTTTGACAAAGAAATGCCCCTTGAATTGCGAACATTGCTACGAGGCTGAAGAATTGAATAAACGAGATACGCTTACACTTGAAGATCATAAAAAAATCTTAAAAAAAGTACAGGATGCCGGAATACCAATGATACAATATGGCGGAGGTGATCCAATGGCAAAAGTGAATGACCTAGTTGAATTGCTAGAATCTGCACAAAAAACTTCAGACTTCTGGATTAGTACATCTGGATTCAATTTCACATCTGAAAATGCGATTAGACTAAAAATGGCTGGTCTAACAGGCGTAAGCATTAGTCTGGATCATCACGATCCAGATAAACACAATAAATTTCGCCGAAATGACAAAGCTTTCCAATGGGCAATAGATGCCGCAAAGAATGCTCGAGAAGCAGGATTGGTTATAAATTTATCACCTTGTATAACTAAAGACTTTATTACAAAAGAAAATTTACAGCGTTATCTGGAGTTCGCAGGTGAAATAGGCGCATCTTTTGTACAAATGATCGAACCAAGAGCGGTTGGCAATTACGCTATGAAAGATATCCATCTTCAAAATGAGCATATAGAAATTGCCGAACGCTTCTTTCTTGATGCAAATGAAGATCCAAAATACCGGCACCTCCCTATCGTCCTTTATCCTGGATACCACCAGCGAAAAACAGGATGTCCAGGCGCTGGAGCTAAATACCTGTATATTGACACTGACGGATACATGAGCTCATGCCCATTCTGCAGAAATAAAAAAACACACATTCTAGATGAAGACGAACGAGAATCCTCCATTCATGAAATGCGAAATGAAGGCTGCGGTGCTTTCGAAAATTTAAATTAAAACCACTTTCAACCAATTCAACATGATTAAACACTCTCTTTTCAATAAATCAATAGCGGTAGTACTTATAATAAGTCTACTTCAAAGTTGTAGTTACTACAAAATAAGGACGGCTAATATAGACGAATCAACTTTAGCTGAAGTTATTGCTAAAAATCATGCAAACTATATTATTGTGCACCTTGGTGATAATTTTTGGCAGCTTGATGAAGCCTTGATAACCACCGAAACAGTAACTGGGAAATTATCTAAAATGACACCTAAAGCAGCAGAGTACTACCGTAAAGCTGTTGAAGATAATAATTATCGCGTAGAGAAAGACAACACGCAATTTATCAGTCAATTGCATTTGCATGTTGAACAATTTAAGAAAAGTGATAATTCGGTGACTTTCAAAACATCGGACATTACTAAGATTGATGTAATGAAAAAGAACAGAGCATTAACAACTTTATCTAGAGCTGGAACTGCGACATTAATTTCTGCAGGTGCTATTGCGATTTTCCTTGTGGTTGCCTGTAACTGCCCTCACGCGTATACTTTTGATGGTTCTGCGTATCATTTTAACAACACATTATTTACAGGTGCGACTTCTGAAAACATGGAGCGAGATGATTATAAAGGAATGCCTGATTACAATCCTAAATCAGAATACTATAGCATGATTATAAAAAATGAAAACAATGAGTTTCATTACACAAACTTGCTTGAATTAATAGTCGTGAATCATAATAGCGATGTTGATGTAGTAACTGATCAAAATGGAATAATTTACGCATTAAAAAATCAAATTCAACCAACAAAAATTCTTGATGACAACGGAGCTGATTTATCGAATATCCTAGCGTACAATGACGATTTAGGTCATTCCTTTGACAACAACGGAGAATCTGATTACAAAAACGTTTATGCAACATTCAACAAGCCGGAAGATGCTTCCAATGCTAAATTGATATTGAAGGCTAAGAATACTATGTGGAGTGGATTTGTGTACAAAGAATTCTCTAAACTGTTTGGGAAATACTACGACAACTGGTCGAAGAAAAATCACAAGAAATCGAGAGAAGAAGTAATGGCTAGCTTGAAGAAAACAGGAATTCCAATGGTTGTTTCTGTTAAAAAAGGGGATCAATGGATTGATATTGAAACTATCGACTTGATAGGTGAAGTGAATTACAATTCATTAGTTGTACCAATTGATGCATCATTATTGGAAGGAGAGCAAATTGAAGTTCGAATTCGTTCTGGATTTATGTTCTGGAATTTAGACTACGTTAATATTGACTTTACTCCAACGACTGAACTTGATGTGCAGCACCTCTCTCCTACTTCGGCGTCTGGAACAAATTCAAACGATCAAGCTGCATTATCAAATGACGATGATTTATATATGGTGCATCTAAGAACAGGTGATTCTACAAACGTTATGTTCACTGGTCTTAAACCTGCCGCAGCAAATAGAACTATATTCTTGCACAGTAAAGGACATTACATTCCTCAAGATGTTTACAAGGGGAAATTAAATAGTAAAGAATTAGCGAAAATTAATAAAGATGCCGGAATGTCAGCATATTCTGAGCGCCTTTTCAATCAGGTGCTTTTGAATTACGCTATAAACCTAAAATAAATGAAAAATCTAATTACTACTTTATTGGTTTTATTTAGCCTTCAATTGATGGCTCAAGACACCTTAGTTCACAGTACAGGAAAGGTAGAAGCGGTTAAAATTCTAAGTTTGAAAAAAGAGTCAAATCTGATTGTATTTATCAGTTCAAACGATACTATTTATTCAAACCTCTTGAATTTTGATAAAATAGTTCTTCATTCGAAATTGGAAGGAAGCTCTGATCCTTTTGTGAATACTGCTTCAATCAGCAACAGTATAGGCGAATTTAATATCAAAAGAAGTAGAATACATAAGTATAATTACGGTCAATTTTCGGTATCAACAAACCTTACAGCTCTGATTCCACTTGATTTGGCAGGCGGTCGAGTTACCATAGAACCAGAATATAGATTCAATAACTTCTTTTCAATTAAAGCTCCGATATCAATAGGAATCCCAAGAAATAGACGACCTTATGACTCTCAACCTTACTTCGATTCACAATATCTTAATTATTCAACTGGACCTGGTTTCAGTGACCCTTACGGTGTTATACCAGAAGATATCATTGTTCAAATTGGAGTCAACCCTAAGTATTATCCAATTGGTAAGTCTAAAAAATTCATTGCTCCATACTTGAGCGGAGCTGTTAACTTTGGTATTTATAAAGATTACGGTAATGATTATTATGTCCAATCAGATACCTCAGGAAGCTCTTATACCCAATACAATCCATCAACAGGAATTTATAGCTACACATGGAACACCTACTGGAATACTACTACAGAATCAATAGTAGAGAAAGTAGGTGAGAGAAATTATTTCAATTTTGAACTCCTATTGGGTCTTGATTTCAATTTTAGTAAACGATTGACAGCTACTGTAGAGACAGGATACGCATCTAGACTCCAAGAACAAGGTATTTCAACAGTAGTTCCTAAGGTTTATCAAAGAATTGGCGATGGAGAATATAATTTAGTAAATGCTCAAGAAGTCCAAAATTTATATAAACGTTATAATTACTACAAATTTAGAATTCTACTAACGTATCATTTTTAATAAAAAAATAAAGGATTCAATAATACACAAGCAAATCAACTTAATTTAGCACCTTTTCTTAAATGATTGATTTTAAGTAGTTAAAATGAAAATACTATTAACTGGAGCAACAGGTTTTTTGGGCTATCGAACCCTAGAAAAACTCATAGAACAAGCAGAAATTGAGAAGATTATTGCTACAGGTCGCACGCTTAAAAAATCGCATCAAATTGATCACCCAAAAGTAGAATACAGACTTGGAGATCTCGTAAACAGAGAATTTGTTGATGGAATCGTAAAAGAAGTTGATCACATAATTCATGCAGCTGCTCTGTCATCGCCATGGGGGAAAAACGAAGAATTTGTGAACGCGAATGTGCTTTCACAGCAAAATTTAATCGCTTCAGCAAAACGTTATTCAATTCAGAAATATGTTTTCATTTCTACACCTAGCATGTATTTTGAGTTAAAAGATAAATTCAATATTAAAGAATCTGATCCTCTTCCTGCTAAATTTATTAATGAATATGCACGCACAAAACGTGACGCTGAAATAATACTGGAAAAATCAGGAATTCCATATGTCATTCTGAGACCGCGCGCTTTAACGGGTCGTGGTGATACAGTTATCATGCCCCGACTCATCCGAGCATACGATGCAGGTCGACTTAAAATTATTGGCGATGGCGAAAATACAGCCGACTTAACATCTGTAGCAAACGTAGCCGATGCTATTGTTTTATCACTGAACGCAAATCAGCATGCAATCAATAATACGTATAACATAACCAATGGAGCGCCAGTGAAACTTTGGGATTCTATTGCAGATGTCTTGAGACAATTGGACAAAGAACCGCCAACGAAGAAAGTTCCATTTGTGGTGGTTAAATTTGTTGCTCAACTAATGGAATTGAAATCTAGAGCGACAAACATGAAGGAACCTGCTCTGACAAAATATGGGGTTGGCACTTTGGCAAAGTCGCTTACAATGGATATTTCAAAAGCAAAAGAGCTGTTGGGATACGAACCAAAAGTAAGCACTGAAGAAGCTATTGTAGAATTTGTAAAATGGTATATGGCAAATGAAGAAAGTTAAACTACACTTGAATTATGCCGGACATTGTTTCGCGGATGAAAATCATGCAATCAAAGGTGGACATAAAGAAAAAATAAAATTCCATGCTCTTTGGGGCCTGATTCATCATGCAGAAAAAGGCTGGATATTATACGATACTGGATATACGGAACGATTTTTCGAAGCCACTAAATTCTACCCAAATAAAATTTATTCAAAAATGACCAAGGTGGTTATTGATTCGAATGACGAAGTTATAGCTCAACTTAAGAGGAACAATATTGACCCATCAGATATCAAGCATATTTTCATTACTCACTTTCATGCAGATCACGTTGCTGGGTTATTGGATTTTCCAGAAGCTAAAATTTATTCATCACGTGCGGCATTGAAACAGGTTGAAAAAATACCAAGAGCAATCGCTTTTTCTAAAGGGATTTTGAAAGATCTTCTTCCTAACAATCTAAAAGAAAGAACAAGAGTAATTGAAGACATCTGTCACCCTATTCACGATCCAATTTTAGGTACGAAGTTCGATCTTTTTGGAGACACTTCATTGTATGCGATTCCACTTCCTGGACATTCCGCTGGGCAATTTGGACTTCTTCTTGAAACAGAAAAAAAATCTTACTTTCTAATCGCAGATGCTTGCTGGTTGAAAAAATCATACCAAGAAATGGCGCTACCTAATCCAATTGTGAAGTTGTTTTTCCATTCTTGGTCAGACTTCAAAAGCAGTTTGAAAATTGTACACGACTACCACAAATTAAATCCTGCGGTAGTCATTGTGCCGACACATTGCGAAGAAAGTACGGACCCTCTAGTTTCGAATAAAATAAACATGGATGAACTTTAAGTTAAGAATCATATCAAATTTAATGGGTCTAAAATTCCGTAGGTGGCTGCACAAATCTGATGTTTCAAAGCTTCAAGAAAAACTATGGAAGAAGATGAATGTAAAATTGCTAAAATCTCCGTTTTACGAAAATTTTGCTCGAAGAAATGAAAAATTGGAAGGCTATACAATGATCAATAAATCCATTTTTATGGAAAATTTTGATTCAATTAACACCAAAAAAATCTGTAGAGAAGAAGCTTTTGAAGTCGCAATTAAAGCGGAGAATTCGCGTGACTTTACTCCAATGATAGGGAATGTAACGATTGGTTTGTCTTCTGGAACAAGTGGGAACCGAGGAATCTTTTTGGCAACAGAAGCAGAGCGTGCACAATGGGTGGCATGTGTCCTTGATCGGGTAATTGGTTTTTCATTAAAGCAAAGAACTGTGGCTTTTTTTTTAAGAGCGAATAGCAATTTATACGATTCGGTAAAGTCGAAAGTTTTGAAATTTGAATTTTTTGATCTCCTGGAACCTATAGAAAATCAAGTTGCGAGATTAGAATCAGTAAACCCTTCAATATTGGTTGCTCAGCCAAGCATGTTGTTGGAATTGGCAGCGAAGAAAGTAAAAGGAGAAATCTCAATTTCTCCGCAAAAGATAATTTCGGTTGCAGAAGTTCTTTATCCAGAAGATGCAAACCTTTTAGAAAATGTGTTTGGACAAAAGATTCACCAGGTTTATCAATGCACGGAAGGACTTCTTGCTACAACTTGTAAATATGGAACGCTCCATTTCAATGAAGACTTTTTAATTATTGAAAAGAAGTATATAGACGATGATAATTCTAGGTTTCATCCTGTAATTACTGACCTCTTGAGAACAACACAGCCAGTAGTTCGCTACGAACTTAATGACATAATTCACGAAAAGAAGAACTGTGAATGTGGAAGTAAAATGATGGGGATTGAAAAAATTGAAGGTAGGTCGGATGATGTTTTATATTTTGAGTCGAGGGACGGGAAGCAGATTAAAATTTTCCCAGATTTTTTCAGAAGAGCAATAATAATGTCCAACGATCAAATTAGTGATTATTCACTGGTCCAATCTGGTAAAAATGAGCTCCAGCTATTTGTAAATAACAATGCTGACATTTATGAGCAAGCAATTGTAGCAATTGTAGAATTACTCAATTTAAGGGGAATTCATGGAGTAAAACTGATTAGATCAGAAGTAAGACACCATGAAAAAGGTAATAAACTAAGACGTATTAGAAATGATTACAGGAAAACCAATTAGAATTGTATCAATGGGAACTTATCTCCCAAAAGAAATCTTGTCTTCAGAAATTGAGGATCGTTACGGCATTCCTCGAGGATGGGCTGAAAAATATTCTGGCGTAAGTTCAAGACACCATGTTACGCAAGAATCGAATGGATTTATGGGTGCACGTGCTGCTGAAAAAGCATTGGAAAAGGCTAATATGACTTTAAAAGACATTGATTTGCTGATTTCGGCTGGCGGAACGTTTGATTATGTTATTCCGAATCAAGCGAGCTCAATAAAAAATGAAATGAAAAATGGAAAAGATTTTCATTGTCCAGCAATTGATATCGACAGTACTTGTTTGAGTTTTGTCGCTGCTTTGGACTTTGCATCTCGTATGCTTGCGAAGGATTCATACAGGACAATTATGATCGTCTCGTCAGAAATTGCCTCGAAGGGTTTGAATCCAGACAATTGGGAAACAACGACTTTGTTTGGTGATGCCGCAGCTGCGGCGATAGTCACCTTTGATGAGAATTCAGAGTCCTTATATATCAAAGGAGACCAAAAAACGTATTCTGAAGGTACTTATCTCACAATCATTGAAGGAGGAGGAAACGTTAATTTCTTTAAAGACCATCCTTATAATCAGGAAATGCATTCATTTAAAATGGAAGGTATGAAACTCCTTCGATTGGCAAAAAAGAAAATTCCACTGTTTATGGATGCTTTCTTTTCTGACATCCCTTTAAATATTGAAGATATTGACGTAATTATACCCCACCAAGCATCAAAATTGGGACTTCATACCTTTAAATCATTGTATTCATTTAAGGAGAATCAAGTCAAGGAATCTCTCTCTAACTACGGAAATTGTATTGCAGCATCAATTCCACTTACCCTTTCCGACTGCATAGACTCGGGCAACATTAAACGTGGTGATCTTTGCTTTCTTTCTGGAACTTCCGCTGGATTTTCCATCGGAGGCGTTTTAATAAAATATTAATTTAAGAACTTTACATGTATGGACAATAGAAATAAAGTCATCACAACGCTCCGAAAATTCGAAGTTTCTGATGATCAGAAATCGTTCGGAATATATTTATTCACTTTACTTGCCCTTTTTGCTTCAGTAACTGCTGGGGCAATTACCTATTCGTCATCTCCATGGTTGTCCCTTTTGTTTTGTGCTCCATCCGGTTTTCTACTATGTAGATTTTTCGTTATTGAGCATGATTGTGGTCATTATAGTTTTTTTACCAATCGGAGGTACAATCAAGTTGCCGGATCTATTCTCGGATTCTTCACCATGATTCCAAGCAATCTTTGGAACCACATTCACGATGTACACCATGGAAAAGTAGGGAATTTGAATGAGAGAAAACGAAATCCCGAATTATGGACAATGACAGTAGAAGAATACAAGAAATCAAGTATTGTAAAGCGAGCTGTTTATAGAATTTTTCGTTCAATGGTGATGCGTCTATTTATCACACCCGTTATTTGGATTCTCGCCCCGCGTATACCTCTGCCGCATCTAGGAATAAAGATATTTACTTCAATTGTTATTCATGATATTCTATACGCAGTTCTGCTCTACTTTATCTATACGTATGAATTATTTCTAGCATTCACCCTCGTTTATTTGATTCCGCTATATTTCTTTAATTTTTTGGCTTCAGTGTTCTTCTATCTACAGCATCAATACGAAGACACATCTTGGGAAGAAGGCACTGATTGGGACTTATATCATGCTTCGATTCACGGTTCGTCTCATCTTGTTGTAGGAAAATTTATGGGATGGGTTTCCGGAAATGTTGGCTGCCATCACATTCACCACCTTAACACAAAAATACCTTCATACCTTTTGCATAAGGCAACTGAACATGCAAATCGACACTTAGAAATTGAACCCATTTATTTAAAAGAATTGTTTCATCATCTAAGATGCTCTTTATGGGATGAGAAAACGAAAAAATTGATTCCAATTCGAAGTTTAAAGAAGTAAAATGACTGTAAAACTTCTCTTCCAAATGCTTTTTAGAGTGTTCTCGCTCAACCCTAAGAACATGCGTTGGTTTAACCTTCGGAGGATCGCTATGTGTTTATTTTTAATTCCTTTTTTTATATTTATTCTTGTAATTAACAATATCTTTCTTCTTTTAGATTATATTATCTTTCCGCACTTCCTCTGGCAGAAAACGAAAAGACCGGTATTTATAATTGCGGCACCTAGATCAGCCACTACTTACCTTTTTCATTCATTATCCGCAAGTGAGAATTTCACCTATTTCAAATTATGGGAGATTATTTTCGCTCCATCAATTTGTCAAAAACACATCAGTCTTTTCGTACTTCGTATTGATCGATTGATTGGAAGTCCTGCGAAAAAGTTGATTCTATTTATCGAGAACAAACTAATTGGAAGACTCAAAAAGATTCATCTTATTGGTTTAAATCAACCCGAGGAAGATGAGGCTGTTCTATTGTGGAGCCTCTCCTCTTTTTATTTAAATTTCTATTACCCAGATTCAACCTTCTTTGACGATTTGGCTCTCTTTGATGATAAGTTGAAGCCTAATCGAAAGGCGCGAATCATGCGTTCCTATGCGAACTATGTAAAACGACACAATTTTGTATTCAATCGTAAAGGGGAAAAGCAATACCTATCCAAAAACCCACTAATGATGTGCAAAATAGAATCGTTAGCAACCATTTACCCAGATGCTCTGATTCTAAATATCAATCGGTCTCCTGCTAAAACACTACCTTCTACTTTAGAACTTAATAGGAATCTTTATGGATTGTTTACCTCTCGTCCTGTACCACCTGAAATACACAAAAAAACAGTGGATGTACTCATCGAATGGTACAAAATGGCGGAAAAGAATATGAAAGCTCACTTTTCGGATCAACATCTAAAGATTGATTTTATTAAGTTGGTAACCCAGGATGCGTCTGAAGTAGAATTAATCTCGAATTTCTTAGGAACATCCCCTAATCTACTTTTGGGAAAGAAAACGACAAATAAGAAACACAAAAGTGAGAACAATTACAAAGAGTTAAACGACGAAGAGCTGAAAGAAGTTTTGTTCGAACTACCTTTTATGAATGACTATTGCAAATGAATCCAATCGAAAAGAAAATAGAAATTAAGGGGTTGGCCATCAACTATGCTGAGGCTGGTTCTGGTCAAGCTATGTTATTCTTACACAATGGTGGCGGATTTTGGCACAGTTGGGAATATCAGGTCAAGCACTTCTCTGAGAACTACCATGTTTTCGCTCTAGATTGGCCAGGCTTCGGCGAGTCAGATTTGCCTGATGGATTAATATCCCTAAACCTTTTAACTGAAACACTTAGCGAATTCATTCAACGAAAAGATTTAAAAAATGTGATTCTTGTGGGGAATTGCATTGGTGGTTCCGCGGCGCTTCAATACAATATTAACCGACCAGAAATGGTTAGTCATCTTCTGATTTTTAATATTTGTCCAGGAAATTTAATTTTTCGATTACGACCAATGAGAAGGTATATCACGTACTTAAATACAAGGCCAAAATCCAAATTGTTTTTTGGTTCTATTCTGGTTTTTGGATTCACAAAAACTCCCGTGAAGCGAAGATTCCCGAAAATGTTATTTGGGAAAAATGCGGATAAATACAGTTCATTGTACCAACGTTATGTGGAGAAATTTAAATTAACAACTCAGACAACTTCGAGAGTAAACATGGTGTTTTCTGTACATACATTTAACCTTATGAATTATCTTCCAAAAGATCATGTACCTAGGCATATGCTAGCATGGGGAGAGTTAAACAGTGTAGCATCGCTCAAAAAGCATGGTCATTATCATTATGACTTATTACAATCTTGTAGTTTCAAAGTCGTGAAAAATGCTGGGCATCTTTGTATGTATGAATCGCCAAAGGAAGTTAACACACTAATAGAAAATTATATTTGTGATTAACTCCAAATCTTCCAAAAATTGGATCGAGAACAAGACAGTGGAAACCACTCTGATGCAAGTGTCTGCCTTTGGTTGGCGCTTTTTTCATTTTATTCGATATAATAATCATATTTTGTATTTTTGACTTGAAATGATAAAAATAATAGAAGATAAGATTGATCAAATAATTGCATTGAGTAAAATGCATCGCGTTTCTTCAATAGCTTTATTTGGTTCGGCTGCAAAAGAAACAATGAACGAAGAAAGTGACATTGATCTTTTGGTTCAGTTTTCAGATGATCTACACTTATTGGACTATGCTGATAATTACTTTTCATATTTAGAGAAATTAGAAGCATTGATGGGAAGAAAAATTGATTTAGTCACTAAAAA
>JBIIWA010000004.1:0-189015 GCA_044339115.1 Crocinitomicaceae bacterium
AAGCATTATTAGCATTAACATTTACCGCTGCAGGAGCGGTGATGGTTGGATTTACATTATCAATAACAGTTACAAGTTGCGTTGCATTGGTAGCATTACCACTCGCATCTGTTACGGTCCAAGTAACAGTAGTAGTTCCTAAATTGAAAGTTGCTGGCGCGTTGTTGGTAACAGAAATTACAGCACAATCATCAGCTGTTACAGGTGTACCTAAAACAACACCAGTTGCCGAACAAGCAGTATTGGTAGTTGTACTTATAGCAGCAGGCGCTGTAATCGTTGGAAATACATTGTCTTGTACTATTACGGTTTGGTTCGCAGTCGAACTGTTTCCAGCAATATCAGTAAAGGTCCAAGTAATCACATTCGTTCCTGGAATAGAATAACTTAATGGTGTAGAAGCAGTACCGGTAATAACTCCAGAACAGTTATCTGTTGTTGTTGGAGGAGTCACTGTTACAGAACAAGACCCAGTTACTGTTGCTAAGGTTGGAACCACAGGAGCAATATTATCAGTAACTGTTACCGTAAAGCTACAGGTGCTTGTATTATTTGATACATCTGTAGCAGTATAAGTAACTGTTGTGCTACCTGCAGTGAAGGTACTTCCTGAAGCATTACTTACCGTATATTGAACCCCTGGGCAATTGTCGGAAATTGCAGGTGCAGTCCAATTGACTACAGCATTACAAGAATTTTGCGAGGTACTTACACTAATATTTGCAGGACAATTAGTGATAATTGGATTTTGATTATCAACAATTGTTATTGTAAATGAATACAAGGTATTGTTTCCAGATTGATCTACAATTTCATAAGTTTGAGTGGTTACACCTACTGGGAAAATATCACCTGATGTTAATCCACTATTATCAATTTGAGACATAGTCGCTGTACAGTTGTCACCAAATGTTGGCGCATTGTAATAGATTACTCTTCCACAGATATTCGTTACAGCCGTATTCGTAATATTTGCTGGCGTACTTATAAATAATGGACTTACCGTATCAGCAATAGTTACTGTTGAGGTGCAAGTGGATACATTATTATATAAATCTGTAACCGTTAAAGTAACAGTATTGGCGCCTAGATTTGAACAATTAAAATTAGAATTGTTAATTGTAGTTGTCGCAATTCCACAAGCATCGTTTGATCCATTGTTTACTTGTCCAGCAGTTATACTTACAAGACCCAATACATCTAATTGTGCTGTAATGTTTTGGCAAATAGCCGTAGGCGCAACCACATCTTGTATCGTAATCATACTTGTACAAGTATTGGTATTTCCACTACCATCGGTTACAGTCAATGTATATGGATTGGTTCCAATATCAGCACAAGTGAAAATAGATTGATTTAAAGTATAACTAGAAATACTACAGTTATCAATTGACCCATTGTTTACCATAGCACCAGTTGCGGTATAAGTACCCAAAGCGTCTAATTGGAAGGTAACATTCTGACAATTAGCAACCGGTGCTTGTGTGTCAACTATAGTAACAATTGAATTGCAAGTGGAAATATTTCCATTAACGTCTATAACGGTCATTACCACAGTATTTTGACCTAAATTCGAACAATTGAATGATGTTGGAGTAGCCGTTATTGCAGCAATACCACAATTATCAGTTGAATTATTATTTATTTGCGCTGCAGTAATTGAAATTAATCCACTATTGTCTAACGGAACAGTAATATTCTGACAATTAGCAATTGGCAACTCATTATCTACTACTGTAACTGTAAAGGAACATGATGTTGCGTTTCCAGTTGGATCAGTTGCAGTAAATGTATTGGTTGTAGTTCCAACTGGGAAGATAGAACCCGAAGCCAACCCTGCTGTTTGAATAGCGGTAATCGTTCCCGGAGTATATATTTTCACAGAAGATTCACTAATAACTGTTCCATATTGACCACCCCAAAATTCATTGTCTTTAGAACCATGTGTAATTCTAACATATCTAACACCAGTTGGATATCCAGTAAAACTATAATTAATTTGTTGCCAAATTGCGGTTGAATTGACAGGCGATCCAATTGACCCTAAATTATAGGTTGCAATAGGAACTAAAGCTGCATTTAAAAGTTCAGCGGTATAAAAATATTGATCAGTAGCAGAACAACAAACATTTGCTTTGTAGTATTCTCCCACAGCAATTTGTGGACTCAAATCAAGTTGAGTAGATGTAAATCCATTTGAAATTAAATCTACTACTTGATTTTTAACACACCAGGCATATGACCCAATAAATGAAGTTCCAACACCTAAGGCATTTTCGCCACTGTTTGCCCAACCATTACCACCGTTTTGGGTGACATTCCAGCCTGTTAATCCAGCTGTACCATTACCATTTACTAGTAAATTGGCAGAAAGTACATTAGGAGAACAATCATCTGTTGCAAGAGGTGTCGTAAATGTTGCGGTTTGACCACAAGTTCCAGTTGCCGAGTTTAAAGTGATATTACTTGGACATGTTAAAGTAGGCGGAAGCAAATCTTGAACAGTAATAGTCACTTGATCTGTTGAAGCACATCCGTTTGCAGTTACTGTCAAAGTATAAGTGGCAACTGTTGATGTAGTCGCTGTATAGGTAGGCGATAGAATTGAAGTTGAACTTAAACCTGTACCTGGGCTCCATGCATACGTAATCGTTTGTGGATGACTGTTATTAGTATATATTGTGCCAGTTGGAGGATTAGTTCCAGTTGAATAAACAGCTGCACCATTTAAAGAAATTGAGTAAGAATTTTCATATTCCCATGAACCCGGTGAATAGGTGAAATAAATTGTTTGTCCAGCACTCACATTGATGGTAGCAGAAGACCCGTAGCCTGTAGCTGAATAAGTGCCAATTGACGCACCATTAACAAATGCTGTCAAATAACCACCATTCCAACCATCACCATATGCATCATTCATGTTTAATGTATAAACATAAGAGTCTGCCATATTGGATGTTCCTGTTAATCCTATCGATGAACTTGGACAAATGGTTGCATCTGTTCCTGCATTTATTGCTGGATAAGCATATACATTTATTAATCTTGTTGCTGTTGCATTCGGACAACCACTAACACCTGCTACGGTGTAAGTAATAGTTGATGTTCCTACTGCAATTCCTGTAATAACACCCGTTGAAATATCAACAGTTGCTATTGATGTATTGGAAGAAGACCATGTGCCGCCTGCAGCTCCATTTGTCGTAAAGGATGAAGTTGAACCAATACAAGTTGATTGTGATCCACTTAAGGTCCCCGCAACAGCTCCTGGAATTACAGTTATTAAAACATTATCAGTAACAGCGCAACCGTTCCTCGTAACTGTTAGGGCATAAGTAGTTGTAGTCGAAGCTGAACAAGTTGGTGCTAATACAGTAGAGGAACTTAATCCTGTACTTGGAGACCAAGAATAAGTAACTGTTTGGGGATGATTGTTATTGGTATATATAGTACCCGTTGGAGGGTAAGCTCCAGTTGAATAAACAACAGTACCATTTAAGGAAATAGAATAAGAGTGTTCATTTTCAAATGCAGCAGAAGTATAGGCAAAAGAAATGGTTTGTCCTGCGCTTACATTAATAGTTGCAGTAGATCCAGAACCTGATGCAGAATAGGTTCCAATTGATGAACCGTTAATAAATGCTGTTAAATAGGCGCCATCCCAACCATCACCCCATGAATCAAGCATATTTAAAGTGTACACATAAGAATCAGCAACATTAGATGTTCCAGCCAATACTACGGTTTGACTAGGACAAAGAGTAGCATCAGGTCCCGCGCTTATTATTGGAAGAGCGTTAATAACTATAGATTTTGTCACTGTTACAGCGGTACATCCACCACCACTAGTAGATAATGTAAGTGTAATGGTACCAGACTCAGAAGATCCAGCAGTATAGGTCGCAGTAGCTGGATTTGATGCATCAGTCCATGTTCCAGCACCTCCACTCCAGGTTCCACCTGTAGCAGAACCGCCAACGCTACCGCCCATTGCTGCAGAAGTTCCCCCTGCACAAATTCCAGATAAGGCAGGCCCAGCAGATGCTGTTGGTGCAGGGTTAACCGTTACGGTAACATCTTGACGTGAAGTTGAGGTACAACCAGCAATTATTGGTGTATAACTAATTAAAATTTGACCATTTCCGGCCATATATCCTTGAGTATGTGTTACTGATGAAGCGTTTAGATCAGAAAAACTACTTCCGCCTCCGCCTCCGCCATAGGCGCCACCGCCGCCACCAAAGTAACCACCACCGCCGCCGCCGCCATAGGTAGCAGAACCATTACCGCCCGTACCAAGTGAACCTGCAGTTCCTGGACTTAGAGTACCCGTTGCTCCTCCGGCTGACTGTGTACCACCTTTTCCAACATAAGTTGTTCCTTGTGTATTACAGTCCCATCCATGAGCACCAACAAGTCCGCCACCGGCTCCTCCAGGATTTGTATTAGAAAAACAATCAGTTCCGGCACCACCACCACCACCGGCAACTAAAATTCTATTGGCTAAAGCTGTTCCTCCGATTCTAATATCTGAGGCACCACCACCACCACCACCATAGGTTGTTGATGCTGTAGGACCAGATCCGCCACCATTGTATCCACCTATAGTAGATGTAGAAGCACCACCAACAAATAGATTTAGTACTTGACCAGGTGTTACTGGGTAGGTGGATTGTAATCTACCACCAGAACCACCAGCACCACCATAAGCACTTTGATTACCACCTTTAGCACCTGACATATCAACACTAATACTGGTAACTCCAGCAGGAACAGTCCAGGTTTGAGCGCCTCCAGTATAACTAAATGTTTGTGTTGTTGGCGTTCCAATATTTATTGATACTGCTTCTGCATAATAAGTGGTATTTGCTCCAGGAGACACTGAATAATTTGTTCCGCTTGGTAAAGTAGTCAATAAGGTACCTCCTGTCGGAGCATCATACCAGTTGATATAGTTACCTATAGATATTGCGTTTAATAAAGATGATTGCCCTTGACAAATAGTACTATTTGTTGCAGTAACTGGTGCAGGAAGCAAAGGTGAAGATCCAACTGAAAGTATTTGCGCAAGAGAGGTAACAGTACAACCACCAGCCCCTGTAATAATGCATGTAATTGACGCGCCATTTTCAGCGGTAGAAGGATTTGTTATCGTTAAAGTGCTTGTTGTAAAATTTGAATACGGCGCTCCTGAAATGTTAACACCATTTTTTTGCCATTGGTAGGAAACACCTCCTGTTGCCGTAACACTTAAAGTGGAGGTGCCTGCTCCACCACAAAAAGCAACTGGAGTTCCCGGTTGCGTCGTTATAATAGGTAATGGATAAATACTTATTGAACTAGCACTTGTTGCTGTTCCTACAGTATTAACAACTGTCACTAGTCCAGAAGTATTACTTGGTGAAGTTATAGCCGTAATTTGTGTATTGGAATTAACAACATAAGAGGTAACTGCAACACCGTTAATTTGTACTGCTGTTGCGCCTGTAAAATTTGTCCCTGTGATTACAACTGAAACTCCTGTGCCACACGCTGTAGCGGGAGATATTGATGAAATTGTAGGTGGAAGCGGGCAATTTGCAGTTCCATTCCATGTACCACTAGAATTTGGATACCAGTTGGAAACCATAGGAGTACCTGCACCATTTAACACATTAAAATACATCTCCGTAGGATAAGCTCCTCCTGCCGCAAGAACAACTTGAATTGTTTGACCTGAAAAAGTATTAAAATTTACCGTAGTTGGACCATAACCACTCCCGATAGTATAATTACCATACAAAGCACCACCTACAATTAAATTTACAGAACCACCATTCCATCCGTCACCATAGGAATCATAACATTGCAGCGTATTGGTACAACAGCCTACAACAGTATAAGATACAGCATTTGAACTATTGGCTAAACTACTCAAGGTACAAGTGGTTACCAATTTATAAAATGTGGTAGTCGTAGTAGAAGTAGTAAGGGTAGCATTTGTAGCACCAGTAATATTCGACCATGGACCTGCTGCACTTGGTCCTGATTGCCATTGGTAAGTAATTCCAGAGCCCGAACTAATCCCCGAAGCACTTAAAGTGAAAGGACTGCCGGAACATCCAGAGGCAGCATTTATTGCTGAAGTTCCGGCGTTAGGAGTTCCTGAACAGCTAGCACCTGAAATATAAGTTAATGTAATATCATCCACAGCAGGTGCAGAATGGGGAGACCATGCGTCGGATTTAAATGTAAATACCAACCTAATAGTTGTGCCAGCAAGAGCAGTAAGATTAACTTGTGGCATTGCTGTAAAAGCAGCATAAGTTGTTGCTGAATTTATAAATCTAGTTGTATAACCTGTAGTTGGAATTGTCCCATTTACAGGAGTATTTGATGTAGTAGTAGTAAATACGTAAAAGTAATCATATGTGTTATCTACAATTGGGTACTTTAATTTATAATTTAAAAATACATTTGTTGCTCCGGCTGGTATTGCAATATCTCTATAAAAATGACCAACAGCAGATGCTGCACTCCCTCCATAGGCAGTTGTAGTACCCCAATAGGCAGCTTTTGTTCCTGTTGCAAACCCGCCAAAGGCACCAACTCTCCAGGTTCTAGCGCTTGTCCCAACAGCTGTCCATCCATTGTTTGAAAATGCTGATGTTGCATTTTCAAAGCCGCCATCGCTTGTCGGTATTAACGCAACCTGCCCCCAAACACTCCCAATGATCCCCACAAAAATGAAGATACTTAAAATAATTGATTTAAAAAATCTATGGCGATTATTCAATCCTATGCTAGAATTTCTTATTGTATTTCGAGTATTATTAAGTAAATATTTAGTCATGTTACTTGTGTTTTATGAAGAATAAATTATTAAAACTAATTATTGGAGTGTAAAACTTTTTCATAGTAATTTCTTTGTAAAATAATTTTTTTGAAATTTTATAATAAAATAAAAATCAAACTGTTATGCTATAAACTAGGATCAGAAAAAAGTCTTAGAACTAGAAAAAAGCGCATTTCAGCTCTTCGAATGTAAGAAATCAATAATATTAATAGTGTTTAGATGAACATTTAAGCTATTTCATCGAATATTTACCAAGACTTGACAAAGAATTAATTTTAAAATTCTCTTCGAAAAAGGGGTTCTGTTGGTAAGTAATTTATTTACAGCTCTTTATAGATTTTGATGAAAAACACCAATTACAACTAGTTTTTTTCTATCGGGAGCATAATTTTTAAAAAGAAAGAATCAGATT
Source organism: Crocinitomicaceae bacterium (assembly GCA_044339115.1). Taxonomy (GTDB): domain Bacteria; phylum Bacteroidota; class Bacteroidia; order Flavobacteriales_D; family Crocinitomicaceae; genus UBA952. The sequence continues at coordinate 7,248 of JBIIWA010000004.1, forward strand.
AATATTTAATCAAAGAATTTCCTGACATTTCATTAGGAAGATGAAGGCCAAGTCTTTCAAGGATAGTAGGCGCTATGTCGGCCAATATACCCTCTTTTAATTTTAGATTATTTTCTAGACTCACCAATAGCACCGGAACAGGATTCATACTGTGTGCTGTATTTGGAGTGCCGTCATCATTAATAGCGAAATCGGCGTTTCCATGATCGGCAATAATGATAAATTCATATCCTTTTTCTAGTCCTGTTTGCAGCAGTTCCCCTAGACAAGAATCAACGGTCTCAATCGCCTTGACTATAGCGGGAAATACACCGGTATGTCCCACCATATCGGGATTGGCAAAGTTGAGACACAAGAAATTTGGCGTGGACCTTGAGATGGCTTGCTTTGCCTGTGCGCAAACTTCCAAGGCACTCATTTCTGGTTGCAAGTCATAAGTTGCCACTTTTGGGGAATTTACCATGATGCGTTCTTCTCTTGAAAAGGGAACTTCACGGCCTCCATTGAAAAAGAAAGTTACATGCGGATATTTTTCCGTTTCTGCGATTCTTAGTTGACTTAAGCCAGCTTTCGCGATAACTTCTCCGAGGGTATTGGTCAAATTATCTTTATCGTAAATGACATGAATATTCTTGAAATTCGCATCGTAATTGGTCATCGAAAAATAATCTAATTCTATTGGAAACATTTGGTATTCCGGGAATGCTTTTTGTGTCAATGCAATCGTAATTTCACGCGGTCTATCGGTCCTGAAATTGAAATTAATGATTACATCATGCTTCCCAATCAATCCCTTTTTATTTAAAATCACAGGATTTAAAAACTCATCTGTGATACCTTCAGCATAGGAATCGTTTAGTGCATCATCAGAATTTAAAGATTCCTTTCCAACACCGTGAATCAGCAAATCATAAGCGACTTTAATGCGCTCCCAGCGTTGATCGCGATCCATGGCATAATACCTACCGACCATACTTGCGACTGAAAAAGAATATTTTGCTGCAATTTCCTCTGTTTCTTTCAAGAATCTAACCGCACTTTTGGGATCACAATCACGCCCATCTGTTATGGCATGAATATAAACTTCTTTTACTCCTTGATCGGCGGCCATCTTGCAAAGTGCAAACAAGTGCTCTTTCGAACTGTGCACCCCACCATCTGAAAGTAAACCCATTAAATGTAATTTTTTGCCCGGTTCTTTGGCTTTATTGAAAGCGTCTAAAAGTATTTTATTTTCAAAGAAGCCTCCTTCTCTAATTTCTTTATTGATTCTTGTCAATTCTTGATAGACTATACGGCCAGCTCCTATGTTCAAGTGACCCACCTCTGAATTTCCCATTTGTCCTTCCGGAAGACCCACCTTTTCGCCAAAGGTAGTCAAGGTAGCATGAGGATATTGGCGTATTAAGCGATCCATAACTGGAGTGTTGGCCGCAGCTATTGCATCTGATGACCCACCGTTTCCAATGCCCCATCCGTCCAAAATTATTAATCCAACATGCTTGTTCATAGTTGCAGTGTAATTTTAAAATTGGCGCCTTTCGGTTTATTATCTGAATATGTTATTTTCCCTTTGTGCAGCGCTGCAAATTGTTCAACGATATAGAGACCTAAACCACTTCCTTTCTGTGTTCGTGTCTCTTCATTTTCTACTCGGTAAAATTTGGAAAAAATTTCAGTTTGATGGGCTAGGGGTACACCTGGACCTTCATCTTTAACACCAAAAACAAATTTATTTTCTTCTTGTGCTGCATACAATGTAATTTGAGATTCTATTCCGGCATATTTGATCGCATTTTCTAATAAATTAGAAAAAATGGCCTCGAACATGAATCTGTCTGCTTTTAATTCTGCATCACTTTCAATGTTAACTTGAATAAAGTTCTTACCGTAATTTTTATGGATTCTATCAACTATTTGTTCTGCAAGTTCTGAAAATTTAAAAGTACTTTTTACAGGCTGAATGGCCTTGTTGTCCAAACTTGATGCATGTAAAATATTTTCGATGAGTAATTCTAAACGTTCGTTTTCCTCTAAGGATTTTTTTAATAGTTCTTGCCTTTTTTCTAAATTAAGATCATGCTTCAACATGGTTTGGATCATTATTTTCTTTGCTGCAATAGGTGTTTTTAATTCATGTGTTATGGAAAGCAAGAAATTACTCTGTCTTCTTGATAATAAGATGTCCTTTTGAATGGATTTTCGTATTTGCCAAAGGCCAAAAATGAGTATGATAAAAAATACCATCCCTTCCCCCAAGATCATTCCCACTCTTCTCATGGAAGCATCAGGAGTGGCTTCTGTTTTTTGACTTAATTCAATTAAATGATATCCCCACCAAGCAAATTGTAAGATAATATAGGTACTTAGAATGATGAAGAAAAATCTAGTTTTATTATTCATCGCTTATTCCGTATCTGTATTTTTTTTGAAGATACTTCCCACTTCTTTACCAATTTTTTGAATTGTTTCTACACCTACACTAATTGGATTTCCAGTAATATCATCGTAATTAGTAAAGATATTTTCTTTTTCTTGACCCGGATAGATGATAATGGTATCGTTATCGGGATACGCTTTTTCAATTCTCCCCAAAAATCCTTCTATTTCGGGGGTATAAGAAACCGATCCAAAACGAGAAGCACAAACCACCACAATATCGCCTGGTTTCTTATTTGCTTTCAAGAAAACATCGTCTAGATTATCAATTTCGAAGGCGCTCATTTCAAAATCAATTTTATTGGCTTGTCCTACTTTTAAGGCGCGGTCATAGACTCCCTCTGTTCCGTAGAGGTGCACCTTAATCGTCAATTCTTTGGCCAATCTTAAAATTCGTTCCATCCAAATGGCAAAATCGGTTTCCAATTCCGCAAATGCAGGACAAATCAATACAATGCGCTCATAATTAATAGAAGGTTGATCTAGTCGACAGAAGAAAATGGTTTTATCACAAGAATCTAATAGATGTGATCGATCATCTCCAACCAATCTTTTTAATAAATTGATTTTACTACTATCATTCAATATTACAATATCGGAAACCAATTCTTTAGATACTCGGGCAATTCCTGAAGAAATATTTAAATCAATAGTCGCAATGGTGTTTATTTTGATCTCATGACCAGAGAAATGTTTCACAATATCTTCTAAAGATTTTCTTGATTTACGGATCATTTTTTCAGCGTCTACATTATTTTCATGGACACTAACCACTGAAATTGGATTGATTACTTTTGAATCTGAAATCAATATACCGAAATCTAGTAGGGATTCATTCCCCTGAAGTTCATTCATAGAAACCAGTACATGTTGGTTCCTTAATTTGGTTTCATTTTGACCTTCATCGCCATTTTCAGCTTGTTCAATCAGTAAATTCTTTCCAGCAATTTCTGTTACGAAGGAGGCCGTCATGCAGGTAAAGAGGATTAACAAAATGGTTCCATTGACAATATTAATATCCAGGATTCCATGTCCATCACCATATCCGACCATAATAATTGCTAGAGTTGCGGCTGCATGGGAGGTGCTTAATCCAAAAATAATATTCCTTTCATTCTTACTCAGCTTGAAAATTATTTGGGTGGTATAAGCAGCCAACCATTTGCTGAAAATTGCAAAAGTGGTTAATACTGCTGCAATAATGAGGGGCCATGAACCAGCAAAAAATGCGCGGTAATCAACCACCATCCCAACAAAAATTAAAAAGAAAGGTATGAACAGTGAATTGCCGATAAAGTCAATGCGGTTCATTAATATAGAATTGTGAGGCACTAATTTATTCAGGACCAAACCAGCTACAAAGGCTCCGATTATCCCTTCCACTCCAGCTACTTCTGCTAAAAAGGCAGAAAAAAATACAGTGGCAAGAATAAAAATATATTGCGAGGTCTTCTCACTATCTAACTTGCTCAAAAACCAACGTGCAATTTTTGGAATAATTAAAAACATGATAAGGGAGAAGATGCCCAAAGAAGTAATAAGGCGCAGCCAAAAGGAAAAATCCAAACTTCCTTTGGAAGAACTGGTTATAATGGCGAGAATAATTAAAACAGCCGTATCAGTCAATATAGTTCCACCAACGGTAATTGCGACAGAAGAGTGTTTCGACAAACCATATTTACTAATGATAGGATAGGCCACTAAAGTGTGTGTTGCAAACATGCTTGCGGTCAAGAGACTTGCCATTGGACTTAAATGCAATACATAAAGGCATAAAGGATACCCTAAAACAATCGGAATAATGAATGTAAGTAATCCAAAAGTGAGACTTTTTTTAATATACTTTTTGAATTGCGTCAGATCCAATTCTAAGCCTGCGATGAACATGATGTAAAGCACACCAATGGTTGCGAACAGCTTTATATTTCCAGAGGCAGCCATGGCTTCAGAACCAATCAAATTAAGTCCTTTTGGACCTATCAAAACACCTGATAAGATTAATCCAATTATGGCGGGTATTCGTGCTTTTCTTAAAACAATGGGGGAGAGGAGGATGATGAATAACATCAAAGAAAACACCAATACTGGATTGTGTAATGGTAATTTGAATTCAGAGAGTAAATGTTCAAAAAAATAATCCATCAATCTAAAATTGCAAAGTGATAACCCCTTTTCAGCATGCGTTCAATAAAAACTGGAAGCACTAATTTTAATTTATCAAAGGTACGATGGTTGTCATGAAAAACGATAATATCACCAGATTTTATTTTTTTCATGTTTTGCTCTATTTCACTTGCTGATACATTTTCATCAAAATCATTAGACAACCAAGTCCACATAATAATTTTATACCCTAATTTTCTCAATAGACGCGCTTGTTTTAATTTTATTCTACCGTATGGAGGTCTAAATAAATTACTTGATAAAATCGCATTGGCCTCCCCCACAGAATTCAGGTAGGAACTTGTATCACTTTTCCAACCTTTTTCGTGTCGCATGGTATGATTCCCAATTCTATGTCCCTCACTGATAATTTTATTTAAAATTAGCGGGTTATTTCGCGAAGCTTCACCAACACAAAAGAAGGTGGCTTTTATGTTTTGTTCCCTTAAGAAAGATAAGATCCATTCACTGTGTTCAGCACCGGGTCCATCATCAAAAGTCAAATAAAGCGCATTCTTTTCACTTCCCCTCCAGATCCAATTAGGAAATAGTTGTTGCACGAACCATGGGATGCGGAAAAAAGGCATTTATGGCGTATTGCTGTCTGGCGCATTTCCTGCTGGAATCATTTTTTGTAAATCCATATTCACAGGTTGTCCACTCGGCACAGCGCCACTAGGAACCCCTGGAACTTTTATGAATCCATAATGCTGACCCATTCCACCTAAATAGGCCTGAAGACTTGCTAAAAGCGGACTATATTTACCACCAATTCCTCCTGAAACTTCCCCATTATCACTTGCTAATTGTTCTAATTCTGAATACATCCTAGGGGCAATTATTTTGTAAACTCTAGTAATACTTCTATAAATGCGCTTTGCTAAAGCCCCGTTCTTATTACCCAAAGTAGGATCAGCAGCAATGATATACATTTTAAAACTTGCATCTAAGGCAGCATATAAATCTTCGACATTGTCAGGCTTCGCACTCATGCGCACATCCGTATGCTCATAGTAAGCGAAAATTCTTTCGTAATCGTCCATTAAAGCCATACCAAGTGCTTCGGCCTTTGCTTTGTTTTTGGTAATGTAGTATAATTGTACATACTCATGAAGCACTCCACTACACTTCGCTCTGATGTCTTGACCATTATAGTTATAGGCATCATGCATTTTGTTTAATTCCAAAGAAGCCATTGGATCACATTGATTCACTTCTCCAAAATCCATAACATTTTTCAAAGGCATTTTTGCAAGCGACATATCTAAAAGAGCACATGCTTTTTTATTATTTCCCTTATTGGCAAATTGTTCTGCAAGCAACATGAAGTTTACACGATACTGAACAGTATGGCGACGGGCATAATAATCGGTTAATACCCCTGGCACATTCATTTTTCCGTAGCTGTAAGTTTTGCTTAAATGTTGGTCCATTTTTCGAATATTGTAAAAATTCATAACATTGGACCTCATAGGATTTAATTCATAAGCCATTCCAACTTGTTGCACATAACCACTACTCAACAAAGCAATTGCAAAAGCAGAACCGCGATTACTTGAGAAATAAATCCCTCTTTTCCAGTCATTGTTGGCAACAATATCCATCATCATGATTTCATCTCTTGTCAAATAACGATCTCTTTTCGAATCAAATTCAAATGGAATTCTCGTTGGGCAAGTAGCCATTTCTTTTTTCGTAATGACACCTGAGTTAAAGGCATTATTTTTATTTACTTTCAATGTAAAACTTGAAGAAGGGAAGAAGCTCACTTTTCCATCCTTATTATTCAAGGCATTGGCGTCATCTCTTACAAAAGCCATCGCTTCTGCAAAATCTACTGACATCCATGGTTTTTCGAAATCTTGTATCAATTTTTGTAATTCTGAAGCGATTGCATCATCAATTTTAATAGCACCACTTTGATTGGCCTCCAAAATTTGAGCAATAGCATTGTATTTATTATAAATATTTACTTCAAGATCAGCATCATTGGAAAGTAAATCATTTTGAAGTTGATTAAAGGACACTTGAATTTCTGGATTAAGTACCGTAATTGAAGGCATAAAACCAGCCATTTTAGCGTTAAAATATTGAATCGTCTGTTGCGCAGGGATTCGGTTATTTTTAACCCTCATGTGAATCACCTTTTCTTTCAAAGCGTCATCACCCGAAGAGCCAAACAAGTCAAGTAAACCAAGGAAATATACCTGATCCGTATTTCCTGCATACATTAAGATCTGATCTTCTCTAAATTTAATAGGTAGAGGATCAGATTCGTAAGCTTTCATTTTCATCTGATTGGTATACCAATCTGTTCCCATTAGGGAAAGATTACAAACCCTAACATCAGTCCTTACTCCTTCCACTTCTTGCATGTACCACAATGGGAACGTATCATTATCACCGTTGGTAAAAATAATCCCGTTTTTCTCACAAGATTGCAGGTAATTATAAGCCAAATCTCGGGCACTTGTTTTACCGCTTCGATCGTGGTCATCCCAACCTTGGAAAGCCATGATTAAAGGCACCATAATACCAAGAACTGCCGCGAGTACTGCACCATTTTTTTCTGTTTGCAACACTTTTTTCAAGAGCAGCATGGTTCCTATTAGTAGCGATGCAATTAAAATAATCATAGACCATAAGATAGTATTGGACATACCGTATTCAGCCCCCATATCTGCCAATAGCATCAGTACTAAAATAGCTCCTGCCCAAATCGCAGCTTTCTTAAAGTCTTGTTTTTGGAAACGCATAAACATATCGTAGAGGGCATACACCCCAATTCCTATCCACATGGCAAAGAAATAGAACGACCCGGCATAGGCATAATCTCGTTCCCTTGGTTCCATCGGTTTTTGATTTAAGTACACCAAAATCGCAAAACCTGTAAACATAAATACCAATGATAAAACAAAAGCATCTTTTGGAGCACGATAAAAATGAAAAAACAAACCAATTAGAGCAAGCGTTAAAGGAAGCAAGAAAAATCGATTGTGAGAAGCATTATTTTCTGTATATTTTGGAGCAAATTCTTGGCTTCCAAGTCTTGCTTCGTCAAGAACTGTAATTCCTGACAACCAATTGCCGCGCATGTTATCCCCATGTCCTTGAATATCATTTTGTCTTCCTGCAAAATTCCACATGAAGTAACGGATGTACATCCAATTGACTTGATATCTAAAGAAATAGGTAAGATTTTCCCCAAAGGTTGGTAATCGTTTACCATCATTTCCGATATCTGTTAGGGTTTCATCATTTGGATCGTAACCAGACCAATTTTCATAACCTTGTTGGTGTGATGGATTGCCTTCAGAATACATTCTTGGGAAAAGCGTTTGTTGAGAATAGGTAGCGATACCTCCATGGCGAACAGAGGCATTACTTTCATAATACTTCTCTTCAATACTATAAGCACCTCGATGTTCAAGCACCCATTTCTTGGCATCGGCTTCCTTTTCAAAAGCTTTAATATCATTGTCACCTTCCATAATGACAAAGCGTTGTAAATAAAATGGAGAAAAATCCTTCCATTCATCCCTTGAAGTCAATTGTGGACCTTCTTCAGTCATGATCTCACCATTTTTCAAAGAGTTCCAATAATTCCCTGAAAGTAGAGGCGCTGAACCGTATTGTTCTCTTTTCAAATAAGAGTGAAGCGTAACTAGATTTTCAGGATCATTTTCATCTAATGGAGTATTGGCATTGGAACGAATCACGATAACGGCGAAAGAACCATATCCAATAAGTAAGAAAACAAGACCCATAAAAATATTGTAAAGGATCGTTTTCCCTTTTTTTCTAGCGTACATTACGCCTAGAACACAGATTACTATTAAGAAAATGAAGAAGAAAATGGTACCAGCAAAAAATGGCAATCCTAATGAATTCACAAAAGAAACTTCAAACGCAGAGGCTAAGGCTACTGAGCCAGGAATTACACCTTCTTGGATAAAACCTAAGGTGAACAATGAAATAACACCTGTCAAAACAAAACCTTGCCAATTCGTTTTTTCGAATGCTTGAAAATAAATAATATAACAAATAGCAGGAATAACTAGGATTCCCAAAAGGTGAACACCAATAGCCAATCCTAGAAGAAACATAATCAAGAGCAACCATCTATTGGGAGAAACGCTCGAAATAAATTTTGATTCAGACATTTCTTCATCCCATTTCAGCGCAGCCCAAAAAACAACCGCAGTAAACAAAGAAGCCATTGCATATACCTCACCTTCAACTGCTGAAAACCAAAAAGAATCAGAGAAGGTATAAGATAAAGCGCCAACAGCTGAAGCAGTAAAGATGGCTATCCTATCTCCACAACTAAGTTCTGTTTTGTGCTTCAGAATCATTTTTTTAATTAAAATCGTCAAGGACCAGAACATGAATAAAATGGTTAAGGACGATGACAATGCTGACAACGCATTGATCCAAACGGCAACATTTTCAGGAGCAGCGAAGAAAGAAAATAATCTACCCATTACCATAAATAAAGGTGCCCCTGGAGGGTGTCCCACCTCTAATTTATATGCAGCTGTAATATACTCCCCACAATCCCACAAACTAACCGTATCTTCTATGGTCATTAAATACACTAAAGTAGCTATAGCAAAAACTCCCCAACCCAACACTGTGTTCCATCTTGAATATGACATAATCAATAAATTTGTTTTCTTTTTAAGAATAGTTACCGTGCGAATTTAGGAATATTTATCATCGGATTTTAGATTTCAAATAATATTTCTTTGCTTTTTCCAGTGCAAATTTTTACGATTTTCTTTTATATTTAAATTAAGTTCTTAAATTTGCATCCAGAATTGACCCATGGTGTAACTGGCAACACGTCTGTTTTTGGTACAGAAGAGTCTAGGTTCGAGCCCTAGTGGGTCAACAAAAAGTTCTGAGGAAACTCAGAACTTTTTTTATGCATTATACTTTTTCGGATAGTAAATTTTCAACTTTTACAGCGAAATAATATTATAGTTTTAAGTAATTTCCATGTCCTATTTCCAAAATAAAGTTGCAATAATCACAGGGTCAAGCCGGGGTATTGGATTCGCTATTGCAAAAGAATTAATAGCAAATGGAGCCTTGGTAATGTTGAACGGTAGAGATGAAAAACGACTTTAAGCAGCACAAAGTTCTCTGAGTTACGCAGTTGATCGTATTGACTCTTTTACTGGGGATGTTTCGGAAGAAGAAACAGCTAATGGTTTAATTTCTGCTTGCCTGGAGCGCTTTGGAAAAATCGACTTCTTGATTAATAATGTTGGAGTTTCCAGTAGAGGAAATATTGGGAATCTTTCCCCTTCAGTTTTTAGACTCCTTTTCGAAAGTAATGTTATGGGATCTGTTTGTCCGACGATTGCCGCACTTCCTTCAATTCGCAAAACTAAAGGAAGCATTCTATTTATTTCTTCGTTAGTTGCAGTGCATGGTTTGCCTGGCTTGGCGCCTTATAGTGCTTCTAAAATGTCGCTGCGTGGAATAGTGGAATCTTTACGCATTGAGGAGGCAAAAAATCAGATTCATGTAGGACTTATTTATGCTGGCATGACCGAAATTGTCTCTGACAAAGAGGCAATTGCTGCCGATGGAAGTAAAACTGTTTTGGCTTCAAGATCTAATAGAAAAGTTCAAAGTCTTCAAGAAGTATCTAAGGCGGTTTTGAAACAATTAAGAAAAAGAACCTATTTAAGTATCTTAACTCCCCTGGGTAAAATAAACGCTTTTTTACAAGCTTGGTTTCCGCTTTTAGTTGAAAAAATTATTGTAAAAAACTTGCATAAATTTGAAGAAGGAAATAAATAGGCAAACAAAGCGCTACCTTTTGTCTCATATTTTTTGTAACTTAGAGCTCCACTTTCAAAGGTTTTTTCAGTGGAATTTAATTTCTAATTATGAAAAAAGGGCAACTATTCACTATCTTTTTTAGCATAATCACTATATGTTTTTTACTCCCAATCGGCTTATTTGCTCAAGTAAAAGCAGATTCTCCCATGTATCAAAAACTGAAAGAAAGTGGTCAGCTAGGGAAATATAACGTAGAACCGAGTGTAAGTAATCTTCAACCAGCAAAAGTAAAACCTCATCCTTCAGAAAAAGCCTCCGCTTGTGATTGTTATATTGCACCTGACGCAACCTATACCTTGGCCATGCAGCCCAATGATGATGGTTCTTCAGCAAATATTCCAATTCCATTTAACTTTAATCTTTATGGGAATATTTACACTTCAATTTATATAAACAACAACGGAAACATTACCTTTAATGGTCCGATGTCAACTTTTTCTGCCTCAGCATTCCCCTCAACAATTAATGCAATAGTAGCTCCCTTTTGGGCAGATGTTGATACGCGTGCTGGAAACGGTCAAGTAGTGTATAAAATAACACCTACTGCGGTTTATATTAATTGGGAAGCAGTTGGATATTTCAACCAACATGGAGATAAACTCAATACATTTCAATTGATCATAACAGATGGATCTGACCCTGCTATTCAAGGTGGAAACGTAGCTTTTTGTTATCAGAATATGGAGTGGACCACCGGTGATGCTTCGCAAGGAGTAAATGGGTTTTTTGGTATCCCTGCTACTTGTGGAACTAATTCTGGAGATGGAATCGCTTATTTTTTAATTTCCTATTTTGACCACGCTGGAGGTGGTTTTGATGGCCCCCAAGGTCAACCCGATGGGATTGATTGGTTGGATTATAAGAGTTTTGCTTTTGACGCTTCCAACACGGGTAATATTCCACCAATCCCTCAAGGAATTGCCAGTTGTGACACCTTTAAAATTTGCTCTGTAGGAGATACTGCACTTTTTTCAATTGATTTCCTTTCTCCAGAAGTCGGTCAAACCACAACAATTACCTTTAATAACGGGGGCTTAAACACCCTTTCTCAAGTTTCTAATACCAGCGGAAATTCTGCGAATATCATATTGCAGGCGGTTGGAAATAATTCCAATATTGGAGTCTATAATGTTACTATAACCGCAGTAGATGACAATGTTCCTCCTGGAGTTACAGTAGTTCCATTCGTTATTCAAATAGACACTACCCTTAATGCTTTAGATTCCTCTTATTTATTAACTCAGGACACTTGTGGCAGTGTAGATATTGGAGTAGCTTTTGGACCTTATGATTCCTATTTATGGGATGATTTTACCGTAGATAGTACTGCAACTTTAAGTACCACACAAACTTATGGTGTGACCGTTAGCTTAGATGGTTGTTATCGTTATATTTCGGATTTCTTTCAAATTGCAGCGCCACTTCCGATTAATTTACTAGGCTCTTTAAGTTATTGTCCTCCAGATACCTCCACGATTGTTACGATTCAAAACCCCGGAAATTATTCATCTATATCCTGGGGATTAAGTACTCCAGCATTAGATACTTTAAGTTCAGCAAATCTTTCAATAGGTTCCTACACAATAACAGTCATGGATTCTCTTGGACTTTGCACATCTGATACCACGTTCTTAATTTCAGGTTCAAATTCCGCAATCATTTTTAATGATACTCTTATTTGTAATCCTACCTTCCAAGCTCCTCTAGCAATTTCCAACGGTGGAACATGGACCAGTAATTCTAATCAAATAACTTTTAATAATCCCAATTCCTTAAGCCCAATAATAAGCATTGCTTCTCCTGGAAACTATACCTTGTCTTTTGCAGATGATGCATGTAATCAGATTTTGAATGTAAATGTGAGTTTGCCTATCGCTCCAAGTATTCTTCAAGATACCACTCTGTGTGCTATGTCTTTACAGATTGGAGGTACTGTTGCAGATGCTGCAGGTGGACAATGGGCGTATAACTCCGGAGCTGGAAATGTATTAAATTTTTCACCTAGTAATTCAAATAATAACCCGCTAATTACGGCCAATAACCCGGGGATTTATCAAATTACTTTTACTGATAATGTTTGCAATCATGTGGATACTGCTTCGGTTCACTTTCAATTGCTTCCAGATATTAATACGGCGAATTTAGCGTGTAACTATCAATATCAAATTACAGGCACCGTTTCAGATAACGGTGGTGTTTGGACTGCTTCTGACACTTGTGTTCATTTTTCAAATCCTACGGGTGATAATCCATTGGTTTGGACGAATTACGCGGGGATTTATACGCTTACCTATACAGATCTTTCATGCAATCAAGTATTGACCACTCAAATTCATTTCCCACCTTATCTTGAAACTAATTTACCGGACTCTTCTTCTTGCTTGGGCACAAGCATAAATTTAGTGCCACTATCATTACCAGTCCCTCAATATCCTTGGTTGTCGGCTGTCACTTTGCAGAGTTCTTATTCACCCACATGGACCGGTATTTGGGCGGATGGATCCACACTTCCAAGCGCAAGTATTACTCAATCAGGTGCCTATGTTTATTCTATTTCCAATGAATGTTACACGGCATCCGATAATGCTCAAATAAACTTTTATGTTTGTGAAATTACAGTTCCAAATATCATCTCACTTTCTTCTCTATCAGGTAATAATTTATTTTCTGTAAACTCTAATGGTATTGAAGCTTTTCATTGTGTAATCATTAATAGGTGGGGTAATTTTATTTATGAGTACAATGACCCAACGGGCTCATGGAACGGAAAGGATCAAAATGGAGATTTGGTAAATGAAGGAACCTATTTTTATTTAATTGATGCGACTACTGAAGGCGGAAAAGAAATAAGTCTGCACGGTTTCGTAGTAGTTCATTATTAGGAAATATTTTACTGTTATTTTGACAAAATAGTTCTATTCTCCAACTGAAATTAAATTAAAATTTGACCAATTTCTATTTGTCTTACCTTTGCAGCCATTAAAATTTAATTATTAATTAGTTTCTAGTAATCAAATGTCAGAGAACGCAACAAAAAATATTCAAGAATTAGGGGAGTTTGGTCTAATTGATCATCTAACCTCGGGTTTTACCACCTCAAATGCCACCACTATTTTAGGGATAGGTGATGATTGTGCAGTGATTGAAATTAATGCAGAGGAATCATTTCTGGTTTCTACGGATATGTTGGTTGAAGGCGTGCATTTCAATTTGATGTATGTTCCATTAAAACACCTGGGATATAAAGCAGTCGCTGTTAATGTGTCTGATATTTGTGCCATGAATGGTAAAGCTGAGCAAATTACTGTTGCACTAGCCGTATCTAGTAAATTCCCAGTGGAAGCATTAGAAGAACTATATGAAGGAATTCAATTGGCTTGTGATCACTATCAAGTAGATCTAGTGGGTGGAGACATGACATCTTCTTGGTCTGGTTTGTCCATCACAATTACGGCTGTTGGGAGGGTTGCCAATAGTAAAATGACCAAGAGGTCGGGTGCAAAAGCAAATGATATTATCGTAGTTTCAGGAGATCTTGGCGCTTCTTATTTGGGACTTCAGATTTTAGAAAGAGAGAACGAGGTTTTTAAAGCCAATCCAAAAGTGCAGCCAGAATTGGAAGGATTTGATGCGCTCATTCAGCGACAATTGAAACCAGAGGCTCGAATGGATATTATTGAGCTTTTAGAAAAAATGGATGTGGTTCCAACAAGTATGATTGATATTTCAGATGGTTTGGCTTCTGAAGTTATGCATTTGTGCAAACAAAGTGGAACTGGGTGTCAATTATTTGAAGATAAAATCCCAATGACAGATAAAACTAAATTGACTGCAATAGAGTTTAAAATATCTCCCGTAACATGCGCACTCAATGGTGGTGAGGATTACGAATTACTTTTTACAGTGAAGCAGGAAGATTTTGATAAAATAGTAGGAAACCCAAGTATGTCCCCAATTGGTTATATGACAGAAGATACAGCTGGAAAATTCTTAATTGATGCTGCTGGTGATGTCGTGCCTCTAAAAGCTCAAGGCTGGCAACATTTTTAATCTACTCTTGGTAAGTGTATTTCTGTGCGGTGGATAACGCAGATTGTAAATAAGCTTTGAATCTTCGCCTGTACTTTTTCAGCATCAATTTTATTGCGGTAATCGCCCACCATTAAATTGAAGTTCGGATCCTCAAAAATCATGTAAACTTCAGTTTTGGGGTATAAATCTAAAAATTTACGTTTTGCGGCATCAGCAACATTTTTATTGGAATCAAAACAAATTTGTAAACGATAGCCAAGTGTTTTTTCTGCTTCATTAGCAATTGATTGAACCAAACCCGGTAATCTAGAATCATTTTTTATTATTATTTGCCCAAAGACATGACCTCCAAAAACAATAAATAGAAAAAGTAATATATTTGACATAATAAATAATTTCATGCAAAATTAACTAAATGCCTCGTAAAGAACAATATTAATGCGGATAGATTAATTACCTTATTTAGAATGATTTTAAATTAGCTGTTTTATTGTATTTTTTGTCATAAAACTGTCATAGAATTGCGTGTTTGTCCTAAATTTGCTACCGTAAAAATGCGTTAAAATCGTATTATTTGAACAAGAAATTAGTAACGTTTTTCATGAAAATATCTAATATTCAGAGGTTTAAGCGCTTGAGCACAGTAGTTGCTAGCGTTTTCACAGTGATTACCTTTTTGCTTCCAAACCAAGTTTTGGCTGATGGCGGGGGTGATTTTAAAGCTAAATGTGCAAGTTGTCACCAACCTCATAAAAATGGTACAGGACCGAAACTTTTTCAAGTTAGAACCAAATGGTCTACTGGCGGAGCAAAAGAAGGTTCCATATATCAATGGGTAAACAACTGGCAAACAGCAGCTGCAAACGATCCATACGCAGCAGACGTATCTAAATGGTCTGCGACAGCAATGTCTGCATTTCCAGATTTATCTAAAGAGCAGATTAATGGAATTATGGATTGGATTGACATGCAGCCAGATCCAGCGACAGCAACAACAACTGGTGATCCTACTCAAGTGGCTGGAGATCCCTCTGCTACTGAAGAAGAAGATTCATTTTCTTGGATTTGGATCGTAATCGGTGTAATATTTATTATTATCATTTTAGCTGTTGGTGGCGTTCGCCGTCAATTGAAACTCGTTACAAGTGATGAAGAGCATGTTGAAAAGCTAACCTACGGTGAAGAACTTCGTGCTATGGCATGGAAATATAGACTTTGGGTTGGATTAGGTTCTTTGGTCTTGTTGCTTTCTATTTTAGTAACGGTAATGCAAGGTTTGGGACGCATCAATGTAGTAGAAAATTATCAGCCTTCTCAACCAATAGTTTTCCCTCATGATAGACATGCAGGTGTTAATGGTATTGATTGTAAGTATTGTCATAATTCAGTGGCTAAATCTAAGTCCGCGAGTCTTCCATCTGTAAATGTTTGTATGAATTGTCACAAACAAATTAATGGAGAAGGCAAACCATTTGCTGACCAAATCAAGAAAATTTATGCAGCTGCTGGTTGGGATCCTGCTGGAGCTGGAAAATATACTGGAAAAACCAAACCGATTGTTTGGAATAAAGTACATGTTCTACCTGACCACGTTTATTTTAATCACTCTCAGCACGTTGTTGTTGGCGGTGTAGACTGTAAGCAATGTCACGGTGATATGACAAAAATGAACGAAGCAGTTAAAGTTCAACCAGTTGAGGAATTAAATAAGATAGAAGGAAACATCAAGTTGTCAAAACCTACTTTGACAATGGGTTGGTGTATCGAATGTCACGCGGCTAAGGATGTGCCAATAGGGAATGGTAAGAATGCTTACTATAACGAAATTCACAGAAGATTAAAAGACAATGATAAATCATTGTATAGAAAATACCTAAAAGATGGAAAAGTTTCCGTTAGTGAATTAGGTGGATGGGAATGTGCAAAATGTCACTATTAATAATTAGGTCATAGTCAGAAAAATATGGGAATGACAAGAAAATATTGGAAAGGTCTTGAAGAATTAAAGGAAACCCCTGAATTTATCAAGCAAAGAGAGAATGAATTTCCTTCTCAAGTGAGTGTTGAAGAATTTTTATCTGATGATAAATTAAACGAAACATCTACTGCAAGAAGAGACTTCTTAAAGTTTTTAGGTTTCTCAGTAGCAGCAGCTTCGTTAGCAGCTTGTGAGGCTCCAGTAACTAGAGCGGTACCTTATGTATTAAAGCCGGAAAATGTAACACTAGGCATGCCAACATGGTATGCTTCAACTTACTATGATGGGTCTTCATACACAAGTATTTTAGTAAAAACTAGAGAAGGGCGTCCTATTTTTATAAAAGGAAATAAGGATTTCGGAATTACTAAAGGCGGAGTTAATCCTCAAATTATTGCCTCTGTATTAGGATTATATGATAGCGTTCGCTTAAAAAATGCTTCTATTGGTGGTGTTGATGTTGCACAATCAAAATTAGATGCTGAAGTAATAAGCGCACTTAAAAAAGCAAAAAAAGTTACCTTAATTAGTAATACTATAATCAGTCCATCCATGAACCGAGCTATCGGAACTATGGCTGCTGATTTGAATGTAAATGGAGCTTCGAAATTTGAGCACATTACATATGATGCTGTTTCTTACAGCGCTATGAGAGAAGCCAACTTGAAAAATTTCGGTGCTGCAATTTTACCTTCTTATGATTTTTCTAAAGCAAAATCTATTGTAAGTATAGGTGCAGACTTCTTAAGTACTTGGTTGATGGCTACCGAATACGCCGCTCAATACGGTTCAAGAAGAAATCCTGAAAAAGAAGTAGAAGGCGAATGGATGTCAAAACACTTCCAATTCGAATCTAACATGTCTATTTCTGGATCAAATGCTGATTACAGGGGGATGATTAAACCTTCAGAACAAGCAGCAGTATTGTCTTACTTTATTAAAGGTTTAGGTGGTGCTTGCGCTGTTGCTGCAAATGTCCCTGCTAGTGCCGAAAAAGCTGCAAAAGAAGCGCTTTCTTCATTGAAGAAAAACAAGAAAAATGCTTTGGTTGTTTGTGGATCCAATAATGTTGGTTTACAATTATTAACCAATCAACTAAATTCTTTATTGGAGTCCTACGGAACTACAATAGACATGAATAATGATTTAAAGTTATTCCAAGGTGATGATAAAAAGGTGCAAGCTTTTGCAAATCAAGTAATCGCTGGAAAAGGATCAGACATGATTATCTTCATGGGTGTTAATCCTGTGTATACTTTGCCGAATGGTGCTGCTTTTGGGAAAGCATTGAAAGGAGTTAAAACAACTCTTTCTTTGGCTGCTTATGCTGATGAAACGACAACGCTTTGCTCTCATGCATCTCCAGATCATCATGCATTAGAGTCTTGGAATGATTTCCAAGTTAAACCATCTCATTATGCGGTTGCTCAACCTACCATTCGTCCTTTGCACGATACAACTTCAGCTCTTGAATCTATCTTGGTTTGGAGTGGAAAAGCAAATAGAGCAGGTAAAGATTCTAATGTAGCTTACGATTATATTAAAGAAACATATGCATCAATTTTCCCACTTGGAGATTTTGCATACACAACTCACAACAGTTGTGAAAATATTACGGTTGTAGCTGCAACAGCTTTGACTTACAAGTCTGCCCCAATAACTAACCTTCCAAAAAGTGGTGCTCTAGAAGTAATTCTATATCAAAAAGCTGCTATTGGAACGGGTGCCCAGGCAAATAACCCTTGGTTACAAGAAATGCCGGATCCAATTACAAAGGCGACATGGGATAATTATATTACCATGAATCCAGTTGAAATGGAAAAATTGGGATATGTAACGACCTATGATCAAGAACATGGTTTAGATTTAGCGACGGTTACGGTCAACGGATTAAGTGTTACTTTGCCTGTTTATCCTTTACCTGGTCAAGCAATAAATACTGTTGGAATCGCATTAGGTTATGGAAGAGGAGCTAATGGAGAGAATATTGGTAAAGCTGCTTTTCAAACCAAAGAATATGGTGGTTATGAAGTGGGTGAAAATGGACTGCATGTACCAATTGGTGCTAATGTATTTGCTTTTGCTTCTTCAAATTTTGAATTAGATGCAGTAGGAACGATCAAGAATGCTGATGGAACTTATAAAATTGCTGCAACTCAAATTCACCATACAGTTATGGGAAGACATTCCATCGTGCGTGAAACCACTTTGGATACTTTCTTGGCTAAAGATAAAGAAGCATATAATCCTGCTCACACACTACAAAAATTAAATAAAGAAGGTCATCACGAAGAACGTCCGATGAGTGAATTTGATTTATGGGATGCACATCCGGTAGAGAAAATTGGACACCGTTGGGGAATGACAATTGATTTATCTTCTTGTATCGGTTGTGGATCTTGTTTGGTTGCATGTCAATCAGAAAACAATGTCCCTGTTGTTGGAAAAGATGAGGTTCGTAGAGGTCGTGAAATGCACTGGTTGCGCATAGACCGTTACTTCGCATCTGATGAAGAAGCAGCAGTTGGACAAAGAAAAGATAAAGAAACATTTAGTTACGATAAAGCAGAATTAGCTGCAGAGAATCCGAAAGTAGTGCACATGCCTTTAATGTGTCATCACTGTAACCACGCTCCTTGTGAGACGGTTTGTCCGGTTGCAGCAACTACACACAGCAATGAAGGATTAAATCAAATGACTTACAATCGTTGTATCGGTACTAGATATTGTGCTAACAATTGTCCTTATAAAGTGCGTCGTTTCAACTGGTTTAATTATCCTTCTTATAAGAAATTTACGGAGGTAAATCCTGCACAAGATGATTTAGGCAGAATGGTATTGAATCCAGATGTTACAGTGCGTACAAGAGGTGTAATGGAAAAATGTTCTTTCTGTGTTCAAAGAATTCAGTCCACAAAATTAGTGGCGAAGAAAGAAGCAAGAACTATCATTGATGGAGAATTAGCAACTGCTTGTTCAGATGCTTGTCCAACAAATGCAATTATTGTTGGAGACTGGAATGATTCTAAATCTTCTGTATTTGCAAGTTCTAATTCAAAAAGAGCTTATCAAGCACTTGAAGAAGTTGGAGTTAAACCAAATGTTTGGTATAAAGTAAAGGTGCGTAACGAAGTTAATGAGTTATTATCCAGCATACAAGTGGTGAAAGAAGCACCACATCATGAGAAGAAAAAAGGACAACATTAATAGTAAATTGAACTAGCATGCAAAAAGAAGCGGTAATTAGAGAACCCCTCATACTTGGTCATAAAAGTTACCATGATGTAACGGAAGATGTATGTCGTCCAATTGAAGACAAAGCCCCTAGAATGTGGTACATTCTTTTCGGTATTGCTTTAATTATTGGGCTATACGGAGTAGGTTGTATCTTGTATTTATTAGGGACAGGAATAGGTGTTTGGGGATTGAACAAAACCATTGGATGGGCTTGGGATATTACCAATTTTGTTTGGTGGGTAGGTATAGGTCACGCAGGAACCTTAATTTCTGCTGTATTGTTGTTGTTCCGTCAAAAATGGAGAATGGCAATTAACCGCTCTGCAGAAGCAATGACCATTTTCGCCGTATTTATGGCTGGTTTATTTCCATTAATTCACATGGGTAGATTGTGGGTTGGTTATTGGGTACTTCCATTACCAAATCAATTTGGTTCTTTATGGGTGAATTTCAACTCTCCTTTACTTTGGGATGTATTTGCAATTTCAACTTATTTATCTGTTTCTCTGGTATTTTGGTATATCGGTTTAATTCCTGATTTTGCTACTATTCGCGACAGAGCTAAGAAACCAGTGGCAAAAAAGATGTATAGTATATTATCTTTTGGATGGTCTGGTCGTGCTAAACATTGGAATCGTTTCGAAACCGTTTCTTTGGTTTTAGCTGGTTTAGCCACTCCACTTGTATTCTCCGTACACTCTATTGTATCTTTTGACTTTGCTACCTCTGTTATTCCTGGTTGGCATACTACTATTTTTCCTCCTTACTTTGTTTGTGGTGCTGTATTCTCTGGTTTTGCCATGGTACAAACGCTATTGTTGGTAATGAGAAAAGCAATGGGATTAGAAGCTTATATTCATACGAAGCATGTTGAATATATGAACATAGTAATTATGGTTACTGGTTCTATTGTAGGTACAGCTTATATTACTGAATTGTTTATTTCTTGGTATTCAGGTGTTGAATATGAAGCATATGCTTTCTTAAATAGAGCAACAGGACCTTACTGGTGGGCTTATTGGTCTATGATGACCTGTAATGTGATTTCTCCACAATTAATGTGGATCAGAAAGTTACGCAGAAGCTTAATGTTTACTTTCTTTATCTCTATTGTTGTAAATATCGGTATGTGGTTTGAACGCTATGTAATTATTGTTACTTCAATTCATAGAGATTATGTTCCTGCAGCTTGGAGTATGCATTACCCAAGTCATATCGATATAGGAGTCTATATCGGTACCATCGGACTTTTCTTTGTATTCTTTTTATTATTTGCAAGGTATTTCCCAGTATTGGCTTTAAATGAGGTAAAAACAATTTTGAAAGGTTCGGGTCAGTCTTACAAAGAGTCCCCTGATTATCACAAACACCATTAATTCAAATTAAAATGGCAGAGAAAGTAATATATGCTATGTACGATGATGACGATGTGCTAAAGGATGGCGCAAAGAAACTCGTATCTAACGGAGTCAAAATCGCTGAGGTTTTTAGTCCATTCCCTATTCATGGTATAGATCCAATTATTGGTGTTAAAAACACACGTCTAGGCATTATGGCCTTTTTGTATGGTATAACAGGTCTTACACTTGCTACCTATGGTATGCGTTTTTTCATGGTGGTAGATTGGCCAATGAATATTGGTGGTAAACCTAACTTCACCTATTTGGATAATATGTTGGCGTTTATTCCTGTAACTTTTGAATTTACAGTTCTATGTGCTGCACACGGAATGGCCATTACTTATTTATTACGCAATAAGACATTACCAGGAATTCCTGCTCAAAATCCAGATCCTAGAACTACAGATGATCGTTTTGTGATTGAAATTAGAATGAGTGAAAATCATAAGGTAAGCGAAGAAGCAATTGATAAATTGTTGACAGAAACTGGTTATGTTGAAATAGATAAGAAAG
The DNA here is from genome assembly GCA_044339115.1 of Crocinitomicaceae bacterium. Classification (GTDB taxonomy): domain Bacteria; phylum Bacteroidota; class Bacteroidia; order Flavobacteriales_D; family Crocinitomicaceae; genus UBA952. The sequence continues at coordinate 28,866 of JBIIWA010000004.1, forward strand.
AGATTAAGTAAGCGATATAATAGCAAAAAGAGATGAAAAAACCGCTAATTATAGCATTGAGAATGTTTACCCTTGCAGCTACGCTGTTGGCGGTGGGTTCTTGTGCTTCAGATCCAGATAGCTCTGGCTTGGAATATATGCCAGATATGTATCGTTCCCCTGCAATCGAACCGAATGTAGATTACGGTGAAATCAGAGGGCGTGAACATAAAGAATATAAAACTATTTTGTCTTCCTTGACTCCTCCTAATAATACAATTCCTTTTTGTGGCACGGACTCAACAGAGGTGAAACTGATGCTTCCTTATGCAAGAAAAGCTAGTTTTGTTTTTAGAGAAACACATGGTCTTTTTGGTTTTGATTTTAGCATGGCAGATGAATATACTCTTGCTGCAGCAGATAAAACTAATCCATATACTATTACTCCAGTAAATGCACCTTTGATATTAGCAAGCGGGAAAGAGATCTATACTGCAATGTGTCAGCATTGTCACGGTGAAAAAGGTGATGGACAAGGACCTATGGTATTGAGTGGAGCTTATGTAGGGGTGCCTTCTTATGCTGAGCGCGCTGCTTTATCTGAAGGTCAGATTTTTTATTCTATTTATTATGGTAAAAATATGATGGGAGCTCATGGTTCAATTTTGAATAAAAAAGAAATTTGGACTTTAGTGCATTATGTTAGACAATTCCAAAGAGCAGATTACGGAAAGTTTGATGCAAATGGTAAACCAATGACAGCTGCGGTAGCAGATTCAACAGCTAAAAAAACGAAATAATATCAGTATGGAATTTACAATTACAAAAAAAGCGAAAAATGTAACGATGCTGTTAATAGCAGTGGGTTTACTGTTGACGATAATTGGTGTTGTAATGGGCATGAAGGATGACCATTTTTTAACAAGATTATTAAGCAATGGATTAATCAATGGATTTTTCTTTTTTGCTTTAGGATTGGGAGCCTTATTTTTCTTGTCATTGCAATATGCAACGGAGACAGGTTGGTATGCTTCCGTAAAAAGAGTAATTGAAGCAGTTGCTGGTTATTTACCTTATGGTATTGGTCTTTTCGGCCTTGTTCTTCTGATAATTACTTTTATGGATGGCGCCCATATTTATATTTGGATGGATCCCGAAACAGTTGCAAATGATGAAATAATTAAAGAAAAAAGTGCTTATTTAAATATTCCTTTTTTCTGGATTCGAACTTTAGTTTATTTCGCTTGTTATATTATCTTTTTGAGAGGATTTAGAAAAAGATCTTTAGAAGAAGATAAAATTGGTGGTACTGAACTACATTTTAAAAATTATAAAAAAGGCGCATTGTTCTTAGTTTTCTTTGCTGTATTTAGTTCTACTTCAGCCTGGGATTGGTTGATGTCAATTGATGTACATTGGTTTTCAACCTTGTTTGGTTGGTATACTTTCGCAGGAATGTGGTGTTCTACTATGGTGGTTCTTGTTCTATTGACTTTGTATTTGAAAAAATTGGGGTATTTACCTAAAGTAAATGATTCTCATATTCATGATTTAGGTAAATGGACTTTCGCAACCTCTTTCTTGTGGTCTTATTTATGGTTTTCTCAATTTATGTTGATCTGGTATGCAAATATTGGTGAAGAAGTAACGTACTATATGATGCGTATTGAAAATTTTAAAGTCTTGTATTTTGCTATGTTTTTAATCAACTTCGCTTTTCCAATGCTTTTATTAATGTCAAGAGACGCTAAAAGACATTCTGGAATTTTAACAATGGTTGGTTTGATTATTCTTGCAGGACATTGGTTGGATGTTTATATAATGATTTCAGCAGGTTCTTTAGGAGCAAATGCTCATATTGGAGCTTTGGAAATTGGTATGGTAATGATGGTTTGTGGATTCTTTCTTTGGGTTATTCTTAGAAATTTAACCAAAGCACCTTTAACCCCAGTGAACCATCCTTTCTTAGATGAAAGTGTTCACCATGATATTTGATAAATTATAATTGTAGAAGAGATGGAAAGTAAATTGATAATTTTAATAGTTGTAATTCTTGGTACCGTTGCACTAGCGCAATTGATGCGTGTGTATGAATTATCTACGAAATTGCGGAAGTCAGGCGAACATGAAGTGAGTAATAGAGATAATATTCTCAATGCTCGTATGATGCTAGGATTCATGTTTTTTCAGTTCTTGGGCTTTATTTATCTGATGTTCAAATATGGTTGGACGGGTAGAGGTGAAGCAGCTTCAATTGAGGGAATAGAGACGGATTGGTTGTTGAATTTGAACTTTTGGGTGATTTCTATCATGTTCTTTTTTACTAATTTTTTATTGTTTTATTTTTCTTTTAAATATGTTCGTAAGCCAGGTGTAAAAGCATTTTATTATCCACACAATAATAAATTAGAGATGTTGTGGACCGTAGTCCCGGCTATAGTTTTAGCAGTGATAATTATTCTTGGATTGAAGTCATGGAACAAAATCACAAGTATGTCAGGAAGTGAAGCAGAACGCATTGAATTGTTCTCGAAGCAATTTGATTGGACCGCAAGGTATTCTGGACTGGATAATGTTTTGGGAAAATATGATTATAAATTGACTACGGATAATAACGAATTGGCTTTATTGACTACCAACACTATTGACACTGCAATTCAAGTGATGATGAAAGGTCCTAATGGGATTGCTGCAATTCAAAAAATATTGAACAATAGAGATACTGTTATCAATGATTCCACAATGAATACCTTAAGAATTGATCTTTCAAGAAAGGAAAGATTATTGCGATTATTGGTTCAAATGAAAGCGCATCACGATCCTAAATTGGATAAATTTGCTTGGGATGATATCATTCAAAAAGATACACTCTATTTGTGTGTAGATAAGCCTTATGAATTTAATTTCAGAGCAAAAGATGTATTGCACTCTGCTTATTTCCCACATTTTAGAGCGCAAATCAATACCGTTCCAGGTATGACCACTAGAACTAAATTTACACCAACCATGACTACTGAAGAAATGCGGGTGAAAATGAAAGATCCTAAATTTAATTATATTTTATTATGTAATAAAATTTGTGGTGGAGCACATTACAAGATGAAAATGATTATTGTCGTTAAGAGTAAGGCCGACTACAAAGCTTGGATGGCACAAAAATCAAAACAAAACTTCAAGGCTAAATATTTTCCGTCTGCTATGGCACCAGTTACAGCATCGGCAGATACAACACTTATGAAATAATATTAATATTTAACACCAATAAACAATGGCTTCAGTAGCACACGAAGGACACGGGCATGATCACCATGATGATCACCACCACGAAGAAGGGTTTGTGTCAAAATACATTTTTAGTCAAGATCATAAGATGATCGGAAAGCAGTTTTTAATGACTGCCGTTTTCATGGGTCTTGTGGCAATGATGTTATCAATTCTATTTAGAATTCAATTGGCATGGCCAGGTGAAAGTTCTGATTTTTTAAGTTTTTTTCTTGGTAATCGTTGGGCACCTGAAGGAATTTTAAAAGAAGATATGTACTTAGGTCTTGTTACCATTCATGGTACGATCATGGTTTTCTTCTTGTTGACAGGTGGTTTGTCGGGTACTTTTTCTAACATCTTAATTCCACTTCAATTAGGAGCACGCGACATGGCTTCTGGATTTTTGAATATGTTGTCGTATTGGTTCTTTTTGATTTCCTCTCTTTTAATGTTGGGCTCACTCTTTATTGAGACAGGACCAGCAATGGCCGGTTGGACCATCTATCCTCCTTTATCAGCGCTTCCTCAAGCAATCTCTGGATCTGGTTTGGGAATGACATTGTGGTTGTTCTCCATGGCAATATTTATCGCAGGTTCTTTGATAGGAAGTTTGAATTATATCGTAACTGTATTGAATTTGAGAACTCAAGGTATGACGATGACAAGAATGCCATTGACTATTTGGACTTTCTTTGTTACTGCAATTCTAGGAGTACTTTCTTTCCCAGTTTTGTTGTCAGCAGCTTTATTGTTGATCATGGATAGATTGGCAGGAACAAGTTTTTATCTTTCCGATATTATTGTTGGTGGAGAAATGCTAGCCAATCATGGCGGCTCACCCATCTTGTTTCAACACCTTTTCTGGTTCTTAGGACATCCTGAAGTTTATATTGTATTGTTACCAGCTCTTGGACTTTCCTCTGAAATTATTGCAACTAACGCTCGTAAACCAATCTTCGGTTACAAAGCGATGATTGGTTCAATTTTAGCCATTGGATTCTTGTCCTTTATTGTTTGGGGCCATCATATGTTTGTTACAGGGATGAATCCTTTCTTGGGATCGGTCTTTGTATTTACAACTTTGCTTATTGCAATTCCTTCAGCAGTTAAAGTATTTAATTACTTAACAACGCTTTGGAAAGGATCTTTAATCTTTACTCCAGCAATGTTATTCGCCATTGGTTTGGTTTCTACCTTTATTACAGGTGGTGTTACAGGTATTATCTTAGCGGATTCAGCTTTGGATATTGCGGTCCATGATACTTATTTTGTTGTAGCACATTTCCATATAGTAATGGGTATGTCGGCTGTATTTGGAATGTTTGCGGGTGTATATCATTGGTTCCCTAAAATGTATGGCCGTATGATGAATATGCGTTTAGGTTGGGTTCATTTCTGGATTACTATCGTTGGAGCTTATGGGGTATTTTTCCCAATGCACTTTGTTGGTCTAGCTGGAGCTCCAAGACGTTATTATGACTATTCATCTTACTTGGAATTCAATGAGAATTCTTATAATATGATCATGGACTTAAATGTTATTATTACCATTTTTGCTATCATCGCTGCACTTGGTCAAGTGGTTTTCTTATTCAATTTCTTCTATAGTATTTACAGAGGCCCGAAGGCTCCTCAAAATCCTTGGAACTCTACTACTCTAGAATGGACTACTCCAGTGGAACATTTGCATGGAAACTGGCCTGGAGCTTTACCAGTTGTTCATCGTTGGCCTTATGATTATTCTAAGCCGGGATCAGATGTTGATTTTATTCCTCAAAATGTTCCTTTAGCTGATGGCGAAGAAGAACATTAACTAAAACATAATAAACTAAAAAGCCCTAATTCATTAGGGCTTTTTTTTGGAAATAACTTCTATAAATTTTTAGTAAGTCTACTTTTCAATATTGTTGAGTTCAAGCTCAATTTTCTCCATCTCTGCATAGAATTCTGTTCCGAAAGCTCTTATCAAAGGCGCCTTTAAAAAACGATAAACAGGGACATTAAGTTGCTCTCCACAGACACATGCAGCAGCACAAATTTTCCACTCATCAAAATTTAGTACCGTAAATTGCTTGTATTTTTTTACGCGAATTGGATAAAGATGACATGACAATGGCTTTACATTTTCAATATCTCCAGCCAGGTGTGCGGTCTCAATGGCGCATTTTGCAATATTTTTCTCATCGAAATGTACAAATACACACTCAGCATTGTTGACTAATGAGGTTACAGGCTCGTCTACATCAAAGAGGTAGTAAATATCATTCGCCTCAATATGAGCAATCCCTTCACTCCTCATGTAGGGTTTTATTTTTTCTAAATTATTTTTTATATCTGCAACCTCTTGCATGCTTAATGGTGCCCCAGCATCGCCTTCAACACAACATGCGCCTTTGCAAGCAGTAAGATCACAAACAAATTTGCGCTCAAATACTTCAGAGGAAATAATTTTATCTTCGATTTCTATTAACATTGGGTAAAGGTACTATCAATTTTATTTTAATTCGTTTGCAGAACAAAAATATAAGTGTAACTTTGTAAAACATTTGAAACAGAGCGAGGGGACGAAAGTCCCCTCTTTTTTTACCTATGATTAGTAAAGATATTATTATCGAATTGATTGATGAGCGCATGAAAGAGCTCAATAATGGCTTGTATATTGTCGAATTGACAATTTCTGCCAGTAATGCAATTCATATTGAATTAGACAAACTTCAAGGTGGAGTAACTGTTGATGATTGTGTTTCTGTTTCTAGAAATGTCGAACACAATTTAGATAGAGAAGAACAAGATTTTGAATTGCACGTGTCCTCTGCTGGTTTAGATAAACCACTTAGACATATCAATCAATATATTAAAAATGTTGGTCGACGCATTGAAGTGATATTAAAGAATGGTCAAAAATTGGAAGGAGAAATTATAAAAGTAAGCGACACTGGTGTTGTGATTATGAATAAAGTTTTGAAACCGGTTGAGAATAAAAAGAAAAAAGAACTTGTCGAGGAAGTTAGTGAACTTCTATTCGATGATGTGAAAGAAACTAGAATTGTTGTATCTTTTAAATGATAAATTATGAATAGTGTTGAATTAGTTGATTCCTTTTTGGAATTTAAGGACTTAAAAAACATTGATAAGCAAACCATGCAACATGTCTTGGAAGATGTCTTCCGTGCCATGTTTAAGAAAAAATTCAATACCGATGAGCACATTGATATCATCGTAAACATTGATAAAGGGGATGTTCAGATTTTCTTGAATAAGGAAATTGTTGATGATGGTGAAGTAGAGGATCCAAATACAGAAATGGCCTATTCTGACGCTATTAAAATTGAACCAGATTTTGAAATTGGTGAAGAGGTAACAGAAGAATTTAAGTTTGCAGATTTTGGTCGAAGAAATATTCTTTCCTTAAGACAAAATCTAATCTCTAGAATTTTAGAGCTTGAGAAAGATCAGCTTTATAAAGTTTATAAAGAAAGAGTTGGAGAAATTGTTACAGGTGAAGTGTACCAAGTTTGGAAAAAAGAAATTTTGGTTCTTGATGATGATCAAAATGAATTGATCCTTCCGAAGTCTGAACAAATTCCTTCTGATTTCTTTAAAAAAGGAGAAACAGTTCGTGCTGTTGTTTCCAAAGTGGATATGCGTAACAGTACGCCCGTTATTATTCTTTCTCGTACAGCTCCTGAATTCTTGGAGCGTTTATTCGAATTAGAAGTACCTGAGGTATTTGATGGATTAATTACCATTAAGAAAATTGTTCGTGAACCAGGAGAAAGAGCTAAGGTTGCTGTAGAATCTTATGATGATAGAGTTGATCCAGTTGGAGCATGTGTTGGAATGAAAGGTTCAAGAATTCATGGCATTGTTCGTGAATTGAGAAATGAAAATATAGATGTAATCAATTATACTACGAATAATCAATTGCTGATTCAACGCGCTTTGTCTCCGGCTAAAATTACTTCCTTAGAAATAAATGAAGATGACAAAAGAGTAAAGGTTTTCTTAAAGCCAGATCAAGTTTCATTAGCAATTGGAAAAGGTGGTAACAATATTAAATTAGCAGGTAAGCTTTGTGGTTACGAAATTGATGTTTATCGTGATGGTGAAGTGGATATCGAAGATGTGGATTTAGAAGAATTTGCTGATGAAATCGATAGCTGGATTATCGATGAGTTAAAAACTATTGGTTGCGATTCTGCAAAATCAGTACTTGAAATTAGTATTGAGGATCTAGTGCAACGAACAGATTTGGAAAAAGAAACAATTGAAGAGGTATTCCGCATCTTGAAAGCGGAATTTGAATAAATAAGAATATAATTTTTAGTAAGGAAACTTTTTTATGGCTGGAAAACCAATAAGATTAGGAAAAGCAGCAAGTGAACTTAATGTAGGCTTACCTACTTTGGTAGAATTTCTCGAGTCAAAAGGTGTAAAAATCGACTCGAATCCTAATACCAAATTAGAGCCACAACATTTTGATTTGCTGTGTACAGAGTTTGCTGCCGACCAGAGCATGAAAGAACAGTCGAAAGGCGCTTCTGTGCGTGAAAAACGAGAGTCTCTTTCACTTAAAGATGTTCGAGAGGTTGAAAAATCTGAGCCGATTCCTGTAATTGATGAAGAGGATGAAGCAGATATAAATTTAGATGAAATTAAGAGAAAGTTATTTACTGCTCCAAAATCATCTCCAACGACGGAAGTAACTCCAGCTGCTCCTGAACCAAAATCTGAGGTGGAAACACCTGTTGTTGCTGAACAAGCGACACCTGAAATACCATCTAATACTAATGACATGCACGTTCAGGTCGTTGGAAAAATAGACCTTGATGCGATCAATCAGCGCACTAGACCTGATAAAAAGAAGGCCGCTGCACCGGAAGAGAAAAAAACACCTGAGCCTAAAAAAGTGGAACAGGAACCCGTAACTCCTATTGAAGTAAAAATACCCGAACCAGTCGCGCCCGTTGAGATTGAAACGATCAGATTTGAGAGAAAAGTTCTTACAGGTCCTACCGTTCTGGGACGTATTGAACTTCCTGTTGAAAAACCGAAAATTAGCGCTGCTGAAAGTGAAGCCAATAAACGCAAACGCAAACGCATAAAGAAAGAAGCTCCTGCAGCTCCTGCGCCTTCAGCAAATAGACCTGCTAATACAACAAGCAGTGCTTCCCCAGCTGCGAAAGGTGGAAAAGTAGAGAAGAAAGAGATTTCTGAACAAGACATTCAAAAAGAAATTAAAGACACGCTAGCGCGTCTTTCAAATAAAGGAGGAAAATCTAAGTCCTCTAAAAATAGAAAAATAAAAAGAGATTCTTTTGCTCAAAAACGCCAGGAAGAAATGGCGCTCGCAGAAGCAGATGAAAAAATCTTAAAATTAACGGAATTTGTTTCTGTTTCTGAACTTGCAAGTATGATGAGCGTTCAGCCTACTCAGGTGATCTCTGTCTGCATGTCGCTTGGTATTTTTGCATCTATCAATCAACGTTTGGATGCGGAAACTATTCAGATCGTGGCAGAAGAGTTTGGCTTTGAAACGGAGTTTGTTAGTGCTGAAGTTCAAGAATCCATAACTGTTGTCGAAGATAAACCAGAAGATTTAATCGCTAGACCGCCAATTATTACGGTGATGGGACACGTCGATCATGGTAAAACATCTTTATTAGATAGAATTAGAAATGCCAATGTAACAGATGGTGAAGCAGGTGGAATAACCCAACATATTGGAGCTTATTCTGTAATTCTTAAGGAAGATAAAAAACTTACTTTTCTTGATACTCCTGGTCACGAAGCCTTTACCGCAATGCGTGCTAGAGGTGCCCAAATTACAGATGTTGCTATCATCTTGGTTGCTGCAGATGATGATGTGATGCCGCAAACGAAAGAAGCGATTTCCCATGCTCAAGCTGCCAATGTTCCTATGATTTTCGCCATCAATAAAATTGATAAGGCTGGAGCAAATCCTGATAAAATTAAAGAACAACTTTCCCAAATGAATATCCTGGTGGAAGATTGGGGTGGTAAATATCAGTGCCAAGAAATTTCGGCACGCCAAAACTTGAATATCGAAGAATTGTTGGATAAAGTAATCCTCGAGGCAGATATTCTTGATCTAAAAGCAAATCCAGCTAAAAATGCGATCGGTACCGTAATTGAATCTTCTTTGGATAAAGGAAAAGGTTTCGTTACCAACATGTTAGTGCAAGCAGGCACCATGCGCATAGGTGATGTTATCCTTGTGGGTAGACATTATGGTCGTGTGCGCGCTATGCAAGATGAGCATGGAAAAAATATTCTTCAAGCAGGTCCGTCACAACCAGTTTCTATTCTAGGAATTAATGGCGCACCAAGTGCGGGAGATAAGTTCAATGTTCTTGCTGATGAAAAAGAAGCAAAATCTATTGCGACTAAAAGAGAGCAATTGTTCCGTGAACAAGGTTTGCGTACTACTAAACACATCACATTGGATGAAATTGGAAGACGTTTGGCTATTGGTGACTTTAAGGAACTTAATATTATAGTTAAAGGTGATGTTGATGGTTCAATTGAAGCCTTGTCAGATGCATTGTTGAGCTTGTCAACAGAAGAAATACAAGTAAATATTATCCATAAAGGTGTTGGAGCAATTTCTGAAGCGGATGTTAATCTTGCCTCTGCTTCTGATGCAATCATTATTGGATTCCAAGTTAGACCTTCAATAGGCGCTAGAAAATTAGCGGAAACTGAACAAATTGATATTCGTTTATACTCCATTATTTACAAAGCTATTGAGGAAATTAAAGCAGCAATGGAAGGAATGCTTTCTCCTGATATTGAAGAGAAAATCCTTGGTTCAGCTGAAATTCGTGAAACTTTTGATATCACAAAAGTGGGAACCATCGCTGGATGTTATGTTCTTGATGGAACCATTAAACGAACGTCAAAGGTTCGTGTAATTCGAGATGGAATTGTTGTCCATTCAGGTGTACTAGGCTCTTTAAAGCGATTTAAAGATGATGTTAAAGAAGTTAAAAATAACTATGAATGTGGACTTAATGTAGATAAATTTGATGCCATTCAAATTGGAGACATTATAGAAGCATATGAAGAAATGGAAGTAGCTAGAAAATTGTAATTGTTAACAGCTTTTAACGCCCTACTTTTTAAAAATAAGTAACTTTACAAAAATAAAAACAAAACATTATGTATATTCTAGGAGTAGTAGGTCCAGGTCAAATAATGATTATTGCACTTGTAATTGTAGTTCTGTTTTTCGGCGGAAAGAAAATTCCTGAGTTAATGAAAGGTCTTGGACAAGGAGTAAAGGAGTTTAAAGATGCTTCTAAAGGTGACAACACCAGTTCCACAGAGATCACCAAAGAAGATAAGTAATCTTTATGTACAGTTCTATTGCAGCTACCAGAAAGGCACTCCATTCTGGAACAACCGTATTGTCAATAGTAGAACATTTCCTAAAGGAAATTGATAATCGAAAAGAGTTAAATGCTTTTTTAGAAGTTTTCTCTACTACTGCAAGATCGGAAGCGTTGCGCATAGATCAAAAAATCAAAGATGGAACGGCTGGAAATTTAGCAGGTGTCGTCATAGGAATTAAAGACAATATCTGTTACAAAGATCATCGCGTATCAGCTTCTTCAAAAATATTAGAGGGATTCGAGTCTCTTTATACAGCAACTGCCCTTCAACGTTTGTTAGATCAAGATGCCCTGGTTATTGGCCGTCTTAATTGCGATGAATTTGCCATGGGTAGTTCTAATGAGACTTCTGCCTTTGGTCCAGTAAAAAACAATCACAATTTAAAATATGTTCCTGGCGGTTCATCTGGCGGTTCAGCAGTTGCAGTATCTGCCGGACTATGCACTGTCGCCTTAGGAAGTGATACAGGTGGTTCGATTAGACAACCCGCTTCGTGGACAGGCACTTTCGGACTTAAACCTACTTATGGTAGAATTAGCCGCTATGGTCTGATAGCTTATGCTTCCTCATTTGATCAAGTCGGAACCTTCACCAATTCTATGGAAGATACAGAAATTATTTTTGAATTAATGTCCGGTGCAGATCCATTTGATGAAACAACTTCTAATGCTGTTTATAGTAAATCAACTCAAAATACTCAAAAATTAAAGGTTGGCGTGCTGAAAGAGTGTTTAGATCATCCCGGTTTAGACCAGGAAATAAAAGGTAAGATTAATGAACTGATCGAGCAATTAGCGAAAAATGACGTGGAAATAATTCCGCTTAGTTTTCCCTATTTAGAATATATGGTTCCTACTTATTATGTGCTTACAACTGCTGAAGCCTCCTCTAATCTTTCTAGATTTGATGGCGTTCATTATGGATATAGAAGTCCAAACGCGCAAGGAGTTGAAGAAACTTATGTTCTTTCTCGAACGGAAGGCTTTGGTCCTGAAGTGAAAAGAAGGATTATGACCGGGACATTTGTGCTGTCTAATGAGCATTATGACGCTTATTATTCCCAAGCACAACGCGTGCGCAGGGTAATGAAAAATGCAACTGATGAAATGTTTAAAGAAGTTGATGTGCTTCTTTTACCTACCACACCCACAACTGCTTTCGAAATTGGAGCTGTAACAGATTCTATTCAAATGTACTTGCAAGATATATTTACAGTGCATGCTAATATTACTGGCAATCCAGCTTTAAGTATTCCCTTTGCTACACACCAAAATGGCATGCCATACGGAGTTCAAGTGATGGCAGATCGTTTTTGTGAAAATAAATTGTTTAATTTTTTCAATATTTTAAATACACTAAAATGAAAAATTGGACCATTTGTGTTATACTATTATCGCTGACTTCTCTTGTTTATTCTCAAAAGCCAGCGCACCTTACACGCCCTTCTGATTCTCTAAATCCAGATCAATTTTTTAATACCGTTGAACAAAGTTTAAGACTTTTTTATAGCGATTATGTGAATTCAAATAAATATGATTCCATTATCAATGCGCTTAATTATGAGGCCAATGAAACGCCTACCTTTAGCGATGATGTCTATTGCCAGCGCTTAGCCGACATGTCCCAAAATAGTCCGTTTCATATGGATTGTAATAAATCAACGTTAGCGACAATTAAATTTTTTGCTACCCAACGCCGGGGCTTTGTTCGTATAGTTCTTGGTCGTTCACCTTTGTATTTTGATATGTTCAAAGATAAATTAGCGGAATATGGGCTGCCCATTGAATTGCGATTTTTATCTGTTATCGAAAGTGGACTCCGTCCGCAAGTTAAATCTAAAGCTGGCGCTCTTGGTCTCTGGCAATTTATGTATAAAACTGGACTTTATTTTGGCCTGGAAGAAAGTTCATATATCGATGAAAGAATGGATCCAGATAAAGCAACGGATGCAGCATGTAGATACTTAAAACAATTATACGGAATCTATGGAGATTGGAATCTTGCGCTAGCGGCATATAATGCCGGCCCTGGAACGGTTAATCGCGCAATAAAAAAATCAGGTAATAAAACTACCTATTGGGATGTTAGACCGTATCTTCCAACAGAAACTCAAGGTTATGTCCCTAATTTTATTGCGGCCGCTTATCTATTGACTTATCACGCCGAACATAATATTATTCCAATGGAAGCTAAAATTCATAATGCTCAATTAGATACCATGTGCCTAAAACAAGGAACTCATATGAGTACTATTGCTAACATGGCTGCTTGGGATCTTGTTGAAATAAAAGAATTGAATCCAATTTATAAAACTGCCTTTATTCCTAAATCTGTTAAAGGACGCTGCTTGACAGGGCCTTTTGAAAAAATTAACTTACTAGTTAGTATTGAAGATTCATTATATTATGTTGAAAATCAATGGTATAATACGGTTACTACTCCAATTCCAGTATTAATTGACACCACTAAGATTGTTGATACTACCCGGACAAATATTGTAGATACCATCAATGTAAATTATCAATATTATAAAGTTAAAGCAGGGGATAATATTAAGAATATAGCACTTAAATATGGGGTAACTGTTGAACAATTAATGGAATGGAATGGACTGAAAACAGCTAATATCTATGTAGGTCAACGCTTGACTATTAAGGAAGCTGCCGTGAAACCAAAGCCAGTGCCTGTTCCTGTTAAACCACAACCTGTTAAAAAATATTATGTTGTTAAAACAGGGGATACTTTTAGTAGAATCGCTCAAAGAAATAATTTAACTTTAGGACAGTTGCAAAAGTTAAACCCTGGCGTTAAAGTAAACAGTATTGTAATCGGTCAAAGAATCCGAATAAAATAAATGTTAACTTTTTTTAGTTATCTGAATTATGCCAACCATAACAGCCGCTATTATTACATGGAACGAGGAGCGTAACATTCAGCGCTGTATCGAATCATTAAAGGATTGTGTCGATCACATAATTGTATTGGATTCTTTTTCTACTGATGCTACAATTGAAATTTGCAGTAAACTAAATGTTCAAGTAATACAAAGAAAATGGGAGGGTTACGCCGCTTCAAAAAACTATTTGAATGCTCAAGTTCAAACAGATTTGATTTTATCTTTAGATGCCGACGAAGCACTTAGTTCTGAATTAAGTGAGGAGATTAAAGCAATAAAATTAAAGGGTGAAATAGGATATTATTCCATGAATCGCTTGACAAATTATTGTGGTAAATGGATTTATCACTCAGGCTGGTTCCCAGATGTTAAGATTAGATTATTCCCTGCTAATGCCCTTTGGGAAGGAGATATAGTGCATGAAACACTTGCACTTTCTGACGATATTGAAGTGACACCAATGAAAGGTTTATTATCTCATTATTCATACTTCTCTCATGAGCAACATCGTCAAAGGGCAGATCATTATTCTCGCTTGACAGCACTTAAATATGTTGAACAAGGAAAGCGAGTAGGCTTTTTAAAGCCATATGTAAGCGGCCTCGTACGTTTTTTAAAAATGTTTGTTTTTCAACTCGGGTTTTTAGACGGAAGGAGTGGTTGGCATATCGCAAGAATTAGTGCGCTGTCTAATATTTTAAAATATAAAGAGGTAAGAAATTTAAGAAATGGCGCAGAAAGAACTTCATAAAATAATCATTTCCCGCACGGACAGTATTGGAGATGTTATGCTAACACTTCCTCTTTGTGTTTGGTTGAGAGAAAAATATCCCAATGCAGAACTAATTTTTTTAGGGAGAACTTATACCGAATCTATTGTATCTTGTTTTTCTTGTATAGATCGATTTTTGAATTGGGATGAAATACAAAATCTACCGCTTTCAGTAAAAATTGATAGTATGAAGGCTGATTGTATTATTCATGTTTTTCCGAGAAGAGAAATTGCTGTATTAGCAAAAAAAGCTAAAATTCCACTTAGAATTGGAACTGCTCATCGAACCTTTCATTTTTTGAATTGCAATAGCAGGGTGAATTTTAGTAGAAAAAAATCTCTTTTACATGAAGCACAATTAAATTTTGAATTGCTGCGCCCTCTTGGATTGCAAAGTATTCCAAGCTTGAATGAAATACAAGATCAATCTTCTAACTTTATCGGTCCTAATACTATCCTACCAACTTTTTTAAAGGATATGAATTGGGATAAAACCATTGTCCTTCACCCGAAGTCTCAAGGAAGTGCATTAGAATGGCCCCTAGAAAATTATGTTGATTTAGCCAATTTGCTTGTAACAGAGGGGTATTCTGTCTTGTTAACAGGCACTGAAAAAGAAGGGGCACTTTTTCGCCACTTATTTCAATTAGGTGATTCTTTGATTGACTCAACAGGTAAATTAACCTTAATTGAATTAATTTCTGTTCTTTCAAAGACTAAAGCGCTTGCCGCTTGTTCAACTGGACCTCTGCATATTTCAGCCATGTTAAATATAAGGTCTGTTGGTTTATACTCAATGAGAAAACCGATCCACCCCGGCCGTTGGAAACCCCTTGGCGTAAATTCTGTTTCTCTTGTATTTGATGAAAATTGCCCAACATGCGCCAAAGGTGTTGTCTGTCAATGCCTGAGAAAAATTCCTGTAAATATGATTAGGAATGCCCTGCTTGAACTTTAATTACGTGCTGCTTTTTTTTCGAAAATCTTTTTTAAGTTTATCGCTTTCAGCAGCACTTTTAATTGTTGGTTTTTATCCATTCGTATATAAATCTTGGCTCTTTGCAGGTTTTATTTTCTTTTGTGTTGAAGCAACTTATACCTTACATAGACTTGCAAAATACAAATTGAATTTACTACTTCCTGAAGATAAGGTATGGATGAAGCAAAATCGACCTTTAGTACTTTTACTTTTCTTGTTGAGTTCTGTAATGATTTTATTATTTTATTTCCTTACAGAGCTACATAATTCAATTACAGCATCTGCTTGCTTTATCTTACTCTGTATTCTTGCTATAGGATATGTATTTCCTTTTTTTAAGCAAAATTTAAGGACCATTCCTTTTGTGAAATCAATTACTGTTGCACTTGCATGGACAATTCTAACGGTAGTATTTCCCGCTGCTTATCTATCCTTTAATACAACTTTATTAATGCCATTGATGCTCCTTTTTCTTATTCTCGCAATCCTTGGAGATTGGCGCGACAAAGATCATGATGCATTGAGTTTAAAAACTTTTCCTCAATTGTTAAACTCAAAAAATACCCGGGTTTTAATGGCTATTTTATTGCTTTTAGATTTTTTAACCTCGTTTTATTTCCTTGAAGGTTCTATTTTAATTTCAATGTCTATTGGTCTTGTTTTATTAGTTGTCTATTGTTATTTACTTCTTTTTAAATTAAGGCAATTGAATCCAGATAGTGTTTTAACGATCATTGCTTTATCTGCAATAATTTTACGCTCTTTGGGTATTCACTGAACAAGCAGTTTTGCCTATCTTTGTTGAACAATAAATCACTATGGAATATAATTTTCAAGGAATAGAAAAAAAATGGCAATCGTTTTGGGCGGATAATAAAACCAATCAAGTAAAAGAAGACTCCCAAAAAGAAAAATTCTATGTCTTGGATATGTTTCCTTATCCTTCAGGTGCAGGATTACATGTGGGTCATCCTCTTGGATATATTGCATCTGATATTTACACGCGCTATAAAAGATTAGAGGGGTTTAATGTTTTACATCCAATGGGTTATGATTCTTTTGGACTTCCTGCGGAACAATATGCCATTCAAACAGGTCAACATCCTGCGATTACGACCACTCAAAATATTGCGAGATATAGAGATCAATTAGACAAAATGGGCTTTGCCTTCGATTGGTCACGAGAAGTTAGGACTTCATCACCTTCATATTATAAATGGACGCAATGGATTTTTAAACTTTTATTTGAATCGTATTACGATACCGGAGTAGATAAGGCTTTGCCAATAGATTCTTTAAAGGATACATTTTTAAAAGAGGGTAATAAAAATGTGCAGGCAGTTGCAGACGAAATAGCTATTTTTAGTGCTCAAGAATGGAATGACGCTTCCTCCGAAGATCAAGAAAAAATCTTACTTAATTATCGCTTAGCCTACTTATCAGATACATGGGTGAATTGGTGCTCAGCACTTGGAACTGTATTGGCCAATGATGAAGTGGTTAATGGGACCTCTATTCGTGGCGGTCATCCAGTTGAGCAAAAGAAAATGCGTCAATGGTCTTTGAGGATTAAAGCTTATGCTGATCGATTATTACAGGGCTTAAACACCATTGATTGGACGGAATCTATCAAAGAGCAACAAAGAAATTGGATTGGAAAATCTATTGGAGCATCTGTTTTCTTTAGTTTAGAACTTAATGAAACTTCTAAAATTGAGGTGTTTACCACACGGCCAGATACTATTTTCGGAGTTTCTTTTGTTGTACTCGCACCCGAACACCCATTAGTTGCAACCCTTGTAAGTAAAGAGCAAAGCGCCGATGTTGAAGCGTATATCAAAGCCTCATCACTAAAAACTGAAAGAGATCGACAAGCTGACATTAAAAATATTTCAGGGGTTTTTACTGGAGCGTATGCCATTCATCCATTTTCAGGCGCAAAAATTCCTGTATGGATTGGTGATTATGTTTTGGCAAGTTATGGAACTGGTGCTGTAATGGCTGTCCCTTGCGGTGATCAAAGAGATTTTAACTTTGCTAAATTCTTTAATTTACCAATTCCTTCTATTTTTAAGAATATGGATTGTATTGAAGAGGCTTATGAAGAAAAAGATGCCCTTATTACAAATTCTTCTTTTTTAGATGACCTTCCTATTAAGGATGCAATGCAACGAGCCATTGCTGAAATCGAGAAACAAGGAATAGGCCAAGGCAAAATAAATTTTAGGTTAAGAGATGCTGTATTTTCCCGACAAAGGTATTGGGGAGAACCCTTTCCTGTTTATTATAAAAATGAAATTCCCTATTTAGTTTCTACAGAGCATTTGCCTCTTACCTTACCTGAAGTTGATAAATATTTGCCAACTGCCGATGGGGAACCACCATTAGCAAGATCTAAACCGGAAGATTGGAACCACTTTGAAGGAGACAGAATGGAATACAATACCATGCCTGGATGGGCTGGGAGTTCTTGGTATTTCTTGCGCTATCTTGATTCTGAAAATAAGGACCAATTCGTTTCAAAAGAAAAGGTGGATTATTGGCAAAATGTAGATTTGTATATTGGAGGTGCAGAACATGCTACCGGCCATTTGCTTTATTCAAGATTCTGGACAAAATTTTTATATGATTGTAATTTAATTCCTTTTGATGAGCCTTTTAAAAAATTGATCAACCAAGGAATGATTTTAGGTCGCAGTAGTTTTGTTTATAGAATCCAAGGGACAAAACAATATGTGAGCTATGGTAAAAAAAATGCCTATGATGTGATTCCAATTCATGTTGATATCAGTCTGGTGGATGGTGATAAATTAAATGTTAATGGCTTCAAAAATTGGATGGCGGAATATAAGGACGCCACTTTTATATTCGAGGATGATGGAACCTATTCATGTGGATTTGAGGTGGAAAAAATGTCGAAGTCAAAATTTAATGTGCAAACTCCCGATGAATTGGTCCAAAAATTTGGTGCTGATACCCTTAGAATGTATGAAATGTTTTTAGGCCCACTGGAACAAAGTAAACCATGGGACACTAAAGGGATAACTGGAGTTCACGGTTTCTTAAAAAAATATTGGAGACTTTTTTATGCTTCGGGTAATTTTAAGGTTGACGATGGTCAAGCATCAGCTGCTTCATTAAAGTCATTGCATAAAACTATAAAAAGATTGCGAGATGATTTAGATAGATTTTCTTTTAACACAGGGGTCTCGAGCTTTATGATTTGTGTAAATGAATTAAGTGAACAGAAATGTGCTAATAGACATATTCTAACACAACTTACCTTGCTGATGGCGCCTTACGCCCCACACATTACAGAGGAAATTTGGTCACAACTCTCTCCAAATAGCGCTTCAATTTTTGATGGTCAATATCCGAAATTCGATCCTCAATTTTTAGTTGAAGAAAACATCGATTATCCAGTTTCTTTTAATGGTAAGATGAGATTGAAAATTAACTTAGCTCAAAGTTTAACAGCAGCAGAAATTGAAGCTTTGATTCTAGAATTGCCTGAGATTCAAAAATGGACAGAAGGGGCAACTCCTAAAAAAATCATTGTGGTACATGGGAAAATCATCAATATTGTTCTTTAATTTAAGAACGGAGATGATTTTACATCGCTAAAATGACTTAAAAGTTCTGCACTGCTTTTTACTTCAATAATTAAATCTTTGACTACAGAAATGTTGAGGTTTATTTGAGCTCCTCCAGCATAAATAGGCAGCCCTTGTAAATCCTGCTTTAATTTTTGGAAGTAGCTGCGCATAAAGTCTAAATCAACACAAGTCAACCAAGAGGTAATGATGCAGGATGGCGAAATGTCTTTTATACAAGAAATTAAAGAGTCATAAGGCATACTTTGACCTAAATACAAGGTGAATATTCCTTGGCTCCGCAACAGAAAATTATAAAACAATAAACTTATTTCATGCCATTCATGTTCAGGCAAATAAAGAAGTACAGGATGTGTGGTGACTTCAGGGATTTTTTGTTTATCAATTTCAGAAATTATCTTTTGCCTAATTAAATTTGAAATAAAATGCTCTTGAGCCGGCTTGATACTACCCACCAACCACATCACTCCAATTCTATCTAAAAACGGAATTAAGTGCTGAATAAAAGTTTTTTCTAATCCTATTTCTGAGATTAAATGGTCTAGTGTATCTCTAAACAACAACTCATTCATGTCAATTAATGCCAATAATAATTTTTCACAACTATCATTAACTTTCGAATTGCCCATGAGAGACCAAACTCTGTCTTGAATTTCTTCTTTGCTCAGCGTAGCAATTTTAGAAATTTTGAAACCGTTTTTATTGAGTAAACAGATATTGATGAGTTGAACCAATTCAGAGTCTGAGTAACTTCTTATTTGAGTATCACTCCGCTCAGGATTTAAAATGCCATAACGTTTTTCCCATATACGAATAGTATGCGCTTTGACACCTGCAAGTACTTCTAAGTCTTTAATTTTATATTCTGCCATTTTAAGTAAGTGCTGTTTTGGCTGTTTAACAAGCAGGATAGTTTTTTGTTCACACAGACTCAAAAAATAAAAGCATTATCTTTGTGTTCTTATGAAAATCAAAACTGTTGCTTTTGCAATTTCCAATACGGATTTAAAAAAATGTCCAACCGATGGGAAACCCGAATTTGCCTTCATTGGTCGCTCTAATGTAGGTAAATCTTCGCTTATAAACTTGATTACGGGAAATAAAAAGTTGGCCAAGACATCTTCGACACCAGGTAAGACACAACTTATCAATCATTTCGTCATTAATGAAGAATGGTATTTGGTTGATTTACCTGGCTATGGTTATGCGAAAGCATCTAAATCTCTGCGCTCTAATTGGGAAAAGTTTATTTCAGATTATTTGATGAAGAGAGAGACTTTAATGAATATTTTTATTCTCCTTGACTCAAGATTAGAGCCTCAAAAGATTGACATGGAATTTATCAACTGGTGTGGTGAAAAACAACTTCCATTTGTGATGGTATTTACAAAAATAGATAAACTTTCAAGCTCTGAATTACAAAGAAATTTGGCTAAATTTAAAAAAGAAATGCTAAAAACATGGGAAGAAATTCCACCAGTTTTCACATCATCAAGTATTTCAGGTTTTGGTAAAGAACCTGTCTTAAATTATATTGAACAAATACTTAAGATCTGCTAGAACTTTGGTTTGAAAATGCAACTTGAATTTGTTAATTTTGACAAAACTAATTTTTTATGGGAAGAGCGTTTGAATATCGACGAGCATCAAAAGAAAAACGATGGGACAAAATGTCCAAAATATTTCCGAAACTCGGAAAAGCGATCACTATGGCTGCAAAAGAAGGAGGAATGGATCCTGCTACTAATGCAAAACTGCGCACTGCAATTCAAAATGCCAAGTCGGAAAATATGCCGAAGGATAATATTGATGCAGCAATTAAAAGAGCAGAACAAAAAGATTTAGCTTCCTTTACAGAGGTGAACTATGAGGGAAAAGGTCCCCATGGTGTATTAGTTTATGTGGAATGTGCCTCGGATAATCCAACTCGTACGGTAGCAAATGTTAAATCATATTTTAATAAAGCAGGCGGAGCAGTTGTTCCTAATGGCTCAATGGAATTTATGTTTGCGCGAAAAAGTGTTTTTGAAATATTAAAAACAGATGAAATTGATCCGGAAACTTTGGAATTTGAATTGATTGATGCTGGTGGTGAAGAAATTGAAGTAAATGATCAAGAAATTATAGTTTATGGAGATTATACCTCTTTTGGTTCTTTAGCAAAGGCCTTGGAAGACCTAAATATTACGGTACAAAAATCAAGTCTAAAGAGAATTCCAACTACCCCTGTTGATTTTACAGAAGAACAATTAGTTGATATTGAAAAAATGCTCGATAAAATTGAGGATGATGACGATATTCAACAAGTATTTACAAATATTGCATAAGGCAAAAATTTTATAATAAATTTCCAATTTTTCAGTTAATGCAATTCGTTTTTTTATGAATAGAGTCAGTAGATATTTTTTTATTAGTGCAGCATTTATTATGTTGTTCTCTTGCTCTACAGAAAAAAACACAAGCCTCAATCGTTTCTATCATGGAATGACAGCCAAATATAATGGTCATTTCAATGCTAATGAATTATTGACACAATCTCTTTTCACCTTTACAAGTGCTCGTAAAGATGATTTTTATTCTTTACTTCCGATCGCTCCATTACCCAATGAAACTGAGGTCAAAGGTATGTTTCCAGCAATTGACACCGCAATTGTGAAATGCTCCAAAGTAATAAAAAATCACTCTATGCCTTCTACAGAAGATATGAGTACCAAAGAAGCAGAGCATAATAAATGGATTGATGAAAATTGGATTACTGTTGGGAAAGCTCTTTTCTATAGACGAGATTATGATAAATCATTAAAGAATTTTCAATTTGTAAAACGATTTTTTCAAAATGACCCTTCACGCTATATTGCAGAAATGTGGATTGCAAATATTTATATCCAACAAAATAAATATTCTGAAGCAAAATTAATTCTGGAGTCTCTTCAAGAAACAGCTTTGAGTCAAAAGAAGAAAAAATTTATCGATTTCGTTCCTTTTGCAAATTCTAAAGAAAAAAAGTCGCCCGATGCCCCACCAATAATGTCCAAATCCTTGCAGTTTGAAATCTTTAAAGCGCAAGCTGAATTAGCCGCAAAACGAAAACAATATGACGATGCTGCATTTTCGCTTTCAAATGCAATTCCAAAATGTCCCAATAAACAAGAAAAAGCTCGATTACATTTTATTTTAGCCCAAATATATCAGTTGAAAGGAGAGGTCGATTCAGCTAGTTTTCATTACGTAAAAGCATTTTCGGCTGCTGCTGCTTACGAGGTAGCTTTCAATGCGCGTCTCAATAGAGCAATGCTTGGGAACAATGCTAAACTTCTAAAAGGGTTGGACAAAATGCTGCGTGATTCTAAAAATGCTGCATATAAAGATCAAATCTATTATGCTAAAGCTGTAGTTGAAGTAAATCGCGGGAATAATACGATGGCTAAAAGTCATTTGACCAATTCTGCGTTCTATTCTACTTCAAATAAAAGACAAAAAGCCTTGTCATATGAAAAGTTAGGGGATATTTCTTTTGCTGAACGAAATTATTTACCCGCTCAAAAATATTATGATTCTTGCGCAAAATTTATGCCTGAAGATTATCCAAATGGAGATATTGTTAAATCTAAAGCAAATAAGCTAGCCGATTTAGTGAAGGCAATCGAAACAGCTCAATATGAGGATAGTGTTCAAAGAATTGCTAAGATGCCTGAAAAAGAACAAACTGCATTTCTTAAGGATTTAATCAAAGACATTAAAAGAGAAGAACAACGCCGTAAAGAACAAGAGGCAGCAAAATTATTAGCCTTACAAGAAAATAATGCGCCTGTTGGAAATGTGTCTGGAAATAAGTGGTATTGGAACAATACTAAACTCATGCAAGAAGGCGTGAATGAGTTTAAGAAATTGTGGGGAGTTCGAGAAAATGAGGATGATTGGCGTCGCTCAGATAAAATTATTGTATCTTTTGATAAAGAGAAAGGTCAAGATTCAACACTGGAAAGTCAAGAAAAACCAGAAGAAAAAGACACATTAAGCATTGAATCATTGCGCAAAAATCTTCCTTTAACGGATACACTGATGGAAGCGTCCATTTTGCGTGAAATTGATGCTCTTTATAACTCGGGTCTTCTTTACAAAGAATTACTAAATGAAAATTCATTGGCTGCAACTCAGTTTGAAAAAGTAATGGAAAAAAATAGGATAGGTCTTACTGATTTGTCTTCTGCATTTCAATTGTTCACTATTAATGAAGGAAATGCACTAGCCAAACAATACAAAGATTATATAATAAAGCATTATCCAAATTCAGATATGGCTAATTTCTTTAAAGATCCCGATTTCTTCAAAAAACAAAAAGAAGGTCGCATCGCTGCTCAAAAAGACTATCTTGCTTTGGTTAAAAAATATGAAGCAAAAGAATATACAGTTGTGTTCAATGCATCACAAAATGTAGTAGACAATGATAAATCCAATGCTTTACGCGCTGAATATTTATTGCTTAATGTTTTGGCAGCCGGACAATTAACGGAAGACAAACAGTCACTTCTTCCTAGATTAAACAATATAATTGACGAAAAACCAAGTACCGATCAAGCTAAAAGAGCTCAAGAATTAATAGATATTTTGAAAAAAGGTTATTCTGTTAATCTAGCGCTTCCAACTCCAACAATAAGTGTCTTCAATTATAACGATACGGTTACCCAATTTGTGATTGTTTTATTAGATGAGGAAGAGGAAGTAGGGGACGCTAGAAATGCCATTTCTGACTTTACAACGAAGCAATATAAGCTTGCAAAACTTAAAGTAGCGAGTAGAATGACCCTTACCGAAGTTCCTTTTGTTATTATTACAGAATTTAATTCTGTCAAACTTGCGAATGATTATATCAATGCCTATAAAGCATCTTATCAGTATTTGAATGATTGGCAAAACAACAGAATTCAGATAATTACACAAGAAAATTTGAAAAAGTTGATTGAATCATCTAACTTTGATGCGTATAAGGAGTTTTACGATCTTAATTACTAGTTATGTTAAAAAGAAAAGAATTTTTTGGAACAACTTCAACTAACGAAGGAAGCGCTGAATTTAATAGAATATTATCAGGTACTGAACTGAATGGAGATTTAGTTTCAGATTCTAATATTATCATCGAAGGAGATATTATTGGAAATGTTTCTTGCTCGGGCAAGGTCTTGGTTGGAGCGTCTGGTAAAATAAAAGGAAATCTTGTTTGTGTAAATGCTGAAATTGAAGGAACTCTTCACGGTGAATTAACCATTGAAAATTTACTTGTTATGCGCTCTACCGCAAGAATTAAAGGTGATATTCAAGCTACAAAATTAACCATCGAAGAAGGAGCATATTTTGAAGGTTCTTGCGTTATGAAATCTCCAATGACAACTACTACTTTCACAACTGATGTTGAATTAGAAGACTAATTCTTCTAATTGAAAGACAAATCAAATTTACTTTTACGATTTTCTACCATTGGAATTCAAATGGCAGTTATTATCATTGTCTTTGCTTATCTAGGAAATTATCTCGACCATAAATGGCTAACTAAAACTCCCTATTGGACTGCTGGTCTTTTACTTTTAGGTGTTATCATTTCATTTGTTGTTGTATTTCGAGCGCTAAAAAAAATGAACAATGAATCGTAAATCTCCCGAATTAAAGTATTTTGTGCATTCAGCTTTGCTTATCTCCACACTTCTATTTGTTTACTTTTTGTTGTGCATGACGCCTCTTTTTTATCTGAAATTTAAAGAGTTCTTTGTGGTTCATCTGGTAAGTTTTAGTTTAACCGCCTCCTCCTGGCTGATCATGTTTCCAGCATTAAAGAAAAATCCAAAAGATATCATCCTTCCAATCTTATCGCTCACTACAACTCAAATACTATTGTTTTTAGCTTTCACAGTCGCCGTGCTGTTTACTCAAAAACCAATGGAAATCGTTTTTCATGCCTTGGTTATTTTTCTTATTTACCTAATCGGCCAGACTACGATTCTTGTCAAATTATTGAATAGTCATTAAAAGCTATTCAGGAATAACAGCAGCAGTTCTTTTATATCATCATATGCCGAAAAACTAAGTGCAGCAAATTGATCCGCAACATCATGATAATTTTTATTGGGCCCCATGGTATAAATAAAAATAGAGGGAACGCCAGCTTTTGTAAAAAAATAATGATCTGAATTCGCCGCTGGACCTCTTGGTTTTATAGCTTCAATTAATTTTTTACGAGCATTTATTTTTTGTAATTTTTTGAATTCCTTTGGAAATAAACTCGCATTGACAACTGTTATCCCTTCTTCACCACTTCCCATGATGTCTAGATTGACTAAAAATTTAATTTTTTCAAGAGGAAATAATGGATGTTCAACCATATATTTAGATCCTAAAAGCCCAATTTCTTCTCCGGCAAAGGCAATGAAGACTATGTTATATTTTAATTTTTTCGTACTGAATTCTTTAGCAAGCGCCATCAACATTCCATTCCCACTAGCATTATCATTCGCCCCTGGAAAATAAGTATCTTTTCCCATGCAGCCTAAGTGGTCATAATGAGCACTCAAAACAAGAAATTCATCTGATTTTTTATCCGCAGGTAGGTATCCCACAATATTCGCAGCGGTGTGATTTGATTCCCATATTTGTGTGATATTTATTTTTATTTCTTTGCATTCTGCTAATTCTGGATGTTGGAATACAAGTAAATAGGGATGCTCCATTTTTTCTTGGGATACGGACCATGTGAGCTTGTCTTGAGTCAATTCAATTATTGGGTATCCAGCAGCAAGGACATGTAAATATTTTTTAATGGCTTGGATGCTGTCTCTTGTGAATCCAAAATTCTTTACTATTAATATGGTTTTTTCCGGAATTTGTAAATCTTTTATTTCCTTCTTCAACAAGTCATCCCCACTAAAATAAAGTGTTTTGTATGAATATCCTCCTCCTGCAGAACTTGGGTCAACCAAATAATCAATCCCAGGAATGAGGGTGTCATCTTCCGCAATAAATAGCATTTCTTTTGGAAAGGTATTCACTGGAAATTCGAAATTTTGCTGGTAAGAATTTCCAAATGGATGTAGACCTATAGATTTAAATTCGCTTGAAATAAAATCGCCAGCAATAGAATCACCACCATTAACATATCCTCTTCCCCACATGTTAGGGGCGCATAAGGTTTTAATAAATGTTCTTGATGCGTCCTGCCCATATGACGGAAGGCAAATGAAAAAACTAAGCGCTAAGAGTAGCCGCATATCTTCTGCAAATTTTAAGCATGAAGTCGTCAATAATATCAATTGAATTTTCAAAATCCCATTGATTCTGTGCAGCAATATGGGCGATTATTTCTCTCGCACCAATCATATGCTCTTGACTATCCAATGTCTTAACACTACTCGTAAATGCTTCGCTAGAACCCCCAAATAATTCATTGATAAATTGAAGTTTTTCATTTAAAGTGAAGGAACCAATCAAAGTTTCCAAGGGGATAATTCCATATTGTTCTTTAACACTTTTCTCCACGACTTTAATTTGCTCTACTGTAGAAGTGAGATCAGTTGAGGCATTTCCGATTTCTTCAATTTTTTCTTCATGAATTGCCTCCGATGTAGGTTCTGAAAATAGAGAAGGCGCTTCCACTTCAATCGTTTGAATCACTTCTTCCTCTGTATCCTCCAAATCAATTTCTTCGTTTAATGCTTCTTCTTTTTCCTCTGTTACTTCAGGCAATTCTTCTTCCATTACTTCCTCAGCTAAATCAATCGAATTGACCCGCTCTTCTTCTATCGTTGGTTCTTCTTGTTCGTCATCTCCCCAAGAAAAATCAATTACAGGTCTTTCTTCTAATTCAGGTGTAATTTCTAAACTATTCATCGGAGTTTCAACTTCAGTATTTGAAACCTCTGCCGTGATTTCAGCTTCCTCTTGAACAATTCCAAATACCTGCTGCTCATATGCTTTATATCTTAAAATGATTAAGCGTTCCGTTAGTTCTTGAGACTTTGAGATTAAGTCATCTAATTCTATACTACTTAGTGGCTTAGATTCAAGTGAATGAATTTTATTACTAATGGAATCAATGATTGTTTTCATATTGCATTTTTTTCGAAAGGGGTTTAAATTCTCATTAATCTAGTAAACTATTGTCGCTTAATTAGTAATTAATGAATTTATAAATCAAAATTAGAAAACTCAGCGTTTTAAAGCGTTAAAATTCTTAATTTTATTGAGCGATTTAATGTTAAAAACTTTTTATTATGTTTTTGGAACAATTTCCCGGTGAAGGAAGACAACATGGTTGGATTGAAGTAATTTGTGGATCTATGTTCTCCGGAAAAACAGAGGAGCTTTTACGAAGGATTAAACGCGCTGAATTTGCCAATCAAAAGGTCCTGCTAGTAAAACCGAAAATAGACAATCGCTATTCTGACACGAATGTTGTTAGTCATCAGGGAAGTGCCTTGGCCTCTCAATTAATTGACAACTCAAGTGAAATAAATGCGCTCTGGACAGACGAGAAAATTGTCGCTATTGATGAAGCTCAGTTTTT
This sequence comes from Crocinitomicaceae bacterium, assembly GCA_044339115.1. Lineage (GTDB taxonomy): Bacteria > Bacteroidota > Bacteroidia > Flavobacteriales_D > Crocinitomicaceae > UBA952. The sequence goes on from JBIIWA010000004.1 coordinate 56,337, forward strand.
TGACTCAGGAATCGTTGCGGTTTGCAATCAACTTGCCGCTAAAGGAGTTCGGGTCATCATCGCAGGACTTGACATGGATTATCAAGGAACTCCTTTTGGACCCATTCCAGATCTATTGGCAATTGCAGAATATGTTACAAAAGTTCATGCTATTTGTTTGTCATGTGGAAATTTAGCCCAATTTTCTCATCGTACTGCAAATGAAACAGGTCAAGTTTTGGTTGGAGCGGTTGAAAAATATCAGCCTTTGTGTCGTTCATGTTATAATAAAATAAGCCATTGAAATTAGGAATTTCTTTATCGTATTTCATTGAAATCATTCAAGGATCCTCTTCTCAAGATTTCTCCTCTGACATAAAAGTAGACTCCATCTCCGTTGATACAAGGAAAATTAACGCTGCTGAGAATCAAGTGTTTTTTGCATTAAAAGGTGAATTTAGAGATGGTCATCAATTCATAAATGCTGCATATGAAAAAGGCCTTCGTATTTTTGTTGTTGAGATTTGCCCGGAAGAAATTTTCACTGAAGCTATTTTTATTGAAGTCCCAAATGTCTTAATTGCACTTCAATCTTTAGCCAAACAACACCGTACTACATTAAATTATCCAATTATTGCGATTACAGGTAGTGTTGGAAAGACTACAGTAAAAGAATGGTTATACCATTTATTATCAAGTAATTTTAAAATTTACAGGAGTCCAAAAAGTTATAATTCTCAACTTGGCGTGGCTTTATCTTTGCTCACGCTGAAGTCTGATGCAGACATGGCAATAATTGAAACTGGTATTTCCTTTCCAGGAGAAATGGAGTCGCTTTATGAAATGATTCAGCCAGATTATGGAGTCCTTACCACCATTGGTCAAGCGCATTCAGAAAATTTTAAGGATCGAAAGGAACTCATCTCAGAAAAAACCATCCTATTTCGTAAGGTAAAAAAATCTTTTTTCGGACCTGGATTATATATGGATCAATCGATTATAGACCAGAGTAATGCAGTTGTTTTGCCCGATTTAGACTTTGAAAATGAATATCAAACAATGCCATTTAAAGATAAAGGGAGTCGCCATTCTGCCGCAGTGGCCATTGGAATAGCGCTTTATTTTAAAGTGACAAAAAAACAAATTGTAGCACTTTTACCTCAGTTACCTCAATTGGCCATGCGCTTGGAGACTTTTGAAGGCATTGATGGATCTTTGATTATCAATGATACTTACAACCTAGATTTAGATGCCTTGGTTTATTCTTTAGAATATCAATTGACACAAGCAGTAGATCGTAAAAGGGTTTTAGTGGTTGGTTTGCATGCCCCTAATGCTTCAATGGAAGAAAAAATAAAAATGATAGCAGCTCCTTTCAATTTAGATCTTTTGTTAATTGGTCAGCCTGGTGATATTCCGAAATTTGAAATCCAAAACACCTTGGTTTTAGTTAAAGGAACCAGACAAGCCAATATGCAGGAATTCGCTGTAAAATTGAAATTGAAAAAACATAAAACAGAACTTTTAATTGATTTTTCGGCTTTAAGAAATAATATAAGCTCCTTTAAAAAATTAATAAATCCTTCTACTAAAATACTCACCATGATCAAATCTCAAGCATATGGGATGGGATTGGTGAAGACAGGTTTGTTTTTAGAAAAGATGGGCGTCGATTATCTTGGCGTTGCCTATGTAGATGAGGGAGTAGAATTGCGAAAGGCTGGTATACAACTTCCTATTCTTGTAATGAATGCGGAAGATTCTGCATTTTCAGATTGCATTGATTATAATTTAGAGCCTGCACTCTATAGTTTTGAGCAGTTAACGGCATTTGTCCATCAATTGATAGGAATGAATCGCAGTGGATTCCCAATTCATATAAAATTGGATACTGGAATGCATCGTTTGGGCTTTGAATTAAAAGATCTTAGAAGACTAACTGATATTTTACAAACCCAACCCGAAATCGTGGTTAAAGGGGTGTATTCTCATCTTTCGGATGCCGATAATAGAAGAGACAATCGATTTACGAATTTGCAAATTAGTCAGTTTGAATTGGCCATCAAGCAAATAAAGTTGGCCATAAATCATGATTTTATTTCGCATATACTTAATTCAGAAGGCATAGCGCATTATCCAAAGGCGCAATTTGATATGGTGCGCATTGGAATTGGGATGTTTGGAATCAATCAAGATTCTCAATTTTCTAAAAAATTGCAACCCATCGTTGCTTGGAAAAGTGTTGTTTCACAGATTAAAACCATTCAAGCAGGAGCTAGCGTTGGCTATAATAGGTCTTATATTGCCACTAATGAAATAAAAATTGCCATTATTCCAATTGGATATGGTGATGGATTTAAAAGAAACTTAAGCAATGGAAAGGGTAAAGTTTTCATTCAAGGTAAGGCTTGTCCCACTATCGGAAGGGTTTGTATGGATATGATTATGGTCGACATTACTAAGCTACAGGTTCATGTAGGCGAGGAAGTTGAATTGATTGGACCCCATCAATCTTTAGAACAAATGGCTTTGGCAATGGGCACTATTCCCTATGAAGTGCTTACTTCTTTTTCCCCTCGTGTGCATCGCTCCTATCTCAATGATGAGTAATTTTATCGAAAGAATTCCTTACATTTGATAGAATTAAAAACAGTAACTATGAAAGCATTTAAAGTTCTCTCTTTTCTTTTATTCATTTTTAGCGCTCCAATAATTTGGTCGCAAACAGGTGATATTGACACCAATACTTATGTGGTTATTAAATCTAATAATCAAGAATTTATTGGAAAAATTATAAGTGACGATGGTCGTGAAATTTTATTGAAGACCGCGTCAATAGGCAACGTATACATTTATAAGTCAGACATTAAATCAATTGTATTGATTAGTGATGCTAAGAATCAAATTATTAATGGAGAATATAGAGGTTCTGGCGTTTTTACAACTCGTTATCAGTTCACCACCAATGCTTTTTCCATACTGAAAGGGGAGAATTATGCTAAAGTTAATTTAGGGGGTCCAGAAGTTCATTTTGCTGTTTCTAATAATTTTTCTGTAGGGGTAATGTCCTCTTGGATTGCAAGTCCGGTTGGCTTGGCTTTAAAATACACTGTCCCTACAAGAAATGAGAAAGTAAATTTTGGGCTAGGCACCATAATGGCAAGCTCTGGTTATATTGCTCAAGGTCGTATTTGGGGTGGGCTACATTGGGGAATGCTTACGATCGGAGACCGTAAAAATAACATCACATTTTCTGCTGGGTATTCTTATCTTAAGGCTCCAAGTTTATTCGGAAGCTCAACATTTTATACTCCTGGCACTTATGCTGCAGTTGATGACGGCAATGGATTTTACAGTCGACCTTATATAGATTCTTATCAAATCAAAAATGAAGGAATGATTAAATCGCCAATTCTTGGTATCGCTGGACTTACTTCGGTGGGTAAAAAAGCAAGTTTTGTAATGGACGCCATGTTTGTTTTGGGAAGTTATAATCAGGTAAACAATGATCAGACCGTCAATGACTATTTCAATCCAATTACGAATCAGTTAGCGTACACTACGGTTTCAAATGTGACTTCAACTTCTAATAGCTACAAAGCAAATTTAATGGTATTTATGCCAGGAATGCGCTTTCAAACTACAGAAAATAGAGCGTTTCAAGTGTCGCTTAGCGGTATATTTGTAAATGTAAAAGGTACCAACTCAAGTAACTCCATTCGTTTTTCTTTTCCCTTACCGATGTGTTCTTGGTATTTTAAATTCTAAAGAATGCCTCACGCAACGCAAACGGAGCTTATACGGCTTATAAAAGTTAAAATAGGTCCCGATGATGCCTTAGGCCAAGTTTTGGCTGAACAATTGAGCATAAGTTTAGATGCTGCTTATCGCCGCATGAGGAATGAAACTCCTTTAACGATTCGGGAAACACAAAAACTTTGTTTGGCCTTTGACATTTCTTTTGATGCTTTGTGTCAATTAAAAACAGGCAATGTCATTTTTTCCTACCCACCACTTAACAGCTATGATTTTAGTCTAGAATCTTATTTTGAAGGAATTCTTGCTGCATTTAAAAAAATTAAAGCAAATCAAAATCCGAAAATAATTCTTACGATTAATAACACACATTTTTTTCAGTTGATTAATTTTCCTCAATTGGCACGCTTCAAATTATTCTTTTGGGCAAAAACACACCTTCAGATTCCTGCTTATCAAAACATGATCTTTAAGCATGAGAAAACCCCAGAACGCATCTTTGAATTGGGTAATGAGATTCTTCAAATGTATAATTCCATCCCCTCAGTTGAAATTTTTGATCCGGAATTAATGCGTGGATTTATGAGACAGATATTATATTATTATCAAGCTCAAATGTTTGAAGATCCTAGTTATGCGCTATTCCTGTGCGATAGGGCCCTGATGCTTTCAGCTCACCTTAAAGCGCAAGCAGAAATTGGAAAAAAATTCATTTATGGAACCCAAGCTCCAGCTCAAGGAAACAATTTTGATATGTATTTCAACGAAACCATCAACTCTGATGGTAGTTTTTATTATGAAAGTGATAAAAATACGGGGCTATTTATTACCCATAATATCATGAATTATCTGCATACAGACGACCCCAATTATTTGGCAGATGCCAAGCAGGTCATCGATAAACAATTGGCCAACTCAAGTCTTTTGAGTGTTGTCAATGAAAAAGCTAGACAACAATACTTTGCCGATTATGATAAAATGATTCGTGCTTTTAAAAAGAAAATTGAAGCCGATCTTGAGTTTGAATAACTGCGTATAACGCAAGTACCTATCAGTTAGTTAGTCATATCAGTTTGGTATAGAGGAATATAAGGGGGACATTTGAAGTCTAAAACCATCTCAATTGAAAAATTTACTTTTATTATACGTAGTTGCATTCAACTCACTAATCGCTTTATCACAAAATACTTTGGTAAATGATCAAGGCGTAACAAGTGTCGCTAAAATTGATACAATTGATTATTATACCTTAGGCGGTCAGGATGCTAAATCATATTATAAAATTGATCCAGGAGTAATTATTGGAGAGGTTATTTTTGGTGCTACATCCATATTTATATTACCCGCAATCCCTGCAATAGCGATAATGCTTTCCCCACCTAAAATGATGCATACCTTAAACAATCCTAATGACAAATTATTAACTATAAATCCAACTTATAGAAAAGGATATGAAATAGGGATGAAAAAGAAAAAAAGAAAAGTCGCCAAAATCACTTTTTTCAGTTCATTTATACCAGGATTTTATGGGTTCGCCATCTTCGGGCTCAAGGGACTTCATGACTAATAATTTCTTTACTATGTAAAACTTTAATTACTTGCGAAATACGCAAGTGAAAGCTTGTACTTAGAAAATTCAGTTTGGATGTAGGGGTATTGCCTCACTAAATTTGTTCTATAAAATTTAAAAATTATGAAAACAAAACTTTTATTTATCTCGACATTACTTCTTGGTTTTACCATAGGAGCACAAAGTACAGATGCGCCTTCAATTGCTGTGGCAAGTCCTTACGTAAACAATTTAACCATTAAACCTGAATCCGCCGCTAAAATGATGCGCTTAGAGTTTATTAAAATGGCAAAGTTTAAGGTTTATGATGAATTTGATATGGCAGATGTTCTTAAAGTAAGCGATGAATTTAGGACGGGTTGTTTTGGACAAAGATGCTTAGGTAAAATGGGACAAGAACTTAAAGTAGATTTTGTAGCTTGTGGTAGTTTTGATGGTTTAGGGAATAAAATCGTGGTTTCTGTAAAAATTGTTGATGTGAAAAATCAAACTATTTTTAAATCTTCAGTAAAAGAATTTGATAATCAAGAATTTGAATTGCAACGAATGATTGAAATTGTCTTGAAAGAAATGAATGGCATTTCAGTTGATAAAGTATTATCAGACAAACTTTCTTTTAAAAACGAGGTAATTACTTCCAATAATGTAGGCAGAATTAATAATTCAGGCCCAAGGGTTGGAGTTGCAATACTTACGGGATCCCTAAATGAATTTGCAACGCGATCGGAGGATCAAGGGGGACTAGGAATTGCCCCAGCTGTTAGTATGATTGGATATCAGTTAGAAGGACAATATGTTGGAACAGAAAATTTCTCCGCATTAATTGAAGGAGTTTTTAATGTTTCTGGTTTAGAACAAGGACAATTTATTCCTTCCATTACGATTATGAATGGTTTTCGCTTCGGTAAAGGCGGATGGGAATTGGCTTTTGGACCTGGATTTAGTGTTAAAACAGTCGCCAATGGGTTCTTTGATAAAGATAATACTTTTGGAACTCCCGACCGTTATTTTTCAGAAACAGATTGGAATAATTTTGCACTAGAGACTTATGGAAATGATCCAGCGTATCAAGTCAACGGATTTTTTCAAGCACCAAGTGCTACTTCTTTTAATAGTAATTATACGAATAAAACATACTTGGATAAAAGAGGAACTAAGAAAATCAACACGAGTTTTGTCTTTGCTATTGGCCGAACATTTAGAGCTGGAGCCTTAAATATTCCTGTTAATTTGTTTTATTCTTCTCAAAAAGGTGGTGGTTATGCAGGAGTGAATGTTGGATTTAATGTTCAAAAAAGTAAACAACCGATCAATAAAAATACAGGGCGCTATTAATTTAAATTTCGATTTAATTTTTAAGGGAGCTTTTGCTCCCTTTTTTTTAAAGATTACATTTCTTTCTTTAAATTTGTATGGTGTAGAGATGTGTCCAAGTGTTGAACATGCAGACTCTATCAACAACTACAAAGAAAATATTTGAAATATTTTTACCTATTCCTGTTTCTAACTGCTTACTCAGTTTTTTGTCAATCTGATATTAGATTTACTAATTATGCTATTGCAGATGGCTTGTCCCAAAGTTTTGTTACTACCGTTATTGAAGATCAACAACACAGTATTTGGGTGGGTACTCAGGAAGGACTCAATCAATTTAATGGTCAAAATTTCCAAGTATATAACCGAGAAAATTCTAAAGGTTTAGCAAGTTCCTATATTACTTCTTCTGCAAAAAGCAAGAATGGATTGCTTTGGTTTGGTTCGGCAAATGGATTGGTTTCTTTCAATCCTGTAACAGAAAAATTTAAAACCCATTTCCTAAATAATAGAGGTGCTTTATTTATTGAACATCTGGTAATAGATCAACAAGATAAATTATGGCTCCTTGCTCAAGGGAATCAACTTTATTGTTTTGATGTAAAAAAGAATAAATTTATAAGTCCACCAAAATCAATAAAAAAACTTAAAGTACTTTTTATGTATGCCACTCCCGATGGGAAAATGGTCTTCGTACATGACAATAATGCCGTATCTTATCTATCTAAAGGAAGTCAAAAACTAAGGTCAATTCCAGCACATCCTTTTTGGCGCAATGCCGGTGTAACGATCTCTTCCATTTATGCAAATAAAGGAGATCAAAAGATTTATTTTGGAACCAATAAAGGAATTTATAGTTACCGATGGGGAGAAATGAAAACTATTCTCGCGTTTAAAAATTTAAATCAAATAATATCATCCGCTATCGTTGGCATTGAAAAACATCAATCAATTTGGTATTTCGCTACAGCAAGACAAGGCCTTTTTCAATATAGTGAAAAGGGAAATGTTGTTAATTGTACAGAAGATATTTTTCAGAAAAATACCCTCTTAAATAACAATCTATCCTGTTTAACAGTAGATAAATCTGGAGTATATTGGATTGGTAGCGAAAGAGGTCTTTCTAGTTTTAATCCAAAAGAAAGAGGGTTTTATTCTGTCGGACCGAGTGGCGATTTGACCAAGGGATTGCCTTCTCAAAATGTATGGAGCTTCTGTGAATTAGGCGCATACATGTATATTGGAACCGATCTTGGAATTTCTAGAGTTCATAGACAAACAGGAGTTTTTCAGCATTTTAAAAAAAATAAGGGTCAAAAATCTACTTTTAATACTGATGGCTCGATTCTTTGCATGGCACCGAAAAACAAGAATGCCATTTTCTTTGGCTGCTTTGATGGACTCTATGAATTTATAGCAAACACAGGGACTTTCAAAAAAATCGACCTGAAATTAAAAGAGGGTGAGCGAATCCATAAAAGAATATACGCGATTGTGAGGTGGAGGGATGAACTGTTTTTTATTGGGACTAATGCAGGTGTACTTTTATTCAATTCCAAGACGCAAAAAACAGAAGTGTTTGAACATGACAATCTTCATCCAAAAAGTACTATTTCAAAAGGAGTATGTAGAAATATTTATAAAGATCAACTTGGTAAATTTTGGTTTACAACAAGTAATGGCGGATTAAATTCATATGATGCTAAACGAAAAATAATTCACCCCTATTTTTTGAATGATAAAATAATGAGTGTAACAAAAGATTTACTTACCTCAATGTATCAAACAGAAAAACATGAATACTATATTGGAACTCTAGGTTCAGGATTGATTCAACTCAATACAAGGAATAATTCTGTTAAACTTTACACCAAAAAAGAAGGTCTCCCAAATAATGTAATTTATGCTATTTTACCTGGAAAATATAAGGATATTTGGATGAGTACCAATCGTGGATTGGCTTCTATAAATACCACCACACATGAAATTAAAAAATTCAATGAAATTAATGGTTTAGTATGCAATGAATTTAATTCAAATGCCTACTATCGAGCACTTAATGGTGAACTTTACTTTGGAGGCATTTATGGTTACAGTCATTTTAATCCGAATGAAATCAATAACAATTCACTTACCACTGGACTGAATATCATTAAAATCACTATCGACCCGAATAAAGCACATCCTAAAGGGGAAATCATTAATGCCTATTCATTAAATAATGAAAAAAATAATCAAATTGAATTAGATTATCATCAAAGAAGTTTCACCGTTCATTTTCAAGCAAGTAATCTTACAGCTCCTTCGCTTATCAATTACAAGTATATTTTAGTAGGCGATCAAATCGATAGTAAGAATTTTTCACGTACGAATGATTTAAATTTTAGTGCCTTATCCGCAGGTGAATATCACCTTGAAATATTTGCTAAAATTGGGGATGGCCCTTGGTCCACTGAACCAGCGGTACTCAATTTTAAAATAAACCAACCTTATTGGGCAACTTGGTGGTATTGGACCATAATTATTATCATCACTGGCCTTGTAGTTCTTGTAATGATTAAGCAAAGAATTGAACATGTACGACGCGATAAAGTGAAACTGGAAGTGAAAATCGCAAAGCGCACCAAAGAGATTAGAGATCAAAAGACCCAAATTGAAATTCAAAATGAACTGATAAAAGAAGAAAAAAATAAGGTTGTTGAGCAACAAGGACTCTTAATGAAAGAGAAAGAAAAGGCAGAACAGTGGCTAAAAAATGCCCTGCCTCTAGAGGTGATAAAGGAACTAAAAATGCGTGGAAAAGTTCAAGCAAAGGCTTATGAATCTGTCTCTGTTATGTTTACCGATGTAGTAGGATTTACCAAAATCGCTGAATCTATGTCGCCTACACGCTTGGTATCAAAACTGGATGTTATCTTCAAAAAATTTGATGCTATTTCTGTCTCTAATAATCTCGAAAAAATAAAAACAATTGGAGATGCCTATATGGTTGCAGGGGGTATTCCAGAGAAAAATTCTACACATCCAATTGATACTTGCATTGCAGCGCTCCAAATGCAGCATTATATGCAGAAACTTAAGTATGAAGCAATTGCTAATTATAAGGATTATTGGAGCCTGAGAATAGGAATAAATACGGGTCCTGTTACCACTGGTGTTATTGGAAAATTAAAAATAGCATACGATGTTTGGGGTGCAACTGTGAATCAAGCACAGCGAATGGAAATGCTTTCTGAACCCGGAAAAGTAACAGTTTCAGGAAATACTTTCTTGTATGTGGAACCTTATTTCGAATGTGAATTTAAAGGCAAAGCACAGACAAAATCTAAAACACTTGTAGATATGTATGTTGTCCATCGTATCAAACCTGAATTATCAGAGAATGGAGAAGGACTCATACCAAATGATAGATTCTATCAAATTGTTCAATTACACTTTTTTAGTAACATAAAGTATTATAAAGTGGAACATCAAATTTTGAAAAAGTTAAGTACTGGTTTGTCTGAAGATTTATTATATCATTCAGTAAAGCACACAAAAGATGTAGTAAAAGCGGTCGAGCGCATAGCACTCATCGAAGGGGTTACCGATGAAGGTTTGTTTTTATTAAAAACTGCAGCACTATTTCATGATGCAGGATTTATTAAACAATATGATAGCAATGAGGCAATAGGAGCCCAAATGGCCTTAGATATTTTACCTAAATATGGATATACCGAACAACATATTAAAACAATTGTCGCTCTAATTTATGTTACTGAAATTCCTCATAAACCTGTAAATAAATTGCAGGAAATTATGTGTGATGCTGACCTTGATTATCTTGGAAGAGATGACTTTGAAGTTATTTCGGATCGCTTGCGTCAAGAATTACGAAAAATGGGTAAAATTACAAGCGATCGAACATGGGATGAGATTCAAGTGGTATTCCTAAAACAACACCGATATTTTAGTGCAACTTCTATAGCAAACCGACAAACTAAAAAAGAGGAAAATCTGGCCTTTGTTGAAAATCGTTTACTCGAAAATCGTTATCAAGATTAAATTATAAATCTCTACTAGCGTTTTTGGTGCTTGTTGTTTTGACATTCTTCTTGTCTTTGTACAATTTAACATTATACATATAACTAAGACTTAATATCTGCTTATTAACTGGAGCTGGAAGATTAATCTTTTGATTAAACATATAGCCAATTTGAATCTGATGCGGACTATTTAGGTCTAAACTTCCTCCAATAAAGTATCTAATTTCATTGAATCTCCTGCCCAAATCAGAATAATTTGGATCATAGAAGAATTCAACGCTGACGAGGGGAGATATTATACTATTATTGATATCGTATTCAATATTCGATTTTATTCTAAATGCTTTATCAAATTCTGGATCATATTCTGAATTCAGATTTGAAAATTGGTATTGGTATCTGAATCTTAAACCAGCAGACAAGCGTTTTTTTTGATAGTTGAATTGGGTATTAAAATTTATCCTACTGTAACTTCGATAAGTAGCGTCTAATTGTTTTTTCATTACATATCGAAAATCAATAGAAGGCCGAAACCAATCACATACTTTATATTTAAAATTCATTTGAGGAAATACAGTTGCAAACCCATTTTCTCCTATACGATTCGTCCAATCTAATCCAATAGTAACGCGCTTACTTAAGGCTAATTTAGTGCCGGTTTCTGTCCATGTCTGAAAGACATTGGTTTGCCCAAAACTAAAGCTGGTGAAGAATATGCTGAATACTAAAAGATATCGCATTGAACTTAGATTTTTTTCTTCAGGGTAATGGTCCCTAGATCTACCACCTGATCTTTAGAGGTGATCTCTATCTCTGATAATACCACCTCTTGTAATGAGGAACAAGGATAACAATTTTCATATACAAAAACAGTGTATTTACCTGGTCTAAGGTACTTGAACTGAAAGCTACCATCATAACTAGATTTAATATCGTCATCAAAATAAGTATCTCCCGTCCCGTAAACAATATAAACATCCTCGTCTGCAAGAACTCCAGTGCCATTAAATAAAGTCAATTGATCATCACTGTAAAATTTACCACTTAATTTTCCTGTGATCATGGCTCTGCCGCCCAAGCCTTCCACCTTGGTACAACCTAGAAAACTAAAGGCAATTAAACCAATAAATATAATTTTAGTTAACAGTTTCATAATAATAGTTTATTTTTAAGGTAAAATTAACAACTTTTTGATATTACGTGCGTCAAGAGGAAAGTTAATCATATTTCAAATTATTAGACTGCTGATTTATATTAAACTTGCTAAAAATGATAAAAAACTTACTCTTTATTCTAATTTTTTTGAGCACTTCTCTGGCTAACGGGCAAGTTTTAATCAATGAATATTCTTGTTCTAACATAACAGGAATTAATGATGCTTACGGTGAAAAAGAAGATTGGATTGAGCTCTATAATACCACCGGAACTGCAATTAATTTGACAGGATGGTATTTATCAGACAAAGCTACCAATCTTACTAAATGGCAAATCCCAAGCGGATCAATTGCTGCAAATGGATTTAAAATGGCCTTTTGTACCAAAAGAAATTTAGTAAATGGAAACGAATATCATCCAAACTTTAATCTTTCTCAGACTGAAGGAGATTGGATTATTCTTTTAAATCCATCCCTGATTGTAGTCGATTCATTTAAAATTGTTCACATGACAAAGTCCAACCATTCTGTTGGACGAACTACTAACGGTGCAGCAACATTTAGCCTTTTTACTACACCAACACCTAATGCAAATAATAGCGGTGCCATTAATTTTTACACGCCAACGCCTGTTTTTAATTTGCAAGCAGGGTTTTATCCCGCGGCACAGTCTATTACTATTACCTGTCCTGACCCTACCGCAACCATTCGTTATACCTTAGATGGTTCTGATCCTTTAGCGACCTCACCTATTTATTCAGCGCCAATACCAATTGCCACAACAAAAGTGTTAAGAGCAGCAGCATTTGGCACCAATTTACCTTCTTTCACCGCGACAAACTCCTATTTTATAAATGTTAGCCATTCTATTCCCGTTGTGTCTGTTTGTAGTCAAGGCGTGTTCACCTTGCTCCAAGGGTCTCAAATTACCCCAGTTGGCTCCTTCGAATTGTTTGAAGACAATGGGGTATTTATTGATGAGGGACAAGGAGATTTTAATAAGCACGGTAACGATTCTTGGAGTTACCCTCAGCGTGGATTTGATTTTGTTATGCGCGACCAATACGGATACAACGGCGATTTAGAACATGTTATTTTTCCCGAAAAATCAAGGGATAATTTTCAACGCGTAATTCTAAAACCAGGGGCAAGTGACAATTATCCATTTGAAAACGGTGCCCATATTCGAGATGCATTTGTTCATGAATTATCGATTAAAGCGGATTTAAAACTCGACGAGCGCACCTGGAGACCTTGCGTACTTTATCTTAATGGTCAATATTGGGGGGTTTATGAAATAAGAGAAAAAGCTGATGATGGCGATTACACTGACTTTTACTACAACCAAGATAAATTTAATTTACACTACCTAAAAACTTGGGGAGGTACCTGGGAAGATTATGGCGCTCCAAATGCCTTGCCCGACTGGAATAATTTAAAGAATTATATTGCTACTAATAGCATGGCTAATCCAAGCAATTTTAATTATGTCGATAGTTTGCTAAATTGGGAATCGCTTTGTGATTATTTTATGATAAACTCCTATGTTGTTAATCAAGATTGGCTCAATTGGAATACAGCTTGGTGGCGTGGTCTTAACCTAAATGGCGATAAGAAGAAATGGCGCTATGCGCTATGGGACATGGATGCAACTTTTGGACATTATATTAATTATACTGGCATTCCTGATCCGAGTGCAAATGCAGACCCTTGTAATGCCGAAAATTTACCCAATCCCGGAGGGCAAGGACACACCGCAATACTACAAAAGCTTATTCTCGAAAATCCAGCAGTGGAACAATATTATATCACACGTTATATTGATTTGATCAACACCAATTTTTCTTGTGATACCATGATTATGCTTCTCGATAGTATGGTCAATGAAATTGGACCTGAAATGACAGCACATTGCGCGAAATGGGGAGGGACCTACCCCGGATGGCAATCGAAAGTTCAAACCCTCAGGAATTTTATTAATGCTAGGTGTTCCGCCTTGGAGCAAGGACTTATTGATTGTTATTCTTTAACAGGTCCTTTTCCCGTTACTTTTGACGTTACTCCAGTAAATGCAGGAACTATTAAAGTGAATTCAATTTGGGCACCAAGCTATCCATGGTCAACTACTTATTTTGGGGGCATTCAAACCAATATGGTAGCCAAAGCAAATGTCGGTTATGTATTTAGCCATTGGACCTATACCACTGGACCATTAGCCTTACCTATTGCTCAAGATACCAATAGTATTGCAGTTATGGGCCCAGAAAGTATTGTAGCTGTATTTATTCCGGACAATCCAGATATGGATGGCGATGGAGTATTGAATGTTGATGAAGTACTTGCTGGAACAAATCCCAATAATCCTGATACGGATGGTGATGGTGAAAATGACTTAATTGAAATAGGGGCAAATCCTTCCGCACCTATAGATACAGATGGTGATGGTATAATTGATGCCTTAGACTCATCAATTATTGATACTGATGGTGATGGCGTTTTTGATGAACAAGATCCTGCCAATACTAATCCTTGTATTCCAAATCCAAATTCACCCAATTGTGATCTAGATGGTGATGGATTAACCACAAGTCAAGAGAATACTAATGGAACCAATCCTTCCAATCCTGACACTGACGGTGATGGTATAAACGATGGAACCGAAGTACTCAATGGAACCGATCCCCTCAATCCTTGCGATCCAGATGACTCTTTGCCGGGTTGTCAAATTGATACAGACGGTGATGGTTTGACGGATGCACAAGAAGGTGTTCTAGGAACCAATCCAAGCAATCCGGATACAGATGGTGATGGAATTAGTGATGGCGCAGAAGTAACCAATGGATCAAATCCACTTGATAAATGTGATCCAAATACTAACTCGCCAGATTGCTCTATGGGAGTTCATATCCCAACGGCCTTCTCACCCAATGGTGTAGGAAATGAACAAAACAATAATTATTCTATCATCGTTGGGATGGATGTCGCTTCTTTTACCTTTAGTGTTTTTGACCGCTGGGGAAATACAATGTATTCTTCTAGTCAAAAGAATTTCAAATGGGATGGATCCTATAAGGGGATGACTTGTAATGCTGGAGTTTATGCCTATATCGTAGATGTTGTTTATCTGAACGGAAAAAAAGAAACTCTTTCCGGAAATATTACTTTGATTCGATGAGGTTAGCCATTATTATAATTTCTCTTTTCATAATTCCAACCGTTGTCGTCGCGCAAGATTTTCATTTTACACAATATGATAAATCCTTGATGATAACTAATCCTGCAACTGTAGGGAATTTCGAAGGATTTGAACGCATTAGTATTCAAAATAGGAATCAGTGGATTGGTGCAGGAACAAAGTTTATTACAACGATGACTTCAGCAGAATTTACGATTGGTAAATCTGGGCATCAAAATAAAGCATTTGGGGGTATTGGTCTGTTTTTTATGAATGATGCAGGAGGAGACTCAAAATTTGGAATGACTTGTGGGGGGCTTTCTATCAGTGGAAATATTCCACTGGCTAGAGGACATCGCTTATCTGCCGGACTACAAACTTCCTTTAATAATAGAAATGCAGATTTTTCTAATCTTTCTTTTTACTCACAATGGAACGGTTCAATTTTTGATCCGACTATTGCAGTAGATGAACCGAATCAATTAGCCTCTTTTAGTTATTTAGATGCGGGAATGGGGGTGAATTATTCCTTTGATAAATCTAGAAAAGGCAGCTCTAGTAGAGAACAAAAAATAAATGTTGGCGCTTTTATTCAACATATAAATCAGCCTAAATTAAGATATAATGCCTTGGCCGTGGATCACCTTTATTCCAAATATGGTTTGCATGTCGAGTCTGCCTTCGGATTAAGTTCTAATATGAGTGTAGAATTAAAGGTCGCTCAATTTATTCAGGGAAAACATTATGAAGGACTTTATGGAGCATTTTATAAAATGAAATTTAAGGGGGCGTCTCAAATTACAAGATTAAAAAATGACAACACATTAAGTGCAGGGCTTTATTATAGATCTACAGGAGCAATAATCCCGGCTTGCTATGTAGATTTTGGAAACTATCGTTTCGGGGTTTCTTATGATCAAGAACTTGGAAGAATTGCTGCGGCATATCGCAGTTCATTAGAATTTTCATTCAGTTTTACTACAATGAAAAAGTCTATTTTTAAAGGTAAAAGATTATAATCCATTTTCTTCTAAAAAAGCTTTCCATTGCTTTGCTTGTTTTTCGTTCAATACCCTGGGCATTTTATTTTGCCCACCAATTTTACCTGAACTTTGCATAAATTTATACATGGTTCCTTCGGGGAGTAATATAGCTTTTGGAGCTTGAAGCGTATATTTCCGAGCAGAATAATAATCATCATTTATTTTAGAAAGTAAACTATCAATCTTTTGAATTAATGATTCAGGATTTAAGTTATCTTTCTTAGTTTCAAAATACCAATGATGACTTTGTGATTCTATGTTAGCGAAAATGGTGAATTCAGGTTCAATGGGGAATTCTCTTTTATTTAGCTTAGTTAATGCTGAGTTGATATTATCTAATGATAAATGTTCTCCACACAAACTTAAAAATTGTTTAATTCTTCCAGTGATAATGATTTCCCGTTCATTAATATTAATAAATCTCACTAAATCACCAATTAAATAACGCCATAATCCAGCATTGGTAGAAATGACAAGGGCATAATCTACGCCTTCTTTTACCTCACTTATTGTTAAGGCTTTATATTTGGAAATTAATTCTCCATTCTCATCAAAAAAGTCGGAGGTAAAAGGAATGAACTCAAAAAATATTTGATTTTCAACTAAAAGCCGCATACCCTTTTTAGACGGGGAAATTTGATAGGCAAAATATCCTTCACTTGCCAAATAGGTATCTAAAAGAAAAATAGGTTTAGCACTAATTTTTTCTAATCGTTTTTTGTAAGGTTCAATAAATACTCCACCATGAACATAGACCTCCAAATTTGGCCACATTTGATGAATATTATCCAATTTATACCTTTCAATAATACGCTCCATTAACATAATACACCAGCTTGGAATTCCAGCAATGATGCTAATATTCCATAAAGGTGCTTTTTCAACTATGGCATTTATTTTCTCATTCCAATCTTTTAAAGCAGCAATTTTTGCCCCTGGTTTGGCTAATGGTTTTACGATGAGTGAAGTATGTTTTTTTAATATCCCGCTTAAATCTCCCTCAATGTGCCTTTCAATCTTTGTTAGTTTTGTTGACCCACCAACAGCGAGAATAGAAGCATTGTAGAAAGCATCTGATAAATCTAATTCATGAAGAATGGACAATTGCCTTACACTTGTTTTTTGAAACGAACGAATCATTTCTGTTGAGACCGGAATTCTTTTACTAGGAGAGCCCGTTGTTCCCGAAGATAAAGCGTAATATTTAACTTTCCCTCTCCAAGTACAATCCTTCTGCCCAGAGATTGTTTTATGCAGCCATTTAGCATAAAATTCTTCGTAATCTGAAATAGGAACAACAGATTGAAATTGTTCTACCGTATCTCCAATGCTTAAAAAAGATGAAAAATCGTGAAAAAATCCAAATTCAGTTTGCTTGGCTTTCTCTAATAAACTGTTCAATACGGTCAATTGGTTTTGATGATCAATATTTTTTCTATTGATGCGTTTATAGCCAATTTCGGTTGATTTTTTTAAAAGTTTTCCAATGATTTTCATGCTTAAAATTATACATTTTATTAATAAAAATTTCTTTAACAAAAATAAAGAAAGTAATTCTACTGAAATTCCTTATCTTTCTAGTAAATTTGTAAAAAACTACAAAATGAAACAAAAAACTTTCATCGTCCCTCACGACTTCACAAATGTTGGTGATGTTGCATTAGCGCATGCTATAGCTACTGCCAAACTTTCTGATACTGTTATACAGTTGTTGCATGTTGTATCAAAAGAAGGCGATATTAAAGAAGCAATCAATAAATTAGATCTAGTGATTAGTAATTTTTCTAATCAAGGCGTGACCTTAATTCCAAATGTAAGAATTGGAAATATTTTTGATGACATTTCTGATTTTGCAGCAGAACATCAGGCTGAATTGATTTTTATGGGTACTCATGGAGCTACGGGTTGGCAGCATATAGTTGGTAGTCATGCACTTAAAATAGTTACCAATTCTCACGTACCTTTTATAATAGTTCAAGACAAGGCGGTTAAAGTAACTGGTTATGATACCATTGTAGTGCCAATGGATTTACATAAAGAAACAAAACAAAAATTATCTATAGTTGCTAATCTTGCAAAATATTTTAATTCAAAGGTGCATGTGGTTACCCCAGCGGAAACAGATTCTTATCTTAAACATCAAGTAGAATCCAATATTATGTTTGCCAATCATTTTTTCAAAGAAAGAGGGATAGAAGTTACTGCTACAGTACTTCCTGGAAGTGGTTTTGATAAAGAAGTTGTAAAGCATGCTGCTAGCGTAGATGCTGACCTAATTGCAATTATGAATTTAAATAGAAGTAGTTTTTTAAATGCTATTACTGCGAATTATGAGCAATATATCATTACAAATGATGCTCTTATTCCTACTCTAATTGTTAATCCTGTTCAAACAAGTTCTATTTATGGCGCTTGGTTTGATTAATCACGCCCTTAAACACTAATTCACATGTCAAAATTAACTACGCTTGTAGATTTCATTTATGAAAAGCAAGCTGATTTTCCTTTTGCCACAGGTGAATTATCTCGGATTCTTAGTTCTATTTCTTTGGCTTCAAAAATGGTATCTAGAGATGTCCGTCAAGCCGGTTTAGTTGATCATATATTAGGCGCGCAAGGTGTCGATAATATTCAAGGAGAAGCACAACAAAAATTAGATTTAGTTGCGGATACCGCTTTTATCAACGCTTTTGAACAAGGTGGTGATGTGTGTGGTATAGCTTCTGAAGAAAACGATGATTTTTTAGCTTTTCCATCTACTCATGCACAAAAAGGGAAGTATGTTGTATTATTTGATCCGTTAGATGGTTCAAGTAATATTGATGTTAATGTTTCTATCGGAACCATATTTTCAATCTATCGAAGAATTTCTCCAGAAGGAACTCCCGCAACTTTAGAGGATATGCTCCAAGCCGGGACTGAACAAATTGCTGCTGGTTATGTCCTTTATGGTTCATCAACCATGTTGGTCTATACCACTGGAAAGGGCGTGCATGGATTTACTTTAGATCCTTCAACTGGTGAATTTTGTCTATCACACCCTGATATGAAAATGCCTGAAAGAGGTAGGCTTTATGCAATGAATGAAGGGAATATCAATTCCTGCGAACCTGGATTAAAGAAATACATCGCTTATTGTCAAAGTGATGATAATGATTATAATGCTCCCTATTCAGGTCGCTATATTGGTTCCTTAGTAGCTGATTTTCACCGTAATTTGATTAAAGGCGGTATTTATATTTATCCTGCAATACCGGCATCTCCCGAAGGGCGACTTAGACTTTTATATGAATGTAATCCTTTAGCATTTTTGGCAGAACAGTCTGGAGGTCTTGCAACGACTGGTCGCAAAAGAATCTTGGAAATAAAACCAAGTTCCTTACATCAACGGATTCCTTATTTTGTTGGATCTAAATCGATGGTGGAAAAAGCAATGAGTCTGCTCTAAAAATAAATTAATTCAATTGAAGAATCGCCTCTTCAATCTCTTTTACAATAGCTTCCACCTCGTTAGAGGCACATTTTCTTGGATTTCCAAAATGAACATAGGTGTCGAAAGGCACTAGAAGTCTTTCCCCCTTTGGCAATACTTTACCCATTCCTTTCATGTAAATAGGAATGAAAAATATTTCTGGATGCATTTGTAATAAAATCCCAATTCCTTTTTTAAATTCTTGCATTTTACCTGGTGTTCCTCTTGAACCTTCAGGGAATAATATTAAGGATTCCCCCCTAGTAATAGCAGCACTCATTAATTCTATAGGATTTGGTGCAGCTGCATCTTTACTGCGCCTAATTAAAATAGCATTCGTAAACAATTTAGTGATTCCTGCCTTAATTTTCGATGATCCAAAATAATCTCCTGCTGCGATGGGATGAACATGCTGTACTTGTCCAAAAGGCAAGGCGCTCATAATAGCTAAAGTGTCTATATGACTATTATGATTGGATACTATGATGAACTGCTTCTCTTTTTTAAGGGCCTCTCTATTCAAATATTTTACGCCTACAATTACTTTTAAAAAAGATCTAATCACAATTCCATAAAGCACCCCTAGGAAAAGTCCTCTCATACTGCGTAATATAAGTTATATACGATGTAAAAAAAGGTTGGGGCACTTAATGATAAAGAATCGATTCGGTCTAAAATTCCACCATGTCCAGGAATTAAAAGTCCTGTATCTTTAATTCCAATATCACGCTTAACGGCAGAGATGATAATGTCACCTACAAATCCTGCATTCGCAATGCAAAAACTTATAATAAGCGCTTCCATTCCAGTAAATGGAGTTAGAAATCTCAAGAAATATCCAAGGATTGTGGTGCTAAGAATTCCTCCAATAAATCCTTCCCATGTTTTATTTGGACTAATTTTAGGAAGAATTTTATTTTTCCCAAATATTTTTCCCCAAATAAACTGAAAGACATCATTGATTTCCGTTAAAAAAACAACAAAAAGAAGTAAGCCTCTCCCACCTGCATGAAATCCTTCAAGATCAGGAAGAGAAAGTAGGTAGGCTAAATGACTCAATGAAAAAACAGTCAACATCAATTGTGTCGGCAATACACTCATAGATCGACCGATTTCAGATGTTGTTCCCCGGATCACCAACATAAATGGTATCCAAACAAACATAAAGACAGGAATAAAAATCACGAAAATATTAAACCATCCCTTATATGCGATGAAGTATTGGACTGGAATGGTAAGGTAACACCAAATAATTACCCTTCGGTCTTCATCTCTTATATTTTTGCTTATGGATGCTAATTCTCTGAGCGCCACAAAAGACAGCAATCCAAAGGCAATAAAGGATAGTGCAGGATGTACTAATGATGTAATGATAATGAGCGCTGCCATAGCCCACCATGAGTTGGTCCTCGTTTTTAATTCTTTTAAATCTGCTGAAGGTTTTAATAAACCCCAAACATAAAATAAGGTAGAAGCAAAGACTAATACACCAATAATAATAGCAATTATGGCAATTACTTCGATGTTATCGAGATAGATTTTAGAAGTAAAAATGTTCATTTAAATTAAAATTTACTCAATAAAGATACTGAACAAATTGGTGCAATCCACACTTATTTATCAATCAAATCAGACACGATTTTTGCGGAAAGTAAACTCAATGGAATCCCACCTCCAGGATGAACAGAACCTCCACAAAAATATAACCCTTTTATTTTACTTGTGAAATTAGGGTGTCTTAGAAATGCAGCAAATTTAGAATTGCTTGATGCACCGTATAATGACCCTCTATGTGATTTAGTTTTTGATTCAATAGTCCGGGGATCCAATATAGACTCGCATTCAATTAAAGGTTCTAGGTCTATTTTTAAAATAGAATTTATTTTACTAATTATATTTTTTTTGGCCTCAACAATTAATGCATCCCAATCTTGATTATAATTTGCAGGCGTATTGATCATGACAAACCAATTCTCTGAACCTTCAGGTGCATCAGCGGCCTCCTCTTTACTGCTGATATTGATATATACAGTTGGATCAGATGAAATAAGTTGTTTATTAAAAAGTATATCAAATTCTCCTTCGTAATCGGAGCTAAAAAGAATATTGTGTAAATCCAATTCTGGAAATTCCTTTTTTATTCCCCAATAAAATATAATAGCAGAGCTAGATCTTTCCTGTTGCACTATTTTTTTTGGACTCAAATCATCTTTTAATAAACTCGAGTAGCTGGTGAAAATATCGGAATTTGAAACAACTAATGAGGCTTCGTAATTCGCCTTTGTGCTGATGAGTCCAGTTATGGCTTTTTTATCAATGGTTATTTTGGTGACTTCTTCGTTAAATTTGAACTGAACGCCTTTTTTAAGCGCTAAGGCATAAAGACTTAAGGCGATTTCTTTCATTCCTCCTTTGGGAGTAAAGGTTCCTAATTGCATCTCAAGATGAGGAATCATCGACATTATCCCAGGTGTTTTGTAGGGTGAAGAACCGTTATAGGTTGCGAATCTATTGAATAACTGCACCAATTTCTGATCCCTAAAGCTTTTCTTATTGGTAGTATCTAAAGATTTGTTAGTGTCTAATTTATAAAAATTTAAAAGCGCTTTTAAAGTTGTTGTTGTGATATAGGTACTTATTTTATGTAAGGATTTTTCAAGAAAGACCCCTGAAGTCAATTCATATTTTTGCCGGTTTTTTTCTAAGTAATTCTCAATTTCATACTTGCTGACTTGAAAAGTAGAAAGTAAATCATTGATGAATACTTCCTTGTCAGCAGCAGCAGAAAATCTAGTGCCATCCTCCCAAAAATAATTGCAGATACTATCTTTTCGTCTATAATTAAAAAAATTACTAGGGTTCTCGTTAAACAAGGAAAACAATTCATCTATCAAATGCGGCATGGTCAATAGGGAGGGGCCAGTATCGAAACGATATCCATCGAGTTCTAGATTAGAAATTTTACCGCCAGGATAGGCATTTGCCTCAATAACAGTCACCTCATACCCCTTACTTTTTAATCTAAGCGCAATTGCTAATCCAGCGATTCCTGCACCTATTACAAGTGCGTTCTTATTTTCAGTTATCAACTCACTCATTATTATACACGTAAAGATTTTTTAATTCTAATAAAGGTGCTCATTAGGAGCAAAACATCTAAGAGGTAGAATAAGTATTGCATATAGGGTAATACGCGAACGGAACAAAATAAAATTATGCTAGCCAGACCAATGATTAAAGCACGGTCACTTTTCCCCATCGGACCGTCATAGCGTCTCGTCCCAGAAACTATTTTCCCCATTATACCGGCAAATTCATTTAAAATTGATAAAAACAAGAAGGTGATAAAGGAATATAGCTCCGCCTGAAACAACCAATATAACGGTGCAAACATTACAAAATCAGAAAACACATCGCCAATTTCATTCAACATTTCTCCTCCCTTACTTTGCAGCTGATAAGTTCTTGCCATCATTCCGTCTAAGGCATTCAGCGCCATGCGAATTAAAAGGGCTATTGGCAAGATAATTAAGCTAATGAGAATGGGATGCATCCAACAGAATATGCCGCAAAACACAGATAGGAGAATTGCCATCCAAGTAATGGTATTTGGTTGAATACCTTTTTTATGCATTTGCTCTAATATAGGCCTTAATAAAGCTTGAAACTGTGGCTTAATTTTATAAATAGAAATCATAATTTTTCATTTTGATTCAAGTCATCGTAAAATACAAAATTAATCAAAAAGCCTACGGAGGATCTTTTTATTTCTATACTTTTCATGCTTGTTCATCTCTAGAGAATTGGTAATTTCGCACTCGAACAATGGAGCGCATACATTTCCTGAATTTATTCAAATCTTTTGATCTTATCGAACAGTCCGCAAAGGCACTGAGTCGCTCTGAAGCACGCGTCCACTGGTCAGGTCATGTAGGCGCATCACTTCCGATTTCTGCCATAGCAGTAGCAGATCAAGTTCCTGGACATCATGTATTCGTTTTGCGTGATAAGGAAGAAGCTGCATATTTTCTAAATGATATCCAAGGTTTATACCCAGATGAAAAAAGAGTTCTTTTTTATCCAGCTTCGTATCGTGTACCTTATCAATTTGAAGAACTTGATAATGCAAATGTCGTTGCAAGGGCAGAGGTATTAGAGCGTGTAGCTGGTGGAGCAAATACATGGATCATCACCTATCCGGGAGCACTTTTTGAAAAAGTACCCACAGTAAAAAAACTCATTGAAAATTCTATGAGGGTTGATGTGGGTAAAAATTATTCCATCGATTTCATGAATGAATTGTTGCTTGACTTTCATTTTGAACGGGTGGATTTTGTTTATGAACCGGGTCAATTTTCAATTCGTGGTGGAATTGTAGATGTCTTTTCTTATGCCAATGATTTTCCCTTTAGAATTGAATTCTTTGGTGATGAGGTCGAATCAATTCGAACCTTTGATGCAGCCAGCCAATTATCACTTTCTACGCATAAATTTTTCATGATTCTTCCGAATATTCAAGGACACATGACGCAGGAAGGAGTTGCCTCTTTCTTTGACTTTTTAGGTACATCAAAACATATTTGGTTGAGTTCTTATGAACGAACTTCCTCTATTTTACAACAAGAATACGACAAAGCTGTGCTTGCTCATAGTCAACTTTCAGGCACTGTTAATTTTGCACTACCTTCAGAATTGTATTTTCACCCTGACGCTTTCAAAAAAGCACTGGAACACCTTCCAATCGTTGAATTAGGTCCTGACTATTATTTTAAGAAAGCGGATAAGTTTACCTTCGATTTTCTACCCCAACCTAGTTTTAATAAGAACTTTGATCTGCTAAAAACAGATTTATTGGCGAGACAAAATTCCGGAATGGAGAATCTTATTTTTTCCAATCAACCCAAACAAATTGAACGACTTTTTCAAATATTTGAGGATATTGGTGGCGGTGTAACATGTTCGCCAATGCATTTTGCCATAAGTGAGGGATTTATAGCGCCTAATTTGAAATTAGTTTGCTACACCGATCATCAGATTTTTGAACGCTATAATCGTTTTAGATTAAAAGAAGGATTTAGTCAAGCCAAACAAGCCTTGACTTTGAAAGAAATTTACAATCTTCAAAAAGGAGATTATGTTACGCATATTGATCATGGTGTAGGTCAGTTCTCTGGTCTAGAAACTATTGATGTAAACGGGAAACCACAGGAAGCGATTCGACTCCTCTATAAAGATGGAGATGTTTTGTATGTTGGTATCCATTCGTTGCATCGTATATCTAAGTTTACAGGTAAGGATGGATCGGTTCCTAAAATGAACAAATTAGGCACCCAAACTTGGACTACCTTAAAAAATAAAACGAAAAAGAAAATCAAGGAATTGGCTTTTGATTTAATTCAACTATACGCCAAACGAAAATCGCAACCAGGTTTTGCCTTCGCTCCCGATAATTATCTTCAAAATGAATTAATCGCTTCATTCATGTATGAAGATACCCCGGATCAAAATAAAGCCACCTTAGATGTAATGCGTGACATGGAGACTAGTAGACCAATGGACCGTTTAGTTTGTGGTGATGTTGGTTTTGGTAAAACTGAAGTCGCTATTCGAGCTGCATTTAAAGCAGTTTGTGATAGTAAACAAGTCGCCATCTTAGTTCCAACGACTATTTTATCCATGCAGCATTACAGAACTTTTAAGGAACGCTTAAAGGATTTCCCTTGTAAAATTGATTTTATCAACCGTTTCAAATCGGCTAAGGATACTACCGAATCTTTAAAGAAATTGGCCAACGGTGAAATAGACATACTCATTGGTACACACGCGCTGGTATCTGAAAAGGTGAAATTCAAAGATTTGGGTTTGATGATTATTGATGAAGAACAAAAATTTGGTGTTTCGGTAAAAGATAAATTAAAAACCATTCGAACGACAGTTGACACGCTAACGCTAACTGCTACGCCGATTCCAAGAACTTTGCAGTTTTCCTTAATGGGAGCGCGCGATTTGAGTATCATCAATACACCACCACCGAATAGGCAGCCAGTGCTCACGGAAGTGATTTCTTTTAATGAAGAAATTATTCGAGACGCTATTGCCTATGAAGTAACGCGTGGGGGACAAGTATTTTTTGTAAATAACCGTCTTTCAAACATGAAGGAAATTTCCGGAATGATTCAAAGACTTTGTCCCGGAGTTCGTATCGCAATTGGTCATGGGCAAATGGACGGCACTCAATTGGAAAAGGTCATGATGGACTTTATTGACGGTAAATATGATGTACTTCTTGCCACTACAATTATTGAGTCTGGTATTGATATTTCTAATGCCAATACCATCATTATCAATGACGCAAATCAATTTGGCTTAAGTGACTTACACCAACTTCGGGGTCGGGTGGGTAGATCGAATAAGAAAGGATTTTGTTACTTGATTGCTCCAAAATTTAGTGTGCTTACTTCAGAGGCAAGAAAAAGATTGGAAGCTTTAGTGCAGTTTTCTGATTTAGGTTCAGGATTTAATATCGCAATGAAAGACTTAGATATTCGTGGTGCTGGAAATATGTTAGGTGGAGAACAGAGTGGATTTATTTCTGAAATAGGCTTTGAAATGTATCAAAAGATCCTGAATGAAGCCATGCAAGAATTGAAAGAAAGTGAATTCAAAGATTTGTTTGACGAGAGAACTACGGATACTTTCGGATCTTTTGTGCAAGATTGCATCTTTGAAACAGATATGGAGGTTCGTATTCCAGATGATTATGTCAATAATGTTGCGGAACGTTTGAGTTTATACCAGGCATTAGATAATTTAAAAGACAAAGCTACATTAGACACCTTTGCCATACAATTAGTGGATCGTTTTGGCCCTTTGCCCAAAGAAGTTAAGGAATTATTATTTTCATTCGAATTGCGTTGGTTGGCTGAGGAATTAGGCATGGAACGCTTGGTTATTAAAAGCGAAAAATTGGTAGGGTATTTTATCTCGAATCCTCAATCACCATTTTACGAAACCGAAACTTTTACTTTGTTGCTCAATAAAATAATGAGTATGGGAAAAGAATATCGCCTTGTTCAAAATAATGATAAACTTAGATTGGTCATCGAACCAGTACGCCACATAAAAGATGCTATGGAGAAAATGATGGGCTTAAAATAAGCTTCTCTCAATCTATCGTGTCTCTCGACTTACTTCGGCAGGCTCAGCACAAGTCGCTCGATTAGCTTATTGTATTAAATCATTTCTTTTGAGAGCACATCGAGCGGAGTCGAGATGCGCTCAACCCACTAGGCCATTTTATCAGTTACGGCATTCAATAGTCGTTCCACAGTACTTTTATCCATCTTAGAAAAGGCAAACCATTTTTTTCCTAAATCTTTCAGTGATGCTCCTAGGTGATAAACATCTTTTTGGTCAATGATTAAAAATCGATCATGACTTTGTGAAAAGTTTAACATTTTGAAACCACCAAATTGCTCATTTGCTTTTTTTAAGTCCAACATAACTTGTTTACTACAATTATTGGTAAATATTGACACCGTAACATTTTCACACTTTTTTGTAAGATGAGTAAATGTAGTTTCGTCAATATAATTATCAATTAATATAATGTCGGTTTTGGCGGAACGGATAATTCTTGACGTAAATTCATATGCATTGAATACTTGGCCATCAAAGAAGACTCCTTGTGTTGGTATGAGTTGTGATTGAATGTGAAAATCTATTTTATCTACCTTTTTACTTAGATTTTCAAGATTGTCTTCAATTCTATTCATGCGCTGGTTTAGACTATATCCTTTAAGAAGATAGTCTCTTAGGATTTGTGTCGCCCAAATACGAAATTGTGTTCCTTGTTTGGATTTGATTCGATAACCAACTGAAATGATAACATCTAAATTATAGTATTCAATCTCTCTTTCAATTTTTCTATTGCCTTCAAGTTGAACTGTCGCAAAATTTGCGACAGTTCCTTTTTCGTTGAGTTCTCCCTCCAAAAACACATTGTTTATATGTTTCCCAATAGTTTTAATATCCCTTCCAAATAATCTAGCTAATTGATTTCTGTTGAGCCATACCGTATCATCTTCAAGTCTAACCTCAATGTGTTCTTCAGGGGCATTTTGGCTAAATAAAATAATTTCATTTTTCATTCTTTAATTTATCTTTAAGATAATGAAAAATTAATTATCAATCAAGTAGATGCTTCTTGGTATTGTAAATTATTCTTTGGCTATTTTTCAGCTATGAATAATTGGTAAGCGCATCTCGACTACACTCGATTGGCTTGTTGTATTAAATCATTTCTTTTGTGAGCACATCGAGCGTAGTCGAGATGCGCTTAAAAAGAGTAATTTTTCCTCCTTTGGAGGGCGATAAAGGGGGAGGAGTTTCTTTACTTTTTTTTGAGTTAAAAGAATCAAGATTTAACCCATATTTTTTTATTACATCATAACTTAATAGACACTTAATTTAGAACGGTTCTAAAATACCTTGTTTTAGGTATTGTTATTAGTATAATCGATGCCTTACTTTGCACCCATAAATAAAAGCAGCCAAATTTCAATTAAATAATCATTAATGAAAAAATATCTATTACTTAGTTTCCTTATTATTTTAGCCTTTCCCGCAGTATATGCTCAAAAAAAAGATTCTATAAAAAAATTCATCTTTAGAGAAGTTATAATATTAGAAAATAAATCTCTTGGCGAAGTGGAGCGCATGCCAGACATAAAAGAGAATGTTATTTATGCAGGAAAAAAAACGGAAGTAATACAGTTAGACAAAATCAATGCAGACCTAAGCACCAATAATACCCGTCAGGTTTTTGCAAAGGTTCCTGGTATGAGTATTTGGGAAAATGATGGTTCGGGTATTCAAGCTGGTGTAGCGGCAAGAGGATTGAGTCCAAATCGTTCATGGGAATTTAATGTTAGGCAAAATGGATATGATATTAGTTCAGAGGTTTTCGGATATCCTGAAACGTACTACACACCGCCAATGGAAGCCTTGAAAAAAATTGAAGTAACGAGGGGAGCAGCATCGTTGCAATTTGGACCTCAATTTGGAGGAGTCATCAATTATCAAATAAAAAAAGGGAATCCCAACAAACCCATTTCTTATGAAACGCAACAAACTATTGGAAGCTATGGCTTGTTTAATACATACAATGCATTAGGAGGGACTTATAAAAAGTTTTCTTATTATGGATTTCTTCACCATCGTGACGCCGAAGGCTGGCGAAATAATAGTCGTTATAGTATTTATACAGGATATTTTTCAGCCAACTATCAACTAACAAAAAAAATTAAAATCGAAGGTGAATACACTAAGATGAATTACAAAAGCCAACAGCCGGGAGGACTTACTGATGCAAATTATGCTGAAAACAATCGACAATCATTTAGAGAAAGAAATTGGTTTAGCGCACCATTTAATGTTGCATCGCTCACTTTTATATATGACATTTCACCTTTAGTAAATTTACAAATCAAATCATTTGCAACCATTGCTGAAAGAAATAGTGTTGGGTTCACTAAATCCATTACCACAAAAGACAGTATCAATCCAATCACTCTTGATTACAATGCAAGGCAAGTGGATAGGGATAATTACAAAAATTACGGAGCAGAGGCTCGTGTCGCTGTAAAATATTTACTAAAGGGGATGCCTACTGTTTTTGCAGGTGGAATAAGAGCATACAGTGGAAATACCAAAAGAAATCAACTTGGCATTGGAACAACAGGTAGTGATTTTGATCTGACACTCACCAACCCACAATATGGTAAGTCTTTAGAGTTTGGAACAACCAATTATGCAATCTTTGCCGAAAATATTTTCCAAATCGGGAAACGCCTGAAGATAGTTCCTGGAATTCGTTTCGAGTATATTGAAAATAAAAGGGAAGGATACATAAATACAACTGCAACTGGCGAACTCAATTCTGAAAAAAGACTTCGAAAATTACTCCTTTATGGAATCGGGGGTGAATTTTTGCTTACTCAAAAGACAAACGTATATGCTAACTATTCTCTTGCATATCGTCCCGTTACTTTTTCTGAATTGACTCCATCTGCTACTACTGAAATAATTGACCCAAATTTAAAAGATGCAAGTGGCTTTAATGCCGATTTGGGATATAGAGGAACTGTAAAAAACTTTTTAAGTTTTGATGTGGGAGCATTCTACCTTCATTACGATAACCGCATAGGAACACTATCTCAAAATGGTGCTCCATTTAAAACAAATATTGGTACTTCAGTAAGCAAGGGAATTGAATCATACATAGAAATAAATCCCATAAAAATATTTACGGAAAGTCTCAAATTTGGAACGATTAGCTTTTTTGCCTCTAACGCATTCATAGATGCAAGCTATGTAAAGTGGAATAATCCTTTGATTAGTAACGATCCAACCAAATCTATTGAAAATAAGCAAGTAGAAAATGCTCCAAGGCAAATTCATCGTTTTGGAACAACTTATTATCTAAAAGGATTTTCAGCGACATTTCAATTAAGTTGCGTTGGAGAGGTATTTACTGATGCAGCAAATACTGAATTATCAAATGCAACAGCAACAATAGGGAAACTTTCCGGCTATAAGGTAATGGATGCCTCGTTGAGTTATAAATTTAAAGAATGCTATAACTTAAAAGCAGGTGTAAATAATATTGCCAATGAAAAATATGCAACCCGCAGAGCAGGTGGCTATCCAGGACCAGGAATAATGCCAGGAAATGGCAGAACTATTTTTGTGAGTATAGGCGCATCATTCTAAAGAAGTTTCATTGAAATGCTTTACCTACAAAACCACCTATTGCAAGGTCTAAATAAGGTCTCCCTCTCTGGAGGGCAAGGGGGGAGGACTTTCTTTACTTTTTTTTAGCTCAAAAAAAATACCGAGGCGTCGGCAACAAATTTCTATTACTTTTCAACTTTACTTTGAATCGTCCACCCAATAACAGCTGCTCTTTGTTTGGCGGCATCTGCTTTTTCTCCGCTAAAAAGTGTGTCAGTGGTTTCGTTGAAATACGCTAACCAAGTACTAAAATGTGCTGCTTTTAAGGGCATATGCAGGTGCTTTTCGACTACATTGGTGGTGTAACCAGATTCGTCAAGTAGCGCGAAACACCAAAAATGAATCATCTGAGGAAGGTGTTTTTTCCAGTCTATTTTGGCAAAAAAAGGAGAAAGACTAGGGTCCTCAGCTACTTTACTGTAAAATAAGGTGATTAATTCCTCGATGTCTGCCCTTGATTGTATGTCTCTCATACCTTAAAAATAAGCACGAATTTCCATACTTCCGCTATGCACAGGTCTTATTCCTTCGGATTTTCTACCGATGTACTGTAGATTCAATTGTAAGTTTTTGGATAAGGTACGCTGATAACTCATATTCCAGGTATAATTTACTCCTGGCCTCAGGGATTCCATCATTTCGTATGCTACTGCACCATTAAGTGTCCCCGTATAGTTCATGTTGATGTACTTGAGTGTCCCCTGAAAACTGCCCTTGTCGGTTTGATTGTACTTGAAGGTTCCACCAATTTCCTTAATGTTGCAATTAGCAATTGAATATATAGGGTTATTATTTTTTTGTCCGAGGCGTGCATCAATACTAAACCTATAATTAGTTGATGGCTGCAACATGATACTAGGTTCTAAAAGAGTATAGTTGATTTGGTAATTTCTTCCACTGGTATAATCTGCTAAGGCCGTTTTGAGTCCGCTCTGTCCCTTTATTTCAAGACTTAAGGTTGGAATGATGTTCCAACGGCAAAATAGTTCGTGCATTTGGTTACTTCGTGCATCAAAACCCGAAGCAAGTAAGGTTTTGTTTTTGCTGTCTTGGAAGGTATACTCAGCATTGAAACGATTAGAGGTTCGATTAAAATAAATGGAGTTTCGCAAAAGAGCGCTCGTGCTAAGAAGGTTCAAATCTGAAATTTCGGAACTGAAAGGATTAAATAAATTTTTTGCATCGAAAGAGTTTATTTTTTTATTAATTCTCCAACGGGTTTGATTAGAAAATCTAGAGAGTAATTGTAGTACACCTGTTTTCTTGGACCATAATTTTTCTGGTCTCCAAAAGATACTTTGATTGACTTCGTTGGTGTAGGTCTTTGTATAGTTATTGCTTGGAGTGAAAACTCTAATATAGCTCGCTTGATCTACATATTGCGCAATTTCAAATTCATTCAAATCTTTTATATTATCGTTGTTGTAATCGATCCAAGTATAGACTCCTTGTCCATCATTTACTTGAATATATATAAAGGTTCTTTGTTGTTCCAAACCTGAGCCAATTTCATAAAAAGTGCTCCATGTCAAGGCACTTTTAAACCACTTTGCCTCGTAGTCAATTCTTCCAATCAATGAGTTCTCAGGTGTTTGCTGAATTAAGGTAGTATCTTTAATTCCTAAAATACGATAGCCCCCTATCAGATTTAATCTTTGGTTTTTTAGTTTTTTTAAGGTGATTTCTCCCCCAATGGTTTGAGCTTTTGCGGAACCTTTTAATTTGATGCTATCAGAGCGCATATCGTAGCGTTCTCTGTAGTAAAATTTGAAGAAATTTTGAGTGCTATCGCTAGAGGAAATGGCACATTCATAATCAAAAAATTGATAGCTGTTGTTTCTGAGTACTTGATTGGAATCAATAAATCTGTTGTTTTCGTGATCGTCTTTATAACTAATTCTAAATTTCCCAAAATCTTTTGAAATGGTCGCACGGTGTCTTAGAAATGGGTTGTTTCCACTACTTGCTGAATATAAATAACTCCCATCCCATTTGGCATTCCATCCGTTTTT
Source organism: Crocinitomicaceae bacterium (assembly GCA_044339115.1). GTDB lineage: Bacteria > Bacteroidota > Bacteroidia > Flavobacteriales_D > Crocinitomicaceae > UBA952. Next base: position 88,631 of record JBIIWA010000004.1, read on the forward strand.
TTTCAATTGTCCATCCGAAAAAAATCTTTGTCCTTTATAACTGTTTCCAATGTCATAACGCTGTGCCATAATCTGAATAAATCCTTTATTTTTCTGCATTATCTTAGTTCCAATTGAACTCACAATCTGTTGCCCAAGGTATCCTTTATTGCGTGTATTCCAATCTCGATCAAATTCGACTGTTCGGTATTGTTCGATAGGCGAAAAGTCTTTATTTAAAAGTTCAATTTCTGCTTTACTTTCCATGCGCCAACCCTTAAGGCTATCTTTAAATGGCATGTCATGTTGAATTTTTGTTTTTTGTGATAGTCCAAAATTATCTTGATTGCCTAATTTAGAATAGGTGTTTAGATCGTTACTTGTTAATGCAAATTCGCTCTCTAGTTTTAAATTATTGGTAAGACTTATTTTTAATCCAGTACTCACCATTTGTTTTTGCTTAGGGGTAATAATTATGCGTGAGGGAGCATAATCACCTTGTGAAATCCCGCCAATGGGCGCAACCCATTTGTAAACTTTACCAAGAGCATTATAATTGTTTAATATATAATCGCCTTTCCCTGCACCAACTTGCTGAAAAATGCTGCGATAAACTGCTGAATCTGGATCAACACTAAAGACTAAAACAGAATCATACCCTAAAGAATCAATCATTTTATAGAGCACTTGATTGTCAAAAAACCCTATAGAATCAATACTGCTGATATGCGCTAAAGATAAATTGTCTCCAATTTGACTTAAATAATATTTCTGAGCCGGACTTAGGTCTTGTTGTAAGGATTGGTTTTTCGCGTCTTGCTCACTGTAGGCATTGAGCCAAAAGGAATTGTTTTTTCGTGTATATACAATACTACTTTGAAATAAGGATCGGGCATAATTTTGATCTGAATATTGAAATTCAACGACTATTCTACTGTCTTTCGTGATCAAATTTCGCGAAGTGAAGATTAATTCAGATGAATTGTAATCTATGGTATAGTCGTATGCCTGCCCTCTTTCTAGTTGTTTCCCATCTATAAAAACACGTTCTGTTCCCGCTAATATAATAATATAGGGTTCGTTTTCACTGCCTTGTAAACGATAGGGACCTTGATTTCCTTCTAAGCCAGCAATGATTTGTCGATTAAATTTCCCCTTGGATAAAGCTCCACTTATTTGTGTTTGAAGCAAGCCATTTTTTTGATCTCTAAATTGGTACTCATTGGTGAGTCCTTGAGCTCGTTTTTTGTAGGACATAAAGTACCCTTGAGGTTTGGAAAGCCAGAAGTCCCCTACGCTCAGTTTGATCTGATCATTGTAGACTTGAATAAATACTTGATCAAATTCTTGCAGTTTATTGGTGTTCCCGTCCGCTTGAATAGGAATATTAGCATCTGAGACAACGGCTAGGAGTTTTAAATTCGGAGCAAGATTTCCAGACAATTCAAGATTCAACGCTGAGTTTATTCCTAAATCTTGACTGTTTCCAAAACTCACCCCTCTCGATATACTACCGTTTTTATTCAATTCTTGTCCACCAAAGACATCATTAACACTATAGGAATTAACAATTTGAAATTTTTCCCTTTCATCAATTCCTCTTTTAAACAATATGGTCGAGTCAAATCGTTGCATTGACCTAGATAAATTAAACGGAAGCACACGATAGGTGATTTCCAGGGAATCTGTGATATTTATCAATAGCTTAAATTGTGCGGTACTTGCCGACAAATAATAGCTTGTGGAAGGCAAGGTGTCGCCGCGATAGAGGGCAAAAAAGGAATTGGGATAAATACTGAGGCTGTCTATTTGAATCTGTTTATTGGAGCACAGTATTTTTTTTTGACGCAAAGAGCTTTCTTGGGAATATCCAAAAAAAGAGAAAGTAATTAAGAAAATGCCAAGCAAGCAACGCATCATACCCTACGAAGATAAGTCATCTGTTCAAAACGAAGTAAAGAAAAATTGATTGTATTGGTATTTTGAAAGAATAAGCTTTATATTTTTGAAGTAAAAAAAGATTTATGAGGTATTTTATCATTTTTTTATTTTTCGGTTTTACTTGTCATTCGCAAATACCACCCGTATTATGGCATCTTCAAGAAGATACGATAAGCTCATGGTCTTATCATTTTGGCGATGAATTTAATACACAACATGTAGACGAGTCTCTTTGGTTTGATCATTATCCATGGGGCGGATTGTCCTTGGATGCTGGAATATATGCTGCCCCTGAAATGGTAAAAACAGATGGTAAATTTATTCATCATAGCGTTGATACAACTTCTGCTTGGCGCGAATTTCCAGACTGGATGTTGCCTAAAGAGCAGTTGGAAAAATATCAAGTGAAAATGAAGGGAAATAGCATGCAGTTGAATTATTTGACGGCAGCTTTGTGGAGCAAAAAGCAATTTAAGTATGGCTATTTTGAATGCCGTTGCAGGGTTCCCAAGGGAAAGGGCTTGTGGCCAGGATTTTGGTTGTATGGCGGAAATCCTAATGAGGAAATTGATTTCATGGAAATGAAGGGTGAAAAAACGAATCAGCTTCATGTAGACATACATTGCCCAGATCGTTGTGATCAAGTGCCGCGGAAACCATTTGGAAATAAAAAACCATGGGGCGCTTGGATCAAAGCAGACAAAGAATTGGCAGGTGAATGGGCTATATTTTCAGGTATTTGGATGCCTGGCTATATCACATTTTATCTAAATGGTGAGGCAATTGCTCATTTTAAAGGAGATTTTAAGACAGAAATGAACTTGATAGCAAATATGGCTGTTGCGCAAGATGGCGGACCATTTTCGCCAGGTCCAGACGAGAAAACAAAATTTCCAGGAACTTTTGATATTGATTATATGAGGGTATGGAAATTAGAAGATAATTGGGCACCACTTCCTTTAGAAAAGTTTCAATCAAAATCAGAAGATTTAATTCCAATTGCTGCCTTTAGTGATCAAAATGCTCAATTGAAAAAAGGAAAAAACTATAGTTATCCGCGCAAGAAAATGGAGCAAGAACTTGGTTTTGTTAGTGTTTTCCCCTACGGTCCTAAAACAATTAAAATTCAGTTCAGCGGCGTCCCAGATCATAAATATGCTTTGCAAATTTGGGATGCGGATAAAAAGAAAATGGTAAAGTCATGGACCTTAATCCAAGACAAAGAGGCTTCTTTTTACGAGGATTTCTTAGCACTTCAAGATGTAAATTCAGGTAAATATCTTTTGATTTTTCAAAGTATTTCTCCAAAAGGAAAGATTAATAATTCAAAAGCGATTCCATTTACACTGCCTTGATTCCTTTGATTAATTTGACCTCGAATAATTTAGGCCAAAACTTCCCGGTCATATAAATTTTACCAGATGCTTTATTGTAGGCAATTCCATTCAGCACTTCTCCTTTTCCCTTGCCCTCTACCACTAAATTGGTGGCATCAATAACAGCAATAACTTTTCCTTTTAAGGGATCAATTACCGCTACTAGATTACTGGTCCAGATATTAGCATAAATGAAACCATCAATATATTCTAATTCATTCAGTTTAGAAATAGGTCCTTCATTGGTGTATACTTCAATGGTTCGAATAGCCTCGAATGTCTTAGGGTCTCTAAAGGTTATCCTTTCAGAACCATCAGACATAATCAGATTTTTACCGTCTGTACAAAGTCCCCAGCCTTCTCCTACATATTCAAATTCTCTTTTTAATACTAAGGTTTTAGTATCGTAAACAAAACATTTTTGATTGGTCCATGTAATTTGGAATAATTCCTGGTTGAAGATTGTTATTCCCTCACCAAAAAAGGGTGTTCCAATACCTATTTTCTTTAAAAATCTTCCGCTTTCTAAATCAACTTCTCCTACGACAGTACTTCCTGTCTGATTAGGATCACCTGTTCCCTCAAATAAAGTTTTACCTTCAAAAGCAAGACCTTGCGTGAAACTAGAATCGTTGTGAGGATATGTTTTGTCTATTTGAACGCCCCATTTTTCAGGAACTACATCCGATAATATACGAACCATTCGCTCGTCCCGTACTTCATTTCCTTTTGAATCTATAGCAACAATGATAAATTGATAAGCCCCTAAATTTAAGGGTGCAGAATCAAAAGTGTATTTTAAATTAAGTGCCGGATTCTTCCAAGAATAGAGGAGACTGTCACCTAATCTCAATTCAATCGATTGCATTGCTTCAGTGCAAATGATTGGGATAACAGCAGTTTGACCATAAGATATGGCAAGGTTTTCTTGAAAGCCAAAATGACATTTATTTTCAATTTCTTCTCCTGTATTTTTATTTATAAAAGAGGGGATAATTAAGGCGGCTATAAGCAGTATGATTCCTCCGATTACTAAGTATTTTTTCATGCTTTTAGTTGTTGGATTGATAACAAAATTGTCTCAGCATCTATTTTTTCATGTGACCAACTTTTAATCACTTTTCCTTCCGAAATAAGAATCGCTTGTGGCGACTGATGCTCAACATTTAATTGTGTTGCAATCGTACTAGAAATTTCTCGATGAGCAATTAAATCAAGCAAAGAATAAGATGCGCTAGGATTTTCAATACACTCATTCATTCTTTTTAAAGCACTTGAAGAAATATAACAGCGTGTTGAATGTTTAAATATTACTTGAGGTTGCAAAGCGCTTTTTTCAAGTATTGCCTCAAATTCTTGATTGTTATTTATTGAAGAAAATCCCATTTTAGCCCTTTCTATTGAATTGTTTTAAAAATCTTAAATCATTTTCTGAATATAGTCTCAAATCATTCACTTTATATTTAAGTTGGGTAATGCGTTCAACACCCATTCCAAAAGCAAATCCAGAATATATTTTAGAGTCAATACCACTTGCCTCAAGTACACTTGGATCAACCATGCCACAACCTAATATTTCAAGCCAACCACTGTACTTACAAACATTACATCCTTTTGCATCACATATTGTACAGGAAACATCTACTTCTGCACTGGGCTCAGTAAATGGAAAATACGATGGGCGCAGGCGTATGCGTGCTTGTTCACCAAAAACTGCTTGAGCAAAATATAACAATGTTTGTTTGAGGTCTGCAAAGGAAACTCCTTTATCAATGTAGAGTCCTTCGATTTGATGAAAAAAACAATGAGCTCTGGCAGAAATAGCTTCGTTCCGGTAGACACGACCTGGTGAAATGGTGCGAATAGGAGCCTCTTGACTTTCCATTACGCGAACTTGAACAGAACTTGTATGGGTTCTTAATGCCATTTCATTGATCCCTTTTTGAATAAAGAAAGTATCTTGCATGTCTCTTGCAGGATGCTCTTCCGGGAAATTTAATGCGGAAAAATTATGCCAATCGTCTTCAATTTCTGGGCCTTCCGAAACTGCAAAACCAATGCGATTGAAAATGGCAATAATTTCATCCCTAACTATAGATAATGGATGATGGCTTCCCTCAGAAATATTTTCACCACTCTTGCTCCAGTCTTCTTGATTATTGGTTATTTCTATTGTAGAAAACTTTTCTTTTTGTTCACTGTAGAAATTTTCTAAAGCTATTTTTAAACTATTCAAAGCTTGACCAATTTCTCTTTTTTCATTTCCAGGAACAGATTTAAAGTCCGTGTACAAGTCCTTTAATTGCCCTTTACTTCCTAAATATTCTATTCTAAATGCCTCCAATTCAGTTGCAGAGTTGATGTTAATCTTGTCTAAAACAATATGAAGGGCCTGAATTCTTTGAATCATTTGTATTGTTATGTAACTTTTTAATGGTCTAATCTGTTTCACTTACAGTTAGCTTCACAAATGTACAAGATTTTGACTTTAAAAATAATGAAACCTTAGTTTTTGCGTTTTTTTAAATAAGTCCACATTTGGGGTTAATTTTAAAATTTTGTTTTGAAAGTTAAGCACTTATGATTTTAACCTTTGTAGATTGAAAAAATTATTTTAAATTTGATTACTTAAGCATAACATGAAAAAAGCACTACTAGGGATTTTACTCCTTTCCGTAACAATAATAGCAGGTTCTTGTAAATCAAAAGATCCAGCGATTTTAAAGGTTTTCGTTCGTTCTTCATCGAATCAATTAATGAATGGGGCACGTGTTGTCATTATTGGAGATCAACAATCTAATCCAGCAACAATGCCATATACAGATACTTCTTATACCAACAGTTCTGGATTTACTACTGTAAACATGGATGATTATTTTAATACCTATGCAGATCAGACTACAGGGTATTTTGATATTCTCGTAAAACAAAACACAAAGAATGCAAGCGGTTATTCCCGTTGTCGTGTTCATACTACCTCTGTAGAAACTATTTTCTTACCGAATTAATCGAAAAAAATGAAAAAATTAAGCTTTTTTGCTCTTGCCCTTATGGGTTTCTTAGTGATCTCTTCATGTGTTAAAAAAGAAGATACGCTTGCAAAAATTACCATTAGAGATGAGAATAATTTATTGGTTGAACAAGCAATGGTAGTACTTCATGGTACTTCTACTTGTAATTGCCCATCGCAAGTTGCTGTATTTGATACTTCATACACCAACGCTTCAGGTGTAGCTACTTTTAATTTTAATGATATTTATCAATTAGGTCAAGCGGGCGTTGCTGTTTTGGACGTCAAAGCATACAAGGCTAATAAATTTGGTCAAGGTATCATCAAAATTGAAGCAGAAAAGACCAATGAGGAAGCGATTATCATTCAACCTTAATTAAGCGCAGATTCTGCGATTGGTTGTAAAGGAATTCAATTCTGTAATCGAAACTGTGTTGTAGTTTAAACATTGAGCATCCAATTTATAGGCGGTCCCGAAGGGAAGTTCTTCACTTTCAAATAAAGCACTTACCTCATTATTAGGATTCATTTTTTGTAATAAATTGATCAATCTATTTAATTCACTTAATCCAATGATTAGTGAACCTTCATAAGATAACATGCCTCTACTTACTTTACCTTGAATCAAAACATCTTCAGCTGCAGCATTAATTCTGATCATGTTGATTTCCATTGACTTTTTCATATCCTTTAGTTTTATAGGACAAATATCTACCACTACATCGTAAACTATTTACAATGTAAATTAATACATAAAAAAAATTTATACGCTTATACTTTTTGTAATTTTGCAGCATGTCTAATAATGAAAACATGTCTTTTCTTCAGCATCTTGAAGAACTTAGATGGCGCTTAGTTAAATCTGCAGTAGCAGTTGTTCTTGTCGCGAGTGTTATTTGGTATTTCCAGGAAACCATCATGGTCAATTTATTTTTGTCCATGAAAGAAAAGGATTTCATAACCTTTAGATTGTTTTGTAAATATTTCGGAGTTTGTGTTGCAGATATTCCTGTAAAAATGCAAAGCATGACTGTTTCAGGTCAATTCTCTTACGCTTTAATGATGAGTTTTATGGGTGGATTAGTACTTGCTTTCCCCTTTATCTTCTATCAATTATGGTCTTTTGTTAAACCAGGATTAAAACTTAAAGAAAAGAAAATGGCTTCTGGACTTGTGTTTTATGTTAGCTTGCTATTCTTTGTAGGTATTTTATTCGGTTACTTTCTCGTAGCTCCATTGAGTGTACAGTTTTTCGGGTCTTATCAAATCAGCAATCAAATTGAAAATAATTTCACCATTAGTTCCTATATGAGTATGATTCTTTCAACTGTTTTCTATTCGGGCTTATTTTTTTTATTACCAATTGTTTCCTATTTATTAGCCAAACTTGAAATTATTGACGCTGAGTTTTTAAAAAAATATCGTAGACATGCTATCGTTGTTATTCTAATTCTAGCAGCTGTCATTACTCCTCCAGATATCATTTCACAAATTATTGTTTCAATACCTATTATTGGTTTGTATGAAATTGGTATCTTAGTAGCAAAACGTGCAGTGCGACAAAATAAAGCCGCACGGGAAATAGATAAATGATCAAATTAATATCTTGTATTTTCTGCCTCGTTTCATTTTTGGGCCTAGCTCAAAAAACAATCATAATTGGTTGTGTTAAAGATGGTGTTACAAAAAGTGGGATTCCATCGATTAAAGTTCAATTCCAAGATTCAAAAATCGGAACACTAACAGACTCCTTAGGAAATTATAGATTAGAAACTTATTATGCAACTGATTCTATTCAAATTTCTATTCTAGGCTACAAAACAATCAAAAAGGCTGTCAAAAAAGACCAAGAACAAACCATCAATATTACCCTGCCTTCCAAAACATCTAATTTTGAGGAGATCACTATTCTTCCACCCGATGAACTCCCTTCTATTAGATTGCACAAACGGGTCATAGCGCATAAATTAATCAACAACAAGGAAAAACTTGATGCTTATGCTTATGAAGTGTATAATAAAATCCAGTTGGACATAAATAATCTAGACAAAAAGTTCGAAGACATAGGAATGGTAAAAAAACTTGACCTTGTTCTAAATTACTTAGACACTTCTGTTGCAGGAAAAAGTGCTCTTCCTGTAATGTTGAGTGAATCTGTTTCTGATTATTTTTATGAGAATCATCCAAAAAAGAAAAAGGAAATTGTAAAAGCGTCGCGTGCAACAGGAATAGAAAACATTCAAGTGTCCCAATTTTTAGGGGATATGTATCTGGAAATAAATCCATATGAAAATATCATTGATTTATTTGGAAAGTCCTTTATTAGTCCACTTGCGACTTATGCCAGAGGTTATTATCAATTTGTACTCACCGATTCTTCCTTTATTGATAATAATTGGTGTTACTTATTGACATTTACACCAAAAAGATCAGGTGATTTAGCCTTTGAAGGTGAGATGTGGATCAATGATACTACTTATGCGGTTAAGAAAATAACTGCTTCCATTGCTCCTGGAGCTAATTTGAATTACATACAAGATTTCTATTTCGAACAAAATTATAAGCAAGTCGAACCTGAAGTTTGGATGTTGGTTCAAGAGAAATTAATTATGGAATTAATGTTAACCCAGAATTCCAAATTAGTAGGTGTATATGGCCGAAAAACAAGTACAAGGAAGGATTTTGTAGTGAATAAAAAAAGGGACCCTTCTTTCTATAATTCAGGAAGCACCATAGAAATACAAGAGGGGGCTAATAACAGGACGCCAAAAGAGTGGGAGTCTTATCGCCATATGCCGCTTAATTTTAGGGAAATAGGCATTCAAACAATGATTGATTCTTTGAATAAGAAAAAGTTATTTACACAATTAAAAACACTAACTTACATGGCCACTACTGGCTATTATCCAATTGGTAAAATTGAGTTGGGAAGTGTCTTCTCTTTAGTCAGTGGTAATCCGGTTGAAAAATATCGTTTTGCTTTCGCACTTAGAACCTCTGATGCTTTTTCAAAGAAAATAGAATTAGGGGGAAAAATTGGTTATGGTATAAGAGATCAAAAATTCAAATACAATGCCCTAATTAGATACAATGTCCCAGGTAAAAAAAGAGGAATGCTATCGGTTTTTTATAATTTTGATATTCAGCAAATTGGTCAATCCCCATCAGCTGCAGCATTAGGAACGACCTTTTCAACTGTATTTAATACCGCGCCATTTGATAAACTTACTTTCGTTAAAAAAGCAGGATTTGGTTTCGAAAAGGATATTAAAAAAGACATTATTATTTATACTGCGGCTGAATGGAAGCAATATAATCCCTTAGGCTTAACCAGTTATCTATATTATAACCCGCTCACTTCCATTACGGATACCTTATCTTCTATCCGTACCACTGAATTTACTGGTCGCTTGCGATGGACTAAAGATGAAGAATTTATATCAGGTTCTTTTTCACGTACTTCTGTCACTTCTGTATTCCCTATATTTTCCTTGCAGGCAATTATTGGTGTTAAAGGAATAGGTGGAAGTCAATATAATTATCAGAAATTAGAGTTTCAAATGGAACATTACACACAGTTAGGTGTTTTTGGCCGCATGCGCTATGGTTGCACAGCAGGATATATCTTTGGAGCAACAGCCTATCCTTTTTTAAAAGTGCATGAAGGGAATCAATCCTTTTGGCTGCTTACTTCAACTTTTAATAAACTGAATTTCATGGAATTTATCTCTGATCGCTATGTTATGGGATTTGTTGAAAATCATTGGGAAGGATTATTTTTCGATAGAATTCCATTGGTGAAAAAACTAAAGTTCCGCTTGGTCACCACGGGCCGAATTATGTATGGTGCAATTGATCCTCGTCATAGCAAAGTAATGTTGATCCCTTCTTATGTTAAACAATTTGGGAATGTTCCTTATGCCGAGGTTTCCATTGGGATTGAAAATATAGCAAAAATAATTCGTGTAGATTTGGTGTGGCGCATGACACATAATACTCCTGGAATTAGTCCATTAGGTATTCGTGCTCGATATGCATTTAATTTTTAAGTAACTTTGTGAAGTGAAATTATATACCTCTAAAATTAAAAAAACGTACCGTGGACGACATGTTGTTGATGGTGTTTCAGTGGAAGTAAATCAAGGTGAAATAGTAGGTCTATTAGGTCCCAACGGAGCTGGAAAAACTACTTCCTTTTATATGATGGTTGGTTTGGTGAAACCCGATGAAGGAGAAGTGTTTTTAGATGAGTTAGAAATCACCAAATTACCAATGTATAAGAGGGCTCAATTAGGAATTGGCTACCTTCCGCAGGAGGTTTCTGTTTTTAGAAAATTGAGTGTTGAAGATAATATTATGGCTATTTTGGAAATGACGAAGCTTACCAAAATCCAGCGTCAAGAAAAATTAGAAAAATTATTACAAGAATTTAGCCTTACTCATGTCCGAAAGAATCTAGGAAATCGGCTTTCTGGAGGGGAAAAAAGGAGAACTGAAATTGCTCGAGCTTTAGCCACAGATCCTAAATTTGTTTTATTAGATGAACCATTTGCAGGGGTAGACCCTATCGCAGTGGAGGACATACAAAGTATTGTTTCAGATTTGCGCAAAAGAAACATTGGGATTTTAATAACAGATCACAATGTGCAAGAAACCTTATCTATTACAGACCGCGCTTACCTATTGTTTGAAGGGAAAATATTAAAGTCAGGCACTGCAGAAGAACTTGCCGCTGATGAACAAGTACGAAAAGTATATCTTGGACAGAATTTCGTTCTTAGAAAGAAATAATTTATCTCAATAAATTGACAGATCCCGCAATGCGTTGCCAAGCACTCGGCTGATCACACCCTCTATATTTCAAAATGTAGGTATAATTTCCATCCTGTGATGGGAGTCCTCGGTATTTACCATCCCAGCCAATATCTTTATTATCAGTATAAAACACTAATTCTCCCCAACGATTAAATATTTGAAAGTCCCAATCTATTATCTCAAAATCAGTTTTTGGAATAAATACATCATTTTTACCATCATCATCAGGGATAAATGTATTTGGAATGTATAAGGTAAATGGATTCACCAATACGGTCATGATAGAGGAATCTTTGCACCCCCATTGGTTGCTCACAATTTGTTTTGGATTGTCTGTCCCTGAAATCATATAGTCGTGAGAGAAATTGGCATCTGTTGTAGTGAAGCTATTGTGATCGAAAAAGTAAAAATAAGAAGTAGCTCCTTGCGATTGATCTGTAAAAACAACCGTGTTATCACAAACATCTACCTCTGTAGGGTTTACGGAAAAAGCTGAGATTGGTGAAGGGTGAACCGTCACAAGATCTTGTTGCAGCATATATAATGTGTCGATACATCCTTCTAATGTTATTAGGGTAAGTCCAACACTATAAGTCCCTACTTGTGTGTAAACATGATTTGGGCTGGCTGCCGTTGAACTGGTCCCATCTCCGAAATCCCAAGAAAATAAAACGCTTCCATCTGCTGAACTTTTATTAATAAAATACGCTGTTGATGGCACACATTGAAGTGTATTTAAATATAGAAAATCAATGCTTGGTTCGAAATATACATACACTTGTCCTGCAACGGATTCCAAACAATTATTGAAACCACCATATAATGTTACCGGCTGAAAACCTGAATTGGAATAAGAAACAGCATATTGATCTATCAGTGTTGAGCTACTTGGATTGGCATTTGGTCCAAAATCCCACCAATAATTGGCTATTGAAGGACCTGAAACTGTTGCGTCAAAGTCAAATAAGCCCCCCGCAATACATAGAGAATCCGTATGTGTGAAGCTTAGCACTAAAGGTTCAAAGACATTGATTTGTTGATAAGCAGTATCACTACAATTGATTCCAGAACTTGCAACCAATGTTATGGTGTACGCACCTGGGTTGGTATAGGAATAACTAGGATTTGATAGATTACTCACATCTGTACTGATTTGTGGAATGCCAAAATCCCATTGGTAAAATACACTATTAGTAGATGAATTTCCAAAAGGAATAGTATAGCCCAGACATTCATTGTTCGGCGGAATATCAATTTGTGCAGTCGGTAAATCAAAAATATAAACAGAATCAGTAAAACTGGTCTGACAGGATCCATTATCTCCATTAATAGTTATGGTATGAAAGCCTGAACTTGAATAGTTAATTACAGGTCCCGCAAGTCCTTGACTGGTAGCTTGTGACGCTGTATTGTCAAACACCCAATCATAGGTTCCAATGGCAGGAGAACTCGATATCCCAATAAAATTGAAGGTGTTATTAATAATACAAATAGAATCTTCAGCGGTCCAGGAAACTGAAAATGGATTGTTTACAATCACCGTCATATAAGCAGTATCTGTACAAGGCATTCCTGGATTCACAATGAGCTGCGCTTGATAAGTTCCCGGGCCGGGGTAGGTGTAACTGGGTTGAAATTGTGAACTCACATCACTGCTTATTCCATTCACCCCAAAGTCCCAAGCATAAGTACTTCCTCCGTATGAATTATTCACAAAGGGCACATTAAGTCCTTGGCAATAAGAAACGAAGGTAGGAAGTTGTTCTTGTGTCGGCAAGATGGCTTGCAGGGTAATATTGCAATCAAATACACGAAACAAAAAGTCTCTAACGGTCGAACCAATGATTACGCCGTTTCTTACTTCCTGAACCCTTACGCCAACAACAAAAAGCCCAATTAAATTCGGATTAACATTTAGTATTCCTGTATTAGGATCTATACTAACAGAGGAACCAGGACCCAGTGGCGACACAGCAGAATAACCACCATTATATTGAACCAATGGGTAAGGAGGCGCCGGTGTTTGTGGAGGAAGAGGAGTTGCTGATGACGCGCCAGCATTTGGTGTAATTAAGGAATAAATTAATTGATCTCCATCTGGATCCGTTGCGACATGATTGAAAACAAAATTATCTTGACTACAAAGTAATATTGGAGGATAATTTGTAAATCTCGGGCTGCTATTTTGATAGGCCGTTGGCGCAAATCCTGATGTGCCAGGTATATTGGTAGTTAACGTTAGCCCCGTATCGTCTGGATTGACCAGATTAGTGATATTTGGCCCCCTGCAACAGCGTTGATAAGAAACTGTATATCCAGTGGCACAAGGAGGTAGCGTAAGTAAAACAGTATAGATTGCACGCTCAATACAAATATTTGTAGGGGGGGTAGCACAAGGATTGTTAAACAATACAGGCAATTGAACACTTCCTGGAAAAGGAACGTTAACATTTTGATATAAATTATTTCCCGTATAAATACTTAGTGCAAGTGGGTTATCATATTCAGCACCTGTTGAATTACAATCTCGATAAATAGTTATGAAAAATCTATATTGATTATTGCCCAGATAATTGTAGTAAATATCCCCACCCACAATATGAGAACCAAAGGCGTATGGTGAAATATAAAGCAAGAAGAGTAGAATAATTTTCCGCATCCAATATCTTAGACGCAAAATTACGGCATTTGTTGGCTTTTTATTTCAAATTAAATCCCCAAAATCTGTTATTTTATTTGAATACTTGAATTTTCTTTCCTTTTCTAATTTATTTGCAAGGATTATTTTCCCTTTTTCACCGCTGTTAAAAGTCATCTCCTGCTGAAAGTAAAACTTTGCAGCTTCATTATAATATTCAGCTCTAGTAGGATGTTCGGGATAACAAACATTATAAATCGCTTGATTTTTTTCTTGAGAAATACAAGAGACTATGGCTTGAATTACATCCTTCTGATGTATTAGATTTACCACAGCAGCTCCATTTTCTCTTGTTTCCTGTTTTAGTAAAAATTTCACAGGATGTCGATTTGGACCAATTAGCCCTGCAAGTCTTAGGATACAATAATGAGATCTTTCTTTAATTTTTTGTTCAAGGTCCCCCAATAAAGAACTTGTTTCTATGACACTCGACTCATCATATTGCCTGTTTTCATTGGGATAAATACCCGTCGAACTGGTGTAGATAACTTGACAGCTGGGATCAAATTTTTCTAAAAGTATTTTTAGCAGCGATGCATTTTCTTTGAAAGTACTTGGAGGTAAGGTGATGATTACATGTTGTACATTTTTTAAGTCTCCTTCATTATTTTCTGATAATTTTGGAGTAGAAAGGGAGTTAAAATTTAAAGGAATCCAACATTGCGCTTCAATATAAGTTAACTTCTCTTCATTTCTAGAGCTAACGGTTAATCGATAACCTCTACTTTGGAGTTCCTGGGCCAATGGCATTCCCAGCCAACCTAGACCAATCAAAGCAATTCTATTATTTTTCATAAAATGAATGTGAATGAAGATTTGTTTAGTTCCATGTGAAAATTTCTACGAGATATCTTAACTTTGCGTTACTAAATTAAGAAAAATGAGTGCTTACGATGTAATTATTATTGGTTCTGGTCCTGGCGGTTATGTTGCTGCATTGAGATGCGCGCAATTAGGAATGAAAACAGCCCTAATCGAAAAGTACGATACTTTGGGTGGAACTTGTTTGAATGTTGGATGTATTCCTTCAAAAGCATTGTTAGATTCTTCGGAGCATTTCCATAATGCTGCACATACCTTTACTCAGCATGGTATTGAATTGACCAATTTAAAAGCCAACATTACTCAGATGATTCAGCGAAAAAATGATGTGGTTAGCCAAACATGTGCTGGAGTGAAATTCTTAATGGATAAAAATAAAATTGAAGTTCATTATGGATTAGGTTCTTTCATTGACAAAAATACAGTTTCTGTAAAAGCTTCCGATGGAACAAGCACTTCGTTAATAGGAAAAAATATTATTATCGCTACAGGATCTAAGCCAAATTTCTTTCCAGGAATGGAGCCGGATAAAAAGCGAATTATTACCTCAACAGAAGCATTAAATCTAAAAGAAATTCCAAAAAAGATGCTCGTGATAGGTGGTGGAGTAATTGGCTTGGAATTAGGTTCCGTATACAAAAGATTGGGAACTGAAGTGGAAGTAATTGAGAATTCAGCAAGCTTGTTACCTTCAATGGATGGAACTATTGGTAAAGAATTTTTAAAGATTTTGAAGAAAGATGGTTTCAAATTTCAAATGGAACATCGAGTACAAAAGGTAGTTAATAAAGGAAAGTCTGTTGTGATGACGGCCTTGAATAAAAAGGGTGAAGAAGTAACTTTCGAAGCCGATTACTGTCTTGTTGCAGTAGGTCGAAAAGCATTTACTACTGGTTTAGGTCTCGAAAATATAGGGCTTACAACCAATAATCGTGGTCAAGTTGAGGTAAATGATCACCTTCAAACATCCGTTCCTCATATTTATGCCATAGGAGATGTTGTTCGTGGACTCATGTTGGCGCATAAAGCGGAAGAAGAAGGTGTTTTTGTTGCTGAGGTAATTGCGGGTCAAAAACCACATTTAAATTATAATTTAATTCCGGGTGTTATTTATACATGGCCAGAAGTGGCTGCCGTAGGGAAAACAGAAGAAGAATTAATAGCAGCTCATATCGAATATAAAGTAGGTAGTTTTCCCATAAAAGCTTTGGGTCGTGCTAGAGCGAGTATGGATACTGCAGGAATCATTAAAATTATTGCTGATAAAAATACAGATGAGGTTTTGGGTGTACATATGATTGCACCTCGCGCAGCTGATTTAATCATGGAAGCGGTTGTTGCCATGGAGTATCGTGCCTCTGCAGAGGACATTGCTCGTATTTGTCATCCACATCCAACTTATTCTGAAGCGATTAAAGAAGCCGCTTTAGCTGCAACAGACAATAGGGCTTTGCACGTATAATTTATTGATTCCAGTATTCCCAACTTTTTAGGGCTTGTTCTTGAAGCATGCTTTTTCCATTCATGATCGTCGCGCCTTGACGTTCCGCCTCTTGTAAAAATTTTGTTTTCTCAGGATTGTAAATCAAATCAATTACCAAATGATCAGTACCAATAGCCGTAAACGGAATGG
The DNA here is from genome assembly GCA_044339115.1 of Crocinitomicaceae bacterium. Lineage (GTDB taxonomy): Bacteria > Bacteroidota > Bacteroidia > Flavobacteriales_D > Crocinitomicaceae > UBA952. Next base: position 104,905 of record JBIIWA010000004.1, read on the forward strand.
GTAGTATTTCATCGGTATTAGGATATGATCCAACGGGGGTGCAATTTATGATTAATTTGCAGGCATGAATCATGTTATCATTTACCTCTTCGTAACTGAAATGTTTTGATTCATCTCTTGGATTGCGACTCACATATAACACATCAATTCCAATATTTTTAAGCACAAAAGCAATTGCTTTTGATGCTCCACCTGTTCCGAAAATTAGCGCTCTTTCATGGTGATTGCATAGAAATGGCTTGATGCTTTGCTGAAATCCAAATGCATCAGAATTGTAGCCAATTTTTTGTCCATCCTTAAATACAATCGTATTCACCGCACCTATTGCTTCTGCAATGGGATCTAGAGTATCTAAATAAGGTATAATAAGTTCCTTGTAGGGGATGGTAACATTCAGTCCGGAAGGATTTTGTGCAAATACCGGAAGGATTTCTACAATAGTTTCTAATTCAAAATTCTGGTAAGAGGCTTTAATCGCTTCTTTTTGAAAGTAATTTTTAAAAAATTCAGAGGAAAAGGAATGCGATAGGGTTTTGCCTATTAGTCCGTAGGTTTTCATTGTTTGCTTTGAAATTATAATAATTCTGGTCTATATTCGAAATGCATGGTATCAAAATGCAACCATTTACCTCCCCAAATAAAACCGTGTTGCTCAAATATATCTACAATACCTTGAGGAATTTTATTTTGATACTTTGGTTTAATTTTTTCATCTGTACAGCCACAAGTCCATTGCCAATAGTTAGAATAAGATGTATTCAAATCAATTGTGATTCCAAAAGAGTGATTGCTTAATCTTTTTGTTCCGTTGATAAAGCGCCAATTAAAAGTCCCTCCAATGTTAGACAAGTACTTTTTCCACTCTGGGTGCTTATCAAGTTCCTCAGAAACTGCTTTTAAAGCCAGGTGAGCATTATTTACTTTACTGAACTGAAGTGTTTGATTCACTAATTTCGGACACCATACCACCTGAACTAAGTTTTTGACAACTGCTTCTTTACTCGAACCGTACATTTTTTTAAAAAATGATTCATTTCTTATTCTGCCAGCATCGCTCAGCTGATTTTCATCAATAGTACCTTTTGTATAGGTATAATAAAATTGATCCTCTATATCAGGATTTTCAAGAAGTGCAGCAGTGCCTTTTACCTTTTGGTCATCATAGATGAGCTTACTGCCATCTTTAAAAAAAACATAATTGTCCTTAATATGGTCAATAGATAATGGATAAGCAGATTTCAAATTATCTTTTGCTTCTTTCTGTGAATTTGGTATTAAATAGACAATTAGAAATAACAGTAGATACCGCATTTTAATATTTTGCCGCTTCTGTTAAAATAGCCCTTGGAACATTCGGATAGCGATCCGTAAGTCCAGCACACCAAACATCATTAGGAAATGTTGCGCCTTCTATTATGTGCCATTTACCATTGGATTTTTGAAATAAAGCACCACAATAACAGCAATTATCTACATCTTCCAAGAACAGAGTCAAATCCATTTCTTTACCATCTTTTCTTTGCGCTGTTGCTTCAAAAAAGGCGTAGTTATTCATGACTTTAAAATGGTTTACCACAAAAACAACATCTTGTTTAACATGATCGTATACTCTTTCACGCATTAAATCTAGCATTTGTGTTCGTTCAACACTATTAGTGGAGGATTTAGTTTTAAAATCACGCATACTTTGCGCTATACTTATATTGGATAAAATAAGTAATAATAGGAGTAGATGGAATTTTTTCATTGTATGAATGCAATAATTATTTCGAATAAAGATACTAATTACTTTCTAGTTTAATTTATATCAACCAATCTTTTAACTTTGTATTATGGAGCAGGGTTTGGTATTGAAGTCGACAGGTAAATGGTATATGCTTGAATTATCAACAGGTAAAATCGTTCAGGCGCGTATTCGTGGAAAATTAAGATTGGAGGGACTTTCGACTACCAATCCAATTGCTGCAGGGGATAAGGTTTATCTCTTACCAGAAGTCGAGGCAGATGACACAAGATTAATAGATAACATTGTCCCGCGTAAAAATTACATTGTCCGAAAGTCCACGAACCTTAGTAAGCAAATGCAGATTTTAGCGGCGAATATTGACCACGCGTATCTTGTGGTAACATTAAAATCTCCTGTTACACAAATCGCTTTCATTGATCGTTTTTTGGTTTCTGCCGAATCTTTTAGAATTCCGACTACCATCTTATTTAACAAAATTGATCTGTATGGGGAAGAAGAAATGGGACTCCTATCCGTTTTGACTTCTATATACACTACTATCGGTTATGGGGTAGCCGCCATAAGCACCTTAGATAAAACGACTACTAATTTTCTTTTGAAAGAAATCGATGGCAATAATGTAATGATTTCAGGTAATTCTGGCGTCGGCAAGTCCTCCTTAGTAAATGCTTTGGATAGTAATTTGGACCTCAGGACAGGGGAGATTTCGCGCGCTCATGAACAAGGTAAGCACACGACCACTTTTGCTGAAATGCATCATTTAACATCAGGTGGATATATTATTGACACTCCTGGAATACGCGCATTTGGAGTTATTAATTTAGAGAAGGAGCATATTGCTCACTATTTTCCAGAAATGAGAGAACTCTTAGGAAAATGTCGTTTTCACAATTGTATGCATTTGAACGAGCCACATTGTGCCGTGAAATTGGCACTTGCTGAAGAAAAAATAGCCCCCTCTCGCTACCACAGTTATGTTCAACTCATGGAGGACGATGGAAGTTCCCCGTATCGGTATGGGTAGATAATAAAGGTTCATGCCAAGCATAGAACCCCAACTGCTTTGCAGTTGTTGGATTTTTCCTTTTAAATTGCTTTTCAAAATAAATTTTAATCGCTTTAAAAGGAACCCAGCACTTTCGTGCCGGGTTCCTTTTGTGATCCGCTCAGGAGTACAGATCCTATAATAAAGGCTCATACCAAGCATAGAACCCCAACTGCTTTGCAGTTGTTGGATTTTTCCTTTTAAATTGCTTTTCAAAATAAATTTTAATCGCTTTAAAAGGAAAAACCCAGCACTTTCGTGCCGGGTTCCTTTTGTGATCCGCTCAGGAGTACAGATCCTATAATAAAGGCTCATGCCAAGCATAGCGTCCACTTTGCTGCGCAAAGTCCGGTCTTTTTAATTTCCTTGACTTACAGAAACAAGTTCCTGACGCCTGAAAATAAAAAAAGCCCGCTTCATAACTGAAGTGGACTCCTTTTGTGATCCGCTCAGGAGTCGAACCTGAGACCTTCGCCTTAGAAGGGCGTTGCTCTATCCAGCTGAGCTAGCGGACCTAATTATACATTTCAATTTTTAAGTTGCTCTATCCTCCCGAACCATCGGGAGTGCTAGCGGACCTAATTATACATTTCAATTTTTAAGTTGCTCTATCCTCCCGAACCATCGGGAGTGCTAGCGGACCAAAAACAAAATAATCAAAAAAGGGGGATGAATTTCATCCCCCTTGTCGGGGCGGCAGGATTCGAACCTGCGACCTCCTGGTCCCAAACCAGGCGCGATGACCGGACTACGCTACGCCCCGAGTAATCATCTTTTTTCTTTTTTTAGATCTGATCGTTTTCAAATCCTTCAATATCAATATTTCAGTGATCATTTGCTCTGCTCTGAGTTCTCATCTCGGCATCACATCTCACCTTAACCTTATTGCGGTGGGAGCGAGATTACATCGGCTATGCCTCTGTGCTCTCCGCTTTGCTCCGGGTCGAACGAGTTCTCATCTCGGCATTGCATCTCACCTTAACCTTATTGCGGTGGGAGCGAGATTCGAACTCGCGGTACAGTTACCCGTACGACAGTTTAGCAAACTGTTGGTTTCAGCCACTCACCCATCCCACCATCCGCGGTTAACGGAGGGCAAAAATAATACTTTCTTTTCTTTTTTAAGAATATTTCTTCAAAAAAAATCAATTCTGGTAAACAAATGTTCCTTTTTCACTGGTAATGGTAACTTGTTCCCCTTGATGCTTCTCTACACGGCCGATTATTTTTGCCTCTATGTTAAAGCTTTTTGAAATAGCAATGATTTCATTGGCAATATCTTGAGGGACATATAACTCCATTCGGTGTCCCATGTTAAATACTTTATACATTTCTTTCCAAGGTGTATTTGATTGTGCTTGTATGAGTTCAAAAAGTGGCGGAATGTCAAACATATCGTCTTTAATGATATGCACATCTTCCACAAAATGAAGCACTTTGGTTTGAGCACCTCCTGAACAATGAACCATTCCATGGATTTCTTTACGGTGCTCATCTAATATTTTCTTAATCACAGGAGCATAAGTACGCGTAGGAGACAAGACCAATTTTCCTGCGTCTAACGGACTATTCATCACCTTGTCCGTCAATTCCATTTGACCACTGTAAACGAGTTCGGTAGGGATTGCTGCATCAAAACTTTCAGGATATTTAAGAGCAAGTGTTTTGCTGAAAACATCATGTCTTGCGCTGGTCAATCCATTACTTCCCATACCGCCATTGTATTCTGTTTCATAACTGGCTTGACCGAAAGAAGATAAGCCTACAATAACATCTCCATCTTGAATCGTATGGTTAGAAATTACATCTTCGCGCTTCATTCTGCAAACGACAGTGGAATCTACAATTATGGTTCTAACCAAGTCTCCAACATCAGCAGTTTCTCCACCTGTTGAATAAATATCAATGCCATAAGACCGCAGCTCTTCTAAAAGTTCTTCTGTCCCATTAATGATCGTTGAAAGTACCTCTCCAGTAATTAAATTCTTGTTGCGCCCAATAGTTGAAGAAACTAGGATGGGTCCTGTAGCTCCAACGCAAAGTAAATCATCTATGTTCATGATTAGAGCATCTTGCGCTATCCCTTTCCAAACTGAAAGATTTCCGGTTTCTTTCCAATACATATAAGCCAATGCCGACTTGGTACCGGCACCATCGGCATGCATAATCACACAATAGTTGTCGTCAGCACCTAGATAGTCGGGCACTATTTTGCAAAATGCTTTGGGGAATAAGCCTTTGTCTATGTTTTTTATCGCTTGATGAACATCTTCCTTTCCAGCAGAAACTCCTCTTGATTGATAACGATTGTCTGACATGTGATTTCAATTAGGCTACAAAGGTAGAAAAAAGACTTAGTCTTCTTCGTTAGTATCAGCTAGCTCTGAAAGAATTTTTTGAACATCTAACTCCGTTGATTTAAGTTTGGCTTTGCAAACACTGATTAATTCAGCTGCACGCTTCACTTTAAGGGCTAATTCATCAATTCCAATATTTCCAGTCTCCATTTCAGACACAATGCGCTGAAGCTCTTCAAATGATTGCGCGTAGTTTTCTCCTTTCATAGTATAAAATTAATGTTTTAATGGAATTACCGAATAACACTTTCGAACAAAAGTTCAGTATTTGGATCGTAGATGATGCCTTTTATTTTTTGATCATAGGTCTTGTCAAATTTAAACACCTTTGAGACTACTTCTATGTGCTCTAATATTTCCGTTCCATCTTCCAATTGAACTTTAAGGGAAAGCGGAAAAACAAAAGGAACTCCGCCTTGTTCTTGCGTTAAGGTAATTTGAACTGTATTTTTGTTAAGCTTTTCTTGTATACCTAACAGGGGAATTTTAGGCTTATAAAGCCATTGATTGAAAAAATTATCCCATTCAATTTTAGGATTTTCGGCCTGGATCACAGAAATAAAATCTTGTGTAGAGGCATTACTCAATCGATACTTTAAGTAATAGGCCCGAACACTTTTTAAAAACGCTTCTTCTCCAAGCTTTTTAGATAACATGTGCAATACCCAACCGCCTCTTTGATAGGAATTGGTATTTAACAAATCCATAAGTGACGCATAACTGGTGTCGACAACTGGATGCGTGTAAATTTTATTGAATCGAATAATTGCTTTTCTGTCTTTTTCTAAAGCATTTTTAAAGGAAGCATCCCCTTTGGTTTTAAGGATATAATAATTGGTAAAATACGTAGCAAACCCTTCACTTAACCACAGGTCACACCAATTTTTTTCACTCGCGGAATTTCCAAACCATTGATGCACCATTTCATGTGCAATCAAATTTTCACATGATTTTGTTCCTGTAATGGAGGTTTCATTGTAAAAAATACAACCAGCATTTTCCATTCCTCCAAATTCGGTAGTGGATTGAACATTGGCCATTTGTTCATATTCATATGCGCCAAACAAATTTTGGTAGAACAATAGTATGCCTGGAGCCAAAGAGAAATCTGTAAACCCGTCTTCTTTATCTTGTGGGTATACCCATGCACTAACAGGAATTTCACTTTTATAGTTTTTTATTTCCATCTCCGCTATTCCAATCACCATAACTTTGCTTGGCAATGGAACTTTGGAAGTGTAGTAATGAGTCGTCATTCCTTTCTCTTCGGTTTCTTTGATTTGCTTCCCGTTGGCAATTACTTGATATTTAGACGGCGCATGTACCGTAAAATCAACCAGTGCTTTATCTGTTGGGTGATCGTTACAAGCAATCCATCGCTGCGCACGATTGGGCCAATTATCCCCGAAAAAAACCCTGTCTCCAAATTTATTTTTACCAATGATCAATCCACTGCTTGGAATTCCTTGGTATTGAATTTCAACTGTAATTGGAAATTGACTCGTCTTGGGCATGTAATAAATATATAAGGAATCATTTTGTTGTTTGTAGGAATATGTTTTGCCTTCGATCATCAATTGGGTAACTTCCATTCCTTTCCCATACTGGTTTTTTTGTTCTAGATTAAAAACAATGGGTGCTGAAACTTGCGGCATACTGAAGTTGATTTTTTCTTCAACGTATATGATGTCATTGAGATCTGAAACACGAATATCAATAAGGTACTTCTGTACATCAATTTGATTAATTTGCCCAATAACAATAAAAGGAAAAACTCCACAAATGATTAAAAAAAGCGTTTTTTTCATACCTCTAAAATTAAGGAAAAAGAAGGCTGATTGACGACATGAAGTAAAAAAATCTGAAGATTATTTTTTTAAAGGCCAACAATTATTTTATAATTATCTTTGTAGCTTATACATTCAAAAATATGTGGAATAGAATTGCCAGTATTATATTAAGAAACCGTTTCATTATTCTTGGAATTCTCACTCTACTTACTGTATTGTTCGGCTATTTTTCCATGACAGGACTTAAAATTGACAATAAGTATGGCAATATGTTGCCAAAAGAAACGGAGACGCAACAAACCTATTTAAAATTTAAAGAAAGATTTGGAGAAGATGGATCAACACTTGTTATTGCAATAAAGGACAAGGATCTTTTTACTAAAAAAAAATTCATTAAATGGAAAGCATTAGGAGATAGTATTTTAAAAATGGACGGCGTCACTGCTGTGGTCTCTGAGGCAAAGCTGCTTACTTTAAAGAATGACACGCTCAATCAAACCTTTATTCCTCAAGTGATTTTTTCTGACACCACTTTTCAAGAGAAAAGTATCAAAAACATCAAAAAGGAAATCAGAAATAACCCATTGTATAATAACTTACTCTATAACGATAAAACTAATGTAAGTTTAATGTTAGTGTCCATTGATGAAAAATTTCTTGTCGATAAAAAAAAGCAAGAGGTCGTTGTAAACATTGAAAATTTAGCAAAAGAATACGAAAAAACTTTCGGCAAAATTCATTTTGCCGGATTACCACACATGCGCGTTCTCATTGGTAAGAAAGTACTCAGTGAAATGTACATTTTTGTCGGACTTTCTATTTTGGTCTCCGCCTTTTTCATGTATTTCCTTTTTAGATCAGTGCGTGTTACTTTAATCAGTTTGGTTGTGGTTATGGTTACGGTAATTTGGGCGATGGGTACCATTGGAATTATGGGATATAATGTTTCCTTAATGATGGCATTAATTCCACCACTGATGATTGTAATTGGAATACCAAATTGTATCTATCTCTATAATAAGTTCCACTACGAATACCGGCAGCACAACAACAAAGCGAAAGCACTGAGTCGTGTAATTCGTAAAACAGGTACTGCAATGTGGCTTACCAATGTGACCACTGCTCTTGGTTTTATGACATTTTTATTTACCAATTCAGAAAAGTTCTTTGAATTTGGAGTGATATCGTCAGTGAATATTATGCTTTGTTATGTGGTTTCTCTTTGTTTGGTTCCTATCTTAATTTCATTTTCTAGCAATCCACCAGAGCGCCATTTAAAACATTTAGATCGTAAAGCAGCTGTTGGCTTATTGAATAGATTGGTAAAGCTCACCGCCAATTACCGTCCAGCTATTTATATTGTTACCATTGCGCTTACTTTGTTGAGTGGTGCAGGGATTATTTTCATGAAGGTTACTGGAAATATTACCGGAGATTTGCCGAAAAATGATCCAATAAAATTAGACATCCAATTCATGGAACAAAATTTTGGTGGTGCAGTTCCTTTTGAGGTGATGATTGACTATAAAGAAAAAGGCCGCTTGTTCGACAATAGTACTCTTGACAAGGTAGAAAGCGTTCAAGAAATGATTCAAGAAGACACCCTTTTTGCTAAAAGTATTTCATTGGTTGATTTTGTGAAAGTGATCAATATGTCCTATTACAATAATAATCCTGAGCGTTATACCACTATTCAGAATCGAGATAGATTGCGCATGAAAAAGTATGTGGATAATTTCAATTCAAGTCTGAACAATTCTTCTTTTTCCATTAAGGAGTTGGTCGATACCACAGATCATATTTTACGCATTAGAACTCAAATGCGTGACATTGGTTCGTATGAAGTTACGGATGAGGTTGCTATGGTCAAATCTAGAATTGACAGTATCATGAATCCTGATAAAAAGTCAATTGAATTACTTTATGCATCAGCAGTAAAAGGGAAAAAGACTTATTATGACTCTTTACTGTTCGGATATTCTGGAATTTATAACAATACTACAGCCTTGTTGTCCAAAGGAAATGATGACCTTCAATATCGATTTGATTCAGATCCTGAATTGATAAAATCGTATTATAAGAATAAAAATTTCTTGTCTGTTTTGCGTAAATCGATTGATAAAGAATACTACGATATTCAATTGACAGGTACCGCTGTTGTAGCCTCCGAAGGAACTAAATATTTATTGAATAATCTATTACAAAGTATTGGATTTGCGGTATTATCTATCGCAGCATTGATGTCCATTTTATTCTATTCTTTCAGAATGGTGGTAGTTTCCATGGTTCCTAACTTAATACCGATGGTAATTACTGCTGGAATTATGGGCTGGTTTGGCATACCATTAAAGCCATCTACGCTTTTGATTTTCTCCATTGCTTTAGGAATTACAGTAGACAATACCATACATTTCTTGGCCCATTATCGCCATGAGTTAAAAATGAAAAAGTGGGATCTTAAAGAATGTGTTGCCATTTCAATTCGCGAAACAGGATTGAGTATCATCTATACCTCAGTGATTCTGTTCTTCGGATTTATTGTTTTTGTATTCTCTGATTTTGGTGGCACGCAAGCATTAGGTTACTTATCTGCTATCACCTATTTTGTTGCCCTCTTTACCAATTTAATCTTACTTCCAAGTTTGTTATTGAGTTACGAAAGAAGGCTTACAACCAAGTCTTTTGAAGAACCTATGTTTGTCATTTATGACGAAGAGGATGATATCAATTGGAATCTTTTAGAAGTAGATTCAGAAGATCCAAAAAAGGATGAGAAAGAAGATTAATATTTACTGACAAAATTTCTTGTTTCATTCATCGTCAAGAATTCTACCTTGTTATATTGACAATACTTGAAAAGTTTCCGAAGTAGTTTTGGATTAATGGAATAAGATGAACCACTTTTATTTATTTTGTGGGCATGTAGTATTAGAACTTCTTTTTTAAATTTTAATCTATCAATTCCCTCTTTAATTTCATCGAAGTCTAGGTCATAATTTACATCTATTCCCATTGAACTCACTTTAAATTGGTGAGCGTCCTTTAAGTATATGTCATTGTATTCGCTGAGGTTTTTATGTTGATCATTCCATCGTGCGTCTCGGATTATCGTACAATATTTATTCAACTTCTTATCAAATGAAGGATTAGACTTGCCAAAAGGAGGAGCGAAGGAAGTAGGCATTACAAACTTATTTTCTTCGAGAATTTGTATGGCGGGTAATATTTCATTTTTGATATAACTATTTATCCCTTTTTTAGGAATGCGCAAGTGATGAAAACCATGATTTCCAATTTGATGTCCATCCATCTGCAAGGTTTTAAGTTGATTAATTTCTTTTGAACTTAATTTTTCAATATCTGAAATATAGAAAGTAGCGTGAACAGCATATTTTTTAAATAAAAATCGTTGCGCATACCATTCGTTTATAGAATGATCATCAAATGTAATTGCTATAGCTCCCTGGTAATGAGTTTTTTTAGACGTGCAAGAAATCAAAACGGCAAGAATGTAAAGCAAAAGAAATCTCTTCATAGCAATTGGAGTTTCATCAACAAAACCAAAGTTAGACATTGAATTAGATTATCTAATATTTTTTTGTACCCATTATTTTTCATTTCGTTATAAGGGCAAAATCATTAAGAGTTTCGCTTAAAAAACGAAAGCCAACCGATCTGACAAGGCACGGTGGAAAAGCAATGAGGAACCAAGGTTCAAAAAGAAATGTGTCTATTTTCTCTGCTTTCTTTTTCTGATAATTTGTTTAACCCTTTAAACTATTTATCATGAAAGTTTTTTCAAAATTACCCGGCAGTCGCCAAATCACAAGTGCTATTTTTGTTAGCCTATTTTTAACAAGTTCTTGGAGTCAAGAACCAAGTAAATACGAACCTATTTCTGAGTACAAAAAAATTGTCCTAGAGGATGGAAGCACCTATTTTGGGCAACTTGAAAATGGCCTAGCATCTGGCTTGGGAACACAGACAGATGTGAACGGTGAACAAAAAACCGGATATTTTCAAGATGGTATATTTTTGGGTGAGTACATTGTCAATCCCCCTTGGCATTTGGTTGATATTTACTATGATTTTGAGGATTCTCTGTTGTTGGAATCATTTTCAGTAGATATTACCTTAAAGGACGATATTCCTGATAATCTTTACTTATATCTCAGCACTCAAAATTCCGAAATTAATAATATTGATTTTTACAATGGAATTCAAACCCATTGCGGTGGTTATAAAGGGGTAGTTGGAGATAATAATTTCGGAGATTTTGTCGATCTAGGACGCGCCTCTATTTTTTCCAGATGGTTGGAGCGATCAGGAACAGCCATGCAAATTGAAAGATCAGGGGTAGGGGAAAGTGGTGGTTATGAAGGAGATTTTATCAGTGTCCGTAATGCACTGCCCTGGAAAAAAGGCAAATACACCATCACCTTGCGCAATACGCACGAAAAGGTAACGATTAATGGCGTCGTGCATACTTTTGTCTCTATGTTGGTGTTCTCTCACTCAAAAAACACCCTAATTCAAACTGGCAGCCTAGCATTTCCTGGTGAAGAATTATATCTAGATAAGGGTCAAGCGATGTTTGTGGAGTTGTATCATAAACGTTTACCTATATCTCAAATTCCTCTTTTGCGATTTCAAGTAGATCAAATTAAAGTGAATGGAAAATTAGAACCTTGCATAGAACCTATGGCGATTTACCCATTAAACGCTCCTCAATATGCAAAAGCAACTTTTGCCAATGGGAAATTTGACATTCAAATCGGAAAACCCTTTGAACGCAAAGTTTTTAGGTTGTATAAAAACGATGTGATTGTGGAGGATTTATACGAATAATGAATAATTAACAACTATAATTTTTAAATCTAAAAACTATGAGAACACTTAAAATCACGATGTTATTCCTCGGTATGTCGCTAACATCATTTGCACAAATTTTCGAAGGATTTGATGTCACCCACTTCGGTGATGGTGATTTTGTATACACCATGAAGTCTAAGACAAGAGCTGACGCTATACACAAAACGTTTAAGATGCTAGATGACAATAACCTTGACACTACAGACAAGGAGATAGTCATGAAGTCAGATGTCATGATATTTATGCATTGGTTAGATAAAAATGATAGCAAGAAGGTATACGTATTGTTTTGCAACAAGACAGAGCAAGGAGAATACAGAACTGCCATAATTCATCAAGAAAACAAGTACACAGAATATTTTTACTTGAACAATCAAATGCTTATTTATGATCCTGATTAAGTCAATCAAAATTCATAATAATAACCTTTAAACAATTTATCATGACTTATTTATTCATCCCACAAGCAGGAGATCGCGAGGCAATTGACATCAGATTAAGCGCTCTTTCTACTGCTTCGAAAGCAGCATTAATTGCGACTTACAACAAGACTCAAAAAACAGGAATAGTGGGAGTTCGTGCGCAGATTCATGGTATTCTGGCGCTTCATTATCGCTTTAATGCGGTGTTTGGATCTTCACCAATAAGCATCAAAGATCAATTTGAAGTGTCGCTGCAAAATCAAATAGTTGCAGTAGGTGATCACTGGGAGTTTGAAATAGCAAATTAGATTTTTTCTTAAAAATATTTTTGAACGGTAAAGCGGTGCCCTTCAGGTAATGGATGTGCATAAATGGGGCGAACCGCTATAGGTAAAAGGTTCACGATCTAATTATTAAATATGCAGCGTCTATGCGTTCGGCTAAATCTACATCTTTACTGGTAATCGATGCTGAGGTATGTGTTTGTAGTTTCACAACAACTTTGTTGTAGCAATTTTCCCAATTGGGATGGTGATCAATAGTCTCTGCCTCAAGAGCCACAGCACTCATAAACGAAAAAGCTTCGACAAAGTCTTTAAATTCAAAATCTCTACACAAGAAATCTTGGTGTACCTGCCAATTCGGTAGTGTTTGCTCAAGGATTATTGACAAACTATGTTTTTCATTAGATTTCATCTAGAGATTTTCGACAAAATTAAGGCAAAAAAGTTCAGTAAAAATGCACAGTAAATTTAAAGAGATCGCTTTTCTTTCGAATATCGCTCCTGCGCTATCTGGTATTGCAGTAAATTGTTTGCTAAGAATTAAGTGTTGCCTTTAGTAGAAAGTGTTTTTATCTTTCTCAATAATTCAACTTATATTAATTTAACGCGCAATTCATGTCCTCGCCACAACATTGAGGTGATTTTATCTTACCCGCGCAACCTGGACATAGTCCTAAACTTAGAGATATTTTGATAAATGGGCTAGAAGTTAATGACCCAAAAAGTCATTCTTCATTGTACTGATTCAGTTGATTTATTCTTTCATTTGTAATACCTTCCATGCAACTGTTGTATATTAAAGGTTGCATTGAACCTCCCTCATATCCCTTTGCTATCGATTTGCAGTGCGCTTCCTTGTAAACGATCCATGCTTTTTGAGAGGCTATCAATAGATCTTTTTCGTCTTTGGTGCTTAAGTTTGCCAAAATCAATTTGTAAGTTTCGTACATTTTTTTATCAGCCAGAGTGTAAGCATTAAAGGCCTCTTCATTCATCTCAGATTGAGTTTGGCTAAAACTTAAGGTTGTGATGAAACTCATTGCGATAAGGAATACTATTTTTTTCATTTTTCTAAATTTTGTGGTTTAACTAAGTAGCAATTTTAAGTAAAAAGGCTATATAAGCATTACTTTTTATACTTTTTGTTTAGAGCAAGTTACTTATAACGAAGAAGAAAACAAGGTAGCAATGAAATTAGTGGATAATAATGAGATCAAACACTGTTTTCTTTTGCAAAGTCTTATTTCTTGAAACTATTTATCTTATGTCATTGGTGCCTTCAAAAAAAGCGTTGGAAATAAAGTTGATTTATTTCTTTATTTTTGGTGTATCACTTAGTATTGATGTTCATGTAATTGAACTAATTCTCTCAGCGTATCATGATAAAAAGGGAACACTTTCAGTCTATAGACGCACTTCGCTTTTTTGCTTTTTTAAAAGTCTATTTACTTCATATCCCATTAGATACCAAGTTTCCCAACTTTTCATTAATCAAATCTGGTGGTGGAATAGGGGTTTCGTTTTTCTTTGTGTTGAGCGGTTTTTTAATAACCTATTTACTTTTTTTGGAAAAAGCCAATTCCAATCGCATTGATTTATTGAATTTTTATAAACGAAGAGCTTTCCGAATTTGGCCCTTATTCTTTCTTATGGTCATTGTTGTATTTCTGCTTCCATTTGATTTAAAACAACAATTAGGTCTTCATATGGTCGGGGGTGGATATGATTTTGATTGGAGATTTTCATTTACATTTTTAGAAAATTATAAAATGATCATCATGGATCAATTCCCTAAAACCACACCGCTTTCAGTGTTTTGGTCCCTTTGTATTGAGGAGCATTTTTATATTGTCTGGGGATTATTGTTTTATTTTCTATCCTCAAAGAATGTGTTTCGATTACTCATTTCATTTGTTATTATTGCTTGGATTTCGCGTGGATATGAAAGTTATTTTTCCAATAATTTGGTGATTGAAACGAACGATCTATTGACAAATATGGACTATTTTTCTTGCGGGGGGATATTGGCCTATGTTTTTGTTTTTCACCAAGTCAAGCTCAATGCGGTGCTTCTAAAAATAGGTAAGTGGAATCTAAAGCTTTGTCTGTTAGGCCTTGTTTTGATACTTATTTTTCACAATCAATTAATTCCAGATCGCACTGAGTTTTCTTTCATTTTTAAACCAAGCATTATTGCTGCAGTCTTTACGCTTATCATTTGCTTATTTATTTCTGCAGAATCCGGAATAGTGATAAAAAGTAAATTACTTAATTATTTAGGGGTCCGAAGTTATGGCTTGTATGTATTTCATATTATTGCCATTCACATGATGTATCAATATTGTTTGTTGCATCACATTCGAATCGACACCACCTTATCGCTTTTCCTTTTTATACTGATCAGCTTTTCGTCAACCGTGTTGGTCAGTATGTTATCGTATCGATATTTCGAAAAACCTATTTTAAATTTAAGGAGGAAGTAGGTATAGTTTTTAGAAACATTATAAGTTATTTCCACAAACCAATTGCCCCAAAATAAGAAGTTAAAAAACAAATAGGTATTCCTTTTAGTCTTTTAAGATTTTTATCGTTTGAACATGTTTTCCATCTCGTATGATCCGCACTAAATAAACACCTTTTTCAAGCGTTGAAATATCCAGTGATTGGGAGTGTTGATTTTCGCTTAGAATCAATTTTCCTTGAAGATCTAAAAGTTGAATATCATCCGAAGATTGAATTCCTTCGAAGTTCAATATGGATGTTGCAGGATTTGGAAACACTTTTATCCCAGCATCTGTTAAGCTCGACAAACCACTTAAATTAGCGTCATAAATCACACGAATCGGAATAGATTTATGAACGGTTTGAGCAGGAACTCCGTTATCCGTTATATCCATTTCGATACTGTACATTCCAGGAGTTACATTCGTTGCATTGAAGGTTAAGTTGTATTGCGTGAATTCACCATTTGGGATGGCAATATAACTCAAGGCGCTTGGCAAAGAACATTGGATAGTTGTATTTAACAATTGTCCAATTTCTGGGGTACTTACTCCAAGTGTGAAATCAACAGCATTTAAACTTTTGTGCAAGGTGTCGCCAGTGTAAACATCAATCGTATCACAAATGAGACTGCTCATCACAAGTGGAGGAATATTCGTTGTTGTACCCGCTAAATTGAAGTAGATTTCTTGGTTATCGAGAAAATCAACTTGATCAATGGTATTGTAAGGCCCATCAAACGCTGTCCCGAGCGTATCGAATTGTCCAACTTGAAAATAATCAAGTCCATTACCAATATTTACTCCAACTGTTGCTGGAGATCCGTTGAATCCATTAATTCCTTGAGATGCAGCACCCGTTGTCCATTGCATGTCGCCATAACAAAAGGATACATTGTTTCCAGCAGGAACAATGGTGTCTTGTCCATCCGAAATGATTAATTGGAAGGTATTTAATTTGTCATCCATCATGTTGAAATAACCAACATGATCCCAAACAATTACAAGGGAATGAGGATTCAACTTATACCAAACATTTCCTCCATTGATGGAACGCGTATCAACATCTGCCCAGAATGGGGCAATCATATTAAAAGATGGATCTGGAAATGTAAATGCGGTAAAAGTGTTGTAAGGAGTTGTAAATGAAATGTTTCCATTGTTGTTGATGTACAAGCTATCATATGTTGCTCCGTAAAAACTAAAACTGAAGGGTAGGTAGATACTATTTGAATATAAGTCATCATTCGGAGCCATGGCCAACATAAAAGTAGTGTCCAATGGGATTAAACAATCGCAAACTCCTGTTTTGGTTGCGTTTCCAGCGTAATGAATGTTCGGATTCACAGGGTTTAAGTTGATCAAATTTTGATTGGTAATCAATCCTTGTGATTTTAAGCTTTGATATTCTTTTGAATCAACCTTGATAGACTGACTCAATACTACAAAAGTGAAAAGACTAAAAAATCCTAGTAAAAATGGTTTCATAACAGATGACTTTAAGTGAATTGTACTTCGTCAAACTAAAGTGAAATTTTACTTAGTTGGAGTATCATACTGATTCAAAGCTATTTATTTAATTTTTGATATCCAAGGCTTTGACTTAAAATTTCTCGTTTACAATCATTTCTTTTCTATCTACAATCTAATTATCCTTTGAGTGCAATTTCCAATTCTCAAAAAATATATTCCCGCCTTTTGATCACTTAAATTAATCGTAAGTGGCATTTCTGAATCCAAATGATAGACTAGCTTAAAAACTTCATCGCCTAAAATGTTGGTGATTGAAACCAGATGTGCACCATTTCCAGAACTGTTTACATTAATAATATCTGTGGATGGATTCGGATAAATAGTAAATTCTGAGCTTGTGTCTTTTTCTTCAATTCCTGAAGTTAAACCAAAATTAAAGATTACCCCTAGATTATTAATAGTTCCTCCATGTTTAGTCATTCCATAAAGGAATCCACTATCAAAATATAGAGAACCTAATGGATTGCGCCCATTTGCACCTCCTACAAAGTCTTGAAGTTTTACGAAACCCGTACCATCGGGCATTATTTTAAAAATTGTCCCATAATCATTTGAACCACCCATATAAGTCATTCCATAAAGAAAGGTTCCGTCGGTAATAAGAGAACCATTCGGATACATACCGTTCGGGTTACTTACAAAATCCAATAGCTTCACATAACCACTTCCATCGGGCATTATTTTAAAAATAGTTCCATTATTACTTGCACCTCCTTGGGAGGTCATTCCATACAGGAATGTCCCATCTGTAATAAGCTCCCCCCTTGGAATCTTTCCATTTGTTAAACCAGTAAAGTCTAATAGTTTAATATACCCTGTTCCATCGGACATTATTTTAAAAATTGATCCTAAATCGTTTGTACCTCCTTGAGAAGTCATTCCAAACAGAAATGTTCCGTCATAAAAGAGAGAACCTAGTGGCGAGGCACCATTAATAACTCCAGCAAAGTCCAATAATTTCAAATAACCTGTACCATCGGGCAATATTTTAAAAATAGTTCCTTGATTACTGATTCCACCTTCGGAAGTCATTCCATACAGAAAGGTGCCATCAAAAATAAGAGAGCCTTCGGGTTGCCCACCATTCAATGTGCCGTTAAAGTCTAACAATTTAACATAGCCTGTACCATCGGGCATTATTTTAAAGATAGTTCCTAAATCATTTGTGCCTCCTTGCCTTGTCATACCATATAGAAATGAACCATCAGTAATTAGAGATCCATTTGGATAGCTACCGTTTGTTGAACCATCAAAATCCATCAGTTTTACGTAGCCAGTTCCATTAGGCATTATTTTAAAAATTGTTCCCATAGCACTTGTACCACCCGTTCCACCAAATGGAGTCATTCCATAAAGAAAAGTACCATCAGAAATAAGAGATCCAGAAGGATTCATCCCATCAGAAAAACCTTGAAAAATTAAAAGTGGGGTATTTTGCGAAATAGAATAATTATTTATTAAAAAGAAAACAATTGTGCACAGGAGGTAAGTTTTTTTCATGGTTTTCTATTTTAATTTCACATTTGGCAGGTATGCAATTTGCACTAACTTATAATAAGCGAAACAAAATATCGTAAATCCAGCCAAATAGGGTGATTAAGCGATATAATCTTTCTTTTATAGAATCTATATTTACCCCTAAACTAAACAAAAACAAGCAATTAAGCAAATAATCGGCACACAATTCAAAAATATGCTCCATATTTTCTTGTGGTCAACTCAGCATCTAATTTGAAAATTCTACTTTCCAATACAAAACTTGCTAAAAATATTTCCTAGCAAATCATCTGTAGAAATGTCTCCGGTAATCGTGCCCAAGTGATACATGGCCTGTCTAATGTCCATGGCAATAAAGTCTGCACTGGTGCTGTCTTCTAGTGATAGGCTAGTTTTTTCTAAGGCATCGATAGTGTTTTTGAGTGCCTCGAAATGTCGAGCGGAAGCTACAATAGTTTCATTTTGAATGTCAAAATCACCCATTACTAAGGATACTAAAAGTGTTTTTAATGCTCCAATTCCACTACCCAGTTTAGCACTGATATTCAAGTCTCCAGCTAAAGCTGCTTCAGCTAAGTCTGCTTTGTTGACCAAGGTAATGATGTGCTTGTCTGGATATTGTTCTTGTAAGCTTTTTTTCCATTCTTGAACTTCCATAATGGAGTCCGGGTTCTGTGCGTCGGCAAGACAAAGTACGATACTTGCCAGTTCAATTTTTTCTTTGGAACGGGCAATTCCCATGGCTTCAATTTGCTCAGTTGTTTCCCTAATTCCAGCAGTGTCGATCAATCGAAAAATAATGCCGTCAATATTTAATGTTTCTTCAATAACATCTCTGGTGGTTCCAGCAATAGCACTTACGATAGCTCTTTCCTCCCCCAAAAATTGATTGAGTAAGGTACTTTTTCCTGTATTGGGAACGCCCACTATGGCAACTGGAACACCTGTTTTAAGTGCATTTCCTAAGGCGAAGGATTGTGCTAAGCGTTGTAAAATACGCAGTACATTTGCTACTAAAGTTTTCAGTTGACTTCGATCTGCAAATTCCACATCTTCTTCAGAGAAATCTAATTCTAGTTCTACTAAAGAAGCAAAATGAATTAATTCTTCTCTTAGAGAATGCAATTCGTTTGAAAAATTTCCTCTTAATTGTTGCAAAGCAATTTGATGCGCTTGTTTACTTTGTGAAGCAATTAAATCTGCTACAGCCTCTGCTTGTGAAAGGTCCATTTTTCCATTGAGAAATGCGCGTTGTGTAAATTCTCCCGGTCCTGCCAAACGGCTACCTAAACTGCATAAAAGCGCTAGAATCTGTTGTTGAATAAAGGGCGAACCATGACAACTTATTTCTATACTTTCCTCTCCCGTAAAGCTTTTGTTTTCATCAAATACACTGATTAAAACTTCGTCTATTAAAATGCCTTCTAGATCTTTTAACAAGCCAAAATGTATGCTGTGACTCGCTTGATGTTCTAAATTTTTTGAAAAGGAAGTACCTAAAAAGGATTTTGCTCCAGGGCCTGATACCCGAATAATACTGATGGCTCCAATACCATTTCCAGTGGCTAAAGCACAGATAAGATCTGTTTTCAAATTCATGGTGCAAAAATACGCAGAAAGCCTTAGCTTTTCAATTTTGATTGGAGATAGCGCTATATTTTAGTCAAAACTTCTAAGAGTTCTTCTAATTGAGCATGCACGAGGGTTTGACTGACCTGTACTTTATTTTTTACGAGTGCTTTTTCAGTTGTTGTTCCCCAAGCAATAACTTTAGCTGTTTCAGGCACTTGGTTTTCCTGTAAAAAAGCAGAAAGATTACTAGGACTGGTAAAAACATATACCTCGCATTCCTCTTGTTTTTTTGGAGACAACAAGGTCTTATAGACACAAATACTTTCACACTGTTCTGCTGGAATGATTTGTCCAATAGTGTGGTTTGACAATGATGAGTGGGGGATAAGCAGCCTCTTTTCTCCGAGCCATTTTTTAAATTTCTCTGCAACTCTGTCTGGATTGCCAGCTTCTTTTCCGATGAAAGCAAAGTCAATATTAAATTTCTGCGCAGTTTCTTCTCCTATACAAGCAAATTGCAAGGTACTCAGTGGACCATCATAACTTCTTAAAAAGAATCGTCCTGCACGAACACTTGAAAAAAATACCACATCAAATGCTTGTGTGATCGTAAAGGGAACCGCTTCAAAACTTATTTGAGATTGAGCGTGAAGGTCTATATTTTGAAAGGTACAGAATTGTTTAAGTTGGGTAACTTCTTCTAAATCTTTGGTGATGTAGATACTTTTCATGACCTAGCGTTCAATATGGAGGCAATGTGCTGCGCGATATCTGTGGTTTCATCAGTGGCAAACTGAAAGTAAACAGCGGCTTCTTGTGCACTGTGCGCATGCGTAACATGAATTAAGGTTCCATCGTGATAAACCCCAAGCGGCAATTGACAACCTCCATCCATGAGATTCAAGACCTTGCGCTCAATGGCAATTAATGCATGCACAGCAGTGTCATTTAAAGGAGCCACGAGTTGTTTTGTGCGTTCATCATTGCTGCGAATTTGAAGTCCAAGTACCCCTTGAGCTGGCGCAGGAACTATAATTTTTGGATCTAGGCGCACGACGATCAAATCACTTAAATCTAGTTTCAGTCTGCTTACACCTGCTTTCGCAAGAAGGATAGCATCGTAATCCCCAGCGCGTAATTTTGAAATTCTAGTAGGAACATTACCGCGCAATTCTTTGATTTTCAAGTCTGGTCGATGGGCTAAAATTTGAGATTTTCTGCGGGCACTTGAGGTTCCAATTATTGCATTTTCTTGGAGTCTCCATTCCTGTCCTTCCGCCACCGCATTGGGGTGAATGAGAAGTAATTCGGCAGGATCTTCTCTTTCTGAAACCGCAATAATTTGCAAATCAGCCGGAGGATTAGTTTCTAAATCTTTATGAGAATGAATGGCCAGATCTATTTCATTATTTAAAAGAGCATTTTCGATTTCTTTGGTAAAAAATCCCTTGCCTTCCAATTTATCAAAACTTAAATCTTGAATGCGATCTCCTTGGGTACTTATAATTTGAATAGAAACGCTGGTTCCGAGTGCTTCTAATTGTTTTTTGACATGATGTGCTTGCCAAAGCGCTAAGTCGCTACCGCGGGTACCAATTCTAATGTGCTGAGCATCAGTCATTCTTAAGAAGTATTTCTTTTGCCAATTTCATTGGGCCACTGATATATTTCTTTTCCATGTATCCGATTACTTTTTCAAGTATTGCTCTTGAGGCGGCATCCATGTTTTCAATCTCATCTTTAAAAATATCATTGAGCGCTGCGGTTTTGATGTCTTTCACTTGTTTAGGAACAGCTTTCATGGCTATTTCAACTTGTCTTTCTTTAATCCTCAATTCGAAAGCCTCAGAAGCAGCAGTTAATATGCGCTGAACATGATCTATTTCTTTGGAGCGTTCTTTTAAATTTTGATTTGAAATTTGTTGTAAAAATTCAACGGATACATGCGTGAGTTTATATTTTTCACCTATTTGCGGATCTAAATCCTGCGGAATAGCAATATCAATGATGGTTTTTTTACCTGTTTCTCTTTGCAACAGTTGTTCGTAGATGTCTAAAGAAATTAAGTGGTGATCAGCTCCTGTACACGTGATAATCACATCAAAACCTCCGGTATAGTTGTGAATTTCGCTTAGGGCTAATCCTGTTCCTTTCAATGCATCTGCGAGCAATTCAGCTTTTGCAAGAGTTCTATTAAAGACTACAAAATTCTTATAACCATGCTTTTTGAGAAAGTGACTCATGGTGGTATTGGTTGCTCCAGCTCCAATTAATATGATCCGAGCATCGAGCGCAATATTCAATTTTTTCAATTGTTGATAGGCCAATGAAACAACAGAAACAGGCTTGGTAGCGATACTTGTTTGGGTATATACTTTTTTAGCGGTTTCGATCACATGTTTCATAAGGATGCGCATACTATCTCCGGTAAGACCATTAGCGCTACAGTGTTCGTAGGCGTTGCGTACTTGCGTGATAATTTCTCTTTCTCCAATAATCATGGAATCAATGGAGGAAGCCACCGCCAATGCATGTTGGATGGCTACTCGATTGTGATAATGTTCTAGATTGCTGACGTAATGTATAAGTTCAGTTTCAGATAAATTTGGATAAAGGGCCTTCAGTAATTTTGAGAAAAAGATACTGTCTACTTGCTTTTTACAAATAAAACTGATTTCAACTCTGTTACAAGTAGATAGAAATAAAAATTCATCTAGATCTAAGGCAGATTTTACAGATTTAAGGCGGGTTGCTTGATCGTTTAATTCTATGTGCAACATACCAATTTTCGTCAAATCAAATTTGCGGTGTGTAAAGGCAATGGTATGTAAATATGTCAGCACAGTTCAATCTCTATTTGGGTACAAAGATGCAAATTTCGTTACTAGGTTAATCTCTATTGTCATAGAAATGTCATTTTTATTAATTTAGATTGGTTTTAAATTAATATGGTCTAATTTTGACAAATGCAATTAAAAGTTGAAGGAGAAAACATAAATTTTTCTTGTCTTATTTTAGATTTGGGAGGCGTTTTGTTAGATATTGATTATGATGCTACCAAAATCGCATTTGATTCATTGGGACTTCTTAATTTTAGTAATTTATACCATCAATTTCAACAAAACGAATTATTTGACCGCTTCGAATGTGGTGAAATTTCAGCTCAGCGCTTTATAAACGAATTGCTTCCACACTTGCCTTCCGGTACTTCCGCTAATAGTGTAGTCAAGGCATGGAATGCAATGCTCGGCGATTTCGATTCAAATAAGTTGCGTTTTATGGATCAAATTAAACAACAGGTTCCTGTCGCATTATTGAGTAATACCAATGAATTGCATTTTGCTGAGGTGCTGCGTTCCTGGAAAAAACATAGAGAAGAGGATATGGACTTGTTTTTTCAAAAAATGTTTATTTCTAATTTAATCGGTAAACGAAAGCCAAACACTGACACTTTCACTTGGGTATGTTCACAATTGCAATTTGCGCCGGAGGAAGTTTTGTTTATCGACGATAGTCCTCAGCATATCGAAGGAGCTTTAGCGGCCGGTTTGCAAGCCAAATTATATCAACCAGGAATTTCTTTTGAATCTTATTTCTCTTGACACAACTCCACGAGAAGTTTTTCTGTCGATTTAGGATGCAGAAAGGCAATGCGTTTATTGTCTGCTCCATCTTTTGGACTCTGATGAATCAATTCAAACCCCAATTGCGAAAGGCGGCTTATTTCTTGTTCTATGTCATCTACTTCGAAAGCAATATGATGAAACCCTTGACCTTTTGTGCTTAAAAATTTGGCAATGGTAGAATTTGGATCACTTGCTTCAAGCAATTCAATTTTAGATTCCCCCACCATTAAAAACGCAGTTTTCACAAATTCAGAATTTACAATTTCTGTTTTATAGCAAGACACACCCAGTAATTGCTCATAAATAGGAAGCGATTTTTCAATCGATTCAACCGCTATTCCTATATGTTCAATCTTTTTAATCATTGCTTAATATTTGATGAATTTTTCTGATTTGTTATCAAAATTAATAAAATAGATTCCGTTTAATAAATTGGAGCAATCAACTTCATTGTCGTATCCTTTTTTTAATAGATTCCCAAAGGCATCGTACATTTCATATTTTGTTTTAAATATTTTTCCATCACTTTTAAAGAAAATAGAGGTTTGAACTTTTGCTGGAGTTTTAATTACTTTCTTAATTTTTGAAGTGAAGTCTTCTGACCTTGAAGCTCTTTTTTTACCTGAATTATCTGTTTGGGATATCCTAACTTTATTGACCCCACTGTGTGGAATAATCTCAAGGGTGTAATTATTGACATCATTAATTCCAAGACCTGCAACTTCTCCTGCTGCCACCCATCTGCCCCATTTGTATTGTTCAACAATAAAAGGTAATCGGCCACTTTCGTTTTTTGTGCTCCAAGAAATCTTACCACTTGATGTTGCAGAAAGATTCACAAGATTAAAAGTACTGTTCGGTAGAAGTACTTCTGGATTGATAAATCGGGGACTACACCCTTCATAATGTTCGAGCTCTATGAAAACTTCTTGACCCTTTTTTAAGGAAAATAAACTCAGATCTATCTCAAAATGTTCGTTTTGTATAGTTGCCGGAAGTACATTTCCATTCACCAATACCTTACTAATGCAAAAACCAAATCCATCACTTTGGTAAGGATTAGAAACATATAAATTCATTCCTTGATAATAACCATCTACGGATAGACTTATACTTTGACCAAAACTGAATTGGCATAGAATCAAAAACAAGAAACAAAATTTAAGTTTCATATAGGATAATAGGTATACAATATTAATCTCAATTTATTGAATATGCAAGGAGTACTTTGCATGAATCAATTGCTTATTTTTGTGCCATGACATTTGATGTAATAAAATCCTTACATATCATTTTTGTAGTTTCTTGGTTTGCGGGGCTGTTTTATATAGTGCGCTTGTTTATTTATCATACCGAGGCATTTTCAAAGGAGGAATTAGAGCAAACTATTTTAGTGAAGCAATTTACCATCATGGAAAAAAAATTGTGGTGGATCATTACTACCCCTGCAATGGTGCTTACAGTAATTTTTGGTGTTTGGATGTTGTGTTTAAATGCAGCCTACTATTTTTCATCCCCATGGATGCTGCTTAAATTGGGATTTGTCATCTTACTTTTGATTTATCATTTTATTTGTCAGAAGATTATGTTTGATTTAATAAAAGGAAAAAAAGTTTGGAGCTCCACAGCACTTAGGATTTGGAATGAGGTTGCTACTTTACTATTAGTGATAATTGTATTCTTAGTAGTGCTAAAAAATAGCATGAATTGGATTTATGGAACCATTGGTTTCTTTGGTGTGGCAGTCTCGCTGATGCTGGCCATAAAACTGTATAAAGTCTTGAGAGAAAAAAGTAAGTAAATTATTAAGTTTTATTCCTATTGAAATATATTTAATTAGTATATTTGCACAAAATTTTGAGCATTTTAAACTAAATAATAAAAGCAAATGACTTTCGCAAAGCATTTAAAATACAACATTTTATTCCTTTTCGCTATGGTATTTTTCGGCAATATTTTTGCTGAAAAAAATAATACTAAAGAGACTGAAAAGGAGTTCAATGTAAGCGAAATGATCATGCATCACATAAAAGATGCTCATGAATGGCATCTGTGGGGTCCAGAACATGGAGGAACTTCAATTTATTTGCCAGTTATTCTTTTTGATAATGGTTTAAAGACTTTTAATTCAGGAAATTTCTATCATGGTGCTATTGTAGAACAAAAAGACAGTATTACTGGTGAAGTTTCTGAGTATTACCTAGGAAAAGGTCCTGCATCAGGTTATGCTTTGTGTCATGAAGAAATTTATATATTACACGAAGGCAAATTAGAATTCAAGGAAGGCCATCCTCATAATGTTCAACCTTACGATTTTTCAATTACTAAAAATGTAGTTTCTCTTTTCTTTGGAACTTTCTTGGTTTTAGTAATCATGCTTTCAGTAGCCTCTTTCTATAAAAAGAATGGAGCTGTTGCGCCAAAAGGTTTATCGAAATTTATTGAGCCACTTATACTATTAGTGCAAGACGAGATTGCTTACACCAATATCAATCACAACAAATACAAAAAGTTCGTTCCTTTTTTATTAACCGTCTTCTTTTTTATTATCACCAATAATCTTCTCGGGATGATTCCTTTACTTCCGGGAGGGGCTAACTTAACAGGTAATATTACAGTGACTTTATTCTTGGCGACATTAACTTTATTAATCACAGTATTCTCTGGAAACAAAAATTACTGGCGTCACATATTTGCTACCCCAGGGGTTCCAATTCCAATTTTAATCATCATGGTTCCTATTGAAATCATTGGAATCTTCACGAAGCCTATCGCCTTAATGATTCGTTTGTTTGCTAATATAACAGCCGGACATATTATCATTCTTGCTTTGATCTCTATTATTTTTATTAACAAAAGTTTGGCTTGGGGAGCGCTTTCCGTTCCTATGGCTTTGTTTATTTCCGTTTTGGAACTTTTGGTTGCCTTTTTACAAGCGTATCTATTTACAATGCTTTCCGCGTTGTTTATCGGTGCGGCTGTCGAGGAAGACCATCATTAATTAGTAATTTTTAAAACCATATACAATGACAGGAATGTTTGGAAGTATTGCAGCGATTGGTGCCGGATTGGCAGTATTAGGAGCTGGATTAGGAATCGGAAGAATCGGTGGTTCTGCAGTTGAAGCAATTGCTCGTAACCCTGAGGTATCAGGTAAAATTCAAACAACAATGCTTATTGCAGCAGCGTTGATTGAAGGTGTTGCGCTTTTTGGAGTCGTAGTTGGCTTCTTAGGAGCAAAAGCCTAAGTTAAAATTAAAAGCTACTCCAACGGTTGGTTGGGGTATGCTTTTTACTTTGAAATTGAAAAAATAAAGACATGGATTTAATAAAACCAGATTTAGGATTATTGTTTTGGACAGGATTGGTTTTCTGTTTATTACTTTTCATTTTGGCTAAATTTGCTTGGAAACCAATTTTGAACGCTGTAAATGCACGGGGTCAAAAAATTCAAGAAGCCTTAGATTTAGCTGAAAAAACAAGAGCTGAGATGCAATTGTTGCAAGCTGAAAATGACAAGATTATCAAAGAAGCTCGTGCTGAAAGAGATCTTATCGTTAAAGATGCTAAAGAAACAGCTACCAAAATGATTGAAGACGCGAAGACAAAGTCGAAAATTGAAGCGGATAAAATCGTTGAAGGTGCTAGAACGAGTATCCTCATGGAAAAGAATGCTGCTATTGCTGAATTAAAAACGCAAGTGGCAGGAATCTCTTTATCGATTGCAGAAAAAATTGTTCGTCAAGAATTATCTTCTGATGAAAAACAAAAATCACTTGCTAATAAATTAGCAGATGATGTTAATATGAACTAACAACAGATGAGATCAACGAAGTCGGCGGGAAGATACGCAAAGGCATTATTGGAATTGGCTGTAGAACAAGCATGCTTGGAGACAGTGGAGTTAGACATGAACGTAATAGTTGCTACTGCTGAAGGGGCTCCTGATTTTCAAGTTTTCTTAAATTCTCCAGTTATTAAGGCGGATAAGAAAAATGATGTGATGTCTAAGTTGTTTCCTAAAATGCAACCCTTAACGATTGCTTTTATCGCTTTAATTACCAAAAATGGTAGAGCATCTGTTATCCCAGCAATTGCCAAAGGCTTTCAAGAATTACTTGAAAATCATCGTGGAATTGTTTCTGGTACTTTAACAAGTGCAAGTGCCTTGAGTAAAGAAAGTAGAGATAAAATTATTGACAATCTATCCAAGTCTATTACAGGTAAGTTGCAATTAACAGAAATGGTTGACGCCAACTTGATAGGTGGTTTTGTGGTAAGAATAGGGGACAATCAAATTGATGCCTCTGTTGCAACACAATTGAGAAAATTAAAACAAGAATTAACACAATAAGTCGAAAGACTAAATAAATTAAAATTAGAAAAATGGCAGATATTAATCCGGCAGAGGTTTCAGCAATTTTAAGAGAACAATTATCTGGTTTCAAATCAGAAGCTGAATTACAAGAAGTGGGAACTGTTCTTCAAGTAGGAGACGGAATCGCAAGAATTTACGGCTTGAAAGGCGTACAATATGGTGAATTAATTGAATTCGATGGTGGACTTCAAGGGATCGCTTTGAATTTAGAAGAAGATAATGTTGGTGCTGTATTATTAGGCCGTTCCTCTTCCGTTAGTGAAGGTGATACGGTACGTCGTTTAGGACGCATTGCCTCTGTATTGGTAGGTGATGGAGTTGTAGGTCGCGTTATTGATACTTTAGGTCAGCCCATTGATGGTAAAGGACCAATTCTTGGTGAGTTATACGAGATGCCTATCGAAAGAAAGGCTCCAGGAGTTATCTTTCGTCAGCCGGTAACAGAACCATTACAAACTGGTATTAAAGCAATTGATGCGATGATTCCAATTGGTCGTGGTCAACGTGAATTAATTATTGGTGACCGTCAAACAGGTAAAACAACCGTTGCGATTGATACCATTATCAATCAACGTGAATTTTATGATAGAGGTGAAACGGTTTATTGTATTTATGTCGCTATTGGACAAAAAGGTTCAACAGTAGCTGGAATCGTTAAAAAGTTTGAAGATGCAGGAGCAATGGCCTATACAACAGTTGTTGCTTCTAATGCTTCTGACCCAGCGCCAATGCAGTTTTATGCTCCAATGACAGGTGCTGCAGTTGGTGAATATTTCCGTGACTGTGGAAAACCAGCATTAATCGTTTATGATGATTTATCTAAGCAAGCAGTTGCTTATCGTGAGGTTTCTTTATTATTGCGTCGTCCTCCAGGTCGCGAGGCTTATCCTGGTGATGTATTCTACCTTCACTCTCGTTTATTAGAGCGCGCTGCGAAAATTATTTCTGATGATACGATCGCTTGTCAAATGAATGATTTACCTCCTTCGTTGAAAAGTAAAGTAAAAGGTGGCGGTTCTTTAACGGCACTTCCAATTATTGAAACTCAAGCAGGTGACGTTTCCGCTTATATTCCTACCAATGTAATTTCTATTACAGATGGTCAAATATTTTTGGAGTCTGATTTATTTAACTCAGGTGTGCGTCCAGCAATTAACGTTGGTATCTCTGTATCAAGGGTGGGTGGTTCAGCTCAAATTAAATCAATGAAGAAGGTTGCGGGTACTTTGAAATTAGATCAAGCGCAATACCGTGAATTAGAAGCATTCGCTAAGTTTGGTTCTGATCTGGATAATGCTACAAAATCTGTTTTGGATAAAGGTTCTCGTAATGTGGAAATCTTGAAGCAAAGAGAAGGTGACCCATTCCCAGTTGAAAAACAAATTGCAATTATCTTTGTAGGTACTAAAGGATTAATTCAAAAAGTTCCTATCAATAAAGTAAAAGCTTTTGAAAAAGAATATTTGAATTATTTGGATGCAAAACATGCTGATGTATTGGTAGCATTGAAAGCTGGAAAATATACAGATGAAATCACTGATGTATTGACAAAAGTGGCAAAAGAAATAGCAGATAAATACTAAATTGAGTTTTCTGTTGTCGTAAGACAACTTGCAAAGCATTGTTATGGCGAATTTAAAAGAAATAAGAAATAGGATTACCTCGGTTGGATCAACGATGCAGATTACTTCTGCAATGAAAATGGTTTCGGCTGCGAAGTTAAAGCGTGCTCAAGATGCGGTTACGCGTCTTCGTCCGTATGCTGGTAAACTAAGAGAAATTTTAGGAAATCTTAGCGCTTCTTTGGATTTAGCAGATAATGTTTACGCTAAGTCAGGCGAAGTTCAAAATGTCTTGTTGGTTGCTGTAACTTCTAATAGAGGACTATGCGGTGGTTTTAATAACAATGTCATCAAGAAGGTGAACCTATTGATTGCAGAGGATTACAAAGATTGTAATGTTAAAGTGTTGTGTCTTGGTAAGAAAGTTAAGGATGTTATGAAAAGAACTCCTCATTATTTTATTAATGACGAACTTGCTTCAGTAGAAGATATATTTTCTGATTTAACTTTCGAAAGAACAACTGCAATTGCTGAAGCATTAACTACGATGTTCCTTGATAAGGAGTTTGATAAAATTGTTTTGGTTTACAATCAATTTGTAAATGCCGCAACACAATCAGTAGAAAACGAACAATTCTTACCTATTTTATCTTCTAATGAAGGAACTACTGAAAGCGGTAATGATTATATTTTTGAACCTGCTAAGGAAGATCTAGTAATAGCACTTATTCCAAAGTCATTAAAAATCCAATTGTTCAAAGCTCTTTTAGATTCTAATGCATCTGAGCACGGAGCACGAATGACAGCAATGCATAAAGCAACAGATAACGCTGAAGAATTAAGAAAAAACTTAAAATTAAGTTATAATAAAGCAAGACAAGCAGCCATTACTAATGAAATATTAGAAATTGTTGGTGGTGCTGAAGCTTTGAATTCTTAGATTTGCTATAATTAGCAAATGATGGAACAACTCATAAAAGTTCTTATTGTAGATGATCACAAATTAATTAGTGAAGCTTGGACTTCTTTATTAAAGGATGCTCCCGGTATTTCTGTAATTGGAAACGCTGACAATGAAAATGATGCTTTCGATAAAGCGGTTCAATTGCGACCTGATATTATTCTTATGGATATCAACTTAGGTCAAGGAAGTGGAATAGAAGCCACTATTAAAATCAATGATGTCCTACCCAAAACAAAAGTTATCGGACTTTCTTTGCACGATGATATTACCTATGTAAAGAAGTTTTTGGCGGTTGGTGCTAAAGGTTACCTTACAAAAAATACGAATAAAAGCGAACTCATCTCAGCAATTCATGAGGTAAATCAAGGTAATTTATTTATCGGAAAAGAGATTAAGGATCGATATTTCACCTCTTTGTTAAATATGGATACGGCTACATCACAGAAGGAGTTAACCATGAAAGAGATTGAGATTGTTAAGTTAATTGCGAATGGAATGACCTCAAAAGAAATTGGAGTAAAATTATTTTTATCTCCTAGGACTATTGAAAAGCACCGATACAACATCTTAAAGAAATTAAGTTTACCAAATGCTGCGCAACTCAGTAGTTGGGCGAAAGATAAAGGGTATGTTTAACCAACACTAGGACCTGGACCAAAATCACTTTCTGCGGAAAGAAAACTTAATTTTCCATCTTCATTTTCAGCCATTAAGATCATTCCTTGAGACTCTACTCCACGAATTTTTCTTGGTTCTAGGTTTAATAGTACCAAAACAGTTTTACCAATCACTTCTTCCGGTGAAAAATGCTCCGCAATCCCGGAAACGATGGTCCTTTGATCAATACCAGTATCAACAATTAAATGAAGTAACTTATCAGCTTTTTCAACTTTTTGAGCACTTATTATTTTGCCCATTCTCATATCTAACTTTGCGAAGTCATCAAAATTTATAGCGTCTTTCATTTTCGGATATTTAGAGCTTGTTTCAGCGGTAGTTTCTAATTTTGCTCGCTCGTTCATTACGAGTTCGTCCTCTATTTTTTCAAATAGTATTTTAGGTATTCCTAATTGATGCCCAGCTTCTAAAACTAAAGTTGCATCAGGCCAAAGCGTATAATTTACTTGAAGCATTTCTTGAAGTTCTTTCGCTTTTACGGATAAGAAAGGCATCGTAACTGCGGAGAGCATATTGGTAATTTGTAAAGCTACATAGATCACCGTTTGCACTCGTGTCGGGTCAGTTTTAATTACCTTCCATGGCTCTTGATCCGCTAAGTATTTATTTCCAATACGGGCTAATTGCATCATTTCTGATTGCGCTTCACGGATTTTATAGGCATAAATTAATTCTGAAATCTTAGCGGGTACTTTTTCAATAGTAGCCAAAACTTCTTCGTCAACAGAAGAAAACTCTAAAGGTTGAGGAACAATTCCATTGTAGTACTTCTGACTGAGCACAAGGGTTCTATTCACAAAATTACCGTATACATCAGCCAATTCTGAATTAATGCGCTGTTGGTATTCCTTCCATGTGAATTCTGAATCCTTACTTTCCGGAGCAATGGAAGTAAGTACATATTTTAGTTCATCTACTTTATTTGGGTAGGCTGCTAGATATTCATGCAACCAAACTGCCCAATTTCTGGAGGTCGAGAATTTATCGCCTTCCAGATTTAAAAATTCATACGCAGGGACATTTTCAGGGAGAATAAAATCACCATGACTTTTAAGTAAAATTGGAAAAATAATAGCGTGAAATACAATATTGTCTTTTCCAATGAAATGAATGAGTTTTCTATTTCCAGCCTCTTCTTTACACCAGTACTTTTTCCAATCTAGATCATTGTCTTTTGCCCATTGCTTGGTTGCCGAGATGTATCCAATGGGCGCATCTAACCATACATATAACACTTTGCCCTCAGCATCGGGCAATGGGACTTTTACACCCCAATCTAAGTCACGGGTCATGGCACGGGGTTTTAATCCACCATTGATCCAAGACATACATTGACCAATAACTTGATTGCGCCATTTTTTTGGATCGTGTTGTTTTTCACCATCCAGCATTCCGTTTTGAATCCAATCCTTCAGCCATTCTTCATGATCATTCATCGGTAAATACCAATGTGAAGTTGCTTTCAGGATAGGAGTCTTTCCACTTAAGGTTGATTTTGGATCTATTAATTCTGTCGGACTTAAATCGCTGCCACATTTCTCGCATTGATCTCCGTAAGCATTATCATTCTGACATTTTGGGCAGGTGCCGGTAATGTATCGATCTGCTAAAAATTGCTTGTATTCTTCGTCGTAGTATTGCTCTGAATTCTCTTTTGTAAAACTTCCATTTGCTTCCAGCTTTTTAAAAAAATCAGCTGAAGTTTCATGATGAATAGGCAAGGAGGTTCTGTGAAAGATATCAAAATCAATATGAAATTGATGAAATGAATTTCTTATGATATCGTGATACTTATCTACAATTTCTTGAGGGGAAATTCCTTCCTTTTTTGCTCTTAAAGTAATTGCTGCGCCATGTTCATCGCTTCCACATATAAAAGCCACATCGTGTTCTTTCATGCGTAAAAAGCGAACAAAAATATCTGCGGGCAAATATACTCCTGCAATGTGACCTAAATGAAGTGGTCCGTTTGCATAAGGAAGTGCCGCAGTTACTGTAAAGGTGTCTTTTTCCATAATTGAATACAAAGATAAAGAGTAATCTTCGACTATGACACAGACTTTATATTTTCTATGCGTAATGTCGCGAATAAAGTCAAAAAAAAAGGGCCGGTATCACCAGCCCTTTTCAATTAAATCAGATTAATTATCTTTTTACAACATTGAATTGAGAAGTTTTACCATTCTCTAAAACAACATTAAAAATATAAAGTCCAGCTTCTAAGTTTTCAATAGAAACATCTGCTGAACCATTGATTAAGTTCAATACATGAGTACCAACTTTCTTACCAGAGATGTCAGTAACACTTAAGTTCGCAACACCTTCTCCATTTACAGATACAGTAACTTTATCCGTTGCAGGATTAGGATAAGCAACACCATCAATAGTTTTAGATTCTGTTAAACCAATATTGTTAGCATCAAATACACGTACAGCAATTGAACTAGGAACGTCAGGTCCAAATCCAGCAGCAAAATAAGCAGCATCACTTTCGTTAGGCGTTAAAGGTTGTGCATAAAAATTATAGTTCCACGTATAATCTGTGTTAGATTCGTGACCTAAATATAAATCAAGGTTTACGGTTTGTACACAAGCTAAGTAACGTTGGTTGTCTGTTAATACTACTGGAGTTGTAAAAGTTCCTAGTACAACTTCACCTTGTAAATCAGCTGGGTAATAATAATAACCAGAAGCAACTGGAGTCAATGTATTGAAGGCTAAGTTAGCGTCATTTAAATCAACAAAAACATCTTCCCACTTGTATAAGTACAAAGCCATTTCTTCACCAGTCAAAATAGCCTGTGAAGCAGTACTCGTAGTTGCAGAGAAATAAATCCCTTCTGCACCTATGCGACTTGCGTTAGCATCATTGATTACATTACAAACTGAATACGTTTGATTGTTTGTGCTTGGACGGTAAGAATTACCTGCATTTGGCAAGTTCGTAGTTGCATCTAATTGAGCGTAGCTGTAAAGTGAATCTTGAATAGAGAATACAGTTGTAATTGAATTGTCAGCTGCATAATCATCTGCGCCAGCAAGAGCCAAGGTATAATTCAAAGAATAACGTCCAGAAGGGTAACTTGCTAAAGAAAACTGAGGTAGTGTATTAGTTTGCGTTGGATCTACATCCAAACTATCACCAGCAGCTAAAGAAATATTAGATACACTGTTGTTATAAACAACAACTCCACTTGGATTGGTTACTGTAGCAGTAAGCGTCATTCCAGCTTGAGCTAGGTTACCATAATTATAAACACGTGTTCCCAAATCGAAATTAAATTCAGTTCCATTTTGAGCTAAGAAAGAAGGTACTGCTCCTTGTTTTGAAATTAAAGTAGTTGATTTAGTAAGACCACCATCATTTGCAAACAATCCAGTTTTGTTACCTAGTAACATTACAACAGAACCATTCAACATTTCATTAGTAATCAATAAACCATCTGAATCTTGAATCATTACAACTGGAATGGTAACATTTGCACCACTTGCTCCAGCTCCCATAGCAATAACGCCGGGCTCTCTATTAATGATGATTACACCAATTGCTCCAGCATTCTGAGCATTCAATGCTTTGGCACCAAACTCACAAGTGTTTCTGTAAATAACAGCGATTTTACCAGTAAGGTTATTAATTAACGGGTTACAGCCTTCTGCAGAAATTGGATTTCCTTGAGCATTTGTTCCTGGTAATCCATCATCTACCATCATTAAAGTATCTTGAATGTAGGTACCTGGGATTAAAAAATCAGGAGTTCCCCATCCACCAGCAGGATCTGCCCACGAGAATTGGTAATTTCCTTGAATAGAATTTGGCGAAACGCCTGCGCAAATCACTTGAGCTCCAGACCAAAAAGTCAAAGCGATTGCCGCAAAAGAAAGTATTAATTTTTTCATAGTATAAAAGTTTTTATTTAAAACTAAATTAACATTAAATTTCATTTGTACCAACAGATTTATTAAAAAAGTAGAAACAAAATTAACGGCTCTATACCATAAGAATAATTTCTAAGCCCGTGGATGTTGAATTTTCTTAGCGTAAGATTAAATCTAGAGAAAAAGCATAAAAACCACCCCTTTAATTTTTCTTAACTCCGTGAGGGGTTAAATGTCAATGGATCTGGATAAAATCCAGCGAATAAATATAAAATCGTTCCCTTTTTGGCGTGTATTTTTATTTAAAATCATGACAAAAAGATATTGGGGAAAAAACCGATCGGTTATAAACAAAAAAACACTTTTAACAAAAGTGCTTTTTTGATATTTAAATTGTGAATGGTTTATTTAACCCAATGAATGAAAAAGTAGATTATTGCTGCTAAAGCGGCACTCACAGGAATAGTAAGTATCCACGCCCAAAGCAAGTTGATAGTAACTCCCCAGCGCACGGCGCTGAGTCTTTTTGTAGCTCCAACACCGATAATCGAACCTGTTATGGTGTGTGTTGTCGATACAGGAATTCCAAACTGAGATACAGTAAACAGTGTTAATGCACCTGCCGTTTCTGCACATACTCCTTCAAGTGGTGTTACTTTTGTGATTTTTGTACCCATGGTCTTTACAATTTTCCAACCTCCCATTAAAGTGCCTAAACCAATCATTAAATAACATCCAAAAGCAATCCAAAAAGGCATCGTCTCATTGTGTACCTTGGTTTTAATCTTATATCCTTTAAGTAGATTTAAACTTCCCTTGTCAATGTAATTGGAAAATATACCTGCATTAATATATTTTTTATTTAGTTTTTTGTGATTGAATATGGTGTCTTGAGTTTTTGCGTCACACAAGGCATCACCAATTGCATATACTTCAAGTTTTATTAAACTTGTATCTATCGCTTTAAAACTTGGCAAGGTGTCATTTTTGAAGGCTGGGTTTAAATTACCTTTTTTATCATAAACTTCCTTACCTGTTTTTGCTTCATGAATAGTCTTTCCTTCGATATAAAACAATTGATCATTAATTCGTGCAATTTCAGGTTTAAACTTTTCTAACTTCCCTTCGCTAGTGTTATATTCGATTTGCATGAGTTCGGTAATCTGCAATTCCTTAGGCACTTCTTCAGTAAGTTTACCTTGTCTTCCCATATTGCCATAGACCAGTAAGGCAGCACAAATAATACCCATTACTTTTTGTGAATCAGCTCCACCATGTCCTAAGGAAAATGCAGCAGAAGAAAGTAACTGCAGTCTTTTGTGCATATTGGCCTCTTTCTGTGCGGATGGTTTTTTACCATGACGCAGTTCAAACCAAATATATATGATAATAAACATGGAGAGCATCCCGATAACTATATACATCATGATAGGTTTCATGTCTAAATATTCTATCATCATGTCCATAATGTATACCGTTCCTAACGATAGTAAGAGAATCACCAGCATTTTTTTCCAAAACGAACGACTTATGGTAACAACTGCAATTAGATAGGCGATGAAACCACCAATTAATGGAGCTAAAAATATAAATAGTACCACCTTAACAATTTCTCCTGTTGCAATAACTTCCCAACCTGCATGAGCCACCGCAGCTCCTGCAAATCCACCGATTAAGGTATGCGAAGAAGAGGATGGAATTCCTAAACGCCAAGTCAGTAAATTCCAAAATGTCGCCGCTAATAATCCCGATAAAATTACCCAAAGGTCAATGGCATTATTGTCAACTGTCTTAGCAACGGTATTTCCAACACTCATATCAAAAACCCAAAAAGCAATAATATTAAATAATGCTGCCCAAACAACTGCTTGGAAAGGAGTTAATACTTTTGTTGATACGACAGTTGCAATTGAATTCGCTGCATCATGGAAGCCATTGACTAAGTCAAAAAGCAAGGCGATTATAATGACAACAATTAATAAGTTAAACATAGCAATTGAAATTAATGTGATCTAAAAATCGAAAATGATTAAGCGTATTTTACTACAATTGACTCAATAACATTTCCTGCATCTTCGCATTTATCTGTTGCTGTTTCCATTACTTGATACAATTCGCGTCGTTTTATTAATTCTTTTGCATCAACATCTGAATTAAATAATTTCTCGATACTCATGTCAAAAATATTGTCTGCATTGTTCTCGATGCTATTGATTTTGATAACGCATTCAATTATTTTTTGCGTATTCTTTAGGTTACGCAATTCCATCACAGCTTCTTTTACAGCGATTACCGCATCATGAATTGCTTCTGCTGTTTTTTGAATTCCCTGATCAGATATTGGATCTATATGGTAAAAATTAATTTTCTTTCCAGCAGAATAAATATAATCAGCAATATCATCTAAGGCAGATGCTAAACTATGAATGTCCTCTCTATCAAAAGGAGTGATGAAATTTCTTCCAAGCTCAATGAAAATACGATGGGTAACTTCATCATTATTATGCTCTAAAGTTTGCATTTCAGTAATTAATGACGCACGCTGATTAAAATCAGGCTCTTGAACAACTTGCAATAGCTTCTTTGCAATCTTTTCTAGATTATCACTTGCCTCTTCAAATAGGTTGTAAAAAACTCTGTCTTTTGGTAAAAAGTAACTTAAAATTCCTGCCATTGTTTTATTTTTCAACAAAGTTAATGCCTTCAAAGCATGAAAGTTGTAAAATGTAATTTCTTAACCGAAACTTAACATTGTAGATTAAATAAAAGAAGGGTTTTACAGGTTTTAACCATTTAAGTGTTTTTTTCGCTCCTCAATGTTATCTAAATGTTAACAATATTGTCTTTATGTTAAATATATAATAACTAAATGTTAAATTAATATTGTGTGATTAGTTTTGAAAAAAAATTAATATGAAATCTTGCATTATTTTAATTATTATTCTTGTTGTAAACAACTTATCTGCTCAACAGATAGCTCTAGATACAACTAAAAAAATCACAGTTAATACTAAAAAGTGGTATGAATCTTTTAATATTCGTGGTTATGCCCAAGTTCGTTACAATGGTCTTTTACAAACAAATGAAGATATAGCGTGTGAGCAATGTGACAAAAGTTGGGGAGGTGAAAATGGTTTTTTCTTCCGTCGGGTTCGACTTATTATTTTCGGTCAATTAAATCCACGAGTCTATTTTTATATTCAGCCAGACCTTGCCAGCGCTCCGGCATCGACGAATTTGAATTTCGCGCAATTGAGGGATGCTTATTTTGATATCGGCATAGACAAAGAAAATCAATTTAGGTTTAGGATAGGCCAAAGTAAAGTCCCTTTTGGATTTGAGAATATGCAGTCTTCGCAAAATAGATTGCCCCTTGACCGATCGGACGCAATGAACTCAGCGGTTAGTAATGAACGGGATTTAGGTGTTTTTTTCTATTACGCCCCGACTAAAATAAGAAAACGCTATTCTTCTTTAGTGAGCGAAGGTTTAAAGGGTTCTGGTGATTATGGTGTTTTCGGTATAGGTATTTACAACGGACAAACCGCGAATAAACCTGAATTAAATACAAATCGCCATGTGGTGACTCGTTTAAGCTATCCTTTTGCCATAAAAAATCAGATAATCGAGCCCGGAATTCAAGCATATAAAGGTGTATATACCTTATCAACCCTCTCTAGCGGTGTAAAATCAAATTTAGACAAAACGTATTTGGATGAACGAATTGGTGCAACATTTGTCCTTTATCCCAAGCCTTTTGGAATTTTGGCCGAGTACAATGTAGGCACAGGACCTGAGTTTGATAAATTAGCAGATTCCATTACAAATCAGCGTTTAAGCGGGGGATTTATCACTGCATCGTACAAAATTGACTTCAAAAGCCAAATATTAATTCCGTTTGCGCGGTATCAAAAATATGATGGCGGAAAAAAACATGAATTAGATGCTCGGAGTTATAAGGTTGAAGAATTGGAGATAGGGGCAGAGTGGCAGCCAAATAAGAACTTTGAACTGGTTGTTATGTATACTATGTCTTCTAGAAGATATGAGGATTATGCTAAACAAAATAATTATCAGCGAGGGAATCTGCTGAGGATACAAGCACAAGTGAACTTTTAAAATTAAAAAAAGCGACTGAACGGCCGCTTTTTTTATGAATATACTTGCGGAATTATCTCACAGCATCAAATTTACTTGCTATCACATTCCAATCAATTACATTAAAAAAAGCATTGATATAGTCTGGTCTTCTATTTTGATAGTTTAAATAATAGGCATGTTCCCAAACATCTAAAGCTAAAATTGGACTTCCTTCACAACCTTCTCCCATAAGTGGGTTGTCTTGATTAGCAGTAGAACAAATCTCCAATTTACTATTGCTTACACACAACCATGCCCATCCAGATCCAAATCTAGTAGTAGCTGCTTTTGCAAATTCGTCTTTGAAATTTTCATACGATCCAAATGCGGCATCAATAGCGCTTGCCAATTCACCTGTTGGATTACCTCCTCCGTTAGGACTCATGATTTCCCAGAATAAATTGTGGTTCCAAAATCCACCACCATTATTTCGAACGGCAGGCTTGTCCTTGCACGCTTTCAAAATCTCTTCAATAGTTTTTCCCTCTAATTCTGTTCCTGCAATTGCATTGTTTAAATTAGTGGTGTAGGCTTGATGGTGCTTAGAATGATGGATTTCCATTGTTCTTGCATCGATATGTGGCGCTAATGCATCATATGCATAGGCCAATGTTGGTAGTTCGAAACTCATATTTTTCGTTTTAATTAGTTACCCCAAAATTAGAAAATACTTATGATTATGAAGTGTTATATTTTCATAAATACCACTTAATTTTCAATTAATATTTCAAATTAAAAAGCTAAATTGCCGCAATTAAAATTTACAATACCAAAATAGTGAAAAAATATCTTGTCACTTTATTTATTACTACCTTTTCTTTTCTGAGTTTTTCACAATTAAATTTCCAATGTAATTTTCAGGGTGACCCTTTGAAACTGGATAGTATCTACGAATTGAATCCAGGTGAATTTTTTAGTGTAAAGGAATTGAAATTCTATCTTTCTGATTTTTTATTTTACAACGAAAAAGGTGAAGCGCTGCATCATTCAGATACTTTAATTTTTTACGATCTAGAAGAAGGTTCTGGTAGGCTGTTACTTTCTGAAGCTCTCGTTGGAGTAAATAAAATCGAATTTCTTTTGGGATTGGATAGCCTAAAAAATGTTTCCGGGGCATTAGAAGGTCCTTATGATCCACTTTTAGGAATGTATTGGGCTTGGAATACTGGATATATAAATTTCAAATTGAAGGGTACCGCCAATTGGATACCAAACCTTAAGAATGATTTCGAATTTCACATAGGTGGATATAGAGCGCCTTATGGTGCTTCTCAAAAATGTACTTTATTTGTAAAAGGATCTACTTTTTATTTTAATCTAGATTCTTTCCTACAATCATGGAATCTAAAGGAGCTTAATCATTTGATGGTCCCTGGGGAAAAAGCTTTTTTCTTTTCTCGGGAACTTGTTAAACACTTTCATTTCTAAATGCTAAAAAGACACTTGTTTTTTATTCTTTTAAGTTTTAGTCTGCTCGCGCTGACTTTTTCCACTTTGGATACACACCCATTTTATCTACCTCAAAATTGGCC
Organism: Crocinitomicaceae bacterium; assembly: GCA_044339115.1. Taxonomy (GTDB): domain Bacteria; phylum Bacteroidota; class Bacteroidia; order Flavobacteriales_D; family Crocinitomicaceae; genus UBA952. The sequence goes on from JBIIWA010000004.1 coordinate 145,281, forward strand.
AAAACCAAGCTATAACTTTAAAGGAAATCCCTTGGATGTTGAAAAATTCAAATTGGGACGCGCATTATTTTATGATCCAATTCTATCGCGTGACAGTTCTATTTCTTGTTCTACTTGTCATCTACAATACACTGCTTTTACGCATGTTGATCATCCGACAAGTCATGGCATTGAAGGTCGAATTGGAAAAAGAAATTCACCTTCTTTAGCTAATTTGGCCTGGCGCAATGATTTTCATTGGGACGGGGGAGTGCTCAATTTAAACGGTCAAGCAATTAATCCAATTACCCATCACGATGAAATGGACATCACGCTAGATGAAGTGCTCCGGCGACTTGATCATTCTCCAATTTATGCTCCTGCTTTTGAAAAAACTTTTGGAACTACGGATATTCGTCCCTTTCACCTGGTAAAAGCCCTTGCTCAATATACTGTTGCTCTAGTTTCTGCCAATGCTAAATATGATCAGGTGATGAGAAAAGAGGAAGGAATTCAGTTCTCTGAACAAGAATTAAAGGGTTATAATCTGTTTAAACAAAATTGCATAAGCTGCCATAGTGGCCCAACACTTGGTGGAGATTTATTCAAGGCCAATGGACTTTCTTTAAACCCAGAATTGAAAGATTTTGGTCGCATGACCATAACAGGTAAAGCAAAAGACTCGCTTTTATTTCGAGTGCCTAGTTTGAGAAATATTGAATATAGTTTTCCCTATATGCACGATGGTCGCTATAAAAAACTTAAAGATGTACTCGATCATTATGCTCACTTGGAGGACAAGCAGGTCTTGAGTAAGGAATTGAAAAGAAAAAAACTAAACTTAAGTTCGAATGATCAAAAAGATCTGATTGCATTTTTAAAAACTTTGTCGGATAAACAGTTTTTATTTGATGATAGATTTAAATATGCACCCTTAAAATAATGAGTTAATATTTTTTGAGGAGTTGGAATTAATGATTTTTGCATAAATCAAATCATGTATATATTAGTTGACAGCCCTGAAAGGGTGCGATATCTAAACATTCCTAATATTACACCCTTTCAGGGCTATGTTAATATCGGTTGCTGAGCCTGCCTAAGTACGCCCGTCGTTAATATATTATACCCTTTCAGGGCTTTGTTAATGTTGCTTGCTTTCTATTGCCGTTGTACTTTTTCGGTTACTGAGCCTGCCTAAGTACGCCCATCGTTGATATATTACACCCTTTCAGGGCTGCGTTAATGTCGGTTGCTTTCTATTAACGATGGACTCTATCCATCGTTAATATATCAAACCCTTTCAGGGCTATGTTAATATCGGTTACTGTGCCTGCCTAAGTACGCCCATCGTTAATATATTATACCCTTTCACGGTTGCGTTTATGTTGGTTAATTTCTATTTCCGATATATGCCTATCTTTAAAAGATGAGACTCTTTCAGGGTTTTAATACTCATTGACAGCCCTGAAAGGGTTTGATATCTAAACATTGGGCAAAGCCCTATGTTGCGGCAAGAATAAAGCAGTCAAAAGCCCTGAAAGGGTGCGATATCTAATCAGTTTTAATAGTCACCTTTTCAGCGTTTTATTGCTTCTAGCACCTCAAAATAATTTAATGCTAAAATAATACTGCGCAAGTATATTTTATGTTAAACTACTAACTTTATAAAAATATTAAATCACAAGAAATGAAAAATATTTTTCTATTATTTTCTCTAGTTATCTTAACAATAGAGGGACAAGCGCAAACCAATCCTGCAATTACCAACTGGTTGATCAATACTACTGGGCTTACAGGAAGACATTATGTAAACGGAAATCCTACTCCAATAATTGATGCTGTTGCAGCAAATGTACAATCAGTTCAATATTCTACCAATTGGGTGTATGTTACCACAACAGGGGTTCCGTCTTATATTACCGGTCCTTTCTTGGATGGAAATCCTTCTTTGGCTCAAAATCAAAATGCTATTTTTAAAATTTCGCTAAATCCTGTTCAAAATACAGGAAATCCTACGAATACAAATGGAGGAAATATAGGTATTTTCATTAATGGTGTTGCCTTATTTGATTATCGTGATGGTGTATCTTGGAAGAATGCTACCAATACAATAGCAGGTGGGCCACTCGGCGGAATGGGTGACGGCGTTTGGAATCGCGATGCAGTTCCTGCAGAAAAAGCGGGTTTTGATTGCGCTAAAGGTCATCCAGCAATGGGTAATTATCACCACCATCAAAATCCAAGTGCGTTTAATTTAGATCTCACTGTAATCTCTAATATTTGCGATATTTATGCAGCAGATGGTTTGTATTTAATTAATGCTGCGCAACATGCTCCGCTTATTGGGTATTCTTATGACGGTTTTCCTATCTATGGTGCTTATGGATATGCAAATACTGATGGTACTGGTGGAATTACAAGAATTAAATCTAGTTATCAATTGAGAAATATTACCACTAGGACTACTTATGCAAATGGCACTAGTGTTACCGCTGGACCTCCAGTTTCCACAACGTATCCTTTAGGTTATTTTCGTGAGGATTATGAATACATTGCACCAACTGGACAAGATTATTTAGACAGTCACAATGGTAGATTTTGCGTAACACCAGAATATCCAAATGGAATTTATTGTTATTTCGCTACAATTGATGCCAATTGGAACTCCGCTTATCCTTATGTGGTTGGACCAACATTCTATGGAACTAAAACAGGTTCTAAAGTCACTACCATTTCAGAAACGGTTACTACTTATAATCCTTCTAATGGTTTGGCTGAACAAACTGCAGTGGATGTGAAGGTTTTCCCTAATCCAAGTAATGATGTATTAATTGTTCAGTTAAGTGATTTGGTTGTTTCAGATGTTCCCGTTTATTTATTAGATATGAATGGTAAAATTATTTCTGAAAAAACAATTGCGCAAGGAAGCACCATTGCTTACTTTGATGTGAGCACGCTTTATGCAGGAAATTATTTGATAAAGATTGGCTCTGGTCAAAATCAAAAATCACTTTCAGTTACTGTAGGAGAATAGGAAACAAAAGTTTTGATGTAGAAAAGGGCGGTTTACGCCCTTTTTCTGTTTTAAGGTAACTTATGCAATTCTCTTTGCGTATTTTTGTACCATGCTAGACGAAAGGCCAATAACGGACTGGATTCCTTTATCAACAAAGGAAGCAGAAAAAAGAGGATGGGAGGAATTTGATGTCATCCTAATTTCTGGTGATGCTTATGTTGATCACCCCGCTTTTGGTACCGCAGTAATCAGTCGTATTATCGAAGATGAAGGATTGCGTATTGGTATTGTAGCACAACCCAATTGGAAGGACGATTTACGGGATTTTAAAAAATTAGGAAAGCCAAAACTTTTTTTCGGAGTTACAGCGGGTTGTATGGACTCTATGGTCAATCACTATACTGCTAATAAGCGATTGCGTTCTACCGATGCCTATACTCCTGGTGGACAAGCTGGATTTCGACCTGATTATGCTTCGATTGTTTATGCCAATATTTTAAAAGATATCTATCCTGATGTTCCAGTGGTTCTTGGTGGTATTGAATCTTCCCTAAGACGTGTAACACATTACGATTATTGGAAAGATGAATTAATGCCTTCCATTTTAGTGGATTCAAGAGCTGACTTATTGGTTTATGGAATGGGCGATCAACCCTTGAGAGAGTTGCTGCGTTTGTTGAAAAAAGGAGTTCCTTTTGATCAAGCAAAAACATTAAAACAAGTAGCTTTTTTACAGGATAATTCACTTGAATTACCCAAAAATAAAAATTGGGAAACAGTTGAATTGGCAAGCCATGAAATCTGTTTAGAGGATAAAATTAAATATGCGGCAAATTTTAAAATTGTCGAAGTTGAATCCAATAAATGGGAAGCCAATCGAATTACGCAAGTGGTTGGCGAACAAGTATTGGTGGTGAATCCACCCTACAAAACCATGACGGAAAATGAAATAGACAAGTCCTTTGATTTGCCCTATACCCGCTTACCGCATCCCCGTTACAAGAAAAGAGGAGCAATTCCTGCTTATGACATGATTAAATTTTCTATCAATATGCATAGGGGTTGTTTTGGTGGTTGTAGTTTTTGTACCATTTCTGCCCATCAAGGGAAGTTCATTGCTTCAAGAAGTGAGAAATCCATATTAAATGAGTTAGAAGAAGTGGTGAAACATCCCGAGTATCGAGGATTTATTTCCGATTTAGGTGGACCATCAGCGAACATGTATAAAATGAAAGGAAAAGATGAAGACATTTGCGCCCGTTGTTCTTCTCCTAGTTGTATTCACCCTGTGATCTGCAACAATCTGGATACATCTCATAAACCGATGACTGAATTATACCGAAAAGTAGATGCGCATCCTCAAGTAAAAAAGGCTTTTGTTGGATCTGGAATCCGTTATGATTTATTGGTAGATGATTTTAATAAAAATAATGAGGATGGAAATCACGATGAATATATTGAGCAAGTAATTACGCGCCATGTAAGTGGACGATTGAAGGTCGCTCCAGAACATACTTCAGATGCAACCTTGCGTGTAATGCGTAAGCCATCATTTAAGTATTTCCATAAATTTAAGGAGAAATATGATCTAATTTCTGAGCGACACGGACTCAAGCAACAACTTATTCCCTATTTCATTTCATCTCATCCTGGTTGTGAGGAAGAGGATATGGCTAATTTGGCTGCAGAAACAAAAGATATGGGTTTCCAATTAGAACAAGTGCAAGATTTCACTCCAACTCCGATGACTGTTGCTGAGGTAATATATTATACAGGAGTTCATCCATATACTCTTAAATCCATCAAAACTGTAAAAACTAAGGAAGAAAAATTAAATCAAAATAGATTTTTCTTTTGGTACAAACGAGAAAATCAACAGTGGATTAAAACGAGACTTGAGAAAGCAAATCGACCTGATTTGATTGAAAAACTATTGGGTGGTCCTAAGGAAAATAAAGAAAAAGAGATTCCGAATTGGTTAGCGCGTCAGCGAAAAAAATAAGTTCTGAATTAATTTAAACTGCGCAAGATACCATCCCACAACTGAATGCGCATGGCCATGGCAGTTCGAGAATAGGTAACTGCTTCTTCCCACTTTTTTGTGTCATTTCCACACAATTCTTCGATCATCTGCAAGGACATGGGTCCATGTTCACCGCCATCTACCTCAATATGTCTGTTGAGATAATAGACCAATTGAGAGGCTTGCACTTCATTTTTATTGCTTAATTCATTTACAATTTCGATAAACATATCAGGAATTAAATCCTCTCGTCCAAAGGTGAAAACAGCAGCGATTACATGTAATTTCCCAGTTTCAATGGCTGAAAAAGTAAATTTCATAAAGTTCTTAGTCTCTAGGTTGATTTCAAGAGCATCTATTGCTTTTTCAAGGGGTGTTTTTGCTTTTAATTGCTCAATAAAAGCATCAATCTTTTCTGTTGAAGCACCAATTTGAATCATGGATAGTCTGTACAATTCAAAGTGACTGGATGCTTTCCCATCTTCTCCAATATCACTTTCCTCTCCCCAAACAATTTCATTGATGAGCCTTCTTGTAGATGCTGTTCCATTGGGAATCCAAGGAACTTCAACACAGGTCAAACCTCTTTGTAGACTTTTTAATAAACTCATGAAGTCCCAAACTGCAAAAACATGTTGCTCCATAAAAAGTTGAATTCCTTTTTTGGATTGTAGTCGGGCATACATGGGATGACTGATCAGAGCGTCTCTAAAAGGCGCCAAAGATTTATTTAATATTTCGAATTCTTCTTTCACGAAACTTTAACACCTAATTCTTTAAGTTGTTCACTACTTAGTGGAGAAGGTGCATCAATCATGGTATCTCTTCCGCTATTATTTTTTGGAAACGCAATATAATCTCTGATGGAATCTGTTCCACCAATCGTTGCCACCAAGCGATCCAATCCGAAGGCTAATCCACCATGTGGAGGTGCTCCGTATTCGAAAGCAGTCATTAAGAATCCAAATTGAGACTGAGCTTCTTCCTTCGTAAATCCAAGTAGATCAAACATATTTGATTGTAGTTCACGGTCATGAATCCTAATCGAACCACCACCTAATTCAACGCCGTTCATGGCCAAGTCATAAGCATTGGCACGAACTTTCCCTGGTTCTGTTGCCAACAGATGTAAATCTTCTGGTTTTGGTGAAGTAAATGGGTGGTGCATTGCATGATAGCGTTGATGATTTTCATCCCATTCTAATAGCGGAAAATCTAAGACCCACAATGGTTTAAAATCATCTGGGTTGCGTAAACCTAATTGAGTACCAAGTAAAAGTCTTAATTCACACAGTTGTTTGCGCACCTTTTCCAAATCCCCACTTAATAACAAAAGTAAATCCCCTGGGGCAGCGTTTGCTGCTTCCATCCATTGTTGTAAATCTTCAGAAGAATAAAATTTATCTACAGAAGATTTAATGCTACCGTCTAAATTATATTTAGCATAAATCAAACCTTTTGCCCCAATTTGAGGTCGTTTTAACCATTCTGTAAGTTCATCTAGTTGCTTGCGCGTATATTCTGAACATGTTTTAGCATTGATTCCAATAACACTTTCTGCGTCGTCAAAAACAGGAAATCCTTTTCCTTTTGCCATGGTAGTGAAATCCACAAATTCCATCTCAAAACGAATGTCTGGTTTGTCAGATCCATATCTTTCCATAGCCTCTTCATAGGTCATTCGAGGAAAGGCGTCCTTAAATTCAAATCCTTTAACCTTTTGAAAGATATGTTTTATTAATCCTTCGAAAGTTTCCAGTATATCGTTTTGTTCCACATAAGACATTTCACAATCTATCTGCGTAAACTCTGGTTGTCTGTCCGCTCTTAAATCCTCATCTCTAAAACATTTCACAATTTGATAATATTTATCAATACCTGAAACCATTAACAGTTGCTTGAAGGTTTGAGGAGATTGTGGTAAGGCATAAAATTGACCTTGATTCATTCTGCTTGGCACAACAAAATCACGCGCTCCTTCTGGAGTAGATTTAATTAACACAGGAGTTTCAACATCTAAGAATCCTTGAGCATCTAAATAATTTCGAGTTTCTAAGGCTACTTTATGTCGTAAAAATAATTTTTGTTGTACTGTATTTCTGCGCAAATCTAAATATCGAAATTGCATTCTCAATTCATCTCCGCCATCTGTGTCGTCTTCAATTGTGAAGGGAGGTAATTTGGCTTCATTTAAAATAGTGAGGGAATCTACCATAATTTCGATCTCACCCGTAGCCATGTTTTTATTTTTACTACTTCTTTCAATTACAGTACCTAAAACTTGAATAACATATTCTCTACCTAATTTTCTCGCTTGTGCGCAAAGGGAATTATTTTGAGTCTCATTAAAAGTCAATTGCGTAATGCCATAACGATCACGAAGATCAACAAAGGTCATTCCACCCAAGTCACGAGACCTTTGCACCCATCCGGCTAAGGTTACTTTTTCATTGATATTTGCGCTTGTTAACGCTCCACATGTGTGTGTACGAAACATATTTTTTTTGACAAAAATAAGAAAAGTCAACGGGATGACGAGTAGGTTTCAGGAATAAACTTTTTCACAAATAGACGGATATTCGTGAGTAGGCGCCCTTGGCTAATTCAAAATGATTGGATATTCATTTGCTTAAAATAAATATCTTGTAATCAATACCTTAGATTAAACTAATAACTGAGCCATGAATTTATTTTTAGCTGAAACTGGAATGGAATCCTTCTTCTTTGTTTTCGGAGGACTAATGGTCATTTTTATTGTAGCCTTTTTTGTAAGTGCAAAGAAGAAATAATTTTGTCATTGAAATTTTTCTAAGCCTTCAAATTTAACTAATTCCATAAATCCAGTTATTGGGTCATAATAAATTATGTAGGAAAATAAATAGTTTTTCTCATCATAAATTACTTGGATCTCTTTAGTAAGTTGACCCATACTCAAAAGGTGCTTCGCACTTAGGTTTCCATATTTATCATAACTGAAGCACAATTCCTCATAGGCGTCTTTATCATCATTATAAAAAGATGAAATGGATGCAAGCAAGCCTTTTTCGTTGTAAGTATAGTACTTATTATAACTGGTTCCAACCATTTTTAATAGTTCGTTTGACTCCAATAAATATCCTTCTTTCGAGTAAATAAAAGTTTCGGTGGAATAAGGTAAACCATAATTGTTGAATTTCTTTTTTATCAAAAGTGAATCTGTCTTTTGATATTCTAATCGCTCTTTAAATAAGAGGTTTTTGTTTGATCCCTCTGGCAAATTAGTTCCGCTTTCATTATATTTCTCAATAGAAATTATCCGTCCTGATTCATTGTATAGGTAATAACTGGAAATAGTCGCGCCATGAGATTCGGTTTTATGGCAAATTAAATTCCCCATCTCATCGTAACTATAGCATTGTTTCAGGGTATCTATTTTTGTCCCAATTTGATGTATTTCTTCAATGATAATAATTTGTCCATTTTCATTAAAATAGTAGGCATAGTGTCCTTTCTGTACCCTGAAGATATCATTTTGTTTTTTACTAGATATCGATCCTTTTATGGATTTGAGGCGGCTTGATTTAACAAATTCAGTATTAAAAAATGGTTCAGTAGTAAAAGCGGTTCCATTTGAATTATTTATAAATTGTCCCCAACAATAGGAAAAAGATATCATTAAGAAAATCAGAAAAGAAGTAGCTTTCAATGCCTTAATTTAAATTTTTAAGCAAGGAGCTCCATCCCGTTTTCTCTGTTAAAAATGCGGCAAGAGATGAAATTGGAATACGCTCTTGCAGCATAGAATCTCTGTGTCGTATGGTCAGCATATTATCTTCTAAACTTTGATGATCAATGGTTACTGCAAAAGGAGTTCCAATAGCATCTTGTCTTCTGTATCTTTTTCCAATGGAATCTTTTTCGTCATATTGAACTGAAAAGTCAAATTGCAATTCCTTCATGATTTCCATTGCTTTTTCTGGCAAGCCATCTTTTTTAATTAAAGGTAATATGGCCACTTTATAGGGAGCAAGTGCCGGTGGAATAGCTAAAACAGTTCTTGATGTTCCATCTTCTAACAATTCATTTTTAAAGGAAGCACTTAATACCGACAAAAACATGCGATCCAAACCGACAGACGTTTCCACAACAAACGGGACATAGTTTTCATTCAATACGGTATCAAAATACTGTAATTTTTTTCCGGAAAACTTTTCATGCTGTTTCAAGTCAAAATCAGTTCTTGAATGTATGCCTTCCAATTCTTTGAAGCCCATTGGGAAATTAAATTCAATATCCGCTGCAGCATTTGCATAATGAGCTAACTTAATATGATCGTGAAAACGATAATTATTGTCTCCAAGGCCTAAGTTCTTATGCCATTGAATGCGTTGATTTTTCCAATAGTCGTACCATTTCATTTCCTCACCAGGCTGCACAAAAAACTGCATTTCCATTTGTTCGAATTCCCGCATCCTGAAGATAAACTGACGCGCAACAATTTCATTTCTGAATGCTTTACCAATTTGGGCAATACCAAAAGGAATTTTCATTCTTCCAGATTTCTGAACATTCAAGAAATTAACAAATATACCTTGAGCGGTCTCTGGTCTGAGATAAATAGTGGAGGCGTCTCCAGCTACTGAGCCCATTTCAGTAGAGAACATCAGATTGAATTGACGCACCTCTGTCCAATTTTTTGTGCCAGAAACAGGGCATACAATTTCTAAATCAATAATTAATTGGCGCACACCTTCCAGGTCATTTGCACCAAGTGTAGTGCGCATACGATTTTCAATAGTCAATATTTTCTCTGCATTGCGCAAAACATTTGGATTGGTTGCTCTAAATTGATCTTCATCAAAAGCAGCTCCAAATCTTTCTTTCGCTTTGGTGACTTCTTTGTCTATTTTCTGCTTGATTTTTTCCAAATGCTCTTCAATTAAGACATCTGCACGGTATCTTTTTTTAGAATCTTTATTATCAATCAAAGGATCGTTAAAGGCATCCACATGTCCAGAAGCTTCCCAAATAGTAGGATGCATGAAAATTGAAGTGTCTAGTCCCACGATGTTACTGTGCATTTGCACCATTGATTTCCACCAATATGCTTTTATATTATTTTTTAATTCCACACCCAATTGGCCATAATCATAAGTAGCGGCCAAACCATCATATATTTCGGAAGAGGGAAAAACGAATCCGTATTCCTTTGAGTGAGAAATAATCTCTTTTAATTTATCTTGATTTTGTTCCATACCACAAAGATACAAGCAAAATTATACTACACATTTATTGTTACAGAACAATTTCAACACTCGATGTTGAATTAACTTGCCGATTATTGATAAATTTGAATATTATGCGTCTATACCTGAATCAAGATTCGTTTTTCGAAACCAATAAACCACTCGATATTTCTTTGAGTGTTTCCGAACATCAAACATTAAGTGCCTGGTATGTTAAGCCTCCACTTATGGAACCAGTTCGTGAAAACGGATTTCTAGGGAGTGTAAAAGAAGGCGGGGATGTAAATTTTCGTTCGATCTTGTTTAATCCCCACGGACATGGTACCCATACAGAATCATGCGGTCACATCACACCTGAAATTTTTTCAGTGAATAAAGTGGTAAAAAATTATTTTTTTAAAGCACTTTTAATTTCTTGTTCACCTGAAATACAAGAAAATGGAGACAGCGTCATCAACTTAAATAGTTTACCTGATGGGATTGATGAAATAGAGGCGCTGGTAATTCGAAGTCTACCCAATACAAGTGATAAAATCGCTTTGAACTACGCCGAAACCAATCCTCCTTATCTTTCATTAGAGATGATTTCTTTGCTAAATAAATTCAATGTAAAGCATCTTCTTTTGGATTTACCTTCAGTAGACAAAGAACAGGATGGAGGCAAATTAGCATTTCATCACGCATTTTGGGAAGTGCCAGAAGTGAATAGATTAGATCGAACCATCACAGAATTGATCTATGTAGAGGATCAAATAAAAGATGGTTTGTATATTTTGGAATTGCAAATTGCTCCTTTTGAAAACGACGCAAGTCCAAGTAGGCCAGTTTTATATCAAATCGAAAAATCATAAGTTTTCTTGAATTTTTAGACATAAAAAAATGAGCCGAAGCTCATTTCCTTTTTGTAGACCGGTTAAAGTCTGAGTGGTCATTTAATAAAAAAAACAGGCGCTTCTTACGTTGGCGAAATTACTAATGTGATTATTAAACTAGAAAATAAAACTGCCTCTCCAAGCAGACTTCAACATTATTTCAACATAAGAAGCGACCTGTATCTCTTCTTATTTCTTATCTAAGGTATTTTATTTTAATTATAAGCACTTAATACATGAATAAATAGCGCTACAATTCGAATAAATGATGCTATATAACGAACATAGCTTCAATGGCTTGATCAATTATATCATAATTCGCTAACTCCTTTCATTTATTTAGCGCTAAAATAGTTTATAAATCAAGAGATTTAGTTGCTTAATAATTTGTGAAAAATCCTTAAATGTGGTACTTTTGCATCCTAAGCAAAGATTATTTATAATTAATCTAAATAAAGAAAGTCATGATAACTGTAACGGATTACGCAAAAAAGCAAGCGCTTCGTCTTATGGAAGATGAAGGAAAAGACGGCTATTTTATTCGTGTTGGTGTTCAAGGTGGTGGCTGTTCGGGATTAATGTACCAACTTACTTTTGATAATGAAGACAAGGAGGGCGACTCCAGTTTTGAAGACAATGGTGTTAAAGTGGTAGTCGACAATAAGAGTTATTTGTATTTGATTGGAACTACTTTAGATTTTTCTGGTGGATTAAACGGGAAAGGTTTTGTTTTCGTGAATCCAAATGCTGACCGTACTTGTGGTTGCGGAGAATCTTTTTCAGTTTAATTCTTTCATTAATGGCCAATTATACAGAAGAAAACTTAGCGCAAGAGTTAGAGAATCAAGAATATAAATTTGGTTTTGTTACTCCTATTGATTCGGATACCATTCCAATTGGATTAAGTGAAGATGTAATTCGATTGATTTCTAGTAAAAAAGAGGAGCCACTGTGGTTGCTTGAACATCGTCTGCATGCCTATAATGTTTGGAAAACAATGGAAGAGCCGAATTGGGCTCATGTACATTATAAAAAACCGGACTTTCAAAATATAGCCTATTATTCAGCTCCCAAGCAATCCAAAAAATATGAATCTTGGGATGATGTTGATCCCGAAATGAAAGCGACTATGGCCAAATTGGGAATCTCTATGGAAGAGCAACAACGCTTGACAGGGGTTGCAGTTGATTTTGTTATGGATTCAGTTTCTGTAGCGACCTCCTTTAAAGAAAAACTTGGTGAACTTGGAATTATCTTTTGCTCCTTTTCTGAAGCAGTTCAAAATCATCCAGATTTAGTGCGTAAATATATGGGAACGGTTATTCCTACAACAGATAATTATTATGCTGCTTTAAATAATGCAGTGTTTACTGATGGTTCCTTCTGTTACATTCCAAAAGGAGTTCGTTGTCCAATGGAATTGTCTACCTATTTCAGAATCAACGCAGGTGGAACCGGACAGTTTGAAAGAACTTTAGTCGTTGCTGATGAAGGATCATATGTTTCTTATTTAGAAGGATGTACTGCTCCTCAAAGAGATGAAAATCAATTGCATGCGGCTGTTGTAGAATTAATTGCCCTTGATAATGCAGAAATAAAATACTCTACGGTACAAAATTGGTACCCTGGAGATAAAAACGGTTTAGGTGGAATTTTCAATTTTGTCACCAAACGAGGCATTTGCCATACCAATTCCAAAATATCCTGGACGCAAGTTGAAACGGGTTCTGCAGTTACTTGGAAATATCCTTCTTGTATCTTGAAAGGTGATCATTCCATTGGCGAATTTTATTCTGTTGCTGTGACCAACAATTACCAGCAAGCAGATACGGGTACTAAAATGATTCATCTCGGAAAAAACACAAAAAGCACCATTATTTCAAAAGGTATCTCAGCAGGAAAATCACAAAATTCATATCGAGGTTTAGTACAGATTCACAAATCAGCAAAAAATGCGCGTAATTTTTCTCAATGTGATTCTCTTCTCATGTCTAGTGAATGTGGAGCGCATACTTTTCCTTATATAGAATGTAAAAATAGTACCGCTAAAATTGAACATGAGGCAACTACTTCCAAAATTGGAGAAGATCAATTGTTCTATTGCAAGCAAAGAGGAATAGGCGAAGAGAAAGCAATTGGTTTGATTGTAAATGGGTATTGTAAAGAAGTACTGAATCAATTGCCAATGGAATTCGCTGTCGAAGCTCAAAAATTATTAACGATTAGTTTAGAAGGTAGTGTAGGGTAAACCTATTTAATATAAAAAATAACCATGATTACGATTAAAAATTTACATGCTAGTATTGACGGAAAAGAAATCCTTCGAGGATTAAATTTAACGGTGAAAGCCGGAGAAGTTCATGCTATTATGGGACCTAATGGTGCTGGTAAATCTACTTTAGCATCTATTTTAGCTGGAAGAGAAGAGTATGAAATCACAGCTGGAGAAGTTGATTTTGAAGGCACTGACTTATTGTCTTTGTCTACTGAAGACCGTGCAAGAGAAGGATTGTTTCTCGCTTTTCAATACCCAGTTGAAATACCGGGAGTTTCGAATGTAAATTTTTTACGTACTGCAATTAATGAAATAAGAGCCTATAAAGGTGAAGAATCTCTATCAGCTAAAGACTTCATGAGCTTGGTTAGAGAAAAATCAGCACTTGTCGAATTGGACAGTAAATTGGCTTCTAGATCTGTGAATGAAGGATTTTCGGGTGGAGAAAAGAAAAGAAATGAAATCTTTCAAATGGCCATGCTTGCGCCAAAATTGGCCATCCTTGATGAAACAGATTCAGGTTTGGATATTGATGCCCTTCGCATAGTTGCAAAAGGAGTAAATCAATTGAAGTCTTCAGAAAATGCTACCATTGTTATTACACATTATCAGCGCTTATTAGATTATATTGTACCTGATTTTGTTCATGTCTTGTATAAAGGTCAGATTGTTAAAACTGGCGGTAAAGAATTGGCACTTGAACTAGAAGAAAAAGGCTATGATTGGATTAAGGATGCTCACCCAACTGTTTAATTAAGACATGGAACAGTTAGTGACACCATCAAAAATGGAATCTTTTAGAAGAAATCTTCCTGCATCACTTTTGAAAATAAAGGAGGCAAATCTTGCAGCTTCAAATGAACGCTTGCTCCTCAATGGATTTCCTAATTCTAGAATTGAGGCTTGGAAATATTCTCGCTTAAATAGAATTGCTTCTTTAAATTTGCAGCCAAAAAATTCTGCTCCGATTGGTTGGGAACAATATTCTTTAACGACGGATGCGTATACTTTTGTTTTTCAAAATGATCAATGCATATATTTTTCTCAAGATCTTCCTGATGGAATGATGGTTAAAGAAGCTGTTGATTTGTCGATAGAAGAATGGAAATCTTTTGAGAACAACAGTCATGTGATAGATCTCAATAACAGTCACGCTCAAAATGGATTGTGTCTTTGGTTGCGAAAAGGAGTTCACTTGACCCAACCCGTTCAATTGATTTTCTTAAGCACAGGGACAGAGCAAGCAGCCATTCATCGAAATCAAATTGTTCTTGAAAAGGAGAGTAAGATGGAGCTAATTGTTTCTCATTTCTCTATAGATGGCAAAAAGAATTATAAAAACATTGTTTCTGAATTTCATTTGGAGGAAAATGCTTTTCTTTCGGTTCATAAATTACAGAATGAAGAAGGGGAAGATTTTCATTTTTCAACAGAAAATATCCATCAAAAAAATAATTCTAATTTTACCCTTACCACTCTAACACTAAATGGAAATTGGGTTCGAAATGATGTGAATGTTTTTGTAGATGGTGAAGGTTGCGAAACTTTTTTAAATGGCGCATATCTAAGCAAGGGCATACAGCATATCGACAATCATACAACTATAGATCATATGAAACCAAATTGCAATTCTTATGAATTGTATAAAGGGGTAATGGATGAAAAATCTACAGCTGTATTCAACGGAAAAGTCTTTGTAAGGCCAGACGCTCAGAAAATAGCTGCTTTTCAATCTAATGCAAATGTCTTGATTGGTGATGAAGCATCGGTCAATTCAAAACCAGAATTGGAAATTTATGCAGATGATGTAAAATGTTCGCATGGATCTACGATTGGTCAATTAGATGAAGAGGCTATTTTTTATCTACAGTCAAGAGGGATTAGTGAAAATACGGCAAGACGTCTTGTCCTTACAGCATTTATGCAGGATGTATTTGAGAAAATAACTTCCCCAGCTGTTGTGACTTTTCTCAATCAAGTTTTATCTGAACGCTTCAATTGGGACCTTTCTGTCTTGGAGGAAGATTAAATAGTATTACCTTCGGAAGAAAATAAGATGTTATGAAATTTTTATTCCACCTTTTATTTATTCCATTTCTTTCTTTTTCTCAAACCAAACCGGCTTATTTGATTTACAATAGTAAAGGGAAGCAGGTTTCCTATACAAAAATGAAGAAAGCTTGTACTCAAGCTGACATCACATTTTTTGGAGAATATCACGATAATCCTATTGCACATTGGCTTTCCTATGAACTTCTAGTAGATTTACATCAAGTGCATCAGCAAAAATTAATTTTAGGATTCGAGATGTTCGAACAAGATCAACAAGAAATTCTAAATCGTTATTTGGAGGGTAAAATTCCAGCCAACAAGTTGAAAGATTCTTTGAGATTATGGCCGAACTATGAAACGGATTACAAACCGCTGGTTGATTTTGCGCAAAAGAATAAATTGGAATGCATTGCTTCCAATGTAGAGCGAAAATATGCTTCGCTATTGTTCAAAAAAGGAAGAGTAGCTCTCGATACCTTATCTCCCAAAATTAAAGAACAAATGGCTCCAATCGATTTTCCGATTGATTCTACCTTGAGTCAATACGCAGCACTCAATGAAATGGCAGTGCATATGGGAGGTGGAAATATGCTTGCATCACAAGCGTTTAAGGACGCGACAATGGCGAAATTTATTTTTAAATCAATGAAAAAAGACAGTAAATTCATCCATTTCAATGGAGCTTATCACAGTGATTATCAGCAAGGAATTTTATGGTATTTACATCAATCTAATCCTGGAATCAAGTCTGTTACAATTTCTACACATACCCAAGTAGACATAGAAAAATTTGACAAAGAAAATATCGGTAAGGCAGATTTTATTATTTGTGTCCCTGAAACGATGACAAGAACGCATTAATTATTTGAATGCCCTTCTTTTCTTGAGATTTTCATAAGCATCCTGTATTTTTTGGAATTTTTCTTTAGCTCCCTTTTGGTATTCGATTCCCATCTGCGCTACCTTGTCTGGATGGAAGGAAATTGCCATTTTTCTATAGGCTTTTTTCACCTCTTCATCGGTTGCAGTGGAGTCAATACCTAAAATTTTATAGTCTGAATCAACATTTCGGTAAAACATGTTTTTCACGCTGTCAAATTCAATAGCAGGAACTCCAAGTTGGCTAGCAATACGCTCAATTGTACTCATTTCACTTGGAGACACTTCACCATCTGCTTTAGCGATCCCAAATAAATAATGAATGAGTTGAACACGGACTTCTAAAGGCATTCGAGCACGAATATCTTGACATATTGCTTGCAAAGGAATTTGTCCCGTGGCTAAAAACTCTTTTAAAACCTGTAAATGATCCGTTGTGAATCTATTCCCAAATTGATTCGTGAAAAAGGTTTTTACATAATCTAATTCAGCCTTAATGACTTTTCCATCTGCCTTCATTACAGCTGCCGAGAGTGCCATGAGCATGGTTGGTAAATCAAAACGACTAGATTGTTGCTGATAAAACAAGAAGGGATCTTGTCCGGAAGATGCTCGTGAATTTACTTTTGATTTTTTACTATTTCGTTGGTACATATCAACAAAACTGCCGATAATAAAGCCCAGAATTCCTATACCAATCTTTCTACTGATTACATAAGCGCCAAAACCAAAGATATATTTATACAAAATGAATCAATTAAAAAAGAGGGGCTGTAACCCCTCTACAAAATTAATAAGATTATGCTAACTCATTTATGTTTCGCTCAATAAAGCTATTCAAAGCCTCACCTTTTAATAATCCTTTTGCTAATAAGGCTAAATCAGTTAATTGTTTCACTCCTGTTGTTTGATCAATTTCAGATTTACTTAATAAACCATGAATTTTTGGATGATTGGTATTTACCGTCATGGTAAACATTTCAGGGAAAGCGCCATAAAAACCATTGCCACCGCCTAATTTTTGTTGCTCCATCATTCTACGAATAAATTCTGGCTGCGTAATTATTATGGGTGCATCATCCTCATTCATGCTCTCCAGTTGAACTGTATATTTTTCTTTATTGATCGTCGCTTCAAACAAAGGTTTGATTTTCTCTTCCTCTTCTTTTGACATTTTAGATGGAATCTCATCACTCTTACGGATCAATTTGTCTAGTGAATCTGAATCTACTCTAACAAAACTAATATTATCATTGCTTTGCTCAAGTTTAGGAAGCCAATGTGAAACTAGTGGTCCGTCTAAATGCAATACATCATAACCTCGATCTTTTGCCTTCTTTATGAATGCAAATTGCTCTTCTTTGTTGTTGGCGTATAATAGAATTAATTTGCCATCCTTATCTGTTTGTAAAGCGCTTACTTTTTCACGGTATTCATCAATTGTGAAACAAGTACCCTCTGTATTTTTAAACAAAGAGAAGGTCTTGGCTTTTTCAGCAAATTTATCTTCCGATAACATTCCATATTGAACAAATACTTGGAGGTCATCCCATTTAGATTCAAAATCTTTACGGTCCTTCTTGAACATTTCAGCTAATTTATCGGCAACTTTTTTAGTGATATGTGAAGAAATCTTTTTTACGTTTCCATCACTTTGTAGGTAGGAGCGCGAAACATTTAACGGAATATCTGGAGAGTCAATAACTCCATGAAGAAGTGTTAAAAACTCAGGAACTATTTCAGCTACGCTGTCTGTAATAAAAACTTGATTGCTGTATAAATTGATTTTATTTCGTTGTACTTCTACATTTTCTTTAATTTTTGGAAAGTATAGAATCCCTGTTAGATTAAATGGATAGTCAACATTTAAGTGAATATGAAACAAGGGACTTTCAAATGTCATTGGATATAACTCACGGTAAAATGAATTATAATCATCGTCTGACAAATCTACAGGTGCCTTTGTCCATGCCGGTTGTGGGTTATTGATTTGGTTTGGCACTTCAACGGCCTCTCTTTTAATTTTATCATTTTCATCTTTTTCACCACTGGGTGAATCGATGTATTCTGTTTTATTTCCAAAGAAAACAGGAATAGGCAAGAATTTACAATATTTATTTAAAATCCCTTCGATTCTCGCTTTTTCAATAAATTCGATCGACTCTTCAGTTATAAACAAAATGATATCAGTTCCACGACTTTTCTTTTTGATTTCGGTAATGGTATAGTCAGTAGTTCCAGTACTTTCCCACTGAACAGCTTGAGCACCTTTGTTTTTTGATAAAGTCTGAATTTGTACTTTTTCAGCCACCATAAAGGCAGAATAAAAACCAAGTCCAAAATGACCAATAATTTGTTCCGCTCCTTCTTTTCCACTGTATTTTTGAACGAATTCTTCCGCTCCTGAAAAAGCAATTTGATTGATGTATTTATCTATTTCATCTTCCGTCATACCAATTCCAGCGTCGCGAATAGTAAGTGTTTTTGCTGCAGGATCTAGAATTACTTCTACCTTCAAATCACCTAAATCGCCTTTGAATTCTCCATTCGAACTCAAAACTTTTAATTTCTGTGATGCATCCACTGCGTTTGAAACCAATTCTCTGAGGAAGATCTCGTGGTCAGAGTATAAAAACTTTTTGATAATTGGAAAGATGTTTTCCGTTTGAACGTTAATTTGTCCTGTTCTCATAACTATATATTTTTCCATTCCATTCTTCAATGAATGTGCCAATGAATCTTTGCTGACACTTTGTCGCTTTTGCAACGCTTTTTTTGTCGCATTGTCCTATTTGACTTGAAAAAATAAGTAATTTTGTTCTATGTCCTCTGTACTATTGGTATTGTTTCCTATTTCATTATTACTTTTTATTTTATTGGGTATTCGTAAGAGTTCCTATTTTAAAAACGCGCCATTTAGTTCAAAATCTTTGCAATGGGCTTTTGTTTTTAAAGTAATTTCAGGCCTAATTTTAATTTCTATTTATACTTTTTATTACCAAGATAGATCGAGTGCTGATGTATTTAAATATTTTGACGATGGAAAGATCTTGTATCAAAGTACACAGGCGCATCCTATGGATTTCGTTAAAATAATGATCGGTCAAGATACTCCCGAATTAAGTAAAAACCATCTTTCTAAAATGTCTTATTGGTATCGATCTTTTGATCATGGTTTAAGAAATGACAATAGAATTGTAATTAAGTTCAATGCTTTATTCTGCTGGATTACTGGAGGTAATTATTGGGTCCATGCATTAATATTTTGTCTCTTGTCCTTTATAGGTCTCTTTGAGTTAGGTAAACTATTTTATAGTATTTCAGGAAGTAAAATTATCTCCTACTTTGCGGCATTTCTGGTTCCTAGCACCTTGTTTTGGACCTCAGGAATACTCAAGGAAGCACTGCTAATTTTTGCCATTGGTGTCTTTTGCAGTTCAATGTTTCACCTATTGCAAAAATTCAAAATATCTTATTTCTTTTGCTTCTTATTTTCTCTATACTTATTACTTTCTATTAAAATATATGTCTTGTTTGCACTTTTTCCTGCGGCAATTTTGTGGTTTACGCTTACCAAAACAAAGGACTTAAAATGGAGGATAATTTCTTTTTTCATCTTTCCACTTCTTGTTATTGCCCTCCCTTATTTTTTCTTCCCTCAATTTAACTTTCTATCCTTATTGATTGGCAAGCAGCATGATTTCATAAATCTTGCAAATACTTTTCATGCAGGTAGTTCTATTAAAATGGAAGCACTTGACAGTAATATTTGGTCCTTGATTGCTGCTATTCCTCAGTCCTTATTCCAAACTATTTCAATGCCTTGGCCCACCCAAATAAAAGGAGTGATTTATCTGATGCCCTTCTTTGAAAACTTACTTATATTTTCAATGTTGACAATGCTTATCTTTTTAAGAAAAAAATTAAATTCAATGCAAATTCATTTTTTGTGGTTTGGTGTATTATTCACTATAATTTTATTTTCTATAATCGGACTCACAACACCAGTGATAGGGGCAATTGTTCGTTATAAAGTACCTGCAATGCCTTTTTTATTCTTTATTTTATTATCGGCAATAGACTTTTCTAAAATTTCAAAGCATAAACAAAATTCAAAAATTTTAAAATGGATAAATACATACTTATAACAGGGGCAAGTTCAGGAATTGGCGCAGCATGCGCTCGCAGATTTGCAAAAGAAGGTTATCATCTCGTTCTTATGGCAAGAAGAATGGATCGCTTGGAAACCATTAAAAAAGAGCTGGCAAAATTTCCTGTAAAGGTCTTATTATTTCATGTAGATGTTAGAGAGGAAAGTCAAGTTCGAAAGGCTGTTGCTTCCTTTTCCGATGAGGTGAAATCAAAATTATCAATATTGATTAATAATGCTGGACTTGCAGTGGGTAAAGGTCCCTTGTCCGATGGATTGTTAGAAGATTGGAATCGAATGATTGACACGAATATTAAAGGATTACTTCATATTTCAAAGGAAATTATTCCAATATTAAAAACGAATAAAAAAGGTCATATTTTTAACTTGTCAAGCATAGCGGGCAAGGAAGTTTATATGGATGGCAATGTATATTGCGCCTCTAAACATGCGGTAGATGCTTTATCTAAATCAATGCGAATGGAATTGGTTTCTCATTCGATAAGAGTGACGAATATTGCTCCAGGAGCTATTGAAACAGAATTTTCATTGGTTCGTTTTAAAGGCGACGACCAAGTAGCAGCAGCTGTGTACGATGGATTCACTCCCCTTTCAGCTGATGATGTCGCGGATACCATATATTATGCAGCATCTTTGCCTCCTCATGTGAATTTAAATGACATTACCATAATGCCAAGTGCTCAAGCGAGTGCGACTGTTCTAAATAAAAATTTAGTTTAGAAAATTAATATACTTCAAATTTCTCGACAAATCCATTTCCTCTTAGGTAGTAGATACCAGGATTCAGATTTTTAATATCTATATAATCTTCGCTTACTTCTAAGTCTAAGACAACTTTTCCATCTATTGTAAAAAGTCGAATCGCCTCTACCTTATTAGTAAAATAAAGTTTATCAGCTGTTGGATTTGGATAGAAGTGAAGTTTATTTTCATTAGTTATCAATGGCGTATTTGACCCATCTTGAGAGATGAAACTTTGAAAGTTGAATTGAAATAATTTTGCAGAAATAGTAATCACGGATGAAATTTGTTCTGAACTGAGATAGCCTTGAGTACTATCTATAAGTGTTATCCCTTCGGTTTGCGATACATTAAACATGTTTCCAATTTCAATCCTTCTTTTGTTCCCGCTAAAATAATGATGCTCAGAATAATCTGATAATATCCATATAAAGCTTGTGTAAATATTATTTCCATTGTTTTTATATCCTAAAAGCATAGCATTGGCAGAACTAGTATCGATGGTAGCGTCTGTAATTAAACCATCAATCAAAAAGGAATCTACTTGAATAGCGTGAACCGTATCCATCCAATGGCTTGGGAGAACATAATGTCTTGTTTTTAGATCTAGCCAATCCTTAGTAAATAAATGAAGGGAATCCATGTGATAAAAGAATGCTTCACAGTCAAAATTATTAGCGTTCAAAGCACTATTGAAATCGACTTGATTTCCATAATCGAAATTCATTTTGAAAGCAATTACCGTATCATTGATGGAATTGCTTATATCAATCTTACTAATTTTATAGACGCATAAATCGTTGCGGTTACCATAATTATTTCCAAAATCTCCTATATAAATATTATTCTCATCCTGTGTTAATGCCTCCCAATCTATATTACTTGCTTGACTCAAAATCACTTTTCTGAGAACAGCACCATTAGTATTTAAGAAAAAAAGTGCGGCTTCATTTCCTCCATCATTTAGCGTAACGATTTGATTGTTCCAATAAATTAAGGCTGAATTTTCATTTAAGTTTTGGGTTAGATTAGCCACTAAATTTGGTTGGTAGTTGGTGCTTGAATAAGTACAATTACCATCATTAATTTGAGCAAGCGGGTCAAAGTTGTTGGCAAGCGGATCAGTACATCCAAATTGTCCAAAAGCAAAAATTGGCAGTAAGAAATTGATTAAAAGAGCGACGAATAACTTCATTTAAAGAGTTTGTTTTCCCAGTTGAGTGCTTCTGTTTCCTTAATCATGTTCATTTCCTTAAGATATTGAACTACATGCTCAAAATCAGAAAGATCTAATGCATTATTATAATTCCAATCAGTCTCTGAAAGCCATTTCTTTACTTGGTCAAGGGACAAATTATACCTCCATGAAATAATTGCTGCAGCTTCATTATTTTGTTTTAATGTCAATGCTTTTTGTTGTACAGTTCCGCAAATAAGTTTTATTAAAGCACTATTGTCCTGAGCTATTTTCTTGTTTACAGCAATCACAAAACAAGGCCAAGGTGTTTTAACTTCACCAACGCGTCTGCATTTTTCTTGATCAACGAAGGGTTGCGTAGTATACTTTTCCCATAAAAAACCTTGTGCTTCATGTTCTTTCAGGGACCAAAGTCCTCCATATACATCTCCAACAACAGTGAATTTAAGCTGCGTTAAATCCCATTTTCTTTCAAAGGCATTCACATAGGCCATAAGATGTGAACCGGATCCTTCTCTTGAAATAGCAAATACTTTATTTTCTAGATCATCAATAGTATTTAGATTCGAGTCATATGGAACGTGCATTCCCCATGATAGTGGAGAAGTCACATACACTGAAATAATTGTCGCGTCAAGTCCTTGTAAAATAGCTTTTGTAATGCCTTCTGTGAGCAAAACAGCAATATCCAAGGTTCCTGATTGCAAGCCTTTAATCATTTGACCTGTTCCCCCACTCATGTCAGCCCAATGGAGTTCTACACCATTTTTAAGAAAATCTCCATCTTCAATTGCCAAGCGCCAAGGTAGGTTAAAGTGTTCTGGAACGCCACCTATTTTAAATTGCTTCATTTGTTTTCGTCTAAGAATTGTTTGTCAAATAGGTTTTTATAAAAGCCTCCTTTTTTCAAAAGTTCTTGATGTGAACCTTGTTCAACAATTTCACCTTTTTCTAATACAATGATTTGGTCTGCCTTTTGAATAGTTGAAAGTCTATGAGCAATAACAATAGAGGTGCGATTAGCTGTAATTTTATCAGTAGCTAATTGAATCAAATCTTCTGATTCACTATCCAAACTAGAGGTAGCTTCGTCTAAAATTAGGATACGTGGGTTGTAAAGATAAGCGCGAATAAAGGCAAGTAATTGTCTTTGTCCAACAGATAAAACACCACCTCTTTCGCCAATGACATAGTCGTAATCTTCCGGTAAATTTGCGATGAAGTTATGTGCGCCAACTGCTTTAGATGCTGTAATTACTTGTTCTCTTGTTATGTCAGGATCTCCTAAGGTAATATTATTGTGAATGGAATCTGAAAACAAAAATACATCTTGTAATACAATTGCAATATTGGCCCTCAAATAATTCAATTCGATTTCTTTGAGATTTACATTTCCAATATAGACCTCTCCTTTTTCGTATTCATAGAATCTACCCAAGAGATTTACAATGGTTGATTTTCCAGCTCCTGTCGCACCCACAAATGCAATGGTTTGACCTTTTTTCAAAGATAAACTTATGTTTTTCAATACATAATTCTCTTTTTCATAGGCAAAGGATACCGATTTAAATTCGATGTCAGCATTAAAATCGCACGATGTAACAGCGCCAGAATCTTGCACATTTTCTGCATGATCTAATATTTCAAAGATGCGTTCAGCTCTTACCGTACCACGTTGTAAAATATTGAACTTATCTGCTAATTGTCTTATAGGCCTATACAATTGATGGATCCATAGGGTAAAGGCGATTATTTCACCATACATTTTTTTTATTTCTATATTGGTTTTCCCTTCTACTTGAAGTGCTCCCCAAACTAAAAGAAATGCAATGGATAGGGAGCTTAATAATTCAACTACTGGAAAGAAAATAGAAGTTGCCCATACAGCATTGATATGCGCTTGACGGTGTTCTTTATTTATGGCGTTAAATTTCGCGAATTCAATTTTTTGTCGATTAAACAATTGAACAATTGACATCCCTGTAATATGTTCTTGTACAAAAGTATTTAGGCGCGTAACTTGAAGTCTTTCATATTGAAATGATGCTTTCATCGCTTTGGCAAAAATACGGGTTGCGATTACGAGCAAAGGAATAGGGATTAAAGTCATTAAGGAAAGTTCCCAATTGGTGGAGAACATAAGTGCTAGCACAAAGATAAGCGACACTAAATCTCCTGCAATTTCCATAATTCCAGAGGAGAAAACTTCGGTAATGGCTTCTACATCGGAGACTACGCGAGTAACCAAGGCACCAACAGGTGTTTTGTCAAAATAACGCATTCTGAAGGTCAGAATATGTTGAAATACTTTAACGCGAATATCTCTAATTACAGATTGAGCCAGTAAATTTGAAAAGTAGGTTGAGATGAGTTGCAGCATCCCTTCGACCAGTAATATTACGATAATCAAACTACTCCATTGGAGTAATTGCTCCTTATTTTGTGTTTGAATGATAAATTTATCTACCATTTTTCCAATCAAATAGGGACGAAGTGGACCTAAAAAGGATAAGCAAATTACACTAAGGCCTGCGAGGATAAAAAATCGTTTATAGGGCTTCGCCATAAGAAACAATCTTCTGATTAAACTATGCTTTTTCCCCTCAACTTTTTTCATGCTGCAAAATTACCCAAAAATCAATACTGAAATTATTTTAATGGAATCCCTCTCGAACTAACTGGTCCATTTGTTAGACTTTTTTGAAGGCTAAAGGAAAAAGTACTTCCATGATCAACGGTACTCCGGACATTAATGGTTTGTTTATGTGATTCAATAATATGTTTCACTATCGCTAAACCTAATCCGGTTCCGCCTTCGTTTCGATTTCTACTTTTTTCAATTCGGTAAAAGCGTTCAAATAATCTTGGAAAATGTCTTTCTTCAATTCCAGGACCATTATCTTCAATTTCAATGGTAACCAAATCATCGATTATAAATATTGAAATGATTGTTTTTCCATTAACATCACCATAATTGATCGAATTTACAATTAGATTGGTAAGTACCTGTCCAATCTTGGTGCGATCTGCAAAGACATAAATGGAATTATATTCTTTATTAAAGACCAATTCAATATTTTTTTCTTTTGCGCTAAAGGCTAAGGTGCCTTTTATTTCTTTAATCAGATCGATTAATTCAAAGGAGCGAAAATCCATTTTGAGTTCATCAACTTCCAATCGTGTAATTTGATCTAAATCTTCCAAAATATCTACAATTCTATCAGTAGCTTTTGCTGCTCTATTTAGGAATAAACGGTTCACTTCATCATCATCTATCCCGCCTTCTAAAAGGGTTAAAATATATCCTTGGGTTGCAAAAACTGGTGTTTTTAATTCGTGGGCTAAATTTCCCAAAAAGTCTCTTCGGAAAAGCTCTTGTTCTTTTAGTTTAGTTATTTCTTTATTTTTATCCTTCTGCCAAATCTCAACTTCTTTCTCAGCATCATTGATTAATTGGTCGATAGATTCGCCTTTAATAAGGGTGAAATCCTGTTTGTTTTGGATTGATTTATATATAATATTAAGTCGATTCTGTATAAATCTCTTCAGGGTAACATAGAATATACCATATACCAATAGTGAGGACAATAGCGGGATAAAAACAATCATCCACCATTTTAATGGGCTGACAAATACATTGAAAAAAAGTGCAGCAATAATACCTAAGGCTAGGAATACAGCACTTCCAAATAAGATTAATAAACTAGGTCTAAAATTTTTCACATAATATTGAAGGTGTATCCAACACCTTTCACAGTGCGAATATAATCATCTCCTAGCTTTTCTCGTAATTTTCTGATATGAACATCAATAGTTCTCTCCCCAACTACGGTATCATTACCCCAAACTATTGATAATATTTGATCTCTATTGTATACTTTACCGGGTCTACTGGCAAGTAATTCTAGAAGTTCGAATTCTTTTTTAGGTAACAATATTTCATTGCCATTCAATTCGATCACGAATTTTTCGCGATCTATAACAAGTTTGTTTATACTAGAACCACCATCTAATTTTTTTTGATCTATGCGTCGAAGAAGTGATTCAATTTTGCTGATCAACAATCTCGGACGAATTGGCTTGGTGATGTAATCGTCTGCACCTGCTTCAAATCCTGCGATTTGAGCATAATCTTCAGCTCTAGAAGTTAAAAAGGCAATGATAGGTTGTGATATATTTAAATCCTTTCTAATGATTTGACAAGCTTCAATGCCATCCATTTTGGGCATCATGACATCCATTAATATTAACGATGGACTAAGTTGCTGTACCATTTTCACTCCTTCTTCACCGTTATTCGCCGAAAATACTTTGAACCCTTCCTTTTTTAAATTATAGGATAAAAATTCTAAGATGTCAGGTTCGTCATCAACAAGTAAAATAGTATGCCCTTTTAAATTATCCATTTGTCATATATTAAAAAAGGGCTACCGAAGTAGCCCTTTAAATTTACTGTTGTAATCTTATTTATTAATTACTATTTTCTCAATTCTAGTTGAGGAATTAGAATTTAATCTTAAGTAATAAACACCGCTTAAGAAATTTGCTAGGCTAATCTCTTGATGCATCACACCTAAGTTATTGTCATTGTTTGTTAAGATAACTCTACCGAATTGATCTACAATTTGAAGTTCTAAATTTTGATCTGTAGTATTTGTAAAATCAATATTTAAAAGATCTTTTGCAGGGTTAGGGTAGATATTCAATCCTTCAATTCCAACTAATTCATTTAATGCTACTGCAATGTCAATGGTGTATGTTTCTGTACTTGTACAATTTCCATTAATAGCTGTTAACACAACTGTGTAAGATCCATTAGCTGCATAAGCATGCAAAGGAGCAGCTGCTGAAGAGTTGGTTTGATCACCGAAATCCCAAGAGTAACTAGTTGCTCCAGTGGAAGTATTTGTGAAAGTTGCAACATTACCATTAAGAGTAAAAGAACCTCCTGCTGTTGGACTAGCGTTAAAAGTAATTACTACAGTTGTAGAAGAACCAACTCCATCACAAGCATTAGCATTCAAAGTGTTTACCAAAATAGATGCAGAATTGGTAACGTAGATAACTTGTGTTGTTTCTCCAGTAGACCATGCATAAGAATCAGAAGTTGAAGCTGTCAATATTACAGTATCTCCAGAACAAGCAGCTGTTGCTGACGCATTGATAGTTGGTGCTGGCGCATTACTTACGTTTACACTAATTGCATTTGAAGTAGCGCTACATCCATTAACATCTGTAAAAGTAACTGAATAAGAACCAGTATTACTTACAGTAATTGTTTGTGTTGGATTGCCATTTGACCAAATGTTTCCATTTGCTTCTGATGAACTTAAATCAACAGATCCACCTGTACAAAAAGTTGTTGAACCGTTAGCACTAATAGTTGGAGTTGCAGGCAATGCATTTACAGTTACTGTAACCATTGTTCTTGCACCTTCATAACCATCACCATTAACTTGACTTACGTAATAAACAGCTGTTCCAGCTACTGAAGTATTTGGAGTAGGAGTTGGGATACTTGATCCACCTGTTGCAGAAACATACCACAATAAAGAACAATCATTATTTGAAGTTGCAGTTAAGGCAGATGCATTAGCACCAACACAATAATTAACATTTGCTTGTGCACTAGGTGCTCCAATCAACATGGAATTTAATCCTAAATCAACAAATGACATATTGCTTAAAGCATTAGAACCAGTGATTGGTCTTAAGTCAGGATTTAAAAAGTTAGTTCCGTAAGGATTCACTAATATATTAGATGAACTTGCAAGAGAATCATTTGCATTTAATCCAAACCAGTTAATGATATTGAAAGAACTTCCAGAATTCACTTCAACAGATTTCGTTGGAAGGTATCCAGCTACAAGATTGTTTTTGAATTTCAATGCATTGTTAACTACTGTAAGTGAAGTTCCAGCCGTAGCATTAGCTTCACATGCTGATCCATCAATATGAATACCTCTTGATCCATCCATAAAGATACTGTTGTAGATTTTCAAAGATGAGTTTCTTCTGATTCTAGCACCTCTTCTATATCCAGCGGCAACAACTGCTCCTACATTTCCTCTTAGCGGTCCAATCCAAGTTACATTGGAGAATTGAGCGCTTGTTTGTGGGGTTGCAGCTGATCCTCCAGGATCGTTATCAGATTCAAATCCTTCTGAGGTAGAAACTATTGGAGCATCTGCAATGTTTGGATCTCTTACACCAATACAAAACTGAACGTTACCGCTATAACCATTGTCAGTATCAAAATCATCGTCTAAGTTTCTGTAAGATACCAAGTGACGACAATTTACATTTCCACCGAACCATTCAAAAGCATCATCATTACAGAAAGAAACTTGAACATAATCAACAGTAGTAGATTTTCCAACTGCTCCGAAAGTAATTCCGTTGATTTCTTTATTTGGTTGGTAAACATATCCAGGGAATTCAATTCTCACATATTTAAGGGAACCAGAATTGTCATTATTATCTGGATTTGCTCCACCACCAAACTGAGTATCTGGAGAAATTGTTAATCCTTCAATATTAGCAATTCCACCAGGAGAATTGGTAGTTGCTTTACCCATTATTATTAACCCACCCCAATCTCCTGCAGCTCTTTGTCCTGCTGGTTGGTTAGAAGTAAAAACAATTGGTGCACTTGCAGTACCGTTAGCGAAAAGTTTTGAACCTTGACAAATAAATAAACCAGAACCTACAGTAGCCTTGTCACCCATGATTACAGTTCCTGGCTGAATAGTTAATATAGCACCGTTTTTCACATAAATTTGACCTTGTAATAAATACACATTGTTCGAAGACCAAGTTGTACTTGTAGTAATCGAAGTGGTAACATTTACAGTTGAAGTACCATAGTTGGTATTTTGCGGATCCCAGTTAACCCAGTTGTCAGTCCACTGCGCAGTTGGAGCTGGAGCTAAGGCGCCACGATAAGAAGTTGGAACAAAGAAACTTTGTCCATAGGCTAGGCTTCCGAAGAGCGCCACAGCGAGAATTGAATACATTTTTTTCATAATATTTATCTTTTTTAGTTATAGCAAAATTCGGGCAATCAATTTGCGTAAAAGTTAACTTAAGAATATGTTACACTTAAGTTTAGATTACGCAAATGTTAAGCAAATTGATTTTTGCGTAACATTTGCGTAACATTATCAAATTAGAATTTGTAGGTAAGAACGAAGGATATTGTTCTTCCAAATTTGGTAGACCACACTAAGTCGTCAATTGCAGCGTCAAAGCTGTTTTCACCATCTGCATCACCCAAGAAAGTGATGTTACTTAATTTAGAAATAATATTTCTTTCTGTAGATTGTCCATATTTGTTTTGGTAGAAAACTAAATTTTGAGCCAAGATATTCTGAACATTAATTTTAAGTTCTAAGCGATCTTTCACCATTGTTTTTGCAACTTGAAAGTCTAAAAAAGTACGACTCTTCTCCCAAATATCTGGTTGTAAGACACTTCCTAAAATATAGATTCTAGGTCCAACACGATTTAAATTCATGCTGAAGGAGTAATTATTATCTGTCTTGTAATTAAGTCCAGCGTTAATTATATAGGGAGATTGTCCTTGCAAAGGTCTTGTTTCATATGGGGTGCCAATATTTTGAGAAACATCAACAATAGATCTAACGATTCCTAGATTAGCAAAAAGGCTTAAATTATTCCAAAGTGAGGAAGTATCAGCTCTAAAGAAAGAACCAATGGTTCCTTTAAATTCTAATTCTAATCCAAAGTTAGTTGCTGTTGGGACATTTTTATAAGAAATTTCATTCATCACATCAGCACGAGCAATTTGTTCAATTGGATTTTCGAAAAACTTATAAAATACAGTTGCAGACAACAATTGACCACTTGCGGGATATACTTCATAGCGCATATCAAGGTTAGTGATCTTGGATCTTTGTAAACTATCATTTCCAGAAAGTACGAATTGAGTATTAAAGTCGTAAAATGCAAATGGAGCCAACTCACGATATTCAGGTCTATTAAGTGTTTGTGAACCACTTAAACGAACATTTACTTTATTAGATGGACTGTAAATCATATTGAATGATGGCAGTACATCTAAATTGTGAAGCTTAACGTTTAATTCAGTTTTATCTGCTTTAGTTGAGGTCAAATTCTGAGTGAAATCCTCTAGTCTAATCCCATAAAGCAACTTAAATTTCTTGTGTGAATGTAAGTTAGATATGTATCCTGCATTTAAGTTGGAGTTAGCGCTATAACTATCAGAAGCTTTTGTTCCTTCAGTTAATTTAAATCCACCTACTCCTGGGCTCATTAAGCCCATATGTTCCGGTGAAAAAATAGTTTCTACAGGTAAAAAAAGAAGATTTTCATCAAAATTAACACTTCCTCCTACGGCGCCATATTTAGTATAACCAAATTGTCTTGCGACAAAATCTCTATTTCGGTATTGGTACATGCCACCAATTTTCATTTCTGTTCTCCAACCTTTCTTCTCTTTTATTTGATAAGCAAGATTTACTTTTCCACTATAAATTTGTTCTTTATTCGTTGAGAAAAACATACTTCCACCATAGTCAGGACCTACACTAGATTGCGCAATGTTAGCCACATACATCGTATCCTCTGCCATTGGATTCGATGGGTCATTAAAGGTGGTTGATCTTGTATAAATAGATCGCTTTAAATTCGGAATGGTCCTAGAGATAGTTGAAAGTGCAGCTACCCAATCAAGTTTTAATTTGTTCTCTTTATAACTGTGATTACCTCCTAATTGGCCAGAATAAATGTTATTTGAGGTAAACCAGGTCGCGTTACTTTTAATAAGCGTAGGATTAACTTCTAAAGGATCTTTGGCTCCAGAACGAGTGATTACTCTATTATCAGAATTGATGCTGTAAAGATTTTTAAAATGTATAGAATTTGTTGGATTAATTTTTAGAGCAAAATTTGCCATAGAACCAGCTAATATTTGAGTAGAATATACCTTATCTAAAAAATCAGCTTCCATTTGTGAAGAAGCGGTTCCACCAGCATTATTGTCTGTATAAGATCTTCTAACAGTTTCATTAAAGTTATTGGTTTTGTTGTAACTAACAGACCCAATAAAACCAAATTCACTTTCATTTTTCAATATTTTTTTAAATCCTGCAGCGTATTGAATAGAAGCATTTGGACTAAATTTCGCTTGTTTTAAGTTCCAATCAAAATTAAATGTTTTTGCTAAAGCAGCCTGATCATTCATCGATACGGGGAAGTCTTTTGAACTTGGAATTGAAATAGGCATGGCTCTTGAACCGTCGTCTATTCCTAACCAATCTAGTTTTCCCGTTTGACCTTTAACATGATTTTGAAAAGTTGTAATGGTGTTGAAACCTCCACCAAAGGAGATAGATTGAAAGTTCTCGGTTGGAATATCCTTTGTTTTCACCTGGATGATTCCTCCTGCAAATTCTGCTGGCATATCAGGCGAAGCTGTCTTTACAATAGTAAGATTGTCTAACATGTTTACCGGGAAAATATCAAAAGCAAACGCTTTTCTGTCTCCTTCTGAACTTGGCAATGGGGAACCATTTAAATAAGCAGCATTGTAACGGTCATTCAATCCTCTAATTACTGCGAATTTATTATCTTGGATACTTGCCCCACTAATTCTTTTTAATGCATCACCTACAGTTTTATCTGGAGTTCTTTTAAGTTGTTCTTGTGTGGTACCATCCAAAACTACCAAACTAGCTTTTTGGGCTTGTAGTAATCCCAAATCAGTATCTCTTTTAATCGTGTGAACTTTGGTTATAGTTCCATATTCAGTAATCACAGATTCTAAGGTAGTCTCAAAATAATAGTCTTTTCCTGAAACAACTGTGATGTCTGTTATAATCTTATTGTTGTAAGTAGTTGCCTTGATTTCAATCGTATATACTCCAGCAGCTAAATCTGTAAAAGAGAATTTACCTTCTTGATCGGAAATCACCCCTTTGGCAATACTTTTAATAGAAATTTTGGCATTGAAGATGCCCTCATTGTTATTCCCGTCTAGTAATTTTCCTGATATGGACCCTTTTTGAGCATTAAGTAATAGAATAAAAAATAAGGAGAATACAGTTAGCAAATACTTCATGATCATACGATTAGTCGGTTGCAAAGTAAGAGCAAACAAGTAATCACACGATTAATTGAATATTAAGGTAATGTTAATTTAATATGTTAATTAATTAACATAAGAAAGATTGTGCTTGATTAATCAAACACAATCTTCATTTCAACTCGTCTATTTTTCTGTCGACCTAAGTCTGTTGTGTTATCTGCAATAGGTTTTGTTTCACCGAAGTATTCTGTGATCAATCGGTTTCCATCAATTCCTTTTGCAATAAGATAATTTTTAAGTGATTCAGCTCTTTTCTTAGAAAGGATAAGGTTTGCTTGCTCATCACCTACATTATCTGTATGACCAGAAATTTGAAGTTTCCAAGTTGCTTTCTTATTTAGTACTTGTGCCAACTCTTCTAATGATGGGAAGGAAACAGGAAGAATAACATCTTTACCAAAGGAGAATTCTAAGGCATCAAATGCAGTTTTTAATACTTCCTCAACTTCTTTTTCAATCACTGGACAACCTTTATTAGATATTGGACCAACTGTGTTTGGACAATCATCATCCTTATCCAACAAGCCATCTCCATCGCTGTCTTTGTATGGACAACCTTTGTTTGCTAAAGGACCAGCCAATAATGGACAATCATCATCTTTGTCTAATATTCCATCTCCATCGGTATCTGGCCACGGGCATCCTTTATTTTCAATTGGCCCACTAATTGTTGGACAATCGTCTAAATAATCAAAAATACCATCTGAATCTGTATCAGGGCAACCGTTATTTTTTCTTGGTCCAAAGTTATCAGGACATAAATCATCTGCATCAGTGATACTATCATGATCTTTATCTGGACAACCTTTTAAGTAGGCTACACCAGCAATGGTAGGACAATCATCTTCCTTATCCATGATGTCATCACCGTCTGTATCAGGACAACCTTTAAACTTTGGTAATCCAGCAACTGTTGGACAGTCGTCGTTTTTATCCATTATCTTATCACCGTCAGTGTCAGGACAACCATTAAATTCAGCAATTCCAGCGACGGTAATACAATCGTCTTCACTGTCAGGTATGCCATCTAAATCTGTATCAGGACAACCTTTAAAAGACCAAATCCCCGGCACCTCCTTACATTCATCTACTTTATCCGAAACTTTATCCAAGTCTTTATCCTTCACTTTAGTATAAAGTATAGGTAAACGAATACCTGCAAAAAATTCAGGACCTCTAATATTTCCTCTCGCTAATAACACTCTAAAATCAGTAACACCTAATGTGAGCGGACCTAATCTGGTAGCAATTCCCGCTTTGAATCCTGAGTATGTATTCACCGAAAGTGGCAAGTACAATCCAAATCCTGCAACGTCAAAACTAGGTGTGATCGAGAATTGATTGGGAACTTTTACTTTTGTGTCCTTTCCTCTTGAGATTAAATTTAACATACTTGTCGCATTCACATAGAACCCTTTCCAAATATGGTAGTCGACTTGAAAACTTAGGGCAGAAGGCGTCCTCATGTTAAAATAACTTGCAGTATCTTGACTTGCTGTCCAACTATTATCATTGGGTTGATTAATTAAGCTATCAATTGTTTGATCAAATCCTAAGAAACTTGAAGCTCCTTCAAAAGAAGTCATGTCAAATTCGCTCGTTGAATTAACACTAAAATTACGGCTCAATCCTCCTTTTATAAATCTCATTCCTCCAAGATCTAATAAGGATGCACCAACACGAAGTTTATATTTATTTTTATTTCTAGCCCAAATATTCGTTTCGCCATCCATATCATATTTATAATCTTTATAATTTTCACGCCATTCATAAACAGCACCAAGATCTATTCCCATTCCAAAAGAAGAAGACTTTTTAGCGTATTCTTGCCAATTGGTCCCATTCATTTGTGCGTTTGGAGAGGTCAGTTTGTCTAAATTATTTGAATAACCGTAATTAAAGTCACCTGTTAAACTGTAAGAAGTATCCTTATTTTTTATATTGTAGTTGAAATTATCTGTATAAAAATATGCAGCGGTGAATCCTGCAAGGTATTTAATTGTTCCACCTACTTTAAGAAAATGTTCGCCATCATCCTTAATGACTTGACCATAATTAAATCCATATTCCGTCCATGCAAGATGATTAACATTGAATATCTTTTCATTGAAATCCTTATTCCATAAAGGTTGATAATCCATTGCGTTTTCAGCAAGTACAGCAAGTTTTGGATCTAGATTATCTATATTGGTTATTGTTCTCGCCTTTGCAATAAAACCGATGGCTATTTTAGGTGAAAGGTGAAAAGCAAAATTCATCAAATCAACTTCTACATTGTTATAGAAACCCATTGTCTTCTTAGAATCTTGATTGTAGTTACGAATTACAAAACGATCAATAAAAGTGGAGTCTGGATTTGGCCAAATATTACTTTGAACAGAATCAAAAGATTTTGCCCACCAAAACCCTCCATTTCCTTGAGCATCACGCATGGCATTTGCATTGAAAGATCCGAAATTTTGAGTTAAATTAAAATTTAAACTTGCGATATTTAAATCAAATTTATAGCGACCATCAACAAAACTAGCCGGTTGAACAGTTGTTCCCATCACACCTGAATAGTTGCTCTGCTGAAAACCAAGAAAATTTTGTGCTCCAACGAAACCAGTGATTGATATTAATAGTAGTGTAATAATTTTTTTCATAATTAATAGCTATTATATTGTATAAGTAAATTTCCTAAAAGTGTTGTTGTTGAGGTTCCTGTTGCTCCGAAAGGAGTCACTTGAACTTCTGTACTTGCATGATTAATATTTGTGTTTAATTTTTCACCTTTTGCTGTGTAAAATAAAACTTTATTTTCGACACCATCAAAAATTGTAATCAATATCTCATTTCCAATCTTAGTAGTTGAAACATTTGAGAACTCTCTTGCAGGAATTGATTTATTCCAAGTAACCTTACCTACATTGTTTGTGAGTTTCAATTGTCCCCCATTGGTAAAGAGAAGATGAAGCACATTTTCCTCTACGTAACTTTGTTGCAGTTCCCAAACAGCATCTATTGACAAAGATTTTTTTGTTCCATTAGATTGAAGTAAGTAATAGCTATTTCCTTCGATAAATGTTAAATCCCCATTTTCATGAATATTGAAATTGGTAGAATTCAAAGAAATAGAAGCGGTACGAATTATTTTCTTTGTTCCAATATCAATGATACTATATTTTGATTTAGTTTTCACGGCACAATACACCTTATTTTTTACAACAAAAGCATGATACATTTCAATATCTTCTTTTTCGTTTATTGTGAAAAGTTTTGCTCCTTTATCATTAAAAGCAAGAAGTTGTTTATTGTGAATTAAAAGATATTGCAATGCGTCTTTATTCTTTATTCGAATAGGATTCAAGTCAAACTCACCTTTAATATTCAAAATATTGCGCCCCATCTTATCGATAATTTCACAATTATTTTCAAATAACAAACCAATATGCTCACTTTCGTCATTAGAAAACTCTAGATTTTTTGGCGCTAATTTCAATGGACTTGAACAGGCGTGCGACCACTTTTTTATACCGTTTTTGTATCCTTGAAGGGCTTGATTTTCTGTAAAAACCACCAAGTTCCCTCTACCTGCCAAGGCTGTAAAAAGAAGAATATTGCTACCTGGGTTCATGGTAAAATAATCTTTTTCTTCTTCATTTGAAGTGTCAGATTTTTGAGCTCCTAATTTGACCGTTGTTTGAACTCTTTTAAGGTTAAAAGCACTAACACTATAAGTCATGCTATTGGATATGAAGCGTTCAGAGATATTGATCGGTAAATAATAATGAAAGCGGTCAAATAATTCATTATTGGTCGAAAGGGTATGTCCCATCTCTATTTCAGTTAATACTATATCAAGAATTGCTTTGTCATTTGAAATCAGCGCAAATCCATTTAATTCAGAAATATATCCTCCGTTTTTTCTAAGTTCCATATTTTCAGATCGAAGAGCGATAGATTTGAAGAATGCGAAGCTCCCATTTTCTTCGTTCAAATTCATCTTTTCATTCATAACTTGTATAGGACTTTGTCCTTCAATCAAATCAAAAATGTATACAACTCCACCATTTATTCTAAGTTCCACCATACCGGTTGAAATACACTTAGCTAAAACTGATTTTTTAAAAAGTTTATCCTCCTCTGCTAAATAAGTTTTTTCATAAAAATGATAACTTTCAAAAACATTGGGGGTCACCTCAGAAAACTCCTCTCTATCATCGACTAAGGTTTTCTTTTTAATGCTAAAAGCACTCGATTTATAATTTATTTGCGCCTCATCCTTCTGATAAATATCAGATATTTCAATCTTATTATTTCTAAAATCTACCAATGAAAAACTGGCTTGATGATCAGTTTTAAACGCTTGTTTTTCTAGAGCAGCTATTGTTAATTCGTTATTATAAAGAAGCAGCTGTTTTCCTTTATAGTTACCGATATATTTCCCGTATTTAAAGGAATTTAATCCAGTCATTTCAAAAGGATATATTCCTTTTTTCATTAAATTATTAACTAAATATTTGGTCCATTTCTCCTTATTTTCAATCACAATTACAGGCCTATTTTGACTGATAAATACTGTATTGTTCCGAGGTAGATTTTTCACAATGGAGGCATAAATATCTTTATTGCTCCCTAAAGTTGAGAAACTTGTGTTCTCCCAGCCAAATTCATCAATGTGATGAATTGCTAATACCGTACTGTCCTCTTTTCCGAAGAAACATAAGTAGTCATTGCCTGCACTGGGTTTTAAAACCGCCAATCCTGCATAAATAATCCAACACAGACCAATGATTATTAAAATTATACTGGAAATTCTCTTGAGCATGCTTTTTTATTTAAAGCAAAATTACCTCCATATCCGCTCCATTCTATTAATGCAGTAAGAATAAATGAACATCAAATTGTTTACTTTATAAACTGGATTAAAGTTTATTAGATAGCAATTGAAAGGTTTTTCGATGCTGAATACAGGCACCATATTCTTCTATGGCCAATCGATGCGCAATTGTAGGGTAGCCTTTATTTTGCTTCCATTGGTATTCTGGAAATTCACGATGTAATTCTTGCATAATTTCATCTCTATATGTTTTTGCGAGAATAGAAGCCGCAGCAATTGATTGAAATTTATCATCTCCTTTAATCACACAAGTGTGAGGAATATTTTCATAGGACTTGAATCTATTCCCATCAATTAAGATATATTCTGGCTGTATTTTTAATTGACTTAAAGCGATTTGCATCGCTTCAATACTTGCATTAAGTATATTTACTTCTTCAATTCTTCTTGGTGATACAACTGCAACGGCATAAGAAAGGGCTTCATTTTCGATTTGAATTCTTAAAGATTGTCTCTGCTTTTCATTTAATTTTTTTGAATCCATTAAACCTTCAATTGGTTGGCGCAATATCACTGCGGCTGCAACCA
The DNA here is from genome assembly GCA_044339115.1 of Crocinitomicaceae bacterium. Lineage (GTDB taxonomy): Bacteria > Bacteroidota > Bacteroidia > Flavobacteriales_D > Crocinitomicaceae > UBA952. The sequence continues at coordinate 183,251 of JBIIWA010000004.1, forward strand.
CAGGTCCAGCGAGGCAACCTCTACCTGCCTCATCGCAGCCAGCTTCTAATAAATTTTCATTCAAACAAAATAAAAGGGAATTCATGGTAACCAATTTCTAAATTTATAATTATATTAGCTAAAATCTATTTTTATGAAAACTATATTTTCACTTTTATGCTTCACCTTTATTTCACTTGCTTTGTTTTCTCAAGAAGCAACAATTGATAATAAAGTTAAATTTTTTAGAGATAAAGAAGTAGGGAAATTTGAATTTAAACTTCCTGTTGATTCAAATAAAGATGCTGTGAATCAATATGCAAAATATTATGTTAATTATTTTACGGTTGATTTTTCTGAAACAACCAAGATTGCCAAAATCAGCATGATTGAAAATACACAAGAAAACAGGAAGATTATTATGCGTTTTCTTGGAGCGAATCAAATCCAAAATGTGCTTATAGACAATAGGACTTATACTTTAATGGATTTCTACAACAATTATCTGCAATAAATTATTGCACTCCTTTTTTTGATCGAAACAGAACGAAATAGGTAATAAAAAGAGAAAGAGATAGGGATATAATTGGAATAATGATATTTTCCGATAGGAAGAAGCACACTAAATTTACGGGAATCAAAAAGATGATCAATAAATGATAGCGCCCTTGATTTTTTTTATCTGAAGGCATATGTTTTATTTGGGGTTATGCAAAAGTCTAGTTTTATATCCATGTCATTGCAATCTTCTATTTTGTATACAGGATCAAAATGAGAGAGCCCAATTTTGATGCAATTGTCTTTACATGACGATAGGAATTTATCATAAAATCCTTGCCCATAACCAACTCTATTCCCTTCTTCATCAAAACATAGTAAAGGAACAAATACATAATCTATTTTTGAAATTTCGCAAATATTCCCATAAATTGGCTCTGGAATTCCGAATTCATTTTCTTCAATCTGAGCAGTTTCCTCGTAAATAAAAAACTCCATAGACTTTTCTTTAAAGTCAGAACGAGAAACACATATGGTGCCTCCACTATTAATAATTTTTTGAATAATAAATGAAGTGTCAATTTCATTAAATTTTTGAATGGGTAAAAAAACAGAAACGATTTTACCATTAAAATCAAAAGGAGTTATTAGTTCTTCGTATTTCTCCGAAATTTGAGAGAGCATTGCTGAATCTAAAAGGTTTCGTTTTTTCTTATACAGATCTCTTAGAGCCTCTTTATTATTCATATTTCAAAGGTACTTATTTGGATTGAATCTTTTTAAGCAAAAAAAAATTAATTATATTTCTCGAACCAACTTAAAACTTAATTTTACCGATATAATTAAAATATAAAAATGAAGATTTACACCTATTTTTTAGCAATTTGTTTTGTTTTCCTTGCTCAATTTAGTTTTTCACAAGACGAACCTGTGGTGCTTGAAGAGGAGGAAGAATTGGACTATACATTCACCGGAACACGCGTTATTAACGGTCACTCTGTAGAAATGCTACCTAAAAAAACTTGGGAATTCAGGATTGAACACAAGTTTGGTGATATAGCAGGGACTAATGGGGGTGTGCAGACCATGTTCGGATTTGACAATGTTACAGATATGCGTATTGCATTAGAATATGGAGTCACAGAAAAACTTATGCTAGGTTTTGGAAGATGCAAAGGAACAGGTAGTCCTTACAGATCATTACTTGATGGCTTTGCAAAATATAATATTTTGAAACAAAAAAAAGGAGTCTCTCCGATTACTATGACCGTAGTTGGCACCGGAGGGTTTACTTATATGTCTGCCAGTCCTGACCAAAGTTTAGTTTCTAATTTCCCTAAAGTATCACATCGATTTTCTTATGTTACACAAATTAATATGGCGAGAAGATTTAATGACAAACTAAGTCTTTCTGTCATGCCTACCTTTGTTCATCGAAATTATGTAGCTGCAAATGATTATAATGAATTGTTCGCTTTAGGAGGAGCAATTCGTTATCGAATTTCATCTCGATTTGCGATATTAGGTGAGTATTATCATGCATTCAGTTCAGATAATATGCGTCAAGGTTCTACTAACAGCATGGCAATCGCGTTAGAGTGGTTTACTTTTGGCCATAATTTCACCATTAATATTACCAATTCAAGCGGAATTGGAGAGTTACAGTTTATACCCTATACCACAGAAAAACTGTCTCTAGGTCAATTTCGGCTAGGTTTTTGTGTTGGTAGAAAATTCACAAAAGAATAATTATGAAAACAAAAATCTCTTATTTAGTGTTCGCAAGTATCTTATTTGCTTCTGCAGCTTTGACCTTTGCTCCAATAGATCATTTCGAAGTAATTGATGGGCATTCTATTGAGTTTAAAAGTAAAGATCCTTCAGGCTCCTTTAAAAAACTTGATGGTACTATTGATTTTGATGACGCAAATCTGGAGGGTTCAAAATTTAACCTTTCCATTGATGTAGCATCGATCAATACCGGAAATGGAATGATGAATAAAAAAGCACAAATAGAGGAGTGGTTTAATGCAGCAAAGTTCCCAACGATTAAGTTTAAATCAACTAAAGTTGAAAAAGTAGGTTCTAGTTATCAAATTACTGGAAATATAACAATGAAAGGAATTACCAAGGAATATGTAATCCCTGCTGCAAAATCTAAAGATGGTAAAAAAATAGTTTTCAAAGGAACCTTCTATGTTGATCGCTTAGAATTTAAAGTTGGGCATAAGAGCAATGTAGTTCCTGCTAAAATGAAAATCATTTATTCCATTCCAGCAGTACAAAAATAGCAGCATGTCGAAATTGAATTTTGCTTTACTTCTGAGTTTAATTTCGGTATTAATTTCTTTTGTTTATTTTAGAATCTATCAGATTTATTTATTTGATTTTTCAGAAGTCATTCCTTTGTGGAGATTGTTAACAACAATGGTGTTTCTTTCCTTTAGCATCACTTGGCTTTATACTTATTGTAAAACGAAGAGAACAATGATTATTTTTAATTTATTATTTGTAATTATTACTTTACTAAGTATTGCTTATCCTATTCAGGCTCGAATATATAATGAATTTGAAGATTTTTTCCCTGCCTTTGCTATTCCCTTACATTTTATAGTTCCTTTATTTTGGCTTTCACTTCACCCTTTACTCTTAAAAAAATGAAAAACAACAAAATTCTTATCTCACTTTTTCTTTGCTCTTTTATTTTTCTTTCGCTGATCTCTTGTAGGAAAGATAAAGTTCAATCAACGATTGACCCCAATTGCATAGACACAGTTTCCTTTAGTCAGGTAGTACTACCCATCATTCAGCAAAATTGTACAGGCTGTCATGATGTAGGAAATAGCACCTCTTATACCTTGACAAATCATACTAATATATCGAGTAATGCAACGCCTATTATGGGTTCAATGCATGGGCAATCATATAATCTAATGCCTCAGGGGGGTCCTGCTTTGCCAGATTCCATTAAACAATTTGTTCAATGTTGGATAAATCAAGGAAAATTGAATAACTAATCTTTTAAGTCACGCGCCTTTTTCGAATAGAAGCCATTTTTTAAGATAATCTGCTCTTTTAGTTTAGTGTATTGAGATTTTTTTTCTAGTGATTTATAGGTCAAGCAAAGGTACCATTGACTTTCTTCCTCGAAATTACTGTATTTATTAACTTCAAGACGAAGTAATAATTTTTCTGATTCAAAAAATTCACCCGAATTATAATAGCACAGTGCACCATAAAATAGTGCATTGACATCATCTGGATAGGTTTGAAGTATTTCTTTAAATCGTGATGCGGCCTCACTGTATTTTTTCTTTTCGAAATAGTGGAGCGACTTCTCAAGGAAATTAAAATAACTCACTTCTACTGCATATTTTGGTTCAATTTCCATATTGTTTTTGCTTTCTTGATCCGCTGGAGTCCCATTCAAAACATCTATTTTTTTATCTAATGGTTTACTTCTATAATAACGATAATCCAAAACTTTAAAATCTAAGAGATAGGTTTCTTTTGCTTTATTAGTAGGTTTCAGTCCTGTTTTTATGGGCTCAATTTCCTTCAACGGTAGTTTCTCGATGCTTGTCTCCTCAAGTTTTTGAAGATTATTATCAATTGAAACCATATGATTAATTTTTCTTTGAGCTCGAAAATCTTTTTTAATTTGTTTAGGTTCTGTAAGTTGCTTCGTTTGATTTACTTTGACTCGATTTTCATTAAGGTTATTCTGAGATTGAATTTGATCCTTATTATTTATTGCGTGCAGATTGGATTTCGCATTTTGTTGATTTCGAGAGAAAACAAAAAGAAGGCTTATTACAAATGCAATAAATACCAGACTGAAGGTAATAGCACCTAATTTTTTAGGGTAAAGCTTTTTCTTTATGGATTCAATTGATTTCAGATCAGCACCTTCAAGCGCCCATCCATCAAGTGCTTCTGATTCAAAATCATCATCAAAGGTGGCGCGTTCCATTTTATTGCGCACTTTAGCATCTCCTTTAATGTAGTTATTTATGCTTTCTTTATTGAGCATTTTTTTCTGGATTAGTCATGAGTATTTTTAAATTTCTTTTCCCGTTTTGAAGATGACTTTTCACCTCTTTTAGTGTCATGTTTTCTTCAATAGAAATTTCTTGGTAGCTTTTCTTATCTATATAAAACTTTTGAATGCAATTTTTTTGCTGTATTTGTAATTTATTAATGCTTGCGTTTAAATCAATAATAGAAAGCTCTAAAATTTCTTTTTCAGATATGGAATCAGTTTCATTTAACATTTCTTGTTCCAATAAGGTATCTTCAAACGCTACATTATTGAACGAATTCTTTCTTAACTTCATTAAACATTCATTTCTAACGAGTACATGAAGCCAAGATTTGAAAAATTGAATTTCATGTTTTTTTATTTTCTCTCCTAATGCTGAAAAAATCATCATTGTCAGGTCCTCTGCATCTTCTGTTTGCTTCAAATATTTCATGCAAACACCATAAACTAGATAGGCATAGCGATCATAAAAAACTTCAAGACATTTTAGCTCACCCTTCGCTTTAAAGGCGAAAATTAATTCAGCATCTGAGAGCCCTTTTAATTTTATGTGAGACGACTTGAAATTTAACATACCTTGTTTAAGAAGATGCAAGATGTAAAAATATTCCATAAAATTTCAATAAATCGTAACCTTTCTATAGTTTTCGGGTATTAGAATCTGTTTTCAAAAATTTTTTCCAAAAAAAGATTGCTAAAACAAAAAGAGTATGTATCTTTGCACCCCGCAATTGACGAACGCGTCATAACTTAATGTGGATTTAATAGGTTGTTAATTTAGGAATGGGTTAACGATATCAATAAAGAGTTCATTGAAATATTGAGGAATAAGGAAACAGCGATTAAGAACAAAACAACATCTCTAAGTCTCAGAAAAATTCAAAGTTATTATACAACGGAGAGTTTGATCCTGGCTCAGGATGAACGCTAGCGGCAGGCCTAACACATGCAAGTCGAGGGGCAGCATGAAATAGCTTGCTATTTTGATGGCGACCGGCGCACGGGTGCGTAACGCGTATGCAACCTACCTTATACTGGAGTATAGCCCGGAGAAATCCGGATTAATCCTCCATAGTACTGAGCCACCGCATGGTGAATCAGTTAAAGTTTCGGCGGTATAAGATGGGCATGCGTCCTATTAGCTAGATGGTAAGGTAACGGCTTACCATGGCTACGATAGGTAGGGGGCCTGAGAGGGTGGTCCCCCACACTGGTACTGAGACACGGACCAGACTCCTACGGGAGG
>JBIIWA010000005.1:0-162444 GCA_044339115.1 Crocinitomicaceae bacterium
GTCGCGGTTCCTAGGTTACAGATTGTTTGATTCGGAACACTTGCTGTTGGAATTGGATTTACATAAATAATTCCCGTATCGGCAACACTAGAACAATTGTTAAAGGTATATACCAAAGTTTGTGTGAAAGACTGAGCAACCAAAGGACTGGTTAAACTTGGTGCTAAACTCAATGATTGTGTAGTTTGTCCACTTGGACTCCATAAATAAGTCCCTCCTACTGCACTTGGTGAAGAAGTTAGAATTGCTGTTTGACCGTTACATGCTGTTTGATCAGCACCTACTGTAATTGTTGGTATTGGATTTACGATAACTACAGATGTCGCAGTACTTGTTGGACACCCCGGAATTACAACTGTTACCGTATAATTAGTGGTTCCAATTGGTGATATAGGTGAAATACTTGATGTTGTTTCACCAGTAGACCATGTGTAGGAAGCATTAGCAGGACTTGCAATCAACGTGAAAGGCGTGCCATTACAAACTGTAGCATTATTTACAGAAGCAACAGGATTTTGAATCACATTAACGACTACTGTATCAGGTGCGCTTGGACAGCCATTTAAAGTATAGACTACAGTATAATTTTGAGATGAACTCAGGGTAACTGTTGGACTTTGAATTAGCGCATTATTTAATCCAGTCGAAGGAGACCATAAAAAAGTACCTCCTAAACCAGAAACAGTTGGATTTAAAGTTGTTGATTGTCCAGCACAAAGCAATTGATCACTTCCTGCGTTAATGGTAGGAGATTGATTTACAGTTACATTAGTTGAAAAAGAAGCACTAGAGCAACCGTTTAAAGTATAGATTAAAGAATAGCTAGTATTGACATTAGGTGCGACAGAAATAGTTTGACCTGTTTGTCCATTACTCCATACGTAGGTTCCGCCTGTGATATTAACTGTTGCAGTTAAAGTTGCATTTTGTCCAGAACAAATTACAGGCGCAGTTATAGCAGTGATTACTGGAACAGGATTTACAGTAACTACAGAAGTTTGAGTAGGACTTTGACAACCATTAACATTGTAAGACACAGTATAACTTGAAGTAGTTGTAGGTGCAACCGTAATTGCATTGGTAGTTTCATTAGATGACCATGCGTAAACCCCACCAGGAATTGATGGAATAGCAGTCAAAATTGAACTTTGGCCATTACAAATGGTATCGCTATTTACACTTAAAGTTGGAGAGGTAATTACTGTAACATAAGAAGTATCAGTGCTGGTACAATTGTTCAAAGTGTAAGCAACAATGTAGGAACTATTTACAATTGGAGTTACTGAAATAGCTGACGTTGTTGCACTATTTGGCGTCCATAAATAGGTACCTCCAGACGGTGAAGCACTTGCAACTAATGAAGCAGCTAATCCACTACAAATTGTTGTATTGTTGACACTTACTGAAGGATAAGAATTAATTGTGACATCAACTTGGTCTGTATTTACACATCCAAAAACATCTGTTCCTGTTACGATATAATTTCCATTGGTAAGTGGAACAAAACCTTGATTATTTGTAACATTATTGTTCCACGAATAAGATTGCGCACCCGACCCAGACAAGGTAATGGAAGTTCCAGTACACACCGTAATATCTGGACCTGCATTTACAAGCGGTAAAGGTTGAACCAATACAAAAGAAGTTGTGGAAGAGGAACAACCATTTAATGTATAATTAACAGTATAATTTGAAGTTGAAATAGGTGCAACAGTTATGCCTGCAGTCGTTAGATTAACAGGTGTCCATAAATAAGTACCACCAGAAGGTAAACCAACAGCCAATAATGAAGCTGTTTGACCAATACAAATGGTATCTGAAACAATTGAAATAGTTGGATTTGGGGTTACAATAACCGTATAGGATGCAGTATCAGAACATCCATTGAGCGTATTTATTAAATTATAAGTGGTAGTTGCTGATGGATTTACACTGATTGACTGGGTTGTTTGTGAACCAGGTGACCAAGCATATTGACCATTTATATTGGCTGTTAAATTAACCGTTTGTCCTGAACAAATAGGTGGAATAGCATTGGTCGAAATAGTTGCAACTGGGAAGGGATTAACGGTAACAGTTCCAGTAGTATTTATACTTGAACAACCCGCTAAAGTATAGATTACTGAATAGTTTGTAGTGGACGAAGGAGAAACCGTAATACTTGGTGTACTTGCTCCATTTGGTGTCCATACATAAGAACCTCCGGATAAATTAGGTGTTGCCGTTAACAAAGCGTTTTGACCTTGACAAATGGTCATATCGTTAACCGTTAAAGTTGGTGTTGGTTTAACCGTCACAATTGCAGTATCTGTTGCTGTACAATTGTTTAAAGAATAACTTAGAGTATAAACTGTCGTGACTCCAGGCGTAACAGTTAAACTCGAACTTGAAGAGTTTGACAAATCTTGATTATTCGACCAAGAAAATTGTCCACCACTCGGAAGAACATTCGATGCTATCGTAATTGTTGTACCAGGACAAATGGAAATTCCATCAATATTTACTGATGGACTTGGATTGACATTTACAGTGGTACTTTGTGTTAAACTTGGGCAACCATTGAGGACATAAGTTACTGAATAAGTAGTTTGAATAACAGGACTTACTGTAATTGATTGTGTTGTTGCTCCTGTATTCCATTGGTATGAACCTGTTAAAGGTGAATTTATCGGTGTTGCTGTTAAAAGAACACTTGATCCGCTACAAATGGTTGGATTTACAGGCGTTAAACTAATGGTTGGAGTATTGGTCACTTGCACCAAAGCGGTATCACTAGCACTACAACCATTTTGGGTATAGGTAACGATATAAGTGCTTGTTGCTGCAGGGCTAACAGTAATTGAATTCGTTGTACCCCCACCAGTCCAAGAATAAGTCCCTCCTATTGGTGTCCCTGTTGCTGTTAAAGTTGTACTAGAACCGGCACAGATTGAAGCATCATTAACCGTAATTAATGGCTTTGGATTAACATTAACAGTATATTGAACTGTATCTACACAACCATTCAAGTTGTAAACCATTGAATACGCATTGGTTGTTTGAGGATTCACATTAATTGCCTGGGTAGTTTGACCTCCAGCAGTCCAAGTATAAGTTCCATTGGGTAGATTAGCACCACCAGTTAAGGTAATTACTTGCCCAGCACAAACTGGATTTGCAATATTTGGGACAATACTTGCAACTGGAACAGGCTTAACTGTTACTGTTCCATTTGCTGCTGTACTAGCACAATTATTTAGCGTATAAATTACTGAGTAATTAGTCGTAGAACTTGGTGAAACAGTAATACTTTGTGTAGTAGCGCCACCAGGAGACCACAAATAAGCACCCCCTGTGATTGTTGGTGTTGCGGTTAGTAAAGCTGATTGACCATTACAAATATTATCAGAATTAACTGTTACCGTTGCTATGGGCTTTATGATGACATTCGCTGTATCTGTTACAGAACAATTATTAAGTGTATAAGTTAAGGTGTATACTGCAGCACTTGATGGCGTAACATTTATACTTGAAGTTGTCTGATTTCCTGGCGACCATAAATAAGTTCCACCTGAAGGAGAAACTGTTGATGTTAAATTAGCAACTGCACCTGGACAAATTGTTGCTCCGATTGCTGTAGCTGTTGGACTTGGATTTACTGTAACAGTAGCAGAAGCACTATTACTTGGACAGCCATTCAAGGTATAAATTACCGAATAATTCTGAGTACTAGATGGTGTTACGGTAATACTTGAAGTTGATGCTCCAGTATTCCATTGATAAGATCCTGTGGTTGGAAAACCTACTACCACTGCATTCAATAATTGACTTGCTCCACTGCAAATTATTGATGATAATGGATCAATTGTTACAACAGGTGTTGGTATTACAGTTACTAAGGAAGTATCTGAATAAGTACAACCATTTACAGTATAACTCAATATAAAAGTAGAGGTACTCGATACATTTACAGTAATGCCTGATGTTGTTGCTCCACTTGTCCATGAATAAGCCCCACCAGAAGGAGAGACTGTTGAACTTAAAGTTGCCGCTTGTCCAGCACAAACGGTAGTGTTTGTGGTATTTACTGATGGAATTGGATTTACTGTTATTGGTAATTGCGCAGTAACAGAACAAGAATTTAAGGTGTATACCAAACTATAATTCGTGGTAGTTTGAGGGTTAATGGTTATTGAAGATGTTGTTTGTCCACCGGGAGACCATGCAAAACTTCCATTAGGAAGGTTCGGATTTCCTGTTAAAGTCAGCACTTGACCCGCACAAATGGTAGTTCCTCCATTGGAGTTTATCGTTAATGTTGGCAGAGGATTTACGGTTACCACTCCACTTTCTAAAGCGCTTGAACATCCATTCAATATGTATTGAACAGAATAAGTTGTGGTAGTGGTTGGAGAAACAGTAATACTTTGTGTTGTAGCCCCTCCTGGAGACCACAAATAAGTACCTCCTGTAATATTGGGAGTTGCTGTTAATAAGGCAGATTGTCCGTTACAGATAGTTACTGAATTAACTGCTACTGTTGCAATTGGTTTAATGATTACGTTAGCAGTATCAGTTGCTGTACAACCATTAAGAGTAGTGTAAGTTAAGGAATAAGTAGTGCTAGCACTAGGTGAAACACTTATGCTGCTTGTATTTAGACTATTTGACCATAAATAAGAACCTCCTGTTGGAGTAACGATAGAGCTTACTGTTGCACTAGCACCAGGACAAATAGCTGTTCCTGTGGCAGCAACATTAGGTGTTGGATTTACAGTTACTGTTGCACTGGTCGTAGTACTTGGACAACTACCTAAAGTATAAGTAACGGAATAATTAGTAGTGGATCCAGGTGTTACAGTAATGGAAGGAGTTGTTGCATTTCCGGGAGACCAAGCATAAATTCCATTCGTTGCAGCACCGTTGGTAATCGTAGCATTCAAAGTAGCATTCTGTCCACTACAAATTGTGGGACTGTTTACAGATATGTTAGCTGTAATAGAAGTTGTTACAATAGCGGTATCTTTATTTACACATCCATTTGTTCCTGTATATGTTAAAATATAAGAAAGTACCCCGGTTGTATTTGGAGTTACAGAAAAGCCTGATGTGGTTGATCCTCCGGGAGACCAAGAATAAGTTCCACCGGAAGGATTAACAGAACTTGTTAAGTTTGCTGTACTTCCAAGACATATTATAGGGTTGTTGACAGAGACCTGAGGTTTTGGAAGAATTGTAATATTAACAGTATCAGAACCAATACAACTATTATATGAATATTGCACGGTATATACGGATGAAACCAATGGAGACACTGATGGATTTTGAAGTGTTGATGTAAAATTATTTGGACCAGTCCATGAAAATGTACCATTCAATGGATTACCCTGTGCTTGTAATTGCACCTGTGACCCTTCACATATATAATGATTTACAGCAGAACCAGTAATCCCAGGAGACGGATTTACCGTAACAGTCGCATTAGCAACATTACTACAACCATTAAGTGTATATTGAACTTGATATGCAGTGCTTACAATTGGACTTACAGTAACACTTTGAGCAGTTGAATTTGGATTAGTCCACAAATAGGTTCCTCCAAAAATACTAGGTGACGCAGTTAATGTAACACTATTTCCAGCACAAATAGTTTGACCAGCTAATGTTATTTGAGGCACAGGATTTACAGTAATAGTTGCTGAGATTGTTGGACTGACACAACCAGCTAAAGAATAACTTACAGTATAATTTGTATTTACTTGTGGAGAAACTTGTATACTTGAAGTAGTTGAATTAGTTGACCAAGAATATAATCCCCCTGGTATAGATGGAGTTGCTACCAATGTTCCTTGCTGGCCATTACAAATGGTAATATCGGGTACACTTACTGTTGGGATTTCATGTACAATTATTGTTCTTGTAATTTCATTGGTAGGACATCCTGCCCCAATAGCATTATCTATTTTTAATTTTATCGTATAAGTCCCCGGAATATTAAACTGAATTATTGGGGCAACAGAATTTGCGTTAAAAACACTTCCGTTATTTAAATCTAAATCACCAGTGATTATTGAATAACCACTGTTTGGAGAGATAGTCCAAACTCTTAAACTATTACCAGCACTATTGGTACAAGATGTGGCAGTTACATATTCTCCGTAATTTGATATGTCAGTTAATTGAATTTGATCACCAGTACAAACTTCAGGTAAAACCTGCGTCATGGGATAGGTAGTGCCATTATGACCAACATTATAATTTGCAATTGCCTGTTGAGACAATCTATATGGACCTTGTGTTAAGTTAACTGTTCCGCATGGATTTGCAACCAAACCAGAAATAGCATTAGCGTTGTTTATTGTTGATCCATTATAAACATAATTATCGTTACAAGACGAAGTTGTAAAATTATAGTTAAACGAACCCGGAACATTAGATTGATTCCAACTATATTGAGCTGCAATATAAGCGTTAGGCCCATCTAATACAGTAAGACTGTAAGTAGTTAACGGAGAATTAAGTTGATTGGTTAAATTTGGTTGATTTTGAACAATAGTAAAAGTTTGATTCAGAGGTGCGCATAATGCCGTTGCTTGAGGATTAATTGCAATTCCAGGGGAAACACCAATATATACTTGAAAAGTAGTTGAAGTTGATCCAACCGAATAAGTTACTGTATGAATATTCCCATTGGAAGTAGAATTAAAAGAATAATTATGAACGAAAGTTTTATTTGTTCCAGTCCAGACATCCGATGAAGTACCATCGCCCCAATTTACAGTATGAATCGTTGAAGCATTTGTCCCAGTTGAATTTGAAGTAAAACTAAACCCTAGTTGGTTAGGAATATCTACACCAGGAGAATAACAATAAGTATAATAATTTTCAAATCCAGAAACAGTTGAAGCTCCAGGAGAAATTGTTGACATAGAAATACTCGCCACCTGCCCATAAGACCTCCCAACATTCGCGAAAATCAATAAAACCAACATCGAAATAGCGAAGCTATTTCGTCGAATGATGTTAAAGATGTTGAAATTTGAAGAATTCATTGAGTAGTTAATCTGTAAAAATCAAAGTTATGAGATATATGGTAATAAATCTAATTTCTATAGGTTTAACTTAGATTTTCTTAAAGCGTTGCCTCAATAACTGTCAAACTTTTACACATTATACTATCTTCGTGAAAAAAAATTATGAGATTACTGTTCTTTTTTATCTTAATAAGTCAATGGTCCTTTTCGCAAAACGATTCAGTTTTTATTAGAAAAATATACAATGAGGCCTTATTAAGAGGTAAAGCGCATGAAGATTTGCGTGAACTATGCAAAGACATCGGTCCTCGACTTTCTGGCTCCGCTGAAGCAAGTATGGCGATTCAATGGTCGGAAGCTAAAATGAAAAGCTATGGATTTGATAAAGTCTATCTGCAGCCTATAAAAGTACCACATTGGGAAAGAGGAAATAAAGAGGTGGCCTGGGTAGAAAATCAAGATCATGCACTTCAAAAATTGCATATTTTGGCTTTAGGTGGTTCCGTTGGTACCAATGGACTTTTGAGCGGTGAGCTTATTATGTTCGATAGTTTTAATGAGCTCAAAAATGCTAAACCTAAAGATGTCAAAGGGAAAATTGTCTTTCTGAATCAAGCAATGGATGCTGCACAAATTATAACTTTCAAAGCCTACGGTGGCTGCTACCCTATTCGTGGCGAAGGCGCCATCGAAGCTGCAAAACTTGGAGCTATTGCTGTGGTTATTCGCTCCTTGGGATTGCCTGAAGATCAATTTCCACATACTGGATCTATGAAATATGATGATAAGGTAAGTAAAATACCAGCTGCTGCATTGTCTACAGAAGATGCCAATAGCGTTGCGGAATTATTAAAAAAAGGAAGCTTAACCCTGCATCTTGAATTAGATTGTCGTGTTTTTCCAGATGCGGAATCCTTTAATGTTATTGCAGAAATGACGGGTAAAAAATCTAATGAAATCATCACTTTCGGTGGACATCTTGATTCCTGGGATACAGGAGAAGGAGCACATGACGACGGTGCAGGAGTGATCCATTGTTTGGAAGCCTTGCGTATTTTAAAGACATTGAAATATGAACCAGAACATACGCTTCGTGTTGTCTTTTTTATGAATGAGGAAAATGGAAATATGGGTGGAAAAACCTATGCGAGCTGGTGTAAAGAAAACAATGAATTACAAATAGCAGCACTAGAAAGTGATCGAGGTGGATTTTCACCACGCGGATTTGGAGTAGATGGAACGGATGAACAAGTGAACTTCTTAAAAACGCTTGCTCCAAATTTTAAAGATTATGATCTTACCACTTGGGAAAAAGGATACGGAGGCGTTGATATTGGACCTTTAAAAGAAAAATACCCCTCTATTCCATTATTTGGTTTCGTTCCAGATTCACAGCGCTACTTTGATTTTCATCATGCTCCGAGCGATGTTTTTGAGAATGTAAACAAACGCGAATTAGAATTGGGAGCTGCTGCAATAGCTGGATTTGTTTATTTGCTTGATAAAACATTACCGTAAACCTTTCGTTTTCCTTTTCTTAAATTTTAATTTCTTAAAATGAAACAAATATTCCTTTTAGGTTTACTCTTAATTCAATTTAGTGGGATAGCTCAAAATTGGCAACAACTCACCGATTTTCCTGGAAATCCGATGGATGATGGTTCAGGATTTGTAATTGGAGACACAGCCTATTTCGGCACTGGAATGACCCCTTGGTGGTCAGCAGAAAAAGATTTTTATGGATTTAACCTTTCTAATGGTAGCTGGTTTCCAATAGCTTCATTGCCTGTAAATAAAGAAAGACAATATGCCAGTGGATTTTCAAATGATTTGACAAAAGGATATGTTTTTGGTGGATATAATGGAACTCAATTCCTCAATGATTTATGGGAATTTAATTCTGCTACAAATTCATGGACTGAACTCAGCCCACTTCCAGGAGCAGGAAGAAGTGGATCTACTCAATTTGTTATCAATGATACTGCTTATATTATTGGTGGAAAAACTGCTCAAAACACAGCGATAAATGAGGTTTGGGCCTATAGTTTCAATTCGAATACTTGGACACAGAAAAATAATTTTCTTTTTGGAAATTTATGGCGGTCATCAGCTACTAATAAAAGTGGGAAGGGATATCTAATTTTTGGACGCGACGAAAATAATTATTTTCATAATGAACTCTATGAATATATTACAGCACAAGACTCATGGATACAGATTTCAAGTTTCCCTTCCCTTGGAAGGTCACATGCTAGTATTTCAGTAATTGATGATGCTTTAATTATTTGTTTCGGACTTGACAGTCTTAACAATTCTCACAATGATCTTTGGAAATATCAGGTAGATCAAAACATTTGGACCAATTATCCGGGATTACCCGAAAGTGGTAGACGAGGTGGAATCGGATTAGCGCATCAAAATGTATTGTATTATGCTACCGGGATTAATGAAGCAAATGAAAGACTTTTGCAAACATGGAAGTTCGACCCGGTACTCTCAATTACGGTTTTAGAACCTTTAGGAAAAATTGAATTAATTAAAATTGTGGATGTTTTAGGTCGTGAAGTACCTAATGAACCTAACAAACTATTGATTTTTATTTATAGTGATGGAAGCAGTAAAAAAGTTTTTCAAATAGATTGATTATGCTTTTTTATTATTTTAATTAAAGAATTCCTTCTTTAAAAAACTGTTTTTTTAGCAAAAAAAAAGACCAGCTTAACTGGTCTTTAAAATATTTAGAAAAAAGCTATTATGGATTAGCTTGCATTTTTTCCATTTCTTTAAATGATTCACATTCTTTCAAAGTAACTTCCATTTTCTTAAGTTCCTCAGGAGTTTTTCCAACACCTAATTTCTCACATTTAGCAAGATCTTCCTTGTGCTTATCTTGAATTGCTTTGAATTTACCAGCATCAGTCCCAGCGTCTTTCATTTCTTTTGACACTTCCAACCAAGTATCTGCGCAATTACAAATTTCAGATCCACCACAAGAGGATAATCCAATAAACATTGTTAATGCAAGTAAATAAGTTAATTTCTTCATTTTTATAGTTTAATAATTAGTTTTTAAAAATACACAAAAATTTCATTAACCTTAAGATTTAACTTAAAAAATAAAATTTATCTATACTAAAGGTTAAATTATTATGCCTTCTCTGTAATTTGATCTTCTACTGAAGTTGCGATTGCGGACTTTTCTATACGCAGTTTACTTCCTTCTGATTGAATTAAAACTGTTGTTTCACTTACTTCAAGTACTTTACCGTGGATTCCACCAATAGTAACTACTTTATCTCCATTTTTAATTCCTTCTCTAAATTTTTTAGCTTCTTTTTGCTTTTTCATATTCGGACGAATCATAAAAAAATAAAAGATAACAATCATCACTACAATCATGATGATACTTTGTGTTGGATTACTTGACATAATTTTAAATTTATATTGGTTATTTGATTACTGCTTTAATCACCAAAACTGTAGTTGATGGTTCTGTATTAGTTAAAAGGGTAATAGACTTTGTTACATTCTTAGTTATCAATTGATCTGTCATTACTTGAGCGACAATTTCTCCTGTTTCACCTGGTTGAATCGGCTCTTCTGGTTTATGTGGTACGGTACAAGAACAAGATGGTCTTACCTCACCGAACACCAGTGGATAATCACCTGTGTTTTTAACCTTAAACTTGGCGTTAATTACTTCACCTTTGATCACATTCCCTGCATCATAAAGTAAATTAACTTCCATTGTGGTTTTTTGTCCCACTTCAACATCTTGTTTTCCATTGCAAGAAACAAGAACTAATCCTGCAAATAAAATCCCAATAATATGTTTCCTGTTTTTCATTTTACTTAAATTTAGATTAAGCCCCTACCCGACTTTTTAATTTTTTTCTCTGCTGTTAATTTGGTAATTGCCTTATCAAGCACTCCATTTATAAATAAATTACTTTTAGGGGTACTATAAAACTTAGAGATTTCAATGTA
This sequence comes from Crocinitomicaceae bacterium, assembly GCA_044339115.1. Taxonomy (GTDB): domain Bacteria; phylum Bacteroidota; class Bacteroidia; order Flavobacteriales_D; family Crocinitomicaceae; genus UBA952. Next base: position 11,001 of record JBIIWA010000005.1, read on the forward strand.
TTCATTAAGCGTAACCTTAGTTGGAATACTAGGGAAAATCTGTAATTCAGCAATACTCATCTTCAAAAGAAGCATATCCATTTTTGCGATCCTATCCAATTCCCAATTGTCCGCTAATTCAGCAATTAATTGTTCACTTTGATCATTCATTTTGATGGTATTCCTGAACAATTCAATAACAAATTCTTTTTCATCATCATTTTCCTTAAACAAAGGCAAAGGTTCAAAAGCTACATTTTCAGTCATACCTTTAATGGACTTAATAGCCATGGAACAACACAAATCTAAATCATCTAACCAATTGATACTTTTCTCTTCAAAGAAATGATATAAAACACTTGAATTAGCGATATCTTCTTTAAATAAAGCAAGGACAAAGTGCTTGTCCTCATCATATCCAGATTGTCCATTATTCATGTATTCGAAATACACTTCACTTTCGACAACTTGCAAGAAAATTTTACGGAACATCTCTTGACTTTCCGCTCCCATCCAATTTACTTTTCGAGTTTCAGTCAAGTGTCTTAGGGCGAATGAATCCTCTAATTGAGTAACAATTTTATTATCCACCCATTTTTTATTCGGATGTAAATCTTCTTCCGTCGGACGCATTTTCTTCCCTTTATCTGCCAAGTTATTTTCAGCAGCGCGTTTAACTTCTGAAAAAGTAAGCAGTAAAAACAAGTACATATCGTACATGCGTTCAATGGTCAACAACAATTCCTTTTCCGCTTTTGGAAAATTATCCTCTTCCGATTGATAATAAGCGTAAAGTAGTTGAAGTACTTTAATTCTTAAATGTCTTCTATTTAGCATGTATTTATCTAGGTAATTTAACTTTACCAATGGCTTCAATTCGCTCTTCAGCCATTTTATTGGCTATTTGATAAGTAGGTATTTGAGTGTCTTGAGATCTTTTCACAATCGAATGAATAGTTGTGTATATTTCTTCAGCTTTAGAATGAGCCCATGCTGCGCTTAATCCTTGAACTTCAGAAAAACAATTAATAACTCCACCAGCATTGATGGTAAAATCAGGAGCATAAATAATTCCTTTTTTCATCACTTCAACACCATGTTTTTGTTCGTCCATCAATTGATTATTGGCAGCACCAGCAATGACTGAACATTTCAATCTACTCAAAGTATCATCATTTATGGTAGCACCTAAAGCACATGGTGCATAGATATCCATATCAATATCATAAATATCATTTGGCGCAACAATTTTGGCTCCATAAGTTTGAGCTACACGAGAAAGTGTCTCCTTATGGATATCAGTAATAGAAACAAGAGCGCCTTCTTCGGTCAAATGTTTAACAAGATATTCACCAACATGACCTACTCCTTGAACCGCTATTTTTTTACCTGAAAGTGAATCAGATCCAAATTGAATTTTTGCAGCTGCCTTCATCCCCATGTAAACACCGTATGCAGTCACTGGTGAAGGATCTCCACTTTTTCCAGGAAGTCCAACAACGTGTTGAGTTTCCATGCTAACATAATTCATATCTAAAGGAGAAACTCCAACATCTTCTGCTGTTATATATTTTCCAGCTAATCCATTGACAAATTTTCCAAATCTCCTGAAAAGAGCTTCAGATTTTATGGTTCGCGCATCACCAATTATTACAGCTTTACCTCCACCTAAATTCAAACCAGAAATCGCATTCTTGTAGGTCATACCACGAGACAAACGAAGCACATCATTTAATGCTTCCAACTCATTGTTGTATGCCCAAACTCTTGTTCCACCCAACGCAGGACCTAAAACCGTATTATGAACAGCAATAATAGCTTTTAATCCTGTAGCCTCATCGTTACAGAATAATACTTGCTCGTGCCCCATCATGGACATTTGAGAAATTATAGGATTATCATTCATATTCATTGAAATCGATAATTTGATTTATGACATTCTATTTTTGGTTCACTACTTTCATGTTGATTTATTACATTTGCACACCCAACATTATGGCGCAAATTTAGAAAATTATCTATGAAGTCTCTTCGACACCTCAATAAATATTTCATCAAATATAAATGGCGCTTTCTATTCGGCATTATTTTCACCATAATTAGTAATTATTTTGGCGTTAAAATGCCCGTATATGTTAAAGATACGGTCGATGAGTTGATGGGTTCTGTTAAAATAAATGGATTCAATGACGCTGTATTTTTATCCTTGAAAATCGGTGGGATCTATATACTATTATCTATTGCCAAAGGATTCTTCTTGTTTTTGATGCGACAAACGACCATTGTAATGTCCAGGTTTATAGAATTTGATTTGAAAAATGAAATTTTCAACCACTATCAAAAATTAGATTTAGCATTTTTCAAGAAGAACAAAACAGGCGATTTGATGAATCGAATTTCTGAGGATGTTGGTCAAGTAAGAATGTATCTAGGTCCTGGAATCATGTATACCATTAATTTAGTGGTTCTCTTTAGCATGACGATTACTCAAATGATTCAAATAAGTGGAAAATTGACTTTGTTCGTCTTGATTCCTTTACCCATCATGTCCTTTATTATCTACAAGGTATCAAGCAAGATGAATCAGTTAAGTGGAAAAGTTCAACAAGAACAATCTACCATTTCAACTATTGCTCAAGAGACATTTGCGGGAATTCGAGTAATTAAAGCATACAATAGAGACAAAGATACCTCGAATAAACTTGCAGATGCAGCTGAATCTTACAAGCAAAAGAGCATGAAATTAGTTTTAGTAAATGCCTTATTTATGCCAACGATTTTATTTTTAATTGGAGTCAGCACCATGCTTGCTATTTATATTGGTGGACTAATGACTTATGACAAACAAATTTCATTGGGAGGAATTGTTGCTTTTATCTTTTTTGTTAACTCTTTGACTTGGCCGTTTGCCAGTATTGGTTGGGTAACTTCAATTATTCAAAGAGCCTCCGCTTCACAAGCCAGAATAAATGAATTTTTAAATGAAAGTCCGAAAATTGAAAATAAAAACACAGACAAGCTAGCATTGAAAGGAAATATCAGTTTCAAAAACGTAAGCTTTACCTATGAAAATACGGGTATTCAAGCTTTGAAAAACCTCAGCTTTGAAGTTCAAGCTGGAGAGACGCTAGCTATTTTAGGAAATACAGGAAGTGGGAAATCAAGCATCCTTAGTTTGTTAATGCGTCAATTTGATGTCAGTTCAGGAAGTATAAATATTGATGGGAAAAATATTAATCAAATCAATCTAGATGCTTTTAGAGCACAAAGTGGAATTGTTCCTCAAGATGTATTTTTGTTTTCCGATACTATCAAAAACAATATTCTTTTCGGATCCAATGATAACAATGCAAGCGAAGAAGAGATAATTTCCGTTTTGGAAGCAGCACATGTCTATCAAAATGTCAAAGAATTTGAATTGGGAATTGAAACTGAATTGGGAGAAAGAGGTGTGAATTTAAGCGGTGGACAAAAACAACGTATCAGTATAGCGCGTGCTTTGTTAAGAAAACCAAAAGTACTGTTACTCGATGATTGTTTATCCGCAGTTGACACAGAAACTGAAGAACAAATACTCCATAATTTAAATCAAAAAGCTTCAGATCGCACCTGTATTATTGTAAGCCATAGAATCTCTACCATTCGCAATGCGACGAAAATACTAGTGATTCAAGAAGGTAGTATTATTGAAGAAGGAACCCATGAATCATTGATTTCCGCTGCTGGTTTCTACGCAGAAATGTATCAGAAACAATTACTTGAAGGAGAAGAAGAGGTATGATTCGCATTGGATTACTATCAGATACCCATGGATATTTAGATCCGCGAATTTTTGAACATTTCAAGGAAGTAGATGAGATTTGGCATGCAGGAGATATTGGAACACTAGATGTCTTGGATCAATTGCGACAATTCAAACCCACTAGGGCGGTTTACGGTAATATTGACGATCACATGATTCGAATAGAAACAGTTTTGCACCATCGTTTCAAAGTTGAAAATGTAGACGTGTTAATGACACATATTGCAGGGAGACCAGGCAATTATTCAAAGCCTTTGTATGAAGAAATTGAAAAAAATGGAACCGCTAATTTACTGGTATGTGGACATTCTCATATTACCCTGGTTCAAATGGATAAACGCTTTAATATGCTTTGGATGAATCCGGGAGCTTGCGGCGTGAAAGGTTTTCATTCTGTAAGAACCTTGCTACGTTTTTCAATTACAGGAGATAAATTTCATGACCTTGAAGTAATTGAATTAGGCAAACGAGCTTAAAGCATCAATTGGTATTAACCCCTATACTTTGAAGTTCACCAATAGAGATACTTGGTGGAAAAACCCCTTGATCAAGTTTGATTTTTATTATTTCAGCAGCTTTTTCAGCTTGAACTTGAGACTCAAAAGCGCGAAGTCCTTGAATAGCAGGAATATGAGTTTGATTGATAACCATTACGCCTTCTTTCCATATCTCATAGCCCCAACCCAACGAGCTCTCCACTACCCTAACCTCATAAAGACTTTTAAAGAATTTACTTTTCTTTTCGTGTAATTTTTGCACCGGTGTTTCTGGGATAACTGACTTATCCGTTTCCTTCTTAATTTTTTCAGATGAATTTTCACAAGAAACAATGAAGAGAATTAATAGACTTAGAAGTACTGCTTTCATTCCAAGATAATTTTTTGCAAAGGATAAGCGCTATTTTTTCCTTTTAATTGAATCATATAAATACCCGGATTCTTGAGCTCATTTGATAAATCTATAGTATAATTTTCCACTTGATTAAAGGTGCTTTCTTTAATTAGTACACCAGCGAGTGAATAAATAGTATATCCAACTAGAACCTCCTTTTGTCCACTAATTTGAAGTAAAGAATGGGTTGGATTGGGATAAAAATTAATTGTATTTTCTGCTGAGATCTCTAACGTTCCTGCTGTACCAGAATAGGCGTAAAAATCATCATGAAAAGTTCCATTAAAACCAGTTCCAACATAGGCAATACCAGCAATAGTAAAGGCAACTGCATTTTTTCGTCCTGAGCTTGGGAAATCAGATCGTTGCAACCACGAGTTGGAGTTGTAATTATATTCCCAGACATCACTTTTAAATTCATTTAAATTATCTTCTCCTAAGGCTATGTATCCTAAGGGATGATCAATTCCTGTATCCATCGTCCAAGCTACTGCACCAGAGCGAGGTGTTCCTGGAAATGGAGCTTTTTGAATCCATAGGTCTAAGCCAGCGTCATACATCCAAAAATCATTTAATAAAACTCCAGCGTCACCTGTACCAACAAATCCATGATAATCGCCCGAATAAGCTACTGCAGCTCTTCTAGCAAGACCAGGAAAATCTTGAATTTGCGTCCAAATGTTGGTTGAAGCGTTATAAGTATAAAAATCCTTTTTCAATCCGCTCGCATCTTGACCTGTTCCAACATAAGTCAAGTTATTGCCTTGTAGCGTAAAGGCAACTGCTTGTTTTCTTGGAGAACCAATAAAATTAGCTTTTTGTGTCCAAACATTGGTAATAACATCAAACTCCCATAAATCACTCATATAAGCGACCGTTTCTGTTTGACCTAAGCCAACATAACCTTTACCAGAAATCACAGAAGAAAAAGAAATGGCAGATGCGCGATCTAAGCCTTGACCTGTTTCATTTCCGAGAGAAGTTTCTTTATCCCAATCATTTTGGAAGCTGTCGTAAGAGTATAATTTTCTACTTAAGCCATATTCTTCTAATCCTGTGGCTACATATGCATATGCTCCAACTGTAAAAGCTGTTGCTGCTGCTCGTGGTCCTCCATTAATAGAATCAACTTGATGCCACGAATCTTGAGCATTCAGTGTTAGCGTGCTTATTGATAATACTATAAAGGAATATATTAATCTCATTAGTTTTTGATTATACTGGTAGAACCTAAAACAATATTATCTCTTGTTAACTTTAAAATATAATTGCCTTTGGGTAAATTTATTAAATTAATTTCCTCCTGATCAGCATCTGATTCTAAAACTATATTTCCTAGTACATCAAAAACCATAATTGTAGAATGCTCGCTTACAGATTGATTCAAATGAACAGCACCATTAGTTGGATTTGGATAAACTAATAAAGAATTTAAATCCTGCTCATCTAAACCCAAGAAATCAATAGCTGTGTATTCTTGCATACCGCGTCTTTTTCCGTCATACCCTTTTCCTGTTCCAACATATGCTTTATCATGAAGCACAAATGCTATTGCATTTTTTCTAGGACTTCCGCCGTAACTCGCTCGAATTGCCCAAGTATTTGTTACAGGATTATATTCAATTAGATCATCCAATAAACCACCATTCGTTCCCAAACAAACATATCCTCTTCCGTTAATTGCAAAAGCACTGGCAGAACCCCTTTCATATGCTGGAAAGGGCGCTATGGCAGACCAAGAATTAGAACCAGGATTAAATTTATAAAAATCTTTTTTATACACATCTTGATTGGCACCCATTCCAACATAACCAGATCCATTTATACTAAAGGAAACTGCAAGGTAACGAACCCCTCCTGGAAATGGAGCTCTTTCTGTCCAGGCATCAGCACTTGGTTTATATTCCCATAATTGATTGATGTATAGATTGGGGCCGATTTTTCCTCCGCATACGTATGCTTTTTCATCCGTAACAAAAACGGTACTGAAAAATGCTCCATTACCACCGCCTCCGGGATAATCAGCTTTTTGTAGCCAAGAATTTAAAATAGGATCAAATTCCCAAAGATCTTTCTTTTTATTTCCTTGAATTGAAATATGATTGTCAACTCCAAGTCCAATATATCCTTTACCACCGGCAGAAAATCCAATAGCATCTCTTCTTGGCGCACCCGGTAAATCAGCCATTTGTGTCCACGAATCCATAACTGGATCGTAGCGCCATAGATCTTTCAGCACTTGTTCGGCAGTATCTACGCCTGTACCCAAATAACCATAATCTCCAATTGCAAAAGCGACTGCTCTTTCTCGCTGTCCACCTAAAAAATCATTCAATTGTAGCCAACTATTTCCCTGAGAAAAAAGGGATGTAGTAAGTAATAAGAATAAAAGCAGTACTATTTTCATAATAAAAGAATTTGATCTGAAAATATTAAAGCATTCTCTTTTCGCAAGCTCAAAATATAAGATCCCCTTGGAAGGTCTCTAACATCAATCATTGAATTATCAAAACTGCAACTACCTTTCAATAATACTTGACCTGATAAATTGATGATCTCATAATTTAATTCTTGCTGTATACCATTAAGTTGCAATTTTAAGTAGTCACTCACAGGATTAGGATAATAAGTGATTTGTGTTTCTAGCTCGAACAATGAGCTGACATCTGCAACAGGATTATATTGCCAAAAGTCATTAAAATTAACACCATTGGTTCCTGTGCCAAAATAACCTTTATCATGTATTTCAAAAGCTACAGGAAATCGCCTGCTTGTCCCGGGAAAATCTTCCGCTGCAGTCCAAGAATTGGTTCCTGGTGAAAAATACCATGCTTGATCAGTTACTACAGCTAATCCACCCACATACCCACAAGTAACAAATCCTTTTTGATTGATCGAAAAACCGTAGCTTCCGGCAGAACTTAATCCAGGAAAATTAGCTCTTTGTAACCAAGCATTTTCTAATGGTTTAAATTCATATAAAAGAGCACCTTGTTTTACAAATCCACTTCCTTCAATTGCAAAACTGCAACTCCAATTGGTAAAATTAATTGGTGCAGCTGCTTTTAAAGTCCAAGCATCATTTTGAGGATCATATTCAGCCAATTGATTAAGACTATACACATATCCTTTATCATTAATTGAAAACCCTTGCGTATCCGTTGGAGAGAAAAAAGGACATGCGGCAATAGGCATCCAAGAATTAGCTTGTGGATTGAAGCGATAAAACTCACCATTTAATGCAGCACCTCCACCTACATGAGGTTGATCATTCACAGTAAATGAAATCGAACCATAATTTCCAACGGGATAATTGGCTTTTTGGGTCCATGAATTAGAGGCAGGATCATATTCCCACCAATCATTGTAACTAATATTAGATCCGGCTCCATTGACATGTCCGAGTCCCATGTAACCTTTATTAGTAGTTGAACATCCAGACGCTCTGTGTCTGCCAGTTCCTCCAAAGGATGCTTTTTGAATCCATTCACCGGCACTAGCATTTTGGAGTACTAGAATTAGAAACAAGAAGAAAAGTTGGTGTCGCTTCATAACTACTATTTATTAATAATTAATTTTTGAAGACTTTCTTGTTCATCCGCTTGAAGAAAATACGTTCCATTGGGAAGATCATTTGCATCGATATGATTATTATTCAATAATTCAGCTTGAAATACAAGCGCACCCATTAGATTATAAATTTTAACAGGTCCTTTCGTTAATACATTAAATTCTCCATTGTTAGGATTGGGATAAATCAAACTATTGTTATTTGATAAATCGTCAAGCCCTACATTAGTAGATTCAATATTGAGTGTATAATTACCCGTTTCATTTCCCCAACCTTCTACAATAAAATAAATAGTCCCGAGACCTAAGGTCGAAAAACTAAGAGCGGATTGACTTCCACATTGATCATCATTATATGCAATTACATTACCATTAAGATCAACTACACTTAAGAAAGTATCAAATGATGCTCCACAAAGACTAACATTTAAGAAATTATAAATAGGCGCAACGTCGTATCTATAATAAATATCAGGAGAACTATAAACCAAATTATCATTGGAATAACAATAAGAATTATCTCTTGAATCGTTAAAAGGAATCGACGAAACTACAATTGGGTCGATGGTATTATCACCGATATATCCTGAACAATCCATCCCATTTGCGATTGTAATTCCAAAATCCATTGTAGAACCCCATTGAAAACCTGCACATGGATCGAGAGGTAATGCCCCTCCTTCCTTTTGTGTTACGCGCATGCGGGTAATTCCATTCTGTGCATCTACAGGAACATTAACCACGAATACAGTTGCGACAGTTGGTGGTATTCCAGACCAAGTTCCAACAGATTCACTTGGGTCAAAAAGCATATTTTGATCAAAATCAATCCAAACTTGTCCAACACCAACATAATTTCCACCGCAAGTACCGAACTCAACGCTTAATGAATAAGTTCCTCCTGCATTAAGAGTAACATTTTGTCCTGTTAAATCTTGAACCCCTATAACGCCTGGGCAACCAAGATAACTTATGGTTCCAAGAACACCTGTCATTTGAACTGATTTCACATTTGAATCTACCAGAGATGTAGGTCCGGCCAACATGCAATATTGACTGTGAATAAATGAAGTACTTACTAGTAAAATGCTAAGTAAAAGTTGTTTCATACGGGATTTGTTATATTAACTTAATGTTAAATGTATGAAAAATAAACTAGAAAAAGAGCAAATGTAATATGAGGTAAAGAATCGTATTATTGCAATATCACGTTACTTATATGAAGGGCGAGGGATTTTTTTGATGACTCAGTCATATAGTAATATTGCAATATCACGATACAAAATTTGTCTTAACAAATGCTATTAAAACGAGAAAAATGCTAAGAAAAATTAAGAATTCCTATTTATTAGCGGGTACATTTTGATTCACAAGTCTTATTTCAATATTGCAATATCACGATACAAAATTTGAAAAAATCAAAATTTCTTTATTAAATATTGGATTGCCTTGTTCAATAATTTAAAAAGGTCTCCACAAACTTCTCAAAGGAAATTACAGTTTGCTCCCCATTAATCATATTCTTTAAAACAAGTGATTTATTGCTTAATTCTTCTTCACCCAAAAGCACTACCCATTGCGCCAAGCGATCATTAGCATATTTCATTTGTTTTTGAAGCTTATTTGCACTCGGATAGACTTCACAAGCTACTCCATTAGATCTTAATTGCTGCGCCAATTGCATGCATATTAGAGATTCCGCAGCACCGAAGTTAGCAAACATCAATTTTAGACTTGAATTAACTTCTATTGGAAATAAATTAAGCTCTTCTAATACATCATAAATACGATCTGCACCAAAGGATATTCCTACTCCTGACATTCCTGCGAGACCAAAAGTTGCGGTTAAGTCATCGTATCTTCCTCCACCACAAATACTACCCATATTAATATCATCTGCTTTAACTTCTACAATGGCTCCTGTATAATAATTCAAGCCTCTAGCTAGAGTAACATCAAATTCAATTTTTCCGTTCATTAAGCCTAGATTGCTTACAGTATCGAAAACGAATTTAACCTCTTCTATCCCTTTCAAACCGATTTCTGATGTACTTAAATAAGAAGATAATATATTGAGCTGTTCACTAGGAGTACCTTGCAAAGAAAACAATGGCTTTATTTTTTCAATTGCCGCAGCACTAATTCCTTTAGATTCTAATTCTGCCACTACCCCATCCTGACCAATTTTATCTAATTTGTCTAGTGCTACAGTAATAGTAATTAGTTGTTCTTCTTCTCCACAAACTTCAGCGATACCACTTAATATTTTTCGATTATTGATCTTAATGGTAAAAGAAGGAATAGCAAGCTTCGATAAAACAGTATCAACTATTTGAATAAATTCAACTTCATTCATCAATGAATCACTTCCAATTATATCACCATCACATTGATAAAATTCTTGATACCGTCCATGTTGAGGTCGGTCTGCACGCCAAACCGGTTGAATTTGATAACGTTTAAAAGGAAAACTTAGTTCGTTTTGATGCTGCACCACAAATCTTGCAAAGGGAACCGTTAAGTCATAACGCAATGCTTTTTCAGAAAGTGAACTGGCAAATTTTGGGAGATGACCAGCTTCCAATGCTTGAAGATCAGCCTTTTTCATTTTATCTCCTGAATTCAAAATTCTAAAAATCAAACGATCTCCTTCATCACCATATTTCCCCATCAGCGTTGAAGACAATTCAAAGCTAGGTGTTTCAATGGGCTGAAAACCATGTAGCTGAAAAACAGAACGAATCACATTAAATAAATAAGTTCGCTTAGCAACATCTGCGGGTAAAAAATCTCGCGTGCCTTTAGGTATAGCAGGTTTTTGACTCATATTAATTTGCTTTTTTATGCATTTCAAAGATCATTCCATCGGTTAAACCAACCTTTGGAACAAAGATATCCTTAGCCTTAATTTCTTTTAATATGTAAATATAAATATCTAAGGCGGGAATAATAACATCTGCTCTATCAGGTTTTAATTGATACATCTCTATACGCTCTTCAAAATCAACCGAAGCGAGATCAGATCTTAATTTAGTCAATGCCTTTAAACTAAGACTTGAGTCTAATCCTGCATTTAACATTTTATGTGCCTTATTGATATTTCCACCAGTACCAAAAATCAAATGATCCTCGGTTAAATTGACATGGGATTCGATCCACAAATGAATTTCTGACCATATAAGTGAGGAAACTTTATCTTTTAATATTCTAATAGTTCCTACATCAAAAGATTTAGAGGCTAGGCGTTCTCCATTCTCAAAAACGCTTATCTCTGTAGAGCCACCTCCAACATCAATCACCACATAAGGACTGTCCTTGGCTATATTCATTCTTGAGAAGTTACTGAATATAATCCTAGCTTCTTCATCACCTGAAATAATCTCTATTTCAATGCCTGTTTCATCTATGATTTTCCGAACGATTTTATCGCCGTTTTCTGCGTCGCGCATGGCGGATGTTGCAACAGCTCGAATATCATTTACTTTGAAAATGTCTGCAATAAGTTGAAAAGCCTGCATTGTTTTAACGAAATCCTCAGATTTAGTTTTAGAAATTCGTCCAAGGTCAAAAACATCCTCACCCAATCGAAGTGGGATTCTAGTGTAGGAAACTTTTATTAAATGGGTAACATCATTAATTTCAACCAATTCTCCAATTAATAAACGGGCGGCATTGGTTCCAATATCTATTGCGGCATATTTCATTTCAAGGACAAAGTTAGAAATTCAAAACAAAGTTCTTGTATGTTTGTATGGTAGAAGAGAAATAATAATGAAAAAACTGAATTTACCTTTCATAAATAATCAAATTCTTAGAACGGGTAGTTTACTCATCTCAGATCCTTTTTTGGATGACCCCTACTTCAAAAGATCAGTTGTACTCATCTGTGAGCATAGCCAGGAAAGTAGCTTTGGATTCGTTTTAAACAATTACACAGAAAATAAATATTTTCCTTTTTCAGAAATTGAACCCTTGAAAGAAATACGATTAGCAATAGGTGGACCTGTTGATCACGATAAATTATTTTATATTCATAATCTAGGCTCTAAAATTCCAGGAGCTCAAAAAATTAAGAATGGTTTATATTTTGGAGGTGATTTCGATGTTTTAATTGAATTATTAAAAAATGAACCAATAGAAAACATAGACACGAATATTAGCGTTAGATTTTTTTGTGGCTATTCTGGTTGGGATGAAAAGCAATTAGATGAAGAAATGCAGGAGCATTCTTGGATAGCAGTCAATAATATTCCTAATGAGATTATTCTTTCCACAAATGAAAATCAACTTTGGAAAAAATGTTTAGCGCTTCAAGGAGATAAATTTGAATTAATCTCCAATTTCCCCTTGAATCCATTGGACAATTAAAAAGTTCGAAAAATCACTTTTTATTTTGATTTACAAAAGAAATTCTTAACTTTGCACCCCGAATTAAGTCGAATCTCTATGTATCGACTCATTTTTATTAACCACTTTCAATGGAATAGAGACTATTGAAATACAAACTTTAAAGCCAAATGGCAAAAAACACATCCACGCAGGGAGCTGCAGATTTTGATTGGGAAGCGTTAACTTTAGACGGTTACACCCAAATTGAACGTTCAGAAATGTCTGACCGTTACGAAAAAACCCTTACTTCTATCAACGAAAAGGAAGTTATTCAAGGAACAGTAGTTTTAATTACTAAGAAAGAGGTCATTGTTAACATTGGCTATAAATCTGAAGGTGTAATTGCTGCAAACGAATTCCGTTATAACCAAGACTTAAAAGTTGGTGATTCAGTTGACATTTATGTTGAGTGTCAAGAAGACAAAACAGGTCAATTAGTTGTTTCTCACAGAACTGCGCGTATGCACAGTGCTTGGTTAAGAGTAAACGATGTATTGCGTACTGGCGAAATCATCACTGGTTTTGTTAAATGTAGAACTAAAGGTGGTTTAATTGTAGATGTATTTGGAATCGAGGCATTTTTACCTGGATCTCAAATCGATGTTAAACCAATTCGCGATTATGATATCTATGTTGGAAAGAACATGGAATTCAAAGTTGTTAAAATCAATGAAGAATTCAGAAACGTTGTAGTTTCTCACAAAGCATTGATCGAAGCAGAAATTGAAGAGCAGAAAAAACAAATTATCTCTAAACTTGAAAAAGGTCAAGTATTAGAAGGTATCGTTAAAAATATCACTTCTTACGGAGTATTTATTGATTTAGGTGGAGTTGATGGATTAATTCACATCACTGACTTATCTTGGGGTCGCGTAACGCATCCAGAAGAAATGTTGGAATTAGACCAAAAAATCAATGTCGTTATTCTTGACTTTGATGACGAGAAGAAGCGTATTGCATTAGGATTAAAGCAATTACAACCACATCCATGGGATTCTTTAGACACTGCGCTTAATGTAGGAGATAAAGTTGCCGGTAAAGTTGTAGTTATGGCTGATTACGGTGCATTCATCGAAATCGCTGCTGGTGTTGAAGGATTAATCCACGTTTCAGAAATGAGCTGGTCACAACACCTTCGTTCTGCACAAGACTTCATGAAAATTGGAGATGCAGTTGAGGCAGTTATTTTGACTTTAGATCGTGAAGAACGCAAAATGTCATTAGGTATTAAGCAATTGATGCCAGATCCATGGAATGCTATCGAAACTAAATATGCAGTTCAATCTAAGCATACTGCTAAGGTTAGAAACTTCACTAATTTCGGTGTATTTGTTGAATTAGAGGAAGGAGTTGATGGATTAATTCACATCTCTGACTTATCTTGGCAAAAGAAAATCAAGCACCCATCTGAATTCTGTAAAGTAGGTGACGAAATGCAAGTAATTGTATTGGAAATCGATCGTGAAAACCGAAGAATTTCTCTAGGTCACAAACAATTAGAAGAGAATCCTTGGGATGTATTTGAATCTACTTTCGCTGAAGGATCAATTCATCAAGGTACGATTATCGAAATGAAAGATAAATCAGGTATTGTTGCGCTTCCATACGGTGTTGAAGGAATTTGTCCTGCTAAACATTTGAAGAAAGAAGACGGAACCAATGCAGGCCTAGAGTCTACCTTAGATTTCAAAGTAATTGAATTCAATAAGGAATCTAAGAAGATTGTTGTTTCTCATACGCGTTTATTTGAAGAAGGTGAAGACAAACCATCGGCTTCCTCAACAAGCGCCGCTAAGGCAACTAAGAGTCCTTCTGCTAAGAAAGCTCCTTCAAACACAGATCAAGCAGTTAAAGCTAACAACCAAAACTCTGAGAAATCAACTTTGGGAGATTTAGATGCCTTGTCTGCATTGAAAGCTAAAATGGAAAAAGGAGAGTAATCTCACATTCTAAATAAAAAAAAGAGAGGTCATTGGCCTCTCTTTTTTTTTCTCCAAATTTATTGGATACTTGAAGATACCGCTTAAATTTACATCATGATTCAAAATGCCCCTTTAGCCGAACGCATGCGTCCAATTATTCTGGATGATTATATCGGTCAGGATCATTTGTTAAAAAAAGATGCTTCTTTAAGAAGAGCATTAGATGCTGGAATGATTCCCTCAATGATATTTTGGGGTCCACCAGGCGTTGGAAAAACAACCTTAGCCAATCTAATCGCTGCACATTTGAATCGTCCCGTATATACTTTATCCGCTATATCATCAGGTGTTAAAGATGTGCGAGAAGTTATTCAGCGGGTGGAACAAGCAGGTATGTTTCAAGAAAAAGGAACGATACTTTTTATCGATGAAATTCATAGATTCTCAAAAGCGCAACAAGATTCTTTATTAGGCGCAGTCGAGAAAGGAACTATTACTTTAATTGGCGCTACCATTGAAAACCCTTCTTTTGAAGTAATCGCTGCCCTACTTTCTAGATGTCAAGTCTATACATTGAAAGAGCACACCAAAGATGATTTATTAGAATTACTCGTGCGCGCTATTAAAACTGATGGCTATCTCAAAACAAAAAACATTATTCTCACTTCTACCGATGCCTTGCTTGCTATTTCAGGTGGAGATGCAAGGAAATTATTAAATGTATTTGAAATCATTATAGGAACTTTTCAAGGAGAACAAACTATTGAAATTACTGACGAAGTAGTTTTGAAAAATGCACAACAAAGTTTGTCACGATATGATAAGGATGGTGAACAACACTATGATATCATTTCCGCATTCATAAAATCTATTCGCGGAAGTGATCCAAACGCAGCTGTATATTGGTTGGCAAGAATGGTTGAAGGTGGCGAAGATCCAAAATTTATTGCACGGAGATTAATCATTTCTGCCTCTGAAGATATTGGCCTAGCCAATCCAAATGCTTTATTAATTGCGACCAATTGTTTCCAAGCCGTTGAAGCTGTTGGATTTCCTGAAGCAAGAATCATATTATCTCAATGTACACTCTATTTAGCCACATCACCTAAAGGAAATGCTTCCTACATGGCGATCAATAAAGCACAAGAAACGGTAAGGGAAACTGGTGATTTAGGCGTGCCCTTGCCTTTAAGAAATGCTCCCACTGCACTCATGAAAGAATTGGGGTATGGAAAAGGGTATTTTTATTCGCATGATTATCCAAATAATTTCAAGGAACAAGAATTTCTGCCGGAAGAATTGATTGGTAAGAATTTCTTTAAAGCAGGAAGTAGCGCAAAAGAACAAGAAATTGGAAAATCTATAGAAAGAAATTGGAAAGAAAAATATAAGCCGAATGAATAAAATCATATATTATCTTTTCGTCTTGCCTCTGTCCTATTTGCCCTTATACTTATTATATGGACTAAGTCCTATAATCTATTTTATATGTTACTATGTTATTTCCTATAGGAAAAAAGTAGTCAGATTAAATATTCAAAATAGTTTTCCGGAGAAGACAGCGAAAGAACATGAATTTATTATGCAAGCTTTTTATCTGCACTTAAGTCAGGTTATAATTGAAGGAATTAAGAATCTTACAATATCAAAAAAAGAATTAAGTAAACGATTTAAAATTACTAATCCTGAAGTAGTTAATGATTTATTAAAGAAACAAAAAAGTATAATCTTAATTGGTGGACATTACGGCAATTGGGAATGGTTGATTACCAGTCAAGCCTTTCAATTTGAAGGAAAAGCCTTTGGTCTAGGAATGCCTATGAGCAACAAATTTTGGGGACAAGCGATCAATAAAAAAAGAGAGCGTTTTGGTTTGAAAGTCATCCATTCTAAAAATTATAAAGAAGCCCTAGCGGAACAAAAAAATCCATACACTTTGCTCATGCTTGGAGATCAAAGTCCTGGAGATACCAATAAAAGTTATTGGATGAACTTTCTGAATCAGCAAACAGCAGTTCAATTCGGAACAGAATCCTTGGCGAATACTTACGATTTGGCAGTGGTATATTTTAACATAGATAAAGTGCGCTACGGCGGATATGAAATGACACTTACTTTGATAACTGATAGCCCAAAGGAACTTAAATGGGGCGCTATCACCCAAGAGCACGCGGAGTTATTGGAGCAACAAATTAACAAAAAACCTTATCTGTGGATGTGGTCGCATAAACGATGGAAAAGAGATTTACCTGCTGATCTTAATGCTTTAAGAATAGAACAAGAACAAGGCTTTAACAAGCAATTTAGATAAAGTGACTTCCATTTATCCTAGATTTTAATGATGATAAAATACCTACTTATTCTTTTCGTCTCCCTTCAGTTGCCATCTTTCTTCGCGCAAGAAATTGCAATATTGCAATATTGCAATAAACCAATACATGCGAGAGGAATAGCAATAGAAGGAAAATACATTTATCTTGGAAACAACAATGGAGAAGTTATTCGGTACAACATCAGAAACGGAAAAAGTAATTCCCTTAATTCAAAGGATACTTTTCCTGAAATTAGAGATATTGCCTTATACAAAAATACCGTTTACGCTATGCAGAGCGCAGATAATAGCAACATTCTTAAGTTAAGACGACATAGACCGACAGAGTTAATTCATTTGATCTACGGAGCATTAAATCCTCAACTATTTCTAGATGGAATGGCAATTGAAAATAAAGAGGCATTCGTCATGGGCGATCCAGTTGACAATACATTTTCTTTATTTCATTCAAGTGATTTGAAACATTGGGAGAAAACAACCCCTAATCTGTCCTCTTTCGATGGAGAAGCTGGATTTGCAGCAAGCGGAAGTACGGTTCACATCAAAAATGGAGTTTATTATTTTGTTTCTGGTGGAGAAAAATCGCGCTTTTTTAAGAGCTTAGACAAAGGTCAAACATGGATCCAGTGCGAACTTCCTTTTAAGAACAGTAATGCCAGTGGTGCTTTTTCATTGGCCATTAAAGACAATAACAATGGGATTGTCGTCGGAGGGGATTACCTTGCGCCGAATTCAAAGGAAAAAAATTGTTTTATAACTCAAGATGGTGGATTACATTGGAGTTGTTCCACTATTGGACCATACGGATATCGTTCCTGTGTTTATTACACCGATGGTGTTTATTATACTTGCGGGACCAATGGAATAGATTATTCGAAAGACAACGGAGCTACTTGGATTCAACTCAGCAATGAAAACTGCTTTAGTATATGTTCGGATAAAAAATTTATTTATGCTTCGAGCACTAAGGGAAGAATAATTAGAATTTCAAAGGTTGATATTTCAAGGTAATTGGAGGATCGTATTAGATTAGATTAATTGAATTTAAACCTCCTTCTCTTTCTTTATAATTTCTTTGATTTTTAGATCTAGTGTTGGAATAATATTCTCAACAACACCCCAAACTGCCCAAAGATCCACTCCAATATAATCATGAATTAATTTGTCACGCATTCCAGCGATCTTCTTCCATTCAATTTCTGGGTACTTTGAACGAAAATTCTCATTTATTTTTTTCGTTGCTTCACCGATGATTTCAAAATTTCGAATTACAGCATCTTGAATAAGATTATTCTGTAAGAACCCAGTTTCATCTATACATTCTGTATATATTTTTATCCTAGAAATGCAATCGCTAATATGAGCAATATAAATAATAGGATCTTTTTTCATATCAGTCTAATTAAATCCGACTCTATGTAAGGTTTCAAATATGCATTTACTGATCGTAAAGTAATCAAGTCTACTTTGATTCCAAGTAACTCTGAAAGCTCTTGCTCCATACCAATCAACTCAATAAGATTAACTTTCGTATCGAAATCAATTAATATATCGAGATCACTTTTATCATTTTCTTCTCCGCGAGCATAAGAACCAAATACACCTACAAGTGTAGGCTTAATTCTTTGGGTAATAGATTTAATGATATTTTCCTGTTGCGCAGATAACATAGCATAAAGTTAAACTTTTTTCTAAGTATTTCCGTGGTATAACATGAGAGTTGGAATTTAATCCACAATTTAATTAAATACTTCGCATCAATAATTTAAGGAAGAAGTCTTGAACTACATTTCACATTTATTCATTTTTGTCGCTTCGTCTTTGTTAAATGGAGCTTCCAAATCTATATATAAATTATTGTTTAAAATGTAAATCATCAGAGATGCATCCCACTCTTCTCCTTCAGAACGCGCTTTATAATTAATTATATAATTTTCATTTTCTTTTTTCACTTTCAAATCATATCCACCCATGTCAGTACCGAAGGAAAGGGTTAACAAACCATCAACATTAATCAAGTTAAAATCAGCAATTCCGGTGTAATGTTCAGCTAAATTCTCTTCAAGTGAATAGCACCAATCCCCAAAAAATTCTTGTGGAAGCGTAGTACTTTTAACCTGAGAAAAAGAGAGAAATGTATACGACACAAAGAAGAAAACAATAATAATACGCATGTTACAATTATAATTAATTGTTGAAATTATACTAATTTATTTCTTGAAGAAATTCCCAGTGAAAACCTTCAACTTCTTGCCCTTCTTCTTGCCAGCCATGGTACAGAGCAACACCTTTAACTGAAGGTACTATATAATAATAGTCACCAGCTCCAGCCCACCATGCTCCACATGCAGAAATTGCAGTTAATGGGACCCCTGAATAAAATTCGCTTTTATCCACGATACTTGCACTTCCATGAAGGGTTTCAATTTGGATCTTCTTTTCTTTGTATTGCACGTATATTTCAGACATAGGATTTTCATACTCATCCATAGTTTCAACGATAATAAATTTAGCAACTGTATTTGATTGTGCATGAGCCACTGCGAAAAACAGCATCATGAGTACTAGTGTAAATATTTTTTTCATGTTTTAATATTTAATTGTTGTTTAATCAGCTTCTTTAATTGGATTAATTAATTTTCTTAAATAAAGTTTTTGGACTAAAACAGGATTCAGTTGAAGTATTCGTAATTCGGATATCAGTTAATTGATAGCCAAATGAAGATTCCACAGAAATCATCCGAGCCGATATCGTAATGTTTTTGTCTTTGTATTGCCAAACTAAATTTGAATTTGGTGTTAATTCATAAAAAGTTACATCTTGACATAAAAGTGATGTTTTTGGGAAATAGTAAAAATGCATTTTTGAAGAACTTACTTTAGAAAAGTCTTGTTCATCGTAATCCCACCACAAGCCAATTTTCCAGCAACTGTCAATACTATTATTGTTTGAGCAATTATCATATAATTCATAAAACTTATCTCCAAGATATACTTTTTGATATTTCTCTTGCAAAACCTTGATATTTTGTTCCTTCGACTGAATATCTTGAGAATAAACTTGAAGAATGATAAATAAGAGTAACAAGCATATTATATATTTTTTCATTTTTTTTAGTTTAAAATTTGTTATTACTCTTATTAAATTTCAAATTACTCGCTGTTATTTTTAGTGGGTTCTAGACTCCACTTTATTGATTTAACTATGATACTTTATGTAAGAAAGTAATTTATGAATAAATTGATTAATCTTTAATATAAACAAAAGTTGGTCCCATTGTCCTGTGAGATAAAATACTTTTACCGTTAGAAATACTAAAAGTCATATTTTGTGGCATAATCATATATTTTTGCTCTTCATCAGTAGGTGACATTGATATTGAATTATCATATTCAGACCATTTAATAGAAACTACTTCATCTGAAACATAAGAAATTAAAAACTTTCCTGTTCCATCTGAATTTAATCTAACAATATCTTCATTACTACATCTATAAACACCAACAAATTTGGAAGTTTGTCCAAAAGAAGAGAACACTAACAAAAAAAGTATGCTAAAAGTTAATATTAATTTTTTCATTTTTTTTAGTTTAAAATTTCTTCCTACTCTTTTCGATTTTCAGATTACTCGCTGTTTTTTTATGTGGGATCTAAACTCCACTCATTATTTTTATTTTCATCTAATCTACTGTTTTTTAATTAATTATTCGAATTATGCGTAAATAAACTTTCAATGATTAATCAGAATCATTTTATTTATTAAACTAAAAACAACCATTAATCAAGTTTTCCATATCTTTAGATTCTAAATTATCAACATGAAATATCTCATATTAATTTGTTTGCTAACAACTTCCTTTTTTATAAAAGCGCAACAAATCCCATCCGCTATAGAAATTGCTACCCTACCCCTATGGGCTCAAAAGATGTATGGTGAACATCCCAATGTGCTTGAGGTGTCTAATTTATATACGGATTATTACAGGACTCATACCTATGAAAAAAATTACCATACCCAATATTTTAAAAGATGGAAGCGCAAGTATATTGCTCAATTGGATGATCAAGGATTCCCTATTGTTTATTCACCTGAAGAACAAGCACTCATCGATCAAACTTTTTTGAAAAAACAAAGTCAAAATAAAAGTTCTAATTGGTCTGTTGTTGGTCCGATCACGAATTATCAAGAAAATAACACGCAAGGCTCTGGTCAAACGAATGTGTATTCAGTAGATCAATGTCTGGCACAACCGAATTTCATGCTTTGTGGAACTGAACCTGGAGAAGTATATACCAGCACAAACGGTGGGCAAAATTGGACCAACAGCTCTATGTCTCTAGATTTCGGAAGTGGTGTTTCTGCTGTTGAAATTAGTCCAACCAATCCAAATATTTTATTTGCAGGAGGAAATAAAGGTGTTTTTCGTTCGACCAATGGCGGAACTTCTTGGACTAATGTGCTTCCCCAAACAAATTTTGGTGTAAACGAAATCCTTATCAATCCTGGAAATGAACTTCTAGTTTTTGCTGCGACAGACAAAGGTCTTTATAGTTCAACAGATGGTGGAACCACATGGACACAAGTTTACAACACCGCTTGCTTTGATATAAAATGCAAAACCAATAACAGCAACGAAATGTACTTGGTTAAAGACAATCCAAGTTTACTCATCTGCGAATTTTATAAGTCAACTAATGCTGGATCTTCTTGGCAAATACAATCAACTGGCTGGTATGCTTCAACAGCCGCTGGAAGAACAGATGGCGGCGCAAGAATTGGTCTTACTCCTGCCAATCCCAATCGAGTTTATGTCTACTTAATTGGTGAAGCAAAAACCAATGACTATGGTTTTATTGGTATTTACAGAAGTGATGATTCAGGTCAATCGTGGATAAATCCTCAAGGTATTGATGGTGGACCATATGATGCCAACCATGTGAATTTAGCTATAGGTTGGGCAACTTGGCTTTACCATCAAGGGTTTTATAATTGTGCGATTGCGGCATCTCCAACCAATGCAGATGAGATCTTAATCGGTGGACTCAACCTATATCGATCCTTAGATGGTGGATTGACTTTCACTTCCGTTTCAGGATATGTAGGTGGACCATTAGGCATGCATGTCGACAATCAAGATTTTAGAGTTATTGGAAATACCACATGGATCTCCACAGATGGTGGAATTTATAAATCAACAGATTTTTTCACTTCACAATATTCCTTTAAAATGTCCGGTGTGCACGGTTCAGATTATTGGGGATTCGGAAGCGGATGGAATGAAGATGTATTAGTTGGTGGATTGTACCACAATGGAAACCTAGCCTATCATGAAAACTATGGAAGCGGGAATTTTTTAGAACTCGGTGGTGGCGAAGCGCCAACAGGTTATGTTAATCCTGGAATCAACAGAAAAACCTATTATTCAGATATAGGAGGCAAAATGATTCCTGCACAATTGACTGATCCGATTTTTGGAGCTCCTTTTGGTTCTGCCCCAAATGAATCCTACTACGCAGCAGAATCAAGTGAATTTGAATTTCATCCCAATTGTTATAATATTGGCTACCTAGGAAGGGAGAATGCGATTTGGAAAACTACCGATGGCGGAGCGTCTTTCAATTTACTCTATACCTTCGGAACAAGTGTCAATGATCAAGTCAAATATATAGAGCAAGGATCTAATCATCCAAACATACTTTATTTAAATCAGCAACCAGCTTCAGGAAATGTTGGGAAATTATGGAAATCTATTGACGGTGGAATCTCTTGGACAAGTTTAACGCTTCCTGCAGGAAACAGTCGTCGTATGCTTTTAGCTTTAAATCCTTTGAATTCGGATGAATTGTATATTGCTTACCCTGATGGATCAAATGGCTCAAAAGTCTTTAAAACGATCAATGGTGGAACCTCTTGGGCCAATCACAGCAATGCCGCTTTGAATAATGAATCGATTCAATCATTAGTGTATATTGCAGGAACCGATGGTGGATTGTATGCCGCTACAAATAAAGCTGTTTACTATCGGAATAACACCAGTAATTGGGTCATTGACAATGCAGGTTTGCCCACATTTACCAATGGAAATATATTGAGACCATTTTATAGAGATAATAAAATCAGATTGGCCTCTTACGGTAAAGGAATTTGGGAATCTAATTTAAACCAAATACCACTCTTGCCTATTGCTCGAATCAATGTAGATAAATTAAGTTTAGTTTCCATTTGCGCACTTGACTCCTTTTATTTTGAAGACCATTCCTTTTTAAATCATATCAACGCGCAATGGAATTGGACTTTCCCTACAGGATCACCTGCTGCATCTACCAATAGAAATCCATCTGTGTTGTTCAGTCAAGTTGGAAGTCATTTGGCCGTTTTACAAATAACAGATGCGAATGGAAATACGGATACCGATAGTTTGTATGTTCAAGTGAGTAATTATAATTTACCGTCTTATATCAATGAAAACTTTGAAGGAAACTTCATTCCTTCAGGTTGGTCTATTGCCAATGAGGATAATGGAGGGGCGTGGTCACTTTCTTCGACAGTTGGAGGTTATGGAAGTTCAACACAATCTGCTCTTTTTAACAACTACGATATCGACTCTCAAGGATCATACGATGATTTGATTGTAAATTTTGATGCCAATGCAATTAGCACTAATCCATACCTGAGTTTTGATGTTGCCTATGCCCGCTGGGGAAGTGGATACTCCGATACCTTGGCCGTAATGGTTTCTACTGATTGTGGCGTCAGCTACCAACAAGTGTATTATAAAGGAGGAACAGACCTCGCTACAGCACCTGATATTCAAAGTTTTTACACGCCAAGTGCCACAGAATGGCGCACCGACAGTATCAATTTGATCGCATACAATGGGGTTCCTAACTTGCAAATAGCCTTTAGAAATCTTGGCAGATTTGGCAATTCACTTTTTATTGACAATATAAATCTTAGTGATCCCTTAGAAATTCAAGAACAGGAAGAATTCGAAATTGTTGTCTTTCCCAATCCAGCCAGTAAGGAAGGATACATCACAATTAGCAGTATTCCAAATTCAAAAATCAAACTTTTTGATGCGCAAGGAAAATTAATTTTGGAAGAAGAAGGTGAAGGAACGGTACAATTATTTTTAGGACAAGCAAAGTCGGGAACCTATTTACTCAGCATTCAAGGAGATACAAAAATTTGGAATAAGCCTTTGATTATCCGCTAGGCGTTACTTAAGTTTGACAATGCGCAACGAGTAAAGCCGAAAGCAGTTTGTCAGAAATTAGTTGGATACAGAAATAGATTTCAAGCTTAGTTTAATTTTAGTGGCGCAATGGATTTAATAGCTTGACCAATAAATTTTATTTAATTAGCGAAACATGACCAATAAGTTCCTTACGTTTCGGGCAACTCATATCATTATATTTAAGGCACCAAGTATAAACATCATCTTGTGCTTTTTTTGAATTTTTCATAACAACCCCATCCCATCCTATTATGGGATTGTATGAAGTAAAAATAAGCTCACCCCACCTATTAAAAATAGTTAATTCATAATCTGAAATACTGAAATAATTATTGAAAATTGGCACGAATACATTGTTGTATTCATCTCCGTCAGGAGTAAAAGTATTAGGAACATAGCAAAAATTGGCAAGTATAATTTTGCGTGAAATTGAATCTTTACATCCAAATTCTGATTCTGCGATTAAGGTAAGCGTAATATCTTCCGACTCAAAATTTGAGATAATTAAAGGGACTTGTGATTCAAGATCGAAAGTGTTACCATTGAATTCCCAATGTGATAAAAGACTACCTAAGGATGAATTAATAAATGATGGCGGGAAGGCTTCACAATCGTAATTAAAGCTTGCTTGGGGTAAAGGATTAATAACAATACTTATTGTATCGTAGTTCTTGCAGCCTGAAATAGGGTTAATGATTTCTACTGTTGGTGATATATTACTGTTTAATAAGATAGGGGTGTTATTCGTTAATCCTAAAGACCAATTATAAATATACCAATTTGGGATTGGGTTCAATTCAAAAAAATCACCGTTACAAATTGAAATGTTAGGCATAAACATTTCGGGTAATTCATTTACGGAAATAAAAGAAGTATCGCTGTATATACAGCCATTTAGTGCCGCATAAGTGACGATATAGTTTGCGTCTACTTGAGGTGATACCCACACACTAGAATTTGATGAATTAATCTGTGGCCAATTAAAAACACCTCCAACTTCAGTCGTAATCGCATTCAGCAGCACACTCTCGCCCATACAAATTATTGTGTCGTTCAAAGAAACACTTGGTGCAGAAATGAAATTAAAACTTGTATCAATAGCTGTTACACATGAGAGACCAGTAAATGGTGTTAATAAGCAAGAATAAGTATAATTACCACTCGGAGGATTATTTAAAGTAAGGGATGAAGTAGTATACCCACCAGGATTCCATAGATAACTTTGAAATCCTGGAGGCGCATTGAGTGTAATATCACCATTGCATTGTTGATCAATATCGATTGCAAATGGTCCACAGCTAGCAGTTAGATAGGCATAACCGAAATGTGCTCCAAGACTGCAGTCAAGAGTAGTGAATTGTATTTTCAAAGTTTGTCCTAGGTATTGGGTTAAGTCGATTGCAACATCTTTCCATGTTGAAAATGCAACAACACCAAAATTGGTAAAATTATTATTAGGGTCGCTCCCATAAGTTTCATAGAAGGAACAATCTCCTGGAAGGATGTTTCCATTTACATCCGTTATTTTTACAATAAACCTAGGTTCCTGTATAGGCAAATGACCAGGAGCTTGCAAGACCAATGCATATTCATATATAAATAATCGGTTGGTTTGATCAACCGTAATTAAAAAACTCATGCTTTCAGCACCATAATTAGGAATATCATTACCTAATTTGCAGACAAAGTTGCTCCCGGGAGGAAGGAAACTTAAGACATTACCTGTATTGGGATCCAAGCCAGGCGTACTTATTATTTCATGTTGTCCTACTACAAAACCTGGAATATCATAAGGTGTTCCTCCGTTTTGTGGTACAGTACCGCTAGTGCCGTTCCAATTATTAAAGTTGTTAAATGAAAAGTTTGAATTAGGACAATTCTGTGCATGGCTTAATCCGATTGAGGTAATAAATATACACAGTATTAGCTTCATTATTTATAAGTTTTACTCCTTCACCACCATCGCAGCCTCGTAATCTCCTTCAACCTTCAGTAAGTAAATTCCTTTGCTCAAAGAACTCAACGAAATGTTGGTGGTGGTGCCGGTTAATTTCCCTGAGCCAACAATTCTTCCCATTTGGTCGCAAAGTGTATACGCTTCGTTTGAGAACTTTTCAGAAGAGATGGTGATTTCGGAGGAAGTTGGGTTGGGTTTAGATGTAAAATTTATCGGAATATTTTCTTCTAATTCTGAACTGTTATAAAGTTTTGCGATACAATTAGTATATGTATTAAAAGGAGAGGAAAAGGATTCAAAAAATCCGCCACAAAAAAGTTCGTTATTATATTCATTTACACAAAAACCCCATCCATTAGCAGGAAAATTAAGACTTAAATCATGCCATTGAGTCCCATCGAATTTTACAACAGGGTTTATGTCAAAGTTCGGGTAAGGAGGAGTAGGCCAAAACAGGGTTGATAAAAACAAGTCGTTCCCTATTTTAGAGAAATGATTTGAATAAGTTGACAAATCGGGGGATGCTCCAAGATGAAATTCGGGATGGAAGGTTCCAGGCAATAATATATTCTGCCAAAATTGGCCATTGTATTTGGCAAAATTATTAACTGTAATACCACCTATAGAACTTAAATATCCAATAGCATATAAATCGCCATTATAATTTTCTAAATCTAAAATTTCTGGTGTTGCGGAAACGATTCCATTACAATTTATGAAATTGCTATTTTGTTGGTATTTAAACAATCCTTGAGATGTACCAACATATAATTCACCGTTAAAATCCTCAATACAGTGAATACTTCCTTCATCATTGGTTCCATCATTTAAATGTAGAAAACTATTACCGTCAAATTTGATCAATCCACCACCTGTATTTGCATTGCTATTATTAATGTATAATTCGTTGTTAAACACATGTAAGTCTGTACCACGAACTGGTTGATTTTGGTTATTATATAAAAAGAAAAAATTTGAAAATGAATTTCCATCCCATTTATATAGTTTATCCGCAGTTATGTATAAATTGCCATTATATTCAATCATATCATTAACAGCTGTACTAGTTGTTAAGAAATTACCAGGCCCGACAGAATTCCAACTTGCTCCATTCCAACTTGCAATGCTGTGCGCAACTATCCCGCCTATACTATTAAACAAACCGCTAACAATCATTTCATTATTAAAGTTGTATATTTTAGAAATATAGGGAGCACCTTGTCCAACAATATTTAATCCTGCACCCGGGAAAGGTGTTGCAGGCCCCCAGTTTTGGCTAAATATCTTGCTCGAAATCGTTAATATAAAAATTATTAAAATTGTTTTTATAAAGTTCATGATTCCTTTTGTTTATAAATTAAATAATTTGTTACTCCTTCACCACCATCGCAGCCTCGTAATCTCTTTCAACCTTCAGTAAGTAAATTCCTTTGCTCAAAGAACTCAACGAAATGTTGGTGGTGGTGCCGGTTAATTTCCCTGAGCCAACAATTCTTCCCATTTGGTCGTAAAGTGTATACGCTTCGTTGGAGAACTTTTCAGAAGAGATGGTGATTTCAGAGGAAGTTGGGTTGGGGTAAATTGAAATATCTGCATTTACTTCTTGGTTATTAGTTCCTGCTGCACAATTGTTACATTGTACTGAATAATTTACTCCTGAAATACTTGGCCATGCATTTTGTGCATATCCCGGGTTTTCAATTTGAACACACATAATACTATTTGATGATTTTCCATATTCACATGTTAGATTCTGCCAATTTAAATAGCTGTTATTATCAAGAAAAACACATTGAAAATTACCAACGAATTGAAGTACACCAAAGCCATATTCAATTGGAACCATTGAAAGATCTATTTGTGTCCAATTAGGTGCCTCGTCACCATGCAGTAAAAGACCACCAAAAGGAATAAGAATATTAGAATTATTAAATTCGACCGAGATTAATGAGTATAGGTTATCGAATATACCAATATTATATAAATGACCCTGAGGCATTTTGATAAATGATACATTTGGACAATTGTATACGGTAACAGACATTCCTTCATAATTTGTACCAATGAAGTTGTTTATATTGACATCGTTGATATTCACACTGCTAAGGTCAACAGCTGTTAAATATGTACAATTATAGAATTTTATGCTATGTAAGTATTTAAGATTTTCTATTCCTGTAATATTTTGTATCGGTATGTTGTCAATATTCAAAGTCCCTATTACCTCAGATGCTATAACATAATCGTCAATTCCCCCATTGGAACAATTTGGAAAAGTAGATTCAAGGTAAGTTTCAAATGCATCATCTGGGATATAAGTGAGTTGTGCATTAGCCAAAAAAAGAATATTCGTAAAGAATAGAAGAGTAATAATTTCTTTCATAATTAATAAATTAAATAGTGCGTTACTCCTTCACCACCATCGCAGCCTCGTAATCTCCTTCCACCTTCAGTAAGTAAATTCCTTTGCTCAAAGAACTCATCGAAATGTTGGTGTTGGTGCCGGTTAATTTCCCTGAGCCAACAATTCTTCCCATTTGGTCGCAAAGTGTATACGCTTCGTTGGAGAACTTTTCAGAAGAGATGGTGATTTCGGAGGAAGTTGGGTTGGGGTAAACTTGAGATAGTTTTAATTCATTTATTGCATTTAAACCAAGGTAAGTGCAATTACTTGTGTCACACCACAATTCAGAATTTTGATTATTTCCCCAGCTCATACTCAAATTATCTGCAGACAGAAATAAGTTACAATTTATTTCCAACATTTCTAAAAGGGAATCTGCGAAAGGTTGAACAAGGACAGTGTTAATGCTAGTACCATCAGATTTCCATATACCCGTATTATTCATAAATTGCTGATTTCTTAAATAAAAGTAAAGCTGGTTATCATGTTTAATCCCTTGATACTCTTGAATATAATCATTGGCTCCAGGGTATATATCTTTTACTAAAACTGTGCCTCCTGTAGTACCATCTGTTTTCCACAACTCTTTTCCATTTATGCCATTATCAGCTATAAAAAAGATTGTACCATTAACATCAATAAATTCTTTTGGATTTGATGAATTAAAACCAAAATAAATATCTTTTATCATGGAAGTATTTACTAAAGTACCATCTGTTTTACATAATTCATTTCCTGGCAATCCAATACCATTATAACCTCCTGAAAAATATATCCACCCATTTATTGAATAAAAATTTGCCGAATATGGAACGGGGAAATCAACAGCTTGTAGGGTACCTGCTAAAGAGCCATCAGTTTTCCATATTTTTCCATCATTACCACGATAGTATATCAGGTTATTTAATATACAAGATTGACTAATAAGGGGTAAAAGAACCCCGGTTTGAATTGTCCCACCTAAGGTTCCATCACTTTCATTACCGGAAAAGTATATTTTATTACCAAATGATCTTATGGTTATGCTATTACCAAAACCTGAATTTGTCCAATTCTTAACCATTACAGTTCCATTTAAAGTACCGTCTGATTTCCATAATTCATGAATTGTATTACCCCAAACTAAGTCTGGGTAGGATGTTATGAAATATATCATTCCATTCATTTCACAAAGATTGGAATTGTATGCTTTACTATTAAAATCTTTTACAAGTACAGTACCTCCTACAGTTCCATCTGTTTTCCATAATTTATATGAATACGTTCCTTGATTGTATACCATTTCTTTAAAAAATAACATACCTAATGATTTTACAAAATCGGGTTGAGGTGTGATATTCATTAACAATGATGTTACATTTCCATCACTTTTATAAATACTATTTAAATTAGTACCCGGATTTGTTGATGCAGTAAAAATTAAATCATTGTTAAGTTGGGTGAAATTATCAGGGTTTGAGCCTGGAGTCCCAGGATTTATATCACTAATTTGAGTAAATTGTTGGGCTATGGAAATGAAATTAATAACTAAGGCCAATTGAAAAAAGAAAAATTTCATGTTTAATATTTTTTGAGATTTTTATTTAAGTTTTAAAGTAATTAATTCAAGGTAAGCTTCAAATGCATCATCTGGGATATAAGTGAATTAGCCCAAAATAAATATTCGTAAAGAATAGAAAGAAACTGATTTTATTCATTTTGAATTTAATAAAAATCTAAAATTACCGCCACGGTATTATTGATCAAACTATACAACTTACTGCTCACGGTACAATGAAAGTGCATGATTTCTCCATTCCATCAGGACATGTGATATTGTCATACCCCCCCATATTAAAATTTCTCGTATCAACCACAGTTCCGTTAAGCTCGAATTTAATTTCAATAGGCTTGCATGATGGATGATATCCAATCGTTTGATGGCACACCAATGATTGACCTTTTGTGACAGTAAATAGATCTGTTGATCCTGGCATATACAAAAAACCACCAGGAGTCTGAAGTTGAATTACTTCAATTCCTGTTGCTGGCGAACAATTTAATATAATCCTCGCTTGTCCACCTCCGGAAGGTTGAGTTTCGTCATCACATCCCAAAAATAAAATTGAAATACTAACGAGTAGAAATAACTTCTTCATCCTTAAAACTTCATTGTCAACCCAAAATTTGCTGCAGACAAGCCATAACCCACTTCTACAAAACCACCAACATTATCAGAGAACATGTATCGAAGTCCTCCTAAAAATTGATATCCGAGCGGAGTACCCAATGAAACCGTATTGTTGGCCTCATTGAAAGTTGGGTCACTTGAGGTCCATTTGTATCCATATTTTAAAAAGCCTAATCCAATTCCGATATAAGGATCAAATTTGTCGTTTCGTACCGAAAAATGATATGCTCCTCGCGCCATTATCGCAAGAGTATTCCATCGGTAGGAATAGTTGAAATTTTGTCCATCATACCATTTAGCACCATAGGTAGAATAAGAAAGGCTGAATCCAAGACCAATATGGTCAGATACTGCATGTTCAAAGCTTACATTAACGGGGCCAAATCCTGAGAATTTGTAACCATTATAAGCCTGATAAGAATTTAGTAAACGCCCATATCCTAAACCAAATCCATAACCAAATTGTAAATAATTGTCTCCATTGCTAAACTCTTGCGCTTGAACAGAATTAGTAGTTAGAGATAGTGGTAATAATAGAAGTAATAATAACTTTTTCATAGTGTTAATTTTTAAGGTTAGATTTAATTAATAAGGTGAATAATAGTTGTAATTGTAATTATTAGCAAGCTGTTGATTAAGATGGTTATTTGTAATTGTAATTGTTATAATAAGATATAGAAGGCTTTTCAGTTTCCTGCTTTTCTATAATTGGGTTATAGTTTGGTTTAGCAATCCAATTATCGTTTATCGAGTTGTTTGGAATAGTACGATAATTTGGAGCGTCATATGTGCCATACTGATTATAATAGCTTTTCACATAAACTTGTTTCTTACTGATTGATTTAAAACTAATTAGTACACATACTAGTAATAAAGATATATTTTTTATATTTATCATATAGTTTATTTTATAATATTATCAAATATAATAATTATTTAACTATATTTAAATTATAGCTATACTATTTTTAAAATTTTTGAGAATTATTTAAGTACATTAGCTTTGTACGATGTCGACCATTCACATTGGGCAGTTAGTAAAAGAGCAAGTTAAGCGCAAAAGAATGCGAGTAGCGCAACTTTCAGAGATACTTAATGTCTCGGAACCCAACGTGTATAAAATTTATTTACGTAGTTCAATCGACACAGTATTATTAGAGAAAATCTGCATCGCTTTGGATTATAATTTTTTTGCTATCTACTCGCAGCGATTTAGCTTAGATACCAAAGATTCAAGATTATCTCAATACGAGAAAGAAAATGAATTACTTCGGTTTCTCGTCAAAGAAAAAGATGAAAAATACCAGTTGCTTCTTTCTTCCAAAACAAAAAATTAATATTACATTTTTGACTGATCGCATTTTCACCATAAAATCTTTTGTTATAATTTTAAGTGAAAATATTTACCAAAAAGGGAGCTGTTTTTTTTGTTTTTTCGTTAGCATTAGTTCTTCTCCGGCCAAGCAACTTGCATCCCTAGTTGGAAGACAACCATATTGGACCATTTGGAGGTAGACATGCCTTGCGTAAGCGCTAGCGTTTTTTCAGCTGTTGGAGAAAAATATAAAGGAGACAAAGAACATTTGAGAAATGGTGAAATAAATAGTCCAGATGTCATCTTAAAATCATACGACGCAGAAACATTCATTTCTAGCCCAATTCCACCTGAATACATTGGATAAGCTTCATCGGTAATAGGATCATCAAGTATATTTCGTGTGGTAACATTCGTTCTAATTCCAGCACCATAACTAAAGTAAAGAGGGTGATCTATCCACCAATCTGAACTTTTAAGATTATAATCTATCAAAAGCATGTGCATGGCTACCCTTGTTATCAGAAATGGATTGATCGTTTTTACTTCATAAAAAGAATAATTAGCGGAAATAAACTTTCGTTCGGATTGCTTTAATTTTCCATAGTGCGCCACATTTAAATTAATTCCATGCTCAACTAGTCTTTGCTTATTTTCTAGAAATGGTCTTGCTGTATTGTACAATTGAGTGGCTTTATTCCAATCTTCATTGTATAGAAATTCATATGCTGAACCAAAGCGCCAAAATTGTCCAAAAGAAACCGAATTAATAAAAATAAAGAAAAATACACAGCAAATTAACTTCATGACAATTCCATTATATTGCTAAACTCTCTAAAACCAGTTTCAACAGCACCATGAACTGTTTGATGGTGACCATTTAAATTCATTGCTTCTCCGGCAAAAAATAATTTGTTATCAATTGATTGTGATGCAGTGGTGCGAGAAGTTTCTTCTATTCCCAATTTAGAATATGAATAAGCCCCTCGAATGAATGGTTTTTTTAAATAATCTTGAACAAAAGCGTCCAAGAAATTACTGGTGGCTAGTCCATTATACATTAGATCTAACTCGGCAAGCAATGCAGAAACTATAGCGGCATCATTAGGAAGTGCAGACAATGTTGCTGCTTGATTTCCCATAACGAAAGCAATCAGTACAAAATCATTTGTCACTTTTCCAATATCGTCATTAAAATAAGCTGCACAGACTGTTCCACCATAAATATTATCTGCAAAAAACTTACTCGAAAACTTAAGAAACACTTTCATTCCTGGCCCCATTCCTATTTTAGAAAAGGCGATGGTTTTGTTTATTGGTAAGATTGGATTGAATTGAATATCAGAACTTTGTAACACCGTAATAGGAACCGTAATTAGTACTTTGTCAGCAGTATAAACTTGTCCATTGACACAAGATACTGTAACTTGATCAAGAGCATAATCAATATGATTGACAACACTTTGAGTTTTTACTAAAGCTGCAATTTGATTTCCAAAATTTGAAATAATCGTATCATAATAGGTTTCTTTAAATTTATAATCTTCGTCCCCACTCGACCAATTCGACTCTTCGAAATTTGTCATGTTAACAGACAAGTCACTTGCGTCTGCACCATAATCACCAGCCAAACTTTCCACTATGGGTAGATAGTCAGCGGAAAAACCTTGATCACTTGCATATTGCTCAAAACTAACATCAGGTAAGCCATCGCCTTCAAAAATTGAAATATCCTTGGGTAAACTGGTGAGCATTTGATTTTGGAACCAATAGGAATATTCTGTATTATCATTAGTTATTTGAACATTACCATTAGCAACGATCTCTCCAACGATACTAGCGCGACCATGCATCCATTGAGCACCAAGGTCAATAGGATAATCTGCAAAACCAAGAAGTTTTCCCATTCTACCTCCGATCGTGTCAGAAGCTTCCAAGAGTGTCACGTCAATCCCTTGCTTTTTAAAAAGATATGTAGCATATACTCCTGCTGCCCCACCTCCTATTACGATGACTTTTCCTTTGAATTTTTTTGGACGCAGTAAGCCCAGTTTTTGACAAGACGATAGCAATAGAGAACCAAGACCGAACAAGCCAATTGATTTTACAAAAGTTCTCCTTGAATTCATTATTTCCCTTTGGCTTTTATAACGATAGCTAAGGTATAAAACATTATTTTTAAATCAAGGGCAATGCTTCTATTTTTAAGATATAGCAAATCAAACTTCATGCGGTCCAACATTTGCTCTACATTTTCCGCATAACCATATTTAACTTGTCCCCAAGAAGTAATTCCTGGTCTAACCTTTGTTAAATGAATATATTGAGGTTCAATTTTAATAATCTGATCGATATAAAATTGTCTTTCTGGACGAGGGCCAACAAGAGACATTTGTCCAAGAATCACATTTAAGAATTGAGGGAATTCGTCTAAACGCGTTTTTCGCATAAAGCGACCAATTTTAGTAATCCGGGGATCATTTGAGGAAGAAAGTTGAGGGCCTTTCAATTCCGAATCCACAAACATCGTTCTAAACTTAATAATTTGAAAAGGCTTACCATTCTGTCCAATTCTAGTTTGAAGAAAGAAAATATTACCTGGTGAAGAAAGTTTGACAGCAATGGCGCAAATAATATATAAAGGAATAAGAGCAATAAAAGCAATTAAAGAAATTACAATGTCCATAAATCTTTTAAGTGCTTTTTGCCACACAGGCATTCCATCATTAATAATTTCAAGAAGTAAAGTACCGTATATATTGGTCATTTTTAAGGAACCCGCTAAGAGTTCAAACATATCCGGTAAAATATTTATTTTTAATTTACCATCTTGAATACGAGAAATAATTTTTTGAATTCTACTATGATCTGAACTTTCAATAGCAATAACAACCTCTTCGACTTGATTGTTGGAAAGTAGTAGTTCCAATTGATCAGAATGTCCCAAGTAAGGTAAATAGTTCTCTAAGCTTCTGTCTACTCCATTGATATTAATATATCCGATAAGATGATTGACTAAGTTCTTTTGCTGAGACAATTCATTATATATATCGATTGCCTTATCACTTCCTCCGATAATAACGGTGCGAAAACCCTGACCTGGTTTACGCAAATGATAAATCAATGCAGAAACCCAAGAAAACCTAATGGTAAACAACAAACAAAAATGAAGCGTAAAAAGGAGCGCGAATGAACGATAATACATCTGATAATTAGTCACTTCATCATCTAAAAGTAGCGAGAAGAAAATTACTAAGGAGCCTGTAAGAGAAGCAATAAAAGTTAATTGAAGAATTTTAACCCGATACATTCTCCTAATTTGCAGATAAGTACCTTGCAAATAATAAATTAATAATAACACTAATGGAACAACAATAATTCCGGAGATGAAATTTTGATCAATGCGAAATTCTTTTCCTTCTATCCAGGTTTTACGAAAAAAGAAAAACAAACACCAAACAACTGTTGAAACCAACCAATCCAAAAAAACTATCAAAAACAACCACTTACCCTTTCCCTTCATTATTAATTTTAAAAATGAACTAGTTTAATATTATCAATCAAAATTTGCGTATTGGTTTTACCAGAATCGAGCGTTGCTATAAATCCCTGTTCAAAATAAGCGCCACTTGCACTTGCGGCGATCAATTCTTTTAGATCAATATATATTTTTTTCCAAGTAACCGTGCTAGGATCTTGTGCATTCATTCCATAATTAATTCGTGGAACAGTACCAGACGGTGAAATTTCTATGAGTTCTGTAACAATTTTATTGGTGGTATGATAATCTACTTCGAGATATGCATCCTTACCTTTTACAATAAAGGAAGTCCAATTGGTATAGGCCACCCAGGTAGAATCGACAGCATTTAAATTTATTTTAGCGTAATAATTCCCATTGAACCACTCTAAATTGGTATTGGATAATTGATAATTAGTTGCTGAGGTATTTGGATCTGGAATTAGCGATGAATTAATATCCTCAAAATCTTCAATAGTAAAAGAAATATTGTCTTTATATTTTGTAAAGGGAGATAAGACAAGGGTTTGATTTTGAACCAAGGTTCCAGTTATTTCATAAATATCTAAGAATGGATAAATTTTCTTTGTGGAAGCGATACCATTATTCCTAATAGCAGGCATAACTTTAATATTAAACGTCCCTGCTTTCAAGATTGGAATTTTACAAGGCAATTGAAACACACCCATAACTTCATCATTCACATATACCCAAGCTTCACTAATATTATGATTTAAAGACCCTTCAGCACCGCCATAATTTGGATTTGCATTCAGTGTCCAAGCATTAATTTGCAACCAAGATGGATCAGGATTATTTTTCCCACAAGCAGTGAGTAAGAATAAGAGCGGAAGAAAAAAGTAGATTTTCTGCATAATTTCAAACTAGAATTTAAAACGAAGGTCTAAGTTAATTATTGTTAAGCATACAATTTTTTCTCGTTTATTGCAGCCATAATCAATTCAGCCACTTCGAGCGCTTTGGCTCCATCCTTTAAACCGAGTAAACTTGGTTCATTTGAACGAATAGAATCTTCAAAGGATAACAATTCAGAAAGTAGCGCATTCGACGGATTCACAACAATTGGAGTCATTTCTAATGATTTTATTACATGCTCCATTTCATTTGGTTTCAATGCTGAATTCAGGACGGGAGAAAAAGAAAAAGTCGAAGATTTTTTCTCCAAGAAATCAACCTTAACAACTGAATCATTTGAGGCAAAATAACTTAATCGTTTATTTTCTTGATGCACACGAGAAACACTCAATCGCGCTTGAGCACCATTTTCAAAAATAAGTTCAGCTATTGCAGTATCAATTGATTGTCCTATTACCGCAGATCCAGTGGCCTTTATTTCTATAATTTTACTAGGAATTAGTGATAGACAAATATCAATATCATGAATCATCAAATCCAGTACCACAGAAACATCCATACCACGAGGATTAAATATAGCATGCCGGACAGAATCAATTGTCTTAACCTTTTGAAGTAAGGGTGCAGCGGCTAAAAAAGCAGGATTAAATCTTTCAACAAAACCAACTTGCGTATGAAGATGTTTATCTTTTGCCACTTCAAGCAATCTCAGGGCTTCGCTAGAAGATTCCACCATTGGTTTTTCCAAAAACAGATGCTTACCATTTTCTAGTGCAGATAAGGCAGCTTCAAAGTGTTGATTGGTTGGAGTAACTATTAAGACAGCATCAACTGCTTGAATTAATTCAATGGCATTAGGAAAAGAGGGAATATTATATTTTTCTGAAACCAATTGAGCTGTTTCAGTATTTTGATCATAGAAACCAATTAAATCAAAAACATTACTATTTTCCTTTAATAACTGGATGTGTATTTTTCCAAGATGCCCAGCACCTAAAACTCCTATTTTCAGCATACATTTAAATTAAAAAAGCCATTAGAAAACTAATGGCTTTTGCTGATAATCTATTGATCTTACTTATTAACTGTATCTACTACTGCTTTAAAAGCATCAGGATGATTCATTGCTAAATCAGCCAATACCTTTCTATTCAGAGCGATACCACTTTTATTAACTTTTCCCATAAACTGAGAATAGCTCATTCCGTATTGTCTAGCACCAGCATTAATTCTAGTGATCCACAATGAACGGTAGCTTCTTTTCTTTTGTTTTCTACCAATATAGGCATAAACAAGTCCTTTTTCAATAGCATTTTTCGCTACTGTCCAAACATTTTTTCTTCTACCAAAGTAACCTTTGGCTAACTTCATCAAGTTTTTTCTTTTCGCTCTTGAAGCTACGTGATTTACTGATCTAGGCATAATTTTAAATTTTTTGATAAGAAGTGCTTCACTATCTCAGAAGGCTTTCTACTCGTTATCGGGTTAAACAATTAATAAACCAATGTTTATTATCTCATGCACAATTGTAATTTGATGTTTGGAAGATCGGCTTTATTAACCAATCCTGCATGTGTCAAATTACGTTTACGCTTAGTAGACATTTTTGTCAAGATGTGGCTTTTAAAAGCGTGCTTACGCTTTATCTTTCCACTTCCAGTGATAGTGAATCTCTTCTTAGCACTGGATTTTGTTTTCATTTTAGGCATTTCGTAACTTTTTAGTTGTTAAACAATTATCAGCTTCTTTATTTATTTCTTTTTTGAATTGATCATTAAGATCATTTTCTTTCCTTCTAATTTTGGCAACTGCTCTACTACTCCAACATCTGCCAATTCTGTCGCAAACTTTAAAAGTAGAATTTCACCTCTATCTTTAAAAACGATTGTTCTACCTCTAAAAAAAACATAAGCTTTCACTTTATTTCCTTCTTCCAAGAACTTTCTAGCATGCGCCAATTTAAAGTTAAAATCATGATCATCTGTATTGGGTCCGAAACGAATTTCTTTAACCACAATTTTACTTTGTTTTGCTTTTAACTCTTTACTTTTTCGCTTTTGGTTGTACAAGAACTTTTTATAGTCCATGATCTTACAAACCGGCGGCGTAGCATTCGGTGAAATTTCCACCAAATCCATTTCTTGTTCCTCAGCCATCGAAATTGCTTTGGAAACGGACATTAATTGTGGCTCTTCTCCATCAATGATCAATCGGATTTCTGTAGCAAAAATCTTTTCATTGATGCGATGTTGCGCTTCTTCTTCTCTTTTTACAAAAACTCTTGGGTTTCTTCTCATTCGTTAATTTCACTTTTTGTTGACAATTCCATTTCAATTTCAGTTTGAACCACTTTCACAAATGCATCTAAGTCTAACTCACCCACATCTCCCTTACCTCTTTGCCTTACGGACACAGTGTTTGATTCATTTTCTTTCTCTCCTACAATCAGCATAAAAGGCACTTTTGCTATCTCTGCATCTCGTATTTTCTTACCTACTTTTTCATTACGGTCGTCAACAAGACCGCGAATATCGTAATTATTTAGGAATTCTGAAACTTTTTCTGCGTATCCATTAAATTTCTCTGAAACTGGAAGTATAATAAATTGGTCACCTGTCAGCCATAAAGGAAAATCTCCAGCGCAATGTTCTAGCAAAACAGCAACAAATCGTTCCAAAGAACCGAAAGGCGCTCTATGAATCATCACTGGTCTGTGTTTTTGATTATCAGCTCCAATATATTCTAATTCAAATCTTTCTGGTAAATTATAATCTACTTGAATGGTTCCTAATTGCCATTCTCTACCTAAGGCATCTTGAACCATAAAATCTAATTTAGGTCCATAAAAGGCTGCTTCACCATAGGCAACAACAGTAGGAAGATTTTTCTCAGCAGCAGCTTCAATAATTGCATTTTCAGCACGCAACCAATTTTCATCAGATCCAATGTATTTAGTACTTTTTTCTTTATCTCTTAAGGAAATTTGCGCTTTGAAATTATGAAAATCAAGTGTTTTTAGAACATAAAGAACAATATCTATAACATTTTTAAATTCATCTTTCACTTGTTCCGCAGTACAAAAAATATGAGCATCATCCTGCGTAAAACCTCTAACCCTCGTCAAACCGTGCAATTCACCTGATTGTTCGTAACGATAAACCGTTCCAAATTCAGCAAAACGCGCTGGTAGTTCCTTGTAAGATCTTTGTTTTGATTTGAAGATCTCACAGTGGTGCGGGCAATTCATTGGTTTCAGATAAAACTCTTCGTTTGGATCTGGAGTTTTGATAGGCTGAAAAGAATCTGCTCCGTATTTTTCATAATGACCAGAACAAACATATAATTCTTTGTTTCCAATATGGGGCGTAATTACTTGCTGATATCCGGCTTTCTTTTGCGCTTTTTTCAAAAAAGATTCCAAGCGTTCTCTTAACGCAGCTCCTTTTGGCAACCACATTGGTAGACCTTGACCTACCTTCTGAGAAAATGTAAACAATTCCATTTCCTTACCCAATCTTCTGTGGTCACGACGTTTTGCTTCTTCTAATCTTTCTAGATGTTCCAGTAACTCGGATTGTTTTGGGAAGGTAATCCCGTAAATACGCGTTAATTGCTTATTTTTTTCATCTCCTCTCCAGTAAGCACCGGCAATTGACAATAATTTAATTGCTTTTATTGGACCAGTATCTGGAAGATGTGGTCCACGACATAAATCCGTGAAATTTCCTTGAGTATAAAAAGTAATGGTACCATCTTCCAAATTGGAAAGCAATTCTAATTTGTAAGGATCTTCTTTTTCAGAAAAATAGGCAATCGCATCTGCTTTTGAAATTTCCTTTCGAATGAATGGATTTTTAGCTTTCGCTAATTCCTTCATTTTTTGCTCTATTTTTTCTAAATCTTTTTCAGAAATGGTATACGCCCCTAAATCAATATCATAATAAAATCCATTTGTAATTGGTGGACCAATAGCCAATTTTATTCCGGGAAAGTAAAACTCCAAAGCTTCAGCCATAAGATGAGCTGAGGAATGCCACATGGTAGATTTTCCTTCTGCATCATTCCAGGTCAACAATTGTAATTCACATGGATTGGGCAAAGAAAGAACTGCATCTTTAACTTCTCCATTCACCTTAGCCGCTAAAACATTTCGTGCCAAACCTTCAGAAATACTTAAAGCCACATCCATTGCAGAAGACCCTTGCGGATATTCACGAACAGAACCATCGGGTAGAGAAACTTGAATCATTCAATAAATTTTGTTGGCAAAGATAGTGAATTACCTTGAAATTATAAGCGAATTAGCCAGAAATCACTAGGCTTTATATCTATTTAAAAGCAGGTGCATATCTTTCTGAATAGATCGAATAGATTCTCCCATTTCGTTTTCATCTATTTGAACCGCTGGAAGTGCGCTAGAAATATAACTTACAAAAGACCAAATCTCTAATATATCATCCATTTTAAGCTCATAAGGTTTGTAAAAAGTATTGGTAGATTCCAATAAAAAACTACGGCTTTCTTCCAAATGATTGTGCAGCATTTTAAAAACAATACCCTCTTCTTTGGTAATTACTATGTAGGGCAATCCTGATTTAATGGTAGTCCAATCTTGAACAAAAGAAGCGATGACATACGAACCATTTACTACTGGTGGCATAGAATCTCCCATAATTGGAAAAGTTCGATGTTTTTTATTTTTTGATAAAAATGGAATACTTAAGGTTGCAAGCTCATTAATATACTCTGGATCTGCATATCCATGTACATATCCAGCACTCGCTTTTAAAGTAACAATTTCAACAAGTTCCTCATTGTGTTCATCTACTTGTGAAGTCAGAATGCGCAAATTAGAACCACTTGCTTTTTCTTGCCAGGATTGCTCCAAATTCAACCAATCACTTTCTTTAAAATCAACAAGATTTAATTTGAGCAATTGATCAATGGTCAGGGAATAAAACTGACTGAAAATAATAAGATTTTCAATATTAGGTTGCGCAACTCCATTTTCATAACCACTGTATGTCGAGCGATTAAATCCTAATTCGTTTGCGATATCCTCTTGAGATTTTCCTGCACGCTTGCGCAGCATTTTTAAATTATCACCTATAAACATTGTTTCAATTTTAAACAAAGTTAAAAAATAATCAAATAAAAGATTACATTTTAATCAATTATTGTGAAACAAATCTATATCTTATATACCCAGACTGACTTGCAGGGGCTTTTTGAGAGAAATTAAATTTTGATTTTCGTGCATAAGTCAATGCCTCGTCGATCATACAACTGTTCAATCCATTGCTACTTGCTTCATCTAAATAAGCATCAATTACTTGTCCAGATGGATTTACCTTAACACGAATCATTACCGTTCCAGAAGAACCTACGCCGCATTTATAACCAGGATTGCGGATGTACCAATTATTATTTTCAAATGCAGTTCTATTGTCTAGTTTAAAATCAACCATTACATTTCCAGCGAATTGATTGTTAGAGCCATTAGTATTGGACGTAGTTTTTGGATTTGTAGGGTTTGTTTTAGTTTTTTTATCCTTTCTTTCATTCATGTCCTGCACAATTCGTTCTCTTTCTTTTGCGCCACCTGCTTCAGCGAACAACTGTTTTTCAAAATCCTTAGCCGCTTGCACTGGGTCACTATTTTGATATGAACTCGGTTTATTCTCGGACCAATCATCCATTGATTTTTTTCGAGTATCATTTAAATCACGAGCACTATTCGTTAAATTCTGATTGCTACTATTATCGAGAATCTCAATGTTATCCTTGGTTAATTCCAATTCATCTTTTATTTGCACCTCTGCAGTAGCATCATTAAAAGGAATAATATTTTCTTGTTCTTCAAGAGCAGACATTTGCAACATCATAAAAATCACAAGATAACCGAGAGCTACAGCTATCAAAGCCA
The DNA here is from genome assembly GCA_044339115.1 of Crocinitomicaceae bacterium. Taxonomy (GTDB): domain Bacteria; phylum Bacteroidota; class Bacteroidia; order Flavobacteriales_D; family Crocinitomicaceae; genus UBA952. The sequence continues at coordinate 53,293 of JBIIWA010000005.1, forward strand.
AGAATAAACGATCAGATTTCCTCAGTACAATTTTCATTTATGTTTTAAAATAAAACTATTACGCGTAAAATAATAAACTAGTTCGGTTGGAGTAAATAATTTCAGCACACCATCACCATACTTTTGAATTTGAAGATACTGATTAGGAACAAGAATCTCGCCAAAATAATTTGTAAGTCCAAAGCCATCGATATTTTTAACAAGAAGCAGCTCCGAATCAAGTTTAGCGATGGACAGATATGCAAGAGGAATATTAAAGACAAAATTATTGTTTTGAATGCGCACCAATCCAACCTGTCCTGCTCTTTCAACAATGAAATAATTATTGTCTAATTTTTCAACTAAGTCAAAATCAAAACCTGTCATTTCTTTTCCTTTCCAATTCACAAATCCCCATTTATAATTTTTCAACACTGGAATCCATTCTCCAGGCTCTCCAATCATTTCATAAGGCAAATTAAGGAGTGTTTTTCCAGAGGGATCAATTATTAAAAATTTATCCATTAAATGAACTATAATTTGATTTTTTTGATGCTGACTTACCCGAGCACAATTTTCAAAAGAGTTGAAATTACAGGGTAAAATTAATTTTCCCTCAGTATTTATATACCCAAATTTATCCTTGATTCTAACCATAGCTATGCCTTCACTTAATGGATATATTTCATCATAAACATTGGGTGTTTTCCATTTATTTTGCATTTGCAACAATCCAAATTTCCCTTCTAATTGATAGCAATATACAGAATCAGAAAAGGGTAAAATATCATCAAATTCAAGTGGTAATGACAGGGTAAGGTCATCGTTTAAAAAACTAACTTTTCCATCAATCAACACCTTAAACTTACCAGAAACAAGAGGCGTTATTTGCTCCATTATTGGGCAAGACATTTGATGAAAATTTAAATCATAAATACTTATAGCACCTTCTTTTTCAGTATAATACAAATCATTTTTAAAGTAACCAATATCATTAAACTCTAGAGGAAAAATAAAAACACCTGTACGATCGATAATTCCATTCCAATTATTTTGAGTTACTATTGCTCTACCTTTTAGAAAGTTCGAAATTTCATCATACACAAAGGGAATAATAATAGAATTTTTTTTGTCAATTAGTCCCATTTTCAAGCCATCAGAAACCACTGCAAGACCTTCAGAAAAATCTGATACTTCAGAATAGGATGCAGGAATTATAACTTCTCCTTTATTATTAATAAAACCATAAAGATCTTTTTCTTTAAATGGATATAAATTTTCATTAAATAAAGCAATATCATCTTGCAATTGCTTCAGAAAAGGGTAATCACTGTATTCTGCACGAAACTGCTCTAGACGCATACTTGAATAATCCTTCATAAACAACTGATACAATCGTTTCCATGCCTGTAAATAATTACGATTCCCAGGATATTTATGAACAAAATCATCCAATTCCTTAATCATGTTATTCTGAGTAAGTAAAGCATACAAATGATCCTCTGCTTGACCTTTAAATGGGTTATTCGGAGCCATTTCAATAAAACTTATATAACTATCCATCAAACCATCAGAAGTTGATTGATTATATTGCAATTCATTAAAAACAGCTAACGTTTTATTATACATCTTACTTTCTGGGTAGGTATTCATGTAAGATTGTAAAGCATCAAGATTAGATAGTTTAAGTACTGCATTAAATACTAATGAATCCCTAACATCTATTGCAGTAGATAATTCCTTGGCCCAAGGTTGTTGGGTAATAAAATTATTATAATTGACAATCGAAGTGTCATTTTGAAGCAAGACAAAATAGTTAGTGCTCAATAAAAACTTTTTTTGAACTATTGAAGTACTATCAAAACCATATTTTTTCCAATCAAGGAATTGTTTTGAACTTACTAAATTTAAGGTGTTTTCGGCTTTTAATGCGTATTTTAAGCATGAATCCAAATTGTATAAAGCCGGTGATTGATAGATTTGAGTGAGGCCAAAATAAGCTAATGAAGGATTGCGTTTTTTTAATTTTTGAAATTGACTAAATGCCAATCCATAATTTTTTTGATCCAGCGCCAAAAATGCTTTCTTAATTGGATTTGCTCTGGCATTATCAAATGCAAACAAAAGAATAACAAAAAGACAAATATTGATGTGTTTTTTCACCAAACAAAGATAAATAAAAAAGCACCTTCACTCCTATCCAATTAAGAAGATTATTTAACTTCGTTAAGAATACAACAAAAGTATGCTGACAGAAAAAAATCCAAGCTTTTTTTATGACACCAAAGATTTTGCACAGCTTCTATTCCTAGAAGAGCACTGGAAACTCGTCCAAAAAGAAGTGACAGACCTTTTAAAAACAAAAGATTCAGGACAATGGTTAACTACTTTTCCAGATTATGTCAACTCAAATACACCCTCCGCTTGGGAAGTTTATACTTTTCAATTTTTCAATATGGACAATATTCCCAATAGAGTTCAATGTAAACAAACGAGCGATTTAATTAAACAAATACCAGAACTTATTTCCTGTGATTATTCAATAATAAAACCAAAAACACAGATCAAAGCACATACTGGCTACTCTAAATTAATTTTGAGATGTCACCTACCCCTTATTGTTCCTTCTGGTGATCTGTGTCAAATTAGAGTTGGAGACGAAACTAGAACTTGGAAAGAAGGTGAACTACTTATTTTTGATGACAGCTATGAACACGAGGCATGGAATAACAGTGATGAGATTCGAGTTGTCCTTATGTTTGATATACCCAATCCACTGTGGAAGTATTCAGCTCATGAAATATCAAAATATAAAATAGACCATATTGAAGATCCTTTTCTCTTGCAATTTGCAAATAAAGCACGCTGGCAAGAAGGATTTGAGAAAGGGATTTTACCCATAAGTAATTTTTCTATTTAAGCAATTTATTAATTTCAGGGAGATTCAATTCTGAAGTGGCACCACTTAATGTCATTTTCCCATCCGTGCCCGCAATTTTTTCAAGTGTACTTTTCAACTTTGAAGTAGCTCGATTAAAGCTCTTTTTGTCTAAGGACATTGTTATACAATTTTCATCGCTAGTCACTTCCTTATAACCTAATAATTCATTATATTTAATGGCATTTAAGTTATTTGATTTGACTTTAATTAGGGACGATTTTAAACTTAATTTTTCAAATACAAAACTCAATAAGCAGATGGACGCCATTGTTGCAGCCCAAGAATTTTCATCTGCAAGCTCCCCTATAAAAATTCCACCTTCACCATATCCCACTTCCAAATCAATATTCTTAGCGTGAATCAATCCGATTTTTTTGGATTTAAAAACAATTAAAAAATAATAATTCAAGGAATTATTTATGGAATCAAACCAAAGTTCTTGATCTTTTTCAGAAATTAAATCTGTATGAAACATTTGATTTCTTATCCGATCTTGATTTCTCCAGGAGCGAACAAGTTCAATATCCGATAGCGATAAACGCTGCAGCTCAATATCATATTGACTTAGAATCAACATGCTACTTCCGCCTCATAATAAAGAGGTTTTTGATTCATTTTAAGCAACATTTGACGCAAGTATTGCGCTAATACTCCCAAGGAAAAAATAATAATACCACTTGAAAATAAGATACTAAGAATCAAAGAAGTATACCCTTCTACTTCTATTTTATGAACAATTCTTTTATAAAATATAAAGCATGCATATAAAAAATTAACGGTAGATAAGCTCAAGCCAAGAAAACTAACAAATTTTAGCGGGAGATCTGAGGCAAACAACATTAAACGAAGCGTTGACTTCACTAAAGCGGGTAATTTATATCTGCTTTTTGTTGTGCTTTTACCTGAATATTGAACAGGGACAAACGAAACACTATCTGTATACCAAAGCAGCAATTCATCAACGAAAGCAAAGTTATGCTCTTGAGCAGCCATCTTTCGAACTAAGTTACCCTCAATCAATCTAAAACTACTTCCCTTACCCTTGTTCTTCCCATTTAATTTTGAAATGCAACGATAAGCCCTTTTTAATACTGCCACCTGCCAATTTTCCTCTGTTTTAAAAACTCCATAAGTCACCAGTGTTTTACTATTTTCTTGAGCTTTAATAAGTGTATGGATTTCCTTAGAATGAATTTCAAAATCATCATCCATTGTAATCACAAATTCCCCGTATGCATGAGAAAAACCACAAATTGTAGCGGCGTGTTGACCAAAATTCTTGGCTAACCGAATTATTTTAAGAAAATTAAAGCGTTTTTTTAGTTCAGTCAAAACTACCCAAGTGTTATCAGTACAGCCATCATCGATGATAAGCACCTCAAAAGCAGAGTCTTGCATTGAGATTTCAATCGATAAAAGAAGCGTTTCTAATTGTGATGCGTTATTAAAAGTTGGAATGACAATACTATAATTCATAAAGACTAATTATGCCGAAAGTACAAATAATTCCTGTTATTTTTTACTATTCAAAAGCAGACCTCCATCCAAATTCAACACTGAACCGGTCATCCAACTAGAGAGATCACTCCACAAGAAAAGAACAGCATTTGCAATATCTAGTGGTGTTCCTATACCTAAAGGATATGCAGCAACAACTTCATCCATTTGTTCTGGTGTGAGCGCACTTTTAGTTTTTTCAAACATAGCAGTTTCAACCAAAGCAGCCCGAATTGAATTCGCACGAATTCCTTTGGAGGAAAATTCTAAAGCAATTCCTCTGGCATAAGCTTCTAAGGCAGCTTTTGATGCGGAATAGAGCGCACCGCCTTTATAGGGAAACTCCGAAGAAACAGAAGATAAAAAAACCAAAGATGATTTATCCTTTAGCAATTTATTTTGCGCAAGGAGTGAGGTTAGGAGACAAATACTGTCAAAATTTATTGAAAAGATGGCATCAATATGTTTTTGCTGAATAAACTTTATAGGACAAGGATCAATAATCCCAGCGCCATACAAGACTCCATCTAATGGCGGTAAAAGTTTAATTAATTTTAAAACGTCTTCAGGATTAGTTAAATCAGCTGCTGTAAAATTAAAATCAGGATGCGCTAACAATTCACTCTTAAGGGCAGATTCATTTCTACCGGTAGCAAAAACCTTAGCACCCCTTTTTAGGCATTCTTCTACTACAACCATTCCAATTCCACCTGTAGCGCCAGTTATAAAAAACTGTTTACCTTTTAAGTCATTCATATTCCAATAGTTTTGTTTGAACTCCTTCCGTATTCAGTAGCAGCGTTGCCCAAGAAAATCCAACTCCAAATCCCGATAATAAAAGCTTTAGTTTTTGTGTTGAGAGTTGCTCCTTCAATTCACTACAGATGGTCAATGGAATAGATGCAGAACTGGTGTTTCCATACTGTTGAATAGAAGTAGGGAATTTTTCGGTACTAGACTTTAATTTCTTTCTGATACTATCCGTAATCAATTGATTGGCTTGATGTAAAATACAGTAATCAACTTCATCTAGAGATAAATCCGCTTTATTGAGCACATTCTTTAGAGAAGTAGGAACGTTTTTTAACGCGAAATTAAAAACCTCCATTCCATCAAGATGCAAATGTTTAAGTGAGCGAGTAAGTCCAGGAGCAATTGTAAAATCTGAATCATCAAAAGTGCCGTATGGATTCCTTGAATGTCCACCAGGAATAATTATGGAATCAGCACCACTTCCATCAGTCCCTGCATCTAAATGCCAATCCTCAGCATTGGAATCAAATTCAATTAAAGTAGCAGAACCTGCATCACCAAAAAGCGGAAAAGTAGTTTTATCTTTTTCATGTGTTGAAATAGTGGATTTGTCACCAGCCAAAAGCAAAACCTTTTTCAATCCACCATTTTGCAAGTAACGGTTGGCAAGCAACAAGCCGTGAACATAGCCAGAGCAACCTAAATTCACATCAAAAGCCATACAGGTTGTTGGCAATCCTAATTTATCTTGAAGAATAGCTGCGCTAGCAGGAAGAAAATAGTCGGGAGATTGCGTAACAAAAACTAATAAATCAATTTCGTTGCGGCAATTTAATTCTTCCAGAAGAGCATTAGCGGCTTGGTAACATAGATCCGATGCGGTAACATTAGCATTTGCTACCCTACGTTCGATGATTCCTGTAGTTTTTGAAAACATCTTTGCATCATCATCCGAAAAAAAAGGATAATCTATCGTTTTATAAATCGTTTTAGGAACGACCGTATAAATTGCTTTTACAGCAGTATGATTAAGCGTTAATTCCGCCACCGTTTATTTTTAAAACTGTAATATCGAACAAATCTTTTATGGTAATACATGACTTCAACTCTTCTCCTGTCAGTAGGACATCGTAAGTAGTATCGATCAATGCGACAAAGATAAGGGCATGCATACTACTCCATCCATCCATATCTCGAAAAACACTGTTTAGTGATAAAGTTCCGGGAGTTACATCCTCAAATTCATCTTCAATGACCTTAATAAAATCAACTATTTCCATAGTTCAAATATACATTTTTCTACCATTCGATTACTGTTCCAATACAAGAAAATCCAATACCAAAAGCAATCAATGCCATCTTATCTCCTTTTTTAAAGCGACCCTCATCAGATCCTTTTTTTAATGCAATGGGAATAGAACAGGAAACTGTATTGCCAGACTCTTCAAAAAAAGAAATGAATTTTTCTGTCGGAATATCACATTTTCGTTGAAGTGATTTTAAAATCATAGCACTTGCTTGATGAAAAACAAAAAAGTCTATTTCAGATATAGAAATGTTATTGATGGCTAAAGTACGATCGAGTAAAGCAGGAATTTCTTTTAAAGCAAATCTAAGCACTTCGAAACCGTTCATTTCGATGCGACCATACGGCAAATTAAGTTCCTGATTGGCATATTCTTTAATCCATTCTGAATTAATTGGATTTCTACCACCACCAACTTCAACCTTTAAAAAATCAAAACCCTCACCAAAAGTACCAAAGACAAATTTTCCAATTTTTGAGGCCTGGTTTTCAGAAACAACAATAGCTGCACCAGCATCACCAAAAATGGCACGTAGAGCAATATCATCGCTGTGCATTGCTTTTGTTGGAATTTCACCTAAAAGTATCAGTACATTCTTTGCATTTCCGGCAGAAATCATGGCACTTGCAACACTCAAACTGTATAAAAAACCAGTGCAACCTTGCGGTAAATCCATAGCACCGCAATTAGATTTTAAACCCAATTTTCGATGCAAGACACTTGCAGTAGTTGGGGAATTATAGTCTAAAACTAGGCTGGAAACAATTAAAAAGTCAATTTCTTTTATAGAAAAATCGGGATTTTCAAGTATTAAAGACTCCATAGCATTAAGCGCTAAATCAGAACCTAAAACACCTTCCGAAGCAATATGCCTTTTGTGTACACCCGAAATATCGAACAATTCTTGAGCCGTTTTGTCTTGACAACTTTTAGCGAGCATGTCATTATCAATAGAGAGAGGGGGTAAAAAATAACTAATGTGTTTTATGGAGCCGCCCATGTATAATATTTAAAAATAGAACTATGCACGAAATTAAAAATACCTTGTTAATATCTATCTTTTTATTTAACTTTAAATTATTGTTTAATAGGCAACTAACCTTTACATTTGGCGTAATCATAAATAAAAGAAATGAAGCATCTTTACATCTTGTTATTATTTATTGTTGGAATCACCGTTTGCGCATCTGCTCAAAACAGTTCTCCTAATCAAAGAAGAGATATCAAGAAAGTTGATTACATTACCGCTAAAGACACCACTTATCATCATTTTCATAAATATATTTTTGATGACAAGAAAATGAAATCATTCTTCAAAGACGGTCGTATCCCTACTTCACTTCCTCTTTATGACCATCTATTAAGTTTTGCTGAGAATAAAAAAATTGCAAGCGAATGGGCCAAGGCACATCCGAAATTGATTAAGAAAGAATTGAGATATAAATTTGAAAAATAAGCTGATTTGAAAATAAAATTACTCTTCCTATTTTGTATTTTATTTACAGCACATATTGGTTTTTCTCAATGTGTTCAGGCAGATCCATTTTGTACCGGCACGAATTATTCCTTTCCAAATAATACTAATGTTCAAGATTTAGGAGCCATTGATTGCTTAGGAACTTCACCGAATCCAGTTTGGTATTTTATGGAAATCGATCAAAATGGTCCCATGACCATTACCATGAATCAGGTAAATACCTCTGGAACCGGAATTGATGTCGATTTTGCTTTATGGGGACCCTATACTTCTTTAGCAGCGGGTTGTGGTACAGGAACATTTCCAGCAGGAAGCGCTGTAGATTGTAGTTATTCCACAGCTGCATCAGAAACAGCAACTATAGCTAATGCAACTATTGGACAATTCTATATATTACTTTTAACCAACTACGCGAATGCAGCGGGAACTATTTCCTTTTCTCAAACCGGAGGCACTGGTTCAGCTGACTGTTCATTTGTATGCGGAGTAACCGGATTCACTGCTATTCCAAGTGCTTGTAATCCAGCTACAAACACCTACAGTGTTTCTGGAAATTTAGGAATTACCAATCCCCCAACCACAGGAACGCTCACGATTACGAGCAGTTGCGGAGGTTCTCAAACCTTTAATGCTCCCTTTGCCAACAGTATCAACTATAATCTGACAGGACTTGTTTCCAATGGAGCAAACTGTACCGTCAGCACCTCATTTTCAGCGAATGCCAATTGCAACACCTCACAAAATTATGTAGCACCTCCAGCGTGTACTACTACAAACCCTTGTAATTTTGGGAATTTCTCAGGAAATATTACCAATTGTGATGCTGCAACAAATACCTACACCATTACTGGAACCATCAACTATACCTTCCCTCCTTCTAGCGGCACACTTACCTTAACCAATTCGTGCGGCGGTACTCAAGTATTTAACGCACCTTTTGGTAGCTCCTCTAATTTCAGTTTGAATGGAACTGCGAATGGAGCAAATTGTGTTATTTCAGCTGCGTTTTCAGCGGACCCAAGTTGTACTGCAACATTGACCTATCCAACACCTCCGGCGTGTAATTGCAATGCTATGATGGGGACATTTACTACTACATTATTACCGATGCCTGCGATAAATAAGATTTGTTACAACGATCAATTTAGCATTACTTCGAATCAAAACTTTACAGTTCCGGACGAAATTATAGGCGCTACCAATCCAGCGTCACCGAATTTCGATCCAGCGGCGCCAATTTATGACCCTGGAGTGGTTTGGTTAGCTTATTCTTGTCCACCTACAGTATCTTTAACGCCAATTCAATCTAATACTTCTGGATTAACTATCCCTGATGATCCTTGTTTGGTTTCTGTTGTAACTTCAACAGAAGATCTCAGTGATCTTAATGACTTATCCTTCATAAATTCTTTTCCTGTTGGTACCTTTACCGACAATGTTGTTTATTGGGTTCCTTTAACGATGTACAGCATTCAAACGGGGACGTATAGTTACGTAACATTGCCTGCTTTAGATTGTTTTGATTTAGGAGATCCTATCGCAGTGCAGTACTTACCACAAATAACATCAACCTATACCAGCAATTGTGCAAACGGAACAGCGACGGTTACTTTAGCGGGCAGCTCTCCTTCCTTAAATGGCGGTAATTTCACAGGAACTCCAGGAAGTATCTTACCAACTGGTGCAACTTATGTTACTTCTACAGCTCCCAACAACGGTAATATTGTGATTGGAAATCTTGGGGTTAGCGGTCCATTTTCTTTTAGCGTAACAGACATAGCAGGTTGTAGTTATAATTTTTCCGGTAACTATGTTGGTGGCGAACCTGCTGGTATCACTTATCCTGACAATACCTACTGTTTAACAGACCCTAATCCAATTGCAACGATTAGTGGAACATTAGGTGGAACTGTTACTAGTGGACCTGGCTTGAGTATTAATGCCACAACTGGAAATGTTGACCTAAGTAATTCTTCAACTGGAACTTATCAAATCACCTATACAACAGCAGCTCAAATATGCCCAGGAATTGCAAACTTCAACTTAACCATATCTCCTGATCCGGTTGTTGACGCAGGACCTGACAAAACAATATGTTTTGGAAATCCAATAATATTACAAGCAACAGGCGCATCAACTTATTCGTGGGATCAGCAAGTATTGAATGGTATGTCCTACCTTCCGCCGGCTGGAGAAAATGACTATGTTGTAATTGGAACCAATAGTGCGGGATGTACCGACCAAGATTCTGTTCATGTAACAGTAGTGGAGGATTGTATTTCTGAAGAAGTGATCTATTGGGTACCGAACACTTTCACTCCTGACGGAGATCAATTCAATCAAACCTTCAAACCAGTTCTATATTCAGGATATGATCCTTATGATTATGACTTCTTTATCTTTAATAGATGGGGTGAGCTTATTTGGGAATCACATAATGTTTCCTTTGGCTGGGATGGATCTTACAATGAGGGAAGAAAATGTCCAGATGGCGTATACACTTGGAAAATGAACTTGAAGACGATGAACAACGACGAGAAAATTCAAGTCTTAGGTCATGTTACACTGATTAGATAATCATTTAATCTTTCCTTCAAAAACACTCTTAAACTTATCTATTTTTGGTTTAACCACCATCTGACAGTATTGATTTTGAGGATTCTTACTGAAATAATCATGGTGATAAGCTTCTGCTTCAAAATAATTTTCAAGCGGTACAATTTGAGTGACAATAGGTTTAAGATACACCTTTAAATTTTCTAAAGAACTTTTAAGTTCCTCCGCCCTATTTTTTTGTTCTAGATCTTGATAAAAAATAACCGAACGGTATTGAGTACCAATATCATTTCCTTGACGGTTTAATTGAGTTGGGTCGTGAATCCACCAAAACAAACTCATGATTTCATCAAAAGAAATGATGGCATCATCATAAATAACACGAACCACTTCAGCATGTCCCGTTGTCCCATTACAGACGGCTTCATAAGAAGGATTTAAGACGCTTCCTCCAGCATATCCAGGGAAAGTTTGTAATACACCTTTTAAATCCTTAAAACAAGAGTCTAAACACCAGAAACATCCAGCACCGAGCGTTATTTCTTTAATCATTATTGGAAGATTTAGGAATAAAATTAAGAGAGGCAGAATTCACACAATACCTTAAACCTGTTGGATTGGGGCCATCATTGAATAAATGTCCTAGATGCGCATCACAAAAACTACAGCGAATTTCAATTCGATCCATTCCGAGGGAAGAATCGTGTAATTGTTTTACATTCTTTGAATTTAGAACATCATAGAAACTTGGCCAACCTGAACCCGAATCATATTTTGTATTGCTCGAAAATAATTCGTGATCACAAGCCACACAAATGTAGGTGCCTTTTTCATGATGATTCACATATTTACCTGAAAAAGGTTCTTCTGTTCCGCCATCCCTAACAATATAGCATACATTTTCAGGGAGCATTTTCTTCGCAAAAGGAACTAGTTTTGGTTCCTCTAGTTGTTTTGATTTGGCATCTGTTTGCGCCAAGGTACATTGCGTAAGGATCAGCAGCATTAAAAAATAATAGACTTTCATTTTAAGAAACTTTAGATGGATTAAAAACATATTTTTTTAGCGCCCAATGTCCTAAATAAATTAAAGGAATCAATGCAAAAGCGATCACTATTTTCAAGACATAATTGGTTGGTGCTATATTCATATAATCATTAAAAGACATTTTTCCAGGTAGGACAAAACCAATATACAGGACAATGTAAGAATCAATTAATTGAGAAACCAGTGTACTTCCGGTACTTCTCAACCAAACGAATCGATCTCCCGTTTTATTTTTAATAAAAGTAAAGACCGTTGCATCCAACAATTGAGAAACTAGAAAAGCAGTTATACTGCCAATAATAATCATTTGAGCTTGACCAAAAACAGATCGATACGCTTGATCATTTGCAAGGCCTGAATTCGGAAGTTCTACTGCGGGTATTGCTAAAGAAACACCTACTAAAACAAAACAATATAAAATCAAACCGGCTGTGATCCAAGAGAGCCTACGAACTACTTTTGGTCCATAAAATTCATTTATAAGATCCGTTAATAAAAACACAATAGGCCAAGGTAAAATTCCAACAATGGTAATGAAAGGTCCAAATTTATGACCAAAGAGAGAAAAATTTAAAGGGATTTCAATAAGTTTATTACTTATTAATTCAGCTGTAACGGCATTGGTAATGAACAAACCTGCTAGAATAACAAAGAACCATTGTTTTTTTCCTAAGATTGTTGAGAAGTCCATAATACGAAAACAAAGATACGCTAGAAAAGTTTAGATTCTAGTGTTTTGCAGCTCCGTAATCTAAGCGTTTTGCTTTGACATATCGGGAAATATAATACTTACTCGTTTTGAAATTATCTACGGTAACACCTCGAGAGGTGGAAGAATGAATAAAACGAATAGCATCAGGAGAAACTTCAATTACCATTGCGACATGAGCTACTCCTCCTCCGTTTGCACTACCACGGAAAAACATCAAATCTCCAGGCTGAAGATCATCTAACTTAATAGTTTCACCTAATTCAGCAAGATTATAACTGGTACGTGTTAATTGAAAACCAAAATTTCCAAAAATATAATTTATAAAACCCGAACAATCAAAACCAGATGGAGTAGTACCACCCCATTTGTAGGGTGTTCCCATGAAAGTTTTAGCATAAGAAATTATAGCATCTACTTTAGCACTGTTTTTATTGTTAAAAGCAGGTAAAGAATCGGAAGACTTTTTTTGACCGCTGTTAGCGTTTTGACTCCAAACTTGTGTGCTTGAATAAAAAAGTATAATAACAAAAAATATCGTTTTTAATTCTCTCATAACATTTTCAGTTGCAAAATTATAACTATTTTCGGGAATAATTCCTATAAAAGCGTGACTTTAATTAAGATCAATGAACTCAGCAAACTCTACTACTCCATTGGAGAGCTGGCTAAGCTATTGAATGTAAACCCTTCATTATTAAGGTTTTGGGAGCGTGAGTTTAAACTTATTGTTGTAAAGAAAAACAACAAAGGAAATCGCTTATATTCTGTTAAAGAAATTCAAGAAATTAACAATATTTATCAATTAGTTAAGATTCAAGGCTTTACGATAGAAGGTGCTAAAAAGGCCTTAAAAATCAAAACATCTGATAAAGTTCAAGCTTCAAATGAGCCACTCAACACGTTGGAGGTGATTGAAAAGCTGGAGCAAATTAAGCGAAAGTTAATTCGATTAAAATCTATTTAGCTCTTTTTGTGAAGGGGATAAATCTCGGAACCCTTTGTTGATAGTTTTTATATTCAGGATATTTTTTAGCTGAAATTTCTTCAGAAAAATCTGAACTTCCTTTAAACAGAATCAGCAATAAGGCACATCCAGCAACAGACCAATTGATCCATTCGCCAGTTGCGTGAACGCTAAATAGATAAAAGACTACCCAAATAGTTTGTTCCATGGCATAATTAGGATGACGTACTTTACCCCACAATCCTGTAGCAATAAAACCATGGGCATATTCTCCTAAATCTTCTCCTGCATTAATTCTGCGATGCTTTTCCGTTTGGAAATCATATTGTTGTTGGTCCGCAACAAACTCAACTACGACGCAAATAATATAGATTAAGCCTAAAAGATAATCGATCCAATTGAGCGCTTTATCAGAACCAACTACAGTAAGAATTGGAATCGTAAATAAGAAAATCAATACATTTTGATAAGCGCTGATAAAGAAAAGATTGAAGAGCATCCAAACGAAACGATTATTAAACCCGGGTCTTTTGCGCAATTCTTCCCAGCGATAATCCTCCTCCCCTGCCCAAAACTTCCATTGATATGCACCTCTTCTCGCGAAGTTATACGTCAATCTTATTCCCCAAATACTCACTAGAATTGACATAAAGATCATTCTAGGTTCCCAGTGACACACACCAGTCATATGCCAAACATAATAAATGGGTACAATACTCCACAATTTATCTACTTGAGAATTATTTCTTGAAATTTCACCAACTATAAAGCAATAGGCAATCACTGAACCAACAACAAATACCATATGATCATAGAGCACTATAGACTGAAGGTCCGTTAGCGCTGTACCGTAATTGAAACTCACAAAAGGGACAATAATTACGGTGAAAATTAAAAGTAAAATAGTAAGAAGCATAAAAATAAATTTAAGCACTAATATAATTAAAATCCAGAAACTGCTGCAGGAAGAACGAAAAAAGTACCACTTGAAATAGCCACTAATTTATCGTCTTGATTTCTAGCCTCAGACTGCATTACAATCGTATTTTTTCCTTTTCGAATAACGATTGATTTAGCACATAGTTGATCCCCTAAGCGCACCGCCCTTAAAAAATTCACCTTCATTTCAACAGTAGATACCACTTGATTATTCATTGCAACCAAAGATAGAGCTCCAACCCCCATTGAAGCATCTAAAAGAGCCGATATGAGTCCGCCGTGAGCCATGTTGGGAGTTGCAAGGTGCTGATTTTTTATTTCAATCCGATAAAGCGTTGTGCCTGGGTTTATAAGCTCAAAGTCCATCCCGACAAAAGCTCCGAAATGATTACTTTTTATATATTCTTCAATTAAATCAATCATTTTGATTCTTTAAATTTAAAAACCCTTCTGAGGACACCAATCGATATACGATAGCATTAACGGTATTAGAGACCACGTTAAAATTTACATTTTTAACCCAAACTTGAATTGATAAACTTGCTTTGTCCTCACCCAATTGAGTTAATTGTATACTAGGTTCAGGTTCTTTAAGAATTTTATCCTCCAATAAAAAAGATTCTAATAAAGTGGACATTATTCCATCCAAGTTATCGCCATAACGAATAGGTATAATGACTTCAATTTTTCTTTTTTCAGCTTTAGAGAAATTTATAATCGTTCCATTGGCCAATGGACCATTAGGAAGAATCACAACCTTATTATCTGGAGTCTTTAGGTAGGTATTAAATATTTGAATTTCATTTACCACTCCTTGTACATTTTGAGCCAGAATAGTATCCTTAACTTTAAAAGGTTTAAGAACAAGAATCATTATTCCTCCTGCAAAATTGGACAGCGTTCCTGAGAAAGCCATACCAATTGCGATACCGGCTGCACCAAGGATCGTCACAAAAGATGTCATTGCAACACCGAGTTGAGTAATAGCGGTTACAATTACCAAAACCTTAGACGCAAGCACAACAAAACTTGATAAAAAGGTAATTAATCCTTCATCAGTCTTGCTCCTACGCAGCAATTTAGAAGTGAATTTTCCCAATACATTTGAAAGCCAGAATCCAACAACGAGAATTAAGGCACTAAGCAACAAATTAGATCCAATTTTAAAAAGTAAATGCAAAAGATCTAAATAATTATAGCCAAAAAAAGTAGCTGTTTTATTCATTATATAAATATTAATTAAGAAATTATTAGCAGATTTTGAGATTCAAAAACACGAAGTTTTAATTAATATAATGGGAGTTTTAAGATTGAATCGGAATAATTTTTAGGAACAAATGCATTAAGATTTAATACGCATTCTAATTATCTTGTTTTAAACAATTAATTTATTATCAATATTAAGCTATTATGAATATAACCAACATATCCATCAGAAGTCCTGATTTTAAACCACCTTCCAACTTTTCCAATCACATTCACATTAGTAGATTCTTCAATTTTACCTATAACAAAACCATCTGCCTCAGGAGTTTCTCTTAAATTAGCATGACCATCTGATGGAGATGTTATGATTCCCTTTAATTCATTGTTATTATAAATTATAGTCTCCTTTTGTTTATTTCTCTCACATTTA
The DNA here is from genome assembly GCA_044339115.1 of Crocinitomicaceae bacterium. Lineage (GTDB taxonomy): Bacteria > Bacteroidota > Bacteroidia > Flavobacteriales_D > Crocinitomicaceae > UBA952. The sequence goes on from JBIIWA010000005.1 coordinate 69,102, forward strand.
TCTATTTCATTATTTAAATCTTTGCATTGATCTTCAAGTTTAAAAATCCTTTCTTTTAATCTATAATTCTCCGTATTTAGTTCATTATTGATTGTGGCCTTTTCTTTCAAATCATTTTCTACACGATCAAGATCTTGAGTGAGATCAATACATTTACTACTATTGTCCGAACAAGATATTAACATGACAAATAATATTGAAATTAAGATAAACTTTGTTTTTTTCATTGCTAAGTATTTTAAAAAAAATTGAAACTCTATTTTTACATATGCACTAAGGGACAAACCGGATTCTAGTTAAGTGTAAAAAACCACCACTACCGCAAGACATCACCTTAAAATCTATTTGCTTATTCGGAACTAATGCATAAGGTATCCAGCTTTTATACACATTAGGAATATTTTCACATGCATCACCGTAAGTGCACATTTCATAAGTTAATCTTACTCCATTATCTAATTTGATTTTTAATTCGTAGCCTCCTTCTTCTAAATCTTTAACACTCATAATAACTCCAATATTCCATTTGTTAATTTCTCCGCAACTATACTCTGCATCTAGAGGCACGAGAATAATTTCCGTTTTCTCAGTCTTACTTTGACCCCAAAAGAATTGGCTATTGATTATTAGTATAGTTAAAAGGACATATCTCATAATATTTGTTCAAGTATAAAAAAAACGAGTTTTTAATTAGTTATTTTAATGCAGTCCATTAAAAACTTTGTAAATACCATTTGCCATTAATTTTTTGCAATTGCATAGTTTCATTAGCTTCTAGATTCGGTCCAAAAACAAAATTTACACTTGCTTCATCACCACTAATTAAAGGTTCTCCAATAATTTTTCCTTTTGAAAACCCCAACATAAAATTCTCTAAATCTATATAGTTGTGTCCTAATTCTTCCCTCATTCTTTCATTTCCTGGATTACAAAGAGCTTTACAATCCCCATCACAATCATCATTTGGCGGGAGTAAAAATCGCAACACCCCAACCTCTCCTGTATTAGCAGCATCGAAAATTGTACTCATAACTATGGACGGAGAAGCGTTTGGGTCACTTGAAGTTTCACTTGAATTATCCTCGATATTTTCAGAAACTGGATAATTATTTAAACTATCTCCATTATTACAACTAAATAAAATGAATGTTAAAACCAAAATCGACAAAACTATTTTTTTCATAATTTATATTATTTTTAATTGATTTAAAGAAAAAACCAGCCTAACTATCTTAATAAAAAAAAACAATTTAAACTTACGTTAAAAATAAAAATAATATTTATATAAAGCAACTATAATCTCATCCATATTACATGAGTTGTAAATTAATAAATTTATTTATATGTAAAATTGACATTTCTTAAAAGTATTGAAACTTACTTAAAAAGACAAGAGCACTCCTTCTTTTAAAGAACAAGGAGAAATAACAATTCGTTTAGGATTTATTTTTGAGAGTACCCATCTTACTTTAACCGCAGCTATTGGAGCCATCTTTTTTCTTATTTCAATAATAAATGGATTTTCATTTCTTTCCTTCAAGGACGAAGCGATTACCTGATCTAAGACTTCTAGAAAATCATTCAGATTCACCTCGAAAGGTTCATAAGGACTGGGGAATTTATTTTCATGAATCAATTCATAAAAAGTTTCAAAACTACCAGAAGCACCAATTAGTGACTCCACCTCTATATTTGAAAAAAAGTCTTGATCCCTTTCCTCTAGAAATTTTTCAATATTCTCAATATCTTTTTTTGACAAAGGATCTTGTAAAGAATATGATTGAATAATTCTAGAAACACCGATATCCAGAGAAACCAATTTTTGAATACCTGATAAATTGGCTAGTATAAATTCAGTACTTCCACCGCCAATATCCATAATTAATCCTGGAGTTTCAAAAGCATAAGAAAACGCGATTCCTTTATAAATATAGGTAGCTTCCATGGGACCATCAATCACCTCAATTGAAATTCCAGTTGCTAAAAACACTCTATTTACGAAATCATTTGAATTTTGAGCATCTCTGATTGCGGAGGTTCCAATTGCCTTAATTTCAAAGACACCTAAATCCATAGAAACGGATACAAATCTAGACAAACAAGACAAGGCGCGTTGAATAGCCTCTTCGGTAATAAAACCAGCATTAATTCCTCCCATCCCCAAACCAACCGCTTCTTTCTCAGTGTGAATTAATTCTAAATTCTGATCGCTAACCTTTGCTATTGCAAGATTAAAGGTATTGGTTCCGAGATCTATTACGGCCCTGATCACAGCTTAGGATTTTTTAAGCCAATGAAACAGATTTCGCAAACGCAAAGTATGACCATAGGCCAAGATTCCATTTTTAAAAAGTCTACCCGCTATTGAAAGAAACAGCCAAGCACTTACTAATAGAATTAAGATTGAAAGTAGTGTTTCCACATAAGAACCAATAGCAAAGCCATTTGAAATATTAATAAGATTAACCATTGACGAGGTAAAAGGAAGATATAAAAACAAATGTGCCAATTGAGAATCAGGCCAGTAAACACTCATATATCCGGCGTAGACGGAAACCATTAATACAACAAAAATAGGAATCACAAACTGTTGTCCATCGCTTTCTGTTCCGGCAGTGGCGCCAATAGCACTAAAGAAAGACGCATAAAATAAATAACTCAAAACAAAAAGCAATACAAAATGAGGAATCATAACCCAAAAGTTAATGCGATGATAAATCAAATCAATGAAGGCGTTATATTTAGCAATAGAGGAATTGGTTAAAATTTCATTTTTTACCTCCTCACTCATCTGAATTCCTTCAAAAGAAGAGGCGTCAAAAATATCCTTAAAGAAAAAAGATTTAAAAACAAGAAGACCAAGACCCACAAGTAGCGTCCATACGAACAACTGCAATAAAGCTGCCCAACCAATTCCTAATATTTTACCCAGCATCATATCTCTAGACTTAACACTGGCGAGCATTAATTCCACAACACGATTACTTTTATCTTTAGCGATCCCGCGCAAAACAGTCATTCCAAAAAGACTAATAAAAAACAAAATAATTAATCCGAAGAAAAACCCAACCCAAGAAGAAGAATTGTCAGCTTCGTTTTTAGGGTCATAAACACTGCGGAAATCAATGTTTAACGGCTGCTTGATTTGTCTAAATGCATTCACTGATAACTGCGTGAACTGTTCAATCATCACCTCTTCCACTCGTCTTTCTACTTCAAACTTCATTTTCATTTTAAGATCAACAGAAGGAGCTTCGCGATAAAAAAGAAAGACCTTTTTATTAATCAATACTTTTTCATTTAATTCAATCATGGCATCAAATTCTTGAAATCTATTGCCATCCTTAAATTCAGCTATTTCAATGTAGTCATCATAAAAGTAATAAGTAAGTGCTTTTGATTCGTGACTACTAATTTTATTTTCTAATAAACCACTTGGATCAACGATGAGCACCTTCATATTTGTTTTTCCTTGATCTCCAAATTGCAGCAAGAAATAGATAAAAGCAAGAATTAATAAAGGCCCTATAAAAAGCATCGCTATAAAAGAACGATTCTCCAATCTTTCCCTTAATTCTCGTTTGGCAATAATCAGACTATTCCGCATGAAGAACCTCCTCTTTTGTAATAAGTGACATAAAAACTTCTTGCATAGATGGTAATTTTTCTTCAACAGCTTCTAGCGTCAATTTCCCCATCAGATTATTTATTAAATCCTCAAAGGTCCTTTCTCCTCTTTTACGCACCAGCACTTGAAACCTATTGTTACCCAATTCCTTTGTTTCCAATAGTTCAAAATCAGTCCAAAGGGCATTGGCCAAGGCGATCATATTTCCAGAAAAACGAATCGAAAATAAACCATTTTTCACTGAAGACCTTAAATTTTCAACAGAATCCGAAGCGAGTAATTTAGACTTATGCAAGAGCACCACATCATCACAAATCTCTTCCACACTTTGCATATTATGAGTAGAAAGAATAATCGATTTCCCTTCCGACTTCATAGATTTTAATTCATTTAAAATCAACTCTACATTAATGGGATCAAATCCACTTAAGGGCTCATCTAAAATTAAGTAATCAGGTTCATGCACTACTGCAGCAACAAACTGTACTTTCTGCGACATGCCTTTTGAAAGAGATGCAATATACTTATTGGACCACTCTTTAATATCAAACTTGTCTAGCCAGTAATTGGTGTTTTTCAGCGCATCATAATTGGACAGCCCCCTTAATTTTGCGAGAAAAACAAGCATATCTATCACCTTCATGGATTTATACAAACCTCTTTCTTCTGGTAGATATCCGAAATTTTTCCAATGCGATTCATTCAACAATTTACCATCAACACGAACAGTTCCTGTATCAGGAAGAATAATTTGATTTAAAATTCGAATTAAGGTAGTTTTTCCAGCGCCGTTTGGACCTAGGAGACCGAATATTTGTCCCTTAGGAATCTGAAAACTAAGCTCATCAAGCGCTACTTTTCGATCAAAAGATTTAGAAATTTGATTGATTTCAATCATAATATTATAAAACTAAAAAAAAATATCTTGAGTACACGTAATGCATCAATTTATCTTGAAATTTTCCATTTATATTTCCAAAGAAGCAAAAAGAAAAAGAGCAAGAGCATTAATGATCCTAAAAGAATGGTCCACCATGCATTTCCAGGATTGTTATAATCCGTAAAAACGGCATCGGTTTGAAACGCTTGCCAATTGGTAGTAACGAGTAGCGCAATCACTAAATTATTTGCAGCATGAAATCCAATTGACAATTCAAGTCCATTGTCTAAAGTGACTAAATAACCTAGGAATATTCCAATGAGAGCATAATAAATCAAAAGATGGTATCCAATTCTTGCAATTTCAGGATTACCGGCGTGGATCAGTCCAAACATAATTCCACTAACAAGAATAGCTGCAAGCGATGATCCTAATTTTTTTTTCAGACCTTTTAACAGGTAGGATCTAAAGAGCAGTTCCTCACAAGTAGTTTGAATGGGTAAAAGTAAGATACTTAAAATAAACAGGGGAATAAACTTACTCCATTCAAAAGTTAAGGTAAAATTCCCGTGATAGAATAAATCTAGTAAAGTTGTAAGAATACACAAGAATCCCCAGAGCAAAAAACTAAAAAAAACTCTTTTCCAATCAAAACGATCACGTCCTGTGAAAATAGATTTTATAGGGATTTGATGGATATATTTGGTAGCAAAAATGAGTGTAGCAAAGACCAAAACAAAGGGAAATAACATCCAAATAAACAGGCGATTTTTACCCATTACATCTGCAAAGTCAGTCATCGTTATTATTACATAATCGTGATCCTGGAAATTTAGAAATACATCAAGAAATAAAAAAAGACTTCCAACAAAATAAGCAAGAATTACCAGTCCGATCGTTAAACTAATACGACCAAAACTAAATTTTCCTTGCGGTGGATGCTCAACAAAATGCATTAGGAAAACATATCACGCATTCGTTTGAAGAAACCAGGATCTTTAGTATCCGCACTTGGATTGAAATTTTCACTACCTTTTAGTTTTTCAAGCAATTCTTTTTCTTCTTTAGAAACCTTAACCGGCGTCCAAATATGAATATGAATGAACTGATCTCCTGTAGCATAACCTTGTACGCTTGGTAATCCTTTTCCTCTTAAACGGAGTACTTTTCCACTTTGAGTTCCTGGATCAACTTTTATTTTTACTTTACCTGAAATAGTAGGCACTTCAATACTAGCACCAAGAACTGCATCCACAAAATTCACGAATGCATTGTAGTGTAAATTATCTCCATCTCGTTTTAATTCTTCGTGATCGATTTCCTCAATAACGACGATCAAATCTCCTGAAACACCATTAAACGGACCTGCGTTTCCTTTTCCACGAACACTTAATTGCATTCCTTCTTCAACACCAGCAGGGATATCAATTTCAATTACTTCTTCTTGACGCTTTAAACCTTGAGCATCCGCATCTGAAGGTTTTTTGTCAATACTTTTTCCAGCACCTTGACAAACATGACAAGTAGATTGCGTTTGCATTGCACCCAAAAATGTTTGTGCTACTCTTGTGGTTCTACCTGCTCCATTACATGTTGGACAAGTTTTGAACGTTACCCCTTCCGCGGCAACCAATTTTTGAACCTTTATTTTTTTCTTTACACCAAGAGCAATCTCTTCTAGTGTCAATTTCATTTTCACCCTAAGATTAGTTCCTTTCACGACGCGACTTCCGCCACCACCGCTACGACTTCCTCCGAAAGCTCCACCGAAAATATCACCAAATTGAGAGAAGATGTCATCCATATTCATGCCGCCACCGCCGCCAAATCCACCTTGACCCATACCGGCGTGACCGAAACGATCATACTGGGCTTTTTTCTCCCCGTTACTTAAAATCTCGTAAGCTTCGGCAGCCTCTTTAAATTTATCTTCAGCGGAAGCATCATCAGGATTTTTATCAGGATGATACTGCAACGCTAGTTTCCTGTATGCTTTTTTGATTTCGCTTTCGTTGGCAGATTTTGAAATGCCTAAAACTTCGTAATAATCTCTTTTTTGACTCATTTTATAATATTATTGACCCACAACTACCTTGGCAAAACGGAGTACTTTATCATTTAACAAATATCCTTTTTCTACATCATCAATTACCTTTCCCTTCATTGCTTCTTCCTCAACCGGAATATTGGCAATTGCTTCATGAAATTCACTATCAAATGTTTGATTTTTAGCCTCCATCAATTTCACCCCTTTGGATTCCACAATAGATTTAAATTTGTTATGAATTAAATTAAACCCTTCCTTAACGGATTCAAGTTCAGTAGCTGTTTCATTGTTTAAAATAGCGCGATCAAAATCATCCATTATTGGCAATAATTCCTTTAAAAGAGATGCGTTTGCAGAAACAATTAAATCAATTTTCTCTTTGTTAGAACGCTTTCTAAAGTTATCAAATTCAGCATATAAGCGCAGAAATCTATCATTCAATTCATTAAATTTATCTTCAGGAGTTTCTTCGGTCTTTATTTCCTCAGAAGCTACTTGTTCTTCATTTGAAATTGGAGCATCATTTGATTCATTTTCAAGTTCAGGATTAAGGTCTTTATCTTTCTTCATGTTTTATTTTTTATTCTTTTCGTATGCTTTCAAAGATACTGCCACTTCTTCAAACATAGACAAGGTGACATATTTTTTATTTTGAATAGGTAATTGTGTCAGCATTTACGCCGTCATTTTCCTTGTTCACAAAGGGCACGCAATTTTTCAATTCTAGTGGGATCAACTTGCAGAATTGTCTCTGAAAAAACAGAATCGGCATCCAATAAAGTCTTTACCGTGCCTGAAAAATGAATGGCATTGGGTTTGACTTGAGAGATGATTTTCTGCGCATTGGCTAGGTTTACGCCTCCCCCGACCATGATTTCAATTCTTGAATCTACGTAAGTCATGATTTTCTCTAGAATTGGAATCCCATTTTCAATATTAGAAGACATCCCAGAAGTTAGCACGCGATCAATGCCGCAAGAAAGTAATACATCAATTGAATTCTTCCAATCAAAACTATCATCAAAAGCACGATGAAAAGTAACTTCCATATTTTTCGCGGAGCTTTTAAGTCGTTTCAGTTGTTCCATGTCAATTCTAAGGTCTGCAGAAAGAACACCAACAACAACGCCTTTAACACCTATGGAAGAACAAAATTCAATTTCTCTTTCCATGACTTGAATTTCAGCTTCACTGTAGACAAAACCACCGGCTCTTGGGCGAATTAAGACATGTGTTTCTAGACCTAAATCTAATGCGAGTTGAATGAAACCAGCAGATGGCGTTAGGCCGCCCTGATCTAAATTTTGACACAATTCAATACGGTCAAAATGAAGGGATTTCGCTAAATAAATGGCCTCAATGGAAGCAGCACATAATTCAATTTGCATGGTTTGAGTATTAAAAAGTACAAATATCATAAAAATTAGCACGCATCAATGATCAAAACGCAGGTCACTTTTAGTATATTTGCAATAATATCAAAAAGGTTATGGCTACGACAAACGAAAAATCAAGTACCAACAGCATTGATTTCAAAGCATTTAGAGCTGTAGTATTAGCAGACTTTCAATTGGCGTGGGAATCTAGAGAAGCTTCCTTAATGGGAAGAAAAGAAGTGCTCACTGGAAAAGCTAAATTCGGAATTTTTGGAGACGGAAAAGAAATCGCTCAAATTGCACTTGCAAAGCAATTTAAAAATGGAGATTTTCGATCAGGATACTATAGAGATCAAACCTTAATGATGGCCATTGGTCAATTAACTTTAGAACAATACTTTTCTGGATTATATGCCAACACTGATGTTCAAATCGAACCCCAATCAGCGGGGCGACAAATGGGTGGGCATTACTCTACAAGAAATTTAGATGCTCAAGGAAATTGGAAAGATTTAATGGCGCAAAAAAATAGTTCTGCGGATATTTCCCCTACTGGTGGACAAATGCCTCGATTGTTAGGACTCGCTCAAGCATCAAAAATATATAGAGAAAATAAAGAATTAGGCAAACATCCTGACTTTCAAAAATTCACCAATGGAGGCAACGAGGTTGCTTTTGGAACTATTGGAGATGCGTCTACTTCTGAGGGACCATTTTGGGAAGCAATGAATGCTGCTGGTGTAATGCAAGTCCCAATGGTAATGTCTGTGTGGGATGATGGATATGGTATTTCAGTGCCAAGAGAATTTCAAACAAGTACAGGTAGTATTTCTCAAGCCCTATCAGGAATGCAAAGAAGTGATGACCACAAAGGATTTGAAATCTTTGAAAGTAAAGGTTGGGATTATGCGCATTTGTGTGCTACGTATGAAAAAGCAGTTCGCATAGCGCGTGAAGAACATGTACCTATTTTAGTGCATGTAAAAGAAGTCAGTCAACCTCAAGGACACTCTACCTCAGGGTCTCACGAAAGATATAAATCAAGTGAAAGATTAAATTGGGAAATTGAATACGATTGTTTATTGAAATTCAGGGAATGGATTCTCAATTTTCCAAAAGGAGAAGAATCTTTGGCCACCGAAGAAATTCTTGATGAAATTCAAGCGAAAGCAAAAGTTACCGTTCGAGAAGCGAAAAATAAAGCTTGGCAATTATTTACTGAAGGGATTAAAAATGATACCGCTACTTGCCTTCAGTTGATGCAAAATTTGGCTTCAAGTTCAACGCAAAAAGCTGAAATCGAAAAAGAGATTGCACAATTAAGCAAAGCATTTGAACCGGTTAGAAAAGATATTTTTTCTACAGCAAGAAGAGTTTTAAGACTTGTAAGAACAGAGGACTCCCCTGCTAAACTTGCTTTAAGCAATTGGATTAAGCACAACTTTGAAATTAATAGTGAACGATACAGTTCCTTTCTACATTCCCAATCCAAGGAGGCAGCGACTAAAGTCGAAGCTGTAGCGCCAATATTTGATGAAGAAGTTAAATTGGAAGATGGTAGAATTATTTTAAGAGATAATTATAAAAAATTATTAGAAAAGTACCCCGCACTTATCGTTTTTGGAGAAGATGCAGGAAAAATAGGAGGCGTAAATCAATCACTTGAGGGATTACAAGATCAATTTGGGGAGTTGCGTGTATTTGATACAGGAATTAGAGAATGTACCATTATCGGACAAGGAATTGGAATGGCCATGCGTGGCATTAGACCTATTGCTGAAATTCAATATTTAGATTATTTGCTTTATGCGATTCAAATCATGTCTGACGATTTGGCAACACTTCAATACAGAACAAAAGGTGGACAAAAAGCACCACTGATCATTAGTACCAGAGGACATCGATTAGAAGGGATTTGGCACAGTGGTTCCCCAATGGGAATGATTGTTAATTCACTGCGTGGGATTCATGTTTGTGTTCCAAGAAATATGACAAAAGCTGCAGGTTTTTACAATACTTTGATGGAAGGCGATGAACCAGCATTGGTGATAGAACCTTTGAATGGATACAGAACCAAGGAAAGAATTCCAACCAATCTTGGTGAATTCAAAGAGCCATTAGGCAAAGTTGATGTTGTGCAAAAAGGAAAAGATTTAACCATTGTTTCCTATGGTTCTACCTTTAATTTGTGTGAGGCTGCTGCAAAAGTATTGCTAGAAATGCAAATCGAAGTTACTTTAATTGATGTGCAAACATTGATACCATTTGACATCAATCATGATATTGTTAGCTCACTAAAAGAAACCAATCGCTTATTGATAGTTGACGAGGATGTCTCCAGTGGAGCGACTGCTTATATGTTGGACAAAATAATGGTAGAACAGAAAGGATATTACCATCTAGATGCAGCACCAGCAACCTTGAGCGCAAAAGATCACCGTCCACCCTATGGAACAGACGGAGATTATTTTTCAAAACCTAGCATTGATGATATTGTAGAGAAAGCATATCAAATTATGCATGAATCCAATCCAAAACAATTTCCTTCTATTTATTAAGATGAAGTTTCTTACAGTTCCCCTTCTTATAACTTGTATACTTTCAAAGACAATCTATGGGTTCTACTGGCAAGTAAAATTTCATATTAATCAAAAAGAAATCATCACAAAATCTTGTATTAACAAAAACAATCCGATGCGAAACTGCAATGGGCAATGTTACCTTGCTAAACAATTACAAAAAGCAGAAATTGAATTGGATGAAAAAAAACAACATCAAGAAAATTCCAGTATTCATTTTAAATCATTAAAGAGTCCTGAATTTATTGAAATTAGAAAAGATAAAATTGTTCGTATAAATCTTTCATTTAAAACAAAAAGCGCTGAAGATCATTTCAAAAATAACTACTGGAAATCAATTACCCCACCCTCAATTTTTCATCCTCCTTGTTGTTAAATGATTATTCTAAATCAATCATTTACAATTAAATAAAGAACATGAAGACAACAATAAGTATTATTGTATGTCTGTTATTTTTTTCCTCAAAAGCATGTGATATGTGCGGTGGTGTAAGTGGTAATGCTAGCATAGGATTATTTGCTGCAAACCAATTCCATTACCTTGGTTTAAGAAGTAATTTTCGTGACTATTCCTTATATATGCATGGAATAAGACAAGCGGATCAATTATTTTTTACTCAGGAAATAAATTTCAGGTATCAATTTACCAATAGAATACAATGTTATGGTGAAATACCCTATCAATACGGAATCGAGAAAACAGATTTAAAAAGTGAAAAAAGCTACGGATTTGGCGATCCCAATCTACTTTTGAATTTTATCCTCATTAACAAGAAAGATTCAATAAGACAAAGGTTTCATTTTGCCAGTATTGGCATAGGTGTAAAAGCTCCCATTGGAAAAATGAGGAGCGGAAGTAATTCCTTAACCTATATCGCTCCCGGTACTGGATCTTGGGATAGTAAATTTCATTTTAATTATATTTTTTCACCAAAAACCAATTTTGGATTTCAAAATGAAATAAGTTTAAGCGTCAAAGGTAGCAATCCAATGGGACTTAGAAGAAGTAATGTAAGCACATTTTCAAGTCAATTTTATACGAATAAGTCCTTACTCGGTTATCGATTAATTAGTTCCTGCGGAATAAATATGGATTACTTTTTTAATCTAAAATCCAACAACAACGCACTTGTTTATCAAGGCATTGTAATAGCCCCAAAAGCAAGCTTCAATTTAATTACTAATAAAATGTTGTTTGGATTACAAGTACAACGCGGATTAATACAGAACATCAATCAAGGGGAGCTTAGACAAAAATGGTCTTTCTCTTTAACAATTAACTATTTATTAAAAAACAAAAAGAAATGAAAACACTAAGTAAAATGATGCTAATAAGTGCTTGTGCATTTATTACATTCAGTTGTCAAAAAAATAAAGTTGAAGAAACTACGATTACAATCATGGAACTACTTCCAAGCGATACCATCGCATTTGGAACAGAATTTCATGTAGAGGGTGAAATCGTTGGAAAGCATAATTTATATGGTTTTCAAATTGATTTAGTCAATCAATCGACAGGAGTTAGCGTCCTTAAATATGGAAGCGACAAGAAAGCTAAAAGCTACTCTTTTCATGAGCATTGGGTAAACGATGTAGTTGACACTACCCATTTTACTTTTATGGTAAGCGCCAATTTAGATAATAACGGTAATCAAGTAATTAAAGAAGTTGATGCTGTTTGTTTACCCCAATAAATAAGAAACGGACTTAAAACGCTAACTTTACCGTGTTTTAAGTCCGTTATTATGAACAGTATTGAATACGCTACCTTTTTCGAAGAAAGTGCCAAAGGAGAAAATTACCCAAATGAATTAAATCATTATGTTCCTTTGAACTTGCACAGACATCAACGCTGGATGAAACATGGAGTCATTAGTGATTCCTTACAAGAACAAATTTCTAAAATCACCAGTACACAACATTGGGTTCTGATCACAGAACCTTGGTGTGGAGATGCTGCCCATACGGTTCCCTTCATTATAAAAATGGCGGAATTAAACAGCAAGATCAATCTTGAAATTCAATTGCGAGATAGCAATTCAGAAATCGACCAATATCTCACCAATGGTGGAAAGTCTGTTCCCATGTTGATTGTTAGAGATGAAGAAAAGAAAGACTTATTTGTTTGGGGTCCACGCCCGAAGGAATTACAAGCGATTTATTTGGACCTAAAAGCTAAGAACGAAATTTTTGAGGAGATCAAAACCGTTTTGCAAAAATGGTACAATGAAGATAAAGGAGAAAGGATTCAAGATGAAATCTTGGAGCTATTGCAAGGGTTAAACTAGAAGGTTTCCCACCATGGATTTCGACTTACTTCGGCAGGCTCAGCACAAGCAGCTCAATCCACTTTTAAAGCTCATCGAGCGGCCTGTGCTTTGACACTTGTGCAGAGTAAGTCGAGATGTGCTCAACCCACTTTAGAAAGCTCTAACCTCTAACTCTATTTTGAGGGCAAGGGGGAGGAACTCTTGACAACATTTAATTAAACACGATATCAAATGGCAAGCGCATTTGCATTCCAGTTCGATTTTCAATTTCCTTTAATTTTTTGTAAAAAGAAACAAATTCAGCAGAGATAGTATTTGATTGAATTTTTAATTCAGAATCTTCCGTTTCTTCTTCAATCATTTTAAAGAAGGTTGCAAACTTATCTTCCTTTTGCTTTGGATAATAGATTACATCTGTAGCATTTGAATTAATTTGTTTCGCAGCATAATTAATTGCTTCCTTTAAGCCTCCCAATTCATCTACTAGTCCGATTCTTTTGGCATCTTTTCCTGTCCAAACACGACCTCTTGCAATTTCGTTCACTCTTGTTTTACTTAAATTTCTTCCATCCGCAACACGCGTAAGAAATTGATCGTAAATTTTATCTACTTCTTCTTGTGTAATTTGAAGTTCTTCCGGAGAAAGCTTTTGATTGGTTGAAAGAACCGAATGCTTATTGGTTGAAATTTTATCAAAAGTAATACCCAATTTATTTTCAAACATTTTTCCTGTGTAAGGAATCATACCAAAAACACCTATTGAACCTGTTATTGTAGTAGATTCAGCAAAAATTCTACTGCTTGGTGTTGCGATATAATAACCACCAGAAGCAGCAACATCACCCATAGATATGATTACTTTTTTAACCTTATTGGTTAAAGAAACTTCGCGCCAAATCTCCTCACTTGCTAAGGCACTTCCTCCAGGGGAGTTAATTCTCAACACAATAATTTTAATATTATCATCTTGACGCAACTTACTCAATATTTTACATAGTTTTATTGAACTCAAGCCATCACCATCGCGACTTACATCTCCCTCCGCTAGCACTACTGCTATACTTGGGTTCTGACTTGACAAGATAATTTGATCATCAACAAATAAACGATGCGCATATTCCTCGAAATTTTGAAATGCCAAATCTTCATCAGACTCCACCCCTACTTTTTCCATTAAATACGACATCATTTCATCGCGATATTTTAAACCATCGATCAATTTGTTTTCTAAAGCATCTTCCGTATCACGAATAATTATTTCATCTGCTATTTTATTTAAAGCTGTTGGAGTAAGTTTTCGTTCCTTGGAAATATCTAATTTAAAATCTTCCCAAATGGAACCAATATATCTTTCCGATTGCACACGACTTGAATCACTCATATTAGTTCTAAAGAAAGGCTCCACAGCACTTTTGAAATCATTATTTTTTCCTCTAATGATTTCAACTTCAATTTCCAATTTATCCAACATGTTTTTGAAGAACATCATATCACCACCTAAACCATTAAACTGAAAAGGTGCACTTGGGAAAGCATAATTTTCCTTTGCAACAGAACCAATATAATATTCCTTTTGAGAAATGTATTCTCCAGAATAATAGGCAACCACAAACTTTCCAGACTTTTGAAATTCAGCAATAGCATTTCTGAGTGTTCGTGCGGTAGAAAAACCACATGAAACATCACCAATATCAATAAAAATCCCTTTGATGTTATCATCTTTTTCTGCTTGCTCCAAACCATATAGTAAGTCAGGCAATCCCATTTGATTTTCTACAGTAAAACTTCCAGCGTCAAAAGTCGATGTGCTTTTATCTTGAATTTGGCCATTGAGTTGCATGTGAAGAATTGAATTTTCATTTACTGCAATAGGCTCAGGACCAAAATCACTAAATGAACCAATAATTCCTCCGATTACAAGCAGAAACATAAATAATCCTACGAATACTGCGATGATGATCGCTAATAATGAAGGCCAAAAAATTCGAGAAAATGGGATTTTAAAATCAGACATAAGAGATAGTTTATTTCATTAAAGCACTTAATTTCATTGGTTTTCCAGCTGGATTGAATTTCAAAGTTAATCGAATTTCCTTTCCATAATTAGCGTACATGTTACTCATATTCCATGATCTCCATAAGGGAAAGTAAATACCAACAAAGGAACTAATTTTAATTCCAAGTCCCGTATTTACAAAAGAAGTAACTGGATTATTGGGATTGCTATTTGGACGCAAACCGAAATCTGCAAAAGCAACAAATAAATCTGGTTTAATTGGCAATTGCATCGTTGCGTTTACGGAAGCCATCCATGAATTGGAAAGTAAATTATAGGTACTTCTGAATCCACCCATATTATCATCTCTCTGCATACCGGCTGTGTTATAGCGATCAAAATAATAATTTTCTAAGTAATTATCTTGTGTTCCTGCTGCACCGCTGAGCGACATCATATATTTATCTGGCATGATCCAAGAACTTGATTTTGAATACAGATTATACCCAATATAAGCACGAAGGCTAATCCAACGATCCATTGTATTACGCAAATACTTAAATTCAAATTGTGTTGCACTAGAAATGCGCAACATATTATCATTTCCTTTGAAGTGTTGCATTGACTCTAAACGCGTTTCATTAGAATACTTATAATCTGCTTTGGATTTAAGATAAGAGTAAGACAGCATCGCTCCTACTTGATTAAGTATTAAATTACTAGAATTATCAATCCATTGGTCATGACGCGCAATGGTCTTAATCAAAAGTGTTCTTGTGATTGATGGATTATTTTTCTTTTTACCAAACTCCATCAATAAGTAAGGACTAATTCCTACAAAATAAGCGCCTCGAGGATTATCTGATATTCCATTTGTGGAGAAAGATTTTGCTGAGACGCCTAATTTACTTGATCTAAAAAAGTTTTCAGGATAAAAAGTGTGACTCACTTCTGCAATACCAGAAACCATCTTTCTGCCAAAAGAATACATAGGCGCAATCAAATACTGGGTTGGTCGTGGACCTAAACCGAAATTATGTACGGCTACTCCAAGCATCGTGCGATCATTGGAATTTCCCGCAATGATCGGCAACCAGAAAATATTATTTTTTCCACCTTCGTTGTCTCCACTAAAAAATTCTAATGCAAGAGGCTCTTGCTTTCTCATGAAAAATGGAATATTGGGATAATAATAATTGTTAGATCGATTCAATTCAGGAATATCGCGATTCGCATCAATCATTACATAATCGACAGCTACTTTTTTACTTGAAATAGAAGTAGCAGTTTGACCTGGTTCAACCCAATAAGAATTCATTGATTTGTCTTTATTAATGACATTAACCTCAATTGGTCCATCAACTTTTCCCTTATTTTTAACTTGAACTACTCCCCCATCCTTATTAAATTTCACCTTAGATATTTTGTAATCAATATGATCTGTAGTTTGAATTAAATCATGAAAAAACCAATCCAATTTTTTACCGGTTGTTTCTTCAAAAACACGCTGTAAATCTTGTGGTTGTGGATGTTTAAATTTCCATAAATTAAAATATTTCTGCATGCATTGATCAAACACCTCAGTTCCAAGATAATCCTTTAAATAATAAAATACTAAACCTGTTTTCTGATACATAATGGCACCATAATTAATGGAAGAAAAATCTGCAGAATGCGTTTCAATTGCTTGATCTTTTCCGAAAGCAGCGAGCATTCTATACATTACATCACCCATATCATGATGATCAAGGTCATTGAGATGAAACTTCCCATTTAACACCATGTCTGAAAGTCTTTTATTATTTGGATATTTCGTTTCAACATAGCGCATTTCATTCAAGGTGTTAAGTCCTTCATCCATCCAACCGTGAACGCGTTCGTTGGAACCTAAAATACCATAAAACCAATTGTGTCCCACTTCATGAACAATTACCACTTCCAATTCTTCAGCAGAACTTGCATTACCAATTACGGTAACATTTGGGTATTCCATTCCACCTCCAGCACTGATGGTACCATCAATAGCCGTAACATTATGATAAGGATAGTCACCATTCCACAAGGAATAATAATACGTTCCATCGTTAATATATTCAATAGCATTTTGCCATGTCAAAGTATTGTGAGGAACAAACATCGCCCACGAAGTAACTTTACTACTTGTGTTAGGAAGGGTAACTTCACCTTTAAGCACAGCAAATCTTTTATCGGCAAACCAAGCGAAATCATGTACATGACTTTGCTTAAAATGAATCGTTTTCCAGAGTTTAGAAGATGCAGGGAAATCTGTTGTTGCACCGCCTCCTTGTTTGGTTTGAAGAAATTTAGGGATATTAATTTTCGTTGCTGCCACTAATGAATCTAAAAAATCTAGTTCAGATTGATCTTGCAAATCGCCCGTTGCTGCTACCACATAATTTTGAGGAACAGTAATTGAAACATCAAAAGTTCCATATTCAGAATAAAATTCACCTTGATTCAAATACGGCATCATATTCCAACCATTGGCATCATAAACTGCAGGTTTTGGATACCATTGCGTTATTTGATAAGACTGATCGATATGACCCAGTCTTGAAATTTCTCCGGAAGGAATTTTGACAGAAAAAGGTGTTGTAATGGTAACTTTAGACCCTGGCAATAAGCTGCTCGGCAGAATGAAATAACCAATATCAGGATTACCTTCATATTCTTTCCATTGCACTTGCACTCCATTAACTTTGAAATCTAAAGAATCTATCGATCCTCTATCCTTCATATCACCATAATACAAATTCTTTTTACCGCTATTATATTGTTGTTTGGCAAGTGCCGATCTATAATTACGATAGGCATTTGGCCATAGATGCATATAAATCGTATCCAAAGTCTTTGGAGATTTATTAATGTATTCTATTTCCTCAAAAGCAGATAAGGTTTGATTTTCATCATTCAAGCGTACTTGAATTTTAAAATTCACTTCTTGTTGCCATGCATTAGAATGGAATTCAGTTGCTTTTTGACTAAAACCAAAACCAATGGAAGCAATAAAAGCAAGCGCAGTAATACCTATTTTCATAATCAATACTATAAATTAATTTATAGTATAAAAATAGTTTAAAATTACTGAATAATAATGCGGATAGGCTTCATATTTGCAGAAGTTAACAGATAATAACCTTTAGCAAGAGAAGATAAATTCAAAGAAATTTCAGTTCCTGTCAAAACAGATTGCGCAACGGATTTCCCGTTCAAATCAATAATGTTTAGCAATTGACGCTCACAAATTTTATTGCTTTGAATGTTAAAAATACCGTTATTTGGATTTGGATACACCGATAAATTAAGTGCATTCAATTCGTCTAAACTGGCATAGTTATCTACATTGTCACAATTCTCATCAATTCCATTATCAATGATTTCAACTGCACCAGGATAAGCGTTTGGATTAGCATCATCACAATCACCTCCTACCAAAGTATATCCAATTCCAGGATCAGCACAAAAAGTATTCGTAACTGTAGATCCGAAATTATCAAGGTCAGCATCAACAAAATAAGGAATGAATAATAGTCCATCATCTATTCCGTTGGCACAATCGTTATCAATTCCATCACAAATTTCAGTTGCTCCCGGATAAACAGTACTGTCAGTATCATTACAATCATTTTGATTCAAGGAATATCCTAAACCTGGATTCTCACAGAAAAACTCACCTTGATTTTGATTTCCAAAACCATCTTGATCTGCATCTGTGAAATAGATTACAGGAATATTTGCCAGTGGATTCATATCATTGCAATCCTGAGCATTTAAAACATAATTCGATGGAGGAGTACATCCAACAAAGATACTACTTGAATCACCATAGGTATCCAGATCCATATCCATATACCAAACAGTATTTGGATTAATAGTAGCATCTAAATCATTACAATCTTGGGCATTGGTAACATAAGAGACAGGAAGGAAACAAGCGGAAATAGTGTTATTGGTATCGCCATAAGAATCATTGTCTAAATCGGCATAAAAAATTTGAGGATTCACGGTCACCACATTTCCAAATGTGCTCACATTGTCCACCCTCCAAGTAGCACTTGTATTGGCCATACCTGTAATGTAAAATCTAAAGCTTACTTGATTGATGAGCGTAAAGGCTGTCCCAAGTACGACCGTATCTGCCAACACCACATTACCATTATTATTAGAGGTTCCTGTAGCAACATTTGAAGTAAAGTTATCCAAACTTGATCTTACCATCCAAGTAGGCGTTCCTCCTGCAGAACTTGTTCTGTGGTTGAAAGCAAGTTTAGAAAGGTACAATGCCATACAAGAATCAGCTTGAACAGAGAACTCATAATACTGATTCAAATCAATTGTTGGAGTAACATTCCATGAGTAAGAACTAAACACATTTGATGCAGCTGAACAAGTAGTTCCTAATTGAGAGAAAGCACTAAAAGTATTGTTTGAAGTTGGAGTAGTAATATTTACTGATGTAACGGGACAAGCTGCAACACCTGAAAACTCATACATTCCCAATTGAATTGGAACTAAAGGAGCATCTAAACCACTGCAGTCTTCATCAATTCCATTGATTGGAATATCCAAAGCTCCGGGATGAATAGCAGCAGTATTATCGTTACAATCTGTACTGTCAAGAACATAACCCAAAACAGCTGAACATGCCGTTTGATACATTAAAACATTTCCATAACCGTCATTATCAAGATCTTGATAATACGTTAAGAACGTAAGATTTTCATCTACTTGTCCGTCACAATTGTTATCAATATTATCACAAATTTCAACCGCAGTAGGGAAAATCGCATTGTTATTATCATTACAATCACCACCTACAAGAATATAACCTGCCGAAGGAGGCGCCACCCAAACAACAGAAGTTGTTCCACCGAAACCATCACCATCATTGTCTAAGTAATAAGTAGAAAGCGTAAATCCTTCATCAATTTGACCGTTACAATTGTTGTCTATTTGGTCATACAATTCAGTTGCACTTGGATTTATTGCTGCATTCATATCATCGCAATCCGTTGCGTTAATTACATAACCAAAAGGCTGAGTACAACCCGTTGTGGACATACCTACTCCACCAAAACCATCTCCATCCATATCCATATTCCAAATGGTTGCTGGATTAATTGCTGCATTAGCATCATTACAATCTGTATTATCAGATACATAATTCAAGGGAGCAAAACACGTAAAGACAGAAACATTTGGATTCCCATAAGTATCACCATCCGCATCAGCGTAAAAATTAGAAGGAGTTGCATTGACAACATTTCCGTTTAAACCAACATTGTCAACGCGCCATGTAGCCGTATTCGATGCGATGCCGATTAGATAAATTCTAAAAGTAACTGTCTGAAGACCTAAAAATGATGCCGGAAGCACCACTGTATCGGACAATAAAGTTGTACTACTTGATAAACCTGTCCCAATATTGGTAGCAAAATTATCTACACTTGAGCGCAAAGCCCATGAGGGTGCTCCTCCTGATCCACTTGCTTTGTGTTGAAAATAAAATTTATATAAATTCAACGCTTTACACGAATCTGCTGTCAAAGTAAACTCATTAAATTCCGTTAAATCAATGGTTGGAGCCATATTCCAAGAACTTCCACTAAAGACATTCGCAGTTGGTGAACAAGAAGCACCTTGATTGGTAAAAGTACTAAAGAGTGCATTTAAAGGTTGAGTAGTTACCGTATTGGCAACAACTGGACAAGCTTGAATACCAGTGAATTCATACAATCCAAGAACGATAGGTAAAAGCGGTGCATCTAGACCACTGCAATCCTCATCAATTCCATTGATTGGAATATCCAAAGCTCCGGGATTAATTGAGGCATTATTATCATTACAATCCGTACTATCTAATACATATCCAATTGGTGTGGAACAAGCCCATTGAGAAGTAGTAACATTACCATAATTATCGGCATCAGCATCTAAATAATACATGTTAAATGTCAAGTTCTCATCAATTTGACCGTTACAATTATTGTCTAAATTATCACAGATTTCAACTGCTGTTGGATAAATGGCAGCAGAAGCATCATTACAATCACCACCCACTAAAACGTAATTAACACCTGGAGAAGTCACAGCAGAAACAGTTGTCGTTCCACCGAAACCATCGGCATCATTATCCAAGTAAAAGGTTTGCAAAGCAAAACCTTCATCAACTTGACCATTACAATTATTATCAATGGCATCATAAATTTCAACTGCATTAGGATTAATCGAAGCACTATTGTCATTACAATCTGTGCTATTGGCTACATAACCTGTACTTGGACCACAATTACTAATCGTAACTGCTAAATTTCCAAAACCATCACCATCTAAATCTTGATACCATGTGGTTACGGCATTAACAGCAGCATTATTATCATTACAATCGGTATTATTAGCTACATATCCTATAGGTTGAACGCAAGCTGTAGTTGTCATTCCGTTGGTACCAAAACCATCATTATCCATGTCCATATACCAGATGGTATTTGGATTAATAGCAGCGCTATTATCATTACAATCAGTGCTGTTGGCTACATAATTTAGTGGCTGTAAACAAGATAAGGTAGTACTTAATGCATTACCAAAACCATCACCATCGACATCAGCGTACCAGGTTGCAGGAGTACTACACGGCGTAACAGATCCCCAAGTGGCTCCAGCACGAATTTCGTCTATTTCAAGAGAACCCGTTCCTGAACTAAGTGTGCCTCCTTGTCTAATAAATATTGAACCAAAAGAACCGAAAAGATTTAAGCCTGCAGAATTAGTAACATTAGCAGCAGGCTCTAAAGATCCAGGTGTTGGATTTAACCACAAAGACGCTTGGATTGGAGCAGTAGACCCGGTCAATTTAGCAACTGCAAATACCGTAACTCCACATGGAAATTCAGTTGGGTAAAAAGTAGGCGTTCCAGTGCTTATATTCAAAATTCCTAATTGAAAGGTATTTGCTGTAAGTCCTGGTTTGATAAAAACTCTTGCACCTAAAGAAGTTACTCCAGTAGTACCTGCAGTTGTTGCAAAACCTATAAAATAATCCCCTGCTGTGGTATTTATTCCGGCAGTATTTGGTACTTTGATTAAAAAAGATAAATACCCTGATCCAGATATACCAGTTATCGCTTTATTTACATCTTCCCCATTTCCAGCAATTAGACTAATTCTATTTCCAGTAGATGTAGCTAAACCAGAAAATGACAAAGAATTCCCCACATCACCAGGCGTTGTAATCACTTGAAGTTGAGCTGCAGTTCCAGAATGTGTAGACCATCCATTTGCACTTAAAGCTCCCGTGTAATTAAACACATCAACTACTTGACTGAATGCATTTAAAGTCAGTGATAAAGCAAAAAAGAAAACTATTTTTTTCATGAGAATTTATTTTAATTCAAAAGTACACATAGTATAATAACACAACATTAAATTGAATTAAAAAAGGCGCCCAAGGGCGCCTTTTGTTTATAACTTTATAAGATTGTGAATTACGCTTGAGGCGCTTCAGCTTCTCTTTCAGGTCTTGGAAGTAAAACCTTACGAGATAGTTTCCATTTTTTAGTTTTTGGATCTTTTCCAACTACCTTAAAGCTCAACATATCTCCCTCTTTACAAACATCTTCCATTTTCGCTACCTTCTCCCAAGAGAATTCAGAAATATGGATTAGACCATCTGTACCAGGCATGATTTCAACAAAACAACCAAAGTCTTTAACTGACTTGATTTTACCTTCATAAGTCGCCCCATCTTCCACTTGTGGAGGGAAAGCGATTAATTTGATTCTACGAAGTGCTTCAGCCATATCATCTGCATTATTAGAAAGGATTTGCACACGACCTTCAGTAGAAGGTAATTCCTCGATCGTAATCGTTGTTTTTGTTTCTTTTTGAAGTCCTTGAATAATTTTTCCTCCAGGTCCGATAATAGCACCAATCATATCATTAGGAACAACAAACGATTCTACTCGAGGAGTTTGTGGTTTCAATTCAGCTCTAGGTGCTGCCATAGTCTCGGTAATTTTATCAAGAATATGAAGACGACCAGCTTTTGCTTGCTCTAAAGCTTGAATAAGTACTTCATAAGGAAGACCGTCAACTTTGATATCCATCTGACAAGCGGTGATACCTTTCGCAGTACCCGTCACTTTGAAATCCATATCACCCAAGTGATCTTCATCACCTAGAATGTCAGAAAGAATAGCAAATTTACCTTCATCAGTAATCAATCCCATTGCGATACCTGAAACAGGCGCTTTGATTTGAATACCACCATCCATAAGTGCTAAAGTTCCAGCACAAACAGTTGCCATTGAAGACGAACCATTAGATTCAAGAATATCTGAAACAATACGAATCGTGTAAGGATTATCATCTGGAAGTACAGGCTTCAACGCTCTAAGCGCCAAATTACCATGTCCAATTTCTCTTCTTGAAGTTCCTCTTAGAGGTTTTGCTTCACCTGTTGAAAAAGGAGGGAAATTATAATGCAACATAAATTTCTCAGTACCTCTAAAAGTAGCACCATCGATTAATTGCTCATCCATTTTACCACCAAGAGTCAAGGTAGTTAATGATTGTGTTTCACCTCTTGTAAATACAGCAGAACCATGAACCATTGGTAAATAATCAACTTCTGCCCATATCGGACGAATTTCATCAAAAGCACGGCCATCTAAACGCTTACGCTCGTTAAGCATCACCCAACGCACTGCTTTTTTCTTCACTTCTGAAAAATAAGGAGAAATAAATTTACCTACTTCAGCCAATTCTTCAGCTGTAAAACTTGCTTTAACTTCCGCTTTAATTTCTTCAAAAAGTTCAGTTCTCTTAGCTTTATTCGCCAGACCCATTGCAGCAACAGCTTTACATTTATCCATTGCTAAGTCATAGACCTTACTCTTAACCTCTTCGTTGTGTGCTTCATGAGAATACACACGCTTTGGATTAGCTGTAGCGATAGTTGCACCAAGATCTAAGAGAAATTGACATTGTTCCTGAATAGCTGCGTGTGCAATTTTAAATACCTCCACTAATTCAGCTTCAGAGATTTCTTGCATTTCACCTTCTAACATATTAATATCTTTCATCGTACCAGCGATAACAACATCAATATCAGATTCAACCATTTCGGCCATAGTTGGATTCAATATATAAGCTCCATTAACTCTACCTACACGAACTTCAGACATTGGACCATTGAAAGGAATGTCTGAAACAGCAATAGCAGCAGATGCAGCAAAACCACACAAGGCATCAGGATTGTGAATACCATCATAAGCAAGTAATTGAATCATCAATTGAACTTCAGCATGATAATCATCTGGAAAAAGGGGACGCAATGCGCGATCCACCAAACGCATCACTAGAATCTCTGTTTCAGAAGGACGTGCTTCTCTTCTGAAGAAACCTCCAGGAAAACGACCAGCCGCAGAGTATTTCTCGCGATAATCAACAGTAAGTGGCAAGAAATCCACTCCTTCTTTTGCTTCATGCGCAGCAACAACCGTTGCCAACAACATAGTGTCGCCCATTCTAACGACAACAGACCCATCTGCCTGTTTTGCCAATTTACCTGTTTCAACAGAGATTTCTTTCCCTCCGGTGAACATTGACTTTTTTGTACCTATATTCATTTCTATTTATTTACTTATTTAAACTTTTATATTGTAGACCTTTTTAAAATCTACCTGTATAACTTACCCCTATGAACAAAAAAAGGACATGCGACTTACGCCGAATGTCCCCTCTCCATAAATTTTGTACCTAGAATTAACGACGAAGTCCTAATTCTTTAACTAAGGCACGATATTTTTCAATGTCATTACTTTTCAAATAGTCCAAAAGACTTCTTCTTTTACCTACTAGCAATTGAAGAGAGCGTTGTGTTCCAAAATCTTTACGATTTTTCTTCAAATGCTCTGTCAAATGACTAATTCTGTAAGTAAATAATGCTACTTGACCTTCAGTAGATCCTGTGTTCGTTTCTGAACCTCCGTGTTTAGCGAAGATTGCTTTTTTTGCTTCTGGGTTTAAATACATGCCAATATTGTATAAATAATTATTATGTAGTATTCCGATTCTTTCGGAAATATCGGTGCAAATATACAACTACTTTTCTGAATAATAAAAAAAGTATGTTATTGTTCCGTTAAATAAACGAAATATATAGAACTCTAAATGTGGAATATTCATGTTAAAAAAAAGGCACCCAATTGGATGCCTTAATATTTAATTAAAAACTAAAATATTTATTCTGCTTTTTTACGAATTGCAATTGGCAAAGCCAACCTAGGCAAGAAAGCAATTAGAGCACAAACCAATTTCATTCCATAGTTATATATTTCACGATAAATATAATAGGCAATAAGCACGAAGAATGCTGCTGCAACTCCCATGATTCCCATGCTCATATCATTAACAAAATTATCATAGTTACCATGAACACTAGAAGGAACTAAAGCGGCAGCCATATTTACACCTGGAATTTGCATAAACAAATCACCATAAGAAAGTAAGGGTGCATAAGCAGCAGCGCCATCAAGACCTGCAATTATTTGCATCAGTCCAGCATACATAATTAATGTAAACGCAATTTCACCTGCTAAGGTAATGGTTCGAGGAATCATCGTTAAAAATATAAAATGAAGTAAATCACCATATTCTTGACTGTTCAATTCATCTGTTCTCTTTTTAGTATTGCTGTATAAATACCATGCACAAACAAGACTAAGAACTAAACCAATTACAAGACCAAAGGAGGCCCCTGCTTTCTGTCCACCAGACAATAATTCATTAGTTATATTCATTTTAATATAACCTGCATCACCAAAGATTCCAGCTATGGTTAAATAAACACCTCCTAGCAAGAAAGCCAATGCAGCAATTTTCCAAATCAAAACAAGGAACCATTTAAATAAATGTCCATTGTCAATTTTCCCTAATAAAGGGAGCACACGATCGTTGTAAGCATTGTCAATAAAGCCAACATTTACAAAAGGTAAATTCTGTTCCATAATAATTAAGTTTTAAAAGTTTGTGTCTTAAACTTAGTTATTATATTTGGAATTCAGCTAATTAAGCGTTGTCTACTTATTAACAATTCAAATGATTTATCCTAAAAATTCATACTAGCACTCAGTATCAGATTTATTGAAAATGTTAATAAACACTGAAACAAGTCATTAATTTACAGGTGATTAAATATTTTCGTTGCTGAAAATTAGATGACTTCCCGATAAATATCAATGAGGAGCAAGGGCATTAAAGGGATAAAAGGGAATATTCCTCAAGAAAATAAATAGAAAAACACCAATAAATACGAACCAACCCATTTTATTATTGGTAAAAATGAAAGGCACTGGACGATATTTATCTATTCCAAACAACATGAAAATGAAATCTATTATTAAAATAATAGATCCCAAAATCATAAGTACGTTAAAACGCAATGCATTAAAGAAATGGCCTAATGAGAGTTCATGTAAACCTCTTTGAATACCACAACCCCCACAATACCAACCCGTATATTTATAAATAACACAAGGTGGAAGCAGGGGTTTGTTGCTATTCGAATAAAATTTGAAATAAATTAATCCGGCTATTACGATCAGATAAAATAACCAATAAAATTTATTCTTATTCAGCTGCTTACATATTGCCAGCAACACCTAACAAAACAAAAAGTAATAAATATAATACCCAAAAAATACCCATTCCGACGATTCCAGCGATTGCCCAAGTTTTAGCGGACTTTGATTTCGCTTCAGCTTCCTGATACTTTCCTTCATTGTATAAGCCATCCACCTTAGTAGATTGAATAATACTAACAACACCTAAGGGCATGCAACACATCACAGTCGTAATGATAGACAAGGCCAAATAATTATTAGGTTTTGTAGGAACATAACCTTGATTATTGATTTGATTGTTGTTGTTTTGAACATTTAATTCTTCCATAGTTCTCAAAAATTAAAACCAAGCTTTTTTGTTAAGTTGGTAGGTATTCATAAAATCTTCATCTGATTTAGTAAGGTAGATGATTCCCTCGATTACCGGAATAAGATAAGTCACTCCATAAAGTGCGAATCCAACACCACAAGTTAAGGACCCAATAGTTGGCACAATTACTAAATTAGCAATAAGATAAATGATTCCTTCTTGATTATAGCCCAATACAAATTTATGTATACCAATGTAGCCAACAAGTATAGCTGTCACTGCAGCCATGATTTTTTTATTTTCAATAGGTTTTTCCATTTTAAAAAACAAAAATTAATTAATGAATTTCTGATGTCCAGGGCATTAATCCGAACCATTTCAAGATATAAGATGTAAGTTGAATTATGAAAGCAGATATTCCAAAAATAAAAATAAATAATTTCATCTTTTTGCTTTTGAACCCAAAAAAATAAAAAATCTCCAGTATTAGAAACAGAATTAAAGGAATTAATCCTGGGAAAAATCTTATAGACTGGATTAATTCAAAATTATAGATTGAAAAAATGGATCTTTGCAAACCGCAACCTATACATTCAATCCCAAAAAAATACTTGTAAGGACAAGGTATCATAAAAATAAAAAAAGCAGGATTTCTCCTGCTTTTGAATATTTAATTATATAACTAAACTAAATCTCTTCCGTCAGCCATAACAAGCTTACCTGTTGCGATTTTAATTAGGTCAATTAAACTCAACACTCCAGATACAGGAGCACATAAAATAGTTAACACTAATCTTTTCCACCAATCCGGGTAACCCATCATCATTTTGTGAATTCCGAATCCACCAAGAAAAAAGCAAACAATCATCATCATTGTTTTTCCTTGAGCATCTTTTTGATCTTCCATTTTTAAAAATTTTAAAGTTTATAATCCAAATATAACAAAATATTTTAACACGTAACTTAAAAATAAAAAAAAGTAAAGTCGTCTAATCTATTTTTTTTATTAAATAGTAAAAATTGAATTAATGAGAAAGACTTAATTAGATATTTGAATTTTCACAAAATAAAAATCACTTGCATTATTAAAAGTAACAATTCACATGAATAACATTTGTCATTCTTAATACATAATAAACAATTTGAATCACTAGAGCCGAAATAGCAATGGTAACAAAAATCTTATAAGAAATATTCAATTTAAAGACAGTGCTTAAGACCAGTAATAGAATTAAACTTATGTAAAGTAAAAGTGATGGGGATAATATAAATGATTTCTCTAAATCGCCATTTAACAAAGCAATACAGGAGCGTTGAATACCGCAACCTGGACAATCAAATCCAAAATAATCTTTAAATAAACAACCTAACAATTAGAAAGCTCCTCCTCTACCCATATCTGAGATTACCGAAGCAAATCCGAACACCAAATTAAACACGATATATAAGAGTGCTAAAATACCAACTATTACACCAATAAGACCTGTAGTTTTTCCAGTCTTCGCCTGATTAAATGATTTTTCAGTGTACATCCCTGGATTTACTTCATATTCAGCAATAGCATCGTTACCTTTTTTCATAGCTAAATAACCTAAAATCGCAGCTATTAAACCTCCATAACAACATGTGCAAAAAACTAAAACAAGAGAAATTACCCCCATTATTTGAGCGTTTTTCGCGTCTTTTAAATCTATTAATACAGTTGTAACATTAGCGTCGCTTGAATTTGTAGCTTCGATGTTTTCCAAATCAGGGTGTCCGACATATTCTGAATCTCCAAAAGCCAATATTGGATAAAAAATTAAGGGTAAGAAGATCAAGCCTAGCGTAAATCCCACGTCTTTTCCAAAACTTTTAGCCATTCTGTTAATCAACCAAACAGACCATATAATTCCAACATATGGGATTAAGGGCAATAAACCCCAGACATCTGGTTTCCCCCCAATTTCCGCCAAAACCATCTGATTGTACACAGGGACAATAGCTGCCCAGCCGGGTTTACCTGCTTTTTCATAGATTTTCCATTGTGAAATTATCAAAACAACTATTACAATTGAAAATATAAAAAAGAAAATTAATAAAAAGATTAATATTTGAAATTGTTCTGTTTTCATAAAAGAATATTTATTGTAAAAATAATTTAATTATTTATTTTCTTAAAATCAACCAGATAAATGTTAATTTTGCACTGTTCTTAGGTTCTCCTAAAAAGAGATTAATAAGGAATCCGGTGCAATTCCGGAGCTGTAACTGCAGCTGTAAGCACTTTAAAAACGAAACCAGATCCACTGCATGGAAATGCGGGAAGGAGGTTAGATCTTAGTGTAAGCCAGAAGACTTGCCAAGAATGGAGAGAAGACTTCAGATTAAAGTTGGACTCGGTAAGGATACTTCTGTATTCTTCCTTGCCCTATTTCTAAATCTTCTTTCAATTTTATTTGTAAATAATTATAAACAAAACATATGAAAAAAGTATTTTTTACTCTAGGATTAGGTTTAAGCTTGTTTACTCAAGCTCAAAATACACTTCATCAAGTATTAATTCTAAATGAAGGGAATTACGACTATACCAATAACATTCAAATCGAACCTGTTACCATTGGATCTTATAATCCAGTGACACAATCATATACTACCGTAAATACGCTTGCAGGCATGCGCTTTGCTTCAGATTTAATTATTGATGGAAATTATTACTATGTTGCAGCAGACACTAAAATCTTCAAATTAGATTTAAATACCCACCAAGAAATCGCCTCTGTTGTTTGTCCTGGTGTTCGTAATTTAGGTATTTATCAAAATATGCTGCTTGCGACAAGAGGTGAATATCTTACTACCTATGATTCTTACCTACAAGTTTTCAATTCAAATACCTTACAATTTATGGCATCAATTGATACCTTGATTGGACCGAAATGGGCAACTCAAAACATCGTAATTGATGGTGCAACGGCCTATATCGCTGTAAATAATGGCTACGAATGGGGAAATGAAAAAGGATTGGTGGGCTTATTCGATTTGAACACACTTACTTACGGAAATGAAATCGACCTGGGTCCTGACGGAAAAAACCCTGATAATTTAATGATTTCAAATGGAGCGCTTTATACGGTGAACAATAAAGATTGGTCTGGTGCATCTGTATCAAGAATTAATTTAGGGAATTCAACTGCTACCACTAGCAATATTGCTTTTGCATCTACTGGCTGTGGAACGTCAGCTTTGAAAGAAAATAATTTAGTATATCAAATCTCTATGGATAATGTCCTACAGGAATTCGATGTAAATGGAATGACTAACGTGGGACCTATCGTAGGATTTAACCGAAACTTTTATGAATTAGCTGAAGAGCCTGTAAGTGGGAATTTCTATGCAAGCGAGACAGATTATTTTAGTTTTGGAAAAGTATATATTTACGATGCAGGAAATAATGAAACGCATAGTTTTGTATGTGGAATATCCCCAGGTTCAATTGTATTTGATGTTAGACCAAGCAATGCAATTCAAGAGCAGTCCTTTACTTTCGGCGTGTATCCAAATCCTACAAGTGAAATAATTACGATCCACGCTAATAGTCCAATTGAACAAGTTGAAATCAAAGATGCATCAGGACGCTTGATGTTACAATCAACGGAAAAGGAGATTAATGTATCTTTTTTAGCAAAAGGCACCTACTCTATTCAAGTTAATAATACTTCGGTACAACATTTTGTTAAATTCTAATTGACGGATCGATAATTAACACAATATCTTTTTGTCATGATTTTAATCAAAAATACATGCCAAAAAGGGGTTTGTTCTTTTGTTTTTTTTTACGGAATTCCAACGCTGGATTTAAATCCAGCTATTGATATTTAACCCCTTCGGGGTTGAGAATATTCAAGTCTAATCAAAATAATAATGCAATCATTATTTGAAAGAGCCACTAATTGTGGCTTTTTTTTAGCTCCATACTTTTGTGCCTTCTGAGCAATTTTTACAGATATCAATATTTTGCCTATCTGTTAATAATGCTTTTCGGAAGTTCTTGTAGGCGGCACCTCGCCAAATTGTTTTGAAGTCAGTCTTTAAAGCATCGCCTAGAACATGTGTAGCATCCTTATCAAAACAACAGGGAACTACTTTTGCATCCCATGTCAGCACACTTCCAGACCACATGCGCCAACAAGCATTGATTTGCTTGCCTTTTAATCTATAGGTGCCATCTTTTTTAAGTTGATACCTAGCATATTTTTCATTGGTTGGAAGCAAAGGATTTCCATTTTCAAAATCATAAAGCTGGGCTGTTTTAATGCGTACTTCATCAATACCAAAAGATTTTCCCAAATCAAAAACCCCAGGGATTTCATGTTCATTGGCGCGCACAGCTAAAAACTGGAAAATTAAAAAAGGTGTACTTGATTTTCTTTTCTTTTTTGCGTCTATCAAATATTGGGTAGCGCTAAGCACCTTGTTTAATTTACCATGTACCCTATATTGCTCATAGGTTTCTTGCGTTAAGCCATCAATCGAAATAATCAAACGGTCCAAACCAGAATCTATAATCTTTAATGCCATTGGTTCATCGATAAAATGCGCATTCGTAGATGTAGCGGTATAAATATTTTCTTTTTTAGCCTGAGCAATCAAATCTAAAAATTGTGGATGCAAAAAAGGTTCGCCTTGAAAATAATAATTAATGTAAAAAACAGAACCTTTGATATCATTTAGAATCTTTTGATGGACTGACAAGTCAATTTTTCCCGTAGGACGAGTAAATTGCTTCAATCCACTTGGACATTCAGGACAGCCCAAATTACAAGCAGTTGTTGGTTCAATACTCAATGTAAATGGATAGGCCGAATTGATTGGGGTTTTTGTCCAGCGCGACCAAGAATACCCCAAATACAAATGCACTAAATTCAGTGTGCGTTTAAGCGATAAATGATTCCACAAATTAATACTATCCTTCCATTTGGCCATAGACAAAAATAGGCTTTTTAAGATTTAAGTAGCTTAAATTCTCGAAATCATTTGTACATTTGGTCTAGAAATATAAAAGCATGTTAGTCAATTTTCAATTTAAATTTTTTAGTGAATTAACTACTAATGAATTTCACGATATCATTGAACTTCGATTAAAAACCTTTGTAGTTGAGCAAAACTGCAGTTACCTTGATCTAGACGGGAAAGATAAAAAATGTTATCATGTGATTTGTCGCGATGGTATGGGAGTAGTTGTTG
Organism: Crocinitomicaceae bacterium; assembly: GCA_044339115.1. Lineage (GTDB taxonomy): Bacteria > Bacteroidota > Bacteroidia > Flavobacteriales_D > Crocinitomicaceae > UBA952. Next base: position 101,056 of record JBIIWA010000005.1, read on the forward strand.
CCACTGCTAGAATTTTACCTCCAGGCATTTCCTATCCTGAAGTTTCTATTGGACGTGTTGTTGTTGATGAAAATTTTAGAGGTAAAGGCGACGGACATATTCTTATGAAAGAATGCATGAAATTTATTAAAGCAGAATTCGGTATTGTCCCTATTCGTATTTCTGCTCAAAAACACTTAGAGAAATATTACAATGCTCATTTATTCTTCTCGACAGGAAAAGAATATCTAGAGGATGATATCCCGCATGTACAAATGTTATTTACCCCACAATTTACAGAACAATGAAGAAATTAATTTATAGCTTTTTAACTATTAGTTTAATCAGTGCTTGCGGTTTAAAAAAACCAGTAGAAAAAAACACTTTTTCAACTATCGATTTAAATTACTTAGATAAGGCAACAGATCCTAAAGATGATTTCTTTCAATTCTCCAACGGTTCTTGGATTGCAAAGACAACCATTCCACCAACAGAATCAAGATGGGGAAGTTTTAATGAATTAGAGCAATCTAACAACAAGAAATTGACACAAATTCTCGAAGATGCAAGCAAATCAGTTTCAGAAAAAGGTTCTCAGAATCAAATTCTTGGCGCCTATTATGCTTCTTATATGAACATGGAATTGCGAAACAATCAAAACGCTACGGCCTTAAAAAAGGATCTTGGAAGCATTGATCAAATTAATAGAAAAGATTTTATCGTTGGTATCATTACGCAACATCATAGAGATGCCATTGGTTCTCTTTTTAGTTTTGGAATTGGTCAAGATATGAAACAAGTGGAAATCAACGCTGCTTATTTGAGTCAAGGCGGCATTGGTCTTCCGAACAAAGATTACTACAGCAGTGAAAACAAAAAAGACATTTTAGAGAAATACCAGAATCATATCACAAAGTGCTTTGTATTGGCTGGAGAAAGCCCTGAAAACTCTCAACAAGCAGCGCTAAATGTAATTCAATTTGAGAAAAAATTAGCCTCAAGCATGATGGCTCCTGCAGAAATGCGTATTCCTGAAAAGACCTACAATAAGAAGTCCTTCAAAGAAACGGCTGCATTGTTTGGCACCTTTGATTTTCGTTTATATTTAAGCTCTATTGGGTGTGCTAATCCAGACAGTATCATTATTGGCAATCCTGCTTTTATTGAAAATGTTGCCTTACTAATTGAGCAAGAATCTTTAAGCGAATGGAAAGATTATTTGAAATGGAATGTTATCAATCACTACGCTGGACATTTAAATGAAGCCTTTGTTGCATTAAATTTTGATTTTTACGGTAAAGTATTATCAGGTAAAAAATCAATGAAACCTCTGAATGAAGGGGTTATTGATGAAATTACCAATCAAGAATTTGGTGAATTATTAGGCAAGGCTTTTGTTGAGAAGTACTATTCATCAGCGGCGCAAGAACGCGTTAATACGATGGTAGACAATTTACTAATTGTTTTTAGGAGTCGTATCAATGGTTTGGATTGGATGTCTTCCAACACCAAGAAAGAAGCTTTGAAGAAATTAAATTCAATCGGACGAAAATTAGGATTCCCTTCCAAATGGGATGATTATTCCAGTTTAAATTTCACAGCAAACAACTATTTAGAAAATGTAAAGGAAATAAGCAGGTTTTCCGTTCAGAAAAACTTGAAAGAACTTGGTAAACCAGTAGATAAAGAAAAATGGGGTATGCCCGCACACATGATCAATGCTTATTATCATCCTTTATTAAATGAAATTGCTTTTCCAGCTGGAATTATGCAAGCTCCATTTTTTGACGATAAGGCAGAAGATGCTGTCAATTATGGTCGCATAGGAATGGTAATTGGTCATGAATTCACTCATGGATTTGATGACATGGGTTCCAAATTTGCTGCAGACGGTTCCTTTACCAATTGGTGGACAGAAGAAGACAGAAAATCATTTGAGACAAAGACCGCTACTTTAGGACAGACCTTTTCTACTTTTTGTCCAATAGAGGGACATTGTGTCAATCCGGAATTAACAATGGGTGAGAATATCGCAGATTTAGGTGGATTGACCATGGCTTATTATGCTTATAAAATGACCAAAGAATTTAAAGCAAATGAAGTGAGAGAAGGATTTACCCCTTCACAAAGATTCTTTATTGCTTATGCACAACTTTGGAAAGTCATGTACACCCCGGAGGAAATGAAGAATAGAATTGCAAACGATTCTCACTCACCTGGAATGTACAGGGTAAATGGACCCTTAAAAAATTGTCCTGAATTTTTTGAAGCATTTAAAATTGAAGAAGGAAAGCCAATGCGCAATGCAGCGGATAAAGTTTCCAAGATTTGGTAGAATCAAATAAAAAATTGGAAGACCCAATCTTTTCAGAGAAACAATCCTTCAGACAAATTTGGCTGTGGATCTTGCTGATTACCATTGATCTAGTTCACTTTGTTACGATATGCACTCCTTATTTTACTCAAAGTGTTCATGGAATAGCGAGGACTGACATTGGAGAGACTATTTTTTCAGCTGCAATTTTAATCATCACCACTCTTCTTTTTTACCTAATGCGATTGGAGACTATCATCAAGTCAGATGGGATTTATTATCGATTTTTTCCTTTTCAAATCAAGCTGAAAAAGATTTCTTGGGAAAATATTTCACATGCCTATCTTAGGAAATATAATCCAATCATGGAATACGGTGGCTGGGGTATTAAAAACGGATTGTTTGGTAGTGGAAAATCTTACAATGTATCAGGAAACGAAGGACTACAAATTATTTACACGAACAATAAACGCTTATTAATTGGCACTAAGAAAACTGATGAAATAAAAAGTGTGCTGTTTCAATTAGGAAAACTAAGCGAAGCACCTCAAGATTAATATTTCTTCATGATTAAAGAAGCGATATGTCCACCAAAACCAAAAGTATTACTCATAGCATAATTAATTTCATGTGCTTGCGCTTTGTTCAGGGGAAAATTAAATAGCTCTTTATAATCTGGTTCAATTTCATTCGTGTTAATCGTAGGTGGAATCTGTCCATCTTTTAATGCCATAGCACAAGCAATTGCTTCAATAGCTCCGGCTGCTCCTAATAAATGTCCAGTCATTGATTTTGTTGCAGAGATAAACAAATCTTTTCGCTGACCAAATACAGTTTTTGCGGCTACTAATTCAGAGATATCACCTTGAGCTGTTGAAGTTGCGTGCATATTGACATAATCAATTTCATCAGCAGTAATTCCAGCCTCGCGCAAGGCCTCTTTCATTCCCAACACTGCACCAATTCCTTCAGGATGAGTTCCGGTTAAATGATAAGCATCAGCCGCCATACCGCCGCCCACTATTTCACAAATGATATTGGCTCCTCGTTTAATAGCATGTTCGTACTCCTCTACAATCAAAGCACCGGCGCCTTCACCCATGACAAATCCATCACGCGTAACATCGAAAGGTCTAGAGGCTGTTTCGGGTGAATCATTTCTTGTAGACAAAGCCTTGGCAGAAGAAAATCCACCAATGGAAGCTTGGTTAATGGCTGCTTCAGAACCACCAGTGATAATCATATCAGCTTTATCCCAAGTAATATAATTGAACGCTTCTATTATCGCAGTATTAGAAGTAGCACAAGCAGAAACGGGACAAAAATTCACACCTCTTAGTCCATATTTAATGGAGATTATACCTGAGGCAATATCAACTAAAATTCTAGGAATAAAATAAGGAGTAAATCTTGGCGTACCATCACCTTGACAATACTCCAGCATTTGATCTTGAAAAGTTTGAATTCCACCATTTCCAGAACCCCAGATGACCCCTATTCTATCTCTATTCAAAGACTCGAAATCAATATTGGCTTGTTCCACTGCTTCTGCAACTGCAACCAAAGCATATTGAGAAAAGAGATCATATTTCCGAACCTCTTTAGAATCAAAAAATTGCAAAGGATTATAACCTTTTAATTCACAGGCAAAAGAAACTTTAAATTTTTCAGTATCAAATTTAGTTATGGGAGCTGCACCACTTTTTCCAGCTTTTATTGCAGACCAAAAATCATTTACATTATTCCCGATTGGACTTAAAGCACCCAATCCAGTAATTACGACGCGCCTTTTCATTTTTCTAAATTAAAAGTGGTATAAGTATTAGACTTGAGTACCGAAATTGCTTTTTGCAAAACTTCATTGGTTGCATTATAAATTTGAAACGACTCATTAGCGCCCCATAAATCCTGTGCTAAATTAGAAGTCATCCTATTTTGCAATAAAAATTTACTTTGTTGATATTCTTTATCATTATAAATTAATGTTGAATCTTCTTGTGCTACATAATCAAAAAATGATTTCATAAAGGCATCGTCTATTTTGAAATTTTTCTGAAAAGACGAGAAGTTGGAATAGGTTTTTCTAAGCGATTCTCTATTTTTATTTACATAGGAGAAAATAAAAGTATTTACATGACCTCCTCGAACCAGATCGCCAAAGTAATCAGTGATTTCTAGAGTATCAAGGGGAACAAAAACATCAGGCATAATACCGCCACCTCCATAAACAGTTCTTTTAGTTTTTAAAGTAAGGAATTTTAAAGAATCTGGAAATTTGATAGAATCTGCATTTTGAAATTCACCATTCAAATAACGCTGCGTAAGATCCTTTTTATAAGATTCTGTATCATCATACGGTTTTTGAATAAATCTACCAGTAGGTGTAAAATATCTAGCAATAGTAATTCTAATTTCTCCTCCATCTGCCAATTGTATTGGGCGTTGCACCAATCCTTTTCCAAAAGTTCTTCTACCAACAATTAAGGCTCGATCCCAATCTTGCAAAGCACCCGATAGAATTTCACTTGCAGAGGCAGCATATTCATCCGTTAGAATTATTAAATCACCTTTTTCCCAAAGTCCTTTTTTTCCAGCGCGTAAATTAGATCTTGGTTGCGTTCTTCCTTCTGAATAGACAATCAATTTATCCTCAGATAAAAACTCATCAGCCAATCGATGCGCTGCATCTAGCAATCCACCGCCATTTCCTTGCAAATCGAAAATCAATTGCTTCATGCCCGCTTTTTTCAATTCTTTTATACTTTCCTGAACTTCTTCTACTGTAGTTCTAGAAAAAATACTCAACTTAATATATCCAATTTCTGGCGTTAACATATAATGTGCATCTACCGAATGAATTGGAATTTTATCTCGAACTATCGTAAAATCAATTTGTTTTGGGACATTTTTACGAAGAATACCAATTGTTACTTTTGTTCCGAGTTCCCCCATTAATTTGGAACGCACCTCATTATTTTTCAATCCTATTCCTGCAATATTAAGTTGGTCGACCAATACTATTTTGTCACCTGCTAGTACACCAATTTTTTCAGATGGTCCACCAGGAATTGCTTCAACCACCATTAAAGTATCTTTCACAATTTGGAATCGAACACCAATACCAACAAAACTTCCGTTTATTTGAGATTGTGCTTCATCAGCATCTTCTGCTGGTATGTAAGTGGAGTGCGGATCCAATTGTTCTAGCAAAGCTATAATAGCTGTTTCTGTTAATTTTTTACTATCAACAGGATCTACATAAAAGCGTTCGATATTACTGATTACTTCATCAAATTTAATAGAGGTACTTAATTTATTAGGATCGATCTGACTAAAGGCAGAGAACTGAGTAAAAAGCAAAGAAATAAAAATAATTTTTTTCATAATATAGTTTAATGCATTAAACGATTGCAGACAAAAATAGTAACACAAGTAACATAAGCGAGTATATTTATCAAAAAGATTATTTTTGTTATAAAAAATTGGCAAATAGCATCCAGATGGAAAATGAAACACTAATTAATAATCCTCAAAATACACCTAATAAAAGGAAAGGGATTGTGCGAAAGATTATGAAATCTTTGTTTTGGTGCTTTGCAGGTTTTATAGGTTTTCTAGGAACTTATTTTATGCTATACCTCTTGCTTTCCTATTTCAGTGTTGACAAAGTACCCGTTAAACAAGCTACAATTACCATCTATTTAATGCGATCAGGATCACATACAGATATCATTTTACCTAAATGCAATGATTTAGTAGATTGGAATAAGTATTTTCCCATTGAAAACACAAAAAGCAAGGATACTACAGTAAAGCTTCTTGCACTTGGTTGGGGGGACAAAGATTTTTATTTAAACACTCCAACATGGGGAGATTTAACTGTAAAAACATTTCTAAATGCAAGTTTAGGATTGGGAAGTTCCTCCATCCATGCGACTTACTATTATTATTTATTAACAGACAGACCTACAGTGACCTTGAAATTAAGCAGGATGCAATATCAAAACTTAACAAAGTTTATTATTTCAAATATTAAGCTTGATAAAAAAGGTAAAAGTCTTGTCTTAAGACCAAAAAATACAGAAATTATAACTGAAAATGATGCTTTTTACGACGCCAATTTTAATTACAATTTGTTTTATACTTGTAACACATGGATTAACAATTGCTTAAAAGTTTCTGGGCAAAAAGCATGTGTTTGGACCCCTTTTTCAGAAGGTATATTTTATCAGTATGGGAAATAAAACCCTCCTTTGTTTATTTCTTTTATTAATCATTAACGGATATGCTCAAGTAGAACAAAGCGCTCCAGCTGCAGAGAGATATTTGGTATTTATTAATGGTTATCGAGGATACAAAGCAGATAAAGAAATCACAAACAATGAAGTAAGTACAAAGCCAGCGTCTTATTGGTATGCCATTGATGATACCATTTCAGCACGTTTTAAAACTGATATTCCATTATATATTGACGCGCATCATCCTTTGACGAACTCTATGCATAAAAATAAAGCTAGATTTATTAAAGCCTATTTACTTTCTCGATTTTGCTTTATTTCCAGAAAAAGTAGATGGGTACTCAATGATAATATCAATGCTGCTGGATTCATGGAACGTTTTGAACACGGTAGCATTGCAGGGAGAAATTTTATAGAAGAACATTGTCGTGTTGGAATCAAAGACACTATTGACATTGTCAGTCATAGTATGGGATACGCTTACAGTCTCGGATTTATTGAAGAAGTGAAAGACAGATGCATATTTGGAAAAATGTTAGCCTTTGCTCCGGAAAGCGCCAATTTTATGGGTTCAGATTGGTCCCTATTTCAAGAAGTATGGCAATATGGAAGCAACATGGATCAGCCCCATTCCGATATTATTTGTTTACAAGATGGCATTGCGCCACAGACACAAATTAACGGATTAGACAAAATGATGCCCAACAAAGGTGGACGCGTATTTTTACCTGAAATTGCAAAAAGAGGTTTTGTAAAGAGTCATCATTTATATTTTTTCACCTGGTTTTATTCAATTAAACCAAATCAATATGGCTATTTCACACCTTGATTTGTTTATAATAAGTAGCTTTGAATTATGATACAAGAAAACAGCTCCCTTCTTCCTTACAACACCTTTGGGATTGATGTTAAAGCAAAGAGACTTGGAGTTTTTAATGACATTGAATCACTTCGCGATCTACTTTCACAGAAAAATGAAGATGAATTATTAATCATTGGAGGTGGAAGTAATCTATTATTAACTAAAGATTTTGATGGATTGGTGTTGAAAAATGAAATCAAAGGGATTCATGTCATTTCAGAAAACGATGAAGAAGTACTTATAAGTGCTGGGGCTGGAGAAAATTGGCATGCGTTTGTAATGCATTGCATTAATAATAATTGGGCTGGAATTGAAAATTTAAGCCTTATCCCCGGAAGTGTTGGAGCAAGTCCTATGCAAAACATTGGCGCTTATGGTGTAGAAATTAAAGATGTATTTGACCATCTAAAAGCGCTGCACATTACAACAGGTGAAATACATACTTTTGATGCTCCATCTTGTGCGTTTGGATACCGTGAAAGCGTATTTAAACGAAAATTAAAAGGGCAATACATCATTTGTGAAGTTGCATTTAAGCTGAATAAAAAGCCGAATAAGAATACAAGTTATGGTGCCATTGAACAAGAACTTGTAAAAAAAGGAATCACAGATCCAAACATTCGTGAAATTAGTGATGCTGTAATATCCATTAGAGAATCTAAACTACCGAACCCTGCCCTACTTGGAAATGCTGGCAGCTTTTTTAAAAACCCAATAATTACCGTTGCATTAGCAGAAGAAATAATTGAAAAATTTCCTGACGCACCCAATTACCCAAGTACAGAAGGCATGCGTAAATTAGCAGCAGGTTGGCTGATCGAAAAAGCGGGATGGAAGGGATACCGAAGAAGTAATCTCGGAGTTCACAAAGATCAAGCGCTGGTATTGGTAAATTATGGTGGGAGCACAGGAAATGAAGTCTATCAATTATCCAGTGACATCATAGATTCCGTTAAGGAAATGTTTGGGGTAACTTTAGAACGAGAAGTGAATATCTTATAGCTTAATCTTTCTTTTTGAACACATCATCGTTGATCCCTTTGTTCACCTTGTAATTCGTTAATTTTATTACAATTACACCTGTCTTTTCCTTAGATTTATCCTTACTGGATTGATCTTTTTTAGAATTACTTATATCAGCAGCGACGCTTTTTGGCAATTTAAATTTCTTTACATCAATAGTAAAAGTCATCTCGTCTGGCAAACCAAAAGCAACTTGTGTACCATAGGTGTATTTTATAACAACAGTGCCACTGCCTCTCGTAGTAAGTTCTGTTTTAAGAATCACATCTCTCTTGGTATCGACATATAATTTTGCTAAAACAATCTCACTATTATCAATGGTCGGAATAACGGTAACTAAGTGCGTTGTGATGCCTTCAACCGATTTTGTTCCACCATCAACAGCCATATAAGATGATTTCTTTAAAAGAAAACTGGTAACATCCGTAAAACCTTGTTTTGGCAAGATTGCTATTCCTTTTGAAACTACCTTAAATTTATCTTTTTGCTTAAAATAAATAGTAGCATTAACAGGAAGTACCCTTATGAGAGGAATATCCGCCTTAATATTGGCATGAACAGAATAGTCTTTTACAAGATTGATCTTTTTTATTAATGCATCGACAGTTTGATCAACATTTTGAGAAAACGACACCGAACAAATTAAAATATAAAGGAAGAGAACAGCTTGTTTCATGAGGTAATGTCTTTTTTATTGAATTTAATTATAGCAATTCCAACCAAAATAATATTGTGAACAATTAAAATAAGTACTGATTCACCCACGGCACCATAATCTACTGGATCATCAAAAAGAATGCGCCATGAAGCCATGTGGGTGGTAAATAAATAAGGTTTGATAGCATCAAAAACACTAACATCAAGAGAACCAATAATGGTAAAAAGAATAATTATGGCCATTGTGCTTACAATGGGACCAATAGAATTTTCAGCAAATGCAGAAAGACAAATTGATAGAGACGATACCGTTAATAAAGCAAGGAAAGCAATAACAAAACCAAAACCATAGCGCCACAAGACATCAGACTCTTGAAGAATAACAAGCCCATTACTATTGAGAACCATCATATCGCCAGAACCAAAAAGAAATTTTACTACTACAAGCGCTAAAAAAGCCAGCCAAAGTGTCAAAATCAAAGTATAAACAGCCCCCGCGATGAATTTAGAAAGAACGATATTGGTACGGGAGATTGGTTTTGTAGCCAACATGCGAATTGTTCCCATCGCAGCTTCACCAGAAATCAAATCACCCGTCACCAAAGCAATTAAAAGTGGTATTTGAACGATTAACATTTGAAGAATAATAAAAGCTATTAAATTTCCATTCAAAATATTTCCATTAAAGGAAAGACTTTGTTCAAAGGAACTGGTCACAATAGAAATATAGGAAGCTCCATCCGCTTTCATTGCAAACAGTATGATAAAAATCAAAGCTGTAAGCGCCGCCAGACCAATGTAACTTCTTGGTTTAGCAATTATTTTGATGAATTCGTTATACGTATTTTTGAGTAGCATCAGGCTTGTACAATTTTCATGAAAAAATCTTCTAACTTTCTTTTTGGTTCCAATCCATTTACCTGATGCCCTTTATTTACAAGGAATGTATTTATTACAGGAACCATTTCCTTTTCAACAGGCAATTCAATTATGGTACCATGTAAATGCTTGACTTCTAGCGTTGGATATTCAGTTTTTAAATCTAAGATTGCTTTTTCTACATTCAGAATATCAATTTGCAGCAATAATTCTTGTTGATTTACCAATTCCTCCACTGAACCCTCGATTACGGATCTTCCTTTATTAATAATGACCATTCTATTGGCTATTATTTCAATTTCTGAAAGCTGATGAGAGGAAAGTAACACCGTTTTTTGCTGTTCCGTTTTAAGACGCAGAATTAAATTTCGAACCTCTATTATTCCTTGAGGATCTAGACCTGTAGTTGGCTCATCTAAAATAATTAAATCGGGTTTGTGCAATAAAGTTTGAGCAATTCCCAGGCGCTGTTTCATACCGTGAGAGAATCCACCAATTTTATCTTTACCCCTACCATCGAGACCTACAAAAGCTAACATTTCTTGAATTTCCTTTTTTTCAACACGAACGCCAGAAATGCGAGCAAAAATCTCCAGATTTTTTTCAGCGGACAGATATTTATAAAAATCAGGCTTCTCAATAATGCTTCCTACGTTAGAAAGAATTTCTTGACGGTGAGCAGCAATATCTTTTCCAAAAATAGCGATGGAACCGCTATCTGGTTTAATTAAAGACATAAGGCAACGCATGGTGGTGCTTTTTCCAGCGCCATTGGGACCTAAAAAACCGAAAACATCACCTTTTTGCACCGTAAAGCTAACGTCCTTAACAGCTTCAAAATTTCCAAATTTCTTTGATAAATTTTTTACTTCGATAATAGGATTTTCCAAATGATTTAGATTTATTCAAAATTACAACAAAAACCACCTCCAAAAGTTTAAAACTTGAAATGAATTTAATTTCATGAAATAATAATTTAATTAAACACGCTGAATGGAAACAAGTAGATACTTTTGCTACTATGAAAAACAACAATTCAGCTACAAAAGAAAAAATCAAGTTTACTCCATATCAAATTACCGCAATACTTATATTAGCATTAACACAGTTCAGCGTAGTATTGGATTTTATGGTCATGTCACCCTTGGGAGATTTGATTATGAAAAACATGAAAATCAGCCCTGCTCAATTTGGAATTGTAGTTTCGAGTTATGCATTGTCTGCCGGAGTTTCAGGATTTTTAACCGCAAGTTTTGCAGATAAATTTGACCGGAAGCGTTTGCTTTTGTTCTTCTATGCAGGATTTATTCTGGGAACCTTACTTTGTGGAATGGCAGATACCTATTGGCTTTTGGTTGGGGCTAGAATTTTCACTGGGATTTTTGGTGGAGTCATTGGTTCCATCTCACTTGCTATAGTAACTGATATATTTGTTGACAACCAAAGAGGTCGCGTTATGGGATTTCTTCAAATGGGATTTGGAATAAGCCAAATTCTTGGCATACCGATTAGTTTATATTTAGCCAACATTTGGAATTGGCAAGCACCTTTTTATCTAATTGTGGGAATAGCAAGTGCTATTTTCATCACTGGAATATTCGTATTGAAACCCGTTAAAGAGCATTTGACCTTACAAAGAGACAATCCATTAAAACACATGTGGAAAACGATTTCTAACAAAAATTACCGCATTGGATTCTCTGCAACTGCATTTATGTCTTTAGGTGGATACTTAATGATGCCTTGGGGAAGTTCCTATGCCGTTAATAATATTGGAATTGACCAGAAAGATTTACCCCTTATGTTTATGATCATTGGATTAGCGACCATCTTAATAATGCCCATCGTAGGGAAATTAAGTGATCGATTTAATAAGTATTCCATATTTGTAGGTGCTTCTTTACTCACTGTAATCGCTGTAATTATATACACTAATTTAGGCCAAGTTCCTTTTTGGGTTCTAGTAGTTGTCAATATAATTATGATGGGAGGTGTAATGGCCAGAATCATACCTTCGCAAGCATTAACGGCTTCTGTTCCCGAATTAAAAGACCGAGGAGCTTTTATGAGTATTAATTCCTCTTTGCAACAAATGGCGGGTGGAATTGCAGCTTTATTAGGAGGGACAATTATTGCTCAAAAAACCAAAACAAGTCCTTTAGAGCATTTTACGGTATTGGGATTGGTGGTGATTGTTGCTATTTTTATTAATATCTTCTTGACGTATAGAGTATATAATTTCATTAAGAAAAAAGAAGCTTAAGAACCCTTATCTCTCTACTTTTTTTCCGCGCATCTCGACTTACTTCGGCAAGCTCAGCACAAGTCGCTCGATGAGCACTCTATAAGTGGATTGAGCGTAGTCGAAATCCATAGTGCCCAACTTTCAATGCGCTACTCTTGATTAAAAAAAATGCACCAACTTAAAAGTCCTCCCCCTTCATCCCCCTCCAAAGGGGGAAATCTTATTTTTTGCGACGGCTGGCTTTTTTTTTGTTCAACTTCACCTTAAAGCAAGCTTAAAGAATTACGCGTCTGAATGGACGCGTGATCCCGGGAGGGGGAAGCTTCATAATAATTAAAGCCATGCCGCTTTGCGACGGCTGGCTTTTTTTTTGTTCAACTTCACCTTAAAGCAAGCTTTAGGTTTGTTTCAAAAAAAAAGCCAAGCATAAATGCTTGGCTTTAATTATTTTGGCGGAGAAATAGGGATTCGAACCCCAGGAACCTCTCGGTTCAACAGTTTTCAAGACTGCCGCAATCGACCACTCTGCCATTTCTCCTCGTTGCAAAAGTAACAATACTTTGAAAACTGACCAACCAAAATTGAAAAATATCTTAAAATTCATGTAAAAATGTATTTTTGTAAGATGGAATTGAGACAAATTACCCTTGAAGAAATTAATAAATTAAATAAAAACACCCTGATGGAGGCCCTAGGGATTGAGTGTGTTGCTTTGGGGATAGATTATCTAAAAGTTAAGATGCCTGTTGACCATAGGACAAAACAACCTATGGGAATTTTACATGGCGGCGCTAGTGCTGCATTAATTGAAACTATTGGTTCGATGGGTTCCTTTCTTTTGATTGATGCCGAAAAACAAATTCCAGTCGGTTTGGAAGTAAATGCTAATCATTTAGGCAGTGTTTCCAATGGAAATGTTATTGCTACAGGGAAAATAATTCACGCTGGACGCAAAACTCATTTGTGGCAAGTTGATATTCACGAGGAAATATCAGAGAAATTAATCTGCTCTGGTCGCTTAACGGTTATGATTTTGGATAAAAGATAAATGGGACTACTTTATTTTAAATTTCCAGAGGAAGACCTTGTAAAACAATACGGGACTATTCAAGCACTAGATTCTTTGGAAGATTTTTCTGGATTTATTTTCTCGGATTTCACCCAGCAGCATCGATTTGGTTTTATAGAAAACCAGCAAGAAGATCACCAAATTTATTTATCCAATCAAGAAATATTTTCTATCAATCAAGAAAGTTATTTAAAAGAAGCTCATTCGTTTATTGAAGAACTGATAGCACAAAAAATTAAAAAGGCAGTCTATTCAAGAATAAAATCGATTGAATTTGATCCCAACAATGCCTTCGAACTCTTTAACCAATTAACAGAGCAATATCCAAACGCTTTAGTTTATTTGATTTCGGACCCAACAATTGGAACTTGGTTGGGTGCAAGTCCAGAACTACTGTTTAATTCTCAGAAGGGTATTGGAAAAACAATTGCTTTGGCTGGAACAAAAGTCATTGAAGATAAAAGTGATTGGAGAGAAAAAGAAAAAGAAGAACAAGCGATAGTGAGTAGCTTCATTTATGATATTTTGAAAGCACAAAACATGAGTGAGATCAAAATGACAGGACCTTATGAAAGTTCTGCTGGACCTATAAAACACTTGAAAAGTGATTTTACTTTTCAAATTTCAGGATCTATTTCAGAATTCATTAAGCAACTTCATCCAACGCCAGCAGTAGCAGGATTTCCAAAAGAGAAAGCCCTTACCTTAATCAATGAAAGCGAACAGCATCAGCGAGATTTGTATTCAGGAATACTTGGTAGATATGATCGTGAAGGACATAAATTATATGTAAACCTGCGCTGTTGTCAACTTACAGCTGGTAAAATGCATTTATATCTTGGTGGTGGTTTTACTCAAAACTCAAAAGCAGCAGAAGAATGGCAGGAGACAGAAAATAAAAGTAAAACCCTTCTTGACCTTGTCCAAAAATTGTAATTTTGCATCATGCTAACAAGCGACAAAATTATCGTTCAACAAATTCTAGACCAATGCCAAATACACGGTGTAAAACACATCGTTATTTCTCCTGGTTCAAGGAATGCACCTTTTTCAATCGCTTTTGATGAACATCCTGATTTTGAAACTTATATAGTCCATGACGAACGCAGTGCCGCATTTTTTGCATTAGGTATTGCTGATGAAATTCAAGCTCCTGTAGCGCTTTGTTGCACTTCAGGTTCGGCAGCTTTCAATTATGCCCCAGCCATTGCAGAAGCTTTTTACAGATCAGTTCCTTTGATCGTAATCACTGCGGATAGGCCCGCTGCTTGGATCAATCAAGGTGATGGACAAACCATAATGCAGAAAAATATTTTTGGTGGACATGTCCGCGCCTCTTACGAATTTGACGATCAACACCAAACAGAAGATGATCTTTGGAAAAGTCAACGAGAAATTGCCAGCGCTTTCAACATGGGACTTGGTAAATGGAAAGGACCTATCCACTTTAATGTAGGATTGAATGAACCACTTTATAATGTAATTGAAAAAACGAATTCGTATTCCAGAAAAATAACGGTAATTCCTAATGGTATTTCTTGGAATCATGAAACGATTCATTACATCAAGGAAACTTTATCGAAGCAAAAAGTAATGTTGCTTTGTGGACAATTGCCGAAAAATGAAATGCTACAGCAGTTAATTGTCAAATTTGCTAACAATTCTAATTGCGCAGTTCTTGTTGAAAACACCTCTAATTTACAATCCACGGAATTTAATCCTTGCATTGATAGAAGTTTGAATGCCATAAATAGCAAAGAAGAGTCGGCATTTATTCCGGATGTATTAATTACTATTGGCGGTGCAATTGTTTCCAAGCGCATCAAAAATTTCATTCGAAGAAATAAAATTAAAACCCATTGGAAAATAGGAAGTGAATTTCCAGAAATGGACACCTATCAATGTTTAACGCATCATTTTGATGTTGCTCCCCTACTCTTTTTTAAAGAAATCGATTCCTACGACTACCAAAGAAATCAAATTAATTATGCTGGTAAATGGAAGAAAATTGATATTCAAAGTAAGGACGCTACAGCATTGTTTGAATCGAAGAACCAAAAACTTACTGATATTAATGTTTTTCAGTCCCTTCACGAAAATTTACCCGAAGGAATTGTTTTACATATGAGCAACAGTTCTGTAGTGCGTTACTGTCAATTGTTTGATCCTATTACTGGCATTGAATATAGAGCCAATCGTGGGACAAGTGGTATTGATGGAAGCTCCAGTACTGCTATGGGTTCAGCATTTATAAGTCCTGAAAAACAGCACCTATTGATTAGTGGTGATATTTCTTTTCTCTATGACAGCAACGCTTTATGGAATCAGAACACTATTTCCAACCTCAAAATTATTGTAGTAAATAATGGTGGTGGCGGAATCTTTAGAATTATTGATGGCCCTTCAAAAACCAAACAATTGAATAAGTACTTCGAAGCGGAACATCAACAAAGTGTTGCGCATCTAGCACATGGATTTGGATGGGATTATGAAGTAATCTCCGAAAAAACAGATATGAGCGATAGAATAAGTAAGTTCTTATTGCGAAAAGAAGGAAAATCGATATTAGAAATAGTCACTGATCAAGAAATGAATGCTAGAGATTTGCAGCATTTCTTTGATTCAATTAAAACAAACATTACAAATGGAATATCTTAATATACTGGGACACTGGGAAGGATGGGTTTACCTCCTCATTTTATCTGCTTTAGAAATAGTTTTAGGAATAGACAACATCATTTTTATCAGTATTGTTACGGATAAACTAAATGGAAAAAACAAAAGAATTGCCCGAAACACTGGTTTGACTTTAGCCTTAATTATTCGACTAGGCTTACTCGCTGCGGTGTCTTGGGTAATGCAATTAACAGATCCATTATTTACTATATTTGGCCAGGCCTTTACTGGACAAGGATTGGTTTTAATCGCTGGAGGACTATTCTTAATTTATAAAAGCACCATTGAAATGCACAAAAGTGTTAAAGGGGAAGAAGAATCAAGTACTAATGCTAAAACAAAACTATCATCTATTATAATGCAAATTGTAATTATCGATGTTATTTTTAGTTTCGACTCCATAATCTCAGCGGTTGGAATGACCAATGGAATTCAGAAGGAAGTTGGGGAGAATCCGATTGCTATAATTTTTCTTTCCGTAATTATCTCCATGATAGTCATGTTAATATTTGCAGCAAAAATCAGCAAATTCATAAGCGACAACCCAACTATTAAAATGATTGCCCTCAGTTTCTTGGTTACTGTTGGTGTTCTTTTAATTGCGGAAGCATTTGGACAACACATTCCAAAAGGCTATGTTTATTTTGCCCTAGTTTATTCTCTTTCTGTAGAAATGCTGAATATAAAAAGACGAAAGAATACAGGGATTGATGAACAAAAGTGACGCAGAACAATTCATAGACTTGAAGTCCTTTGAAAGCATCACAGACGCTTTCGAGCATCAACTATTTCCAATTAAACAGTTCATTTGCTCAGCGCCTATTCTAAAAATTACTTTTGAAGCAAAAAAAAAGCGCTTGAATTTACTTCAACAAGCGGCGGACCAACTTGGATATAAGGTTGTGGAAACAAATATTGAAAAATCTAATTTTTCTTATTCAGGAAATTTAACAAGTGATTTTGTACAATATGAACAAGTCTTATCCGCAGTTCATTTGCAAATTATGAGAACCAATTCAATTAAAAACTTAATTGCTCATATAGAGGAACTTATTGAAATTCATCTTGGTTTCACTACACCATTTCAAGACTTAAATTTTACTGTAACTGATACCATTATTTTAGGAAGTGCAATGGACAGAATGGAAGTTTTTGATGGTTTTAAAAAATTGGAATCAGAGGGAATTAGAACGATTAAGGAACTCAATGAACACCATGAATTACTCACTATAAACTTGAAAAAAGAATTACTTAGATGGAAATTAAGTAGTGTTTAATGCATTAAAGAAAGAGCCACCGGAATATCATCTGACATAATAAAATCAGGATTCTTTGAAAGGGCATTCTTGATTGATGCTGGAGATCTAAGATCAAATACTATAGATTTTTTACCCAACAATTGCAGTGCTTTAATTTCTTGTTCTGTCACCATTTTATTGCGAATCACAAGGCCCAAAATATTGGGGTGATTTTGCAATAGATGAACCCCTTCCTCATAATTATCAGTTGCGAAATAAATAGAAAAATCATTCTCTAAATATTCCAACAAAGATGGATCTGAAACAATACAATGTATATTTAAATGGTCCTTTAAATGCAATGATTCAAGAGCATTAAAAAAATTAGGAAAAGACACCTTTTGCTCTTTACAATTATTAAAGTGACGGAGGTCGAGAAAAATTTGTTTGGAACCAAAACGATCAATTAACAAGGAATCTAATTGCAACAAAGATTCCCGATGAAAACTAGAATAACGTATAGAATTTAATACTGAAGAATTTAAATTATTGACACACGATTGTCCATCAGTGGAAGAAGCTAAATTTACATCATGATACAACCACAAGTCTCCATCAGCAGACATTTGAACATCTAATTCTACTCCATCAATCTGATAATAGTTCAATGCTAAATCAATGGCTTCTTTAGAATTATCATGAAAAATAGCATTACTCATTTCCAATCCCATTGCTGCATGACCAATAGCGATTGATTGAGTATTTTTTGATTCTTTTCTGCAAGAAAAAAGAAGTAAGATGCTAAAAATTAACAAACTACAACGCATAGGCAAACCCTATTTTTAACTGATAATTTAAGAATAAAAAACTATTTTTAGATGCACTTATATTAGAAAAAGACCTTATGATTGGTCCTGCGCTAGATTGTTGAAATAGAACTATTTTACCTAAACCAAGAGGAATTTTTAATTGATATCCTAAACCTAGTTGATAGTCTATGATTAACGCATTTAACTTCATTAATGAGTATTTAGCGCACAGCATAGGTTGCATATAAATTTTTTGTTTCTTTCTACTGAAATCATAAGCTACAAAGACATCTAATTCAGGATATACTTTAGAAGAAAAAAAAGTGGTTCTTGTTCCTAACCCAAGACTCAAACCATAAATCCATTTACGATGTTGAAATTGAGTTCCAATTCCAGTAAACAAATCCATTTTCTGAAATGAAGTTGAAGCCGTTAGAGAAAAAGTATTTTTATGCTTAATAGTATTATCAATAAGGTGCTGAGCAGAAATAACAAAAGGGAAAATAAAAATAAAGAAGAGCGAAAAAGGACTATTCCTCATCGAACAATTTCATTTGATCGTCTTCCTCCTCTTCTTTCGTGATATCCCATTCCATTGTCGGCATTTCAGCTGCATCATCTATGTCTTCAATTTCTTCAGTATCTTCACTCAATACAAGTACTTCCTCTTCAAGAGGCCAAGCTTCAGGACTTTCATCAATAGGATGTGTAAGGACTATCTCCTTCACCTTTAGTTTGGTGATTTGATTCCCTTGTGCTTTCATTCCTTTAACTTCAATAAGATCAGCCATATTAAGTACTGTATCGGCAAGATTCTTAGTTTCCTTCAATAATTTATTATACACTATTTTAATTTCAGGTCTAAAAGCAGTAGAAACAGTATCTAAATAAGATCCTGGCATTTCACTAATAAACGAAACCCTTTTATCTACTGTAACTTCACAAATAAAGCGTTTTACGAAATGCAAATCTTTTTCGGCGTCAAAATACACTGCTGAAATGGGTCGATCTTGAATCCATTTTTCTATATGAATTTTATCCTCATCAAAATGAGTAGATAGATCGAAAGAACTCAAGCGATAATCCCCATTTTTATAAAGTGTCAAGAGCTTATCATTTCCTTTAAAAGAGCCTAAAAACTTTCCTCTTCCTTCATCATTAAGTCGGCCAACAATTGCATCGTACCAAATTTTACGCGCTGCCAAGGTAGATCCCCCCACCTCTTTTTGTATGATTTTTTGAACAATTTCCTTAGTAACACGATTTCCAGCAGAATTCCTTCCTTTGATCAACAACTCTCCTAAATCGATATCAAAGCGCAATCTTTTGAGATGTGGTCTTGGTCTAAGCATTACACTTACCACTTCCCTTTCACCATTTGGATGTACGGAGAAATAGAGCATTTTTGAACCTTTGACACCTTTCGTTAAATCATATTCAGTATCTCTAGTAATTGAATTAACATAGAAGCGTTTCATCATGGTCGCTCCACCCAATCCATCTTGATAAAATAAATGGTAAATTGTTCGCGTATCTCCTTTCTTCCATACACTTGCGAAAATAAGATCCTTCCCAACGAATTTTTTATCAGAAACTTTAGAAACCATCATTTTCCCGGTTGCAAAGAAGCAGATGACATCATCAATTTCAGAGCAATCACTTACAGGATCGTTTTTCTTAAGTCCATAACCAATGAAACCTTCCTCATAGTCAACATACAATTTTCGATTCGCAATAATTACTTTCGTGGCATTGATGGTATCAAAAGCCTTAATTTCAGTTTTGCGTTCCTTCCCAATACCAAAACGCTTTTTCAAATCCTTAAAATACTCGATTGCATATTCCACCAAAGTAGCAAGATGAGCTTTCACAATCTCCATCTCCTCTTCTATTTTCAGCAAGGCATCATCTGCCTTGAAGGCATCAAACCTCGTAATACGTATCATCGGGATTTGGGTCAATCTATGCAGATCTTCGTCAACAATGGTACGAATCAATTGCTTTTTAAACGGTAAGAAAGAAGCATACAAGTATTCATAAAGCGCTTCTTTATCAGAATAAAGTTTAAAATCAATATACATTTCATGGTTGATAAACAGCTTTTCAAGTGTAGAGAAATGCCATTGTCTTTCCAATTCATCTAATTTAATTTCCAATTCTAACTTAAGTAAACGCACTGTATGATCCGTATTGATGCGCAATATTTCAGATACACCAATAAATCTTGGGCGATCACCATCAATTATAGAAGAGTTTGGAGAAATTGAAATCTCACAATCCGTAAAGGCATAAAGCGCATCAATTGACTTATCTGGAGAAACTCCAGGGGCAAGATGAACAATAATTTCAGCTATAGAAGAAGTATTATCTTCAATCTTTTTGATTTTAATTTTTCCTTTATCGTTTGCTTTGAGCACGGATTCAATCAAAGAACTCGTTGTAGTTCCGATTGGAATTTCGTGAATAATCAAGGTCTTATTGTCTACTTTTTTAATTTTAGCACGAACCCGAACACGACCACCTCTTAGTCCATCATTATAACCACTAAAATCGGCCATACCACCATTTGGAAAATCGGGTAAAATCTCCACTTTTTTTCCACGTAAATGATTAATGGATTGGTCGATTAATTCAATAAAATTATGAGGTAAGAATTTACATGCCATACCTACTGCAATACCTTCCGCTCCTTGCGCTAAGAGCAAAGGGAATTTCATTGGCAATTGTTCTGGTTCCTTGTTACGACCATCATAAGAGGTCAACCAATTGGTAGTTTTAGGATTGAAAGCAACATGCAAAGCAAATTTCGAAAGTCGCGCTTCAATATAACGAGCAGCAGCTGCACCATCACCAGTAAGTGTATTTCCCCAGTTTCCTTGACAGTCAATTAATAAATCTTTTTGTCCCAACTGCACCAAGGCATCACCAATAGAAGCATCACCATGCGGATGGTACTTCATTGTGTTTCCGATAATATTGGCCACCTTATTGTACCTTCCATCTTCCAATTCTTTCATGGAATGAAGGATTCTTCTTTGAACAGGTTTTAAACCATCCATTAAAGCTGGAACAGCGCGTTCAAGAATTACATAACTTGCATAATCTAAAAACCAATTTTCATACAATCCACCAACGGGAATTATTTTCTCATCGACTTTTTTTCCTTCAAAAGGATTATGTTCATCACTATCGTGATTCAAATTATCTTCTATTTCCTCTTCCGCCATATCTACGAAGCTATTTCTAAATCAGTATCATCACTTTGCACCCCAGCCATTTCAGCAGGATCCTTTTCAACGCGCAAATTATCAATTATAAATTCTTGACGTTCCTGCGTATTTTTTCCCATATAATAAGACAAGATTGAATCTATCGAAGCATCTTTGGTTAAGAGAACCGGCTCGAGACGAATATCTTCCCCAATAAAATGAATGAATTCATCAGGAGAAATCTCACCTAGTCCTTTAAATCGGGTGATTTCAGCATGCTTGCCAATTTCCTCCATTGCTTTCTTTCGCTCTTCTTCTGAGTAACAATACAAAGTTTTCTTCTTATTTCGAACTCTAAACAATGGTGTTTGAAGCACATAAACATGATTCCTTTTCACAAGATCGGGAAAAAACTGTAAAAAGAAAGTCAAGAGCAGCATTCGAATATGCATTCCATCGACATCGGCATCTGTAGCGATAACAATTTTGTTATACCGCAGGTTATCCATCTCTTCTTCAATATCTAATGCTGCTTGAATGAGATTAAACTCCTCATTTTCATAGACCACTTTTTTGGTCAAACCGTAACAATTGAGCGGTTTACCACGAAGAGAAAATACCGCTTGCGTATTCACATCTCGAGATTTAGTGATCGATCCACTTGCGGAATCACCTTCGGTAATAAATAGAGTAGTTTCTTCACGACGCAAATCTTTTAGATCAGGAAGATGAATACGACAATCTCTTAATTTTTTATTGTGAACACTAGATTTTTTCGATCTATCTCTTGCGATTTTTCTAATTCCAGCCAATTCTTTTCGTTCGCGCTCAGATTGCTTAATTTTCTTTTCAATCGTTTCTGCTACCTCTGGATTTCTGTGCAAATAATTATCTAGCTTATCTTTTAGAAAATCATTAATAAAAGCACGCATTGACTTACCTCCCGGTTCAATTTCTTGAGACCCTAGTTTTGTTTTAGTTTGAGATTCAAAAACGGGCTCCACAACTTTAACTGCAATAGCTGCAACAATTGATTGTCTAATATCAGAAGCTTCATAGTTTTTATTGTAAAAATCTCTGATCACCTTAGCAACTGATTCCCGAAAAGCACTTTGATGTGTCCCTCCTTGAGTAGTATGTTGACCATTAACGAAAGAATAATAGTCTTCACCATAAGTTTTACCATGTGTGAAAGCTACTTCGATATCTTCGTCCTCAATATGAATGATAGGATACAATGGATCTCCATCCATATTATTCTCTAATAAATCTTTTAATCCATCTTTAGACTGAAAGCGTTCGCCATTAAAATGAATTGTAAGTCCTCTATTCAAGTAGCAATAATTCCAAATCATTTTCTCCAGATACGCCGTCTTGTAGGCGTATTTTTTAAAAATAATATCATCAGGAATAAACTCCACATAGGTACCATTCAGTTCCTCTGTTTTTTCAACCGCAGACTCACTTATTAAATTACCCCGTTCAAAATTCGCTTCTTTTTTCTCTCCATCTCTCACGGAATAAAGCATAAAATGAGAAGATAATGCATTAACCGCTTTGGTACCTACTCCATTTAATCCAACAGATTTTTTAAAGGCTTTTGAATCATACTTCCCACCTGTATTCATTTTAGAAACTACTTCAACCACCTTTCCAAGTGGAATACCGCGTCCATAATCTCGTATAGAAACCTTCCCATCTTTCACCTTAATCTCCACCTTCTTTCCATTTCCCATCACATATTCATCGATGCAATTGTCCATTACCTCTTTTGCGAGGATATAGATTCCATCATCAGCTGCAGCACCATCGCCCAACTTCCCAATGTACATCCCTGGACGCAAGCGAATATGTTCCTTCCAATCTAGGGAACGGATATTATCTTCTGTATATTGATCTTCGCTCATTTTATTCTAATGAAATGTATTCTAACAAATATAAGAGGATATGCAAGTCACTCAACATTGATAATAAACGAGTTATAAACTACTTTTCGTTGAAAATCATTAGACAATAGCTCCGTATGATCTGAACTTGATATTTAAAAATATTTAGGCATAAAAAAAGCCGACAAAAGCCGGCTT
The DNA here is from genome assembly GCA_044339115.1 of Crocinitomicaceae bacterium. GTDB lineage: Bacteria > Bacteroidota > Bacteroidia > Flavobacteriales_D > Crocinitomicaceae > UBA952. The sequence goes on from JBIIWA010000005.1 coordinate 124,338, forward strand.
TTAAATACATTTTTTACTTATTAAGCTTTTAATCGCTTAGAGAAGTCAATAAGAATTGGAGTTGCAACACATAAAGATGAGTATGTTCCAATAACAACACCTACTAACAATGCGAACAAGAATCCTTTGATTGCTGGTCCACCAAATATGAACATGATTAATACAACAACGAACAAGATCATGGAAGTATTAAAAGTTCTGCTTAGCGTAGTGTTCAAAGATCTATTAATAATTTCATAGTGATGATCATCTGGACCACTTTTCCTTAAATTCTCTCGAATCCTATCAAATACAATGACGGTGTCATTCATGGAGTAACCTATGACTGTCAGAATTGCAGCGATAAAAGCTTGATTCACATCTAAGCTAAACGGCAAATAACCGTGGAACAAAGAGAAGATTGAAATTACAAAGAAAGCATCATGTGCTAAACCAACAATAGCACCAATAGAATATTGCCAGTGACCGAAGCGCAACAAGATATAGGCGAAAATTGCCAACATAGAAAGCGTAATCGCAATTGCAGAAGAAGACCACAATTCATTTGAAATAGAGGCAGAAATACTTCTAGATTCTACAATTTTATAAGCTCCCATTTTAGCTTTACATTCTTCGAGACCTTTTGTCAATTTAGCAGTAACTTCAGGGGTTGCCTTATCGTTTTTCAATTTATAATTGGTAACTATTTCAACATTATAATCATTAGATTTAGTTTTCAAATCTATCGAAGCGACCTCTTTATTTTCAACGAATACTTTAGATAATTCACCTCGAATTGCTTCGATATCAGCTTTCTTTTCAAACTTTACCACATAAGTTCTACCACCGGTAAACTCAACACTTTGCTTCAGTCCTCTTGTCACCATTCCTGCGATACCAATTAGTGTAACAGATATAGAGAAGATATAGAAATACTTTCTTTTTCCTACCCAATCAAAATGGAAGTTTTGGAACAAGCCTTTTGAGAATTTAGTATGGAATGAAATCTCCTGATTCTTATTTAACCACGTATTAATAATCAATTTAGAAATAATGATTGCAGAGAACATTGAAGTGAAAATACCAATGATCAAAGTCGTTGCGAAAGACTCAATCTCACCTGTCCCGAAAGACTTCAAGATAATCGCAACCAATAAGTGTGTTACATTGGCATCAATAATAGAAGGTAATGCTTTTTGGAATCCAACTGCAATAGCAGCCTTCATATCCATTCCAGCGCGTTGTTCTTCTCGTATTCTTTCAAAGATTAAGATATTGGCATCTACAGCGGTACCGATTGTTAAGACAATACCAGCGATACCCGCCAATGTCAGTACAGCTCCAAAAGAAGCCAAACAACCAAAGATCAAAATCACATTGACCGCTAGAGCAACATTTGCTGCAAGACCTGCTTTTCCATAATAGAAGAACATGTATAATAAAACAGCAATAAAGGCAAATCCGAATGAAACTAAACCAGCACGAGAATTTTCCATACCGATGGTTGGACCCACTTTCATTTGTTCCAAGATCGTACAAGGAGCAGGTAAAGCACCACCATTAAGTAATCCAGCTAAACTTTCAGCTTCCTCGAAAGAAAACGAACCAGAAATTTGAGTGTTACCTGTTGTTATTGGATTGATTACAGTAGGAGCACTAAACACAACGTTATCCATTGTAATAGCAACAATACGATTCACATTTTCAGTGGTCATCTTACCCCATTCGTCAGAACCTTCAGCCGTCATTTGCAGATCAACAGTAATCTTACCATCTCTCTGATCAAATCCAGTAGAGGCTTTTGCAATATGTGAACCATTAACGCGCGCCTTACCTGATTCAGGAACCTTACATGCATAAAGCATGTAGGCAACTTGCTTGGTTTTTGGGTTAACTTCTTCCGCTTCTGCAGACCACATAAATTTGATGGAAGGAGAGAAATTAGACATTACATCACTTCTTCTCAACAATACCTCAACTGCAGATTTATTTTCACCTGAAACAGAACCGATAGCGTATTCGCCTACAGGTTGAATCAAATCTTTTAAACCTTTATTCGAACCAACAAGTGGCTTAAGAGACGTTTTATTTTTAAGCGTATCTTTATTTATTGTGTCTTTAGCAACAACAGTGTCAGCAGGATCAACTACCACTTCAGCTCTGCGAGAAACAGCATCTGCAAGATCCCATTCTGATTTAATTTGAGTTGGCGTATAGGTTTCGAAAAACTCTAAGTTGGCTGTTGATTGTAATTTTTCAGCAACCGTATTTTCATCTTGAACTCCTGGAAGTTCGATATACAATCTATTTTTAGTTAAATCTTTTTGAATGTTAGGTTGAGCAACACCAAATTGATTAATCCTTCTGTTCATAATTTGTTCAACACCCGTCATGGAAGAAGAAATCAAACTTTTGAAATATTGAATCACCTCATCATTGGAAGATTTAATCCCAATCGCATCACCTTTTAAAATTCTATTTAATTCAAAAGACTTACCATTAATCTTGTTGTTTTCGTCAACGAAGATTTTCAAGAAATCTGGCTCACCATTTTTAGCTCTTGCTAAAGCTGCTTCGTAAGGCTTCTTGAATTTTAAATCATTTTGATTTTTAGCATAGTTTTTAACCAAGTCAGGAATCGAAATTTCCATGGTAACACTCATTCCACCGACAAGATCCAAACCGAAAGCCAAAGATCTTTTCTTAACTTCAGAGAAAGTTGAACCTAATACTGGATAAACTTCCTTCTTACCTTTTTCACGCAAAATTTCGTTTACAAAAGCAGCTTTTGCTAAATCCATAGCTTCTGGCTGATTGAAATCAACCTTAGTTCCATTTCCTAAGTAGGCAATACCATCATTTTTCTTTGCATCTTCTCGAAGTTGATTCACTTTTAAATCAGCCTCTTTACTTGCTCTCTTTTCAACATTTCCTGCTACCCAAGTGAACGACAATTGATAAATACAAACAACAGTAAGTAATATCGTTATAAACCAAAAGAATCCTTTATTTCTCATTTACACAAATTTTATCCTATTTTTAAGGTTGCAAATATAGAATTTAGGTTTGGGAAAATCAACTTAATAGACCACTATTTACCTAATAATATTGGATTTGTGAATAAGAAAAGAGAAAATTATTTTAATTGACGGTAGAAGTCAAGTAATTTAACTCCAAATTTCTCCCAAGTATTCTCCGTATTGATCTGTCTAATAGCACTTTGAAATGATTCTTGTTGATTTGAATTAAAAAAAGTAACAAGCGCATCTGCCAGAGCGTCAGGAGCAACTTTATCAACAATAAGCCCAGTTTTCTTATGCAAAATCGTTTCCGCTAAGCCCCCTACATTTGTTGCAATTAAAGGCAATTCAAAATGATTAGCGATACTTGTAATTCCACTTTGGGTAGCAGATTTGTAAGGCAATACGCCAACAGCAGCAGCGGAAAAAAAGAATTTAACCTCCTCATCCCCAATGTAATTATTGAACAAACTGACCTTATCTTTTAATTGATAATCAGAAATAATGGCGTCATATTTCTCAAAACTTCCATAAACCTCCCCTGCAACAATTAGATGAAAACTATCATCCAAAAGAGCAAACGCTTCCAAAAGAATGTCCAAGCCCTTATAATCCCTTATAATTCCAAAAAACAAAACGATTTTTTTGTCTACAAAGCGCTCTAAATTCAATTTTTTCAAAGCTTCAAGTTTGGAACATTTCTCGCCAAAGTGATCATACACTGGATGAGGAATATAAAGAAATTTTGCCTTTGGGAGATAAGATAACAAATCTAATTTTACCTTATCAGACATAACAATAAACCCATCATTTCTTTTTAAGAAATAGCGATTGCACCAATGGTCAAAAAAACGTTTTTCATGAGGAATTACATTGTCTAAAATAGAAATTCTTACCGTTTTTTTAGCTTGCATACCTAACACAAAACCCAAACTTGGAGCAAAGAAAGTCATCCAATACTTGGTGATTATTAAGTCTGGATTATTCTTTTTGATTCTTCTTCCTGTTGTCCAGTAGGTAAATGGATTAATACTGTCCAACCATGACTTCGAAGTTATTGCATCTGCTTGATCCTCCGGGCCGACTAATTGTGTCTTGCCTGGGAATAAAATATTAGGATATTGTCTAGTAAAGGTGATTGCTTCTAGGGAATTGTCTTTTTCTAGCGCACGATAGACCAGAGCATTGAACTGAGCAATTCCGCCGCGAAATGGATAAAAAGTAGATAGAAAAGTTATTTTCATTCCTTAATTAAGTTGACTTAGTGCTTCAAGAACTACTTCTGGAGTAATATCCATCATACATGGATGAGATTCAGAGCATGAATTTCCGAAATAACAAAGACACGGACTGGGAGGACCAATCAAAACACCTCTTCCGTACAATTCAAATTCATGAGGATTAAAAATCGTATTCATCAGTACCAATTTCTTTTGTAATGCAGTAGCAATATGCATCATCATGGTAACCTGAGTAACTACAACAGAACAATTATTGGTTATTGCTATAAACTCTTCAAGAGAAAAATGACCCGGATAATACACACCGGCAGCAATAGCTAAAGTCTTGTTCTTTTCATCCTCCAAAGCTCCACCAAGAAAAACAGGGAAATATCCTGCAGCTTTCAATTTTAGCGCTAGATCAGTCCAATGGGCATCAGACCAAAGACGTGTATTCCATCTTGGACCACAACCTGTATTGAGTCCAACGATTATCTTATCTTTTGCTAGATCGGTAAAATTTTGCTTCCATTTAAGATCAAATGTGTTATTTAAACGGATTTGATAAGGTTCTTTATTAAAAGTAAAGTGACAAATTTCAAAAATTTCTTCAAGGTAACTTTTGGTGTTCTCTTTAGAAATTTGATCAAAAAATCCAGTCATTAATTTATGTTCTGCAGCGGGTGTGCAAGCAGCAACATGATCATCTTCCCAAGTAAACCCATATTTTTGATCTGCAGAAATGAGTTGCATCAACAAACATGCTTCCTTATCCTTATCGAGATTGATAACAATATCAAAGATGCTATTTTGAAGTGCAAAAATCGAGACAGCATCTAAAGCATAAATCGTATCAATAGCATTAGCGGGTAAAATATCCGGACTTAATGTCAACCACGTAATATGAGCATTAGCATGTTCTTCGCGTAATTTGGACAACAAAGGAGTAGTTCGAATAACATCTCCTAGTGCTCCAAGTTTGATAATTAAAATTCGTTTTTCTATGGGCTGATAACTCGAACATGAAGAACAGATAGCACCATGCAGTTTATTAGGTTTACAAGGAATAGCTCCTTGAAAATGCAAACAATCAAATTTAACCTCATTAACATTCATCCTCGACCTGTATTTTGACAAAAATAATGGATTGACTTCAATTTCAAGTAATTAATTTCCATACCCAATAACATCCATAAATAATTCCTTACCTGATTTGATGTTTAAAGTATCAAAGTTGGCGATATTCAAATCCTTATAATACTTTCTAACGAGACCGACATTCTGAGCATACACCTCAAATTGTCGCTTATAAACCACCAGATTTCTTTCATCAGCTTGTTCCACTTGCACTAAGTGATCAAATGGAAAGGTCCCAATAAAAGCACTATAATCGATAGAACTATAAAAGCATGCATTGGCAGCATTGGGATTAAATTGATTGCTATTCCAGGTCATTTGCTTAGAAAAAGGAAAAATTAATTTTACTATTCGTTGATTTTCCTCGACCAATTCAGCTTTATTATCAGCAATAATTGTCGTCCAAACATCTGTAATACTCCAGGGAGAATTAGCATTTGGTCTTTTGGAGCGAAAGAACCTATTGGCAATACGACCAGAATTATCATAAAGGGTATCCCCTATTAATGTTTTTAACTGATAGCGCAGTGTATCGTGTTGAACAAGTGCATTTTCATCATGCGTAATTTCAACTACCTCATACAGCACATAATTCCCTTTTATTAAACCAAAATAAGTGTAGGAGTAACTTAAATCATAAGGTTGGGGAATATCTTTTTTGCAGGATAGCAAAATCAAAATAAAAAAAGAAAATATTAAAAATTTATTCATTAGGATCAATTCCTTTTTTAGTACAATTTTCCAAATATTTATCCAGTTCCTCCCCCATCAACTTTTCCCCTAAATTAAAAAGAATCTTGCTGATTTGAGTACCTTCTTGATCATAACTCATTATCCAACCATGTAATTTTCCTTGCTTATACCTTTCTGTGGAATTCAAGGCGCCATTCGGATGATAAGAAGACCAAATATCAATTTTTTGACCAGCTAAATACTTTCCACTTTGCATCACCTTACCGTTAGAAAAATAAGCCGTAAAAGCCCCATCGAGTAGACTATCCTTGTACAATGCAGTATTCAAAATCTTAGGAGCATCCTCTTCTTGACCTTCGAGATAATAAGCAATTCTAGGACCATTCAATTTATCATTGAGATAACTTTCCTTAGAAACAATAAAACCTTCCGGCGCATAATTAATCCAAACAGCATCTTTCTTCATATCCGAGTAACTTCCTTCGGACATTATTTGCTCATTTTCGAAATAAAACCAAGCGGCTGTTTTTTTAGTATTCTTTTCATGTTGAAGCACTGCTTTTACTTTTCCCGTGGGATAATAGTAGCGAAATTCACCTATGGGTTGGTTATTAAGAAATTGTCCTTCATATTGAAGTACTTGCGTATTGGGGTAAAACTTTTTCCAAGCCCCTTGTTTTTTACCTTGAGCATCCGTTTTATTCACTTGAGAAAACCCAAGAAACAGAACACAAAAGATGAAAGATAAATTCAATGCGAATCGAAGCATAAGGCAAAATCTAAAAGTGAATTAAATCGAAAATCTGCTTGTTCTGTCACTACTTCTTCGGAGAGAATTAAACCTGTTTTCATGCCTAAATTTTTTCCAAAAATAATATCTGAATCTGTATCACCAATCATAACTGATGTACTAAAGTCTATTTCGGGAAAATCTTTTTTTGCCTGCAATGCCATTGCTGCGTTTGGTTTTCTGGTTGAATTCGCTTCATTTTTTAATTCTGGAGCAAAATACACAGCATCGATTCTCCCACCCGTAGTTGCAATTTGAGTACACATAAGCTTGTGAATTTGGTTCAATTGATCAATGCTTATTAATTTTTTACCAATACATTGTTGATTGGTTACAACAACAATCTTACCAAAAACTTTATTTAATATCGTTAGAGCCTCAAGTGCACCTTCATTAAAAACAAATGCGGATTCTTCCAATATATAGCCACCAAAAATTCGCTTATTAATCACTCCATCTCTATCTAAGAAAAGAGTCCAATGTTGATCAATTGGCAAATTCAACATTAGCAAGCAATTTTTTCCTGAATGAGATAATTATTTCTTGAAGATGAATTTCTTCCCATAATTTCAGCAATGAAACCCGTCATAAAAAACTGAACACCAATTATCATGGCTACAAGCGCCAATAAAAAAGCAGTTCTACTGGCCAATAATTGGGCTGATTTATGAAAAAATAATTTATCGATACCTAAGTACAAAGCGAGTAAAGCACCAATAAAAAACATAAGTGTTCCTAAAGCTCCAAAAAAGTGCATCGGTTTTTTACCAAACTTACCTAAGAAGGCCACCGTCATTAAATCTAGTGGGCCGTTTAAAAAACGATTGATCCCAAACTTAGTATAACCAAATTTTCTTGCTTGGTGCTGCACTACCTTTTCGCCAATTTTTTTAAAACCAGCATATTTAGCCAATGCAGGAATATAACGATGCATATCACCATACAATTCAATACTTTTAATCACTGCTAATCGATACGCTTTTATTCCACAATTAAAATCATGCAGATGTATACCTGTTATACGTCTTGCCGCCCAATTGTATAATTTGGTTGGAATTGTTTTGGTTAATGGATCGTGGCGTTTTTTCTTCCAACCTGAAACCACATCAAATCCCTCTTGGGTTATCATCGCATACAATGCTGGAATTTCCTCTGGTGAATCTTGCAAATCTGCGTCCATAGTCAGTACAACAGTTCCCCTTACTACTTCAAAACCTTTTTGCAAAGCTGCTGACTTACCATAATTGCGTTGAAATTGAATTGCTTTTATTTCTTTATGTTCAGCTGCTAGAGATTGTATTACTTGCCAAGATTTGTCCGTACTACCATCATCTACTAGAATTAACTCATAACTTAAGCGCGCTTCTGAAAGCACTTTTTGAATCCACGAAAATAATTCAGGAAGAGATTCTTCCTCATTATAAAGAGGAATTACTATTGAAACATTTAATTCATTTTCTATCATAGAAAGTAAAAATACTATTTATTAGAAGATTAAAGAGACACCACTTAAAAAAATCCCTTTAATACTTTAAGATACGAAGTGTATTGCTTCCATTTTTCAGCATAAAAACAGAACCGGAAAAAGCACTTAAATCAAGCTTATAATGATCGCTATTAGCAATAACTTTAAAGACTAATACTCCTCGAATATCGAATACAGACAAAACTTCATTAGGTGAAATGCCTTGAACAGAAATTAGTCCCGTACTTGGATTTGGATACGCGATTAAAGGAGATTTTTCAATATTTGGCAATGCACTAACATTATTATTCGTGACAGAGAAATAGTCAAAACTTGCTTCAGTTATATTAATATTCGGATCTTCATCAGAAATACTCACCAAAATTTGCATAGAAGAGGTAATTGGCAACAGTCCACTTAATGCAACACTTTTCATTTCCCAAGTAGCCGGAGCACCTTGAGGAGCACCAATTTGATCAATCAGCACCGTATTTGTTCCATTAGAAGCGTAGATTTTTAGCGTATCATCTACCAAGTCTGGACCATAATAACAATAAAAAGAACGGGCAAAATTAAAATAAGGATTAGAGTAAGCACTTAAATCCATTGTAGGAGAACTTAAAACCGTACTTCCTTCATCAACATCGTCAAAATCTGGATGAAGATTTGGGTTGTTACCTGTTACAAAAGCTATAGAACCACAATCAAATGGAGCGTCTTCACTGGGAGCTGAACCACTTTCCGTGGTATTTGGAATTCCCCTTTCCCAAATACCTGTAATGGCATTTCCAGAAACTCCCCAGGAAAAATCAAATTCAAAATCATCGTAATACCCAGGTTCCAATTGCACATTAATTTGACCTGTTGTCGCATCAATCAACTGCTCATAACACTTGCTGATATAACCCCATTTCCCGACCATAACCTTGTAATTCTCTTGATAAAAAAGAGTGAAATCCTCTTCTCCAATTGCATTGGTAAGACCTGTATGGGTGATAAGTGGTACTATCAATTTTATTTGAGCATCATAAATGGGTAAACCTGTCCCCATTTCTGTAACAAGTACGGTAAGATTATAAGGAGGAATGGGTATCAATTGTACATCATGAAATACCACTTGTCCTTGGACCAACATTACATTTTCTACTTTTGGAAAATAACCAACTTTAGAATAAGATACTTGCACAGCTCCTTGGTAATACATTCCTGTAGCGTAAGCGCCTTGCACATTCGTATTGTCTATTTGATCATTAATCAGTATTTGTACCGCAACATTATCCAGTGGAAGACTTGATTGCGCATCAGTTAGTATCCCTTCCAAATAACTTGCTTTTAAATATTGAGGTCCTAGAACGAACAGACCTTGGGTAATGTCTGCAGCCAGAATAGTTCCAGAGGGTAAAAAAGGATAGACTCCCCAGCAACCATCATAACCAATAGTTTGACCTGGATAGGTATCATATTGTCCGACCTTTATTATATTGTTTGGATGTGTAATATCATGAATCACAATTCCATCCGAATAATAACTCGTAACAAGATAATCACCTAATACGTGCGTATTATGAGGAATTACTCCAGCGCCTGGTGAGTTTTGAGTTTTATCAACTTCAATTATATTGGTCGGTACCGAAATGTCATAGGCAGCAACATAAGCGCCACTTACTTCATCGGTGGTAAATACAAATTGGCCATTTGTTGAAGGCCAGACATTGTGCGCGAAATTACCAGGAGTGTTTTTTGTACCGAGCAGCAGAGGATTGGCCTTGTCACTTACTTCAACGATACTTATAAATCCATCATAAATATGCGCCAAATACATCGTATCATTTCGTACAAAGCCATCGTGACAATACCAATTATCAAAAGTTCCCACTTCAATTGGAGCCATCGGATTAGTGAATACATCCAACATAATCACTCCCTTATTCCCTCGATTAGCGCCAAATATATAGGCATAACCTTGTTCATCCACAAAACAAGTATGAGCAGATTGCCATGGATTGTTTGTTGGACCTGTATAGAGCGTTGTTGTGAGATTAGTGGATTGTGGTAAAGGACTTAAATCGATTATTAATAGACCATCATTAGCCTCCGTGGTCACATAGGCAAAATCACCATGAACAGCAGGGTCTCGCCAAATAGAGGAAGAACCTGGCAACCAAAAAACCTCTATAGGATTCGTTGGAACAGTAACATCGACGATTGAAGTCCCTTCAGAAGTCCCAACAATGGCATATTCATTGCCTAACTCATCAACATAGCCCCAAACATCATTTAGATTGGCAGCATGTAACTGCTGATAGTTGATGTGCGATAAGGAATCGACATTTAATTGAGCAAAGAAATAACTAGGAAGAAAACATAATAAAAAAGTAACTAATCGAAATGCTTTCATAAAATAGAAATTAATATTGTTTTTACATCCTGTTAGAGAATAAAAATTGCCGCAATGATTATAATCAAGATGATGACTAAATATTGCCATACATCAGGAAAATAAGTCCGGACAGCTTCTTTCCAATTCATAAAGTAAAGGTAGAAATTATTTTTGTTTGAAAGAGTATCTCGACTTACATAGATAGGCTCATCTCGACTCCGCTCGATGACCCTTGTGCCGCTCAATATACTTTAGCTCATCGAGCGGAGTCGAGATGAACTGTTATAAATCAATCCTTTACACAGCGTACTGAAAAACCATAATCCTTGAAACTACTATAAGAATAAAGATTGGGAAGACTACTGTTTAGATCACGATACCAAGCATTTTCGACATCATCTTCGGTTTGACTCCACCAACTTCCATCATTGCCCATGTTACTAAATCCACCGTAGTGTAAACGGCAACCACCAGGAAGACCAGTAAATCCTGTACTGTTGTCCCCTGATCCATTAGCATCCCATCCAGAAGCGTTTTTCATTTTTGTACCGGAAACCGTATCACCTCCTAAAAAATCACTTAATTTTTTCCATTCTACATCCGTTGGGACATGCCAACCTTTAGGTGCTAAACCGCGCGAATCAACTACAGCATACCAATTGTATAGCTTTCCATATTTTTTTGCATTCTTAGCATCATTATCATAATAGCACCAGGCGGGAGTTTTATTTTCACCTGCTTTCATCCATTGCTCACTAGATTTTGCATGTGGAACCGCATCTCCATTTCGAAAATGATCCACATTTAAGTTTACGGATGACCAAATTTGCGTTCCTATTTTTATCGAATTAGGATCTTTTTTTATACAAGAATTTGAAATTACTAATAAAAGTATTACCGTAAAAAATCTAAAAATTGTTTTCATTTTTATTGGTTTTAAAAGCAGCATTTAAAGTTAATAAACTATTTGAAATTGATGTGTTTATTCTAAAGTATAATTTATTTATTGGTCAATTATCCTTATTTTTACTTAAAAATATAAGGAAATGCCTTACCACCTTAAAACCCTATTGGAATACCAAAACGCTCGTGAAAATGCATTATTAAATCCGGAAGTGTTTTGGGGGGAAATCGCTGAAAGCTTTCATTGGTTTTCGCCATGGGAAAAAGTTATGAATTGCAACATGGAGCAAGCTGAATTTTCATGGTTTCAAGGAGGAAAAACGAATATATCTTTCAACTGTTTAGATCGTCATTTAGGGAAAAAAGGTGCTCAAACGGCGCTAATTTTCGAACCAAATGACCCCAAGGAAAAAGCACAACATATTTCCTTCACAGAATTACATTCCCGCGTATCTCAAATGGCCAATGTGTTTAAAGCCAAAGGAATTCAAAAAGGAGATCGCGTTTGTATTTACCTTCCTATGATTCCTGAATTGGCGATCAGTGTTTTGGCATGTGCCAGAATTGGGGCTGTACATTCGGTTGTTTTTGCTGGATTTTCAGCCAACGCCTTGGCAACACGTATTCAAGATTGCTCTTGTAAATTGATAATTACAGCCGATGGTGGATTTAGAGGTGCCAAATCGATTGACCTCAAATCAATAGTTGATGATGCTCTACTTACTTGTCCAAGCATCATAAGTTCCATAGTTGTAAAAAGAACATATACATCCATCAACATGATTTCTGGTCGAGATGTCTACTTAGAAGATGAATTACAAAAAGTAGGTTCCGTTTGTGATGCTGAGCTAATGGACGCAGAAGATCCTTTGTTCATACTTTATACCTCAGGATCTACAGGGAAACCCAAAGGAATGCTGCACACCACTGGAGGATATATGGTGTACACAGGTTATACTTTTCAAAATGTTTTTGATTATCAAGATAAAGATATCTTTTGGTGCACTGCTGATATAGGATGGATTACAGGACATTCCTACCTAGTGTATGGCGCTCTATTAAACGGAGCAACTACCGTACTTTTTGAAGGAATTCCTTCGCATCCAGATTTTGGACGCTTCTGGGAAGTAATTGATAAGCATCAAATTACCCATTTATACACTGCCCCTACTGCTATTCGCTCGATTGCCAAAGAATCATTGACATGGGTGGAAAAATACAGTTTAAAAAGTCTACGCATATTAGGCTCTGTTGGAGAACCCATCAATGATGAGGCATGGTATTGGTATCACGAGAACATTGGAAAGGGAAATTGTCCTATTGTAGACACTTGGTGGCAGACAGAAACAGGAGGAATACTTATTTCACCATTGCCGAACATAACAAAATTAAAACCTGCTTTTGCAACTTTGCCACTACCAGGAATACAAGTTACTCTGCTAGATGAAGCAAAAAAAGAAATTATTGGAAATGAGGTAAGTGGTAGTCTTTGCATTAAAGAACCTTGGCCATCAATTGCACGGACCATTTGGGGTGACCATCAGCGTTATAAAGAAACTTACTTTACGGCATTTCCAAGGTATTACTTTACAGGTGACGGAGCTTTAAGAGATGAAGACGGCTACTATAGAATTACAGGAAGAGTAGATGATGTAATTATCGTGTCCGGTCACAATTTAGGAACAGCACCCATTGAGGAAGCGATAAACGAGCATCCATCAGTTGCTGAATCTGCTGTTGTTGGCTTCCCACATGATATTAAAGGAAATGCACTTTACGGTTTTGTCATTTTAAAAGAAGATCATATAGATCATGATGCCTTGCGCAAAGAAATAAATCAAATTATAAGCGAACAAATTGGACCTATTGCAAAATTGGATAAAATTCAATTTACAACTGGACTTCCAAAGACACGCTCAGGTAAAATAATGCGAAGGATTTTAAGAAAAATTGCAGAGGGTGATTTTACCAATTTTGGTGATATTTCGACTTTACTTAATCCTGAAATTGTAGCGGAAATTCAAAAGATGGCAGGAAAATATTAGATTAATACAATAAGAAAAATAAATATAAAAACAAAAAAGCCTTGAATTTGTTAGCTTTGCATATAAAAATTATAAAATGATTGCCGAACTAAAAGGTGTTGGGAAAGAATACCAAGTTGGTGATCAGACGATTATTGCCTTACAGCCGCTTGATTTATCAGTAAACACGGGTGAATTAACTTTAATTATTGGTCCTTCCGGATCAGGTAAAACAACCCTGCTTTCACTTTTGGGTTGTGTAATATATCCAACACAAGGAAAACTATTTGTTAACGAGCAATTGGTCAATGAAATGAACCAAAAACAGCTTGCACATTTAAGATTAAATACGATAGGTTTTGTTTTCCAAAGCTTCAATTTAATTGCACCGCTCAACGCTTTGGACAATGTGATGATTCCCTTACAATTAAAAAAAATAAATTCTAAGGACGCAAAAATCAAAGCCGAAGCAGCACTAAATTTAGTTGGAATGTTGGATCGAAAAAAGAGTTTACCCAAACAACTTTCTGGAGGACAGCAACAACGCGTAGCTATTGCTAGAGCATTGGTTACCGACCCAAAATTAATTTTGTGCGACGAACCCACTGCTTCACTAGACGCATCTTCCATAGCAACGATAATGGAGGAACTTGTATCGCTATCTAAATCTGGGAAAAGTGTCTGCGTAGTTACCCATGACCCACGCTTATTAAATTATGCAGACCGTGTCATTAAAGTTGAAAATGGATTTGCTACTGAAATAAAGAAAAATGAATTAACCAATGCCTTTACACTTGTATAAAATGAAAATAACACATGCATCTTTAATTTTCCTTTTGCTTTTAGCGTCCTGCGGAGGTAAAAAAGAACCGATTGAAAAGAAACCATCCGATTATAAAATCGAAAAAATTAATGAATTGGTTGGTATTGCCCGTATCGAACCCGCAAGTAAAATTTATCCTTTGGGAAGTGAATTAGCAGGTAAAATAACTCGCATTTTAGTCGTAGAAGGTCAAGTTGTGAAGAAAGGTCAACTTTTATTAGAAATGGATGAAAGTGCTGAAAATGCTCAGGTAACGCAAAGTAATTCTAAAGTGAATGCCCGCAATGAAAAAGTTAAAAGCTTACAAGCTAAAATAGAAGCACTTAACATAAAATTAAAAGCTGCTGAAGTTAACCTGAAAAGAGATCGAGCTTTAGCCGACGCGAAAGCTGGACCAGAAAAAAATGCTATTGATGCTGAGACTGCTTACAACAACCTAAGAGCTGACATTATCATCGCGCAAGCAGATGTGAGAGAAGCGATAGCAAGTTTGGGCGAATTAAGTGCAGAATCGAATTATTTTAGTCAACTAAAAAACAAGAAAAAGATTTATGCTCCAGAGGACGGCATGTTGTTAAGCATTGAAGTTAAACCAGGACAGGCACTTGCGCCGGGTGCGAAAATAGGTGATTTTGCTCCAAGTGGTGGATTGATTGCCATTACCGAAGTAGATGAATTGTACGCGATGGATGTTAGAAATGGAATGAATGTTACCATTGCAAAACAAGGGACAAGAGATCGACTGAGTTCCGGTAAAATCATTTATTGTTCTCCTTATCTCTCAAAAAAATCAATTTTCAGTGACAAGGCTGATAATCTAGAGGATAGACGCGTTCGAGAAGTGAGAGTAAGATTAGATCATCCTGAGACGGTACTCATTGGAAGTCGTGTTGAATGCATCATAAAATTATAAAATGCAACTACTGTTCACCGCATTAAAATTCATGAAGTTTGATAAACCTAAGAGCGTTGGAGCTTTATTTGGGGTAATCATTTCTATATTTTTAATTGGACAACAAACCGGAATATTTACCTTTTTAACAAATGCTATGTGTTACATGGTTCGTGTAAATGATGGATATGTATGGGTAACCGACAACAAAACTACCAATGTAAATGCCTTAGCTCCTATTGATATTCGTTTGGGACATGAAATGGAAAGTTTACCCTATGTAAAAAAGGCACATCCTATAGTAATGGCTTCAGGAGCCTCTAGATTTTCTGATGGTACAACAGCAGGAATGAGCGTTGTAGGTCTAAATTTACCTGCAATGGCGGGCATCCAAAAAGACTTAATCGTGGAAGGAAAACAAACAGATTTAATAGCAGAGGGGGCTGTTACCGTTGATTTTTTCGATCGAAAAGCTTTGGGGAATCCTGAAATGGGGGATTACTTTGAAATTAATGGGAAACAAGTTTATATTGCTGCAATCACTAAGGGAGCAAGAGCATTTGGAGGTGGATTATTTGCCTACACCACCATAGAACGTGCTAGATTCTTAGGTAATGTTTCCAAAAATAAAACATCAGCATTTTTAGTTGAGGTAGACGATCCTAAACAAATGCAAGAAGTTGTGAATTACATTAATGCTAATATCCCAGGAGTAAAAGCATGGATGCCGAATGATTTTAGATGGGAAACCGTAATTACTGTTCTAAAATCGAGTGGCATTGCCTTTTCTTTTGGGACATTAATCATTTTCGCATTGATTTCTGGATTTATTATCATTGGTTTGACTCTTTATTCTGCAGCAATAGACAGGATAAAAGATTACGGAACCTTAAAAGCAATTGGAGCTACCAATGGGTACATTAGAAAACTTATTTTAATGCAAGCAGTCATTTATGCGATTATTGGATTTTTAATTGGCTACGCGCTAATAGAAGGATTCAGAAATGGAATTGCCAATGCGGGAACACTGTTTACCTTCCATCCTGTCACTAAAGTAATTTTCTTCTTGATCACAGCAACGATCTCCATTTCTGGAACCTTGTTTGCCATTCGAAGAATTACAAAATTAGAACCGGCATCTGTTTTCAGAACTTAATTAACAAACGACTAACAAGACAAAAGTTTATTGCTTAATTAACTCCTTCGTGTATACCCTTTGATTGGTTAAAATCTTCACTATATAAGTTCCTTTTTGTAAAGCTGATAAATCCACATGAGATTCAGCGAAGAAAGCATTTGCATTCATTTTTTCAGCAAGTACCTTTCTACCCATTATGTCATATATTTCTAGATTTGAATCAAAATTCACAGAGCCACTCACTTCAATCGTTGCTGCACCTGAGGTAGGATTAGGGAAAATTGCAATTTCATGATCTAGTTTGTTTTCATCAATACCTACGCCAAATCCAATAGAGAAATCATAACGGTGGTAGCGGCCAAAATCACCCGGGAAAAATTCAATGTAGCTCCCTCCTACTAATCGCAAGCGCATTTGACCTGCTGTTTCACCTTCCACTTGAGAGGAGTACCAGAAAGAGAGTCCATCATTATCTGTATCTTCAATAATAATACTGTAGCAACCTGGAGCCAAATCAAAAGTATCCTTATATTGAGTGGTATTGCTCAAATTATTTCGTTCAAACAGAATGTTGCCATCCGTATCTATCAAGCGATATTTATTTTCAATAGCTTTATTATTGGTGGACAACCATACATAAAAAGGACCTGCAATCCTTTCTGGAGCATCAAATTTAGTTTGTTTAACACTGTTTTGATTGTACTCATCATTTCCTGAACCACCATTTACATTACACACATAAGCAGTGAATGTCTTATTGGAATCTTGATCCATCCAAAATTCATCATAAGTAACTGGTATTTCAACCATCTCTTCTTCTAAAAATGCTAAATTACCCGTCCAATCATATTCAATTTCTACACCATAAGTCACCCAACATCTAATTTTACAAGAGGTTAAGGCTTGAGCACCTGTATTCTTTAAAATCACTCTAGGATTAGAACAAGTTGGATTGTACTTACTGTAATACTCCCAATTATTTGGATTTAAGACATCTAAAATAGCAGCATCTACTTGATGATTGGGTGCTGAATAAGAAATTAAATCGTAAGCAGCGATATAATTTCCACCGTTTTGACCTTGATCATCGATAGGTGCAGCATTAACACTATAATCAATCATTACCGTATCACCGGGGGAAACATAAGGAGTCAATTCAAACTCATGCTCCTTCACTTTATCACCCGGACACCAACCTTCACGAGCATAAGGCCATGTTCCACCTTGTCCAATATTTGGATTGTCGCCACAATCGGTTGTTTGCCATAAATTCCAATTGAATCTTGTTACACCATCAATTTTTATTTGGTGATCATTAGGAACCCATTCACAACAAGCACCATTACCCACTTGACCATGTCCTGACATTCTAGTTTTAATTTTAAACATAGAAGAAGTATCAGAAAGCACCACAGGAGCGGCTTGAAGTACCACGTCATTGTACATATTTCCATAATTATAAGATCTAAAATCAGACCAAATCGGTTCTCTTTTATGTAAATCTCTTGGAGGAATCCCCTCTATAAATGCAAAACGTAAATCCAATAATTCTTGTGTGTTATGAGCGGCAAGATCGACCGTGTTTTTAAGATATTGCTGATAATCCGTCACATCATAAATCCAAGAAAAACCATTTGGACCTAAATCAAAATTAATTCCATAAGGAGTAATATAGCGCGCAATTTCTACATCATGAATTATTTCATAAGGCGTATTATAATAACTTATGGTATCATTCGATAAATCCAAATTAGTGGCATAAGGTAAACTTGTAGTAAGAATTCCTTGAGTATCATAATTATTCATTGCACCAGACCCTGTTAACCAAAAACTATTGGTAATATCGAAATGATTAGGAATGGCTTGTTGTTGAAAAACCACTAAAGGTTCTTTAGCCTTTTTTTGAACTACAAGATTCGTTTGAAATATAGTTGGCATCATTCCTTTACCAAAAGAAATCTTTGGGCGTTTCTGAGCTTGTTGAACACCTGCAAGCGGTAATTCATTAAACTGAATTACACCAACATTGGAGAACATTAATTTATTTTGATTTTGAGAACGATCAACAGCATAATTAACTTCATCAAAATCATAATATGCAAGTAGATTCGACCAATTAGGATGATTGCTATCCGTTTTCTTTAAATAATTATTTTGAATGGTAGCTGCTGACAAAGCAGCATTATAAATTTTAAATTCATCCACACTACCTTTCCAAATATTGGTGCTGTTCATATTTGCTCCTAATACCAAACGATGTACATACCCAACAGATCTATTTTTCCCTGTTCCGGAATGCCACAAAACACCATTTTTATAGATAAACATTTCGCCACTCGCTTGATTCTTAACAAAAGCCCAATGATTCCAAGTATTATCAATTTCGTTAGTTGACATGAGCTTATTGATACGATCATAACCAGAAGAAACACCAGCATCAAAGTAGACATTATTATCACTCCATGGCATATGGATATTTATTATGCGATTATTTAAAGTGTCGTAAGCTTCCAAAAAAGACGTATTTGTACCAGCGACCCCATTTCCTTTCTGCCAAAACTCAATAGTCATTGCATTTCCAATCACTAAATCCGATAATTCCAAAAGGCCATAAGTGGACCCATTTAAATTGGCTACACCATTTTTTGCTTCAAAACTCAAAGCTGTATTCGCAGTGATATCTTCCGTCTCAAAAATTAAGGAAGTAGCAGCTGGAACATCATTTTCGAAACTAAATTCAATAATTAAATTATCGGTTCCATTCCAGTAAAAAGGCTGAAAAAACAACAATTCATTTGAACCATTTGTAAGCACAGGAAAAGTGCCGCCAGCACCATGAGATGCGTTATAAACTAAGGTGAAGCCACCTGTTTCAAAATTCAACAAAGAAGTAGCTGAAGTTGATTTAATGGAAATATTGGGAAACATCATTTCACCATTCGAACCCAAACTATTCAAAAAGAGAGACAATGATTGTAAATCACCTACAGGAACACCGGCTGCTATCAATTCATTTGCTGAGATTAACATTTGAAATCTCCCACCATGGGATGCCGTATTAAAAGGATAGGTTCCTGTCGAATTTGAATTATTGATTACTGAAGAAGCTAAAGGAGTTGGATTTCTGAAATTCTCGGCGCGTTGGTAGCCATCAGTGATATTATTTGGGAATGATAAGTATGGAATAGTCAAGGGACTAGTGAAATTGGATAAAAATCTATAAGAGTCCTTTCGAATCGAATCAAAGTTCCCCGTATGATCAAAGACACGCGCATAAGTAAGATAATCCCATTCACCGCAATTGTATTGATCCCATGAAGTCAAGGGACTACATTTTAATTTATAATACATCAAGATCTTTTCAAAACGCTGAGCATTCAATTCTGAAGGAAAGTCAAAATTGGCTCTACGAGAATAGATGGAGTCAAAAGTAAATGTCTGAACCCATGTGGTATCCTGTGCTAGAAACTTATTTGAGAAAAGTATAACGATCAAAGATAGAAATAGAATTTTTTTCATAATATATTTTTAATCCATAAATATACTGAAACAATGTTGTCTAATAAAATAAATAACTTAAAATCAAAAGTTTTTTTCAGGATCAATAGCTATTGAAGGCCCGCAAAAAATAATAACATTCTAGCTTACAGAATTAGAGAAAGAAAGGGAATTTCCGTGTAGATTGATTAATTTTGGAGTGACGGTTTATTTTCAGCCATAATTTCCTGTAAATAAAGATTGGCATAGCTATTGAAATGTAGAACAAACCTTGTTTAAATAATTTTTTTACAAGAAGAACACCAACTATACTGACATTGTGTCGCACTAACTTACAATACGCAATTTTATAATGAGCGAAATTTTCGAAAATGATTTTTTTGGTTTCAGTGGGATTGAAACAGATGCTGAATTTATACCTTTAATTACTGCAGAAGAAGAAGAGAATGTAAACAAGCAGGTCTTTCCAAGTGATCTACCTATTCTTCCTTTACGCAACAATGTTTTGTTTCCCGGTGTGGTGATTCCAATTACCGTTGGTCGCGACAAATCAATTAAATTGGTTCAAGAAGCCAATAAAGGTAACAAGATCATTGGGGTAGTTTCTCAGCGCAATCAAGATGAGGAATCTCCTGGGTTTAATGATTTACATAAAGTTGGAACCGTAGCACAAATTATCCGCCTGTTGAAAATGCCCGATGGTAGTTCAACCGTTATTATTCAAGGAAAGCGAAGATTTGAAATGGAGACAGAAACGCAAACGGAACCATACATGCGTGCTACTGTCAACATATTAAGCGAAAAAAAACTTGATAAAAAAAATAAGGAATTAAACATGATGTTTAAAACCATTAAAGAATTGGCACTTCAAATCATTCGCGATAGTCCAAACATTCCTTCTGAAGCTCAATTTGCAATCGGAAATATTGACAGCCCGACATTTTTAGTCAACTTTATTTCCTCCAACATGAATGCTGATGTCTCTAAAAAACAAGAGATGTTAGAAGAAATGGACATGGAAAAAAGAGTCATGATGGTGATGGAGCATTTGACCATTGAAATTCAAATGTTGGAGATGCGCAATGAAATACAAAACCGAGTTAAGAAAGATCTTGATAAGCAGCAGCGCGATTATTTCCTCCATCAACAAATGCGAACCATTCAAGAAGAGTTGGGCGACAATCCTCAAGAGCAAGATATCATTGAATTGAGAAATCGAGCAGAGAAGAAAAAATGGTCTGACGCAGTATCTAAAACTTTTCACAAGGAATTAGAAAAATTACATCGCATGAATCCTCAGGGAGCTGAGTATACGGTACAATTAAACTTCCTAGACTTACTTTTAGACCTGCCTTGGTCTGTTTATTCCAAAGATAATCTCGACCTTAAACGCGCTAAAAAAATCTTAGATAGAGATCATTTCGGCATGGAAAAAGTGAAGGAGCGGATCTTAGAATATTTAGCTGTTTTAAAGCTAAAAGGCAATATGAAATCTCCTATCCTTTGTTTTTATGGCCCTCCAGGAGTTGGAAAAACATCATTAGGAAAATCTATCGCTGAAGCATTAGGGAGAAACTATGTTCGTGTTTCTCTTGGTGGAGTTCATGATGAAGCCGAAATTAGAGGACACAGAAAAACCTATATTGGAGCCATGCCTGGTCGCATCATGCAAAATCTAAAAAAAGCCGGTAGTGCGAATCCAGTTTTTGTATTAGATGAAATAGACAAATTAGGAAGGAGTAATCACGGTGATCCCTCTTCTGCCTTACTAGAAGTATTAGATCCCGAACAGAATAGTGCATTTTATGACAACTATGTAGAAAATGAATTTGATCTTTCTAAGGTACTTTTTATTGCTACAGCGAATAGTTTAGCCGAAATTCAAGGTCCACTTCGAGATAGAATGGAAATTATTGAAGTTAACGGATACACCATTGAGGAGAAAATTGAAATTGCGAAAAGACATTTACTTAACAAGCAAATCCTTGAGCATGGATTGAATAAAAAAGATATTTCAATAGATAAAAAAGTACTTGAGAAATTAATAGAAGAGTACACTAACGAATCTGGAGTAAGAGGATTGGATAAGGTAATTGCCAAATTGACTAGAAATCGTGCGAGACAAAAAGCAACTGACGAAATATTCAATGATAAAATCACCCCTGAGGATTTATTTAATTTTTTAGGTGCAGGAAGATCACGGACCAAATACGCCAACAATAATGTTGCAGGAGTAGTAACGGGATTGGCATGGACCAGCGTAGGTGGTGACATTCTATTTATCGAATCTTCTATTACCAAGGGAAAAGGAAAATTAACCTTAACTGGAAATTTAGGAGATGTTATGAAAGAAAGTGCAGTGATCGCCTTAGAGTTTTTAAAAGCTCACAGCCACTGGATTGGACTTCCTCAAGAGATCTTCGATCATTATAACATTCACATTCATGTTCCAGAAGGAGCGACACCCAAAGACGGTCCAAGCGCTGGAATTACCATGTTAAGTTCCTTGGCTTCTTTATATTCTCAACGAAAAATTAAAAAAGGATTGGCCATGACAGGGGAAATCACCTTGCGAGGAGATGTATTGCCTGTTGGTGGAATTAAGGAGAAAATTCTTGCAGCAAAAAGAGCTGGAATTCATGAATTAATACTTTGCGCTAAGAACAAGCAAGATGTTGATGAAATTAATCCAAGTTACCTTACAGGACTGACCATCAATTATGTGAGTAGTATGAAAGAAGTAATTGAATTGGCTTTAACAAATGAAAAAGTTAGTGATGCAATCACTTTGGAATTACCTCCAAAGATTTAATCCCAACCTTTATTTTCTTTATCGTATTCGTTCATTAATTTCTGCCAATTATAAGTTGGATCTGTTGTATCTATAAGTATATCCTTATATTCAGCTGAGGTGATGTCATAATGCAAAATTTCTTCGCCGGTATAAACCTCAATGGCTTCAAGTAGCACCTTTTCTTCGGGGCTACAAAAAGACAAGGCTTGACCATTGGATTCACCTCTACCCGTTCTTCCGCAGCGGTGGACATAATTCTCTGGATTGTCCGGCAAGTCATAATTGATCACATAATCCATATCAGGTATATCAATTCCACGACAAGCAACATCAGTAGTAATGAGCACGCGACTTTCACCTTTTCTGAATCGTTCCAAAATAGCAAAACGTTTATCTTGTTCAATTCCACCATGTAAGGCTTCTGTCTCTATTTCGACACGAAGCATGGCAGCAACTACCCTTTCAGCACGCACTTTCGTACGAACGAAGACGATGAATTTTTGAGTTTCGAATTCAGTTAATATATTCTCAAGAAAGAATCTTTTGTCATCCATTTCAATAAATGCCACTGCATGTTCAACATTTTTAGCGACTGGATTTTTGGGAGAAATTTGAATGCGAATCGCATCTCGAACCACATCGTAAGCTAAGGATTTTATTTTTTTTGAAATTGTAGCTGTAAAAAACAAAGTTTGTCGCTTTTTGGGAAGCAGACGCAATACATCCGTAATATCTTTTGTAAAACCAAGGTCTAGCATTAAGTCAGCTTCATCAAGTACCAAAATTTCTACTTTCGATAAATCTATAAAACCTTGTGAAACGAGGTCAAACATACGACCGGGAGTCGTTACCAAAATATCGACCTTGTGTTGCAATTGATGAATTTGGTCCTCTTGATCTACACCGCCAAATAGGCCTAAAGTTTTTAATTTAGTTGCAGCACCAATTTCCTTAAACACTTCAGAAATTTGCTTGGCTAATTCACGCGTTGGAACCATTACCAAACACCTAATTTGTTTTTTCTTTAAATCCTTTGGATTCAAAAGATGGTGAATCACTGGAATCACAAACGCGGCTGTTTTACCAGTTCCTGTTTGCGCAACAGCCATTACATCTTCGCCATCAAGAATATGTTTTATAGCGCGGTGTTGAATATCTGTAGGTCTCGAAAAACCTAACTTTTCAAGTTGACCTTTAATTAATGAAGAAATGGGATAATCCTTGAATTTCATAGGACAAAGGTACTACATTAATATAATTTTCAATAGGGTCACTTTAAACCCCCAACTCTTGATAGCGCACATCATCTACGAAAGGCAATTTTTCCATTTGTCCTACCTCGAGAGAATAATATCCAAATTCCTCTGTGACACGTCCTCTCATATGATAAATTCCTTTGCCTACAAATGGAAATTTTCGGACTGCTTCCGGAAAATGGACCGTATCTAAGGTGTCGCCATTGTAATCGATAAAAGTGCCAAAATTCATCAGCGTCCCCTTGCTTGTTTTGGAGCGTTTGACGGATACTAAGTAAGCATTTATTTCAAAAATACATCCTAAAGAACGCATCATCAACTGAACCGAATTTTGCGTTGTTACATTCCCTAGATTCTTTGCTGCTAATAAATCAAAGGGATTGCATAAGGGAAAACCAAGTAATTCAATTTGCTCAAAGGCCGACTCAAATACTTGTTCTGGCAGATTGGGCAATTTAAATACAGGGGGTGCTTCAGGAAACAAACTCACTTCATTTCGCGGAGCTTTATTTTTATTTAGATAGAAGTGTGCTTTCCAAAGTAACGTTTTACGATCCTCCTGAAAATCTCTAAGAGATCCAATTCGAATCAAAAGTGACAATTGTTCGATTGGAATTCTAAGACGTTTCATTAAATTATCAAAATTCAAAAAGGGACCATTTTCCAAACGATCTTGGAGAAGATCTTGAACCATATTTGTTTCCAAGCCTTCGATTAACATAAAGCCCAATATCAAACGCTTACCTTTGAGTAGACACGCATGAGCTCCTTCATTTAGAGATGGTGGTTCAATAAGAGCACCAAAACGACGGGCTTCATGCACATAGATTTCAGTCCGGTAATAGCCGCCAAAGTTATTGATTGTTGCTACCATATATTCTAAAGGGAAATGTGCTTTTAGATACAGACTTTGATAACTCTCAACGGCATAAGAAGCCGAATGTCCTTTAGAAAAAGCATAACCCGCGAAACTTTCAATCTGCGCCCAAATCGTTCGTGTGATTTCGGTAGCATGTCCCTGCTGTTCACAATTTTCAAAAAAACGATCTCTTACACTTTGAAATTCATTTCTTGAGCGAAATTTTCCAGACATTCCCCTCCGCAATACATCTGCTTCGCCCAAACTTAATCCACCAAAAAAGTGTGCGACTTTAATCACATCTTCTTGATACACCATAACGCCATAAGTTTCAGGCATTATTTCCAACAGCAGAGGGTGTGCTTGTTTTCTTCGCTCAGGATCCTTATGTCTAAGAATATATTCACGCATCATTCCAGACTGAGACACTCCGGGACGAATAATGGAACTTGCAGCGACGAGTTCGATATAACTTTGCACCTTAAGTTTGGTCAACAACATACGCATTGCGGGAGATTCGACATAGAAACATCCCAACACCTTTGTCTCAAGAAGAAGCTGTCTAATAGCTACATCTTGCTTTAAAAAAGAAATGTCATGAATATCATGTACCTGAGCATCGGGTTGATTATAAGCAATAATATCGAGGCATTCACGAATTTTCCCCAATCCTCTTTGACTGAGCACATCGAACTTAAAAAGTCCAACATCTTCTGCTTCCATCATGGAGAATTGGGTGGTAGGATAAGCTTTTGGTGGCAGGAAAGTAGCAGAGAACCAGGTCATCGGTTTTTCACTAATCACAATACCCCCAGAATGCACACTTAGATGAGAGGGTAAACCTTGAATATACTTCGTATAACGCAACACTAAGGAGGCGACTTTATCCAATTGATCGACCGTAAGAACACCATGACTTAATTGATCAATTTCTGTTTTCGGCAAACCAAAAACTTTCCCTAAAGCCCTTACGGTAGCTCGATATTGAAAAGTAGAATACGTGCAAAGCCAAGTAGCGTGAGGAAAGCGTTGAAAGATATAATCAATAACTTCATCTCTGTCTTTCCAGGAGAAATCAATATCAAAATCAGGAGGTGTTTTGCGATAAAGATTGATAAAGCGCTCAAAATACAAATCTAATTCTAGGGGATCAACATCTGTAATGCGTAGTAAATAAGCAACAATACTATTGGCACCGCTACCTCTTCCGACATAAAAAAACTGTTTAGACCGAGCGAAAGAAGTAAAATCCCACGTAATTAAAAAATAGGACAAGAAGTCTTTCTGACTAATAATTTCGATTTCTTTTTCAATGCGGGCTATAATTTCATCTGTAATCGTTGTGTAGCGATAGGCAAGTCCATCCGCACAAAGTTGACGCAGCAACTGTTCATCTTCTGTTTTTGATCCTGTATAAGTTGCTGGATTCTGAGGTTTAGCCTCTTCACCAAAGGAAAAATGAACCTGACATTGACCAAATAATTCCTTTGTTTTATTGAGGTAATCAGGAAAATCTCTATACGCTATTTCCCAATGTTCACGAGAGATTAAAAGTGCCGTTTCAGCTGCTTGTTGATCCACTGGAAGCATTGATAAGAGACAGTTCAAATGGATGGCGCGCAACAATCGATGGATATTAAAATCGCGTTTAGAACGAAAAATCATAAGATCCAATGCCGCTATTTTATTTTTAGGAAGTTCAGGAAATTGCCAAGCGCAATTGAGCAACATACTACTCGAGATTTGGAAGTACTCATTTTCCTTTAATGTCCGTCGCTTAAACGTCAAGGGGTAAAAAATAATACAAGAACCCAAATGTGGCAACTCGTCAGGAAAGGGCACATTATGATGTAAATACTGAGAAATAAACACATTCAACTCATGTAAACCCCTGTTATTCTTCGCGATTACGGTCGCTTTAAGTACATTACCATTACACAATTCCGCACCAACAATTGGTTTAATTCCTTTGCGTTGCGCTGCTCTAACAAAGGCCATTACAGCTCCTGTAGAATTAATATCCGTCAAACAGACACTTTCGTACCCTGCTTCAAGTGCCCAATCGACCAATTCTTCCGGAGAGAGAATCCCATATTTCAAACTAAAATGCGAATAAGTTTTCACGCGTAGTATTATATCTTTTTAAGAATTCATTCCGATAGCACGCATAACAGAACGCTCACCATAGCGCAGGCGAATATGATCAAGTGCCTTGTAAAGACTAGCATAATCAACGGCATCATCAAAAAGGCGCAACTGGTGATTTCCAGCAACCAAAGCACTGTAACGCAAACCAATTAAGCGGACCAATAAGCGCCGTTGATAAATCTTTTCGAACAGTTCTTTGACAACAGGTAAAAAGTCATGATCTGCTGCGGTATAGGGAATTTGTTTTTGCAGAGTATAAGTTTGAAAATCTGCATAGCGAATCTTAATTGTTACACAACCAGAAACTTTATCTTGGTTGCGCAACTGAAAGGCCAAATGCTCCGCCATAGCAACTAAAACGCTTCTAAGTTTAAAGACATCAATCGTATCATTTTCAAAAGTGCGCTCCGTTGAAATAGACTTGCGTTCATTGTATTGTTCCACCGGAGAAAAATCAAGACCTTGTGCTTTTTTCCAAATAGAAACACCGTTTTCACCCAAAGCACTCTGCATCATTTCCACAGGCATTTCTTGAATCGTTTGTATTTTACGAACTCCGAGATTACACAAAGTTTGATACGTTTTAATCCCTACCATTGGAATTTTACGCACGGATAAAGGCGCCAAAAAATCACGCTCCTCACCCACTTCTATTTTGATTTGATTGTTGGGTTTCGCTTCACCTGTAGCAATTTTAGACACTGTTTTATTCTGTGATAAACCAAAAGAAATAGGCAAACCCGTTTCACGCAAAATACGTTGCCGCAATTCTGAAGCATAACGCAAAGTACCAAAATACTTATCCATTCCCGTAAAATCAATATAGAACTCATCAATAGATGACTTTTCATATACAGGAGAGGCTTCCGCTATAATCTCCGTGACTAGTCTTGAATATTTACTGTAAGTAGCCGAATTTGCTTTAATAACCACAGCTTCAGGACAACGATCCCTGGCCATTTTCATAGGCATTGCAGCATGAATCCCAAAACGCCTTGCCTCATAACTACAAGAAGCAACGACACCTCGATCACTTAAGCCCCCAATCAAAATTGGACGTCCCTCTAAACGACTGTCCAACAAACGTTCACAAGAAACAAAAAAAGTGTCTAGATCCATATGAACAATAGCGCGCAAAAATGTCATTTTCGAAAAAAAAATTAAATAATTATACTTAGGATTGTCTATCTTTGGGTAGAAACAAAAGTAATCATATTGATTAGTTTTTAATCAATTAATTTGATTAATATTTAACCATTTTATCAACAAATGAAAAAAACATTACTATTTAATCTTTTATTTATCGCAGTACTTGGGATTGGCTTTAATTCTTGTCAGACAGAAAAAAAGAAACAAAAGTCAAATCAGCCCAAGGAAAAAGTAATGGAGCAAGTAAAATACCCAAACGACAGCATTCGAATTACAAAGGACTTCTTCATTGCCAACTATGAGGGTGCAGAGTTTAACCAAGATGGAGATATTGCGCATCAACTTTCGAATCGCGTTGCCGACACTTTAGGTAAATACTTAAAAGCTTCCTTTACGCAAGGAAATTACCTAGCACTTGATTTCGATAACACGAAAATCACAACAGAAGGACTAGATTTAAAAGGATCCGTCAAATATTGCATCCAATTTCCTTTTTTACACACGAACAAAAGAGATGCCTTTACAGGAATAGAACATTGTGGATCTTGGGACAATGAATCCGATTATTCTTTGAACAAAAAACTACAAGAACGGCTCATCAACCTTCGGAAAATGAGTATTGGGAGTATCAAGACAAGGCGATTTACCACAGCAGAAAAATTCAAAGAATATTGGATCCAATTCAAACACAAAGAATATCAGCATTTCGGAGACTAATAATGCGATAAAAATTGTTAAATAAGCAAGAAAAACAATCGATGCATTGAATTATGTATGTAAATTTGATAGAATAAATAAATTTAAAAAAATGAAAAAATCGTATATTATTTTAGCAGCCATTGGAGGTGTGTTATTGATCATCTTCTTAATGTATTACAATGCCTATAGCGGAGCCGTTAGTCGTCAAGAAACCGTGAATGAAAAATGGAATAATGTACAATCTGCTTACCAAAGAAGGGTTGATTTAATTCCTAATTTGGTGAATACTGTAAAAGGTTCTGCGAAAAATGAGAAAGACATCTTATTACAAGTTACGCAAGCTAGATCTGGAATTGTCAATGCAAAGACACCAGAAGATTTAGAGATAATGGGTAAGAAAATCAATACTGCTATCAATATCATGTACGAAGCTTATCCTGAAATAAAATCAACAGAAAACTTCAAGGGCTTACAAATACAATTAGAGGGCACTGAAAATAGAATCAATACCGAGCGCGACTATTACAACGAGGCTATAAAAAACTATAATACGCACATACGCGGATTTTTTACCCGTATGTTTATCAACTCGGAAGAATTTCCTCGCAAGGAAGGATTCAAAGCTAGTGTAGGAGCAGAAAACACACCGTCTGTAGAATTTTAATAATGCAAATTTCAGAACTAAGCGCGGAACAAACCACAGAAATCCAGGAGGCCATTCGTTGTGCCGAAGAGCACACTTCCGGTGAAATTCGTGTGCACATCGATCAAAAATGTGCGGGTGATCCCGTTAAGCGTGCCATTAAAGTTTTTAAGAAATTAAAAATGGATGCTACTGAGCAACGCAATGGTGTGCTTTTGTACCTATCCTTCAGCGACCGAAAATTAGCCATCATTGGAGATGAAGGAATTAACCAACTTGTGCCTGTAGATTTTTGGGACAGCACAAAAGAACAAATGATTCTTGATTTTAGAAATGGAGAATTCACCCAGGGCATTGTAAAAGCAATTGGGAGTGCAGGAAAACAATTGGGTCAATATTTTCCTTTATTAGAAAACGATGAAAATGAATTGAGTAATGAAGTAACCTTTAATTAATGAAAAAACAATACCTCTTACTTCTATTGCTCATATTGACTATTGGATCCTTATGGTCTCAAATTCCTTCTGCACCCTACCCGCCAAGATTATACAACGATTTAGATCAACTTAATTTTCTGAGTCCCAATGAAGCGAATGAATTGGAAAATAGATTAGTCCAATTCGAAAGAGAAACCTCCAACGAAATCGCAGTTATAGTTATTGACGATTTGAAAGGATATGATGTTTCTGATTACGCCATTAAAATTGGAGAAAAATGGAGGATTGGAAAAGAAAAAGAAGATAATGGGATTGTAATACTGATAAAACCAACAGGAGGACAGGGAGAAAGAAAAACTTTTATTGCAGTTGGACGAGGCTTAGAGAGTGTAATTCCAGACATCACAGCACTAGAAATAATTGACCATGAGTTACTTCCAAGTTTTAAAAAGAAACACTTTTTCGAAGGCATTACCCAAGCAGTCACTGTATTAAGTGAACTTTCAAAAGGAGAATACAATCATAAAACTTATGCTAAATCAATACAGCGAGAAAAATTAATTTCTGGAATAATAACAGCAATTATCATTCTTGTAATTGTTATTGTAGTTCTAAGAAATGCCAAAAAAAATAAAGGAGTCACCATGGGTGGCGCTGGATTTTTTATGGGTGGACTTGGCGGTGGATTTGGTGGCGGACACAACAGTGGTGGCGGTGGGTTTGGTGGATTCGGCGGTGGAAGCTTTGGGGGTGGTGGTGCCGGCGGAAGTTGGTAGGGTTATTTCAAAAAATCGTACACCTTAAAATGCAGAATTCGAAGCTGTAAACCCAATTCACTTCCCAATGGATTCATGGAGTATTGTTGTTTATAGATCCCTCGGTAATACGCCTCAAACTTAACATTCCACGCTTTATGTCGTTTAGAAAATCCTGAACGCACATGATAGATTCCTAATCCCGCTTTATAGGATAAAAAACTATTTGAAATTTGATTGGACTGTGGAATTTGGATAGCGGCTTCGGGAGCAAAGAATAATTCAATAACTTCTGCACGACAAGACCTCCCTACTTTTCGCTCATTTATTTTTAAAATTGGCACTCTAAATTGCAAGGCAAAACAGGCGTAATTTGTTTTGATTGTTGAAGGTAATTGCGTTATACGATCCGGAACAACAAGACTTTGTTGTCTCCAACCCAATTCAGGTAAAATAATTTTAGCATATTGTTTCGTAATTCCAAGTTGAGTAGAAGTCAATGAATTATTGCTTAAAGACCAATTATATTGAGAATAGATTCCGAGATTCTGTTTCTTTCGCATATAAGCTTGCGCACAGAATAAGGTCGGCAATAAAAGTAAAACGAGGGAGAAAATATAACGATTCATAGCTACTTGTTTTCCATTAAACAAGCAAAGCTACATTCGTTACATACGCTCTACAATCATGGCCGAAGCACCGCCTCCACCATTGCATATAGCAGCTCCACCAATTTTGGCGTTATTTTGTTCTAAAACATTTAACAGTGTTACAATTATTCTAGAACCTGAATTTCCAAGGGGATGTCCTAAAGCAACGGCACCTCCATTAACATCAACTTTTGCCGGATCTAAACCTAAAATTTTAGTATTTGCAATTCCAACTACAGAAAACGCTTGATTCAACTCCCAAAAATCAACATCAGTGATGGCCATATTCACCTTCGCTAATGCTTTTGGAATAGCAAGAGAAGGAGCAGTAGCAAACCATTCAGGTGCTTGAGCAGCATCTGCAAAAGAAATAATTTTACCAATTGGTTTCCAACCATTTTTTTCAACGGCTTCTTTTGATGCAAGCACCAAAGCAGAAGCTCCATCATTCAAAGTAGAGGCATTTGCAGCAGTAATCGTTCCTTCCTTGTTGAATGCAGGACGCAATCCTGGGATTTTATCTAAAAAAACATTAGAATATTCTTCATCCTTAGCAAGTAAAATTGGATCTCCTTTGCGTTGAGGAACCGGAACTGGAACTACTTCATTTGAAAATTTACCATCTTCCCATGCTTGTGCTGCTCTTTGGTATGATGTTATTGCGAAATTATCTTGATCCTCTCGGGTGATTTCATATTTTTCAGCACACAATTCTGCGCAATTTCCCATGGGAACATTACTATAAACATCCAAAAGACCATCCTTAGTAATTCCATCTAACATAGAAATATTACCAAATTTATTTCCTGATCTTCCTGCTAAATAATGAGGCGTTTGGGACATGTTTTCCATTCCACCAGCGACAACCACATGATTATCACCTGTCATTATGGATTGAGCAGCCAACATGATAGACTTCATTCCTGAAGCACACACCTTATTAATTGTAGTACAGGGAACATTCATTCCCAATCCAGCACCTAAAGCAGCTTGTCTAGCAGGAGCTTGACCAACCCCAGCTTGGAGTACATTACCCATAAAAACTTCATCAATAAGAGCAGCTTCAACATTACCTTTTTCTAAGGCACCTTTTATGGCTGTGGAACCTAGACTAGTTGCGGAAATTGAGGACAATCCACCCATAAAAGAACCAATTGGTGTTCGCACTGCTGAAATGATAAATACTTCTTTAGACATCTTAATAAATTTTTATTCGAGCGAAGTTATTAATTATTAATTGTTCTTTGTTCAAATAGGCAAAAATATTAACGCCTTTTAATTGAAGTTTTGTACTTTTGGAATCATGTCAATAAACGCAGCCTATTCACTTTGGTTTTTAATCCCTTGCTTGCTTATTGCTGTCGCAGCGTCCTATTTTCTGTACGCCAAGGACTCCTGGTTTTCGCAGCAAATTAAAGTGATTCGCTATACCTTGCGTGGCCTTAGATTTTTCTCTGTTTTTCTTTTGTTGCTCTTATTAATTGGAATCATTTATCAGCAAACCAATTACAAAGAAGAAAAGCCTGTAATCATAACATTAATTGACAATTCAGCCTCCATGGTGAGTTTTAAGGATAGTACGGCTGTGAAAAAAAACACTAAACAACTAGAAGCATCACTAAAGGAAAAATTCGGGGACGCTTACCAACTTGATTTTTATTCTATCGGAAGTAAGTTTAAAGTTAAATCAAACTTAAACTTCAAAGAATCATCAAGTGCTTTAGATTTAGGATTTGAAAGTATTTGCAATCAATATTTTAATCGAAATATTGGCGCCGTACTTTTTGTGTCCGATGGCAACTACAACATTGGAGAAAATCCTCTATATGCAGCAGAGAAATTAAAACTCTGTCCAATTTTTACCCTAGGTGCTGGAGATACCGTTCCAAGAAAAGACCAATTAATTAAAAATACTGTATACAACGACCTTGTTTTTCTTAAAAGCAAATTCCCTCTTGAAATAGATATTGAATCCAATAGAATTCAGAATAAAAATGCTGTATTAAGTGTTTGGCATAATGGTAAAAATATAGGGAGTCAAACCGTTAATTATGATCAAAACAAACATCAATTCCACCAATTCACCTTTCTAATTGACGCCAACACTTCAGGATTTCAAGCCTATCAAATAAAGTTAAGTCAGATAGAAGGAGAGCAAAATATTAAAAATAATCTACAAACCATTTATGTTGACGTAATCGACAGTAGAAGTAAGTTGTTATTTCTTTCTTCAGCGCCCCATCCAGACATTTCCGCTATGCGCTCTGCACTTTCAGAAAATGAGAATCTCACCACTGAATATCAAAACATCAACGCATTCAAAATTGGCGAATCGAGACCAGATTTAGTCATTTGGCATGAACCTGGAGTTGGTTATAATGAGAAAATTCAAAATTATTTAAACGAAAAGAAGATACCCACTTTATACCTACTGGGACCTAATACCAATGCCAACATAAGCAATAAGTTAAAAGTAATTTCAATTAACAATTCAAAAAATCAAAATGATGATATTAGAGGAAGTTTCAATTCAGGCTTCAGTACTTTTGAGTTGAGTGAGCGTTGTAAAGAAGCCATTTCTTTTTATCCTCCTTTAACTTCAAAATTCGGATCAGTTTCTCCGTTAAATATGACATCAGTCCTGATCAATCAACGCGTTGGGACAATCACCAAAAAAGACCCACTATTTTATTTTGGAAGAGTTCAAGATCAAGCTTTTGGAGTGATTTACGGAGAAGGGATTTGGCGCTGGAAATTAAACGATTTTACCCGAAATGCGAACCATGAGAATTTTAATGAACTCATCAATAAATCAATTAATTTCCTTCTTGTCAAGCAGCAAGGAGAAGGATTAAGTATTTCTTTTGAAAAACGATTGAATAAGGAAGACCAAGTGATCTTTAATGCTTCCTTTTACAATGCTGCTTTAATGCCAATCACACAACCTGAAATTCAATTACAATTAAAAAGCAGTAAAGGAAAAATATATAAAGCGCAATTTGGTGCTTCAGGAACATCTTACAAAGCAAATTTAGGGAAATTAAGTCCCGGTAAATACGAATGGTCAGCGAAGACAACTTTCCAAGGAAAGACCTACAAAAAGTCTGGTTACTTTGTCATTGAAGACATTTCCTTAGAACAAAATAATGCCTTTGCCAATCACAACACTTTAAAACAACTCTCTAACAGTTCAGGTGGAAAATACAGACCTTTAAGTGCTTATCAAAAAAGTTTGACAGAAATCTTAAATCGAGATGACATTGCGACAATTGAATATCAGGAACACGCCTTTATCGACCTGATTGATTTAAAACTACTTTTTTTACTGCTTTTAATTGCCTTAGGAGTAGAATGGTTTATCAGAAGGTATTATGGACATTATTAAGAAAAATATGAAAGGAAATTATGTACTATTATTTTTATTCCTTCTAGGTCAAGGAATTTCAATAGCTCAAAACAATAGAGGAATAGCTTTCTACAATGTAGAAAATTTATTCGATACCATTGACGGAAGTAATGACGACGCAGAATTTTTACCAGGAGGAAAGAATAATTGGAACAGTCAAAAATATTTCGAAAAACTACAACACATTCGACAAGTATTGAATAGCATGGGTAAACCCTTAGTTGTTGGATTTAGCGAAATTGAGAACGCAAGTGTAGTACGTGAGATAATCAAATCAGATGATTTTAGTTCCTATGGATTAGTTCATTATGAAAGTCCAGACGCTAGAGGAATAGATGTCGCATTGATTTACGATAGCACAAAATTGAAATTACTACAATCAGGAAATATCAGATTTATTTTACCTGGAGAAACTACAGCAACAACTAGAGATATTATTTGGGCTCAATATCAGCATAAGAAAACGAATTTTTATGTAATGGTTAATCATTGGCCAAGTCGCCGTGGGGGAGCTGATGACAGCGAAATTAAAAGAATAAAAGCAGCTGAAACTGGAGCGCATTTCATTGATTCTATACTTCAAAAAGATCCAAAAACAAAGATTATATTTTTGGGAGATTTAAACGACCACCCAACAGACAAAGCACCACAAATTATCGAGAAATTATTAACACCTTTAATCACCTCAAAAAGCGGATCTTTTGGAGGCTCATACAACTATAATAACGAATGGGGTGTTTTAGATCATATTTATGTTTCCAAAGGTATGTTAGAAGGACATTTCAAAACAAATCTTTCTGCAGGAACCATCCATTCTTTTCCCTACTTAATTGAGGAATACAAAGGAAATAAAGTTCCTTTTAGAACCTATGGTGGAACCAAATATTTAGGCGGATATTCTGATCATTTTCCTATTTCTATTTCAATCTTTAAATAGATTTTCAAAGGATTTTCTAAATTAAATTACACATTACCAACTATTCAGCAACCTAAAGCATACTTTTTCGTAGTAACTTTAGATTAATTAATACTGACGGACTTTTGATATATAAGATTAACATTAATTCTAAAAATTTACGACTTCTATTCGTAACCTATTGTTTTATCTTTATTTCTTGCAATTTCGTTTTCACTCAAATTGTTTCTCCTTTTAATATTCGATATCAAGTCAATCAAAAAGGCGGTATAAAATTCTTGTCCAATGTTTCTGTTTCCTGTGGATCAGGAACTAATAATTGTGCAACAGCACAAGGTGAAGTGCCTCCCTCTGGTATTTATCAAAATGGGAGTTTTACAATGTCTTATGTAGATATCGATGGCGACCCATCTACTTTTAGTTCAAGTAAAGACAGTTTAACCTTACCCAATTGTAGTGAAATTTTATGGGCTGGACTGTATTGGGGAGGTAGAATTGCTGCGAATACAACCAATTATGCAATAAGAGATCAAATTAAAGTAAAAGTTGGTAATGGAGTATATCAATCTTTTACTGCAGATCAAACTTTAGATGTTCCAACTATAAATGGACAAAATTGGAGTCACCCAAGTTATTATTGTTTTAAAAACATCACTCCTTTAGTTGTGAGTTCTGGGTTAAATGCTCGATTTACAGTAGCTGATCTTGTTACGCGAACAGGTACGTCAAATATGTGGGGAGGATGGTCGATTGTTGTCGTTTATAAAAATGTACTTCAAACAATGCGTAACCTTACTGTATTTGATGGATTTGCTAATGTAAACAGTGGGAATTCTCTAGATATTCCAATAAGCGGATTTACTACTCCTTTATCTGGCCCTGTGAATTTTGAATTGGGCGTTATTGCCTTAGATGGAGACCGTGATTCGCAAGGAGATCAGTTGCAATTTAATGGTGCGGGAACATTCGTCAATGTTTCAGATGCCTTGCATCAAACTAATAATTTTTTCAATAGTACTATTTCAAACAATGCTGTACTTACACCTTTTCGACTACCCAATTATTCCAACACACTTGGATATGATGCAGGAATCTTTTATCCTAATAATGCAAGTTTAAACTACATAGGCAACAATGCAAACGCTGCTGTTATAAGGGTAATTACATCTTCTGAGAATATATTAGCAAGAGCCTTTACCTCCGCTATTGATATTTTTGAACCAGATCTTCGAGCCACCGTTTATGTACAAGATTTAAATGGTGGACAAGTAGTTCCCAATGATATTTTAGAATATACTGTTGTTGGAAAAAATATTGGGTCTGATGTTTCCTTGAATACTTTCATGACGGACACTTTAGATATTAGAACGAATTATGTCCCTAATTCCATTGTTTATGTGAACGGCCCATTCGCAGGGGCAAAGACTGATGGTTACGGAGACGACCAAGCCGAATACGATCCAATTAATCGAGTTGTAATTACCCGAGTTAATGTTGGCGCTAATTCACTCAATGGTGGATTGATGAATAATTCACCCAATGGCGCAGATAGTGCCGTAATTAAATTTAGGGTTTTGGTTGCGAATGACTGCTTAATCTTAGCCTGCGATAGTACATTAGAAAATAAAGGATATATTTTTGGAACAGGAAGTATTTCTAGTAATTTTTACACCAATAACGGAACCTCCGATATTTATGATGCAAATGGTTGTCCAACCAATAACAATAATTTACTCACCATACATGCTGCCGTCTGTCCAGATGTTTCTATTTCTCATAACTCCCCTTTATGTATAGGTGACACCTTGCAATTCTCGATGTTAAATTCCACTTATGCCTCCTATCTCTGGACTGGACCAAACGGATTTACTTCAACTTCAGCAACGCCCTCGATAAATAACATTACTGCTGCGAATGCAGGAGTTTATCATTTGGACGTAACTTTTAATGGTAGCAGCTGCACATTTATTAATTTAATGGATACCGTTGTTGTTCATCCAAATCCAACCATCACCTTACTTAACCTTACGAATGTTTCTTGTTTTAATGCCAATGACGGATCTATTAGTATTGCAGCAAATAGCACAGCTCCTTACACCTACACTTGGTCTAATTTTAACACAACAAGTATAAACTCTAATTTGAGCCCCGGAAATTATACTCTTACGACACAAGATGTTTTTACATGTTATACAACAACCTCTTACACCATCACCCAGCCTACCTTATTGGTTGCTAATGCAAGTGTCACTTCTAATTATAACGGTCAACAAATCAGTTGTTTCAATGCTTCAGACGGTACGGCCTCTGTGAGTGTTATTGGAGGAACTCAGCCGTATTCTTATTTATGGAGTAATGGTCAGACAACGGCTACAGCCAGCGGATTAACTATTGGAACCTATACGGTGACGGTGACTGATGTCAATGGATGTG
>JBIIWA010000017.1:0-47953 GCA_044339115.1 Crocinitomicaceae bacterium
ACCTGGAGCGTTAATAACTCTGGAATTTTAACCTACAATCCCACACCTAATTACTTTGGAACAGCATCCATAACCTACAATGTAAAAGACATACTTGGACTTGTTTCAAATGATGCGACAGTGAATATTACCGTAAATTCTGTTAATGATGCACCAGTCTCAATTTCATTAAGTAGTCAAATAATTAACGAAAATTTGGTTTCCGTGATTGGTTCTTTCACTACAAACGACGTTGACTCTTTACAAACTTTTACCTATACATTGGTTCCAGGAGTTGGAGATGTGGATAATGCGAGTTTTATTTTAGCAAGTGGCCAATTATCTAATATTGCTACTTTTGACTTCGAAATTGATAATAACTTTACAATCAGAGTTCGATCAACAGACCAAAATGGGTTATTTACTGAAGATATTTTTTCAATTCAAGTGAATAATGTAAATGACATTCAAATTAATGAAATAATTGGTAATACTTACTGTAACGGACTAAATGCAAGCGGATCAATTTCCGTTATTTCTTCAAATACTAATGGGCAAATTAACTTCAACTGGTCTGGACAGAACAATTTTTCTTCCTCAAACCAAAATATTACAAATCTAAACTCTGGACCTTATCAATTAATAGTCACTGATTCATTAAATAGTTCCACCTTTAATTTCCAAGTTACCCAAATACCAACGTACAATGATTTAACTATTTGTTATGTAACAGGTGACACGATGCCTGGAAATCACAACCGTATCTATTTTAATAATAATGGTGCATATAATGATCAATATTATCAAATTTTAAGGGAATCTTCGATTCAAGGAGTCTTTGATTTTATTGGTCAAGTTAATGCCATTGATTCTTCATTTTTGGACCTAATATCAAATAATCAAGCTCAAAGTTTTAACTATCGTGTTAGATCAATTGATTCCTGTGGAAACATGTCTAATGAAAGTACTTCACATAAAACTATTTTGTTACAAGCAAATTTAAGTGCTAATAACTCTGTAAATTTAACATGGACTGCATACGACGGTTTAACCTATGGGTCTTACAGTATATACAGGAGCGTTAATAATGGAGTATTTCAATTATTAATCACTTTACCTTCGTCAAATCAATCCTTTAATGATGTTACAGCTGCAGTTAGTCAGAATGACTATTCCTATTTTGTTTCAATAAATGTTCCGAGTTGTGATTTTTCAAAAAACAATCAAAACGTTATGTCGAATTTAAGAAATCTATCTTCCGCATCTTTAAATGAAATAAATTTGGTTCAAATAGTCGAAATTTACCCAAATCCGACAAATGAAAAAATTTACATCAATAACAAGTCTAGTTTAGAAATTGAACAATCAGAAGTTTTCGATGTGACAGGTAAATTACTTAAAACTTTTTCTGGATTGGAAACTTCTTTATTATCATTTACGCCTGGCTCATATTTTGTTAGAGTAAACTTTAAAAATGGACAAAGTTTAACAAGAAAAATATCTAAGATGTGAGTTTTGAAATAAGCTTTCTCTATATGTATGTTTTTTTAAGTTAGATTTTTTTAATGATCTTAATCCGTTTTCATAAATGCTTTTTAAAACCATAGAAAGATAAATTCTAGATTGAATAGAATACAACTCTGCAAGAGATTTGGAAATGTTTTTAGATTGGACGTAATCGAAAAAAAAATAAAGAAAAGAGCTAGAAACAGTCCCTATTTATCGGGAGAAAGCAAGAGTTGATAAATGTATACCCAATATCCTCAAAGGGATAGGTTTAAATGATGCTTACAAATAAGAACAAATATGAAAGTGTTACTTCCTATTGTATTGTTATTTGTCTTGATGTGTAATGATGCCTGGTCGAAAGATATTATTATCCTTGACTCCAATCAATTGAAAATAGAAGATCGGGAGGCAATTCTTGTATTAACGGGCTTTGGATCTTTTTATCATTCTGTAAAAAATCAGAAAATAAATTTCAAGCAGGATGGGTATGATTTGTTTATTCCCGACTACATTGATAAAAAATCTATTGCATTATGCAGTGAGCATTTGGGCAATTTCATTACAAAGCAGCAACTATTAAGATATAAAAAAATTCATGTCTTTGCTTATATCTTAGGCGCTTGGACACTGAACACTTATCTCGAGCAAAACACGCTTCCCAATTTAGCGAGTATCATCTACGACAGAAGTCCATTACAAGAAAGAGTTCCAGGAATTTTAGTAAGGTCTAATCCGTTCTTAAGTCGTTTGGTTTTCGGTAAATTAATTGCAGAGATTGCGCATACACCTTACCAAGCGCATCAGCAACAAAATGAAAATATTGGAATTTTAATTGAATGCAAAGCCACAAAAGTTTTATGGAAAAAGAAGAAGGAATATGATTTAATGCCTGCTCCCTCCTTTTCTGTCGAAAAATTAAATCAAGGACATACTGATTATTGTTATTTTTTCATCTCACACGATGAATTATATACGCAATTAGAAAAAGTAGGTGCTTCCATATTTACTTTTTTTAAAACAGGTAAGTTTTCCGCTGACACAAGCAAGGAAGCATGTTCTATCGATCCTTTTATTACTTACCATAAATGAATCGAAAAAGGATAAAAATCAACTTACTGTTTATCTTGGCCACCTTGTCATTATTAATAGCTGGTTATTGGATCCACCCAAGTGAATCGCTCACACACTTGCTATTACTTTCCTATTGTTGTATCTGTGGAACTTGGATGGTCTATGGATTAGAATTCAATAAGAGGGAAAATAATTCAATTTCATCTTTATTCAAAGCACTTAAAAAACATAAAGGTCAACAACTATTTGTGGTCCATTTAATACTACTGACACCC
Organism: Crocinitomicaceae bacterium; assembly: GCA_044339115.1. Classification (GTDB taxonomy): domain Bacteria; phylum Bacteroidota; class Bacteroidia; order Flavobacteriales_D; family Crocinitomicaceae; genus UBA952. The sequence goes on from JBIIWA010000017.1 coordinate 2,835, forward strand.
CTCTTTCTATATGTGATTTCGTGGTATGCTATTTTCGCCCTAGTGATTATTGCCTTATTAGGCTTAGTGTATTCCATTGAATTAAAATTTATCAATGTTGGATTTAAATTGAAACAAGTATTTTTTCTAAAAAATATAATCATTGGTCTTGCTTGGGGATTGTTAGTGCTTCTTGGCGGGAATAATTATGAAGACCCAGCACTTTTAGTTTGTTTTTTTCTAAGTACGCTTCAAATAATTGTTGGAAGTATCTTAAGAGATGTGGCTGATTTCAACTTTGATATAAAATCAAAAACAAAAACAGTTCCTATAATTTTAGGCTTACAATTCACCTTCCCCTTATTGCATTTGCTGAACCTAATGAGTGCCTCCGTCCTGTTGATTTTTTCAGATACCTGGATCTTATTTGTTGTAGCTTTTGTGGTTGCATGGAAAGCATTAATCATTGAAAAAGTTAGGAGAAACAACCACAGTGTTTTGTGGACTCAAACCTTAAATATCTTAACTTGTTCTTTAATATTAATTTTAGTTTTAATTTTCAAACAATAAAATGCTGACCCAAATCAACCCTAGCTATTTTGCCTGTGCCATCCTAATCTCCGCCACGATCTTTGTTATCGCTTGGTCCTTAGATGCAATTACCCATTCTCGACTTGTGAAAGTTGATATTAGCGATAAAGAATTGCAAACCCATAGGATATTAATATTAAGTTCTGGCTTGATGGAATTATGTCTTGTATTAATGTATTGGTTTGACATTGAAATCTTACCGATTTTCATTGCTGCTTTGGTCACGAGAACTGCCCATGAATTCATAGACGAATTACGCTATCATACCGACAGGTGCACCTTTAGAGAAACACTTTTGCATTTGATCATGTGGATTACAGTGATTTCAAAAACATGTTTTTTGTTTATTTGGGGATTTTTTACGCACTACCAAGGTCTTGAAAAGTTACACCCTGCCTTCTATATTTGGGGAATTCTGATTATTGGAATCATGTCCATAACCAGTATCAAGGAATGGAGACAGGGGAAATAAGTTTTTTAGTTTTAGGGGTCTTGTAAAACATTAATACTAAAATAGGGAGTAAGGTCAAATCCGAAATCAAAGCGATAAATAAGGTGATGCTTATGAGAACGCCCATATAAAAAGATCCAGAAAAATTAGAGAAAATCAACAAGGAAAAACCACAGCACAAGACAAGACTCGACAAAATCATTGCCTTTCCCCTTTCTAGATAGGCAGTTTTTAAGGCATAACTTTTTGATTTACCCTTCGTCAATTCAATGCGAAACTTTCCTAATAAGTGAATGGTGTCATCGTAGGAGATGCCAAAAGCAATCGTAAATATTACCGCAGTACTGGTCTTTAAATTGATCCCAAAATAACCCATAATGGCGCCGATTACCAATAATGGTATCAGGTTGGGAATCATACTGATCAACATCATTCGGAAAGATTTATAAACGAAGCCCATGATCAAGGCAATAATTACAACAGAAAATATCAATCCTTCTACCAAGCTTTTTGAGATAAAATGGATATTCTTATCAAACAAATGCGCAGTACCTGTTATGCGATATTCAATTTTTCCTTTGAATTTCAGTTGTTTCAAAAATTTCTGAAAAGCCTCATTTTTCAGCCGAATTCCTTGGTTGCCAATATCTGGAAAATTGCCATTCATCCTCAATCGTGTTTCAGTAGAATCAATAATTGTTTTTGAATATTTTCCTTGTCCAATGATCCTGATTATTTTTCTGAATTTCATCAAGTCTCTTCTAGAACTTGGGATGGTATAAAATTTACGACTGCCTAAATGAGATGCTCTATTTAAAGATTTTAAAGTTTGACATAAGGAGTTCTTGATTTCCGCACCATAGACTTCTTCAATATACGTTTCCACTGTATTGATTTCATTCAAAACTTCGGAATCCCAAATATTTAGGTTTTTATCTTTTAATTCAATTGACATGTCAAAAGGTCGGATGCCTCCGTAATGCTGATCTAGGTAATTAAAATCTTGTTTTAAAGGTTCTTTGGAACTTAGGTCGTCCATCAAAAAATTGTTTGACTCTATTAAACTAATCCCAAAAACACAGATTACGATCAAGATTGCATTGCCCCAGAGTACTTTTTTTCTATAGGAAATGAGCCATTGAAAAGTCTTGCGTAAAAATTTCTGCCAGAAAGGAGCCTCTTTTTGGGTATTGATATATTTTGGAATAGGGAATAAAAGAAAGAGGATGGGTAACAAAAAGATCGTGAAAAAATAAGCAATCAGTGTTCCTGCGCCGGCTACCAAACCAAATACTTGAACTGGAATAACATCTACAAAATATAAGCTTCCGAAACCAATGGCTGTTGTAATTGAAGTCAAAAAAGCTGAAAAAGCAATTTCTTTGTAGGTCAAAATCACAGCATCTCGTTTCGACATACCGGATCTAATTCCTTCGAGAAATCTGGAGACAATGTAAATTACATCTGCCATAGCCACTACGAACATGATGGTAGGAAGCGTAACAAGAAGAATATTTATGGGCTCTTTAAACCAAGACATTCCTGCAATCAACCACAAGGTAGCCATCAAAATCACGGATAAGGGAACGATTACTCCCCAACCCGAACGAAAAGTAAAAAACAGGAAGACAACGATTAGAATACAACTCAGGATGATAAAGAAAACCATTTCTTGCATCATTTTCTCCACATACAATTTTTGGCCAATGGTTCTGCCAGCTATATGAACCCCATCGAATTGGAATTTATTAATTTCAAAATGTAGTTTTTTAAGTAGTAGATCACTTTTATTTTTTTTGATGTAATCTTCATGTCGAATATAAAGGCAAACAGATTTCGCATCTTTTGAAATCAGAGAATTTAACAATTCATCCGTATGAAAAATTCGAGTAGAATCTCTTTTCAGATCTATATTTTTAAGATCAAGGTAAGGCCGTGAGGATCTACCGCCAAAAGGAAATAAGAATTCCTCTTGGACTTCGGTTATGGAACCTACAAAAGTTACATAAGGAACCTTTTCTTTTACGGATTTTGTTAGTGAGGCAATTTGCTTTAAAAATCTTTGATCAAAAACCCCTTTTTTTCTTTCAATGGCAACCAAAAGAAAATCGTTATCAGAATCGAATAATTTCCGATGGGACTTAAAAAAAACAGTCTCCTCATCTTGCTCAGGGAAAAATTTCTCAAAGTCATAATCAAACTTAAGATAGTTTAATCCCCATGCAATAAAAAAAGTTAATCCTAAAATAAGCGTAAGCACCCAAAAGGCAATTCGTTTCAGTTTTTTTTCTTCTGGTATTTTCAAAATGTAATTTTGGTTAAAGTTAAACAGTTACTTCGCTTATTGTTAAATTTATCAAATCTAAATAACTCAGGCAACTTTCAAAAGCGAAACGACTACACATGGAAAAACAAAAAGTACATCAATTGGTTCTCGAACAAATTCAAAATCATATCGATCAATTGAGTTTTATGTTAATCCAAATACAAGAATCCAGTCAAGAGGATTCCAAAAGTAGTGCTGGGGACAAACATGAAACGGCAAGAGCCATGGTGCAAATAGAAATAGAGAATATTAACAAGCAATTGTCTGTTTTTATCGATCAGAGACAAGCGGTATTGACGATTAATCCAAGCATTCAATCAACAAAAATCAACAAAGGTACTTTAGTTCAAACTAATTTAGCTTGGTATTATTTTGCGGTAGGTTTAGGGAAATTGATGGTCGACAAGGAGTTGGTTTTTGTATTGAATCCTCAAGCACCCTTAGGACAAATACTACTTGGCAAGAAAGCCGGGGATTGTATAAATTTTAAAGAACAAGATATTGAAATCTTATCCATTCAATAAATTGCTGCGAGAAAAGACAATAATCTTATTTAAACCAATCCTTTTTCTATCAGCAACTTGGCAATCTGCACCGCATTGGTCGCAGCTCCTTTGCGCAAATTATCAGCAACAATCCACAGGTTAAGTGTGTTTTCTTGACTTTCATCTCTTCGGATCCTTCCTACAAACACATCGTCTTTTCCTTCTGCGTATTTAGGCATTGGATAAGAGAACGTTTCCGGATCATCTTTTAGGGTAATCCCTGGCATCTCTTTCAAAAGTTTTCGAACTTCTTGAAGGTCAAAATCTTGTTCAAATTGAATATTTACAGCTTCCGAATGTCCCCCAACCACTGGCACACGAACAGCAGTTGCTGTTAATTTGATATTTGGATCTAAAATCTTTTTGGTTTCATTAGAAAGTTTCATCTCCTCTTTGGTGTAGCCATTTTCTAAAAAGACATCACACTGAGGAATACAATTCTTATCAATTGGATATTTGTACGCCATTTCAGATTGAATTCCCGCTCTCTCATTTTCCATTTGCTGAACAGCCTTAACGCCGGTTCCCGTAATAGATTGGTAGGTAGAAATCACCACGCGTTTTACAGAATATTTGGCATGTAAAGGCGCTAAGGTAAGTACCAATTGAATCGTACTGCAATTTGGATTGGCAATAATAAAATCTTCCTTCGTTAATAAATGACCGTTGATTTCAGGAACAATTAATTTTTTCGTGGGATCCATGCGCCAAGCAGATGAATTATCTATGACCTTAGTCCCTACCTCAGCAAATTTCGGAGCCCATTCTATAGAAATATCACCTCCTGCAGAGAAAATAGCGATGTCAGGACGCAGCTCTAAAGCACTTTGCATAGAGACCACTGGAAAGGATAATCCACCAAAGTCGATTTGCGTACCGATTGATTTTTCTGATGCTACCATGATTAAATCAGTAATCGGGAAATTTTGTTCTCTTAGTACCTTCAACATTATAGTTCCTACCATACCTGTTGCACCTACGACTGCTATTCTCATCTTAATAAATTATTATTTCTTCCTATTGATTTCTGCACAATATCGCTGTAAAATTATACATTTGAAGGTAAATACATCACTATGAGGGCAATTTTCCTATTTTCTTTATTTACTTGTATGCTCCCAATGGCATTTTCACAAGTATCTGATGATTTTTCTGATGGGGATTTTAGTACTGCACCCACTTGGTCCGGGACAGGAGCTGACTTTATTATTAATGCAGCGCAACAAGTTCAATTAAACAATACCATTGCTACTACCTCCTATTTAGCAACGCCACATTTATTAGCTTCATTAAACAATAAGGAATGGGATATTTATGTAAAACAATCCTTTGCTGGTTCCTCTAGTAATTTTGGCAGGATATATTTATGTGCAGACAATTCCGATTTAAGTGCCGTTTTGAATGGTTATTATATTCAAATTGGAGAAGCCAATGCGATAGATGCACTGCGTTTATATAAAGTTCAAGCAGGAGTTTCTTCGATCATTTGTGCTGGTATTGATGGACAGATCGTGAATTCATGCAATGCTTCTATTAAAGTAATCCGTAACAATTTGGGAGACTGGAAACTTTTCGCAGATTTAAATGGCAGTTCCAACTACATCTTACAAGGAAGTGGCAATGACCCAAGCAATCTTATTGGCACACACTTTGGTTTTTCCTGTACCTATACCGCCAGTAATGCCAACAAATTCTTTTATGATGCAGTTTATATTGGCGACGAAATTCTGGATCAAACAGCACCGAGTATTGATAGTGCCGTTGTAATCAATGCCAACCAAATGGACTTGTACTATACAGAAGCAATAAGCAATGTAAGTGGCGTATTAACAAGTAATTATTTTATTAGTCCTTCCTTAAATATTTCCTCTCTTACTCAAGATGCTACCAACAGTAGTTTATTTCACTTCACCTTTTCGACTCCGATGACTAATGGTGCTGTTTATCAAATTGGAGCCTCAAATATAAGTGACATGGCCGGAAATATACCTGGCATATTAAGTACTTCATTTCAATATTTATATGCGGAAGTGGTACAAGTTGGCGATGTTCTGATTAATGAATTTTTTGCAGATCCAACACCGGTTATTGGCTTGCCTGAAGTGGAATACGTAGAAATTTATAACAAAAGCAACAAAATTTTCAATTTACAAGATTGGCAGATTACGGACGGTTCTTCCAGCGGCACCATCGCCAATTCATGGTTTTTTCCGGGAGACTATATGATTTTATGTGCAACAGCCAACACTCCATTGTTTGTTCCTTACTTGACTACCAGTGTCACCAGTTTTCCGAGCTTAAATAATGCAGGTGACAGTGTGATTTTAAAAGACAACAACGGAGTCTACATCGATGTCGTTGTGTATAACTCCAATTGGTATCATGATGAAATAAAAATGGATGGAGGTTATTCTTTAGAGCTGATCAATCCAAATGATCCTTGTTCGAACGAAGACAATTGGAGCAGTTCTAACGCTGCACTTGGTGGTACACCTGGACAAGTAAATTCGATTTATGATTTAAGTCCTGATCTTACTGCACCTTTGTTTACGGAATTAATTGCTTTGGCGCCAAATTACTTAGAAATTCAGTTCAATGAAGGAGTGGATTCAACATCAATAATGAATGCTGTTTATACGATTCAACCCAGTTTAGGAATTCAAAGTATTTATATCCCCGGTGCTTATTCTACAAGTTGCATTCTGCAGTTTAATCAAAATTTAGTAGCGTCTCAATTTTACAACTTACAAATAAATCCTGTTGCCGATTGTTGGCTCAACCCTACCAATTTGAGTGGACAATTTGTACTTGCTGAATTACCACTTCCAGGTGAAATTGTCATCAATGAAATTCTTCAAAATCCAAAAAACGGGGGTTCAGATTGGATTGAATTGTACAACAACAGCGCTAAAATATTTAATTTAAAAAATATGGAGTTCGCCAATATGGAGAATGACACCATTGCCAATAATAAAATAATTATGCAATCTCACCTACTCTTACCCAATGGATATGCAGTAGTTGGGAAGGACTCCGTATTTGTAAAAGAAAATTATCCTGAAAGTGTAACAGGCACTTTTGTTTATTCGGAGATGCCGAGTTACAACAACGACTCTGGAAATGTTATTCTTATTTCTAATTATCAAATCATTGATCAAGTAGATTACAACAACGACTGGCAATTTAAATTACTAGATAATAATGACGGAGTTTCCCTTGAGCGCATTGATCCACTTGGATTATCAAGTAGCTCCTTCAATTGGCATTCTGCCGCAGAAGATATAGGTTTTGCAAGTCCTGGCAGGATAAATTCTCAATTCCTAACAGCAACTATGACAGGAGCGTTTGAATTTACCAATGATATTTTTTCACCTGATAATGATGGCTTTGAAGATATATTACAAGTTCATTATAAAATGGAAAAGGAGGGTTTATTAGGGAAGGCTAGTATATATGATGATCGCGGGAGGTTAATTCGCAGCTTATTCACCAATACCTTATTGAGTTCCGAAGGCGTATTTTCTTGGGATGGCGTAAGTGACCAGCAAGTAAAAGCAAGTATTGGGATTTATGTGTTATTATTTGAAGCGTTTTCAACAGATGGAAGTGTGTTTTTTACGAATAAAAAAGCCTGCACACTGGCTGGTAAATTGTAATTTTGAAATAAAAACATGAAACTATTCTATTTAACATTGGTTTTGGTCTTTTCTCAAGCTGCTCATGCGCAACTTTACCAAACAAGTATCGGACTAAAAGGCGGTTTTCCAGGATACGGATCCTTGAACGTCAAGCATTTTTTAACAAGAAGTAATGCAATAGAAGGAAGTATTGGAGGCAATCAAAACGGAATAATTCTACAAGGAATGTATGAGATTAATGCTCCATTAAATACTCCAGGACTCAGTTGGTATTATGGAGGTGGAGCCTACATTGGTTCGTACAGTAATTTAGGTATGTTACTTGGCGTAACAGGAGTACTTGGGATTGAATACCGATTCGCGGATTTTCCATTAAATATTGCCTTAGATTCCGGTCCTGCTTTGAATTTTATCCCTACTACCAAATTCAACTGGGGCGGCGGATTAGCAGCAAGATATATCTTCAAATAAATGATTTCTCCAGGAGCTAAAAATTGGATTAAAAAATATTTTTCGTTAGTTCGAGAAGGTAGTTTTAGTTTATCCAATGATTTGGTTTTGGAAACAAAAAATAAAAAGGATGCTCATGCTGCCATAATTGAGATGGCAAATCAAACAGGATTAACATTTGGAATACCCGTTTCTCTTTTATTTACCTCATCGCTAAAATTAGAATTAACGGAAGAAGAACGTCTTAAATTATTACTTTTCGAATCCTTATTGGCAGTTTATCGTCAAAGTAATTTGGAGGATTTTGAAGAGGCTAAATTTATCGAAAGCATCTATAAATTCTATGCTTATGAAACTGAAGAAGGAAATCACGAATGGTTTTCATTTTTTTATTCAAAGGATAAGTTCGCAGCATTAGAAAGGTTTTTTGCAAATCGAATCAGAATCAAAAGTCAGTTAAATGATACCAATTATTGGCTCAATCACCTATCCAATAGTTTTGTTTATTTAGATGTTGTTTTATACCAACGATATTTAGAGAAAAAAACTTTAGGTTTTGCGGAGCATTATGAGGAATCCTTGATTCAATTATTAAAAACAATCATCTATGTTGCTAAAACAGAAAAAAATATAAGTCAAAAGGAAAACCGCCTCATTGATTTTTATATTTCTGCAGCAGATATTTCTGCTAAAAAGAGTAAAGAGATTAAAGCTTTTTTAGCAGAGGAAATTTTGGATTATTCCACCATTAATTTTCACAAATCTGATTTACTTTTATCAAATTACACCTTTGAATTAGCTGCTTTTATTCTTGCCTTAAATGAAGATCCTCATGCCAATGAACAAGTTAAATTAGACAACTTAGGACAAGCGCTTGGATTAAATCAAGAAGAACGAAATGCTGTTATTTGGCAATGTAAAGAGTTTCTAACCCTGCATAGATCATCCATTAGTTTTCTACAAACCAATTCAGAAACAAAACTGGTTTACACCAATTTATCAAAGCGATACCTTAAACTTTTAGGGCGCAGTAAGGGGAAATTTCTAAATGAAATGAGAGAAAGTAAAGAACTCATTGCCTTGGTAAAAAAATCTACGCACACTGAATTGACAGCAAAAGAAAAAGAAATTGTGAAATCTCAATTTAAGGATATTTTAAAAAGCATGCCGTCTTTAGCAATATTCATGCTTCCTGGGGGAGCTTTACTGCTTCCTATTATTTTAAAATTAGTTCCTGATTTATTGCCTTCGGCATTTAAGGAAAATGATGTTGAAGTTTGATTATTTGTAGGCTGGAAACAATCCAACAATCCCTTCTTCGCTTGCAGAACATACGCCTCTTTCTGTTATTAAGCCCGTAATCAGCCTTGCTGGAGTAACATCAAATCCAAAATTACTTGCAGGAGTTGTTTCTGGGCAAATTAAGACCTCTTCAATGGTTCCTGATTTAGTTTTACCTATAACATACTTCACTTCATTGGGATCTCTTTCTTCAATAGGTATTTCCTTTAGCCCATCCTTAATAGACATGTCTAAAGTAGTAGAAGGTAAAGCAACATAAAAAGGAATTGAATTGTCAAATGCTGCTAATGCTTTTAGGTAAGTCCCGATTTTATTGGCAACATCACCAATTCTGGTAGTTCTATCGGTGCCCACCAAAACCAAATCCACTTTTCCATGTTGCATTAAATGTCCACCTGTATTGTCCACAATTAAGGTATGATCAATACCATGACGGGTAAGTTCGTACGCCGTTAAATTAGCACCTTGGTTTCGAGGTCGTGTTTCATCTACCCAAACATGTACTTTTATTCCTTGCGCCTGCGCTTGATAGATCGGAGAAGTGACTGTACCCCACTTGATACAACCGAGCATTCCAGCATTACAGTGCGTCAATATATTTACAGTTTCTCCCTTTTTCTTTTTAGATATTGCTGAAATTAATTCCAAGCCATGAACACCAATCATGCGACAAGTCTCTATATCTTCTTCCACGATTGAATGCGCTTCATTCCAAGTAGTTTCGAGAAGATTCTCAGCTTTAGATAAAACTTTTTGCATACGATCTAAGGCCCAAAATAAATTAATGGCTGTTGGTCTTGAGGCACGCAATTCAATAAATGCATTTTGCAAAAATGAAGAAGGGAGTTGCTTTTCCTGCATTTCTTTCACTGCAAGATATACACCATAAGCAGCAGTTGCTCCGATCAGTGGTGCACCACGAACGGTCATGTTTTTTATAGCGATTACTGCATCGGTATAAGTAAGCAATTTTACAACTACAAATTGATGCGGAAGCAGGCGTTGATCAATTACTTCAACGAAGTGATCATCAGTGGTCCAAATAGTACGAAAATCTGTAGGCATAGCCGGCAAATTATAAACCGAATGCTGCTTTAACAGGCGCAACAAAGTTCAATTCTTCCCAAGTAAACAATTCAACTTCAAAAGTTTTAGATTCACCGTTTGGACCAATAAATGTTTTTGAGACTTTTTCATGCTTACGTCCCATGTGGCCATAAGCAGCAGTTTCTGAATATATTGGATTTCTAAGTTTTAATCTTTGCTCAATAAAGTAAGGACGCATGTCAAAAATTCCTTCAACAATCTTACTTATTTCTCCATCAGTCATGTTCACTTTTGAAGTCCCGTAAGTATCTACATTAATGGAAGTTGGTTTAGCAACACCAATCGCGTAAGAAACTTGAACCAAAACTTCTTCACACAAACCAGCAGCAACTAGGTTTTTTGCAATGTGACGCGTAGCATAAGCGGCAGATCTATCTACTTTAGAAGGATCTTTTCCAGAAAATGCTCCACCACCATGTGCACCTTTTCCACCATAGGTATCAACAATAATTTTTCTACCTGTTAATCCTGTGTCTCCATGAGGACCACCAATTACGAATTTACCAGTAGGATTGATATGGTAGGTAATCTCATTATTAAATAAATGAGCATACTGTGGATATTTAGATTTTACTCTTGGAATTAAGATACTGATTAGATCAGACTTGATTTTTGCTAACATTTCTAACTCCGGACCGAAATCATCGTGTTGCGTAGAAATAACAATAGCATCGATACGCACCGGCTTGTTATCATCAGAATATTCTAAAGTAACTTGAGATTTAGCATCTGGGCGTAAATATGTAATGGCATCATTTTCTCTTCTTATTGCAGCTAATTCAATCAAAAGTGCATGAGACAAATCTAAAGCCAAGGGCATATAATTTTCTGTTTCATTGGTGGCATAACCAAACATCATTCCTTGGTCACCTGCGCCCTGCTCTTCAGGATTAGTTCGTTCAACACCTTGATTAATATCAGAAGATTGATCGTGAATAGCCGACATAATCCCACAAGAATTAGCATCAAACATATATTCACTTTTCGTATATCCAATTTTTGCAATAACTCCTCTTGCGATTCTTTGAACATCAAGATAAGTATTGGTCTTTACCTCACCCGCCAAGATTACTAAACCTGTAGTTACAAGCGTTTCACACGCAACCTTCGATGTAGGATCGAAAGCCATGAAATTATCAATAAGAGCATCAGAAATTTGATCTGAAACTTTGTCTGGGTGTCCTTCAGAAACGGACTCGGAAGTAAACAAATAGGCCATTAGAATAGTTTAAGTGTGCAAAAATAAGAAATATCCAAAGATTGTAAGCTATGAATATGTAAGTTGTACTTATTTAGGATAAAAATTTAGGTTTTCTTTTACCATTTTACGAAGCAACGGATTCGGTCTATAGCGATCTTCTCCATAAGTTAATTGTAAGTCTTCTAGTCTCAATAAAATTTCATTCAATCCAATTTCATCTGCCCATTTCAATAGACCTTTGGGATAATTCACCCCTTTTGTCATAGCAAGATCAACACCTTCAACGCTACTTACTTGCATAAATACAGCATCCACAGCTTCATTAATCAATAGGGCTAAGATTCTATCTAAAATTTCTTGTCCTAAGTCAATATCCTCCTTCGCTTTAGTTGGAACCGCATTTTCAGAATAATCGTAAAAACCTTTTCCTGATTTTCTTCCCAAATAACCTGCTTCTTTATACCTCATTTGTGTCAAAGAAGGTTTAAATCTTGGGTCGTAATAAAAAGCTTCAAAAACCGATTCGGTTACAGTATAATTTATATCATTTCCGATATAATCCATGAGTGTAAAAGGACCCATTTTAAAACCTCCCAAAGTAGTCATGGCCCAATCGATGGTAGCGAAGTCGGCTATTCCTTCTTCAAAAATTCTTAATGCCTCTCCATAGAAAGGTCTTGCAACACGATTGACAATAAACCCAGGAGTATCCTTACACAACACTGCTGTTTTTCCCCAAGCGCCAATTAAAGTCATTACATTATCAATCACCTTTTGGGAAGTTTGAACGGCAGGTATAATTTCAACCAAAGGCATCAAAGGAGCAGGATTGAAAAAATGAATTCCAATTATTCTGGAAGGATTTTTAAGTACAGAACCAATTGAAGCAATGGATAAAGAAGAAGTATTAGTCGCCAAGATACAGGTAGCACTTACGATTCCCTCTAGTGCGCTAAAAACTGAATGTTTAATGGCTAAGTTTTCTACAATGGCTTCAATAACGAGCGAACAAGAAGCAAGACTAGTATTGTTTATTTCGTAACGAATAGCAGAAGCAATAGAGGCATGTTGAGTAATTGTTATTTTTTCCTTTGAAAGTAATTTATTTAAAATAATTTCCAAATTAGCTTTTGCAAGATCCAGTTGTGCTTGATTTTGATCCACTAAAATAACTTGATGTCCTGCTTGTGCCGCGACTTGTGCGATACCAGCACCCATTGTTCCTGCGCCTATTATACCAATTACCTCTTTCATTACTAATTATTTACCTGTAAAAATAGCGTTTCTTTTCTCAAGAAAAGCAGCAACACCCTCCGCAAAATCAGAAGTATTTCCTGCTGTAACTTGATAATCTAATTCGAGAGCTAATTGTTCTTCCAAAGTATTGTTCCAGGAAGCATGCAAAGCAGCTTTGGTTAAGGCAAGAGCTTTAGTAGGCATATTCGCTAATTTTATAGCAAATGAAGTAAGCTCAGCATCAAAAGCATCATCATCTATTGACTTATAAATCATATTCATTTGCACCGCATCTGGAGCACTCACTTTTTCACCTGTCATCATTAGTGCCATTGCTTTTTGTTGACCAATTAAGCGTGGTAATATAAAAGTTCCTCCAGAGTCTGGAATGAGTCCAATTTTTGAAAATGCTTGAATAAAGCTCGCTGAATTTTTCGCAATAACAAAATCACATGCCAAGGCAATATTAGCTCCGGCTCCGGCAGCTACGCCATTAACTGCAGCAATAACCGGCTTATTCATTTGAGTGATTTTTAGAATAATTGGGTTGTAATGATTTTCTACAATACTGGCTAAACCTGGTCCATTTGGATCGATTGCCTCCCCTAAATCTTGTCCAGCACAAAATGCCTTACCTTCTCCAGTAAGAACAACAACCCTAACCTCATCATCAGAATAACATTGATCTAAAGCAGCTTGAAGTTGAAGTGCCATAGATCCATTAAATGAATTATAGACAGAAGGGCGATTTAAAATTAGTGTACAAACACCAGCCTCATCTTTTCTTATAATTTCCATATTATTAAATTTAGTTTCATTTATATAAAGAGGCTAATTGCTTGGCTCTTTGGCGAATTGTTTGTCTCAAACTTTCTGGAGCAAGCACCTCAATTTCACCGCCATAACTTAAAATGGCTCGAATTAATTCTTCAGAAATTAATATTTTAAGTGTGAATACAGTACTGCCACTTTTTTGTTTTTCAATTTTCTGAGAGTTATGAAATGGCTGTGAAGAGATATAACGTGCAGCTACTTTATCTGCTTCGAATTTTATTTTTTCAGGCTTCCCTTTGAATGCAGTGATACCAATAGAATCTTGAAAATAACTAGCAGCATCAAAACTTTCCGGTAAAACATACACGGTGTCCGAACATTCTAAATCAGAAATCCTATCAAGGGCATAGGTTATGATATCTTCTTTGCTCAAATCGAAGGAAATTAAATACCATCGATTTCGATATTCCTTTAAAAAAAGAGGTAAGCATTGTCTTGGTTTGGAGATGCCTGAAATAAAACTTTCATACTGAAAATCAACTAAAGTTTTGGCGCGAATTGCCGTCAATAAAACAGGTAAAAATTGATTTCCTCCTAAAGATTTAGCAGATTCAAAACTCACAAATTGATTGACATCACTTTCTTGATCACTTCCCATGGCAACACGATCCACAATTTTATCAATGGCATTACCAAACTGTTGAAAAAAGGGAACTTCCCGAAATTGTTGAAGTGTATTTACAGCAAAACGAATGGAGCTCAATTCATCTTCACTTAAAGGAATATCATTGATACTAAAATCTGGATTTTCATAAAAATACCCTTCGTTTTTTCTACTGTATTTTATGGGGGCGTCATGATCCATTTTCATGGCAAACATATCTTTTTCAATGGTAGAATCACAAATATTGTCTCCGTGTGATGTTCCATAAAGAGCGTCCTCACAAGCTTCTCGCATTTCTTGTTTTGAAGGATAAGTTTTGTATTTATTGCGCAGCATTCTGTCAATAATACGATACCGAATCAATGCATTTTTTATGTGTGGCATGAAATATTATTTTTTGTGATATCCAAACAACTCGAAGAACTTAATTGCTTGCACCACTTCGTAAGGGACATCATCTTCCCAGTGAGCAGCTCCCATTTTTATCTTACTAAGTACATCATCTGACATGATGTGCAGCAAACTTTGGTTATATTCTTTGAGTGCAGAAATTTTACCATTGTCCTGCATAAATTGCAATAGACTGTACAAATGATTTGGTAATTTAATATTAGATAAATCATACAATGCACCATCCTCAACATTAATCGCAGGATACACATACATTTTTACCGCGTGTCCGAATCCTCTGCCAAAAGCTTCTAACAAACCACCCGGTAGATTATCATAATAGCGTTCATCAAAAATGGTATTTAAATTATAAATTCCAACAATAACACCAATCAATTTACCTCTAGAAATGGATGACAAATATTCAACCATTTTATAATGTTTCAGATAATTTGAAATCATCACTGTATAGCCTAAAGAACCTAATAATTCGGCTCGATCCATGAAATCCTTTACAGATATTTTTCCATCTGCCGTTAAATCCTTCAAGGTTAATTCAAATACCACCTCTAAATTTTCTTCTTTGATTCCTTTTTCAGCAAGAAAGGCTTTTTTTCCTTGCTCAATCATATCAATATGAACCTTTGTTACGGGACGGAAGCGACCACGCATTAGGAGAATGTGTTTTTTATATAAAGCGGTAGCAGGTTGAAGAACATTTTTTGCTAAATCAAACATAGTAGCATCTGTGATTCCTCTTTTCACTAGATTTAGTGCTACCACTCTATTGTCAATATCCTCAAAATCCGGCCCTGAAAAGCGCAGCATATCAATTTCCATTCTATCACGTGGAAGTCGCATTACCAATGAAGTGATAAAATCATCCATGTCTTCACAGTGAAAAAATGCAGCATGAATGAGGTTTACACCTAATATTCCTAAAGATTCTTGTTGTGACTTATGACTGTTATCGTGCAATTTGACATGTAGGATAATATCATTGGATCGGCCTCCTAAAGTCCGTTGGAAACGGATTCCTATCCAGCCATGACCTTGGTTGGTTTTATGATAATTTAATGCTTCTACGGTATTACAAAAAGCAAAAAATCTCGCTTCTTTATTTTTCGTAGGAAGGATCGCTTTTAATGAATCATACTCAGCCGTGAGCATAGTTTCTAATCTTTCTTCACATACATACCTAGAGGCAGCTCCATACATGGAATCAGAAACCTTCATGTCATAGGCGGAACGGGTAAATGCGATGGTACCTGAACTCCCCCCAGCCTTAAAAAAATTTGCAGCTACTTCTTGACCTGCGCCAATCTCAGCAAAGCAACCATAGATATCTGATGTGAGATTTATATTAAGTGCTTTTTCCTCGGTAGTCAGTCTGTCTTCACTCATTTTTGTCTAATTAGGATCTTTAAATTTTGGATTGTTTACAAAATCAAAATCCGTTAATGTCATTAAAAACTTTTTCAATAATAATTTTTCTTGTGCATCTAATTGCACTCCTCCTTGATTGGCGTATTCAATCAAGGGATCAATAGTTAAACTAGGATGAATACCAGTAGAATACTGTTCAATCACCTCATCTAAAGTTGCAAATCTTCCATCATGCATATAGGGTGCAGTTAGAGCGATATTCCGCAAAGTTGGCACCTTGAACTTACCATAGTCATTCGGATTTCCATTTACTCCACCGAGACCTAAATCAGTGATAACTGCATCCAATCCATTATTGCTGAATTTTTTAACACGCATCAAAGGACCATTATGACAATGGAAACAATCAGCGCCATTGAGGCTTTTAAATAAATCATATCCTGCCCACTCTTCTGCATCAACAGAAGCTAATATTTGGGACTCATTTGAATTAAGCGATTGTCCATTTATATATTTATACATTACATCATACTTAGAATTAGAAGAAACCATGGTACGGATGAATTGTGCAATTGCTTTTACAACTAGATTAGAATCAATATTTGAAGTTCCAAAGGCTCTAAAAAACCTATTTCTATAAGTCATATCTGCTGATAATTTTGAAACAGCATTTTTCCAACTTTGGTGCATTTCAATGGGATTAGGAACTGGGCCAAGAATTTGTTGTTCCAAGGAAGAAGCTCTTCCATCCCAAAAAAAGTAATCATCCCATCCTAAATTTATTAATGCCATAGATTGACGCGTACCTAAAATTCCATCAATACCAACGGAGAACTGATTGCTATCTGAAAAAGAATTTTGTGGTGCATGACAACTAGCGCAGCTCATCGTATTATCGCCACTTAATTGTTTTTCATAGAACAAATACCTACCCAATTCTACCCCTTCTTCAGTTAAAGGATTATCAATAGGAATAACCATTTGAGGGAAATGAGAAGGAATTTCTAAAGCATATGGAGTTGGGTCATAATGAACCCGATCTTTAGTACAAGAAAACAGAGCGAAAATACCGAGAAAGAAGACACAGTATTTCATGTTCCTAATATGGAGTTAAAGAAGATTTAAAATTATGACCAAATTTCTGGGTCAACGCAGCTTGACTTCCTGAAGAATGCGCTAAATATTCAAGCCTTAAATCAATTGATTGAATAGGATTACAAAAAATATTGTACACATCTAATTTAAGAGCAAAAGTATGCTGATGGGCACTAATTGTTTGCCAATTGATGGAAGAAAAAGAAAGCGTTTGTAAATACTGATCAGTTCCGATGTGAAAACTAAAATTATGATCAAGATTATCAATTCCATCGATCAAAGTATCCGCTTTTCCTTCAATACTAACGAAAATATAGCCTGGATTCCATCCCCAATGCATAGTTCCTGCATTACTAATATTCAAAGGGCTACTTGTTGGGAATGCTGAAGGATCGTCGTGATTCAGAGTTGTGTCAACTCCTAAAATACCTTGCAGACTTCCGAATTTTAAATAATCTGCTTCTTGATGAAGTAGTAAAGTGCCCGTTTCACGGAAATCAAATAATGCCGCTTGAGACAAATTTGTACCTCCATTTTGAAGAGATGTTACGTAAAACTTCAGATCCGTTATTTTTATTTTATAGCCTTCTTGAGTTACATAGATAGAATCCATCAAAAGATTTTCTCCGTTATAAACGGGCTGTACCGTAATATCCACATAGTCTTTAACTACTGGTGGGACAGGTTTGTCTTTGCAAGAAAAGAACAAAAAGCTCATTGAACAAAACAAAAAGAAATTTATTGATTTTCTCATACTACAAATATACTTGAAAACTCAATGATTTTTCTACTTTTAACCTTCATAAATAATCGTTTTTTCTCCAAATGGAACAAGTAGATAGAAAAAAATACCCGCTTCTCGTAATGAGTGCCTCTGCAGGAAGCGGTAAAACGCATCAATTGGTGCTTGAATACCTAAGCATTTTACTTGAGGATCCGGATAATGGAAGCAATTACAAATCCTTAGTCGCAATGACCTTTACGAACAAGGCTGCTCTTGAAATGAAGACTAGAATCATCGATACACTTGACGGAATTGCCTTTGGATTATCAAAAAGCAACAAAATAAAGTCCATGCAAAAAGACTTATTGGAGCGCTTACCCATTAATGAACAAGTTTTAAGGGAACGTTGCAAGCAAACATTAAATGAAATATTACATGGATATGAGGAATTTCATGTGTCAACCATTGATAAATTTAATCTAAAACTGATTCGATCTTTTAGCCGTGACCTCGATATTCCAGGTGATTTTGAAGTCGTATTAAATGAAAAACAGATCCTAGCAGATGTTGTAGATGCCATGTTGAATAGATTAGGAATTCCAGGACAGGAAAACCTCACGAAATTGGTAAAAGAATACGCTAAATTTAATTTTGAAGATGGTCAAAAATGGAACTTTAGAGATCAACTGATTGCCTTTTCGAGTGTCTTGAGCAATGAGAAATACAATGAACTTATCCATAAATTAATGGGTATGCCTTTGGATCAAGCTGCATTTCAGTCATTAAGGCAATCCATAAAAATTACAAGTGACAATTTCATTAAATATGCCAATGAAGCGGGTAATTTATTTGTGGAACTAGAATTAGATGTCTCCAAAATACCAAATAAAACAAAAACATATAATCCTCTATTTTCCCTTGCTTCCCTTGCGACTTTCCCAGAGCCAAAATCAAATTCGCGCTTATTTGCCGATGGACTGATAAAATTAATTGAAGATACAGATTCAAGTAGTTTTCTGGGAGAACCTCTTCGACAAAAACTATGTGCATTAATAGAATTGTATGATCAAGAATTCCCGCAATTATTATTACTAGAAGCCTATAAAAGTAATTTTTTCAATATGGCATTATTGCAATTTATTGCAAGTGAGATGGAAAAATTGAAGAAAGACGAACAAATAATTCGCATTTCTGAATTCAATAAATTGATCAGTAACTTAGTGCGTGATGAAGAGGCTCCATATATCTATGAGCGCCTAGGCAATCGTTTGTCTCATTTTCTTTTGGATGAATTTCAAGACACTTCGCGTCTTCAGTGGTTGAATCTCATTCCATTAATTCATGAGTCACTTTCCAAGCAGAAAAAGAATTTAATTGTGGGGGATGCCAAACAATCGATATACAGATTCAACAATGGATTAGCGGATCAATTTGTTGCCTTACCTGCCATTTACAATCCTGAGCACAATCCATTTATCGCCGGAAAATCAGCTTATTTTCAAAACAGTGGGCACTTGCTTACTTTACCAAATAACTATAGATCCGCGCAGGAGATTGTGACTTTTAACAATCAATTTTTCACAGAATTAATCAAAGAATTACCTGATAAATCTGCGGCGTATTATAATGCAGTTCAACAAACTTCACAATCTGGAAAAACTGGTTTTGTGCGCATAGTTTCACAAGCCGAAAAGACCAATGAAGTTGAATTAAGTGAAGATATTATCAATATCATTAATGCCTGTGAAAAAGATAATTATGAAAGAGGTGATATTTGTATTTTAACACACACCAATGGATTTGGGAATAAAATTGCCAACGCCTTAACGCAAGCTAATTTTAAAGTCGTGTCAGTAGATTCACTTTTAATTACCAATGATTCTAAAGTAAGGTTGTGCATATCCTATTTAAAAAGAAGACAAAACCCTTCTAATGCAACAGAAGTAAAACGCTTTGCTGAGTTATTTTTTAGAATTACTAAAGATAGTGCCACGCAAGAATACCGGGCTTATTTTGAGGAATTTATTAATGCTGAAGGTAAAAAAATACGATTTTTTAATGAATTCAAATTTTTAACCGATCACTTCGGAGGTAAAGAAGTATTTTTTGGAGCCTATGAAAATTTATATGATTTAATTCAGCAATTCTTCGGCATGATGCAATGGAAAGAAACGGATGAAGCTTATTTGCATCATTTTGCTGATGTTTGTTTCTCTTTTCAAACCAATAGACATACCGATGTAGCCTCCTTTTTAAACTATTTTGAAGACAATAAAGATAAAATTGCGATTCAACTTCCGTCATCAAGAGACGCAATTCAAATTATGACCATTCATAAATCAAAAGGTTTAGAATTTCCGGTTGTAATTATTCCACAATTAGACTTTCACTTAAGTCCCATTAGTTTTAATAAATATCTCATTGATGCAGGGGAACAAGTGCTTTATAAAAATATTAGTCCCAACAGTAAAATTAAAGCAGTTAAAGATTATTCCATGATCGAACAAGAACTCGTTGTTACCGACAAGATGAATATGTGTTATGTTGCTTTAACCCGTGCGGAAGATCGTTTGTATGCCTTTAACTACTATAAGAAAAAGGAATTTGGTGCTATGGTCAATAGAGCATTAGGTTCGATGCAAGAAGGCATCACAGAAACAGATGGACAGATCATTTATCAAGCTGGGACACCTCAATTAAAAATTGAAAAAGAACGAGAAAAAGACTCCTTTTATAAACCAGAAGAATTGACCGATCGACTGTGGTTTCCTCAAATAGTACTGAGAGATGTAAATCTAAGAGACCCTTCAGAAGAAGTGAAATTTGGAAACCAGTTTCACCTTTTACTAGCTCAGGCAAATAAATCGGAAGAATTAGATGAAGCAATTGATAGTTTACTGGAGACAGGTCAAATCACTAGAGAATTAGAACCTTTATTAAGGGTAAAAGCTACTACTTTGCTCAATAATCCACAATACCAAGATTTGGTAGGACGTGCCCTAAAGACAAAAAGTGAACCTTGGATTTTAGTGTCGGAATCAGAAACCAAACGACCGGATAAATTATTTATTCATCCAGATAAGATCGTGGTGATTGACTTCAAAACAGGATTAAGAAAAGATAAAGATCATCAGCAAATCTCTGCTTATAAACAGCTTTTAGAAGAAATGATGTACTTACCAGTAGATTCCTTCTTGTATTACACTAATGACGGCGAATTAGTTGCTTGTTAAGACTTGAGCTTCAATAGCACTTTTCAAGAAAGTATAAATAATTGGATGAGGAATATCTCGAGTAGAAGATACTTGAGGGTAAAATGCACAGGCTACAAAAAACATTTTTTCCTTCATGCTGAAAATTTCAGGATCTTCAAATTGATTTAAGGCTTCTATGTCAATCCAGGAACCCGATAATTCTTGAATCAATTTTGGATAAAGACTGTAGCGTGTAGCGGACAATTCCGTAAGCGTAAAATTCTCATACAATTTACTAAAGGCTTTTGAATTGGGAAGAATTTCAATTTTTTCAAAATAAGGTCCAGTAGTTAAATTTTCCGAGATTAATTTCTCTCCTGCACCATTGAGTTGATGAAAAGCAATAAGATATTCTAAAATCAACTTAAAAGATTCTCCAGTAATTAAAACCGGCTTTTTAAGGTCGAGAAGTCTTTTGAAGATGCCATTTAAATAAAATGGATTTTGGTAAGGCCCGGGAGCTATCCAAAAAGCATCATATTGATCGTAATAAATGGGTTTTTGCTGGGCGGCTTCACCCACTTTTATCCAATAATAATTGATTTCTAATTCTAAAAATGCCGCAGCATGATCTAAAGATAAATTCGTTGCGTGGTGCGCATTGAAAGTGAAATTATAATCTCCAATGATGGCAATTTTCAATCGGTTCATGACGCTATTAAAATGCCATTAGATGACAATATTATTTTTTAAACCAACCAGAATACTTTCCGTTTTGAACATAAAGCGAATCCACTGTACTCGTCAACGGATTAGTTCTATAAACATAACAAGAGAAAGTACAATCGAACATGGAGTAATCTCCAGTATTGTCTGATTGTTGTTTAATATTTGAAAAAGCCAAGGTTTGAGGCATTGGATTGTTTTGCTTTGAACTCCAGATAGCGCTATTCATGTCTGTATAAGTAACTTCTAAACCTGATAAACCTTGATTAGAAAAAATCTGATTGTTGACAGCTGAAGCAGTATGAAAATCATTAAACATGGTAAGCGTTGGCTCTGTATTAGCTGCAGCATCCCAATTTAAAGATCCGAATTTTACACGAATAGCTCTCATATCTGATGGAGAGGTGATTTCTGACATGTAAACGCGTCTTGATGGAAGTGGAGAAGGTGCAATATATTCATCTAGACCTGTATATCCTTTGTAACCATTAACATTCTGGGTGAATTCAACTTGAGTTCCTTGAACATATCCACTAAAAGAAGCATTTAAATCAACTGTATTCACTGGAGGTGGTATTACTTCATGTTCAATACAAGAAGATACGGAGATCAATAAGGCAACAGCCCCTAAAATGCTAGCAATTCGATTCATCATAGTAAATAATTTAAGTCGCTTTAAACAAAGTTAATGGAATTAACGCTAAAAATCAAATTAAGATGCCTTTGCGCTATGAAAAAATAATATTTGCTTAATAATATGTTTAAGGCAATGAAGATTTAGGATGAAAAGAGTCCCGAAATCTTGGGGATCTGAAAGACTTAGAGATAGAGTTAGACTTCGCCCTGCTTCGCTTTTCAAGCTTCGCAGGGCGAAGGTTTGCAGTCATCGCTCTAGCTCTGCACTCTCACTCTGTTTTGTGGCCTCACTAGGACTGAATTATTGAATAGGACTTTACATTAAGCAATACTATATAAGAGCGAGAAGGAGAGTGAGAATGAAGTAAAACAAAACGATACTGACGCTATCGCTCTCATTCTCATTTTGTTTTGTGACCTCGCTAGGAATCGAACCTAGATCAAAAGTTTAGGAAACTTCTATTCTATCCGTTGAACTACGAAGTCAAGGCCGCAAAATTAAGGTAATTTTCGCTTTTAATGGAAATTAAATCACAGCGAATTTCAACTGGCCTACTTTTCCGTTTTTGGTAGTTCGTAGATAATAAATTCCTGTGCGCACTAGCGGTAAAGCAATGGTTACTGTAGTTGCATTTGCGAAGGTACTCAAGATTAATTTTCCGTTTAAGTCATAAATTTCAATTTCCTGATTAATTTCCATTCCACTGATATCGAAGCTTCCGTTATTAGGATTGGGAGAAACCTTCACCCCTTGGTAACTTAAATTATCTATAGAAGCACAATCTTGAACGGTCATGGTAATAAAGCCAGTTCCAATACATCCATTCGCATCGGTATAGGTTCCAGTTATTGAGAACTGACCAATCCCAGCCACTCCAGGATAAAATTGATCACCTGTAACCGCAACTCCTGAGAATATAGTACCCACTTGGTTGGATGTCAATGGAACGCTAGCATCTGTAACACAAACCAAATTACTACCTGTCGCTGATGATATCGAAACTACAGGAGGGGCTTGAACCGTAATATTCATAGAATAATTACTTGTTCCTGCTGCATTAGTTGCTGTAAGAACGACAACATAGTTTCCTGATACTGAATAGGAATAATTTGGATTTTGAAAATTAGAAGTGTTGTTGTCTCCAAAGTCCCAACTCCAAGTAGTTGGATTGTTACTGCTTAAATCATTAAAAGTAATTGCTGTTCCTTGACATATGTTTGAAGAACTCAAGGAGAAAGAGGCTACTGGTGCAACAGGTGCTTGAGCAATATTATACATTACTTTAAAATCATCAAAATAAAATCCATCCATATTAGTACCTCCGTCCGACTTCAGAACAAACCTAACTTTAATCACTTGACCAATATAATCGCTTAAATTAATCTCCTCCAAAACCCAAGTGCCTTGCGTTCCTTCATACACTGGTTGGTTGTTGGGTTGCACACTGCCATTAGCATTGGTTCCATTAACCGTATAATTTCCACATTGTCCTATCCAAGTGGTTCCACCATTGACTGAAACTTGAAATTGCGTATAATCATAATCTGTTTCTATGGCCCACTTCGCATAATATGAAATCATTGCTGAAGAAGCATTGGTTAAATCGATTGTCGGAACATAGGTATAAGTTTTAGTTGTATTACTTGAATAATTTCCTGTCGGTGAATCTGTGAAAGACTTACTTGCAGAAACAAAAGTAGAGGTGGTTGTAGACCAGTTGCCTGTCCAATTGGTAACGGTTGTAGCATCTTCAATTGCTTGAACTGTCAATGAACCATAGGTCTTAATTATGGTATCCTTTTTCACCCATAAACCATTATCTGTCAACAAGATATATTTAATTTGATCTCCAAATTGAATCGCTGGATTTAAGGTATAGGAGATGGCTCCTGTTGAAGTTTGCGTTTGCGCTAAATTATAAACAACAGCTGTTCCAACAGTGACGATGTTCAATAAGGGTTGAATTGAAACGGTTACAGGACCAGCTTCGCGACCTAAACGACGCGCTGAATGATTGAAGTTTCCACTTAAAGTGGAAATCATGTTTGGATCAGTGTCTTTAACTATGGTGTAATTTTTTGATAAATGCGCCAAGATAAGATTTGGAAATACCATTTCTTGACAAGTAGCAATAATTTCCGCTTGCGGTTGCCAAAAAGCAGTGCCCACTTCTGGTGTATGTACAAAAATCGTGTCTTTTTGACCAACACCTATATCTACTTTATACATATAATCATCAGAATCTCCTGAAGCAGGATAAAGTGCAGAACTCTTCATAGAAGTATAACCATTGTGTTCTACCATATGATCTGTATGCGCTTGAAAATAATTGTGATGCGGTGCAAATTCAGCCACAGTGGTTCCAATTGGGAATAGGATAGTTTTTGCATAAGTATGTGCATTAAAAGCCATCTCAAAATTATTATTTTGAACCAACCAACGCATGGCTTGCGTCTCGGGTTCTGAAAAAGCGGATGTTCCACAATAAGTATCATTACTAGTATTCGTTGAAGTTCCCGTTGTTCCCCAACCATAAGAATAATTGCGATTCAAATCAACTCCATAAACCCCACCACCATTATTTCTTCTATTCTTTCTCCACATTCCACCACCATTTGGATTAGTAGTTTCATTATAAATATATCCATCAGGATTAATACACGGAACAAAGTACATTTGAGTATTATTTACCAAATAAGCAATTTCTGCACTTGTATTATAATTTTCAAGGACATACCACATAAAAAAAATGGTTTCCATCAAACTCATAGGTTCTCTTGCATGATGAATAGCAGTGTAGAGAATTTTTGGTTCTGTCTCGTTTGAATTGGGATTATCCGAAATCTTTACCTGATAAATCGGACGATTTTCAATAGTTAAAAATGTAGATATAGGTGCTTTGGCAGTAATTAAATTTGGGTATTGCGCCACCATTGCATCTAACTCAGCAAGCATTTCGGTATATTTCAAGTAACCGCCCATGGTTCCTAGATTGAAATTAGTAGGCGTAACAGGTGTCGAATTTCCGCCATTTCCTCCACCCACAGTAGAACAAGTTGCGTTTTTTAATTCTTGAGACGGTGCTTTGTCCTTTAATATGTCAACATAATAAGCTTCAACATCATCAATTAGAATATCATATTTGTACTCTTGCTCTTGCATGATTTCAATTTCTCTTTTAGAAAAATCTGAGATAAAAAAGACGCCTTCTTTTCTAATTCCATGATCTACAGTAACTCCGTGTTGACTTAAACGATCTAATTCAAAAGCATTAGCGTAAACTTTAACGCGTGAATAATTTTGATTGAATGCTAAAAAGGAAATAAATAGCGCGATAGCGGAGAGTAAAATTCTTTTCATAATTATCGAAATAAGAGAACAAATAAACGAATTAATATCTTTTATTAGGAATAAAAGTATGATTTAATTCTGACTTTTTAGGCAACTTAAAGTAGAAAATTGAGTTAAAGAAATAGTAAAATCTAACAAATCGCTGTAATTTAGCTAAAGCGTGCAGAAACTACTTTTAATATTATTTATTTTCAATTTCGCTTGTACTTTTGGACAAGATATTTGGATTACACCAAATAAAGGTCAGTGGGATGAGCGGATTGAATATAGCGTTGATATTAATCAAGGGAAATTACTTCTTTTACCCAAAGGAATCTGTTACCACCTCAGCAATCAAATGCACCATCCACATGAGGAAGATAATGAAGCAATAGAAAAGCCAAAAGCACATGCTATATTTCAAAACTTTATTGGAGCCAATGCACTTGGAATTCGCACAGAAAGAGATTCCTCGTCACATTATTCTAATTTCTTTATTGGGGGCGAAAAGTCTAAATGGAAATCAAATATTTACAGCGTAAAAAGAGTCGAAAAAAAAGATTTCTACCCTGGAATTGATTTGTATTATTTAGGTGAAAACGGACAATTATCCTATAATTTTAAATTGGAAGCATTTGCCAATGCAGCGCAGATAAAATATTCATTTGATGGAGCTGATTCTGTTTTTATAGACGCTTCTGGTGCTTTACATATTCAACACAGTTTGGGGGAAATTATTCATTCTAAACCCATCGCTTGGACCATCAATTCAAATGGAAAAAAGACAAACGTAGCTTGTTCTTTTGAAATCAACTTGGGAACAATCTCGTTCGCTTTTCCCAAGGGTTATGCGAAAGATGAAATGTTATTTATCGACCCTAGTTTAACCTTCTCTACTTTTTCAGGATCAACTGCAGACAATTGGGGCTTCACCGCAACGCCTGATTTAGCTGGTAATTTATTTGGTGGAGGGATTGTTTTTGGAACTGGTTACCCTACAACTACTGGTGCCTATGATCCAAGTTTTAATTCAGGAACTGGAAGTTTCCCTATGGACATTGGGATAACAAAATTTAATTCCAATGGAACTGCCCTACTCTATTCTACCTATTTGGGTGGTAACGGAAATGAAACTCCACAAAGTATTGTAGCGGCGTCTAACGGGGAATTATTCCTTTATGGAATCACCTCTTCTCCTGATTTTCCGTTGGCAGGAAATAGTTATGACAACAGCTTTAATGGCGGTACCTATGCTTTAGAAAATTCCCTTGAATTTAATGGGTCAGATATTTATGTAGCAAAATTAAGTGTGAACGGATTATTGATGGCCTCAACCTATATTGGTGGATCAGGTATCGATGGACTCAACACGAATGCGCTGCACTATAATTATGGGGATCAATTCAGGGGGGAAATTATTTTAGATCCAAGCGGGAATGTTTATATTGCTAGCACTACTGCCTCCATAAATTTTCCTACTGTTTCTGGATATTCTGCCATTTTGAATGGCGCTCAAGATGCCGTGATTTTTAAATTCAATAATCTTTTGAGTACCTTACAATGGAGCACCTATTTTGGAGGAAGCGGATCAGAATCTGGAAATTCGATTGACTTTTCAGCAGGGGCATTGTATGTTGCTGGAGGTACAACTTCTTCAAATTTCCCCGGAGTTACTTCCGCAATGGGTAATGACAACACTTTTAATGGCGGTTTGAGCGATGGTTATACCATTCGATTGAATCCGTCTAACGGAACTTTAATGAATGCAACTTTCATGGGCTTAGGTGAATACGATCAAACTTACTTCGTAAGAACAGATTTAAACGGAAGTGTTTATGTATACGGACAAACTGAATCTGCATGGCCAATTACACCGGGTTGTTACGGGAACATAAACTCAGGACAATTTATGAGGAAATATGATGCCACGCTATCTACTATCAACTGGACCACCATGTTTGGCGCAGGATCTGGACATGTGGAAATTTCACCAACTGCCTTTTTAATTTCCGATTGTTTTGACATCTACATTTCAGGATGGGGAGGCGTATTAAATGCCAATCCAAGTGTAAGTCAAGCTTTAAATTCTACTACCAATGGATTTCAATGTACCCCAAATGGGTATCAAACAATAACCAACGGAAATAATTTTTACCTATCTGTTTTTGGTCAAGATGCGGCTAGTTTAAAGTACGCAACCTTCATGGGCGGACAAACCGGAAGTTCGAATCATGTAGATGGAGGCACAAGTCGCTTTGATAAATCAGGAAGAATCTACCATGCTGTTTGTGGCGCCTGTGGGGGAAATAATTTTGGATTTACCTCTACTCCTGGAAGTTGGTCTCCTCAAAATCCAAGTCCAAATTGCAACTTAGCCTGTTTCAAATTTGAGCTCAGCACGATTACCGCAATAGTTGCTCAGCCTTCACCTTTAATTTGTATTCCTCTACCTGTTATTTTTAATAATACCAGTCAAAACGGTAATACCTTTGCTTGGAATTTTGGTGATGGGGGGAGTTCTGATGCTTTTCAACCAACGCATTATTATACCAACCCTGGAATTTATAATGTGCAATTAATTGTCTCTGATTCTATTGGTTGCTTTACACCTGACACTGCAAATTTCATCGTAAATATTGGAGATTTTCAAGGAGGAGTTACACTTCCTCCCAATTCAATTTGTCCCGGACAAAGTTACCAATTAGATGCTTTTGGTGGTAGTTCTTATCTTTGGTCTCCTGCTGGAGTTTTGGATAATCCAAATATTCCCAATCCTATTGCAACGATTTATAGTAATACGACTTTTACTGTAGTCATCTCAGACAGTTGTGGTTCAGATACCCTGCAATTAGATTTATTGGTCTTTCAAAACAATCTAAGTATCTCCAACGACACTTCTATTTGCATTGGAAATCAAGTCAATTTATTCGCTACAGGTGCGGGCACCATTAGCTGGTCGCCTGGTACATATTTGGACAACAATACAAGTTTTACACCTATATCGACACCGGACACTACCATAATTTACATTGCTACTTTAACGAGTCCAAATGGTTGTGTTCTAACGGATACTACTCAAATTTTTGTGTTTGACAATCCTCCTAACTCAACTTTACAAGACAGTTTAATTATGTGTCAAGGAGGTATTTTAAATATTCAAGTAACGGGAGCGGATAGTTATAATTGGTATCCCAATGCGTACATCAATCCAGTTTTCGGTCCGAATGTTCAAGTTTATCCCCCGAGTAGTCAGTATTATTATTGTGACTTAAGCAATGCTTGCGGAACGGTTACCGATTCAATATTTATTGAAGTATTGAGCGCTTCAGTTATTGCAGGAAATGACACCATAATTTGTCCAGGAGAAACAGCCAACCTTTGGGCATCAGGTGCAGTGAACTATCAATGGACACCTACAAATAGCATCATTAATTCGACCGGAAGTACGGTTCAAGTGCAACCCAATGTAACAACACAATACAGAGTCGTTGGGACGGATATCAATAATTGTAAAGACACGGCTTATGTAGAGGTGGTTCTTCACCCTCAACCTTCAATCCAAGTAAATACAAGTGTACAGGCATTTTATGGCGATTTGATTCAACTCAATGCAAGTGCCAATCAGGCAGGTAGTTTTGTGTGGTCACCTCCTGAATTTTTATCTTGTATCAATTGTTCTGATCCCATAGCCAATCCAGATCAAGACATGACCTATTATGTATTTTTTACTGATATTAATGGTTGTCAGGCCAATCAGTTGGTCAATATTTCTTATGATGCTGTAGTTTATGTTCCCAATACCTTTATTCCAGATGAAAACGGAAGAAATGATACCTTTCATGTTTATGGTGGAAATATCTCCAAATTAAACTTGAAAATTTTTGACCGTTGGGGAGAATTAATTTGTGAATTGAAAACACAAGAAGAATTTTGGGATGGAAAATATAAAGGGAAAATTTGTCAAGATGGAACCTATACTTGGAAATTAATTTATGAGGACAAGCAGCAGAAAAGGTATGAATTAACAGGACATGTTAACTTAATTCGTTAGTCCATATTCTTAAAATTAGCGTAACTTTGTCTCGACTATGGCCCTTAAAATTCAATGTTTCACCTTCAATGGCTTTCAGGAAAACTCTTATGTAATTTCTGACCAAAATGGCACTGGAATCATTATTGATCCCGGATGTTATTCAATAGAAGAAGAAAATGAACTGGTCGCTTACCTATCAGATAATCATATTATTCCTGTAGCGCTTTTAAACACGCATGCTCATATTGATCATATACTTGGGAATTCATTTGTAAAGGATAACTATAAAATACCTTTGTATTTGCACAAAGATGATACTGGAACCTTAGATTCAGTAAGACAATACGCATCCTTGTATGGTTTTGAAGGATATAAAACATCTCCTTCGGCAGACATAGAATTGAGACATGGAATGAATTTAGTTTTCGGAGAAATGAAAATTAGAGTCTTACATACTCCTGGTCATGCCCCTGGTCATGTGATTTTTTATTTTGAAGAAGACGGATTTGTGATTAATGGTGATGTTCTTTTTAATGGCAGCTTTGGACGCGTAGATTTACCCGGAGGAAACATCGAAATTTTAAAACAAAGTATTTTTGAACACTTATTCACCCTGCCAGAAGTAACAATAGTCTATTGTGGACACGGTCCATCTACGACAATTGGGAAAGAAAAAAGAGACAACTTTATTCATCAATTTTAGGCGCTTTGAGGATAGGCATAAATACACGGCATTTACTTCCGAACAAATTGGAAGGCTTTGGTCAATATACCTTAGAGATTGTAAGCAGACTTATTAAAAATCACCCAGAACATGAATTCGTTCTTTTTTTTGATCGTGAAAAAGACGCGCAATTCGATTTTGGCAGCAGCGTTACCTCGGTAGTTTTATCACCCGCTGCAAGACATCCCATATTGTACCTTATTTGGTTTGAGATTTTACTGCCTCGAGCACTCAAAAAACACAAGATTGATTTATTTTTCTCCCCTGATGGCTATGCTTCCTTGCGCAGTTCAGTTCAACAAATAATAGTCATTCACGATATTAATTTTGAACACAACCCTCAAGATTTACCAAGTGTTTTGGGAAAATATTTGCGGTATTTCTTTCCAAAATTCGCGAAAAAAGCTTCGAAAATTATTACTGTTTCTGAATACTCCAAACAAGACATTGCAAAAAGCTATCAAATAGAGCCTTCAAAGATTGAAGTAATCTACAATGCCGCGAATTCAAATTATCAGCCTATCACTAAGGAAGCGCAAGAGTCAGTGAAAAAACAATTTACTGAAGGTGCAGATTTTTTATTATTTGTCGGTTCCTTACATCCAAGAAAAAACATTCAGCGTTTGATAAGTGCTTTTGAACGCATCCATAAAGAACATCCAAAATTGAAACTTTTAATTGTTGGGGCAAATATGTGGAGAGGATCAGCTCTTACTTTAAGTCCAGCGATTAGCAATCACGTTCACTTTACCGGTCATTTGAATCAAGAACTACTTACTAAAGTAATGGCTTCGGCATTAATGCTCACATATGTCCCATACTTTGAGGGATTTGGGATTCCGATGGTGGAAGCTATGAATTGCGGGACAGTTGTTTTGGCATCTCGCGCAACTTGTTTGCCAGAGATTGCCGGAGATGCAGCTTACTTGGTTGATCCTTTCGATATAAATGACATTGCAAAAGGAATTAATCAACTTATTGAAGACGAAAGTTTACGAGCAGAATTAAGTAAGAAAGGATTACAGCGAAGTGCCTATTTTTCGTGGGATAAAGCTGCAGAAGAGCTTGCTAAAGCACTTGGATTGTAATTACTTAAGGCATTTAAAATAATCAAAAGGCTCCAAGCAAACAAGACATTGATAATGTGCTTTACAGGCTGTACTGCCAAAAAGACTTACCATTTTCGTACTTCTAGAATTACATTTTGGACAAGGAACAACCGTTGGTGCGGAAAACAAAACACTTTTATCCACCTCATGTTCAGGAGGAGCAATGCCATAATTTCTTAGGTTTTCCCTACCTTTTGCACTGATCCAATCAGTTGTCCATGCAGGGGATAATTCATTGACAACTAAGCTTGAAATCCCTTCTTGAGAGAGTCTAATTTTAATTTCTTCTTCAATAACTTGCATTGCAGGGCAACCGCTATATGTTGGGGTAATTGTAATTTTCCAGGTGGTATCAACTTGCTCTACCTTTCGAACAATCCCTAAATCGATAATAGAAAGTACGGGGACTTCTGGATCTTTGACATCCTCTAGGAATACATAAATATCCTCAGGACTTACCATTCCATATTAGGATATACGCGTTGCATAAATTGCAATTCTGATAACAAATAACCCATATGTTCAGAGTGAACACCTTTTCGTCCACCTTCAAATTGCCAATTATTGGTTGGAATTTGCAAACTCGCTAATTCTAGAACCGTATTTACTTCTTTCAACCAAAGTGATTTTAAATCACTTAAATCAGGGACAATTCCTGCTTCGGTGAGTGCCTCA
Organism: Crocinitomicaceae bacterium; assembly: GCA_044339115.1. Lineage (GTDB taxonomy): Bacteria > Bacteroidota > Bacteroidia > Flavobacteriales_D > Crocinitomicaceae > UBA952. The sequence goes on from JBIIWA010000017.1 coordinate 35,122, forward strand.
TCAGACGCATCGACATAAAATAGCTCGTCGGTATACCTCCATAAATTATTCAATGAATTTTGAATTCTTTTGTGAGACTCCTCCGTTCCATCGCCGAGTCTAATGACCCATTCTGCTGAATGTTTGAAATGATATCGTGTTTCTTTTAAAGATTTTTCTGCAATAGCAGCTAATTGTTTATCGGTAGAATTTTGTAGACGCTCGAAAAGTAATTTTCTATACGCATCAAATAAAAACTGACGCATCATGGTATCTCCGAAATCGCCATTTTTTTGTTCAACCAATAAAAGATTTTTATAATCTTTTTCCAATCTCAAAAAAGCCAAAGCATCACCATCTCTTCCTTTAGATTCGACATCCCCGGCATAATTCAATAAGCTAATTGCTTGACCTATTAAATCCAAAGAAATATTAGTCATGGCGATGTCTTCTTCTAAAATAGGGCCGTGACCACACCATTCTGCAAGGCGTTGACCAAGAATTAGACTGTCATCTCCAAGTCTCAATAAGTAATTAAATTTTTCCAAAACAGCAATAGTTACATGTGAGAAATGCCATCTGGCACATCATAAAAAGTTGGATGACGATACACTTTATCGTCAGCTGGCTCAAACAATTCAGGAGATTCACTTGGATCCGACGCAACAATATTATTGGATAATACCACCCATATTGAAATTCCTTCAGACCTGCGGGTGTAAACATCCCTAGCATTTTCAACAGCCAATTGAGCATCTGGAGCTCTCAAACTGCCTACATGTTTATGATTTAAACCTTTTTTGCTTCTAATGAAGACTTCCCAAAGGGGCCATTCTTGTTGCGACATGGTATATATTTTAAATTTTAGGCACTTTGTTTCGTTCTTTCTCTTTGCTTTTCTGCATGAGCCATGGCTGCCGCTCTAACCCAAAGTCCATTTTCCTTAGCTTTTGTTCTGGCCTCAATTCTCTCGGCGTTACAAGGTCCATTTCCATTAACAACTTGCCAAAATTCATCCCAATTAATAGTGCCAAAATCATAGTGATTGGTACTTTCATTCCATTTTAAATCAGCATCAGGAATCGTTAAACCAAGTAATTCAGCTTGAGGTACCGTAACATCAATAAATTGCTGACGCAATTCATCATTTGTACTTCTTTTAATTTTCCACTTCATGGATTGAGCTGTATGTTTCGAATCTGCATCATTAGGACCAAACATCATTAAAGCTGGCCACCAAAAACGATTAAAAGCATCTTGGGCCATTGCTTTTTGCTCAGGGCTTCCTTTGCAAAGCGTCGACATAATCTCAAAACCTTGTCTTTGATGGAAGGATTCCTCTTTACACACACGAACCATCGCCCGAGCGTATGGACCATAAGAACAACGGCATAAAGGAACTTGATTCATAATTGCTGCACCATCAACCAACCAACCAATAGCGCCCATATCAGCCCAAGAAAGCGTTGGATAATTAAAAATGGAAGAATATTTTACTTTTCCAGAATGTAAATCGTCAATAGTGCCCTCGCGATCAGCGCCAAGTGTTTCAACTGCACTGTATAAATACAAACCATGACCTGCTTCATCTTGAACCTTAGCCAAAAGCACTGCTTTACGTCTTAAATTTGGAGCCCTTGTTATCCAGTTTCCTTCAGGTAACATTCCAACAACTTCTGAATGAGCATGTTGTGAAATTTGCCGAATTAAAGTTTGTCTGTAATTGTCAGGCATCCAATCATTGGGTTCAATCTTAATATCCTGATCTATTTTCTGCTGAAATTTTTCTTCCAACAATGAGGTATTTTTATTTTCCATAGGATTGTAACTTAGTAATACAAATATATGCTTTAGTACAATTAAGACAAACAATATTAGCATAACTTTGTTTAAATATTTCATAAACTATGCGTGAGATTTTCTTACTTTTGATACTTTAAAACCAACTGAATGTCACCGAAGTTTTTCCCTTTAACTGTAAAAGAAATTAGAAAGCTAACGAAAGATGCTGTTTCAATAGAATTTGATATCCCAAAATCTGAACAAGCGCACTTTCAATTTACTTCAGGACAGTATTTGACTTTAAAAACGAATATTGCAGGAGCCGAGGTTAGAAGGTCTTATTCTTTATGTTCCTCGCCTTTTGAGAATAAATGGATAGTTGCTATAAAAAAAATTGAAAACGGAATATTTTCCAATTTCGCAACACAAAAACTTAAAGTTGGTGACCAGATCGAAGTAATGAACCCCATGGGTAATTTTGCTCTTCAAAGTGCTTCTGGAAAGCCAAGATCAATTGTTTTATTTGCAGCTGGAAGCGGAATAACACCCATGCTTTCCATCGCAAAGACACTCTTACATGAGGAACCGAACAGTGATGTTACTTTATTTTATGGTAATCAAGGATTTAAAACCATAATCTTCAGAGAAGAACTTGAGGCATTAAAAAACACCTATATGAATAGATTTAGATTGGTGCATATTTTTTCTCGTGAAAGTATTGGAACTAAAATTCTACAAGGCCGCATTGATTATGAAAAGTGTCTGGCATTGCATACTGCTTTTCTAAAAAACCAAACTATTGACGGGGTCTATATTTGCGGACCAGAAACCATGATACTAGAAGTGCGTGATTGTTTGACTTCTTTAGGAATTAATAAAGAAAAAATTCATTTCGAATTATTTCATGCAGGCTTAGCCAAGAAAGAACAACATAAAGAAATAGTTACAGACGGATTAGCAAGCGAAGTTGAAGTAATAATAGACGGAGACTTAATCAGTTTAGCACTTCACACCAACGGAGAAAATATATTAGATGCAGCACAAAAAGCCGGTGGTGATTTGCCTTATGCTTGCAAAGGAGGCGTGTGTTGTACCTGCAAAGCAAAAATTATAGAAGGAACAGTTTCCATGGATGTTAATTATGCATTAGATGATGAAGAAGTAGCCAACGGCTATATTCTCACTTGTCAAGCACATCCAACATCAGAACGGGTATTAATTACATTTGACGAATAAGGATGGGAATTTTTAAAATATTTAGTAAGAAAAAAGAAGTGAGTAGTAAATGGCATAGTCTAACTATTGTTAAGCTCACCAAGATTAGCAATGATACTACGGTGGTCACCTTAGCGGTTCCAGAAGATCTTAAAGAGACTTTTAAATTTATTGCAGGTCAATATCTTACGCTGGCAGTTGAATTGCAAGGAAAAGAAGAAAGACGCTCTTATTCCATTTGCAGCGGAGTGAATGAAGATTTATCTGTTGCTGTAAAGAAAGTTAAAGACGGAAAAGTCTCTACTTATTTAAATGATTCAGCGAAAATTGGCGATCAATTGGAAGTAATGGCTCCTGAAGGGAATTTCACTATTTCTAATGAAAAAACTAGTGTTGTATTCGCCGCTGGTAGTGGTATTACGCCCATTATTTCCATAATTAAAAATGGAGGCCCCGAACTCCATAGCCACCTTTTTTACGGCAACAAAACAAGTCAAGATATTTTATTTAAAGAGTTTCTTGATGGACAAGCGCAGGTGATTTCTACCCATTACCTGAGTCAAGAACAAGGGACGGGACATAAGGCGGGTAGATTAGATCGTACTGCCATTATGCATGAAATAAAGCAAAATTTAGACTTGCTTAAAGCAGATGTATTTCTATTGTGTGGTCCGGAGGAAATGATAAAAGATGCCTTGGACGCACTTCAATTTTTTGGTGTTTCTAAAGAAAAAATAAAATACGAACTCTTTACTACACCAGTATTATTAGCAACAAAGGAAGCTGAAAGTGATTTTAATGGAGAAAGTAAGGTAACGGTTACGCTAGATCATGAAACTTTTAGTTTCAATATGAAAAGTAAGGGTAAAACAATTTTAGAAGTTGTAGAAAATCAAGGGTATGACGCCCCGTTTTCATGTCGCGGAGGTGTTTGTTGTTCTTGTAAAGCAAAAGTTACAGCAGGAAAGGCAGTAATGAAAATGAATTATTCATTAAGTGATAAAGAAGTAGAAGAAGGATATATTTTAACCTGTCAAGCCACACCTGCTTCAGCAGAAATAACGGTAAGTTATGATCTCTAAAACAATTGTAGTTACGGGTGCAAGTCGAGGTATTGGCAAGGCACTAGTGCAGGAGTTAGCAGCTGACAAACAGCACCATGTTATTGCTTTGTCTAGAGACTTAAAAAAAATGCAACAAAACTTTAGTGCGCTAGAAAATGTAAGCAGCTATGCCTTTGATCTAGAATTAAATGTAAAAGAGCAGATTAAAATTATTACAGAAAACTGCCCCAAGATTGATTTATTAATTAACAATGCTGGTTATTTGGTAAAATCATCTATTCCCAATATAGAACGAAATCTCTTGATAAAATCATTTGAAATCAACTATTTTGGAGTGGTAGATTTAGTTCAGGCGCTATTACCTAAAATGACTTCTTCTATAAGTCACATAGTAAACATAAGTTCCATGGGAGCTTTTCAAGGAAGCGTGAAATTTCCTGAATTAAGTGCTTACACATCAGCGAAAGCGGCATTATGTAATTTTACAGAGCAATTTGCAGCTGAAAATCAAGGTGCCAATACGCGTATGAATTGCTTGTGTTTAGGTGCTGTTCAAACTGAAATGCTATCAGAAGCTTTTCCGGGATACGAGGCTTCTTGTCAACCAGAAGATATGGCGAAATTCATTGCTGATTTTGGCTTAAAAAGTCATTATTTTCTGAATGGAAAAATAATACCAATTTCCTTATCAACTCCTTAAAATCATAGCTGTTCAAACTCCGCTAAAATTGAGATATTTTTTAATATCTTTACCTCATGCATTGGAAGTATTTCTTTGTTATTTTATTTCTACTTTTTTGCGGTTTGCGTGAAGCAAATGCACAAGACATCCATTGGTCTCAGTACAATGATAATCCATTATTTCAGAACCCAGCCAATGCCGGAAGTTTCAAGGGGGACATAAGATTTACTGGAAATTTCAGAGATCAATGGCGCAGTGTTTCTGTTCCCTTTAGTACATTTTCTGGCGCAATTGATAAACAATATAAATCTTTAGGATTTGGATTACTCCTATTTCATGATCAAGCTGGTGATGGAAAATTAAGTACCCTAGAAGTTCAAGGCAACTTGGCCTACGGGATTAATTTAACGAAGGATAAAAAACATGCCCTCAGAGTTGGAGCGAATTTTGGAATGAATCACCGACAAGTTAATTGGAATAATTTCTATTTTGACAGTCAATACAATGGGTATATTTTTAACCCAGGATTGCCCACAAATGAAAATTTTCAAAGTGATCGAAAAACAAATTTTTCTATTGGGACAGGATTGTCTTATGAATGGATCCAAAAGGAAAGGCAAAAAACAAATGTCGGAATAGGGATTTATAATTTAAATCAACCCAATCAGGGTTTTTATAATCAAGTAATAAAAAGACCCGTTAGAATGACCTTGTATGTAAAACAGAGCTTTAAAATAAAGGAGAATATGGATCTAATTCCTAGTTTTCAATTCCAAAGTCAATGGGTATATAAAGAATTGAACTTAGGAACATCGGTCAAGTATTACCTTAAAACAAAAGACTTTTCATATCAGGCGCTCTATGCAGGACTATGGATGCGCAATAAAGATGCGTGTTTCCTCACTGTTGGATATGATTATCAAGATTTTTTCATGGGATTAAGTTACGACATCAATTTTTCTAAACTTCTACCTGCCAGTAATGCAAGAGGAGGCTTTGAAATTGCTGTACGATATATTATTAATCGCTTTAAGCCAAAGCGAATTGAACACAGAGTATGTCCAGACTTTATCTAATTTTAATTTGTTTACTAGGCTTCAATTTTATTGGGGGGGCACAAATAAAACTGAAGGATTTGATCAGTTTTGCAGATGAACAATACAAAAAAGGAGATTACTATTACGCTTGCGATTACTATCAACAAGCCTTAGCTATTGATTCAAATTCAATAGAACTGCGATGGAAATATGCTGAAACACTTAGAGCATACAAAAACTATACAGCGGCCGAAGAAGAATACGCAAAAATCTATGCTTTCGATGAAGGGTCCGTCTATCCAAACGCTTTACTTTATTTAGGATTGATGCAGAAGCAGAATGGAAAATACAAAATTGCACTCGAAAGTTTCAAATTGGCCAAAACAGCATTTGAAGACCCTGCAAAATATGAGTATAAAAAAATTGAGCGAGAAATCGCTTCTTGCTATTGGGCAATACAACAGGGGCCAGATACGACAAGCATCGAACATTTCAATGAAAGAATAAACACCTATGACGCTGAGTTTGGACATGCACTTAAAGATGGGGAATTAATATTTTCTTCCCTAAAGGCCGACACCATTAATGCTGAAGAAGAAGTATATGCAAAACATTATACCACGGCGCTTTACACCGCAAGTACATCAGTAGATTCAACAGGCAAGACAAAGAAAATAGAGGGTTTAAGTCAAGGAAAATCAAGTGTTGGCAATGCTAGTTTTGATGAGGAATCAGGTTATTTTTATTTTAGTATATGTCAGGATGAAGCCTTTAACTACAACTGTAAGATTGCAAGATTAAAAATAATTGATGGTAAATGGGGGAAAGCTGATACTTTGTCCAACATTATTAATACTCCGAATAGCAACACGACACATCCGATGTTATATATTGATAATGATGGAAGGAAACTCTTGTATTTTTCTTCGAATAGAGCTGGAGGGAAAGGAGAAATGGATATCTGGTGCAGTGAAATTATTGGTGATGGATTTGGAAGCGCATTTAATGTTAATCAAATAAACAGTATTGAAAATGAAATTTGTCCTTGGTTCGATCAAAAAAATCAAAGATTATATTTCAGTTCGACTTGGCACAACAACTTTGGGGGATACGATGTCAATTTTGCTGATATCAATGGTGAAAAAATAAGTAAGCCAAAGAATGCAGGTAGACCCATTAATAGTCCGGCGAATGATTTATATTATTTTGAGTCCAAAGATTCCATATTTGTATCTTCCAATCGACTAGGAAGTTTTGCTAAAAAAAATCCAACATGTTGTAGTGATATTTATTTCCAAGTCATACCAAAACCTATTCTCCCGCCCGATACCCTAATTGTGAATCAAGTTGAAACTATTTTTCCGGTAAAAATTTATTTTGAAAATGACCATCCCAATCCAAAAAGCTGGGCTAAAACGAGCAATTTAAAATATTCTCAAACATTGGAAGCCTATCAAAAAATGTTTCCCACCTATTTAGCCAAAGGAGATTCCATCATTGAAAGCAACAGCGAAAGTGAAAAATTAAATAACTTTTTCAATTTAAATGTCAATCAAGGCTATGAGGATTTATTAAAACTAACAGATACCTTATTGCTTTATTTAAGTCGCGGAGAACGCATCCGTGTCTTTGTAAGTGGAATGGCAAGTCCTCTTCATCAGAGCCAATATAATGTGAACTTATCACAGCGCCGAATCGAAACATTGCTCAATGAATGGAGAAAGCATGAAAATCCCCTACTACAAGCTGCCTTAACTAATAAAAATATAGAAATCATTGAAATTCCTTTTGGAGAGTACATGGCAAATCAAGAGACAAGTGATGATTTAAACAATAAGGCGCAATCGGTTTATTCTTATGATGCAAGCATAGAGCGACGGGTTGAAATAGTTGGAATAGACAAAAACAAGGAACTTATCAATAATGATTTAAAAGTACAACCTATGATTGTACATTTTAAAAAACTGGAACTAGGAAAACGAACTGCTGACTTTTCAATCAAGAATTATGGGCTTACACCTTTAACTATTAGCACAATTACAAGTACATCGTCTGCAGTATTATTAAATGAATTTAATGAAATAGTTGTAGCTCCAGGGACAGAAATTAAGTTAAAAGTATCTATAGATATTACAAAATTAGTAGGTTTGCAACTTCATAAAATACAGATTAATTTTACTGATAGCAGTCTTAATTCCACGATATACATCAGCAGTGAAAATTAAAAAATAAAAATATTGGAAAGCATAACAGAGAAAAAAATAGCAAAGCCAAGACTTCACTTCATTGACATGGCGAGGAGTATCGCTATCTTAATGATGATTGAGGGACATTTTACAGGAGCGGCTTTAGCCAACCAATATAGAGATGATGCAAATTTTTTCTTTGGTTTTTGGCATAATATGCATGGCCTAACCTCGCCCTTATTCTTTTCCGTAACAGGTGTCATTTTTGTTTATTTAATGATTGGCAACAAAGGGGTTCCCTATTTTCAAAATATGCGCGTAAAAAAAGGATTCAAACGCGTACTGGAATTGTTGTTTTGGGGTTATATGATCCAACTCAATTTATGGAGCATCGGAAAATCATTGTGGTGGGGAACACCTATCAATTTTGATTGGTTCTACGCATTTCATGTGCTTCAATCTATTGCCTTTGGATTAACCTTAATTCTTCTCATTTATGGATTATTTAAAATAATTGGAAAGCTTCCTTTGCACTTTTATTATTTTATTGCAGCAGCTATTCTCTTTGTTTTCTATTCATTTATGAAACATAAAATCACTTTAGATGAAAGCACGGGAGCTCATAATTACTGGCCTGCTCATTTTCCTAAAATAATTCAAAATATGTTTTACGGACAATACAGTGATTTTAGTTTTGTTAGATTTTCTGGATACACTTTATTAGGAGGAATGGTTGGAAGTATTATTAAAACATATGAAGTGCATGCAAAAAAATGGTGGTTCGGATTAAGTTTTATTATTATTGGAATTGCCTTGAATATGTTTATTATTAGAATTTTAAACAACGCAGATCATATGTTAAGCGCACTGCATTTCTTTGGAAAAACATACCTAGCGCTCGACAGTACTTCTTTTGTTCGCTTCGGACAAGTATTAATAGTTTTGGGTGTATTAATGTTGGTTGATGCCAATATCAAATATAAGCCAGCCTTATTTCTTAAGTTAGGTCAGAATACACTTCAAATATATATTGTACATGTAATCATCTTATATGGAGGTATCATTGGATTTGGCTTGAAGCCCTTAGTATTTGATTTAGATAAGACACCTTTAGAATCCATTGCCATAGCAATCAGCGCTATGGTTGCCTTTACCGTCATGGTTAAATATATTGAACCATTGAGTGTGTTTTACAATAAGATTTTTGGTAAAATTAGAATTTTCAAAGATCGTGAGTAGCCTTCACCTTAATTTTTAGACTTCTTCTTTGGTTTTGGGGGTGCTGCATATTGTAGATTTTTAGTGTACATATGTTCACCGCATTCATCTTTAACTTTTAAATTTACCTTGTGCTTTCCTGGATATTTAAAAGTATGCTCCACTACCGGTTCATTGCTGCTTTCACCATCGTTAAAATACCACGTTATACTTGTTGCGTTGGGATAATTGGCATAACAAGCTACTTTATATTTTCCTGGTTTTGGAGTTTCCTTTTTGATTTCATAGTAATTATTGTCCAATTTATAGGTAGCCAAATTCTTAAGCACATAATCAGAGGCTTCAGTTTGAATTGTTTTCGCGACTTCAGCAGAGATGGTCTTGGTATAGGCACCAAGGGAAGATTCCTTAAAAATTGCAGTATAAAAAGTGCACGCTGCTAGATAGGATCCGTATTTACTTGGATGTGCTAAATCGTTATGATATAGGCTAATTTTCTTGTGTTTATTCGTGACTTTGCGCCAAACCTCACCTACTGGAACAATCGGTATATCAAATTTATTTCCAATATAGCAATAACCATTACTGATACATTGTGTCATTTTATCATAGGAATCTATTTCTTCCCGTTCCAAAAAACCTTCTTTATAACCCCAAGTCATGTAAAAAAGAACATTAGCGCAGGGGCTATATTTTTTTACGGAATCAATAATTTGACTGACATAAGGTACTGTGGCTGAATCTAAATATTGAGGAGTAAAGGATAACTCACGAGAAAATCCTTGAAGAATAACATAATCCCACTTTTGTTTCTGAAAAGACTCATACATATCTGGTCTTTGAGTATGCTCACTAAAAGAAGCACCTGAGCGTGTATTCATTTCTACATGAACAATTCTTCCTTTTGCTTTACAGATCTTTCTAAACATTACCGGCATTACATTCATGTGGGTATATGAATTACCAATGAATAAAATGTTTAAGGTGTCAGATGGTGCTGCAAGTACTGTTTTTCCAAACAGCGTAAAAACAAGGAAAGAAAATAATTTGGAGAGCGTTCTGATTTTCATGGAGTATTACTCAAGCTTAATTTTTCTTGCATTAATTTCAATTCCGTAGCACTAGGAGATAATTTAGTTCTTGTAAAATTTAAATCATCCGCGGAATTAATAGGTACTAAATGAATATGTGCATGGGGTACTTCAAGGCCAATTACACTCCAACCAATACGTTTACATGCTATGAGCTTTTCCATGCGCAAAGACACTCCTTTGGCAAATACAATCATTTCTTGAAGGACAGTGTCCTGCAAGTCATAGATTCGATCCACTTCTATTTTAGCGATAACCAATACATGTCCCTCGACCAATGGATTAATATCAAGCAGGGCCATAAATTGATCGTTCTCTTCAATTGTATAAGAAGGAATTTCTCCTGAAACAATTTTAGAAAAGATGCTGCTCATTATCTAGATATATTGATGATTTCAAATTGAATTAAGCCTCCAGGCGTTTGAATATCAACTGTATCGCCTTGTTTTTTGCCTAATAACCCTTTTCCAATAGGAGAATCGATTGATATTTTCCTTAATTTAAGATCCGCTTCATTCTCCGCTACTAAAGTGTAATCAATTTCCATTCCATTCGCTATGTTTCGAATCTTCACGATGGATAGAATATAAACCTTAGAATTATCAATATTAGTATCATCAATTAAGCGTGCATGAGCAACAATGTTTTCCATTTTCGAAATCTTCATTTCAAGAATTCCTTGAGCTTCTTTAGCCGCATCATATTCAGCATTCTCAGACAAATCTCCTTTATCTCTTGCTTCTGCAATTTGGCTTGTAATTGATGGTCGTTGCACCGTTTTTAACTCATGCAATTCATCCTTCAATTTTTGTAAACCGGCGGCTGTATAATAATTTATTTGTGACATAATTCTAGGATTATTAAACGCAAACAAGAGAGCCCATAGAGCTCCCTTGAATCTTAATTATTTTATTTCTTTTACTTACTTTAAACTAATAGTAACTCCAAGTGTATGAACTATACCAAACACACCAGCAAATCGCGAGCAATATTCTAAACCAATAGCACTTTTAGATTTACCTACTAAAGCATCAAGTGAAAAACCAGCTGTTGGACCTACTAAAGCATTAGATCTGTTTTCTGCAGAAAAGATATTTTTCTCATACACATAACCAGCTCTGAAATTAAAGGCCATTTTTTCATTGGTTACTCCATAATCCAAACCGATACGATATTGATCATTAGAGAATGAATTTGCAGTAAACCCTAACGCTAAAATTAATTTAGATTTATCTGTAAAGTTAAAATCATAAGAACCACCAATTGCTAAAAGGGAAGGTAATTCAAAAGTCGCTGAGCGTTGTTCTAAAGATCCAATAAATCCTGTAGAAACATACGTAACTTGTTGAGACAAACCATCACCTTTATATTTCATTACTGGACCAATATTCTTCAAAGCAATTCCGAATTTAACTTGGTCTTGTTCACCCGTTACATATCGTATTCCTGCATCGATAGCTATTCCACTAGCTTTCAAATTGGAAATGTTTTCGGAAATAACTTTAAAGTTAATTCCACCATAAATTGACGATGAAAAAGCTTTAGCATAACCAATATTAAAAATATTTGACTTAGGTGAAAAATATCCAATATTACCTTCGGGATTCGCAACGGTAGTAATTGGAATATCACCATAGTTCATTGCTTGAATACTTACAGCAAACACACTAGATTCAGAGATCCTATGAGCAAAACCAGCAGAATTGAAACCAATCCCAGCGGAACCCATCCAATTAGAATAATTGAATTTAATTTGTGTTTTATCTGTAAACGCCAAACCTGCAATATTTGCATAAGTAGCTTCTAAGCCATTTACACTTGCAATACCAGCATCGCCTATTGCAGCACCTCTTGCCCATGGGTTAACCAAAAGATGAGAAGCGCCAGCAGATCCAACGCGGTCTTCATTTCCTGCATAGGTATATGAAGCAGCTGTCGCAACTAAAATGAGACACCAATTTGATAATTTCATTATTGAATTTTTCATATCTTATTCTACTAAAATTAAATACCTTGTAAGTCAACTTGTCTTAGTCCACCAAAGAACTTAAGAACTCGCTCCCCAACAACATTTCCATTGTTATCATATACTTCAACATGTATGAGATATACACCGCCAGCAATTGGAATTGCTTTATTGTTTGTCAAATCCCAATCTAAAGAAGTGATAGGACTATCTTTCTTGAAAGAGCGAATTAATTTACCATTTACAGAATATATTTTAACATTACACTTCTCAGGTAAATTAGTGATTTTCACACGCGTATCTAATCTACTTCTTTCGTATTCAGAGAAAGCGTAATAAGGATTAGGAACCACATTGATTAATTTTAATGCATCTTTTAATTGATCCTGAGAAGCAGTTACTGTTGCAATGTCATCCATAGACCAAGAATACATAGGTCGACCATTGTTGGCTCCTGTTGCTGTGAAGTTTTTGTATTCCTTGTTCACTCTCAATTTAATCGTCACATCCGTCGACAATAATGTTTGACCAGGTGTTAAGATTGGATAAGAGATCCAAGAAAGACTTCCGTACAATTCTCTTTTTGCTTGAGTACTGTTAGTTTCTACTTCC
>JBIIWA010000007.1:0-157618 GCA_044339115.1 Crocinitomicaceae bacterium
AGTCCACCTTGTTTCACAAGGCTCGTACTTTTTTGTTTTATTTCCTCATTAAAGCAAGCTTTACTCGGATAAAACAAAAAAGTCCGCTTCTTTCGAAGTGGACTTTTTTTGTGATCCCTCTGGGATTCGAACCCAGGGCCCATACATTAAAAGTGTATTGCTCTACCAGCTGAGCTAAGGAATCATTAAATTTAAGGGTGCAAATATACATCATTAATTTAGTTTATCAAATCATTAAATTGGTAAATTTGTTTTTTTTATTAAAATAATCTTTAAAAGGTTGATTTTCAAATATAATTCTACCATGGTTCACAGTAAAGTTTTTCTTATTGGTTATATGGCTTCTGGAAAGAGTACCCTAGGAAAAAAGATTGCGGAGCAACTGAACCTAACTTTTTTAGACACAGATGCTTTGATCGAACAGAAAACGGGTCTGAAAATCCATCAAATAGTTAAAGAAAAGTCTTGGGATTATTTTAGAGCATTAGAAACCGAAGTTTTGGAAACTGCTTGTGATCCCTTTCAAATCATTTCAACAGGTGGTGGAATGCCTTGTAGCGATTTAGCTATTTCCACAATGAAATCATTGGGTTTGGTGGTTTATTTGCGTTGTTCCGAAGCGACTTTGTTCGACAGGTTATCTCAAACTACCCAAATTCGACCTTCTTTAATTGGGTTATCTGAAACAGCATTAAAAACTCATATTTCTATGCAATTAAAAGAGCGCTCCCATTTTTATAACCAAGCGGATTGTATTCTTGACGCAGATCAAGATTTTGATGCACTTATGAAGTCTCTTGAACTAATACTGAGTTAATAGTCTCAATAAAATTCTTTTCTGTACCCTACATTGAAAATCATGATGAAGGGAGAGTAAAGATTGGTGTTGGCTGCAGTGTTGTTGTTTGGTAAAGCCAATAATGAATAATTGGCAGTAACATCTGCAAAAATACTTCCTTGTCCAGGAAAAGTGTATTTCATTCCACCTTCTACCCCCACTGCTAAACACACAATTCTACCAGAACTTGGTTCGTTAGCAGGTAAAGTGTAGTTAGGTTCCCAATCAATGATAACTGGATTGTAAGATTTTTTCTGATATTTTCTTTTAACCGAATTCAAAATCAACATAAAGTCGCTGCCCCCATACAATGCAAATCCATTGTCATAATCATTACCAATATATCGCCTTGTCCCAAACTCAATAGTCCCATAATTAAAAGTAGTTTCGTAATTAACCTGTAAAGCGGTTGGAAGGCTTGGGTTTGTAGTTTGGTAAAGCGTAGTTGAACCTGTATTTAATGCATCTGTTTTGGAAAGGGATAGATTTCCACGTAAATAAAATGTCATATCGCTAAAATTCGGAAGTTCAACGCCCAAACTCAAACCTGGAAAAGTCTTACCTGAACCAAATCCTCGAATCGCCGCGATTCCACCGCTAATACCAATCTGTGCTTGTGATTGAAATGAAAACAAACTGATGATGGCGCAAATAAATAATATTCTTTTTGACATAAATGATTTTTTAGTGTTATAACCAATCCTTGTTGCTCTAACAAAGTTAAGGCTCTTTTATTATTTTCTCATTAAAAATGGATCTTTTTTTTAATCATTGCTCTAAAGCTTTATTTCTAAATTTTCCGTATTATTTTTTATACTTAAGGACTTGATTTAGAAGTTTTTTATCACTTTAATTTTTATTAAATATTAAGTTATTTTTTTTTCAAATTTTCTCTTGTATACAATTGAAATTAGTTTACTTTTGTTAAGCTAATATGACTAAAAAACAATATTTATTTTCTTTTGTTCTAGCGACGCTGTCGTTCATTGCTGCGCGTTCCCTAGAAAAAATTGGGGTTCAGCGCTTCTATGTAGATAAGGCTTCTCAATTTGTGAAAGAAGATGGTTATTTTGACTTAGAACATCCGAACAGTATTGTTCCTTTACCTATGGGTAATCTGCCATTGAGTGATTTAACACTATTGGACAGTACGCAAATGTTTTGTATTCAGTCCTCAACAGGTGGAGTTGTCATTTATGATTTAGATTCCAATAAAATTAGTGCAAGTCTTTCACTTGGAATTCAAGAGGTTATTAGAGATATAGTTGTCGTTGATTCTAGTTTGTTATTGTTCGATGAGAATATGTCTGTTTATCGTTCTTATGCCCCTTTTGACTCTTTACATACTACTCAATTAACCAAGGGAAATACAAGTTGGAAATCAGCAAGTATTTGTCATCATGCCATGACACATCGTTTGTTTATTGTTGGTTCTGTTGATAATTTAGAACAAACAGAGCGTTTTGTCTATACTTATAATTTGAACAATACAAAATTTCAAGAGGAACCACTTTTTCAATTTGATGTGAGTGCCCTAGAAACTTTTGCTCAGACGAATAATATTAAGATCAATACCTTTAAAGTAAATGCAATGCAGGATACAGTGCTTGGATTTAATTTTATTCCAACTGCAATTGCGGTGCATCCAAAAACAAATGACATCTATATCCTTTCCTCTATTGATCGAACATTAGCCGTTTTCAATCAGTTTGGTGAATTGGTTAATTTGGCTGTACTAGAACCGCGTCAATTTCCAGTTCCTTCTGGAATGGTCTTCAATGCGCAAGGAGATTTGTATATCTCTAACAATGACCTCATGAATAATTCTATGGTTAAAGTCATGTGGAATAAATTATTTCAAAAGAAATCTGGTCACGGACTTATTTTCGGCCGTTAAGCAATAGCGTTCTTGCCATTGGTCCTTCATTAAAAAGCAAATCTAAACTACTTAAGTTGTCTGTAAAGGCTTGATCATATCCAAACACTTGTTGGTAGTTGATGGACAAAGATTCTCGCTGAAGAAAATCATAAGATCGGAAATCATGAAGATCTTCTTCGACATAAGATGTACTGTAATGGATCTGTATAGGCAAGGCTAATAATTCAATGATCTTCTCTAAAATCGCTTGATTCTTTGAATAGAGAAAAGTATCTTCTTGTTCAATTAAGGTTTTAATCTCCAAAGCGTAATCATCAAAATAGGGGGAAGAGGCATAAGCTGAAGTAATTGCTCTCCAATGGATGGATTGCCATCGCTGACTATAATCAATTTCCATCTCTTGAGTACCTAACTTTTTTGTTTTGTCGTGAACTAATGGAATACTCAATTTAAGTACGCCATTGGATGTTAGAAGCTCACATCGATTCCGAATGGTTTGTTTGATGTAATGTTCTCCTAAGTCAATTTCAATATCCCCAAAATGAATTAATTTCTGAATGTAGCAAATTGACGGAAAATAGGCCGTCGGAAAAACAGGCATTAATGAATCATTTTAAAGATTCTGTCATATCTAATTCCTTTGTAGGCACTTTTAGAAAACCAAACAATCGATGCTCTTCCTACGACATGATCTTCTGGAACAAAGCCCCAAATCCTTGAATCTGCGGAATTGTAGCGATTATCACCCATCAACCAATAATAATTCATTTTGAAGGTGTAAGTAGTCGCTAATTTTCCATCAATAAAAATACCAGTCTTTCTTTCTTCCAAACGATGTCCTTCATACGCAGTAATGATACGACGGTACCAAGCGATATTATCTTTTGAAATTTTGATTTTTTGACCAGCACTTGGGATTTGAAAGCGTTGAAAATCTGTGGTTGTATTGGTAATCTTAAAATCTTTAGGGAAAGTCCTTAAGTTTTCAATCATTTGTTGAGGCGTAAGTCCTGCTTTCTTTTTATTCAGAAGCGCTTCAGCATCCATACCTTCTTCGCTTGGAATATAAATTTCAAACTTTGCTGAAGGAAAATCTCGTTTTATTTTTGCCTTTTCTTGTTTGGTTAATGTAAGTAAGTAATACTCTAAATTATAATCTATAAAATCATTTCTTGTTTGATCAGGTGCATTCTCAAGTCCATAACGATCATCCATTTCTTGAGCTGAAGGAAAGGTAACGGTTTGCTTGTTGACTTTGTATTGCAAACATTGGAATGGAGCTACCCAAGCTGGTTTATCATTTACATATAAAACAGAACGCTTCACTTCCAAATAATCACCAGGAATTCCTACACAACGTTTGATGTAATTCTCTCTTTTATCTACAGGTCTATAAATTAACCCTTTGTGTAATTCCATACTTCCTTCTCCCGGGAATTCACCACGAGCAAGTTTTTCACGCGCCAGTTGCTTCCAACGGTTGTGGGTATTGATGAAAAATCCTAGTAAGTCTTGGCTAGCACGCATCATTGCAATACTATCTGATAAACCTTTAGTTTTATAATTATTTAATAAATCTTGATTTTTCTCAGCCATTTCACCTGAGCTTTTAAATTGGTAAAATGCCTCTTCATTTATAATACCATGATAATCATGTCCCATTAATCCGTCCGGAACTCTTGGGTCATAGACAGCTGTGTCACCAGATGGGTAATTGAAGACCACAACATCATTATTTTTTATTTTAATAAATCCTGGCATTCTCGTGTAAGATCCCTTCTCAAGTGTGGTGTAGGATGGAATATTGACCCAAGGAACATTATTATGAACAAGGGGATAGGATAGCGGAGTTACCGGAACTTTAGGTCCATAAGCTAATTTATTCACGAATAAAAAATCACCTACTAGAAGTGTTTTTTCCATCGAACCTGTCGGGATTTGAAAAGGTTCAAATACATAAGTTCGGATAATACTCGCTGCTACCAAAGCAAATATGATAGAATCTCCCCATTCTTTGGTTCTCGATTTGGTACCTGGCTTATCTCTTGAAACGGCTCCAATCGCTAGGGCAACTGCATGACCTAGAACAGGTAAGCTCAAAAATAAGGCAATGTGATCACTCCATTTTCTTGTTTCAATTTCTTTTGAATTGGACCAATTGGTTTCTTTGCTAAAAACCGCATCTTCTTTACTAATCTTATAACTTAAAAGGTAAGGGAAAAATATGGCTTGTAGTGTTTGTCCAAAGCTAAAATAACCAAAGCGTCTCAAGTAACTCACATTGGCAACCGCCAACATTACGAGATGAACTCCAGGAAAAACAAGTAGGAGAGACCAAAATGGTTTGGAACAAGTGATTTTAAAAACCACAAAATAATTATATCCTGGAATTAATGCTTCCCATGATTTTCTTCCTGCCTTAGGAAACGAAATCCACCACAATGATAAATAGGGGTGAACAAGTATTAGTAGATAAAAATATAAAAAGCTCATAAGTTAATTTTTAATACATCATGCATAGTAAATAATCCTTTTTTATTGCCAAGCCATTCAGCAGCAATCACTGCTCCAAGTGCAAATCCATCTCGATTGTGTGCCACATGTTCAAATGAAATGGTATCGATATCGCTTGTGTATTTCACAAGATGTGTTCCAGGAACACTGTCTTCTCGCTTTGCTATCACGGCTAAATTTTGTTCTTCCACTTGAGATGGGTCATGGGTCAATTCCCAATGGGTATAATTTTTATTTTCCTCTAAAATACCTTCAGCGATAGTAACAGCAGTTCCACTCGGCGCATCAATTTTTTGTGTGTGATGAATTTCCTCGATGGATGCTTTATACTCTTTGTATGGAGCCATGATACGAGCCAATTCCTTATTGATCGTAAAAAATAAATTTACTCCTATACTAAAATTACTAGCATATAAAACAGATCCTTTTTGTTCTACCACAGCAGCTTCTACTTCAGTTAGTCTTTCTTTCCAAGCAGTAGTTCCAACCACAATAGGAATTCCATTAGATACGCAATGATGTATATGGTCTACCGCGAGTTCTGGTCGCGTAAATTCAATAGCAATATCGCATTGGCTAAGATCAGTGTCTTTCAACAAAGTACTACTGTCAATTTTCACCACAATTTCATGGCCACGCTGAATGGCATAGCTTTCAATTGCTTTACCCATTTTCCCGTACCCAATCAACGCTATTTTCATTTAACAAATGTATGCAATCGTAATTTAACGGAAGTTCATTTTAATACTAAATCCAGGTGTTTTAAGATTCATTAACATCGGATCCACGGTCAAACTCAAGTTATCACTCACATCAAAAGAAACAAAATGGGCCTCAACACCTGCATCCAAGATTTGAATTAAATACACTGCACCAAAGGCTAAAATAGATAAATCGCGAAAACTCAATGCTTGTTGATACAAGCTCAGCACCGCTGGATCATCGTAAGCCGCCCATTCTGCTGTTTGTTGTCCAGTATCTCGAAGGATATATTCTTGTTTGAGATTGTTTTTTAGCTTTTGATTGGAGATTAAAAGATATCCGGTAGCCCCTAATCCTGCATAAATTAACGGGACTTTCCAATACGCTTTTTTAGGTCCATTTTGCATAGCCATGCTATTATATACTTGTCCAGCACCTGGTAAACAAGCAGAAAAAATTATAGCTTTTTTAAAAGAATGTACTGTATCTAATTCATTTTTAACCTTTAAGCTATCAGGATTCTTGGCCTCCTGAGCATAGAGGGCGGTCGAGAAAAACAAGCAAAAGTAAAAGACTGTTTTCATTCACCGTTCAGTAGTGCAATAATGCGATTGAAGTCTCCATCCGATTTAAAAGGAATAATCAATTTACCCTTACCATCATTTCTTTTTTGTATTTCAATCACAGCACTTAATTTCGTTTCCAATTCACCTTTAAATACCATTTGAATAGCATTAAGAGGTGTGTTTGTTTTTGTACTCGTTGTTGGTGTTGAACTTACTCCAGTTTTCCCTTCTTTTAATTTTTGTTCAATAGCTCGAACAGATAATTGACCTTGAATAATTTCTTGAAACAATGCTAATTGTGCAGCGGCATCACCTGCAGCAACCAAGGCTCTAGCGTGTCCCATTGAAATTTGATTGTCGCGAACGCCTGCTTGAATTTCGGCAGGAAGTTTTAGTAAACGCAAATGATTGGTAACATCTGATCTAGATTTAGATATTTTCTGTCCCAATTGTTCTTGGGTTAGATTGCATTCTTCAATCAATCGTTGATAGGACAATCCGACTTCAATGGCATTTAAATCTTCTCGTTGAATATTTTCCACCAGCGCCATTTCAAGCATGGCTTGATCGTTAGCAACACGGATGTAAGCAGGGACTTCAGTTAATCCAGCCAATTGTGCTGCGCGAAATCTTCTTTCTCCAGAAATTAATTGGTAGTTGTCTCTTCCTAATTTACGAACTGTAAGGGGTTGAATAATTCCATGCGTAGCAATAGATATAGCAAGCTCTTCAAGTGCATCATGATCAAAGTTTGACCTAGGATTAAAGGGATTCGCTTCAATTGCACTGATAGGAAGTAAGGCAATAGTACCTAAGTTAGCACCTGAGAATGAAGTGATATCAGTATCTGCATTGGTAAGTAAAGCACCTAATCCTCTTCCTAATGCAGGTTGTTTTTTTGTGTTAGAGTTCATTGTCAATTTCTATAATTTTATCTTCATTTCCAATTTTCGTAAGATTGTTTTTCTGAAGAAATTCTCTTGCGAAATTGAGGTAATTAACGGCTCCTCTCGAACTTGCATCATGCATAATTACTGTTGCACCATGACTTGAAGATTCAGTAAGTGTAGTGTTTCTATGGATAATCGTGTCAAAAACAAGTTCTTGAAAATGAGTTTTCACTTCGTCTACCACTTGATTTGCAAGGCGTAAACGCGTGTCGTACATCGTTAAAAGCATCCCTTCAATTTCTAAGTCAGGATGCAATCTTCCTTGAACGATTTTTATGGTATTTAATAATTTACTTAAACCCTCTAATGCAAAATATTCACATTGCACCGGAATCATAATCGAATCTGCAGCGGTTAAGGCATTAATGGTAATTAATCCAAGCGAAGGAGAACAGTCAATCAAAATGAAATCGTATTCATCTTTGATTTTAGCAATGGCTTTGCGCAATAAATATTCTCTTTCTGGAAGATTAATCATTTCTAATTCCGCTCCAACAAGATCTATATGGGAAGGTAAAAGATCTAAATTCGGACTTTCAGTTTTTAAAATAATTTCTCTAGGATCCACTCCATTTACCAAACAATCATAAATATTTTTATTTGACCTAGGGTCGAATCCTGTTCCTGAAGTAGAATTGGCTTGCGGATCTGCATCAATAATAAGTGTTTTATATTCTAATACTCCAAGGCATCCGCCCAGGTTAATAGCTGTAGTTGTCTTGCCTACACCACCTTTTTGATTTGCAATTGCGATAACCTTTCCCATGAGTATTGTTTAAAGTATAAAGTTAAGACTTGTTACGCACTATTATTAACAAGATGCAAGGAATTTATTAACTGATTTTCACTAATTTTGTTTATAATCGTTTTTTAAGATTGAATTGGTATTATTTCAATATCTTGAAAACAATTAAAGAAATTAATTTTCTAAGCAATATGAGTGAAAAGCTCCTTCTTCGAATTGGCCGTGCGCCTGAGAACGACCTTGTTATCAATCAAGATGACATTGGAAATTTGCATTTAGAACTTTTTAGGGACGCTACGGGAAATGTATTTATCACCGACATGGAATCTCCTTTTGGCACTTATGTCAACAATAAGCGTTTGAAGGGCTATACCTTACTTGGTATGGGTGATGAGGTTCGTTTGGGAGACACTTATATTTTGAAATGGGAAAAATACGCAATTGAACCTGTTTCGACTCCTCGAGTTAGTGTCCAAGAACGACCGAGTCAAAAGCAAACGGTTCGTCCAGCTCAAAAGACGCAGTCAAAGCAAAAAGTTCAGGACTCGAAAAACGAAACCACAACAAATAAACAACTGATCATTATTTATGGTGTATTATTATTCCTAATAATTTTGATGTATTTGTTCAATTAAAATAAATCTTGATTACGGACTTTTTATTTACTCGTAAGCCTTGAGAATGAGTTCATTTTGCTGCCACTTGCATCAATTTCTAGCATTAAAAAACTTAGTAAAAATAAATTCAGTAAAATTTTTCTAAAAATCATTCCGAGTTTCAAGAAATATTTTGTAATATTGCACCCCCATTAGGAATAAAGGGTTAAAATTATTGTCATGAACTTTATCAGTGAAATTCAAAAAGAAATCGTAGCAGCAAATGACTTACCGAAGTTTGGTGCAGGAGACACGATTATAGTATCCTATAAAATTAAGGAAGGAACCAAAGAGCGTATTCAGCAATTCCAAGGCGTTGTATTGCAACGAAGAGGTACTGGTTTAACAGAAACATTTACAGTTCGTAAGATGTCTGGTAACATCGGAGTAGAGCGTATCTTCCCAATTTCATCTCCATTTTTAGATGCGATTACAGTAGTTAAACATGGTGCAGTTAGAAGAGCAAGAATATTCTACTTTAGAGAACGTACTGGAAAATCTGCTCGTATTCGTGAGAAGAAAAACTTCAATCGCGCTTAAAAGCAAAAAATTATATAAGGGACTTTTAGTCCCTTTTTTTTTGTCCAATATTTTCCTGAGTGGTAAAAAAATAGATTGAATTAATTCTGAATCATGAATTCAGTTCTTCTATTTTTAGTTCTGTTTTCCTCGCTAATGTTTGGATATTTTGGTTTACTCTCTCCATATCCAATTGCTTTCATTCTTTCTTCTGAAACTCCTTTTGAAATTAAGAAACTTCTAACCGCATCAGCTCTCTGCTGCGATAGTATTTTGTTTTCATTGTCAACCCCAAGATCGTCTGTGTGTCCTTGAATAGTAATGTTAAGACTTTCATTTTCTTGTAAATACGAAGCAAATCCGGATAGAATTAATTGAGCCTTTGAGGTGATGACATAGGAATCACTGGCAAATAAAATATCATTGATATTATAGGCCTTTTCTGGACTTATAGTTTCTAATTTAAAATTAGTTGGAGTTGGTTTTGATTCCGGATTTTTTAAAACCTCTGTTTCTATAAGTTTAGCGGTAAATGCAAAACCTTCTTTTTTAACGGTAAGTGCTAATACATCAGCTTGATTCACTTTGACAACGGCAGCATATTTTCCATCATCTCCATTTACTTTAAAGGTTGTTTTTTCATCACTGCCTTCATAAGTAATTTCAATTTCAGCATCGCTTATCGCTTTGTTGTTTTCATCCTTAAGTTCACCTTTGATAATAACAACCTCTTGTGGTCGTGCTTCTTTGTACAAATCAAAAGAATAAATATTCCAGTCTCCCTCTTTCATACTGGAGTAGTAAGCTGACTTTCCATCTGTTGATACAAATAAACCCAATTCATCTTCACTTGAATTAATTGGATATCCTATGTTTTTTGGACTTGACCAAGAATCTTTTTCTTTTCTAATGTAGAAAATATCAAGACCCCCAACTCCTTTTCTCAGTTCATTACTTTCTGAAACAAAATACAAGGTTTCACCATCCTGATGAAAAAAGGGACTTTTATCTTTTCCAGCTGTATTCACAATGTCAAAGGGTTTTCCAACCGACCAGGAACCATCAGGCATTCTTTCAGAGAAATAAATATCATTATCTCTTGAGCCTTTTCGAAGTGTGGTGTAGAAAAGTAATTTGCCATCTGCAGAAAGTGATGGTTGTGCTTCCCATCCATCTTTGGTGTTAATTCCTTCACCCATATTGACTAAAGGTGCCCATTTGAAATCATTACCACCTTTTCCACTTCGTTTAAATGTTGTGGTATATAAGTCGCAATTCAAGTAATTTTGATTGTAAACTTTTTCCATTTTACAGGCACAGATAATCATCTCTTTATTATCCACCGACAAACTCGCAGTTCCATAATTATAAAAACTACCATCATTGAATGGATTCGGTAATGGCTGTCCTGATGTAAATTGATTGTTAGACGTATTCTTGGTTGCTACCGTAAATTCTTCTCTTACATTGGTTGCAATATCACCAAGATTGGTGCGGTCCACCTTTCTTGTAAAAAACATCAAATCATTATCAGGCGAAATCATGGGGAAATACTCATCTAATCCTGAACTTACATTTACAACCTTAGTCGGTTCGAATGGCACAGGATTTTCAAGTAATTTTTTCTCCTCTTCGTAATCTGTTAAAAATTTAATCACTTGTGTCTTTTTGGTTTCATAGTCGTTAGGTAATCTCGTAAAATCATCTTGCGGAAAATCAAGAAACACTTGTAGACTTTTGGCTGCTTTTTCTTTGTCTCCATTTGAAAGTAGTATAGAACCTATATAATAAGGACAATCTGCATGTATGGTTGGACATTTTTTAAGAGCCAATTGAAAAAGGACGAATGATTTTTTAAGATTTTGTTCGCCTACACCAATGGTTGTCTCTTTATCAAAACATCGCATCGCATAGGTGTAGCATCTTTTTGCATATAGATAGGGAGCTTCAGCGTTATCAGGATATTTTTGTAGAATGGCACTATATAGAACGGTAGATTTTTCAAAATCAGATTCCATTTTTGCTTCTTCAATTGATTTTTTTTGTTTTTTGTCGGTCGTAATACAAGGGTCATTTTGACCAAACGAGAGATTAAATAACAATAAAAAGTATACTATTGAGAGTAACTTTATTACCATAATACTTTGTTTTTTATTCTGCAGTAAATTATAGTACTAAAAGCAACAAAAGGTTACATATTTATGAGAAAGATTTTAGGGCCTCACAGACCTCCAAAATTTGATCTTCATTCACATCAAGATGGGTGACCATTCTTATCATTCCTACACCAAAAGCCATGGTTTTTATGCCTTTATTGGCAAGACATTCAATATAAAAATCTCTTTTTTCGGCATCCATAAGTTGCATTACTACTATGTTCGTTTGAACAGGCAATACACTTTCTACCCAAGAACAATTATTCAAACACGCTTCCAGTTCTTTTGCATGATCATGATCCACCGTAAGTCGGTTTACATTTTCTTTGAGCGCGTACAAGCCTCCTGCTGCGATGATTCCAGCTTGTCGCATGCCGCCACCAAAAACCTTTCTAGCCCTTCTTGCTTTGATGATAAAATCTTTAGTGCCCAACAAGACGGATCCAATGGGTGCTCCTAAACCTTTCGATAAACATAAGGAGATGGTATCGAATTCATTTGCATATTCTATTGGATTGATTTGATTAACAACAAGTGCATTCATTAATCTTGCTCCGTCTAGATGAAGCGGCAAACCTTCTGTTTGACATAACTTTCTTATTGTTTTTATTTCATTGAAATCATAAATAGCACCACCACCTCGATTGGCGGTATCTTCCAAAGAGACCAATGCTGTCAATGGAAAATGCACATCGTGTTTAGGATTAAGATATTTTGCTATTTCAGTTGCTTGAATCCGACCTCTATCTCCATGGAGTAGACGGACAGAAGCACCTGAGTTTTTCGCAATGCCTCCTCCTTCGTATTTATAGATATGACTTTCTTCATGGCAAATCACTTCATCACCGGGTTGCACATGGACATTAATTGCTATTTGATTGGTTTGTGTACCAGAAGAACAGAATAATGCAGCTTCTTTTCCAAAATAACCGGCCGCATATGATTCTAATGCATTAACAGTTGGATCTTCACCAAAAACATCATCGCCGACTTTTGCTTGGAACATAGCGTCCAACATCTCTTTACTTGGTTGGGTTACGGTATCACTTCTTAAGTCAATCATCTTGTGTATTTTTGTGTAAAGTTAATTACAATGAACGAATACCTTCCTCTTCTAATTATCCTTTTTGTTTCCTTCATTGCTTCGACCCTTACTTTTTTCTCAGGTTTTGGTTTAGGAACCTTATTATTGCCAGCCTTTGCTTTATTTGTTCCCTTGGAGCTTGCCATTGCAATGACTGCATTGGTCCATTTTTCAAACAATATTTTAAAAGTGTTCTTGGTGTACGCAACAATTGATCGAAAATTACTTCTGAGATTTGGGGGGGCAGCACTAATTGGTTCCGCTCTTGGAGCATTATTATTGAGGCTTATTGATGATTTTGGGGTTTGTTACCACTTGACTTTTTTCGAAAAAACACATGAAGTAAGTTACATAGGTTTGATAGTCGGTGTTTTGATGCTCTTGTTTGCAGTAGTTGAATATATTCCCAAATTATCACTTAAGTCAATTAGTTTAACACTAGGTGGATTAATTTCTGGTTTTTTTGGCGGTTTGTCAGGTCACCAAGGAGCTCTTAGAGCAGCGTTTCTAAGTAATAAAGTGGATAAGAAAGAGGTTTTTATTTCGACTGCTATTGCAGTTTCATTGCTGGTAGATCTAACACGATTGAGTATTTACAGTGAAGGTCTGTTGAGAAATGATCTTCCCTTAACATTAGTTTTGGGTGGGATATTCTCTGCTTTTTTGGGTTCTTTTATTGGTAAAAGGTTGTTTAAAAAAACCAGTTATGCTGCGGTGAAAAATATCGTTGCTATAGGTTTGATGCTTATGGGTATTAGTCTGCTTTTAGGATTGATTTAATTCTTCTTTTTCTTCTTCTTTTTATTTTTCTCATCAATTACATCCTGAATATCATCATCTTCCCCGTCCTCTTTACTTTTTGCTTTTTGCTTCTCAGATTTAGCCTTAGCTTTTTCTTCTGCTAGATCAAATTTATATACTTGCACACCGTAATCGTCTATTTTTATCTCATTGATAATTACGCCATCCTTGTAAATGGTTTGATGTTTTATTTTTCCAGTAGAATAGTTCTCTAAAAAAGTACCATCTGGAATATCTTTTTTATAACTTTCCTTTTTTATCAATTGTCCTTTGTCATCACTGAAAATAAACAGACCATTTTTTAAGCCATTATCCCAATTTTCAATTTTAGCTTCTTTTCCATTAAGGTGAAAATAGATCCATTTTCCATTCTTTTTCCCTGCTTTATAGCTTAAATCAATTTCAATTTTCCCAGTTCTATCAAAAGTTTTATGCGAACCATTGAGCAAGCCGTTTTGATAGTTTACTATTTTATATATTTTGCCGCCTGGATAATAATCTCTTTGTTCACCGTGTTGAATATCATTTAAATATGATTTAAGTGCAATGGTATCTCCTGAGCGCTCATACCATAAAGACTTCCCGTTTAATTTACCTAGTAAATAGCTTACCTCTCTTTCTATTCTGCCCGTACTGTCAAAATAAACGGTATTCAGTCCATTCATTTTACCCATCACATAAGCTTGTACCGATTGAACGCATCCTGATTGAAAAAAAGAAGTGTCACTTCCATCTCGTTTCCCATTTTTAATGGTAACCCTTTCTTGTAGCACACCATTTCGATAACAGGTTTCACAAGTGCCATCAAAAGTCATAGAGAAATCTCCTTTTGAATAATAAGTATCTCTATCCGTATCGTAGGAAACTTTATCGTAACAGTTCATATTATATTTTCTATCACACATTCTTTTCTTTTGGTAGCAGGTATTTGTTTGCGACCAAATGTTTGAAAATGAAATAAAATAGATGGCTAGAAGGATGTTAGATTTCATCTTTTTCAATTTTATTAAAGGCGTCTCTCATTTCGATTGGAATCTCGATGGAACTTTGGGTGGTACTATCAAAACAAACTAAAGTAGAGGAGCCTGTTGTGTAAATTTTTCCTTTGACTTCAATTTTATAACTCAAAGTAAAACTTTTGTTACCTAATGCTCTCATATAAAGTGTGATTATAGGTTCATCATAAAGTAAAATAGGAATATGATATTCTACTTCATTCTTAACAAGAACTACACCTTTTCTTTGCCAATCCCATTTAGTACCAACCAATTCTTTAAAGTAATAAACGCGCGCCATTTCGAAGTAACTTAAATAAGTCACATTGTTGACATGGCCAAGTATATCTAGATCCGAAAATCTAACTTGAATTTTAAGAGGTGCGATCATGGTAAATCTAATTTTTCAAAAGCTGAATTATTACTAATAAATTCAGGGACTAATAATTTCATTTGCTTTACCATTTCATCATTGTCTTGCAAATCAAATAGGGGAGCTAAAGCATTAATCTTTTGAATGACATCAGTATCATTCTCTCTCGAAAGAGCGATTAATATTTTTGGATGATGCGTTGTTTGCGTATTTTCCTCATTGGCCAATAATTCTTCATATAACTTTTCGCCTGGACGAAGTCCTGTAAATTGAATACTGATATCTTTATCAAGAGTAAGTCCACTCAATTGAATCATTTTTTTGGCAAGATCAATAATTTTAACAGAGTCTCCCATATCGAAAACAAAAATCTCACCTCCTTTACCCATCACAAATGCTTCAAGAACCAATTGGCAAGCTTCTGGAATGGTCATAAAGAAACGAGTGATTCTTTCGTCGGTAACCGTAACTGGACCTCCTTGATCAATTTGTTTTTGAAAAAGAGGAATTACGGAACCGTTAG
The DNA here is from genome assembly GCA_044339115.1 of Crocinitomicaceae bacterium. Lineage (GTDB taxonomy): Bacteria > Bacteroidota > Bacteroidia > Flavobacteriales_D > Crocinitomicaceae > UBA952. Next base: position 15,302 of record JBIIWA010000007.1, read on the forward strand.
AACCTAGAACATTTCCAAATCTTGTGGTAATAAATTGGCAAGAGTTATTGGTGTTAGATTGCTGGGCATACATTTCAGCAATTCTTTTACTTGCACCCATTACATTGGATGGATTTACCGCTTTATCCGTTGAAATAAAAATAAATTTCTCCGAATTATATTTAAGCGCTAGATCCACCAAGTTTTTAGTACCCATTACATTCGTTTGGATCGCTTCTGATGGATTCGTTTCCATTAATGGCACATGTTTGTATGCAGCGGCATGAAAAATTATTTGAGGATGGAAAGTATTGAATATTTTGTCCATTCTTGAACTCTCACAGACATCCCCAATAACAAATTCTAAGTCAAAAGCACTTGTTTGTTTAATTTCATTCTCAAAATCATACAAAGGTGATTCTGCTTGGTCTAATAGTATTAATTTCTTCAAATCATATTTTAATAATTCTCGAACCAAACCACTACCAATAGAACCTGCAGCACCTGTAACTAAAACAACTTTACCATTAAGAGAAGAGATTAGTTGTTCTTGATTGAGTTGAATAGGGGTTCTTCCTAAAAGAGCATCAATAGGAACTTTCGAAAGTTGCTTGGTACTAAATTCACCATTTACCCATGATTTTGGATCAGGAACTTTTTGAACACCAATGTCGAGTTTTAGGCATTCTTCAATTAAAAATTGTTGCTTTAATAAGTCCGTGTTCCGGATTGCGATAATCACTTTTCCGATAGTCATCTGTTCTTGTAAACTTTTCAATTGATGCACTGAGTACACGGGTAATCCATCAATTCGATTGCCGACTAATTTTATATTATCGTCAATAAATCCTATAACTACTTGATTGTTTCGCGTGTCATTTCCGATCGTGTTTTTAGTAATCATTCCCATGGTGCCTGCTCCATAGATTAAAACGCGCTCCATAGTTTCTTTTGACTTTATGGATTCTAAATAGAGTAATTTGATAACAAATCGGCTTCCACCAACAAAGCAAAGACTAAAAATAAATTCCATTATCAAAATTGACATTGGAAATAAATAAAATTTATCTAGAAATACTTTCCGACTAATTCCAGCGATCAAGAAAATTAGCGTACAACTTAAGGTAGCTAATAAAATTCTCCTTAAGTCTTGAGTGGAGGTGTAGCGAACAAGTCCTTTATGAATTTTAAATAGATAGAAGACTACAAATTTCACCAGGAAATAAAATACTATTGATTTAGATAATATTTCCCATTCCTTGGTTAAGGTGGCCAAGTCAGTATTTAAATCAAATCGAATCAGATAAGAAAGCGCAAGAGAAAAAGCGGCTATGGCTAAGTCAATTACAACAATTATCCAACGCGGTGTTCGTGCCCTAAATTGAATCATATACAAATTTAGTAAATACTTTTAGGGATCTTATTTTATTTAAAACAGAAAAGGCATGAAATTTCATGCCTTTTCTAATATTTGAAATCGAATTCTTATAACTGAACAACTTGAAACTGAGCGTCAGTCAATATTTGTTCGATATAGCCATGATTCATATGGTGAAAAATCACAAATTCAGGATTAGATGCAGCATCACAAGCACCTTCTGCTTTTTCTTTAGCATCTAACTGATACTTAAAATTATATTCCTCATTGTCGCAAGTAACACAATTACCATCATAATATAATTGATGTTTTATTTTTAAATTTACGGGAGTGTTGTTTTGATTTTCAACGATTAAAACCAAATTATTAATACTTTCGTTTTTCGACTTATTAATACAATTTACTTCTTTGGTTGAAATTTTAACTCCTCCTTCGTTGTAGATTACTTTTGGAGCGGAAACATTCGTTGAGATTGACTTTTGTGCCGACAATGAAAAATTCAGAGTAATAATGGTTACACAAAATAAAAGAAGTTTAAACATAATAGAATTGTTAAATTAATAGTCTTTAGACGCGTATATAAAAAAATCAGTTGCGTCGAGGCATAAATTTATTGAATAAAATTGAAACAAAAGAACTATTGAAGGAAATTGAACGAAAATTTAAGGTTAACGCTTCCGTTAGCGCGATTATTGCAAAGATTAATCCAATCGAAATTCAACAAGCTTATCTGCTGAATTCTGAAGGTTTAAGTGTGAGGATTCGAATTAAAGACACGAAAGCGTACTTGACGATTAAAGGCGGAACAAACCCACTTATAAGAGATGAGTTTGAATATGAAATACCAATGGTGGAGGCGCATGAAATGCTTGATAATTATTGTGAGAAGCGCTTAAGTAAAAAGAGATATTGCTTTCAACAAGGTGAATTGACTTGGGAGATAGATGTTTTCGAGGATAAGCTATCAGGATTAATAATTGCTGAAATTGAATTACCTTCCATTGAAACAACATTTGATTTGCCCCATTGGATTGAAGAAGAAGTTACCATGGATCCAAACTATTTGAATGCCAACTTAATCTTAAGATGTTAGTCTAGTGTACTGGTAATATTTTCTTTTAATAAATCAAATACCATATTACCTGAGTTAAATTTGAAATACGCATGAAAATCTTCTATTGAATTCACCTCTGGCCATATTTCAGCATTAGGATTCACCGTTTCAAATTCATTTTTAAAAATCTTCTTGTAGTATTTTTCAATGATGGAGTCTTCTTCCCAGAAATCTTCTTCTATTAAATAGATACTTGGCTCTGCATTCTCAAACACCATATTGTCTTCAGCACAATTTGCATTTGCCCATGTCCAAAATTTCTTATTTGGAAAAATACTAATGAATCCACGGTTTACTAATTTCATTTTTTAATTATTTTAAATTCATTTTTAGTATATTGATACCAAACAGCCTTTTTGTTTTTACTCAATATTAACAATGTTTTAAGAGAATCTTTCGGATGGTATAATTTTTCGTATTTCGTCCAAGTTTCTTTGTCCAAAACTTGATTTGAACTGATATATGAAATAGATTTTTGACTGAAATAAATTAAGGCTTCATTTGAACCTGATTTGAAGGGTTCAAATAATTTGACGGATGTGCAACGCGTTCCAAAACAATCTAGCCAATTGTAAAATGCATTTTTTGTTTGTGTAGAATCCTTAAAGGTCCATCTATTATGATTGATGCTGTCCCCATTTTTATAAATCACATTTTTGAAAAAGGACTTTGCATTAAATCTATCTACGAAATGCTTTGAAAAGGATGGATGTATACTATCTAAAGATAATTTGAGCGTATCTCCCGTATAAAGTGCCCGCCAATAATAATTTGTATCGGCAGATTCTTTTTTCAATTTCTTAATAGTATCGTTGGAATGCGGTTGAATTTTATCAAAATCTTTGATGCTTTCTTTTCTATCAGAGCAGGCCGCAAAGAAGATTATTAAAGGAAGAAAAAACAATTTTATTTTAAAATTCATAAACAAATTTAGTGATTCGTTTAATTCAATAGAAAAAAACCAAGACTTTTATTAAATTTGTGTACAAAATACTTCGTTATGAAAATTATATTAAAGTTCACATTATTACTTGTTATCCTTTCCTCTTGTGGAATGAAAGTACCTTATACCAACTTGGTAAGAGATGAATTTGGTTTAGATACTGATGTAAAATTGAGAAAGGTTCAGTTTTATACTTCGCACACTATTATTATGGATCAAATCATTAAAGCAGACAATCAAGTTACCACTCAAAACGGAACTTTAATTTCAAGTTCAAGTTCTGAAAAAGAAACTATAATCATCCCAGCAGGAACTAGTTGTGTTTTTGAAGATTTTGGCCAAAATGGAGAGATGTTTGTTCGTTTTGAAACAGGTGAAGGAAAGGTAATCAAATTCACTGCTAAAAGTGACGGCGTGAAGCGTTATTATTTTGATGCAGATTGGTCAGCAGCAGGTGGTGCTAAAATTAAGTATGGTACAGAAATGTATAAAATTGATTTATTAAGAGGCGAACCGCGTTCTGCACATTTGACGGTTGCAAGAAAAAAATTACAAAAAGTTAAGCGTAAGGATCGTGTAGTAAGAGGTCTGAAAGTATAATATAAATAGGTTTAAAATAAAAAAGCAAGGAAATCCCTTGCTTTTTTATTTTAGCATTAATCCAAATCATTATGAAAAACACCGTATTTTTTTTATTAATTATCACCAATATTTGTTTCGCGCAGAAAACTAATACGAATAAGAAAGAAGTTGCTAAACTTCCATACGATTCAGGCACTTTAGGTGCTTTGTCTTTTCGCATGGTGGGTCCAGCACTTACTTCTGGTCGCGTTGCTGATATTGCAGTGCATCCAAACAATAAGGATCAATGGTATTTGGCAGCAGCTTCTGGAGGTGTTTGGCTAACTTTAAATCACGGAATTACCTTTGCTCCAATTTTTGATAATTATGGATCTTACTCTATCGCTTGTGTTGAATTAGCACCCTCTAATCCCAATACTGTTTGGGTGGGAACAGGTGAGAATAATAATCAAAGATCGGTTGCTTATGGCGATGGGGTTTATAAATCATTGGATGGTGGTAAATCCTTTGTTAATATGGGATTGAAGAATAGTGAGCACATTGGAAATATTATTATTCATCCGACCAACGAAAACATTATTTGGGTTGCTGCATACGGACCCTTGTGGAGTAAAGGGGGAGAGAGAGGCGTTTATAAATCCGAAGATGGTGGAAAGACCTGGAACAGAACCTTATTTGTATCTGAAGTTACTGGTATTTCTGAAATAACAATTGATCCTAAAAATCCAAATATACTTTATGCGGCATCTCATCAAAGAATGCGTCAAGAATGGACCTATGTTGGTGGTGGACCAGAATCAAGATTGTATAAATCCACTGATGGCGGAACCACTTGGAAGGAAATTAATGATGGATTACCCAAGGAAAATATGGGAAGAGTTGGAATCGCTGTTTCTCCGGCAGATCCAAATTATGTGTACGCAATTGTTGAGGCGCGCTACGATAAAGGCGGTGTTTATCTTTCCACTAATAAAGGCGAAAGTTGGTCCAAGCAAGGATCGTTTAATACAAGTGGTAACTATTACCAAGAAATTATGTGTGATCCATTCAACAAGCAAAAAGTTTTTGCAATGGATACCTACTTGCATCACAGTGAAGATGGTGGAAAAACATTTAAATCTACAGGAGAAACGAATAAGCATGTAGATAATCATTGTATTTGGATAGACCCAGATAACACCAATCATTGGTTGGTCGGTTGCGACGGTGGATTATATGAAACTTATACGCATGCAAGCGAATGGAAATATTATGCCAACTTGCCAATCATTCAATTTTATAAAGCAACGACGGATAATGCAAGTCCTTTCTATAATATTTTTGGTGGGACACAAGATAACAATTCCATGGGAGGTCCAGCAGCGACGAATAACGCAGCAGGGATTTTGAACTCGGATTGGTATATAACCAATGGTGGAGATGGATTTGAATCGGCTACTGATTGGTCTAATGTAAACATTACTTATGCTCAAGCGCAATATGGTTGGTTGGTGCGTTATGATAAAGCGTCTGGAGAAAAAGTTCCAATTCAACCTATGCCAGGCAAAGGAGAAAGTGCTTATCGATGGAATTGGGATGCTCCCTTATTGGTTTCAAGTCATGATGCTTCTACGCTTTATTTTGCTGCGAATAAATTATTTAAATCTATCAATCGTGGTGATGATTGGACGACTATTTCCCCAGATTTAACAGCGCAAATTGATCGCAATAAGTTGCCGATTATGGATCAAATTTGGTCTATTGATGCCGTTATGAAAAATGCTTCGACAACCATCTATGGTAATATCATTGCATTGGATGAGTCTCCTAAGAAAAAAGGCTTGCTTTATGTGGGAACAGACGATGGGAATGTTCAAGTTTCAGAAGATGATGGAACTACATGGACTAAACATGATGTATTTGAAGGTATACCAAAGAATACTAGAGTTAATATGTTGACGGCATCAATACACGATGAAAAAGTTGTCTTTGCTGTTTTCAATGCGCAGCGACAAGGAGATTTTAAACCTTATTTAATGAAGTCGGCCGACAAAGGAAAAACTTGGGTTTCTATTGCAAGTGATTTACCGATTAGAGGAACTGTTTATTGTATTAAGCAAGATCATGTTGATCCTAATCTATTATTTGTAGGAACTGAATTTGGTGCTTACTTTTCAAATAATGGTGGATTGAATTGGACTAAACTTGGTGGACTTCCTACTATTGCCGTATACGATTTGGATATTCAAAAGCGTGAAAATGATTTGGTCGCGGCAACTTTTGGAAGAGGTTTTTATGTTCTGGATAATTATTCCTTATTGAGAGATCTTTCAAAAACCAATCTCGATTCAAAAGCGCATTTATTCCCTGTAAAAACTGCCTTGCTTTATGTTCCTGCTGACCCGCTTGGATTAGAAGGAACTGGATTTCAAGGTCACAATATGTGGGCTGCGGACAATCCTAGTTTTGGTGCTAATTTTTATCTTCATGTGAAAGACGAGCATAAAACTTTAAAAACAGCAAGACAGGAGAAGGAAAAAGCATTAGAGAAAAAAGGTGCTGAAGTACTCTATCCAAGTTTTGACGAATTGCGTAAAGAAGATGCGGAAGTTAAGGCACAATTGATTTGGACCATATCTGACGCTAATGGCAAACAAATCCGTCGTATGACATCTTCACCAGAAAAAGGATTGAATAATTTGACATGGGATTTAAGAGCTACTTCAACCAATCCAATTGGTAAAGGTGGAAATGGATTCTTAGTTACCCCGGGAATGTATGCTGTTTCAATTGATTTAATTAAAAATGATTCTGTTGAAGTTTTGATTTCAAAACAGTCGTTTGAGGTTAAGGGCTTGAACAATCAAACATTGATTGCTAAAGATCCGCAAGCATTAGCAGAGTTTAGAGTATCCTTGGCCGAATTAAATAGACAAGTAAGTGGAGCCTCTTCTCAGTTGGAAGAAGTGAAAGAGCAAATTGATTTATTTGAAAATGCCATCATCAATTATCCAACAACAGATCTTACGCTTATTAGTCAGATTCGTCATGTTAAAAAGATAATCGCTTCTTGTGAATTGCAGATATGGGGTGATCAACTCAAAAAATCAAAAGAATTCGAAACTACTCCAAGTATTTCTGAGCGTTTAGGCATGGTGGAATATCAACTTTATGATAACACAAGTGGCGTTACCAATACCCACAGGGCAAATAAACTAATGGTTGAAGAAGAATTTAAAAATTTAAAATTAGAGTTAACTCAAGTGTATGAAATGGCAACTTCGATTGAACTTAAATTGCAAAACTTAAACATTCCTTACTTGAAAAATAAAGGTCAATCTTGGAAGCATGATTAAAAAATGCTTTCATTAAGATGACCATACAAAAGGAAGTAGATTTTAAGTCTATTAAGTTTTTTAATAATTTTGATGGATTGCGATTTATTGCAGCCTTATTAGTGCTTTTTCATCATGCGGCATCTATGATGTCTAACAATGGTGAGACATTTATTACGCAACTCGATTTATTTAAAAATGGAGCCAATGCCGTTTCCTTCTTCTTTGTTTTAAGTGGATTTTTAATCACTTATTTATTACTTCAAGAGCAGGATAAAAAGCGACATGTTTCCATTCGAAATTTTTATATCAAACGCATCTTAAGAATCTGGCCACTTTATTTTTTGATGATCATTATTGCCTTGTTTATTCAACCGGTTCTTATTGATTTATTGCACATTCCTTATGTAATGACCTATGATTTCAAAGAAACATGGATGTATTTCGTGTTTTTTTTACCTGGAATGGTGACCTTTTATTTTGGTGGGAGTCATTTGTTAGAGCCCTTGTGGTCGATAGGGGTGGAGGAATTGTTTTATCTGTTTTGGGCACCCATTTTCAAATATATACATAGGTTTATTTTCCCCATTCTCTTATTTGTCTTAGTGGCAAAGTTGGTTTTATTACAATTATCGCATCTTGGATATTTTCCTCCAGCGATGGCCTATTTAATAAGAATCTTACAGTTTGAGTCTATGGCCAACGGTGGAATAGGGGCTTACTTACTTTTTAATTATGGTAAACAGCTTCTAAACTATACACGCTTAATTCAGATCATGAAGCGTGTGTTTGCGCTTGCTATTATGGCATTGGTATTATTTAGCAATACGCTACATCTCTTATTATTTAACTCCATTAGCCCTTCTGATTTCGAGGTCTTTATGAAAAGTTTTCTTTTTGCAGGATTCCTATTTTTAATGGCTTTAACCAATAATAAGATTTGGATACTCTCTTCAAAACCTATGGTTTATCTCGGAGAAATCTCTTACGGGATTTATATGTATCATCTATTAATCTTAACCGTTTTGATACTGCCTTTTCAAAATCTTCAATTAAGTCCAATCGTTCAGTTCGCCTTATTCTTAATCTCGTCGATGCTAATAACAATTCTGGTAGCAGGATTATCAAAAAGATTTTTCGAATCTTATTTTTTGAATTTCAGGAAAAAACTTTTAAGATAACTCTAATATATCCACCAATAAATTGAGGTCCAGATGACCATAAAAATTAGGGCAATAATTAAAGTAGATTGCTGTTTCTTTAAATCTTTCACGATTAATAAATGATAAAGAATCCATCCAATAAAGATTAAAAACATTACAATCGGCAAGTAGATTCTAAGCATGCTTAAACTTTAGAAATAAATAAGTAAACACCAAAAAATCCCACCGCTACTGATAATACAACATTAAGAAATAAAAGTCCAAATTGTCCTTGTTGCATCAAAGCTACATTTTCATAGGAGAAAGTACTGAAGGTACTGAATCCACCACAGATACCAACCAGTAAAAGTGGACTCATCCATTCGTTCTTAGGGTATTTTTGAAGTAGTAGGAAGAATAATCCAAAAAGAAGGCACGCTGCTATGTTGGAGATAAAACTAGCGAGTGGAAAATTCAATAATTTAAGAAAGCCAATCTTACCAATTCCAAATCTAAGTAAACTCCCTAATCCTCCGCCAATAAATACGAGTATGTAATTCATTTCACTTCTTTTAAAAAGTAATTATTTACTATAAACCAACACAATCCTCCGATCAGTATTCCAAGTAAAGCCCCTACCATTACATCACTTAAATAATGCACTCCTAGATAAATTCTACTGCAACAAATTAGTATACCCACAAGAAGCAATAAGGTAAAAAACCATTTCTTTTCTCTTATAAAACTAGCGGATACAAAAGTTAAAAAACCAAAATAATTAGCAGCATGTGAAGAGATAAATCCATATTTCCCTCCTCTGTAAAATTCACCTGGATTGGTTTCGTGAAAATAAAGTAGAGGTCTTAAATAAAGATTATGAGAAGGGCGATAGCGTTGAAAAACCTCTTTAAACAGATGTACTGAAATTTGATCTGTAAGTAAAACACAAAGGGCAATTCCAAGTATAATAATTCCAAACTGTCTCCAATTATATTTGCGCCATAAAAAATAAGCACACAAGAGATAAAGGGGAATTAGCGTCCATTTTCCTGACAACACCCACATAATAGGATCTGCAAAGGAATTGTGGTATCCATTAATGAACAAGACGATTTGTTGGTCTATATTTTCAAGCTGATCAATCATTATTCAGATGCTTCCAAATCATATCTTTCAATTCAACTAATCCCTGTTGGGCAACAGAAGAGATAAATAAGTAAGGAATGTCTGGAATTTCAGATTTCATTTGTTCCATCATTTCCTCGTCTAACATATCTGATTTTGTAATTGCAAGAATCCGTTCTTTATCTAAAAGTTCTGGATTGAACATGGACAATTCATTCAGCAATACTTTGTATTCATCTTGTATCGATGGACTGTCTGCTGGAATCATGAAAAGTAAAAGCGAATTCCTTTCAATATGCCTCAAGAATCGCAAGCCTAATCCTTTACCGGTGTGCGCTCCTTCAATAATTCCTGGAATATCCGCCATGATAAACGAACGGAAGTCGCGGTAAAATACCATGCCTAAATTAGGTCTTACCGTCGTAAATGCATAGTCCCCAATTTCTGGTTTTGCAGATGAAATCACAGAAAGCAAGGTGCTTTTTCCAGCGTTTGGAAAGCCAACTAGACCTACATCAGCTAATAATTTAAGTTCTAGTATCCTCCAACTTTCCAATCCTTCTTCACCAGGTTGCGCATATCTAGGAGTTCGGTTGGTGGGTGATTTGAATTGATTGTTTCCTAATCCACCACGACCACCTCGTTGAATAATTTGTTCTTCTCCGTCAGCTGTGATTTCAAATAAAATCTCACCCGTTTCAGCATCTTTAGCAATAGTACCCAATGGAACATCAATATAAACATCATTTCCTTGCGAACCTGTTTTTAAATTTCCAGCACCATGAGTACCATGACTCGCTTTGATATGTTTGTGAAATTTCAAGTGCAGTAAAGTCCATAATTGCTTATTTCCTTTTACGATAACATGTCCACCTCGACCACCGTCTCCACCGTCTGGTCCACCTAGAGGGATGTATTTTTCTCTACGAAAGTGAGTCGAACCGCCACCACCTGTACCGGAAGTACAATGGATTTTAACATAATCTACAAAATTATCTGAGGCCATATTTAGGCTTAAAGTGCATCAATAGCGGTAAATAATCGATGTGTAATTTCATCAATTGTTCCTGTACCTTGAATTGCGGTGAATTTATTTTGTGCCTGATAAAAAGCTTTTACAGGGGCTGTATCCTTATTGTAAATACTGATTCTTCTTTCAATGATTACAGGATCTGCATCATCAGCTCTTCCACTTACTTCAGCACGACCGAGCAAGCGTTTTTTTAATTCCTCTTCTTCCACTTCTAAGGACAACATAATAGATATTTCTGTGGATAAACTTTGAAGTAATTCATCTAATGCTTCTGCTTGCGCATTGGTTCTTGGGAATCCATCAAAGATAAAACCTTTTGCATTGGAGTGAAGCACGACTTCAGCCTTTAGCATTTCAATGGTTACTTCGTCAGGAACTAATTTCCCAACATCCATAAAAGTTCTTGCTAGAATACCTAAAGGAGTGTTTTCTTTTAAATGTGTTCTAAAAATATCTCCAGTGGAAAGGTGAATTAAATCATATTTCTCAATAAGTCGCTCAGATTGAGTTCCTTTTCCTGCTCCCGGAGGTCCGAATAATACAATGTTTAGCATAACTAATCTATTTCTTTAATTGGTAAATTGAACTTAAATTCCTTCCTAATTGATCATAATCTAATCCATAACCAACCACAAAATCATTGGGAATTTCAAAGCCAATGTAATTTGGTTTTTCCTTTCCTTGGAAGGCACTTGGTTTATAAAGTAAACTGCATACTGCGATCGAATTGGGTTGAGATGCTTTTAAAAGGGTCATCACTTTATCAATCGTAATTCCTGTATCAACAATATCTTCTAAAATGATAATATCTCGGCCTTTGATTGGGGTGTTAAGTCCAATTAATTCATCCACTCTACCACTGGTATTGGTTCCATTGTAAGAGCTTACTTTTAAAAAAGATATTTCAACATTACTGTGCATGGCCTTCATTAAATCACTCGAAAACATAAAGGCACCATTTAATATCGATAAGAAAAGAATATTTTTTCCTTGATAATCTTTTTCGATAGACGCAGCTAGGGCAGCCACTTTTTCAAGAATGTCTGTCGATGGAATATAAACCTCAAAATGTTTGTCGTGAAGTTGAATCTCGTTCATACAAAAGTTAAAATCAAAGGTAGCTATTTATTGGGACATGAAGATACAAATGCAATATTTTGACTAGGATTCTCTATTTTTCCACGGCTTCCTTATCTTTGTTGCCATGAAACCACAAAACATAGGTGAACATACCCCTGTTGGAATTTTAGGGGGAGGCCAATTGGGCAAAATGCTTATCCAAGCAGCGAGTGATCTTAATATTCACATTCACTGTCTTGATGAAGATCCAAATGCTCCTTGTGCAGCGCTTGCACATTCCTATACTATTGGATCGATAAGAGATTACGACACAGTTCTCAATTTTGGTCGCAGTAAAAAAATTGTTACTGTAGAAATTGAGAATGTAAATATAGAAGCGCTGGAACTTCTTGAAAAAGAAGGTGTTTTGGTGTATCCTCAACCTGCTGTCTTGAGATTGATTAAGGATAAAGGAATTCAAAAATCATTTTACACCCAACAAAATATTCCAACCGCACCATTTCATTTATACGAGAATAAGCAAGAAATATTGAATGCAGGAATCAAATTTCCCTTCGTTCAAAAATTATGCACAGGTGGTTACGATGGAAAAGGAGTTCAGGTAATTAATACGATCGAAGATTATTCTAAATTATTTGATGCACCCTCAATTGTTGAGGATAAGATTGAATTTTCAAAAGAAATATCAATAATCGTATCCCGCAATGCTAAGGGTGATACTTCAACTTTTCCTGCTGTTGAATGTGAATTCAATCCGCAAGCAAATTTGGTAGAATTTCAATTTTCACCAGCAGCAATTTCACCAGCAGTTGAAAAAGAGGCAGCACTCATTGCGACTAAAATCATCACTGAAATGAATATGGTGGGTCTTTTAGCGGTAGAATTTTTCCTTGATCACGAAGATCGTTTAATGGTGAATGAAATGGCGCCGAGACCTCACAACAGTGGACATCATACAATTGAATGCTGTGAAACTTCACAATTTGCTCAACATCTTAGGGCAATCCTTAATCTACCTCTTGGAAATACAAGTTTGCGTTGTCCGGGAGCCATGCTGAATTTACTAGGTGAACCAGGTTATGAAGGAGCGGTTTATTATGATGGTCTCGAAGATGTGTTAACTCATAAAGGAACTTTTGTGCATTTGTATGGAAAAGAACATACCAAACCATTTCGCAAAATGGGACATATAACACTTATTGGAGCAACAGTAGAAGAAGTGAAGGAGCGTTCTTCTCAAGTTAAAGGCATGTTAAAAGTTGTTGCTAGATAATAATCAATAAGAATTATTGATATATTTATAAAACAAATAAAACTTGCGCCTTATGGAATTCTTAAAAAGAAACTTTTCGATTATTTTAATAAGTTCTGCTGTTATCATAACAGGCATTATACTTGGAAACTCCTATTTATCTAAAGGGAAGCCAGATCCTGTAATTAGCGTAACTGGACTCGGTGAAAAAACATTTGATAGTGATCTAATCGTATGGCGTGCCAATTTTTCGAGAAATAATTTAGATTTAAAACAAGCTTATGCTGATTTGAATGCTGACATGAAAAAAGTTAAGTCTTATTTAATTTCGAAGGGAATCAAAGAAAATGATATTGTCTTTGAAGCAGCGGACATTCAAAAACAATATGAAACCGAATATGATGAAAATGGAAATGTGAGATCCACTTATTTTTCTGGTTACCTATTAAATCAAAGTTTAAAGGTTCAATCTAAGCAGGTAGATTTAATTGAAAGAACCTCAAGAGAAGTTTCACAATTGATAGATGCTGGGATTGAATTAAATTCAAATGCACCCGAGTATTATTACACTCAATTGGCTCAATTAAAAATTAAAATGATTGAACAAGCAACTAAGGATGCATATAACAGAGCAGAAAAAATTGCTGAGAACGGGGGAGGAAGTCTAGGAAATATGCTTTCAGCTGAAATGGGAGTTTTTCAGATTACGGCTGAAAATTCTTCTGAAGCTTATGATTGGGGAGGTAGTTTTAACACAACGGCCCGCAGAAAAACCGCCAACATTACAATTCGACTAAAATACGAGATTGATTAATTTCTAAGTCTAGTTTTTTTAGTAGTCCAAATAGCTCAAAATTCAATTCACTTTGACAAAAATCTATCGCTTCACTTCAATTATTTTTAGAGTGTTAAATGCCATTGCTGCTGTACTCATATTATTTTTACATCTTGTTTTTTCACGACTGGTAGAAGAAGACGACCTGTCACTCTTGCCGCATTTGTTGTTTTGTGTGTTTAGTGTTATTGTAATTACTTTTTTTCATAAAACTTCAGCTGAAAGTTTATTATCAAAATTCTTGCAAGTAATTTCTATTGCATTCATTACCTCAACAATCGCTGTCTCATTTTATTTAATATTAGAAATAATAGGAAATTTCGGAAGTTACTTAGCGCTGATTTTTCTGAGTGTTTTGTTGGTGATAAGTATTCCGCTCTTGTATTTTGTTATTAGAAATAGAAAGTATGTTGATCAACATTAATGTCAGATTGTACAATTGTAGTTATTTGCAGATGAATTCGTTTTGATTCCTTTATTAATTCATAAAATACTGATATGATTAATTTGAATTAATACCTATATTTGGTACTTTTGTAAAATAAAATATATAGTCATGAGTAAAAACACATCCATTACATTGGGCACATACTTTGATCAATTTATTCAAAGTGTTTTAAATGAGGGACGATACAAAAACGCTAGCGAGGCTATTCGTGCTGGATTGCGACTACTTGAAGATGAAGAACAGAAAATTATTACTTTACGTAAAGCAATTCAAGAAGGAGTCAACAGTGGTGTAGCCGAAGATTTTGATCCAGATCAACATTTAAAAATGATGAAAGCCAAAAGAAAATAAATGGCAAAGGTTAAGTTTACCAACCAAGCTGTTAAAGATTTATCTGATATTTGGAATTATACAGTGGATACTTGGTCAGAAACTCAAGCTGCTAAATATTATAAGCTGATCATTAACGCATGCTCCGAAATTGCGAAGAAACCACAAATCGGAAAAGATTATCCGGATATTTATCCAGATTTGAAAGGAAAGATTGCCTCAAAGTATATCATTTTCTACCGATTGATGGAGGATCAATCCATTGAAATAACGCGAATACTACATGATCGTATGGATTTGAAGCGTAAATTAATAGAATGATTCTTTGATAAGTAAAGTGATCTGAACATCTTTTGACATATTTAACTTATTAACCGCAATTTATGCGGATATAATTTTAATTTGCGGAGAATAATCATTACTTTAGCCGCATAATCTGCGGAGAATATGAAAATATATCTATATGAAGAACAAAATTGGCCCATCTTTAAATGGGATAGTGAGAAACTGATCCCAATACTTTCCTATGTAAGACATAGACAGGGTAAATTAATAGGTAAGATGGGGGCTATGGGATTTGAACTTCGTAATCAAGCAAATCTTGAAATTTTGACTCAAGAGATTATAAAATCAACTGAAATTGAGGGTGAATTTCTCGATAGGGAACAGGTGCGGTCTTCAATTGCGAGAAGGTTAGGATTAGAAATATCAGGATTAGTTTATTCTGAGCGCCATGTTGATGGGATTGTTGATTTGATGATTGATGCAACAGAAAACTATGACAGGGAATTAAATAAGGAAAGACTATTTTCTTGGCATCTTTCACTTTTTCCAAGCAGTCGAAGTGGAAATCATAATATTATTTCGGGAAATTGGCGTGATGATTCAACCGGACCAATGCAAGTTGTTTCCGGTGCTTTAGGAAAGGAAAAAGTTCATTATCAAGCACCACCAGCAACTCAAATTGAAAATGAGATGCGAATCTTCTTTGATTGGTTTAATCTGGATCATCAAACGGATCCTGTCTTAAAATCGGCTATTGCACATTTATGGTTGTTAACAATTCATCCATTTGAAGATGGAAACGGTAGGATTTCAAGAGCAATTAGTGATATGTTACTGGCGCGTTCTGATGAACAATCCTACAGATTTTATAGTATGTCGAATCAAATTCGTATAGAAAGAAATCTCTATTATGACATTTTAGAAAAAACTCAAAAAAGTGATTTAGATATTACTACTTGGCTCGAATGGTTTTTGAATTGTTTGTTAAATTCGATAGATAGTTCTGAAAAGATACTTGAGAAAATAATTTATAAACATACTTTCTGGTTATCGAATAAAGATCTTAGTTTAAATGATAGGCAAAGAAAAATACTAAATATGCAATTAGATGATTTTGAAGGCGTGTTAAATACCACCAAATGGGCAAAGATTGGTAAATGTTCGCAGGATTCAGCTTTGCGCGATATTCAAGATTTAATTAATAAAGGAATCTTAGTCAAAAGTAAACCGGGTGGTCGCAGTACCAATTACGAATTAAAGGCAGATTAAAATTATGCTCAACCAATTAAACTTAACACTTAATACTTTTTTAAATTTAGTATAAAATGTGTTTCGTAAAGCAATATCAAAACAGCAAAGTTATTTCAGAGAACTATCGATGATTTTTTTGAGATATTCAACCTCATTTTTTAAGGTTTCAATTTGTTGTTTATATAAATCTCTTTCTTCGCTTGTTGGATGATTATTTTGTATAACCAATCCATTTCCAGTTTCGTTGTTCATAACATTGAAAACCATGCTTTCACTAAATGAAATTATATCTTCAGGTTTCATACCTATTTCAGTTGCAATACGGGCCAATTTACTGTAAGTGATTTCCGTTTCACCTACTTCCATTCGGCTGTAAGCACTTTGCGTAACACCAATTACACTGGCCATATGTTCTTGAGTTAAATTTTTTAACTCTCGCAACATCCTTATTTTTTTACCAATATTAGGTATTTTCGGTATTTCCATAGCTCTAATTTTTGCTAAGTTAAAAAAAATACCATTACCGCATAATCTATAATCTTAATTCATGAATTATGATGAAACTCGGCTCGCATTCCGATACAGTTTAAATAATTTTGATCTCAAAGCATATTTATTTTACAAATTATAAAACATAAAAATTTATCAAATTTCTTCTCGTTTCCTTTTTAATAATTTATCCGTTTCTTTTTTTCTCCCAATGGAGGAACATGTCTCGTTTTAATCAATATGGAGTGGTTAATTATTGTCAACAAGTTGGCGGGTTAAATCAAATAAAAGATGCTCAAAGGATAGTTTTGGAGACCGTTTCTAGCAATAGCATATTTGATTCGAACAAGATGAAACTCAATAAGGGGAGTGTTTTATTATTAAATGAAGTTCAAGTAGATCCTTTAAACAGCAATTATGTTTATGTAATTCATGCCATAAAAAGCTCACAAGATAATCAACCAGTGGTTAATTTATTTTTTTATTATATCGAAAATCGCTTGAGGTATTTTTATGAACTCAACAATGACAGCGATTATTTCTTTGTTACATATGATCCTGCTTTTATCACAATTGAAAAAAAATAAAATCAAACATTTATTATGAAATTAACTTTGTTAGCTTTTTGTCTTATGCTACAGGGCATAATATTTAGTCAATATAAGTTCATGGAAGAAATGAAGGAGACTACGATTCATATTGGCTCAGGAAACTACTTTTATCATGTTGAAGACGAAGGTTCGGTTAAGAGCTTGGTTAATCAAATAACAAAAATGAATAGGATGCCCCATGAGAATTTATTGTTTAACAAGGGTAAAAATCTTTATTTCTCAGGTTATCAAGTGAATCCTGTGGATGATTCATTTACATATCTTATTTATGCAATTAGGACAAGGGAAGGTTTTGATGTTTACTGCTTGTACTTTACGAATATTTACATCCATTTATTTGACTTTGCTGAGGGAAACACTCTTTATAGTTTAATTTTTGATCCTAAAAAAAACAATTTGAGAACCTTCACTAATCTTCCTGGGACAATGCAAAACAATGGGGAAGACCATTAAATTATATTTAAATCCGATTGTTGTATGCGATTAAAAAAAATAACTTTTATTGTTTGTTTCTTTATTATTAATCAAGGAATTGCTCAAAATTTCACAATAGATTCTTCTCGTTTTTTTAAAACTAAATCCGGGTGTAAAATATACAGTCCTTACTTTGATGATCAATATGAATTTGATTTTAGTTTAAAGTGTGAAGGAGGTTTCGCGGAAGGGAATGGGATACTTACTATTTATTCAGGTACTGATT
Organism: Crocinitomicaceae bacterium; assembly: GCA_044339115.1. Classification (GTDB taxonomy): domain Bacteria; phylum Bacteroidota; class Bacteroidia; order Flavobacteriales_D; family Crocinitomicaceae; genus UBA952. The sequence goes on from JBIIWA010000007.1 coordinate 33,193, forward strand.
TCGTTGGGTCCATAGAAGGCGAATTTAAAAAGGGATGTCCTTCTGGATTGTGTAAATTTAAAAGATATGATGAATCGATTTATGAAGTGCCCTTTATCGATGGTAGAATGTGGGGAAATGGCACCTTTAAGAAAATAAACGGTGAAATCTATTCAGGTCAAATTTTAGACTTGAATCTCCACGGTAATGGAGAGAAATTCTTTACGAATGGATCATCTTTTAAGGGAACTTTTCAGCAAGGAATCATGTGGACAGGAATCTATGTTGGGGTTAAAGGAGATACTGTAGTACTTGAGCAGAATGAAGAAGTGAAACGTATTAAACCATTAAATAAGTACACTCCCTTGCTGAATGTTGACCTAACTGAATATTTTGATGAAGATTGGAATACGTGCGAAAAACCAGTTGCCAAATACTATAGAAAAGTCAACTACAAATACCAACATATTCCTAATGGTTTGGTGCAAGAATTTTTCATCAATGGCAAATTAATGCAAAAGTGCTTTTATAGCTATCTAGATTATGAGGATCAAGAACTAAGTATTTTTGGAAAAGGACCTTGTTTAAATTACCATGATAATGGAAATTTACGATTTGAAGGAACCGCCAACTATAGAGGGAATTTTGAAGGAAGAACAATCTCATATCACAATAATGGAAATTATAAAAATATTGGAAATTATGACATGTTTGGAAACGAACATGGTAAGTGGGCGATATTCGATGAAACAGGAAGCTTAATGCAGTATCAAGTTTTTGATGGAGGAGAACTTGCAGATGGAAAATACTATGATATAACTGAGGATGGTTTGTGGCAGTTGAATTCGCGATTCGACATGGATGATTTTGAATCGAATTCTGATTTTTGGATAGGATCGGAAAAATACCCAAGGGAGTTAATTATAGAATCTGATTTATATATCATGTCAAAAAAAGAAACTCCCTATTTAAAGGTACTTCCTTTATCTGTTAACGATGATTTAACAAGAGGTTTATATTTATACACTAAAGCAATGAAGAAATATATAAACTCAAATGGTTCTTTTGGAATTATTTATGATTACAAGTCGAGTAATGAATATTATACATTTCAGGTTAATAACAAGAATGAAGCCTTTTTGGCTCAACATATTGATGGCAAAGTACAGGTAGTATTTAAAGCTAAACTTAACAAAGAACATCAAGTAGATTTAGGTAAAAAAAAGTCGAGGTATTATTTTACTGTAATTTTTAACTCTGATCGCGTAGAGTTATTATTGAACGATCAACTTATAACAAAATTAGATTACAATGGTGAGCACGGAGATTATTATGGAATTTATGGTGCAGGTGGAGCATCATTTGGATTGAATTATCTTGAATCCACCGAGTTTTTTTCGAAAGATGATTCAGAATCGTTTACCAATTATGTCAACCGTAAGGTTATCAATTACAATCCAAATGAGTATGATGGAAATGGAAGCGGTTTTTTCATTTCTAGAGAAGGGCACCTTGTTACAAATTATCATGTTGTTGAGGATGTTTCCGAAATTATTGTTAAAGTCAACATTAACGGAAAGGAAGAGAAATTACCTGCAAAGGTTATTGTGCAAGATAAAATAAACGACTTAGTAATTCTTAAAATCGACCAGAAAGGGTTTGATCTAGGTGAAGATATTCCTTATTCGTTAGATTACAAGACGCTTGATGTTGGAGAAGAAGTTTTTACCTTAGGTTATCCAATGATAGATGTCATGGGTGAAGAACAAAAATTCACAGATGGTAGAATATCGGCTAAAAGTGGAATAGACGGTGATATTACCACTTACCAAATAACAACACCCATTCAACCAGGTAATAGTGGAGGTCCATTGTTTGATAGCGAAACGGGGAGTATAATAGGTATCGTAAGTTCAACATTAAATCGCGATATATATAATGCCGAGAATGTTAATTATGCGCTAAAGAGTAATCTACTTAAAAATCTAATAGATTCCTCTCCAGAAAAAATTCCTATGAACGAGTCAAAAATAATTTCAGGCATCAAATTATCAGAAATGATTAAATCCTATAAATCATTTGTCCCTTTGATTTTCATAAAGGAGTAAGGGAGTTTTTTCAACTTTTTTGTACTAATTAATCATGCGATTTCCTCAATAATTATATTTTTTTTAAAGGCCTTACTGATTACAGCAACAGTCTATCGTGTGACAAACAGCTATCCTCAATGCTAAAATTCCAACCCAAAATTATTAGTTTTGTAATATAGTTGCTGAGCTTGCAATTTAATTACTGACTAAAAGAATGATTATGAAATTTAACACATTGAAAATACTTTTCATCCTTTTCTTTTCGTTGCTTCTATCGAAGGAGAAATGTTTTTCACAAAACTATTTTATTACCAAATCAAACGATTCAATATCTTGTAAACAGATTAATTTTTTTGATACCAATGCTCAAGGAAAAATGATTGATATTGAATATGTTAATGATAAGAATGAAACCATCCGATTGAAAAAAGACGATATTCCTGAAATTAACTTATTGTGTCAAGACGGTAGTATTTACTTGAGAATGCCGCTGAATATAAATAATCCAAATGGTTATTATAGATACGGTAAACGAATGGTTCAAGGTAAAATAATTGTGGATGTCTATGATGATGTGCAAACGAGTTATAGGTTAAAAGAGAATTTTGATGGTTCCTACAATGCGCAAGGAGTCATGAAACAAACCACAGAAGGTATTTATTTGCGACATGTTAGAATGCCTGACGGAATTGTATATGAAGTTTCAGGGTTAAGTGCATTAAAACCGCTTAAAGCCATTCGAAAGTTTATGTTTGAATGTGAGGAATATGAAAAAGAATACAATTCAAATCCAAAATATCAAACGTGTACCTTCGAGGAGGCGGTTTACGATTACAATCAAATGTGTCCTTAATGCATTAAAGCACTGTCACTTCGATTCTACTACAATAAATCATTTGCCAAATTAGCCAATTCTGAACGCTCCCCTTTTTCTAGTTTAACATTCGTAAAAAGTTCTTGATTCTTTAAACGATCGATGAGGTAAGCTAATCCATTACTGTTTTCATCCAGATAGGGTGAATCTATTTGGTGCACATCTCCAGTAAATATAATTTTCGTATTCTCCCCAGCTCTTGTGATGATGGTTTTAACTTCGTGAGGGGTTAAGTTTTGAGCTTCATCAACAATAAACAAAATATTGGATAGACTTCTTCCACGAATGAAGGCTAGTGGAGTAATAATAATTTTACCGTTGTCCTGCATTTCCTGAATAGCCCTATTCTTTTTTTCATTTTCGCCAAATTGTGACTTGATAAACTTCAGATTATCCCATAATGGTTCCATATAAGGTCCTATTTTATCATTGGCATCACCTGGAAGAAAACCAATTTCACGATTTGAAAGTGGAACAATCGGTCGAGCAAGAATGATTTGATTGTAGTTTTTGTGTTGTTCCAAAGCTGCAGCAAGCGCGAGTAAGGTCTTTCCTGTTCCTGCAACACCTTGCAGCGCCACTAATTTGACATCATCGTTTAAAAGAGCGTGAAAAGCAAAGGTTTGTTCGGCATTTTTAGGTTTAATACCATAAATAAATTCTTTTTCAATGCGCTCCAACTTGTCGCTTAGATGATTGTAAAAAGCTAGGGTGGAGGTTTTGCCATTTTTTAAAATGTAGTAACCATTAATCTCTTTTTGATCTCCCAAAATACCATTTTCATCGATTTCACCTTTGATGAAAATATCTCTCATGATATCTGAGTCTACATTTTCTATTCCATAAGAGCTGGCTTTTTTTAAATCGTCACTGCTCACTTTTCCTGTTTCGTAATCTTCAGACATCAGTCCCAAAGCCTTAGCTTTAATTCGAAGATTGATGTCTTTTGTAACAAGAACAACCAAATGCTTTGTTTCTTGCTCTTTTAAATATAAAGCAGCATTAATTATTTTATGATCATTTTTAGATGATGAATATACCTGCTCTGCATTTACCAATGTCGGCTGATTTTCCATTACAATTTTAAATTTCCCTAGAGATTTCCCTAATGGAATCCATTCTTGCAAAGAGCCTTTAACTGATAGTTTGTCTATAAATCGGATGACTTCTCTCGCACAAAAGTTTTTAGTATCATTTCCAACTTTAAACTTGTCAAGTTCCTCCAATACCGTGATTGGAATGGTAACGTTGTTGTTTTTAAAATTAGTAATGGATTGATGGTCGTGCAGAAGTACAGAGGTGTCAAGCACAAATATTTTTTCTTTTTTCATTATCTTTTTTAGTAAAATTAAAAATTAATGTACTTAGTAGGTAGACTAAAAATAGTAATATTTACAATAGAATGTTCATATTAATAGTGGCTTAATATTAAATAAATAATAGACTTGGAGTTTCAATAATTATTTAAATATGCCTTTTACCTGGCCTGCATAACATAGGTTCTTCCTAAATTTTCTTTAAACTTCTGAAGACTAGATCATTTAAGAAGGCAATTATTTCACTTTCTTCTTGTTTGGAACCAAAATCTGTAAGTGATGGCAAATTATTCATGAAGAAATTTTGAAAATGTGCCATTTCAATAATAGTGGATGCTAAGGACTTAGGATATTTATACTTTGGACTGCATTCTGAAATAATATTACCAATTACAGCGCATAGGTCTTTGTAGGGTTTGAAAAAATGCTGTTTATTGTCTTCTCCAACCTGTTTTGTCAAATATGCCTTTGAACCCTCTGCGATAATAATTTGATGCAATAAACTTTCGTTTAAATAACTTGTTTTTTCATCATCTTCAACAGCTTTTGCCAAAAGTTTAATGATCCTTTTAAGTTTAACGCTTGGATCTTTCATATTATTGGTATGAAAACTAATTTGAAATTCTAGCCATCCCCAATACCAAGCAGTAAGGTAAACCAATAACTTATGCTTATTTTCAAAATATCTGTAAATCCCTGCTTCAGTGGTGCCAATATCTTCCGCTAGTTTTTTAAAAGTAAAGGTCTCAAAGCCTGATTTGTATATTAACTGGACACTATGCATTAGAATTTTCTTTCCTAATTCGGAGCTTTCTGGATTTCGAATGAAAAGTGCTTCATTCATTTTTATTTGTACTTGTAATATCATAAGTGTTAATTATACTTTTCCAGGCTGAAGTGACAAATCTACAAAAAATATTTATACAATTATTAATGATAGTATTGCTATCATTTAAAAAACTATTTTTATCTTTGTATCCAAAATAAAAATTCAATAATGCTTTTAAATAAAAGGATACCCTTATGGTATATATTTAATAAAGTAAAATACGATCTTGTAATTGTGCTTCTTGTTTCTTTATCAGCACTCTATGTTACCGACCGATATGCAGCAATATTACCTGAAATGCCTTTGACAATTCCTGCTTTTATCGGAACTGCCATATCCATTCTACTTTCTTTTAAACTCAGTCAATCTTACGATCGATGGTGGGAAGCTCGAAAAGTATGGGGAGCTATTGTAAACGATTCTCGAAGTTTAGTAATTCAATTACAAACTTTGACTGCACCCGGCAATGATGAAATGATTAGAAAAATCGCTTTTCGTCAAATAGCTTGGTGTCATTCATTGGGTCAATCTTTAAGAGGATTGAACGCCACTGATAATTTAGAAAATTTTATCTCTGAAGAGGACTTGAAAGAAATAAGACTTCATAACAATAAACCGTTGTCGCTTCTTCAATTGAATGCGAAAGACATCAAGCATCTTAAAGATTTGCATCATTTAGATGTTTTTTATCAAGTTCAATTAGACAATACCTTAGTGCGACTTTGTGATGCTCAAGGAAAATGTGAACGCATTAAATCAACCATATTTCCCGTTACTTATCGACTCTTTCTGCAAGGTTTAATTTACCTTTTTGTGATCACACTTGCTATTTCTTTGCGTGTAGACGGTTTATTCGAAACACCACTATTGATCGCTATTTCAACTTCATTTTTCTTACTAGAAAAATCAGCTAAACACATGCAAGATCCTTTTGAGAATAGGCCAACAGATACCGCGATGACTTCGATTGCTGTAACAATAGAAATAAATATTAAGCAGTTATTAAAGGAGACGGAAATCCCAGCAGTACATCAAGCAAATGAATTTTTCATAACATAAAAAATCAAAATCAAAATGAAAACACTAACAAAAGAAATGCAAGAGGCTATAACACCTACAATGGCGTTAAACTTATTGAAAGATGGTAATAAAAGATTTGTGAATAATCTTAAAATAAACAGAAATCTCTTACAGCAGGCAAATGAAACTGTAGATGGTCAACATCCTTTTGCAGTCATACTGAGTTGTATTGATAGTAGAACGTCTGCTGAACTAATTTTCGACCAAGGACTGGGCGATATTTTCAGTGTGCGTATTGCCGGAAATATCATCAATGAAGATATTTTAGGAAGTATGGAGTTTGGGTGCAAAGTTGCAGGCTCAAAAATCATAGTAGTTTTGGGTCACACTAAATGTGGAGCGGTTAAAGGTGCTTGTGATCATGTTGAAATGGGTAATTTAACAGCATTATTGACCAAAATAAGACCTGCAGTTGATGATGAAATACAGACTAAGGAAAATCGAAATTCTAGTAATTCAGTTTTCGTAGAGAATGTTGCAGCTATAAATGTAAATCGATCGGTTACATCAATAATGGAGCGCAGCCCGATCCTTAAAGAAATGATTGAAAGTGGACAAATCGGGATCGTAGGAGGCACTCATGACATTACCACTGGTGAAGTAACCTTTTATACCGAAACAATGAATTCGGTTTTACATTAAGTAAATTACCGAGTTTTTGTAAAAGGACACAAAAACTTGAACTATCGCAGTTATCTAATCCAAATTCATCTATAGAATTTGGATTAGATAAAATTCTTTTTATCCAATTGCAGCCATTCTAAAGTGGCATTGTGAAATATATTTTCTTTGTCCACAGCATTAAGTCCGCTTTCTTCAATGAATTTTCCGATTTCTAAATCACCAAGTGGAAAAGGATAGTCAGACCCTAAGCAAACGCGATTAGAACCTTGCATTTTAAGAATATATTCTAAGGCATCAATATCATGTGTAATGGAATCTACCCAAAATTTGCCCAAATAATTTCTTGGGTTTACTGGATTGTCAATAGCAACTAAGTCTGGTCGACAATTAAATCCATGTTCTATTCTACCAATCGTTGGTAAAAAAGATCCGCCAGCATGTGAAAAACAAACCCTTAATTCAGGAAGTCTTTCCAATACGCCACCAAAAATCATGGAACAAGCTGCACGGGAAGTCTCAGCAGGCATTCCGACCAGCCAGGGCAACCAATATTTCTTCATGCTATCAAATCCCATCATCTGCCATGGATGAATCATTACCGCTAATCCTAATCGTTGACAGGATTCAAAGATGGGAAAGAATTTATCTTCACTTAAATTTTCATCGTTAATATTGGAACCAATTTGAATACCGACAAGACCAATTTTTTTTATGCGCTCTAATTCATCGATTGCCGCCTGTGCATCTTGCATAGGTATTGTCCCGAGACCAATATAGTTTTTCGGATACCTCTGAACTAATTCGGCTATATGATCATTCAAAAATTGAGAAAGAGCGACACAATCATTTGTTTTGGCCCAATAGGAGAACATTACTGGAATAGTACAGACAACCTGTACTTGAGTTTCGTATTTTTTATATTCTTCGATTCTTAGATTTTCATCCCAGCAATTTTCTTTAATCGTTCTAAAAAATTGGCCACCCTGAATCATATCAGCGGTTCCATTGTCATTGTGAATCAATTCTATAAACTTACCATATCCAAATTTCGCTGTCCAATTGGGCATTGACTTCGGAAGAATGTGGGTATGCATATCTATTTTTAACATAGTCTTTTATTTAAATGGGCAGCGACATGATGTAATCATCCATTACAAAACCTCCTCCAATATCCAATACTTCTAATTTTGTTATTTCAAATCCAAGATTCTTATAAAAATCAACCGCTGGATTTCCTTTATTTACTCTTAAAACTATGGATGTTTGTTGCTTTTCTTTTGCGATACTTTTAGCTCTTTCAATAAGTGCTCTTCCAATTCCCTTTCGATGACAATCCGCTTGAACATATAATTTATTAAGTTTCATTTCATTTGGAGCAAAATTAGGTTGAATACACATAAATCCAAGCGCTACTTCATTCTCATTGTAGAGGTAAAATTGATGCCCATGATCAATGTTCTCCTGCAACGTTTCTATGGAATACATCCAATTCAGCATGTATTCAATTTGTTCAGCAGAAATCATGGTGCTGTAGACCTTTGGCCAAATCTCATCAGCGAGAGATTTAATTATTGCTACATCGTACGTAGGAAGAATCTTAACGGAATTCAAACGTGATTAATTTTTTATAAAAAGATCTTGCTCAACACGATCATTGTAGCGCAGTCGAATCCAATATTTACCAGGGGCGAGATCAGCAACATTTACAGCTCCTAAATTAATTTGCTTCGGGATTACGGTTCCATTCTCTGTGATTAAATCACAAGAATTTGGCAATTCATCTAAAAGCGTAAAATGTAATTCTTTAGAAACTGGATTTGGATAAACAGACCAGGTAAGATCTGTGTGAATTTCGTTCGTTCCAACCAAGCTTAAAGCCAATTTTACTGCTGTATAAGCATTTATTTTTCCTGCTCCCCATATTGGACTTGCACCAACAATTACTCCAGTGAAATTATCTTGACGGGCTGTTGTTTTGATGATTTCTTTCACTTGACTTGCAGATAAGTAGGGATTGGCTTGTAAAATTAAAGCAGCAACTCCAGCAACCATTGGAGAAGACATCGAGGTACCTGAAAACTTAGCGAAATGATAGGTAGTATTGTTAAAGGAAACACTTGCAACGGAAGTAAATGCGGAATTGGTAAAGGATGAAATCGCAGAAGCGATCGAAACCCCCGGCGCTGCAATATCCGGTTTCATGACTCCATCGTATCTTGGTCCATGACTTGAAAATGAGGCAATAGCACCTCCAACCAAACTTCCTCCTGCTGTTGCATATTGAGTAGCATAGGCTGCAACACTTATGACATCATCCGAACAGGAAGGCTCACTTATTCCATTATCTGCATCTCCACTTACTGTTCCTGATCCTGAAAAAGAGAATGGCATACCCCAATTTCCAACATCGTTGGTGAGTTCTGTGACATTCCAATAATGCACAATCCCAGTATCAGCTTGCGACTTTAGTAATACCTTTAAACTTGTATTGGTGTTTTTTACACGCAAACGCATTTGAGGTTTATTGTTTAAAGGATGTGCTTGATCTGCACTAATGTTATACCAGATCGTATCTGAATTGGTCACCAAGAAAGAATCAATATAGTTGGGAGTGCTTGCTGTAGAATAATATGGACTTTCCACTAAGACTGCATTAGAACTATTGGTAACGATGATTCCGTTAGAGAAAGAATTCCCCACTTCTCCCCAAGCGTGAATGCTTTGTCCCCACATATTAGCATTGGATCCATAAGAATAGAAATCTACCTTTGATTTTAGAACATTATTATCAAATACTTTCTTCAGATGGAAGTTTACATTACCATTATTCCCACCAGAATTTGCAAAAACAACACCAAGATTAGAATAGGCTGTAATGGCCTGAGACAACATTGAATTTCCATCAAGCGTTCCAAAGTGATACAATCCCCAACTCATATTTATCACCAATCTTTTTCCATCTGCCTGCGCTTTTTGATACATCCACTCCCAAGCATCTAGTACAGCGGATTCATCAACAAGGAAAGTCACAAAAAGAAAATTAGCTTCATAAGCTACACCTCTGTAGTTGGTTCCTGCGCCTGCACCACCTGCGATAGAGGCCACATGTGTCCCGTGAGTCCCGTAAGAATAAATATTAGAGGTATCTGAACCTGCCGCAAGCAATTCACTAGTGGTATTATATTCCGTACCATAAGGAAATCCATTAGGGTGGGGGCCGCTTAATTTAAATTGATCCCATGCTGCGACAATGCGAGATTGCGTCATTAAAGTGTCATAAAAAACTGGTGAGGTATAATCAAAACCCCAGTCGGTTACTCCGATGTAAACATTTTTTCCGGTATATCCTTGTGGTAAACCAATACCTTGTTGAACACTGTCAGCATGCATATCTTTAACAGCTTTATCAAGTTGATTGTTGATTTTTGATGCAATTGATAAATAGGAAATCCCTTGAATTTGATCAATTGAGGCCAAATCATTTAGTTTGATTTTAACACTTACAATGGAAGAGATTGGCTTTCCAACAATTATTGATTTGTTTTGAAAATATCCTTTACTAAAATCATTATTGATCTTCCCCAAAAAAGAAAGGTAAAAATCGTCCCCGATTTTATTGATCGGATATTGCTTTAGAATTTCTGATTTTTGATCCAGTTGATTGAAACTGTAAATGATGTTTTGCAAATCATCGCGATCACTAGCACTTATCTTTACTTGTCCAAAAACGGTAGCGAAAATGCTTAGATATAAAACACAAGAAAATGCAAATAACTTCATATATGCCCAAAAATAGCCATTTTTAGCTGATTTTCACTAAGAAATTCGTTAAAAAAGCTCAATTTATGCACATCGAAAAGTGAACAAGAAAAAGAATTATCTTATTTCAAATAAAGTATCCATCGATTTTCTTGCTTTTTTTATTTTGCTATACGCATCATCTTCGGATCTATATCCGATTGGACAAGCAAGAACACTGTGTAAATTTTGTTCTTTTAGATTCAATATTCTATCGAACTCTGATTTGTTAAACCCTTCCATTGGGGTTGCGTCTATGTGTAATACAGCACAAGTATGTAGCAATTGCCCTAAAGCAATATAGACTTGTTTGTCATTCCATACCTGCATGCTTTCTTCTGACATTTTTTCAATAGAAGATTTGATTTGAGTTCCAAATCCAACCAGTTTCTCTACTTCCATTTCACGCGTATCAGCAAGTAATTTTACATGACCATCAACATCGTCGTGGCTAATTGAATCTAAGGCACAAAGGACAATTAAATGAGATGCTTCACTGATTTGTGTTTGACCGAAAGCGGATTTTTGAAGTTCTAAACGAATAGATTCCGTTTTTACAATAATAAATTTAACGGGTTGTAAACCGTAAGAACTTGGAAATAATCTTAGTGCTTCACAAATCAATTGAAAGTCAGCATCGCTTACTTTTTTTGTGGAATCAAATTTCTTGGTTGCGTATCGATTATTTAAATCGTGTAATAATTTTTCTCTCATATTTAAAATTTCATTGGGACTTCTATGATTAATAGTCTTCCTGATTTTATTGATTCTATAGTCACTTCATTTGTTTCAGAAACACCTACAGCATCTCTTTGTTTTAATATTTCAGTATTTATTTTTTGTTCCCCTTCAATATTCATGATATAAACACCATTTTCTTCACTTTTTAGGGAATAATTAATTTCTTTTTTTTCATCTAAATCAATAATAGAAATCCATGCGTCCTGATGAATCCAGGTTCCTTGATCTTCTTTTGATGGAGATACTAGTTGTAGAAATTGATTTTTTGCCTCCTTGATATCATATTGGATTTGGTCGTATCTGGGCTCAACCTGCTGTTTGTTTGGGAAAATCCAAATTTGAAAAAGATTAATTTCCTCTGTCTTCGAATCATTGACTTCGCTGTGATAAATACCTTTTCCAGCACTCATCACTTGAACTTCTCCAGCATTAATAACTTCAGTATGCCCCATACTGTCCTCGTGTCTTAAGGCTCCTCTCAATGGAATCGTGATGATTTCCATATTGTCATGCGGATGTTTTCCGAAGCCTTGTCCTCCAGTTACGATATCATCGTTCAGTACTCGCAATGCCCCGAAGTGCATGCGGTGGCGATTTTGCCAAGATGCAAAACTGAAAGAATGTTTCGCTTTTAACCAACCGTGATTGGCATATCCTCGAGTGTTTTCTGCGTGAAATTCAGTTATCATTTCAATTTTTTTTCAAAGCTATCTTCTTTATTTGTTTTAAATCTCATTTACATCAAAAATTATTTAATTCAATAACGTATGTTAATACATTTTCAAGTACAAGGCATCATATATTAAATTAATTGCGAAATTCGTTTTATGGTATTAAGTAGATTTTGGCTCATAATTTTTATTTCCTCTATTCTTTTTATAGTAATAGGGATGTTCACTTCACAGCATTATTCAGTAGATTTTGTTCTTAATGGTGAAAAAGAGGACCCTGTTCTCATTGGGGAACGTTATTTAAATTCTTTCCCAAAGGATCTTCAAGACAGCATAAAGGCTGCACCAGAGCAAACATTTATTGTGAACAAATGCTCAACAGATGCGGATACTACTTATCAGTTTAAAAATAAAAGTGTCCAAATTTTTAGTGGAGTCCAAAAATCTGATGGATTATTACCCACCTGCAAGAATAGTTTATTGGATTTAATTATTCCATTGATTGCTTATTTGGCTTTTTTCTGTGGGATTATGCAATTGTTAATCGACTCTGGTGCGGCAGAAAAGCTTGCTAAATTATTGAGTCCAGTGTTTGTGAAAGTATTTCCAAGTATTCCAAAAAATCACGAGTCTATTTCTTACATGACGCTCAATTTTGCTGCCAATTTCCTTGGTTTAGATTCTGCTGCCACTCCATTTGGATTAAAGGCAATGCAGAGTTTACAGGAATTAAATCCGGACAAAGAAAAGGCAAGCGACGCGCAAATTATGTTTATGTGTTTGCATGCTGCTGGTTTAACTTTAATTCCGACCTCTATCATTGGATACCGCGCTGCTGAAAACGCCAGTAATCCTGCAGATGTAATGTTGCCTTGTATCATCACTTCTTTCGTTGGCACCATTGCTGCTTTTGTAATCGTAGGCATTCGTCAAAAAGTAAATTTTAAAAGTGCAGCGCTCATTGCTACTTTAATGGCTTTGGTTGCGGGAATCGTAGGCTTGTTATTTTATGTCAATCATTTAGATTTAATTTCTAAGAATTATTTCACAGGTAATTTATCTGGTCTGTTACTGATCGCTATTATTGGTTTCACATTGATTTTTTCCTTTGCTAAAGAAAAGAGATTTCAAGAAAAGGAAACCACTATTTTTGATGCCTTTGTTTCTGGTGCACAGAATGGTTTGAAAACAGGGGTTACTATTTTTCCTTATGTTTTGGGCATGTTGGTTGCCATTTCGTTGTTCCGAAATAGTGGCTTATTTGAAATTATTAGCGCTTGGATTTCACAAGGATTTGGTTGGTTAGGCGTAACAAAACAAGTAACAGATTCGCTTCCAGTCGCTATGTTAAGACCTTTTAGCTCGGGTGGTTCTCGTGGATTTATGATTGATGCCATGAGAAATTATGGTCCTGATTCCTTCACTGGACGATTGAGTTGTATTTTTCAATGCAGCGCTGAAACAACTTTCTATGTCATTGCAGTTTATTTCGGTTCTATTAATGTGAAGAATACCCGCTATACGCTTGGTTCGATGCTATTGGTAGATTTGATTTGTGTCATCACTGCCATTTTGGTAGCGACTTGGTTTTTTTAATTTAATCTATTATTATGTTTAAATTTTTTAAAAAATCATCACCCAAAAAGGAAGCTAAAAAAACAATTGAATTGAAGTCCATTCAATACGAGGCGAAAATTGTATTGGCATGGGCAAAAGCAATTGAGGGAGATCAATTAATTCAATTGGGTTTGAAAGAAATGGGATATCCTGAACTTTTTCATGCTACCGAAGCGATTTATTTAAGACAAAATTCTCGTGATTGGCTGATAGAAAATGGATTCGCTCATTTGATGGCGATGATAAATGCAGCGGAAGGTCTTGTGCCTGCTCAGAAGTGGCTGCTTGAAAATAAATTCGATCTGCTTTATCATATAGGAAGAGCTGTAGATCATGAAGAAGATTCTTGGGCTTGGTTGGCGAAAAATGCAAGTCCAGATTTATTTATTTTATCTAAGAGTATTCAATTCATAAAAGATAAAATTGAGGAGAATCATAATGATATTCATTCCTTCGGTAGAGATTCTTAATTCTAAAAGGCTTCCGAAGAAGCCCTCTAATTTTTTTTATTGAAAGACTAAATCAATGTATGGCAGTGCGCAATTTTCATGTGAGCCACTTATTCCGCCTACAAAATCTGAACTTAAAATAGTTATTCCATTATTGTTAATAGGAAAACTTAATTGATTAACTACTTGAAATCCAATTAAGGCCAATCTTCCCGTTAAATTGGCTGGATTCCCATTATCTATTGGTTGTATTCTTGAAATAGTGTACTTATGGCTTGCAATTAAATTTACAGGAACAATAGATACATAGGTTGTAGACAAAGAGGAAAGTAAATGATTTCCACTATAAATCAGACTATTCGTTGTACTGTCAAACAATTCAAAGGTATACGGAATGGTATCCATACCTGGATAAGCTTGATAACCAATCTGGCACAAAACCTCGTTATTAGATACTTTAAAAGAATATTGATGTGTGTAGGAATCAATCGTAATACTATCGTTCATTGAAGGTAATGACAATTGCAAATTGAACAATTGATTGAATTTGGTATTACTCGAATCACAGGTTGGATCTGGCTTTTTGTTCTGATCTTTTTTGCACGAAGCTAGGACTGCTGCAATACATAAAAGTAGTGCGAATTTAATTTTCATAGAAAAGTTTTAAGAGTGTGAAATAAATATTAATGATTTGATAATCAGAATCATAAATACTAAGCGAAGTATTTTTACTTTTATTTCACACCCTTAAAATTTTAACATTCTCTATTCTTGAATTAAACGGATATCAACCCTTCGATTGGCAGCTCTTCCTACTTGATCTCATTAATTATTATTAAATACCGAAATCAAGTTCTAGTGCATTTGCAGGAACATACTTAGGGATTTGTGAGAATGCACTTAATGAGAGTAGGGTGGTTAATATTAGTTTTTAATGATTGTTGTTTTATTTTGATGAGTTTAATCTGCTCAATGAATTCACCATTAATTTGGTAAATGTTTAGAAAGTAAGTTCCCGGTTCGAGATTGCTGGAATAATCTGTTGATTTATTAGAAGATTGTATTTCTAATTAATATTTTTATTAATAGGTAATTATACAAAATCCATTTTCACCAGAAGTTGCATTTTGAGGCATAACACCTGAATTTATTACTCTATAAGAAATTCCTCCGGTTGCACCATTTCCAGGAAAATCAACTACATAACCAACTGGCATGTAGCTTCTGCTTCCATTTGTTGGGTTTGGATAAATATAGTTAAAGACGGAACCATTTAAACCATCTGTACCGTAGCCAATTGGATCACAAGTAGATAGTGTTCCAGCTACCGTAGTCATAAGACCTCCTGTCCCACCAGTTCCTCCATTTGCAATTAGGAGGTTTGAAAAAGAGGAAACCCCTCCGGTTTGACCAGTTGCACCATTACAAGCTGGGTGATTAGTTTGACAATAAGTTGTTGAACCATCTGGACCGGCAGATCCAAATGCACCTCCAACTCCAATGGTTATAGTATAAGTTTGAGATGGAGTTACATTTATAACTTGCTTATTATAACCACCTTTACCACCTGATCCACCATTTAATCCACCAATAGATACATTACATCCCGTAACACCACAATTACTACCTCCCGAATTTCCACATCTGTAACCTGCTCTGCCACCGCCACCGCCACCAGCTCCCCATAACTCAACTTGGATTTGATTTACATTTGTAGGGCAAGTCCATGTTGTTGTTGTTGCTATTCCCATTTTAATGCCCTGAGTTGGAACAAATCCTCCACTAGTTCCAGCGCCATTACATACATAAGTAGTTTGCGCAGAGTTAACCTCACTGATATCCAAAATACCATTATTATTGGCATCTAAGCCTGTTTCTACTTTAGTGCCTCCATAGGTACAATTTGCTGATGCAGGTTCTGTGCTAGTCTTAACTAATGCAGTTAATCCATTTGTACCTGTTGCACCAGCAACACCCTGAATTCCTTGAGCACCAGTAGCGCCTGCGGGACCCGTTAAACCGATGGGGCCAGTTGTTCCATTTGCACCAGCAACACCCTGAATTCCTTGAGCTCCTGCCGGACCAGTGGCACCAGTTAGTCCTTGAATACCTTGAGCTCCTTGTAGTGAAGTCAACCATTGAGCTTCTGTACCTACAAAACCATTCGAAACTGCTGCTTGATAGGCACTTTGTCCATTCGTTCCATTTGTTCCTGCGGCACCTGTTAAACCGATAGGACCTGTTGCTCCAACAGCACCGTTTGTTCCATTTGTTCCGGGTAAACCTTGAATTCCTTGGGCGCCAGTTGCTCCAGCGGGACCAGTTAAACCTATAGGACCAGTTGCACCGTTAGCTCCATTTGTTCCTGCTGGTCCAGTTAATCCTATTGGACCAGTTGCACCAACAGCACCGTTAGCTCCATTTGTTCCATTCGTTCCTGGCAATCCTTGAATTCCTTGAGGGCCTGTTGGACCGGTTGCTCCTGTTAAACCAGTTGCGCCTGTTAATCCTTGAATTCCTTGTGCACCAGTATTACCTGCGGGACCCGTTGCACCCGTGGCTCCGTTAGCTCCATTTGTTCCTGCGGGACCAGTTAAACCGATTGGACCAGTAGCACCTGTTAAACCTTGAATTCCTTGTGCACCAGTTGTACCTGCGGGACCAGTTAAACCGATAGGACCAGTTGCACCGTTCGTACCGTTAGCTCCAGGCAATCCTTGTATACCTTGAGCTCCTGCTGGACCTGTTGGTCCTGTCAAGCCAATTGGTCCTGTTGGACCCGTTGCACCGTTAGCTCCATTTGTTCCTGCGGGACCAGTTAAACCGATAGGACCCGTTGGACCTGTTAAACCTTGAATTCCTTGTGCACCAGTTGTACCTGCGGGACCAGTTAAACCGATAGGGCCTGTTGGACCCGTTGCTCCTGTTAGTCCTATTAAACCTTGAATACCCTGTGTACCTGCTGGGCCTGTAGGCCCTGTTAATCCGATTGGGCCAGTTGCTCCGACAGCTCCGTTTGTTCCATTTGTGCCAGGCAAACCTTGAATACCCTGTGTACCTGCTGGACCTGTCGCGCCAGTTAAACCGATAGGACCCATTGTTCCAGTTGGACCTATTAAACCTTGGATGCCTTGAATACCTTGAGCACCCGTTAAACCAATTGCGCCTTGCGGACCCATAATATTGGAAATTAAAATCCAAGAAGTACCACTATTTTTATTGTATACATTTCCTGTGGCGGTGTCAAGATAGTAATCCCCTATAGTTCCTAAACTGACTGCTGGAACTCCTGTTCCATATTTCCATTGGTTTAATAAGTTACCTGAAGACTTGGCATAAAGAGCATAAGGAACACTCATCATCTGTTGTGTGCCATAAGCCAAATAACTTGTTGGGTTGGGTAAGCCTGTTAATGCTACTCCTAAATCCAAAAAGTAAGGTCCATTTCCCCAATTGATGGTAGAAAAAGCTCCACCATTTAAAAATGAGCCTGTTCCAATTACAAAATTCACTAAACCATACTGTGTAGTGGTCACTAAATGTTTTTCTGAGAAGACAACAATTCCCGTAGCTGAGTTTTGACGAATATTTACTCTAATTGCAATGGGAGTATTTGAAACTAAGGCGCCAAGATTGTCTCTAATTACTGCTTGGTAATTAATACCGTTGGGTGCACTAGACTGTGCATAACTGATCCCTTGTATTAGAAATAGAATAGCACAAAGGAATAGACTGCGAAATGAATTTTTCATTATTGTTGTTTTATTTTGATGAGTTTAATCTGTTCAAGGAATTCACCATTGATTTGGTAGATGTTTAGAAAATAAGTTCCCGGTTCGAGATTACTGGAATAGTCTGCTTTGTGCCTCGCTCCTGTCATAATTTCTTCAAAAACCAACTTTCCATTGCCATCAATGAGTTGCAATTTCAATTCTACTTCTTCGTATTCCTTTGGGGCTTCTATGATAGAATAAGAATCAAAAGGATTGGGGTATATTTTAAATATGGGTTGTGTTGGCATTTGCCCCACAACTCCTGGTCCAATTGGCACCATGGCATCCGGTTGCTGAAAACCATTAAAGAATCGTTTGTTGGACACCAAGGTTCCTGTGTAAATAAAAGGCTCTCCTACTGTGTAAGACATGGTATAATTAGGTCCAAAAACTAAAGGATTTAGATTTTTCGCTACCCTTCCTGCGCTTGCCATTACTTTGAGGTTAGACTGGGAATATGAAGTTACGAGTAATAAAAGTGATAGAATGACAGGAAAACATTTCATAAAATCAATTATATAATCTTTATTTCCATAAAAGTAATAAAAATCATCAAAAATGACAAATAAGTCATTAATTATTAAATGATGAATTCGTCATTTTGTTCTCATGGGCAAAGCTCAAATAAAAGACGAAGAATTATTAGCCGCTATTGTAATGGGATTAAAAGCCTTGCGCTTGAAAAAAGGCATTACGCAAGAAGACTTTTTTAACGATACCGGGATTCATATTTCTAGAATTGAAACGGGGAAAGTGAATATCTCGATTAGCACACTTAAAGCCATTGTTGGGTATTTTGACATTTCATTAACTGTGTTTTTCCAAGCGATTGAATGTTGAATGTTTTTGAAATTTGTTTTCGGAAAATCAATCCAAGTTAGTTTCGAGCTTTGAGTCATCCATATTTCTCCATAAGTTTAATAAAAGCTATCCGAGTGTTCCGACGGAGGAGGAATTTATCGAGGCTAGCTATGGCCGCTCGATCCACCAACTGTGTATCAATAAAGAAATCCAAACAGCCATAAGGGAATCTTATTGAAGGAGCCTATTTCTATGTCATCTGCTGCGATGTAGGCATTTTGTAAACCAACGATTTGCTTATTTGTTTTCCATTTACCACCAACTTCAATTGTGATTGTCTCATCTATTAAAAAATCGCCCTGTTTAGGTAAACTAATTTGGTGTTTGTAGGTTAACTGGTTGAGTAAAAACGTTTCTCGCAATGTTCCTTTATTGACAAATTCAGGAGCCAATACATAGCATAAATTAGGATTCTCCAAAAAGATTTTATCGGGTTTTTGTAATGTGCTAATGCTTTTTCCAGTGGCAGACATGCTATTAATTAATCTAGCTTTTTCAAGGTAATAAATGTAATTTACGAGTGTATTTCTATGAATTCCAATTTTTTCACTGAGCTTAGAAATATTCGGCTTGAATGGAACATTAGATGCCAGAATATAAAGAAGTTGGTATATCTTACGCGACTTTTGGACATCGAAACCATCAATGAATTGGAGTTCTACATCAATTATCATTCGAACAACTTGCTCTAATTTTAAGTGGTAGGTTGCTTTACTCTCAGAATGAAAAGGGTAATAGCCGAAACTCAAGTAATCATCAAAATGCTTTAAGGGTTTAATTTTAGAAACAATTTCAGCGCTAATTTGACTGTGATTACTGAGTATTTCGTTTAATGTATAGGAAGGTAAATTAGCTACACTAGCATAATGTAAATACTCTCGAAATGAAAGTCCTGGTAATTCATACATTACAGCTCTGCGACTTAAATCTACTTCTTGTTTTAATAAATCGATTATGGATGAACCGGTAAATACAATTTTAATATCTATGTAATAGTCATAAATATTCTTGATTTCCCTTGCCCAATTTGGATATTTATGAACTTCATCCAAAAATAGGTACTTACCTCCTTTTTGTCTAAATCGTTCAATGGTTTCTACCAATGTATGATTTGTGAAATAAATATCATCTAATGTTAAATATATTGCTTCATCCGAAAATGGAAATTGAGATTTTAAATGTTGAATTAGCATGGTAGTTTTTCCGGTACCTCTGGCACCAACGATTCCAATTAATCGGCTGTCCCAATCGATCGTATTGTAAAATGTTCGGATAAAATCCAAGGATACAGATTCGATTATTACTTTTGATTTTTGTTCTAAGGATTCCATTATTATTAATTATTTAATCAAATATACAATATAATTATTAATGTAATATACAAAAAATAATAAAAATGATTAAATGAAACAGCAAAAATAGATTTTAATTTACTTATTAGGATTCGATCCACTTTTAAGAGCACATTGAGCGACTTGTACTTTGGCACTTGTGTAAAGTACTTGTGCTGAGCCTGGACTCCCCTGAGTGCTTGTGCCGAGCTTGCCGAGGTATGTCGAAGGGCCGAAGTAAGTCGAGATGCGCTTTAAGCCAGCTCGCCGCATGTTCGGATCAATGGGGTATTTTAGTGAATTGTTCCTTAAAAATATGTGACTATTCTCTATTCTTGAATTAAACGGATATCAACCCTTCGATTGACAGCTCTTCCAACTTGATCGATATTACTTTTCTTAGGTTTACTTTCGCCATGGTAGTTGCACTTGATTCTATTCGCCGCTATACCATTCATGAGCAATAAATCTTTTAATGCGTCTACACGATCTTTTGAAAGTTTCTCATTATAGCTTATGTCCCCTATAGCATCGGTATGCCCATCCAAGTAGACATTGATTTTTTGATTCTGAAGAAGGATATTGATGAGTCCTTCAATAGCTCCCATAGACTCTTTTTCAATAAGTGCTCGATCAAATTCAAAATAAATCGTTTTTTCGATGGAGCTGGAAAGAATCTCTTCTTTCTTTTCGCTTGTTTCTTTAATATAAATGGTATCTACTGTACTAATATTCAAAGTGTCCACATGGTAAATATCTTGATAGACAATTTTTACTATGGTATCGTGAATGGGATTCCGGCTAATTTTTTCTTGTTTTTCTCTTGGGCTCTTACAAAATCTTAAACTCATGATTAATTCATGCGATCCTGCACTGTAGGACGCAATATTAGCCATAGGTGCTTCATAGGCATAAGCAAATAAAAATCTATCTTTCAATTGAATTCCAATGCGTCCAATAAGTCCAACTTGTGTGCGGTAGGAAAGACCTAAATGCAAGTTCTTTTTATAAATGAAGGAACTATTGATATCCACCTGCATTACATTGTTAATTCCTTTCATGAGTAATGAGGGTTGAACATCCCATGTTTTTGATAAGGGAATAGTATATGCGGCATATCCAACTGCATGTCGTTTTAGACCATAACCTGGTAAATTGGTATATCCAAAATTCGAAAAACTGTGAATCAATTGTTTCGTTGAAATTCCCAATTCAAATTGTTCGAATCGATAAGTAACCCCAATATCAGTATTGATCACCCCTGAGGATTGGTTCCCTCCATTCACTATTGGATCTAGAGGGTCAAATACTATTGCGCTTGAAGGATTGAGCCTATATTGGTTATATCCAATGGATGCTCCAATTCTAATTTCATGTCTGGTTTGAATATTGAATCCATAAGAAATTGTTCCCATACCGGAGAACTGCTGCAGCATGCCTATCTTATCAATTAATAGTTGTCCGCCTGCTCCAAAATGTTTTCCAATACTTGTACTTGCATTGAATAAACTTGTAGCAGGGGCGCCTTCAATGCGCAACCATTGATTTAGATGGGAAGCAGAAATTTGCGTGCATTTTTCCATGCCAACATAGGCTGGATTGAAACTGTATTTATTAAATAAATAAGTGTTTGATTGTGGTACTTGTTGTCCGTGCAGTAGCCTAAAACAGGACATGAAAAGTAGGATAAAATAATTCTTCATATTCCTTTATTTTTTAAGTCTTAATAAGTTTAATGATCCCTTCCATTCTTGTTCCTTACAATGGATAGAGTAGAAGTAGACACCGTCGGGTAAGGGATCGCCATTTTTGGTTCCGTCCCATTCATTGTTGTAATCATTTGTTTCGTAGAGTACTTCTCCCCAACGATTGTAAATTTTAACATCGCAACCTTTAATTAAATCGGGTTGATCAATTTTCCAAGTATCATTTTGATTGTCCCCATTAGGAGTAAGCAAATTACTTATTTGTATATCACCTATACAACTCACCACTGAAAGTTCTAAGATACATATGGAATCACAACCTGCTCCATTTGCAATGGTATCCTTAAATTGTCCGCTTTGGGTAATGTCTTGACCATTAAAACTATAAGTTTCTCCTTCGCAAATGGTAGCATTTGTGTAACTGGTCAATGGAGGATTCACCATTAAGGAAAGTAAAATTAGAGAATCGCAATTTCCTGAAGTAATAAGGGTGTCACTATAAAATCCTGTTGTATTTAATATTTGCCCATTAAAATTATAAGTGCTTCCTGCGCAAATGGTTTGATTTATAGAGTTAAGTATCATCGGACTAAAATTCAAACTTGTGATGACGATACTATCACAACTTGTTATGGAGCTTAAAGTGTCAACATACAATCCACTTGTTGAATAATTATTACCTCCAATGGAATAAGTTCCTCCAGTACAAATTGTAATTTGCTGTAAGCTTGGATCAATAATCGGATGGAAAGAAAGTTGTGTGATTACAATACTATCACAACCTTGAGAGGAAGTGAAGTTATCGGTATAAGTTCCTGGTTGATTCTGTTGTATCCCTCCTAATAAGACACTTTCTCCCGCGCAAAGCACAAGTGCGGTATTGCTCGTGGTAGGTGTGCAAGGATTATTACATCCACTTGCATCGAAGGTGAATATTTGTGGACAAGCACCATCATTAATCGTCATGGTGTAGATGCCTGACATGGCAGCGAGATAAGTGAAGTTTGTATTGGGCATTAAATTACCATTGGCAACGACCGTTCCTAGAGGATTTGTAATTGCATAGGTATAAGGTGCTCCATTAAATGAATTTAATCCACCGCTAGCGGTGAGACTTAAAGTACAATTGGAAGTGTTATAGTTGAAATTTGTATTTAAAGCCTGCAGATAAACCACTGGAATTCCATTTTCAACGGTCGCACTAGAACAATTAAAAGTACCCCAATTGCTTGGGTTATCTCCAGCTGGAGATAAATAATACAGCGTATTAAATAAAGGATTTCCGAAGACTCCACTTCCATTGCCATTATTGATTAAGTTCCCGTTGAGTCCTTGAATAGAATCTATAAAGGAGAATCCTGAATTGGCTATTGGATTTGCAGGTGATGGAAATTGATGTAACACATATCCAGGAGTCAAACAAGAAGGAAGTGCGGCGGTTGATTGTCCAATTCCATCTACTAAAATTCCAGGCGTTAGCGTATCGCCAAAACAAACAAATGCGGTATCTAAATTTAAAATACTTGCATTATTTCCATTTGAAATTGTTGCATAAATATCACCGGCATCACTTTCTAATTCTTTAATATATTCAATGATATACTGTCCTTCATCTCCAGCGGATCCACCATCAATTTGAATAGCATACACTTTACCGATTTCCATACAACAAATGGTTTCTTGATGACCGTTGTAGCTTGCTGATCCAGAAATAATTGGAGTTATTGCAGGAGTATAACGTGTTCCATCCAGTGTATAGGTTGCAGGTTGCAAACCACCATAACAATTCGTTCCATTGAGAAGTTCAAAAACATTAAAGCGCAACAAATCCATTCCGATATAGGCTCTAATACTTAATTCAACGGCACCAGAAGGTGGAGCTGTAAAATAATGCCAAACTGTTTGATTGGCGCAGTTCGTTGGAATCGGATCAATTGCGGGTTCACCAGCTAAATATTCTCGACACGCCAGTACATTTGACCCAGCTACAGCTTGAAAAGTTGGGTTTGTATTGGCTGGAATTACGGGAACTTCATATAAAGTATCTTGAAGTGCCAGACAAAGTATGTCATTTCCGGGAGGATTTAAAGACGGGTCTGAAATACTTGGGTCATATATCCATGCAGAAATATCTTGTCCGCTTAAGGCTGTTATATTATCAGAAGGGTCCATCATTCCGAAATATTTATAACCAGGTTCAAGGCACCTTAGGTCCATTTTTGCACTTGGGTCACCTCCTAAAAAGCTGTTGGTACCTCCTTCATCTGAACTTAAAAATTTTAAATTAGAGCATAAAAAATCAGTGGGAACGCCTGGTCCAAATTGTTTATCAAAACCAAATAAAGCTTCACTTTCACCATAAAGAGCGCTTAAATAATCAGTTTCAAAATGAATTCTTCCCTTTTGAGGCGCAATAAAAGAAAGCCAAATACTTTCATTCATCACCGTATTTCCAGCGGCGATATGCTGATAATCATAGGCGTGGTATTGATTGGGATTTGCACTTGTATTTTGTTCACCAGTTTCACCCGCACTATTTCCACCATCAAAAGCACAAGCAAATGTCATTGTAGTGGTTGGTGTACTATTTTGAGCAGGAGTTATTACAGTTGTATTATAATTAATGGGTGCAGCCAAACAAGGAATATCTTCCATAGTTGGTGCTGTCCCGCTGAAACTATTTACGCGCATTTGATAATATCCATAGGAGGTGACATTGTCTGCGGTCATTTGAATATAATAAGTTTCGCCTGGAATTAGCTTTTGATAAGAAATTAAAGGTGTAGGATTACAAGCATCAAAAGTAATGTCACTTTCTGGATCAAAACCTAGTAAATCAATACCATCTGAATAGTCTACATGCGAAAGAAATTCAAATTTATTTTTTAAAGGTGTTCCGCTTACGGGATGTAAACCTGCTGTGCAATTTGCCCCATCTGCGGCATGGTAGATTTCAATATAGGTTCCAATATCTGTTCCAGGTAAATCTGTAAGCACTTGTACTGAACCGCTTGCTGGCGCAGTGAATTTTCCCCAGGCAGATCCAGAAGCTTGAACATCATTGGCTGCTGGTTCGTTGGTCTCCAAGGTAGAACTGCACCAACCAAAGGCATAAGTGGTATTTAATGCAAGTGTATTGGCTGTGCATATATTATCATCTAAATAACTAACTACAATTGGTAGACGCTCAACGGATAGATTTATCACATAGTTTTGATTGCAAGATCCATCGGTACTGGAGGCAGTGAAGGAATAATTTAAAGTTCCAGCTGCAATAGGAACTGGAAGTACCACATTTTGAATTCCAGTTTCACCATCCGTAAATCCAATGATGTCATAATTTCCAGCATCATCATTTTCATAAGCTTCCCAAGCGAGGTTGATGGCACTTGGAACATCTGTTGGACAAATATATTCATGCTCGAAAAATTTCCCATTACTAGGATTGAAATTACCACTTGGTGCAACTAAAGAATAGGGACCGTTGTCATTATTCTTATAGCCATAATTGAAATTGTAGATCCCAAATAGGGCAGGGTTATTATTGGTGAGTCCCAAGGAATTATCCGTGGCTGTAAATTCCCAAACGAAGTCGCTATTTCCGAGAAAAAGTCCATCACAGTCCACATTGTTTAATGTTTGAACAGAGAGTACGGTGACTCTTAAGGTAGCTTGGGCATTGCTGATTATGGGGAAAAGTAAAATCCAGAGTAGAATTTTAAATCTAAATAAAATGTTCATAGTTGTAGTTAAGATAAGCTAATATAAGCAAAAATTAACGACAATAGGACATACATATTTGAGAAATCACTCCTCAAAACAATACTTTAACATATTAACCTTGAGAAACTTAAGATTAACAGACAAGAAAAATAATTAGAGTAGCATGGATACAGGGTTTTCCATGTAGCCTTTAAATGTTTGTAAAAATGCTGCACCTGTTGCTCCATCGACAACACGATGGTCACAAGAGAGTGTCACTTTCATTACATTTCCTGGAACAACTTGTCCGTTTTTCACTACTGGAACTTCTTTAATTCCTCCAATGGCTAGGATGCAACTATCAGGAGGATTAACGATTGCAGTAAAAGACTCAATCCCAAACATTCCTAAATTAGATATGGTAAAAGTATTCCCTTCCCAATCAGAAGGTTGTAATTTCTTATCTTTAGCACGACCTGCAAGATCCTTAACTTCGGCAGAAATTTGAGAAAGTCCCTTGGTATCTGCAAATCTAATTACCGGAACCAACAAACCATCTTCAACTGCTACAGCAACTCCGACATGAACGTGTTGATTTCTTCTAATTACATCACCTAACCATGAGCTATTCACATTTGGATTTTTCTTAAGCGCCATTGCAACAGCTTTTACGACAAAGTCATTGAAGGAAACTTTAACACCATCTTGCGCATTAAGAGATTTTCTAGATTGCATGGCGTTATCCATATCAATATCTAGCGTCAAATAAAAATGAGGTGCTGTGAATTTACTTTCAGCCAAACGGCGTGCAATAGTTTTACGCATTTGACTAATCGGTTCATCTACAAACGATTCTACACCAGCTGGAGCGGCTGAATAACTTGGAGTATTTGAAGCGGTGTAAGGAACATAATGATCTACATCTCTTTTCACAATTCTGCCATTCTCTCCTGTTCCTCCAACCAAATTGATGTCAATACCTTTCTCTTCCGCCAATTTCTTAGCAAGAGGCGAAGCATATAAACGATCAGAATTACTATTATGGCTTGGTGTAGGGTTTGATTTTACAGATGGTTCGGAAACTGGAGCAGCAACTGGAGTAGCTTTTGGAGCTTCAATGGTTGGTGCGGGACTTGGAATAACTTCCTCTACAGGATTTGCAGCAACTGGACTTCCAGCAATTAATGAACTGATATCCTCACCTGCTTGACCAATAATTGCCAAAATAGAATTTACAGGTGCCGCTTGACCGGTTTCTACTCCAATATGAAGCAAGACGCCATCATAAAAAGATTCGAATTCCATTGTCGCTTTATCCGTTTCGATTTCAGCAAGAATTTCACCTTCCTTTACGGTATCTCCAATTTTCTTTGTCCAAGAAGCAACAACACCTTCTAACATGGTGTCACTTAATTTAGGCATGTAAACAACTTCAGCCATGTATTATAATTTTTAGTATTCTTTAATATAAGGGTAGTCTGTCTGAACATATATGTCTTCATACAGTTCATGTGCTTCTGGGTAGGGTGAATTTTCTGCAAATGTTACTGACTCTTCAACCTCTTTTTTTACCCACAAACTAATGTCTTCAATTTCTTTTTCATTCAGCCATTTATTCGACTTAATTACTTCTAATACATGTTCGATAGGATCCTTTTCCATCCACTCGTTCAATTCTTCTTTCGTTCTATATTTTTGTGGATCAGACATAGAATGTCCTTTAAATCTATAAGTACGAATATCAAGTAATGTAGGTCCGTCTCCTCTTCTTGCTCTATTACATGCTTCTTCCATCGCATCATGAACATCTTCTGGTCGCATACCATTTACTATTTTTGAAGGCATTTCGTATGATAATCCAATTTTTGACAAATCTGTTACATTGGTCGTTCTTTCCACCGATGTTCCCATTGCGTAATTGTTATTTTCAATAATATAAATAACGGGCAATTTCCAATTCATTGCCATGTTGAATGTTTCATGCAAAGCACCTTGACGTACGGCACCATCACCCATAGAAACTACAGCAACATTATCAGTGTTATTGTATTGTTCTGCAAAAGCAACACCTGTACCCATTGGTATTTGAGCACCTACAATTCCGTGACCCCCCATAAAGTTTTTCTCTTTATCAAAAAAGTGCATAGATCCACCTTTACCTTTAGAACAACCTGTACTTCTACCATATAATTCAGCCATAAGCACACGCGGATCAGTTCCTAATGCTAATGGATGCGCGTGATCACGATAGGCAGTCATGTGTTTATCATTAGGGCGACAAGCACTTGCCGTTCCTGCTACAATTGCTTCTTGACCAATATATAGGTGACAAAATCCACCAAATTTTTGTTGAATGTATAACTGTCCAGTTTTTTCTTCAAAACGACGAATTAATAGCATGTCTTTGTACCATTTCACATAAGTTTCTTTTGGAAACTTTGTTTTCTGAGTAGCACTTGTTTTCATTGCTATTGATTTGTTTGCAGTTGTTGATTTAACGGCCATTTAATGAAGTATTAAAATTGAAAAGCAAATATAAGAAGGAAATTCATATTTCAAACAAATTGTCATGATTACACTAAGTAATTTTCAAAGCAATTTATAGATTTAAGAACCTTTAGCTATTTTGAGGTTCATCTGTCCTCCATGATTTATAGACAAGAAATATTCCAGCAATTACAAATGGGATGCTGAGCATTTGACCTGTATTGATGAAATAATCAAAATCTCTCGCTGTTTGACCTTCCTTAAGAAATTCGATAAAAAATCTTGTACCGAATACAAGTACGAGAAATACTCCAAAAATAAATCCTTTCTTTTTCCATAATTCTTTTCTCCAAAATAGGAATAAGAGCAGTCCAAAAACAAACAAATAGCAAAGTGCTTCATATAGTTGCGTTGGATGTCTCACTGGAATCATAGACCAATCACATTGGTATGGATAGCCACAATCATGATGTAAAAACTTAAATCCCCAAGGAACTGTGGTTACATGTCCAACCATTTCGTGATTGACTAGATTGCCAAAGCGAATAAATGCAGCTCCGATGGCAATTGGTGCAGCCATTCGATCTAGCGTCCACAATAATGATTTTTTGACAACTTTTTTAGAGAAAATATAAAGTGAAATAAGTATTGCTAGTGCCGCACCATGACTGGCCAATCCACCTTCCCAAATTTTAATTATATCTCCAGGATGGGAAAAATAACCTCTTTCCAATATTACTCCATTAGAAATCGTATCATAATAAGGACCATAAAACAAAACATGACCTAATCGAGCTCCAATGATGGTGGCAAGCACCATGTACATTACTAATTTGTCTAAAGTGTCATTTCCAATCTGCTCTTTTTGGAACATTTTTTTAACCACAAAATAGCCGAGAATTAATCCTGAAACGAATAGTAATCCGTATAAATTTGGTGTACGATAACCATCAATAATCTCAGAATTTACCGCCCAATTAATTGTAAAAAGCATCTTATTTTTTTGCTGAATGTTCAATCAAAGATAATGGTTTTTCTGTATTGAGCTTATAGGGTAATTTATTTGATCTCCCTTTCTTGAAAATCTTATTGCTATTGTCTTTTCCTTGCCTCAATTCTTTCTGTAATTCGAGGGGTAAGTTTATGGTATCTAAACAATCGTCAGAACAACAATTTTTCTTTGTTTCCTTGCAGGAGTCGCATTGAATGAAGAGTAAATGGCAAGCATCATTTACACAATTGGTATGCGTATCCGCAGGAGCACCACACTGGTGGCAAACTGCAATAATATCATCAGAGATTCTTTCTCCTCTTCTTTCATCGAAGACAAAATTCTTCCCAATAAATTTATTTTCTAATCCTAATTCTTTTGCGTCGTTGGCATATTTAATAATTCCTCCTTCCAGCTGATGGATATTCTCAAAGCCTTTGTGCTTGAACCATGCAGATGCTTTTTCACAACGAATGCCACCTGTGCAATACATTACTATATTTTTATCTTCATTGCCTTTGAGAATTGTTTCTTCAATATAAGGAAGGGATTCTCTAAAAGTATCCACATCGGGAAGATGTGCTCCTTTGAAATGACCAACCTCGTGTTCGTAATGATTTCTAAAATCAATTAAAATCGTATCGGGATCGTTGGTGAGTTCATTAAATTCCGCTGCTTTTAAATGTTTTCCAATTTTAGTAACATCGAAATTTTCATCTTCTAGACCATCTGCTAGAATTTTATCTCGGACCTTTATTTTTAATTTTAAAAAAGGAAATTCAGCTTCTGCATCATCCACGGCAAAATTTAGGCGGACATTATTTAGAAATTCAATTCCGTATAAAGCGTCTCTAAACTCACCTAAGAATTCTGTAGGAACGGCAATTTGAGCATTAATTCCTTCGTGTGCAATGTAGGTGCGACCTACTACATCAAATTGCGACCACATTTGAAATAGGTGATCTCTAAAGAGCTGAGGATTTACAATTTTAGCGTATTTATAAAAAGATATGGTGACAAATTTATGTCCGATCTCTCTTAAATGTTTCTCTAAATCCTCCTTGTTTAATTTATTCCACAGTTGCATGCTATGTTTTTTTAAATTTTGGAAAAACAAAGATAAGTGAAAAGCAGAGGCTAAAAAATGATTCTAATCATCTTTTTAAAGTTTATTTTGAAGACTCATCCAACCGCCACCATTATGAACTTCAGGAAATCCACTTTGCAATAATATTGATTTTGCAGAAGCGCTTCTCATTCCTGATGCACAACAAGTAATAATCACCTTGTCTTTTGGGATTTTGCTAAGTTGATTTTTTAATTGTTGTAATTCAATATTTTTCGAACCTTTTATATGTCCACTTGCAAATTCAGCACTTGATCTAACATCAATTATTATTGCTCCTGCTCGGGTTAATGCACTATAATCTACAGATTTAATCCCGAAAAAATTACTTATAAAGCCCATGATTAATTATTTAATTTAAAGTTCACTTCCATCCATCCACCGCCGTTTTCACAGTTCAGTCCCTTACTTTGAAAATAATGAGTTGCCTGACCGCTTCTTCCGCCGCTTGCACAGCAGAAAATCACTGGACTTTCCATTTCAAATAAAGCTGCTTCGTGTTCCAAAATTTCTTGTAACGGAATGTTAATGGAGTTGGGGACATTTCCACCGCTAAATTCCGCTCTCGTTCTTACATCTACGATAGTTCCTTTAATTTCGCTCATTTTATTTCTTTTTTATGTGTTAATGAAAGTATAAGATTAGAAAACAAACCGAACATTAATCCTCCATATATAGTGGATAAGATAGGGGAGGAGCTTATCGCACAACCTTCGGTGCAACCATAATTTAAATTGTATAAATAGCCTAAAACTCCTCCGAAGGCTACAGCGATGACGGATATTATTCTTGTATTTTTCTTAGTCATTATTTTATTTTTGACAAATGTAAAGTAAACACGTAAAATGAAATGTATCAATTGTTACATAATAATTTTTTTATTTCTAGAAATAGGTTTACTACCTTTGTCAAAATTCATTTTATGAAACATGTTAGTTTAAAAAGTATTGAAGAAGCGATTGCAATTGTGGATAATCTTGATGATGATGCACTAGAGGCTTTATCTGAGAAATATGCTTTAGCGCAACAAGAATTGTTAGACTATGTAATGTCCGCTCCCCAAGAATACGAAAATGATTCTTTGGAAGGATTGTTAATT
Source organism: Crocinitomicaceae bacterium (assembly GCA_044339115.1). Taxonomy (GTDB): domain Bacteria; phylum Bacteroidota; class Bacteroidia; order Flavobacteriales_D; family Crocinitomicaceae; genus UBA952. The sequence goes on from JBIIWA010000007.1 coordinate 64,337, forward strand.
TATTATTTCTGTTTAATCTTATCTGCATTTGAAGCGGAAGGAATTACACTTCGTGAAGTAAGTGATGAGGAAATTGATGCAATGCAAGAACCTTACTTTGCCATGCTTGATAGTTATTTTGAAGAAGAAGATGAGGAGGAATTGGAGTCATTTTGTGATCAACCACAACTTGCTCAATTCATGGCGATGGAAGTATCTACCGATGATGAAGATGGCACAAGTATGGATGAAGAAACTGCAACCCAACTTTTTATAGTAACATTAGCAATGATTTCCCTATTGAATAAGGCTATCGTTTCTTAATATTATATTTTTACAAAAGGTAAGGTGATGGAGCGATTGCTCTGACTTACTTTTACAAAATACATTCCATTTAAATAGGAGCTAATATCAATATTTAATTGCATTACGGACTCTTGTACCTTTTCCATTGTTTGTTTCAATATCAAACGCCCACTTAAATCATAAAGCAATATATTGGTTTCTCCGACACCTGAGAGGGTATTGTCTGCGGTTACAGTTATTGAACTAGCACTTGGATTAGGATATAAATACGCCAATCCTTCTGGAAGTACTGGGCAGGGCGAAAACTGTTTGCCAGGAGATCCGCCTTCACAACCAACATACCAAGATAAGCCATTATTAGGATCTATAAAATCCCCATTAAAAGCACTTTCAAAGGTATAATCTTGCGTTGCTGGAATATTTGACCAAGGAGCAATAGTATCATAAAGAAAACTATTAATTAATACCCCATTAGAATTGTATATTCTAATACCATCTTTTACTGAAAGGCCAAAATCAAAAACACCAATTACATTTTCAACATGCGGGTGTCTTTGCGTAAAAGCATTTAAATCATTACCAATTACAAGATAAGTATTTGGTTCTAGTGATACATTTGGCATAATGAATTGATGGTATGATTTCTCATCTTTAAGAACCATCCCGCCTAAAGGAATAGCAGTAGAACTGGTATTTAAAATTTCTATCCAATCTCCAGAATTATATTGTTGATTAATATTATTAAAATTGAATTCACTTATATTAATAGGTTCTTCACATGGATTATAGGCTTTTCCAGGAGATCCGCCAATACATCCGCAAAACCATGTGTTTTCGTCTAAAATAGAATTATCTGAATGTTTATTCTCTAACGTTCTGCCCCAACCATCTGCACATTTAGGGTAGGGGGCTTCATCCGAATAAACAGCAACTAGGGCCATGCTATCAAAAGGATTAAAAATTCGAATGGAGTCGTATTTATTGCTCCAAACAAAGCCTGTTCCTCCAACAACATTTTGAACTTGGGGGTACATGGAATTAAAAAGTGTCATGTTTTCACAAACCACCAAATATCCATTGGGTGGAATAATAGTATGATCTTCAAAACTAAATTTATCGTAATGGTTTTTCGATTTAATATGCCAAGCTGTTAAATCCATGTCAGTAGATCCAAAATTGTGCAATTCAATCCAATTTCCTCCATCAACTGTTGGGTCAGGATTGTAATTAATCTCTGAAATGGTTATTGATTGTCCTTCTGGTGAGCCAATAAATACGGCCTTGAATAGATCGTTTTGATCAATGTTTTGGGTAATACTGGCCTGCAACAAGCTGCCTGCTGGAAGTGTTATATTTTGAACCCAATTTTGGAAGGTATAGCCTGGATTTGCTACGGCTGTTATTTTAACAGGGACACCATCAAAATATACGCCTGTCCATGGAAGTGTTTCAGGTACAATAGTTGATATTTTTATATATCCTGCTCCTGCTGGATATACATCTAAACTAACATTTACTTTTTTCACTAAATTAAATTCAGTAACAATTTGATCCCGTACGACAGTATTTCTATTGTTAAACTGACCAATGTGAACGTTTCTCCAATAAGCATAATTACCCATTCCACCCGCTACATCGCCTGTCCACAGTTGTAAAGACCTCGGTAAATCTGGAAGTAATTCGTTATACATACTGTCTATAATGGGGGTGTATTTAGTACTTTGAAAAGTGAAATTCATAAGGTCAGCATAGCGATTCACAAAATAATTTTTAAATTCTGTGTTTTGAACCAATGCATCATAAATTTGCCAAAATGGATTCGGTTGTTGGTTGTACCTAAACCAATCAAACATATTCGTATTATAATCGGTCCAACCACCAAGCCCCCATTCTAAATCTTGTAAAAAGAAACGCCATTTATTATCGGTAGTGCGTGTTCTTGCCATTTTCATGTTATTGTAAATCCAATCGGCATTTGCAAACCAGTTTTCTCCTGCAATGTAGTCTGTGTAATTATACAAGTCCAGTTTTTTATTACTTTCATTAAAATAGTTAGTACTTGAAGCATCTGCTGTTGTTATGTAATCGCGCATGGAGAAAAACGAAGTGTCTGAACCTTTGACCGTTCTAATGACCCCAGCGCCATAAAAATAACTTACGGATAATAAGTCTAGGCTATCTCTATCATTGCCATAATTATTTTCAAAGTAACCTTCATTTGCCTTTTCGCGCAATTCATAAATACCAAAATATTGACCATTCAAGTAAACTACTGCTGGGGTATAACCCTGCGAATTAACATTGGTCTTTGCCATTATTCTACAAAAGGTTGCATCTCTTTGTGGGTATTGGTTCCAAAAATTACTACCATTTCGAATATATAAAGCATAGTAATCTTCGATGTATGGTTTTTGTGGAATTATTGGATAATGGACAGGTACTCCTTCTCCATAAAGACTATTTGCTGGTTCTATAGTAACACTGTGCTGTGGGTTGGAACGACTTCCCCCGGCTCCTCCATCTGGTTTCACTGAGGCCCTTGTCTCAAACTTTTTTATTCCATTTTTATCAAAATATTCTACTACGCATGGTTTTTTCCAGTCGGTCCACCAATTATCAAAAATTCCATTACCACCATAAAGATCTAATGAATCGATGGTAAGCGAAACGATTGGCAGGGAAAAATCTTCCTGAAACAAAAAGGTTTCTGTTGTAATCAAGCTAGGAAGAAGATTGGAGCTCGCAGAGGGGAAACAACGAACTTTCAAAACACAATTGGTTGAAAGTAATATGGGTCCAACTACCAGCGGAGAATTTGTACTAGGATTAACTCCTGTTGTGGTGTACCTAAGTTCACCATTTGTAGTAGAATTATTAACGATATTAGCAAGAATTGGACCTTGAAATACGCCGCCATTATTGGTGATTGTTGCTTGATTTTCATAACCATCATAACCAATGGAAGTATTGTTAGAAGCATTGGGAGTTGGAACATTAAAAGTGGCAGTTGGAATGCCGCCATCAACAAGTTTACCATTCGACATGTTTGGTTCAAGGTCACTTATAAGTAATGAATCAATAAAAACACCAGCTGGATTAGAAAGGTAAAGCATTTCACCGCCTGTTGCTATACCAAAATTGGCCTCTAGAGTTCCTCCAATTATTGGTGAGAAATAGGGATGGCTTGTTCCACTTGCAAATGTGCCAGGAGTTTCATATCCGAATGTTAAATAAGGTTTTCCTGTTAAATCAGATGAATTCGGATCTGTATTATGAATTTCAATCGCGAGCACATTATTCCCAAGTGTAAGGGCTGCTTGAATAATTGCTGTATCAATTTCAAAAGATGAAATAACGCCTCCTTGCGGGAGTGTTGCTTCATGGTCACTCGCTAATTCATTCCATGTTGGTGGAGCACCCGTTAGGCCTGCACGGGCGATTTCAATACCATTCAAGTAGGCCACAAATCCATCGTCATAATCAATGTCTAGAATTGCCTTTTTTATTGCGTTAATGTTCGTGCATTGAAAGTTGATTCTAGAATAAATGGTCGTAAATGGTCCAATTATATCTGTTGCATCATCTCCATCACCATAGCCAATACTTGCAGGTCCGCTTAGCCAAGCGCTGCTGTTAAAGGTGCTACTATTCCATTGCGATATATCTGCCGTAGGAATAATGTAATCCCAAATCGAGTCTGCGAATACGCTAGTTTCATAGTGATCAATAAAATTTACGGTATTTTTATTTACTGCATGTACGACTAAAAATCCGAATGGGCTAATCATAGCCGTAGGAAAAGTCCATTTCATGGGCAAGTCTCGATTGTCGCTTAGGCCATATCCTCCAATATTAGAGGGGGTTCCAGAACCATTATAAATTTCTATCCAATCAGGTGTTGATCCCGACGCTAAAACAATTGTGGTGCCATTCGCGTTACTTGCTTCATTTATTCTAAACTGTCCGATTGCAATAAGTGGAAATAAGGTAATTAGAAGAAATAGTTTGTTCATGTACCAAATTTAATGATTTTAAGACTCTTTTGTATATTAACTTGCTAGAAATAAGAGCATAATTGCTAAAATTGAAAAAATTAATCCCAATCCTTTTTTTAAACTTAATTTTTCTTGAAAAATCAGGAGCCCTATAAAACTTGCTATTAACACAATGGAAACATTCATTATAGCGAGTACAGTTGAATCAGTCCAATCACTTGTTTGGTAGGCATTCATAAGTAAGTAAATTGAAAAATAGTTTGGAATGCCTAAAACGATTCCAGCAATAACATTTTTGAAGGCAAATGTCATTTTCTTTTTAAGTATTTGAATAATGATAATGCACAAACCGATCATTCCTGCAAGAAAAAACCCAAGTCCTGAAAAAAGTCCAGCGTGCCAATCGTTTAATTCAAATTTTTGAGTGTAATTAAGTAAAAAATCTAACAATCCACTTCCGAAGAAAAGCACGACCAGCATCCAAACGGAACTTTTAGAATCACTTTTTTCTTTTTTCTGAATGGAAACAAGAAGTACACCAAGAAAGGCACATGCAATACCTGATATTTTTAACAGGGATAAGGGCTCTTTATAAGCAATAATCATTGCGATGAGTGATACTGCCATTGACATTTTTACAGCAACGGAAGTAATTGCTAATCCATTTTTTTGGGCACTAAATCCCATTAAAGAAAAAAGTGAAATAAAAAGTAAAGCGCAGGCAATCGCTGCAATTAGGATTGCATTAATATTGTTTGGAATTTGATTTAACTCCTTCCCGAAACACAAAAGGGAGCATGCTGTAGCAGCAAAATAATTAAAAACTATTGCTTGAAAAGTATCAATATTAAATTTTGGAAAAACTTTAAAAAGAACGAAGATGAAACTCGAACAAACAATACAACCAATTAAAGCGATCATCTTCTAGAATAATAATAGATCGTATCCTTATTTCCAAATGGGTGTGAAGAAACAGGTACTCGATTTATAACAGGTGCCTTAACTCCTTCGTGGAATCTAATATTTCCAACAATTACTCTTGCTTCATCCCAAACATTGTCTATGATAAAATATTGTAGTGTTCTGCTACCGCCTTCTACCAAAACAGATTGAATATTGCGCTTGTACAATTCATCTAAAATTGCTTTTGTTGATGTTTCATGAATTTTAATCCATTCTACATTTCCTTTGGTTTCATTTTTAATTCTATTAAAAACTAGGGTAGGTGAGTCATCTGAAAAAATAGCTACATTTTTACTTAATTGCAGTTGACTATCGATAACAATTCTTAGGGGATTGGTTCCACTAACTTCTCTAACAGTTAATGATGGATTGTCATTTGCAATAGTATTGCGTCCCACTAGGATACTTTGTTCTTCACTACGCCATTTATGAACAAGCACTTTGGTTTCAGGAGAAGAAATCCAATTGATACCTACCTCTTTCATGGTTCGATCTTTATCTAAAAAACCATCCAGTGTTTGTGCCCATTTTAAAATAACATAAGGGCGTCTTTTTTCGTGAAAAGTAAAAAATCTTTTATTTAAGTTGCGACATTCTTCAGAGAGCACCTCTTCAATCACGGTAATTCCTGCCCGTTCTAATCTTTCAATACCTTTTCCACCAACTATTGGATTGGTGTCTCGCGTGCCAATAACAACAGTTGCTACCTTGTTTTCAATTAATGCATCTACGCAAGGAGGAGTTTTTCCATGGTGCACACAAGGTTCAAGAGAAATATAAACAGTTGCACCAAGCAATTCGCTTTTATCTTCTACAGCATTAATTGCTTGGATTTCAGCGTGTAGACCGCCAAAAACTTCGTGATAACCTTCTCCAATGATTTCGGAATCCTTAACGATTACACATCCTACCATCGGGTTGGGACGCACATTTCCTTGGCCTAAATAAGCTAGATCAATACAGCGTTGCATGAAAATTTCATGATTTTCCATGCTCAAAGTTAATAATATTCGCGAGAGAATTTTTCAATCGAGATCAATTTGATTTATTTGCAGAAGGCATATAAACACTGAATTAGCATAAAAGTCCTTATTAAATTCCCTACCTTTGCATTTTGTAAATAAGCATGGCACATAAATCAGGTTTTGTAAATATTGTTGGGAGTCCAAATGTTGGTAAATCAACGCTCATGAATCAATTAATGGGTGAAAAATTATCAATTGTTACTGCCAAAGCACAAACCACGCGTCATCGTATTTTAGGCATCGTAAATGAGGAAGATTATCAAGTAGTTTTTTCTGATACACCAGGAGTTGTAAATGCAGCCTATAAGTTGCATGAAAACATGATGGAATATGTGAATGCTTCCATATATGATGCTGATGTTCTTTTATTCATAACAGATACACAAGAGAACGAAATGAATCATCAGCAAACTTTAGAAAAAATAAAAAAGTTAAAAGTTCCGGTGATTTGTTTGATAAATAAAATTGATTTATCTGATCAAGCTGCGGTAACTGAAAGAGTTGAGTATTGGGAAGAACAATTACCAACAGCTATTATTTACCCCATTTCGGCGCTCCATAAATTTAACATTCAATTGGTTTGGGAAAAAATTCTAGAATTGATTCCAGAAAACCCTCCATATTATGGAAAGGAAGAAATTTCTGATCGACCAATGCGCTTTTTTGTTTCAGAGATTATCCGCGAAAAAATATTCTTTTTATGTCAAAAGGAAGTGCCTTACAGTTGTCAAATAGAAATAGAGGATTACATTGTTGAAGAAGGATTGACCAGAATTAGGGCAATTATCATTGTAGAAAGAGATTCTCAAAAAGGAATAATTATTGGTAAAGGTGGAGAAATGCTGAAGAAAATTGGCAGTACTTCAAGATATGAAATACAGAAATTTCTCGATACGAAGGTATTCCTTCAAACCTTTGTTAAAGTTGATAAAGATTGGCGCTCAACCGAAGCCAAATTAAAAAAATACGGTTACTAATTCAATTAGGAAAATATTAAAATGAGTAATATAGTAGCAATTGTTGGTCGTCCAAATGTTGGTAAATCAACGCTTTTTAATCGTTTAACCGAATCTCGTGATGCTATCGTTAAGGAAATTAGCGGTGTAACAAGAGACCGTCTTTACGGAAAAGGAGAATGGAATGGTTATCAGTTTTCAGTTATCGATACTGGAGGTTATGCCACTACGAAAGAAGATATATTTGAACCTGAAATTCGCAAGCAAGTTGAACTAGCTGTTGAGGAAGCAACCGTAATTATCTTTATGGTAGATGCTACCACAGGGATAGTAGAAATGGATCAAATTGTTGCGCAATTACTTCGTAAAAGCAAGAAGAAAATTCTTGTTGTTGCCAATAAAGTAGACAGTAATGATCGCGTAGGAATGTCGGCTGAGTTTTATTCTTTTGGATTAGGTGAGGTCTTTGACTTGTCTGCAACTAATGGAAGTGGAACGGGTGAAATTTTAGATGCTATCGTTCCATTTTTTGATAAAGAAAATGAATCTATACGAGAGGAAGATAATTTACCTCGATTGGCAATAGTCGGTCGTCCTAATGTGGGGAAATCATCATTAATTAATGCCTTTACCGGTCAAGAAAGGAATATTGTAACGGATATTTCGGGTACCACGCGTGATTCCATTCACACAAGATATAATTCATTTGGATTTGATTTCTTGCTTATTGATACCGCTGGAATTCGTAAAAAAGCTAAAGTAACAGAGGATATAGAGTATTATTCTGTTTTGAGATCCATTAGAACAATTGAAAATGCTGATGTTTGCTTATTCTTAATTGATGCTTCAGTAGGCTTACAAAAACAAGATTTAAGTATCTATTATATGATAGAGAAAAATTCTAAAGGTGTTGTAGTCTTGGTTAATAAATGGGATTTAGTAGAGAAGGATCATAAAACAATGTTAGAATACGAAGAGTCACTTCGTGAACAACTAGCACCTTACAATGATGTTCCGATTATCTTTACTTCTACCATTACAAAACAAAGAATTCATAAGGCATTGGAAACTGCAATGGAGGTATTTGCGAATAGAACCAAAAAGATACCAACCTCTAAGTTGAACGATGTAATGCTTGAAATTATTCAACATACTCCACCGCCAGCGAATAAAGGAAAGTATATTAAAATTAAATTCGTGCAGCAATTGCCTACACATGCGCCTGCTTTTGCTTTTTTCTGTAATCTACCACAATATTTAACGGAATCTTATAAGCGGTTTTTAGAGAACAAGATTCGTGATATTTTTAATTTTCAAGGGGTTCCTATTAAAATCTTCTTTAGAAAAAAGTAAGTTCCTTGGTGATAATTTAGCACAAAAAAAAACCTCGATGTAACATCGAGGTTTTTTTATTTCTATAGTGTTTAAGATCTTATCTAATAAGATTGATTTGTCCTGTTACGACTGTCTTACTATCGGTGTCCTTTGCAGCATATTGGATCTTCCAATTGTAAATCCCGCTAGGAACATCTAGAGCGTCAGGTCCGTAAGTTCCATCCCATTCTCCTTTGGCATCATGACTTTCCCAAATTATTTCTCCCCATCTATTGTAGATATATAGATTAAATTTGAATGGATCAAATCCAGTAGTGAATATCGGGAACCAAGTTTGATTGTGTTCATCTTGATCAGGTGTAAAGGTATTAGGTACATAGAAAATAGGATCGTCCATTAATACTAGAGTCAACTCGAATAGATTAGAGCATCCTAGAGGTGTATAAGCCGTTAATGAAACCAATTGATTTTCCATTATTCCAATATATGGATGTGATGGTGAAAATTCTGTGCTGCTTGTTCCATCTCCGAAGTTCCACAAGTAGGTCGTTCCTCCAACGGTAGTGTTTGTAAATTCAACTGTTTCATTGGTTGAAGAAAGTACATTTGGATTAGAAGTGAAAGATGCTGCAGGGTAATTTTCCATACAGATGTATCCATTGTAAGTCGTTGATTCAACACAACCCTGCAGGTTGTATTCTAAAGTAATATCATGACATCCAGCAGAGGTGAACATGTAGGTTAAGTTACTTCCTGAACCAATTGGTGTTCCGTTCCAAAGCCAAGTGTAAGTCGCGTTGGGAACCGGTACTGTACTTAATGTTGCTGTCAATGGATTACATCCAGTTAAGGAGTCAGATAAAAAAGACGGAGGAATAGAGGCAATTACTGTAATATCCATCGTGCTCGAATCAGCACATTGTCCTGGAGCAGGAGTGAAGGTATGCGTGGTTACACCTACAGCAACGCTATCAATAAGTGGAGCAGACCATGTTCCAGTAATTCCAGGTACATTGTTTGAAATCAATGGAAATACAGGAGGTACGTCTCCTTCACAAACTTGCGCAATTTGTGCAAATTGAGGAATAATAAGAGGATTAATAACAATTGTCATAGATGCTTGTGCAGCACACTGAAACGGATTCGGTATAAATGTAAAATTAAAAGTACCAGGTACATTTGTTGGAACATTAGGTATATTCCAGTTTCCTGTTATTGCAGGTGTGTTGGTAGATGCATTTGGCAAAACGATTCCCGGAGTATACTGACAAATAGGTGCAACTTGCGTGAATGTTGGATTGGTATAGTTGAGCACAACGATATCCATCGTTGTTTGAACCGCACATTGTCCAAGGGTTGGAGTGAATAAATAAGAAGCTGTTCCAGCTGTTACCGTTGAAATCGCTGGAGGAGTCCATGTACCTGTGAATTGTGTTGGTGCATTGGTTGATGGATTAGGTAATGCAGGTGCAACACTATTGATACACATTGGATTTATTTGCGTAAAGGTAGGTGTCTCATTAAATAAGATTGTTACATTAAATAAAGCTGTATCGGCACAAATACCAGGTGTAGGTGTAAAGATATATCCTTGAGTTCCAACAACAGCACTTGAAATCACTGCAGGAGACCATGTTCCTGTAATTGAAGGTGTATTCGTTGAAGAAGCAGCTAATGCAGGTACAGCACCATTTTGACAAATGGGTGGAATTGCATTAAAAGTTGGGTTTGTAGGTGCATTTACAATTACTGTTGTGGTAGTAGTTGAGGTACATTGTGGTGTCGCAAAGGTCAAGGTATAAACCCCGTCCATTGCTACAGTTGCATTTGGGATAGTTGGATTTTGCAAAGTTGAAGCAAAATTATTTGGTCCTGCCCATGAATAGGTAGCTCCAGTTGTTGCGTTCAATTGAATATTATCTCCTATACAATAAGGTCCTGTATTGGTTGCAAGAATAGCATTTCCGCCACCTGAATAGGTAATGGTAACAACTCCTGCTGCATTATTTATGTTAGCCACTGAGGTTCCACCAGCAGGCATTAGGCTTGATCCGCCGCCTCCAGCACCACCACCGTTGGCTCCTGTACAACAATTATCACCGCCGCCACCGCCGCCGCCATAAAATCCACCGCCGCCACCGCCGCCTGAAGCTCCGTGAGCTGGGTTGTTCCCTCCGTTACCACCAAGTCCTAAAGAACCGGCAACTCCTGGTTGTCCAGTGGTCCATGGTGGTCCTCCTGCACCGCCCATGGTTTGTAAGCCACCGCCACCGCCGGTACCTGTAAATATTGAGCCGGCACCATTAACACCGAAAGAACCGCCTCCAGCGCCTCCAGCTGCAGTGTAAGAGGGCGTACCTCCACTTCTTCCTCCACCTCCAGCAGCTACAGCAAATCTATTAGCCAAAGCATAAGGAGCTACGCGAATATCAGAAGCGCCACCACCACCACCGCCGGTATTATAGGGAACAATTCCTGGCCAGCTATTTCCGCCGCCATTCCATCCACCTGCAGGTGTAGCGCCTAATCCGCCGACATTTATTTGTAATACTTGACCCGGTGTTACCGTCATTAGACCTGTAACTTGACCTCCGTTCCCACCATTAGTCCCACCGCCTTTTCCTCCTTTGAGGTTGACCGTAATTTGTGTTACACAATTGGGAACAGTCCAAGTTTGAACAGCTCCAGTATAATTAAAGGTAACAGTAGTGGGTTGTGCAATTGAATTGGAAAGTAATCCTATAACTAGGAATACTAATAGATTGCTGAGTAACTTTGGGTATTTTATTTTCATTAATTTAATTTTAATTCCTGCAAAATAACATAAAAAGAATAAGTTGAACGCCAAAAGTGTTTAAAGTTCTTCTTGTTTTGTTTGTTAATAATTTTATTTTCTTAAATTTTAAACGATAGGTTTATTTTTTCGTTGCCTCGATAATTTAATTTATTTTTAAAATCACTTTATTAAATTCACACTTCCCGAGATCACTTTTCGGTTATCGTCCTGTTTTAATTTAAAGTTAATTTCCCAGGTGTAAACACCTTCTTGCACATGGGTTGATGTCCCATAAGTTCCATCCCAGCCTATATTTACATTATTTGTTTCCCATACAATTTCTCCCCAACGATTAAATACTTTTAGATTGAAATTATAGGGATCAAAACCACTTGTAAAAATTGGTTTCCAAGATTGATTGTGCTCATCTTGATCGGGCGTAAAGGTGTTTGGAATATAATAAATCAATCCTTCTTCATACGAGATGAGTTGCGTTATGGAATCACTACAGCCAATATTGGAGTAGGCATACAATGTTATGCTTGCACCTGAAACCGTATTGTTAAATAGATGGCTAGGCTCTATCTCGTTTGATGAACTTCCATCTCCGAAATCCCAATAATAATTTGCTGCACCAGCAGTTCCATTTTGAAAATAAACCAATTCACTTGGGTTTTGAAATACTCCAGGAACCATTCCAAAGGAAGCTATTGGATCTGCTTCAACACATATATAACTTGGTATAAAGGAGCTAGCTGAGCACCCATTTAGATTAAATTGAAGTTCAATATTGTAACATCCAGAGGGTGTAAATAAATAATTAATGGTCGGTGTATTTCCAATATTTATTCCATTGACTAACCAAACATAGTTAGCTCCCACTACGGAGTCAGTAGAGAATTGAACTTGTAATGGACTGCATCCTATTAAAGTATCTGCCTGAAAGTTAACGGATGGATTATCATTAATATCAATTAAAATATGTGTGGTATCAGCACATTGATTCGGATCAGGGGTGAAAGAATAAGTGGTAGGACCTAATAAATTGGTATTGATATTCGGTGTATTCCAATATCCTGTAATTGGCGTTATGTTGGTACTCTGCAATGGTAATACTGGTTGTGGCAATTGACCCAAGCAGAAAGGACCCATTCCCGGAAAAACAGGTTCAATTAATGGGTTAATGGTTGCAATAAATTGTGCTGTGTCGGTACAACCATTCAATGAACCTACAATCGTATAATTAACATTCTGATCGCTATTCGAGGCATTTGTTACAATTTGATTGATGGACCCTCCGCTTCCACCTGAATACCCAGACAAATTTTGATTGGTATTAGTTGTCCAAGTATACGTAACACCTACATTCGGATTGGCACTGAAGGGAACTATCACATTGGATCCACTACATAGTGTATCAGAAGGAATAATATTTAAAATCGGAAATCCATTGACTTGAACATTAACATAATCAATTGCTGTACAACCTTGTGAGTCGGTTCCATTTAATATGGCAACATAATTCCCAGGGCTAACATAAGTAACTGAATGTGGTCCAACTCCTGTGGCACTAACCGGACTTCCTCCATTTAAAAAATTCCATTGAAGTCCTGAACTGCAATTAACAGAACTTAATGCGTCATAAGTTATATTTTGACCAGCACATATTACCATTGGATTGGCTGTTATTTGAGGGTTTGGACCAGCAAAGGTCCCCGCATTTGGAGTATTATTATTGAAGTTTATCGTATAACCTGTATTCGCACTAAAATTATTCACGAGCAAGGCATAGCTAACTCCAGCAGTCATATTTATGGATTGCACATAGGCATTGTATCCTACTTGGCAACCTGGAAATTCATTCAGATCAAATTCAATAGTATTAATTCCTGTTGAACCTGTTGCGTTTAAACAAGAGGAGGAACAGCATCTTATGGGAGTTCGGGGGGCACAAGGATCGTTTCCAGTGAGTTGGTAGAGAATAAAATCAATGTCGTCAAGAGAATTTATGGGTGTGATATCAAAGGTCAAAGCACCGCTTGTGCCACAAGTCCAATAAAACCAGGCTGAATTTCCTTCGTCAACGCCTGGCACATCTAAACATGTTCCTGGTTCTGGCTCATCATTATTCAAACCACCTCCACTGAGGGTAGCTACACTAACAGGGTTTTGACTGCAAAGAAAAGCTGCCCCTCCGCAATCAGCACCTGGATTGGCAGACGGAGTATAATTATTTAGGCATATTTCAAAAGTGCCTTCTGCGTTAGGTAAACTTCCAATTCTAATTAAATAGACAACACCAGGAGTCAATGCTCCTTCATAAAGTTGGGTAGTACCAATACCTGCAGTTCCATTATTACATCCAATTTCGTTGAGTGTTCCTCCACAGCTTCCTGAATACAATGCAATTCGTGGTTGACCCATCGTTCCACCGGCGCCAAGTCCGTTCAAGGAAATTAACACATCTGTTCCAATGGCTGTGAATTGAAACCAAACGTCCTCTGTTGCATTGGTCGGCCAACATGTTGGAGTTGAATAGACTGAAGGATTGGAACCTACATTGGTGTAGAATCCATTTCCAGAACAGAAGTTGATAACATTTGAAATATTGGTTGGACTGGTACAATCATCTGCTTGAGAGAAAGCAAAGGAGCTAAAAAACAATAATAGAATTTGTAAAATTATTTTCATGCAAGCAAAATAACGGTTAAGTACCTAATTTTGAATACGAAATATACATCTTTTGGTTGTTTATTCCAAGAAAATTAATTTTTAGGCAAAGCATCCACTTTTTTCTGGCGTTGCATTGGATTGTCTTTGGACCCTTGCTGCTTAAATAATTGATAGCGAGTAGGTTCAAATTCTTGTGGCCAAGAGTTGTTATTGAAATCAACATCTGCTGTTTCTAAAAATGGATCTAAACGCATCTTAAGAACTGTTTTGTCAAAAATAAAGACTTTACTAACATTTACTTCTTGTTGTCTCCAAATCTCTGCTGGAATCCTAATCACTTTTTTTGTGTTGTCAACAAAGGTAAATTCCATAATGATGGGCATCACATTTCCACCAATATTTTCAAAAGCAACTTCATAAAATTGTTTGTTGGCATTTAGTAAGGCTAAATCGCTTGAACTCATTTTAGCAATGAATTCATTGTATTCTTTTTTATCTAGTGCATCTGGCAGATAAAGATTTCTTTTAGCATAAAAATCATCGATGGTACTATCTTTCTCATTTACCGTCTCATCTATACTTGTTAAATTTCTTTCATCACCAATAAAAACAGTTTTTTCAGCAGCTTTAGTTTTTAAAAATGCTTTTTCGATAGTAGGATTTTGGGTGTTCAGCTCAAACCATTTCACCTCTTTTATGGCAATATCTACAGGCTCTGTTCCATAAAACCAACCCCTCCAAAACCAATCTAAGTCTACTGCTGAGGCATCTTCCATGCTCCTGAAAAAGTCTGCTGGTGATGGATGTTTAAATTTCCACCTTTCACAATAGGTTTTAAATGCAAAGTCAAATAATTCTCTCCCCATAATGGTCTCTCTCAATATGTTTAGAGCGGTTGCTGGTTTGCCGTAGGCATTATTACCAAATTGAAAAATAGATTCAGAATTGGTCATAATGGGTGAAATGAATTTTTGATCACCTCTCATATAATCTGCAATAAGGTAAGCGGGACCTCTACGACTCGGATATCCTCTTTCCCATTCTTGTTCGGTTAAATATTGAACGAAAGTATTCAATCCTTCATCCATCCAAGTCCATTGACGCTCATCAGAGTTGATAATCATAGGAAAGAAATTGTGACCCACCTCATGAATAATTACACCCCACATGCCATATTTGGTATCTTCTGAATAGGTACCATCTTCTTCAGGTCGTCCACCGTTGAAACAAATCATAGGGTATTCCATACCTATCCACTTAGAATGAACGGAAATAGCCACAGGATAGGGGTAATCCACTGTGTATTTTGAATAGGTTTTAATCGAATGCGCTACCAATTTAGTAGAATATTTCTCCCACAAAGGATTCCCCTCTTTTGGATAAAAGGACATGCACAGAACATTCTTTCCACCAACATTAAGGTTTTGGGCATCCCAAAT
This sequence comes from Crocinitomicaceae bacterium, assembly GCA_044339115.1. Taxonomy (GTDB): domain Bacteria; phylum Bacteroidota; class Bacteroidia; order Flavobacteriales_D; family Crocinitomicaceae; genus UBA952. Next base: position 79,784 of record JBIIWA010000007.1, read on the forward strand.
AAATTTCCTTGAACTTGCAAAGGCAAAATCACGGACGTTGCTTGCTTTAAATTGCCAAGTTTTAGTTTTGTTTGATTGGTCAAGTTCTGCTTTCTCAGCCTCCGCTTGGGTAACAATAATTATGGGTTCGTCTGATTTTCTAGCACGTGCTAATCGTTCTCTTTGCTGACTGCTTAATATTTTATCTCCATTCTGAAGTTCACCTGTTGCTCCAATAATATGATCGGCAGGAACAGTAATCGAAACATCATAATTTCCAAAAGGCAAGGTAAACTCTCCTCTTCCAAGAAACTGTTTGTTTTGCCATCCTGTCACATCATTATAGACGCACATTCTCGGGAAAAATTGAGCAATGGTATAAAGGTAATTCTTGTCTTTTTCAAAATACTCGTATCCTGATCGACCACCCACAGCCATTCTATCATTTATATTGTACCACCATTTTACTTGAAAACTAATACTAGAATGTGCAGCAAGTGGGCGCTCTAAATCAATACGCAACATTGTTTTATTTACGGAATATTTCATTTTGACACCAGAGGTGTTGGTGATCGACTCAATTTTAAATCCACCATCATAGTAGAAGAACTTTTTCTGAATATCGCCAATGGATTTGAAGTCCTCCATTTTTTCTACTTCGATGAGTTTGTTATCCGCATCTTGGGTATAAATGTTTTGATCCAATTGCAACCAAAGGTAGGGAAGTGCATCCGGAGAATTATTGGTATAGGTAATCGTTTCAAATCCACTTAGTTTTTGCGTAGCATCATCTATAACAAGTTGCATTTTATAATCAGCTTGTTGTTGATAATAAGCATGTCCGGGTGCTCCAGCGGCATTCCGGTACTCATTAGGAGTAGGTAATTCACTTTCTAACTGAGCGAATTTTTTTTGTCCTTCACATATAAAAATGGTGGAAGTAACAATTAAGGAGAGGATTATTTTATTCATAATTAGTAGATATTTATTTCATGTTCCCGATGGAATAATAGGAACTCATAACTCTTCGTTTGGTGGTTGACAATAAAATTTATTTTATTTTGCTGCTCTGTATATATATCCATAAACAGATCGTATTTGACTGCGAGTCCTATCTTTGGGTTGACCTTATCGGATTTGAAATAAAAGTAAGTAAAACCGTCTTTATTGGTAGTTCTTCCCTCTAAATTCAGACCAACAGGAATTGACATTTGTTTAATACTTAATCCTTCTTGAATGAATTTCATAATCTTGCTTGTGCAACTGTCCATTTCAAATACTTTTTCGATGGATTTAGATTCACCAGTTTTTTTTTGATAATAATAATCTAAATCATGGGTGGAGACTTTTATGCTTATTAGCAAACAACTTTGTTCAGCATCATATTCGATCTCAGCAAATGAAAAATAATAATCATGCCCAAATCCACACAGGGACAAGAATAAAGTAAATATGGAGAGTATTAAGTTTTTCATTCGTCGCCACTAATTTACAAAGAATTCATTTTATGTCCACTTTTATTAGTTTTGTATTATGATTATTTCTTTGAAGAATTCCTATTGGCAATTAGAAGTAGATGCTAAAGGTGCAAGAGTAATTTCATTAGGATGTATACATCAGCAAAAGAAAATAAAATTAATCAGTTCCCATTCTGACTTAAATTCTTGGAATGAATCGGTTTGGATGTTTCCTTGGTCTAATAGCTTAAAAAATGGATCCTATACTTTTGATGGAATTCAATATGTAAACATGCAGCAAGATCCTTTGCATGGTTTACTAAAGGAACTTGATTTTTCCGTTTTAAAAGTATCAGATCACCAATGCTGCCTGAAGTATGAGTTTCAAAATGATGGAATTAGCTTGTTTCCATTTGCAGTTGGAATAACGATCACATTTACTTTAAAGAACAAAAATTTCAATGTCAAAATTGAAGTTCAAAATAACGACCTAATTTTCGTTCCTTATTCTATAGGTTGGCATCCTTACTTTGAAATAGAGGCTTTAGGGGATAAACCCATTTTGTGTTTACAAGAGGTGCAAAAAAGTACTTGGAGTCTAACGAATGATGTTCCAATTTTCAATCAGAGTAAAGAAAATATAGATTTATCCGCTCAAAAAGAAATCAATGCCTTATTTGCATTAAATCAAGGTTCACTCTATTTAGAAGGAACTCAAGGGAAATTAAACATAAGTACAAAAGGATTTAATTATCTTCAAGTTTTTAAATCTATGGAGCGCAATGCAATGGCTATAGAACCCATGACTTCTTGTAATAGTGCATTAAATAATGGGATTGGACTTAAAGAATTAGCTCCAAACACCTCAGAAAAGTTTGAAATAGAGTTGACTTTTGAATCATAAGGTGCTCTTCTTTATTTTTATCTTAATTTTATCTCCAAAATTGCAAATATGAAGAGTTTAATGTTTTTGAGAGGAAAATTCAAGGGATTGTTTTTTGTGCTCCGCGCTCATGTCTTCTTTCCTTCGCATTATCTTTTGTTTTTCTCTCAATTAAGTAAACTTTCTCGATGGATTTCTAAACATAAAAATGAAGGTTACTCAGATTTCTACTCTTTAAAATTCAAATATGACCGAAGAGAATTCCTTTTTAACTATGTAATTGAAAAAGAACAATTAATGGACCCAGTTGATTATCTTGAATTCGGCGTGTCCAAAGGTGATTCTTTCCGTTGGTGGACCAATAAGTTAAGTCATCCAGATACTCGATTTCATGGTTTTGATACGTTCACAGGATTACCAGAGGACTGGGGGCCTTTTAAGAAAGGTGATATGAGTTCTGGTGATTCACTTCCAGAAATCAAGGATGATAGATTTAAATTTCATGTGGGTTTATTTCAGCAAACCTTATTGCCTTTTTTAGCGGATTATGATCCTTCGAGAAAAAAAATAATCCATATGGATGCCGATCTATACACCGCAACGCTTTATGTACTTACCCTGATGACGCCCTATCTTCGAAAAGGTGATGTGATCTTTTTTGATGAGTTTAATGTTCCCAATCATGAATTTAAAGCCTTTGATGAATGGACTAAATCCTTCTACATCAAATATGAAGTGCTTGGAGGAGTAAATAATTATTATCAAGTTGCTATAAAGATTTGCTGATGAAAAAAATAGTCTTGTTTACTTTTATACTGTTGAGTTTGTGCGCTTGCACCAAAAAGATGGACCCATGTTCTTGTGCTGAGAATTCAGGACTTGTCCATATGGATAAAGAAATGGAGTCTGATTGCAATGCCTATGTGTCAAGCTTATCTGATAAGGAATCAATAGCTTGGATTAATGAGGCAATGTCTTGTTTTCAAAATCAAGGAAATGAAAAAAGTCCCGACTAGCAGGACTTTCTTAAACAAACAACAACAAACAAATTTTCACGCGTTTTCAATTCAGAAATCATCGTAAAAACACCTTCTCTCCTTTCGGTAGTTGTTGATCTGGAGAAGAACTATTATTCTTTCTCATTAGTGGTTTTAATTTTACCGCTTCCATTTGAGCAATTTCTCTCCATGTCATTGCGCTCTCTAGGGTAATTGTTTCTTTTGTTTTGGAGTGGTTTCGTTTAGGAGCTAAATAGATTATACTTCCGGCATTTAACAGATCGATGCCAGGAATTGATTCATTGTATTTGTGCAATTGTCTTAAGGTCAAATGAAATCTTTTAGCAATTTTAAAGTAAGAGTCCTCCTTAGATGATAAAATATAAAGCACTTTATTCTCATGCTCTTCCGTTTTTAATTCATTTTTGGTTTCTTGACGCTGCGCTTTTTCTTTGGTGAATTTTCTTTTTGGAGTGTCATTAGCCATTCCAAATAGACTATATGTAAATATACAAGTGAACAACAGTAAGATATTTTTCATGTAAAGTGTTTTAACTTCTTTCCTCTAACGACTTAAATCCAACAAGGTTTCACTAGAGCAAAATCCGGTACTGAATTCGGTAAAAATGTCAGTTTAACTCAGGTGTAAGTGACAATATTTCCGATTTCAACGATTAAGATGTGCTTGGTTCTGGATTTGAAAGGATTAAAGAAAATAATATCATGGATATTTCAAAATTTACGATAAAATCTCAAGAACTGATTCAGGCGGCTCAAAATGATGCTGAATCTAGAGGGAATCAAGCTGTTGATACGGGGCATTTATTACAAGCTATATTAACTAATGATAAGGATGTAAGTCCATTTTTATTTGAAAAATTAAAGGTAGACATTAAACTATTGAGTCGCGTTACGGAGTCTATAGTTACTTCTTACTCAAAAGTGGAAGGTGCGCAGTTGTATTTATCAAATGCATTGAACGCTGTTCTTCAAAATGCATTTAAGGAGTCTAAGAATTTTAACGATGAGTTTGTATCACTTGAATTGTTGTTGTATGCTTTGGTGCTAGCGCCAGATGCTATAGGACAACTTCTAAAAGATCAAAAAATAACAACAGCAAATTTAAAAAAAGCAATAATGGAATTAAGAAATGGTCAAACTGTTAACTCAAATAGTCAAGAAAACACCTATCAATCCTTGTCCAAATACGCAAATAATTTAAACGAACTTGCGAAGCTAGGAAAATTGGACCCGGTAATTGGGCGAGATGATGAGATTAGAAGGGTATTGCAGATTCTAACGAGAAGAACGAAGAATAACCCTATTCTTATTGGAGAACCTGGAGTGGGAAAGACCGCTATTGCTGAAGGATTAGCACACCGCATAGTTGATGGTGATGTTCCGGAAAATCTAAAAACAAAAGTGGTTTATTCTTTAGATATGGGGGCCTTAATTGCAGGTGCTAAGTATAAAGGTGAATTTGAAGAACGCTTAAAATCTGTTATCAAGGAAGTAACAGAGGCAGATGGGGAGATTATTCTATTTATCGATGAAATTCATACTTTGGTTGGTGCAGGAGGTGGTGGTGAAGGCGCTATGGATGCAGCAAATATATTGAAACCAGCCTTGGCACGAGGTGAACTAAGAGCTGTTGGAGCGACTACTTTAAATGAATACCAAAAATATTTCGAAAAAGATAAAGCCTTGGTGCGACGATTTCAAACGGTATTGGTTGATGAACCGACCACTGAAGATGCCATTTCTATTCTTCGAGGTATCAAGGAAAAATATGAAAGTCACCATAAAGTAATCATTAAAGATGCAGCAATTATTGCTGCGGTTGAATTGTCACAGCGCTATATTACAGATCGTCATTTACCGGATAAGGCTATTGATTTGATTGATGAAGCGGCTTCTAAAATTAGAATGGAGATTAATTCTAAGCCAGAAGAGTTGGATGAGTTGGAAAGAAAAATAATGCAATTGGAAATTGAGCGTGAAGCCCTTAAACGTGAAAAAGATGAGAAACGCATGGAGCCTGTGGAACGAGAATTGGCCAATTTATCCGAGCAACGCAATGCTTTCAATGCCAAGTGGCAAGCAGAAAAAAATGTCATTGATAGTATTCAAAATGCCAAAGAACAAATTGAATCTTTGAAATTAGATGCGGAAATTGCCGAGCGTTCAGGTGATTACGGTCAAGTCGCCGAAATTCGTTACGGGAAATTGAAACTTGAAGAAGAATCATTGGAAAAATTAAAATTGGATTTGATTGAACGACAAAGTCATTCTAAAATGATTAAAGAGGAAGTTGATGTCGAAGAAATTGCACAAGTAGTGAGTAAGTGGACAGGAATTCCTATTCAAAAAATGATAGAAAGTGAAGTCTCAAAATTATTACGCTTAGAAGATGAGTTGAAAAAGCGTGTCATTGGACAAGAAGAAGCGATTTCAGCACTTGCAGATGCCGTTAGAAGGTCAAGGGCTGGTTTGCAGGATGCTAGAAAACCGATTGGATCTTTTATTTTTCTGGGCACCACAGGTGTTGGAAAAACTGAATTAGCAAAAGCACTAGCTGATTATCTTTTTAACGATGAAAATGCAATGACAAGAATTGATATGAGTGAGTATCAAGAAAAACATTCGGTAAGTAGATTGGTCGGAGCGCCTCCGGGATATGTGGGCTATGATGAAGGTGGACAACTCACCGAAGCAGTGAGAAGAAAGCCTTATTCTATTGTGTTGTTAGATGAAATTGAAAAAGCGCATCCGGATGTATTTAATGTTTTATTGCAGGTTCTTGATGATGGTCGCTTGACTGATAATAAAGGAAGATTGGTCAATTTTAAAAACACCATTATCATAATGACTTCGAATCTAGGTTCGAGTATCATTCACGAAATGTTCGACGATACAAAGGAAAAGGATTTTGATAGTATTGCTGAAAAAGCCAAAATAAAGGTAATAGAGTTGCTTAAGAAAACGATAAGACCTGAGTTTTTAAACCGTATCGATGAAACGATTCTATTTCTTCCGCTTACCAAGCAGAACATTAAGGAAATTGTTCAGATTCAATTAAATCAATTGATTGTTCTTTTGGCTGAAAAGGAAATAAATCTTCTTGTCACCAACGACGCCTTTGAATATATTGCTAAAGTGGGATACGACCCTTTCTTTGGAGCAAGACCCATAAAACGGGTGATTCAAAAGCAGGTGTTGAATGAATTATCCAAAGCTTTACTAAGCGGTACGATAGATCGGGAGCAGAATGTGGTAATGGATATGTTTGATGGAAAAATAGTTTTTCGGAAGCCCATTAATGCTCAAGAAGAAATATAACTAAAAAAGGCGTGCAATTGCACGCCTTTTTTGTTTCAAATAATGGTTCAGGCAATAATTTTTACCTAATTGATTCTTAGTATCTGTATTCATCAGATTTGAATGGACCTTCAACTTTTACACCGATATAATCTGCTTGTTCATTAGATAAAACTTCTAATTCAACACCGATCTTAGCCAAGTGTAAACGAGCAACCTTCTCATCTAAATGCTTAGGCAATACATAAACATTGTTATCATATTTATCAGAATTAAGCCACAATTCTAATTGTGCTAATGTTTGATTCGTGAATGAGTTAGACATTACAAATGATGGATGACCTGTAGCACAACCTAAATTTACCAATCGACCCTCAGCTAAAACAATAATGTCATTTCCATTAACATTATACAAGTCAACTTGAGGTTTGATTTCAACTTTCGTGTGACCATGGTTTCCATTCAACCAAGCCATATCAATTTCATTGTCAAAGTGTCCAATGTTACATACAATTGCTTTGTCTTTCATTTTTTCAAAATGACTACCAACAACTATATTTTTATTTCCAGTTGCAGTAACAATAATATCACCCAAGCCTACAACAGTATTTAATTTTTTAACTTCAAATCCGTCCATTGCTGCTTGTAATGCACAGATTGGATCTATTTCAGTTACAATTACTCTTGCTCCAGCACCTTGAAGTGAAGCAGCAGATCCTTTTCCAACATCACCATATCCACAAACTACAGCAATTTTACCAGCCATCATGGTATCTGTCGCTCTACGGATAGAATCTACCAATGATTCCTTACATCCATATTTATTATCAAATTTAGATTTGGTAACAGAATCATTTACATTTATTGCAGGCATTACTAAAGTACCATTCTTAACTCTTTCGTATAATCTAAGAACACCTGTAGTCGTTTCTTCTGAAAGACCTTTAATACCATTGGTTAATTCAGGGAAATGATCAAATACCAAATTGGTTAAATCACCACCGTCATCTAAGATCATATTTAATGGCTTTCCATCTTCAAATGCAAAAATGGTTTGTTCGATACACCATTCAAATTCTTCTTCATTCATACCTTTCCAAGCAAAAACAGGAATTCCAGCAGCAGCGATTGCAGCAGCAGCATGATCTTGTGTTGAAAAAATATTACATGATGACCAGCTTACTTGAGCGCCTAATTCTATTAAGGTTTCAATTAATACAGCAGTTTGAATTGTCATGTGTAGACATCCCGCAATACGAGCACCACTCAATGGTTTTGCTGCACCGTACTCTTCTCTTAAAGCCATAAGTCCGGGCATTTCAGACTCTGCTAATCTTATTTCTTTTCTACCCCATTCCGCCAAACTAATGTCTTTTACTTTGTAGGTCATTTTTTCAGTTGTATTACTCATGGTTATATTTATATATTGGTTGCAAAATTACAAAACAAAGCTGCCTTGTCAAAATATTTAATTTAAAGTCTTTCTTTAATCAGTTCAGTTAGTCCGTTTATAAATAATGGATGGTCATTTGAACTTGGAACTAATTGTACCTTTTCTCCTCCATTTTCTTCAAAAATTTCTTGGTATTCAACGCCAATTTCAATGATGGTTTCTAAACAATCGGCAACAAATGCTGGACTAAAAACTAAAAGTTTTTTAGCTCCTTTCTTTCCCCATTCTTCCACGACCTTATCTGAGAAAGGTGTTAGCCATTTTTTATCTAGTCGCGATTGAAAACAAACCGTATATTCATCTTCCTTGATGTTAAGTCTTTCCGCTACCAATCGAGTTGTTGCATAAGCCGTGGCTTTGTAGCAAAATTTATTGTACTCATTAATCGTTGTTTCACAAGGTTGGTCGCTGCACAAATCTGTCCCCTCATATACCTTATCTACTTGTCTTTCTGGAAGTCCATGGTAGGAAAATAAAATATGATCGTAGGATTTTAAATCAAATTTTTCAGCATTGTTGACAATAGAATCTATGTATCCTTTATTATCCCAAAATTGACTAATTATTTTTATTTCTGGAATAACCCACCATTTCTTGATGATTTGCATTACTTTTTCAATTGCAGTTCCTGTAGAAGCACTAGCGTATTGAGGAAAAAGTGGCAAAACAATAATCTGGTCGTAATGACTAAGTCTCATTTTTTCTAGGACACTATCAATGGAAGGGTTTTTATAACGCATCGCCAATTCAATGGTAACATCATGATCCTTGAAAGTTTCTTGTAGTTTTTCTTGAACTCGAAGAGAATGGGTTAACAAGGGGGAAGTTCCATTCCCATTTGCCCATAATTCCTTGTAAATTTTTGCTGACTTTGGTGCTCTGAAGGGAACGATGATACCGTTAACTAAGATTTTCCGAACCAACCAAGGTAAGTCTATAACTCTTGGATCATTTAAGAATTCTGTCAAATAGCGCCTCACATCTCTTGTAGATGGACTGTCTGGTGTGCCTAGTTGTAAAAGTAAAACACCTGTTTTTTTCATGAGAGCGGCAATTTGATATATGGAACAATTAATTCTGAATAATGTTCAAAGTTAAGTACATTATAGCAGGCAGTGAAATTTCTTTGCAATGAAAAATAGTTCTAATGAATATTTTTGCTGAAGAAAGGTTTAACTTTGAAGGGTGATTTCTACTGATTTCTATCTAAAAATAAATTCTCAAGAAGAATTTGAACGTGCTGTTTGGAAGACCTTTCATTTCCAAATTGAAAACTGTAGCGTATATCGTGATTATGTTAGCTTGTTAGATAGGTTTGAGGTTAATCAACTTAAGGACATTCCTTTTTTACCTATATCTTTTTTTAAATCGCATTCCGTTACTTCCGGAGATGCTGAGGTTTCTAAAGTTTTTCAAAGCAGTGGAACAACAGGTATGAAAAGAAGTAAACATCATGTAATTGATTTGGATTGGTATGAAAAATCTTATTTATGGTCTTATGAGAAGTTTATTGGACCAACACAAAATCAAGTTATTCTGGCTTTATTGCCCAATTATTTGGAACAAGGTGATTCCAGTTTGGTGTATATGGTACATGATTTAATTCAGCAAAGTCAATCATCATTATCAGGTTTTGTCTTAAATGATGTAGCTGAAATTTCAAAAAGATATGATGAAGCAATTGCTTTAGGAAAACAAGTTGTCATTTTTGGTGTCTCTTATGCTTTGCTAGATTTGGCGGATCAAAATCTGGATCTTTCAAAAGCAATAGTCATTGAAACGGGTGGAATGAAAGGGAGAAGAGAGGAGATGAGCAAAGAAGATTTACATCAAAAATTAAAAAGTTCCTTGAACTTATCTCAAGTGTATTCTGAATATGGGATGACGGAATTGCTTTCTCAAGCATACAGTCAGGGGAATGGAATTTATAATTGTCCACCTTGGATGCGTATTTATATTCGAGATGTCTATGATCCTTTTCAATTGCAAACAGCCGGGAAAAAGGGAGGAATTAACATCATTGATTTGGCTAATTATTATTCTTGTAGTTTTATCGCAACGGAAGATTCTGGCCGTTGTTTAAGTGATGGATTCGTAATTGAAGGTAGAATTGAACAATCTGATTGGAGAGGTTGTAACTTAATGGTAGACTAAAATTCAAACTTTATGTTAATTTTGAATTAATATGACAATGCAAACGATCTTAATTTTAGCTTTCACCGGACTACTTGCAGGTATTTTGAGTGGTTTTGTAGGAGTAGGCGGGGGAATAATTATTGTACCAGCCTTAGTTTTCTTTCTCGGTTTGACGCAACATGAAGCAAACGGAACCAGCTTGTTTGTACTCTGTATGCCGGTTGTTGCACTTGGTGTGATGAATTATTGGAGGACAGACAATGTCAATTGGAAATTCGGCTTAATTATCGCAGCAACCTTTGTCATTGGTGGCTACATTGGTTCTAAACTTTCCTTGAAAATATCCCCTGGAATCGTGAAATTTGTTTTTGGTCTTATTATGGCCTATGTATCTATTCGTCTATTAATGTCTGGTTATACTTCGCTCCACAATGATGAATCCTGAATTAGTTAGTATTATTTCTGATCAATCTGAAATGCTTTTTGATAAAATCAAAGGGTATAGAGAATATTTGCATCAACATCCTGAACTTTCTTTTCAAGAAGTAGAAACAATGAAATTTGTCGCTTCTAAACTAAAAGAGCTAGGAATAGAGCATCAAACTCATGTGGGTGGTACAGGTGTCCTTGGAATAATTAGAGGAATTCAACATGATGTGAATCAAGAATGTATTGCTTTTCGGGCCGATCTTGATGCTTTACCGATTCATGAAGAAAATGAAGTTGCTTATAAGTCCATGACGGAGGGTGTTATGCATGCTTGTGGTCATGATTTTCACACCTCTGTTCTTCTTGGTGTAGCAGAAATATTGCAAGGATTAAGAAATCAATTGCCTCATCCTGTTAAATTAATCTTTCAACCAGGTGAAGAAATGAATCCAGGAGGGGCAACATTAATGATTGCTGACGGGGTGTTAGAAAATCCAAAAGTGAAACATATGTTTGCCCTGCATGTTTTTCCAGATATGGAAACAGGAAAAGTGGGTGTTCGTGAAGGTTTGTATATGGCTTCTAGCGATGAAATCCATTTGACTATTCATGGTGTTGGTGGACATGGAGCAATTCCTCAAAATTGTGTTAATCCAATTGAAATTGCATCTGAAATTGTCCTGAGTACCAAAAATTTATTAGATCTAGAACAACCAGATACTGTGCCTCATGTTATAAGTTTTGGATTTTTAGAAGCGCAAGGTGCTACCAATGTTATTCCGTCTATGGCGCAATTAAAAGGAACTTTTCGGACCATGAATGAAGCTTGGAGGTCAAGAGCACATGAAATAATGAACGATAATTTTAAAGCCATCGCGCTTAAATATAAGGGAGAAATCGAGGTCCATATTGAAAAAGGTTATCCCTATTTGGAAAACAATCCTGCGCTAACGAAGCGGGTTAGAGAGCAATTTCAATTGGTTTTAGGAAAGGAAAAGGTAGATGAATTAGCCTTGCGTATGACCGCAGAAGATTTCGCTTTTTACAGTCATTTAGTTCCTGTTTGTTTTTATCGGGTTGGTGTTGCTGATAGCTCAAGGTCCGTTAATTATGGTGTGCATCACCCAAAATTTGATATTGATCCTTTGTCGATAAAGGTGGCGATGAAATCCTTTACTTCTCTAGCTTTTATTTAACAGCATGAAAAAAGTGATTTTTCTTTGTTTAGTTTTTTTATTCTTTTCTTGCGATAAAGTAAAACAATATAATAAAGTCATCCTTGGTTCTTGGACTATAAAGACGGTAATGCTCAAGGATAAAAATGATTTCACTTTTTATGATTTCGCTCCACAAGGTAACTTTGAATTTAAAAACAATCAGCTTGCCTCAGGAAGCGTTAATGCATCTTTCCCCGGCCTTTATGGTACTTTTTATGATTCCTTTGCAGTCAATGGGAACTACTATTTGGATCTAGAGAAACAAGAGTTTAATCTAGTAAATGGAAATGATACGCTGCACAGTCGCTTGTTTTTATTGACCAAATCTGATTTAGAATTTGAATTCTATGATAGTATTCAAGGGAAAAGAGTGCGCTATTCTTTTAAGAAAAGCTAGTCAGACGGTCTACTTTATGCTGACGATTTACAGGGGCACTTTGGGTTAGTTGCAATTTTAAAATATTAATTTAATTAACATGAGAAAAAGGTCCACATTACTGCTTTCGATATTTTTAATTTGTTTAGTTTCCTCAATAGTTAATGCTCAAATATCATCTCGACAAATAGATTCCTTAGTGGATGCCGCCTTGTTGAAATTTAAGGTAGCAGGAGCTGCGGTTGCTATTGTGAAAGATGGAAAAGTAATACACTCGAAAGGCTACGGTCTTTCGGATATAGTTACAAAAAAAGCAGTGAATGAAAATACTAATTTCCAAATTGCGTCCAATACCAAGGCATTCACAACAACAGCATTGGCCATTTTGGAAGAAGAAGGAAAAATCGAATGGACTGACAAAGTGATAGACCACATTCCTGAATTCAAAATGTATGATGCTTATGTTACGCAGAATTTTAACATCCAAGATTTATTAACCCATCGCAGTGGACTTGCATTGGGTGCTGGCGATTTGATGTTTTTTCCGGATGGCACAGATTTTACGATTAATGATGTGGTAAGCTGCTTCCAATATTTTAAACCTGTTTCCGCTTTTCGGACACAGTTTGATTATGATAATTTATTATACATGGTGGCAGGGGAAGTAATTGCAAGAACAAGCGGCATGAGCTATGAATTGTTTGTGCAACAGCGAATTATCGAACCTTTACAAATGAACAATACCTTTGTTGGTTATTTACAGAAAGATAAAAGTAACCTGGCAATGCCGCATTCGTCTGAATCTGGCACCATCAAAACAATAGATAGTTATGATATCGGAATGGCTGATGCGGCAGGCGGTATATTCTCTAATGTTTCTGATATGTCAAAATGGATGCTTTTACACCTAAATAAAGGAAGGTATGGAACAGATTTAAAATCTTCCATGTTCTCATTAGAAAATCACCATGAAATGTGGCGGATCCATACCGTATTAGAAACGAATCAAAATCCGAGATACAATTCCCATTTTAACGGCTATGGCTTGGGTTGGGGATTAACAGATGTGTCAGGACAATTTGAAGTGTCGCATACAGGAGCTGTCCCAGGAATGCTTTCAATCGTTACTATGTATCCAGATTTGAATTTAGGGATTGTTATTTTAACCAATACTGAAAATGGTGGAGCAGGACTTTTTTCATCCGTCACAAATTCCATTGCTGATAGTTATTTAGGCTTAGATGATTATGCTTGGATAGATAAAATGGTCGAGTGGGGCAATGAAGATAAAAATGAAGGTGACAGTGTCACAAAAAAAGCTTGGGAACAAGTTGAATTAGCGAGAAAAATTAAGGTGAAAAATGAAAACTTCATTGGAATATATGCCGACAATTGGTTTGGGGAAGTGGAAGTGTTTGAAAAGAATAAGCAATTATGGATTAAATGTAAGCGTTCTCCAAAATTAAATGGACCGATGGCTTTGTACAACGCGAATACCTTTGCCATAAAATGGGAATACCAAGCGATGAATTGCGATGCCTTTGCCCAATTTTCTTTTGATGAGACAGGGAAAGCACAAGATATTAAAATGAAAGGGATTTCACCAAATATTGACTTTAGTTTTGATTTTCAAGATTTAGATTTGAAAAGAATTGAAAAATAAGGAGGGCTACTAGCATTGCTTCTTTTTTAAATTTATTAAATAAACAAACAGATTAAACTAATCTATTTTAAATCATTATAATTATTTACAACCACTTTGGGGTTAAATTTAATTAGCGTGGGATGTAATCCTGCGAAAAAATATGAAATCGTCCCCGTTTTGGAATGTATTTTTTATTTAAAATCATAACAAAAAGGTTTTGTGGCAAGAAAGCATCGAATCTATAGTAGCTTAAGTTTTATATTACATATATTTGAAAAACAACAAGTTATTTAGCATGAATTTTCGATTAATTAATCATAAAACAAAATCACTCTCAGCTAAATACTTGACTGATGTTTATGATTTGTCTAATGGAAGCAAAGAATTTATTTATTGTTGTGTTCCCAATGGAGAATTAGGAATCACGATTATTTTGGAAGGTGATTGCCATATAAAAACAGATAAGGGATGGCAAAAGCAGTCGAAAGTTCATCTTTATGGATTGATTGATAAAGTTCAATTACTGAAAATGAGTCCCAATTACCGTGAAATATCCTTCGGATTTTATCCACATTATCTTCAATTGTTTTTAAAAGATTCTTTGCATTCGACTTATAAAACGAATGGAACGGATTTGTTTGATTTGTTTAAAAAGGAGAAAGTCAATAAATTGTATGAGAATTTATGTCAATGTAAAAATGACAAAACCTTAATGGACAAAATTGAAGAATTTTTGAAAGCTAATTTGCATACTGATGAATTGGATAAAAGAGTTTCTGCAGCACATCATTTAATTACTAAAGAAAATATTTATAAGGTGGATGAATTAAGTTCCATGTTGAATGTAACTCCCACCACTTTAAGAAATCTTTTTAATCAACATGTTGGAGTTTCACCCAAAGACTTGATCAAGATTCACCGCATTAAAAAGGCCTTAGACTATCAATTGACTTGTGAAGAATCACTCACTCAAATGTCCTATCATTTAAAGTACTTCGACCAAGCTCATTTCAGTAAGGATTTTAAAGATGCAACAGGTATAACTCCCAAACAGTATTTTATTGACAAACAACTCAGTTCTGATTTTTCCGATTTTCAACATTGGCGCTATGATAGTTTTGAAAATATAATTAAATAAGAGATTAAACTCCTTTTATCTCTATTAAGATGTATTAGATCTTTCTCCTCTATATTATTTCTACATAAACAAATCTCTCACTTTCGATTTTTACAATTTTTTATTAATCTGCCTCAATATTTTTGTAGAATAATAATTTAAAATTGTCGATCATGAAAAAAATAATACTAATTACATTTTCCTTTTTGTTTTCTTTTTCTTTTGTGTCAGCTCAAAAAAAAGAGTGTGGAACTATTGAAAATCTTGAATATTTAAAATCTCAAGATCCACAATTAGAAAATCTTATGTTGCAAAATGAGCAAGTATTACAAAACTGGATTCAAACACATGCGAGCTCTAAATCTACTAAGAGTACCATCATTAGTATTCCCGTTGTCGTTCATATAGTCTATTCTAATCCAACCGATAATATTAGTACTGCTCAGATTTTATCAGGAATAGATATAATAAATAATGATTTCAGAAGATTAAATGCTGATACGGTATCTACTCCTTCAGTCTTTGCAGCAGTAGGAGCAGATTGTAAAATCGAGTTTTGTCTTGCCACAATTGATCCAAATGGCAATGCCACTTCAGGTATTACTAGAACTTCTACTACCACAAGTAGTTTTGATCCCGGAACATCCAATGGGATAAGTTTCTCAAATGATTTAGTGAAATATACATCATCTGGTGGTATTGATGCCTGGAATACATCACAGTATTTAAACATTTGGGTTTGTAAATTAGATGGCTTAAACGGTTATGCTCAGTATCCTGGAGGTCCAGCTAGTTCTGATGGCGTAGTTCTTGATTTTTCAAGGTTTGGAAATATCGGTACAGCAGCTGGTAACCCTTTTATAATAAAAACTGCATCACATGAAATTGGACATTGGTTGAGCCTAAAACATATTTGGGGTGATGTTAATGGTCAAACATCTAATTGTGGTGATGATTATTGTAATGATACGCCAACAGAGTCTTCATCAACTTATGGATGTCCATCATTTCCATATAACACAAATAGTGTATGTAATCCAGGGCCTAATGGTGAAATGTTTATGAATTTTATGGATTATACGGATTGTAGGAATATATTTACTCAAGATCAGAAGACTCGAATGATAGCGACAATAAATACATTCAGACCTTATTTTCTTACTAGCGCATGTCAACAGGGAGTTGTTTATGGTTGTACTGATCCATTAGCTTGTAATTATTCTACATTAGCTACTGTTAATGTTGATTGCAATTATACTTCCTGTGCGGGTTGTACAGACGCAGCAGCATATTCTTACGAACCTTTAGCATCTATAAGTGATACTGCTTTATGTTCTTACTGTGATGTTTCAGCATCAACAGTTGTTGTTGGGGCAAGTAGTGCAAGCGCATCAGATGCTTCTGTTGATTTATCAGTTACGGGTTGGAATTGTGTTACACCCACTATTTTAGCTTCAAACTTTGGGTCATCTACTGGCTCTGCTGGAGTAATGTTCAACTTGATAAACACTTCCCCGAATCCATTAACGATAACAGGAATTTCTCAAGGTAGTTTTGGTTCCTTTTTTGGTTCAGCTAGCAGCTACAATATTTATTATTATCCTGGTTCCTATGTCCCACATATGAGTAATACCAATGGTTGGGTAGCGCTAGCATCCAATGCAAGTGGTACGGTTCCATCAGGAGGAACTCCAACCGTACCTGTTTATAGTGGTGCAATTCCAATGACAGCAGTGACTATTCCAGTGGGTGAAACTTATGGCTTTTATCTAGGACTTAATGGAACATTAACCTATATAATTGCTACAGGAATAAATGGAGTCACCCCTTGGGGAAGTAATAGTGATCTTACCATTACTGTTGGGCGTGGTGGTGATTTTCCAAATCCAGTATTTACTCCTAGAGCTCCACTTATTAAAGTTCATTACGGAACTAGTTCTTCTACACTTACTTATCAATGGTCTAACGGTGCAACAAGCGAAGACCTTAC
The DNA here is from genome assembly GCA_044339115.1 of Crocinitomicaceae bacterium. Lineage (GTDB taxonomy): Bacteria > Bacteroidota > Bacteroidia > Flavobacteriales_D > Crocinitomicaceae > UBA952. The sequence continues at coordinate 96,782 of JBIIWA010000007.1, forward strand.
TGGAGTTGCGCCAGGAACTTATTCTGTAACTGCTACTGATTGCAATGGTTGTATCGCTAATGCAACGGTTGAGGTAGGTGTTGCTGGTTTAAGCGAGGAGGGTTTAAATACTATTTTTATACATCCAAATCCTGCTAACGATGTACTGTATTTTAGTAAAATCGCCGATAAAGTTGAGGTTTTTGATTTTCATGGGAGAATGGTTAAGACCATCGTAAATACTGACAATATTGATGTTAAGTATTTAGCCGCTGGTGCTTATTCTGTTAGATTGACAATTAAAGATGCCTTGTCAGTTCATCGCTTCTTAAAAGAATAAGTTAAATCGAATTCCTTTAAGAAATCAAAATGAGGCATGTGGCCTAATATTATTGAATCTATAAGTCAGTCCAAAGCTTAGACAATCTGCATTTCCATTCACCCTAATCTGAGAGCTTACGGAAGCTTGATTGCCTACTGTGTAGTCAAACGGAATTATCATCCCTTTGCTTAAGCCAAATTGGTGACGGTAAGCTATGGTAAAAAGAAAGTGCTTACTCAATCGAAGGTCTTTACTCACTCCAACATATGCCAAAGGAAATATTTTGTTGTTGTATTGGTAGGAATAGTTATAGGATAAAATGGCTTGACCAGTATTCGGGTCGAAGGAAGTAGAAGATCCTGATCCACCGCCACTGCCATTTAAGTAGGAAAAGGAAATTCCACCATTTAAATTACACAAATATCTATTGCTTTTTGGAAAGGAAAGCATTCTTCTTTTCATGCCTAAATCAACCGTAAATAAATTGAATAGATTGGATCCGCTGTATCCCGTCCCGTATTTTTGATCATGCAACCACAACCAATAGGAGTCAAGAGAAATACCGGGTTCAAAAGACCAATTATTTTTCCAACCAATAGAAGCGTTTAATCGAATACTGGAACTCGGCGCGGAAGCGTTTTTAAATACTTTATCTGTATTATTCATGATCTTTGATTGATTCATAAATCCACCTTGATGCAGTTGGATTAATACAGCATTCGAAGATTGAAACCGATTTTTTGTAGCCATTATTTTTTTAGCTGCTTTGCGATCCACACTATCCATCATGAAAGTTGCTATTTCAGCGTTTTTTTTATTTTTGGTCCAAGTATAATGTAGGCCCAAATGAACACTGTTTCCTGAGTACTTGTAGTTGCCATAGGAAGTAGAATTGAAGTCATAACTTGTATATTCCATGTTATAAATCGGGTGAAAAGATTGCTTGTAACTTAAATCAATTCCTAGTAAATCTTTATTCTTAAGGGGGAATTCATAACTTAATTGCAGCTTCACGAAAGGATTTACTTTTTGATCAAAATGATAAGTTGTTTTTGAATATGAAAATTCCATGTATGTTTGGTAGCTAGAATTAGAAAGCCCCGTTAACCTTGCACCTCCGTTAAGACCTATCGACAACGCGTTATTTTTAATTGGAACTTTATAGCGCAATCCAGCACCCAGTTCACTGCTCAATTGTGATCCAGAATTCCACCTGCCTATATAATTTGGATAAGGGAAATAGCTCAAGTTTTCAATACTGAAATTGATATCACAACTAAGATTTTTTGGAAGTTTTATCCCGTAGCTGAAATTAAGCGCTGTGTGAATATTAGAAAGATTGTCTAGCGGTTTATCGCCACTAAAGGAGGTGCTCTTAGTTTTTCCAATACCAGAGCTCATGCCAACAGTGAAAGTGTTTCTGTTTTGAGCGGTAAGTATTTGGGAAATTGCTATTGAAATAATGAAAAGGTAATATTTCATATGAATGGGTTTAAAGAAATCACAATTTATAGCCAGCTATTAGTAACTATTTGAATACAAATTTATTTCCTTTGGTAAAGTTATTTTTTTTTCAACTTTCATGCCAAAAGATATTTTATTTAACCCTTCAAACCACTGAATGTATCCTATTGGATTATAGGAAACCCAATTCTAATTTGGCTTCTTCGCTCATCATATCTTTGTCCCAAGGTGGGTCAAAAACAATATGAACCTTTGCACTTTCAACTCCATCAACGCTAGCCACCTTGTCTTCTACTTCCTTGGGTAAGGACTCTGCCACGGGACAATTTGGAGAAGTTAAGGTCATGTCGATATCCACATGGAAAGTTGGTGAGATTTTAACTTCATAAATCAAACCCAATTCAAAAACATCCACCGGAATTTCTGGGTCATAAATTGTTTTCATTATGGCAACAATTTTTCCCTCTAAATCAGCATTAGTGTGCTCCATTCAATTCAATTTATTTTTTGTTTAAACTTTTAATAGCTTCTAATTTCATTCTTTTTACCATTCCTGCCAATCCATTAGAACGAGAAGGTGAAAGGTGTTCTTGCAAACCAATTTCTTTAATAAAAAACAAATCATTACTTGCAATAATTTCTGGTTTCTGGTGGTTCATTACGCGAATCAGTAAACCTATAATTCCTTTTGTAATAATCGCGTCTGAATCTGCTGAAAAAGACATTTCACCGTCAATTAAAGCAGCATTTAACCAAACCCTAGATTGACAACCTTCAATAAGTCTGTCTTCTGTTTTAAGGTCTTCTGCAATGATGGGGAGATCTTTTCCTAATTCGATGAGGTATTCATATTTTTCCATCCAATCATCGAACATTTCAAATTCGCTGATGATTTCTTCTTGTATTTTATTGATGTCCATCGAGGTCTCCATGCTGCTTATTTTAACATGTTAAGACTGCGTTCGAGGGCAATTACAAATGCATCTATTTCTTCAATGGTATTGTAAAAAGCAAATGATGCGCGAACTGTACCAGGAATTTTATAAAAATCCATCAGCGGTTGGGTGCAATGATGTCCTGTTCTAACTGCAATTCCTTGTTTGTCTAAGAGCGTTCCAATATCAAAGGGATGCAGATCCTTTAATGAAAAGGAAACCACACTTGTTTTATTTTTGGCGTCACCAATAATGGTCAATCCCTCAAAGGTTTCCAATACTTGGGCAGCATAAACTGCTAAGGCTCTTTCGTGAACTTCAACGGCCTTAAAATCTATAGATTCTATATACTCAAATGCTGTACCCAAACAAATTCCACCTGCAATATGTGGAGTTCCTGCTTCAAATTTATAAGGCAATTCATTGTAGGTCGTTCTTTCAAAGGTAACTTTTGCAATCATGTCGCCACCACCTTGGTAAGGAGGCATTGAATCTAACAAATCTTCTTTTCCATACAAAACACCAATTCCGGTTGGGCCAAATACCTTGTGACCTGAAAACACAAAAAAATCACAGTTTAAATCCCTCACATCAATGGACATGTGCTGAATACTTTGTGCACCATCAACTAAAAATTTTGCACCAACATTATGTGCTTTAGCAATCATCTCCTTGATTGGATTTACCGTTCCTAGCGTATTAGAAATATGGGTAATCGCTACTAATTTTGTTTTCTTTGAAAGTAGTTTTTCGTATTCCTCCTGAAGAATTTCTCCTTCAAAGTTTATTGGAATAACGCGTAAAACAAGTCCTTTTCTTTCACAAAGCATTTGCCAAGGAACAATATTGGAGTGATGTTCCATCGCTGAAATAATAATCTCATCTCCAGCTTGAAGCATATTCCCAAAAGAGGATGCGACCAGATTTATTCCATCGGTAGTTCCCTTGGTGAAAATAATTTCGTTGGATGACTTTGCGTTGAGTCGCTTTTGAATTCTTGTTCTTGCTGCTTCATATTCAGTGGTAGCGCGTTGACTTAAATAATGCACGCCCCTGTGAATATTTGCATTTTCTTTTGAATAATAATGATTGATAGCATCCAAAACCATTTGAGGTTTTTGGGAGGTGGCACCATTATCAAAATAAATTAGATTCTTGCCATAAACCTGCTGTCTTAGGGCAGGGAATTGTTCGCGGATTTCACGAACGTTAAAAGGAAGATTTTGCAAAGCGCTCATATTTGAGTACAAAGTTACATATTCCTTATTTTGAATCTATCTAAATAGTATAATATTTTCTATAAAAATTTTACAAGCTCAATTTATATTTTAGATGCTGACAAATGATTTTATAGCTTTGCTAATAACAAATGCTAGGAGCTTCAAAATCGCTCTGATACAAAGTTGATAAAAAAAGATTTCCCCCTTTGGAGGTTTTCAGAATAATAGGCGACTAAAATTATTATCGACGGGTTTTAATCATGACAAAGAAAAGATTTCCCCCTTTGGATAGCGATTGCCTATTATAACGCACATCCCAGTCTCAGCAATAGGTCGAAAGAATTTATGTCTCCATAATTTGATTTAAATGCGATTTCATCCATATAACTTTGTAAGTGTTTTCTACTAATTTGATGGTATTGTCCAAAAACGGCTCGTTTCACCATTGTAAAGAATCCTTCGATTGTGCTTAAATGAAACTCACCTTTTTTCAATAACCTTTTCTGGTGATTTAGGATTACATGTTCATCATAATTCTCCTTTAATCCATGATATGCCCCAAAACCATCTGTAACAATTTTACTTGCTGATGTTATAGTCGCCTTCACTATTGGTTTTATATTTTTACCGTCAGCATGGCTCAAAACTTGAAGCTTCACTAATTTATTTTCTCTTGAAATCATACCTAAAACTGGAGCTTTATGAACCATTCCAGACTTGAAAGTATTCCGCGTCTTTTTGTATGATTGCTTCATATTTACTGTGCTTCCGCCTATATAGGTTTCATCAATCTCAACAATTCCTTTTAAGATTAAGTCTTCTTTCATTGCTTTTCTGATTCTATTTTGTAGATACCAGGCCGTGTTCTTGTTTACATTTATGCAACGAGACAGTTGTAGACTTGAAATCCCTTTTTTAGCAGCAAGAATTTGAGAAATAGCAAAAAACCATTTGGACAAAGGTACTTTGGTCGAATGAAAAATGGTGCCACATGTCACACTAAAGCTCCTATTGCAACTTCGACATTTAAATCCTTTTTCATAAGACCTTTTATAAACGTTTGTACTTTGACAAGATGTGCATTGAGGTTTTTCAGGCCATCTAATACTTATTAAATAATTTTCAAAGTCCCTTTCTGTCTTGAATTTTGAAACAATTGTGTAGATATCCATAGTTTTTTCTTTCAAAGAAAGCCATGTGGACCTTATTCTATTTACGTTGTGCTATTAGATAGGCAATCGCTCTTCGGAGGGGGAGGAAGGTGGAGGACTTTTTATGTTGGTGCATTTTTTTTAATCAAGAATAGCGCAGAGTAAGTCGAGATGCGCTCTAATCTCTGTTTTATTATTCTAGATGCGTTTTACGCTTTAGCTTTTAAAACCACATATGGAATTAAAACCTCTTCCAATGAAATTCCACCGTGCTGAAAGGTATTCTGGTAATAATTTGCGAAATGATTGTAATTGTTAGGATACACAAAAAAGTCTTGCTCCCGAGCAAAAACAAATTCGCTTGACATTCTGATTTTAGGTAAAAAAGCATCTTGAGGATTGGCAACCGCGAAAACTTCTTTTGCATTATAATTTAATCCTCTTCCTACTTTATATCTTAAATTGGTATTGGTATTTTTTTCACCCACAATTCTCACCGGATTATTCACTTTTATCGTCCCGTGATCGGTGGTGATAATAAGTTTAATGCCTGCATCCGCAATTTTCTTAATGATTTCAAATAGGGGAGAGTGTTCTAACCAAGAGACAGTAATAGATCTATACGCCGCTTCATCTGATGCCAATTCCCGGATCACCTCCATTTCTGTCCGAGCGTGAGAAAGCATATCTACAAAATTATAGACGATGAAATTGGCGTCGTTATCTTTAATTTGATTGAATTGATCGTTTAGTTTTTTACCGGCCTCCAAATTGGTAATTTTATTATAACTCCATTTGATATTTTTGCCTAAACGTTTAAGATTGGTTTCTAACAGTTCTTTTTCAAACATGTTTTTCCCTCCTTCATCTTCTTCATTTCTCCAAAACTGAGGAAATTTCTTCTCTATTTCTGAAGGTAATAATCCTGCGAAAAATGAATTTCTAGCGTAATGTGTTGCAGTTGGCAAAATGGAAAAAATTATTTTTTCTTCTTCTTTTGTAAAGTAGCGTGCAAAGAGTGGTTCTACCATTTTCCATTGATCAAAACGCAAATTATCAATCACCAAAACCGCGATTTTTTCTTTGCCTAAAAGGGGTGAAATATCATTTTTGATCGCATTATAGATCATGTCGGGTGCTGTTTCCGTGCCGTTGAGCCAATCGAGATAATTATCTTCAATGAAATCTGCAAAAAGATGATTGGCTTCTTTTTTCTGTAATTCCAGAATTTCGCGCATCCCAGAGTCTTCGATTTTTTCTAAAGCCAATTCCCAATAGACTAATTTGGAATATAAATCTTTCCATTCATTGATACCCATTCTACCATTAAGGACCATACCCAATTGTCTAAAATCTTGCTGGTAGGAAGAATTTGTTTTTTGGGAGATCAATTTACTGTGGTCCAGATTCTTTTTTATGCTCAGTAGTATTTGATTTGGATTTACAGGCTTGATTAAATAGTCAGCAATTTTACTTCCAATCGCCTCTTCCATGATGTATTCTTCTTCACTTTTGGTGATCATTACGATAGGAACTAATGGAATTGCCTCTTTTATTTGTGCTAAGGTCTGTAATCCAGAAAGTCCAGGCATATTTTCATCTAAAAAAATAATATCATAGGAGTTTTCCAATGCTTTATCTATGGCGTCAGACCCATTAGTAACGGCCTCTACAAGGTATCCTTTCGACTCTAAAAATAAAATATGGGGCTTCAACAATTCGATTTCATCGTCTGCCCACAGAATTTTTCCTTGCATTTGGCTTATTTTTAATAGATTTGAATAGAATTTTTAAAAGTAATCATTTGCGCCCGAATCAACTTCGTAACAACAAAAAGAAAATTATTAACGACCCAGTCTATGGATTTATTTCTATTCCTGATGAATTAATTTTTGATGTACTGGAACATCCCTACATGCAACGCTTGCGACGCATTATGCAATTGGGATTAAGTCACCTCGTATATCCGGGAGCTTTACATACGCGTTTTCATCATGTACTTGGCGCAATGCATCTGATGTCGCTTGCGATTGCAACCATCCGAAGAAAAGGACATGAAATCACAATTGACGAAGAAAGAGCAGTTTTATTGGCCATTCTTTTACATGATATTGGTCATGGACCCTTTAGCCATGCTTTAGAATATGATATTGTATCTGATGTGAGTCACGAAGATATTTCTGGATATTTTATCGAGCGCCTTACGGATGTTTTTGGGGATGACTTAAAAAGAGCACACCTCATATTTAAAAACGAATACAGTAAGCCCTTTTTATATCAATTGGTTTCTTCTCAACTGGATATGGATCGTTTGGATTATTTAAATCGAGATAGTTTCTATAGCGGTGTAAGTGAGGGAATCATTGGTTCTGATCGTCTAATAGAGATGCTAAATGTCCACAATGGAAATTTAGTTTTAGAGGAAAAAGCAATTTATTCGGTAGAAAAATTCATCGTCGCTCGGCGCTTAATGTATTGGCAAGTTTATTTGCATAAAACAGTTGTTTCGGCTGAATTTATGTTGATTCACGCTTTACGCCGCGCTAAATGGTGTGTAAAAAATGGTCAAGAAGTTTTTTCTAGTCCTTCCTTGCAGTTCTTCTTGGAACATGATGTAAAGAAAAAAGACTTTTTGGATGACACTTCTGTTTTGGAAAAGTTTGCCCGCTTAGATGATTATGATATTTTGAGCGCTATTAAAGTTTGGCAAGATTCAGATGATAAGGTATTGGCTTATTTATCGACAGCACTAGTCAATAGAGATTTGTTTAAAATTGAAATTGCGCGAACTCCTTTTAGTCAAGATAGAATTCAATTTGAAAAAGAAATGGTTAAATCGGCTCTGGGAGTAAATGATGATGAGGTAGATTTTTTCGTTTATCATGACATTCTTAGCAATAAAGCCTACAATCAGGACAAACAAAACATTAATGTTCTTATGAAAAATGGAACTATTGTGGATTTGTCAATGGCCTCAGATAATTTGAATATTTCTGCCTTGGCACAACCGGTAGAGAAATACTTCTTATGTTATCCAGTGATGAAACACTAACTATTGCCGGCTTAATTTTCCTTCTTTCCAGTCACTAATTAACTTGCCCCAAGAATAAGGATTAAAAAGATTGTTTACAGGCAATTGGCCATTCGTATACAAGCGTGTATTCCTTTGGTTGTATGCGTTTCCAGCAGCAAGAGATGCGTCTGCATCCAATCGCGCAGCAACAAAGGCAAGAGATTCACCTGATAATTCACGTTGTGCTCTTCGCATAGCGTCTTCATATGGTTTCATCTCTACAAAATATCTAGCAAACTCTTCGCGAGAAGGCCATGGATAAACCGTAACTTCTTGAATTTGCTGGGCGTCTCTTTGCAACATGTGAATAATGCTGTATCTGTTTTCTTTGAGGGTATCCGGAACAATGTAACTTGAAGTATTGTATCCCTGATTTGAAAAGTAAAGTGTATCACCAGGGAAAGAAACTAAAGAGAAAAAACCGAAGTAATCTGATATTACCCCATGTCTTTTGGTTTTATTATATACCGTAACATAAGGAATTGCATTTAAATCTATCTCAGAAACTACTACTCCAGAAAGTTGGATGATCTTGGTTGAATCTATCATTTTTTGCTGACCGTAAATTGTCAGGGAAAAACACATTAAAATAGGAACAATAAGTAAGTACTTTTTCATAGTAATAACAAGATTAAGAATTTTTTGACGCATCTCAGTTTATTTTTAAAAATATTAACATATATGCAGGTAAATCACATTATTTTTCTCGATCTTTTTTTTGTATTTTTGCAAGAATTTACTACAAAATAGCTTAAAAAATGTCGTTAGATAATTTAAATAAAATTTCCGAAGGGCTTACTTATGATGATGTTCTATTGGTGCCTGCATATTCTGAGGTGCTTCCTAGAGACGTGTCTTTGGGAAGTAGATTCTCCAGGAATATTGTTTTGAATACTCCAATCGTGTCATCAGCAATGGATACAGTAACTGAATTCAAATTGGCTATCTCTATAGCACAGCAAGGTGGAATTGGTGTGATTCATAAAAACATGACCATTCAGGATCAAGCAATGCATGTTAGAAAAGTTAAGCGGTCTGAAAGTGGAATGATCATAGATCCTATAACACTTCCAGAAACAGCTCTTGTGAGTGATGCTTTGAAAATCATGAAGGAACATAGCATTGGAGGAATTCCGGTAATTGATGAACATCATATACTGAAAGGAATTTTAACCAATAGAGATTTACGATTTGAGAAAAATATGAATCGCCCGATCAGGGAGATTATGACCTCTGAAAATATAATTACAACTTGTGATGGAACAGATTTGGCTACTGCTGAAGGGATTCTGCAAGAAAAAAGAATTGAGAAATTACCTGTAGTTGATGCTCAAATGAGATTGATTGGCTTAATTACCTACAGAGATATTATCAAGGTGCGTGAACATCCAATTTCATGTAAAGACACATTAGGTCGCTTGCGCGTTGCTGCTGCGGTTGGTGTTACTTTTGACACGATTGAAAGAGTAACTGCTCTTGTTGAAGCGGGTGTTGATGCAGTAGTCATTGACACTGCTCATGGGCATACCAAAGGAGTGGTTGAACAATTAAAGGCAGTAAAAGCAAAATTCCCCAACTTGGATGTGGTGGTAGGAAATGTTGCTACAGGTGATGCTGCAAGTTATTTGGTTGCTGCTGGTGCAGATGCAATTAAGGTTGGAATTGGACCTGGTTCAATTTGTACTACTAGAATCATTGCAGGTGTTGGCGTTCCTCAACTTACTGCAATTAATGAGGTTGCCAAAGCAATTGAAGGTTCAGGTGTTCCTGTTATTGCTGATGGTGGAATTCGCTACACAGGTGATATCGTAAAAGCGATTGCTGCTGGAGCAGATAGCGTAATGTTAGGTTCCATGTTTGCAGGAGTGGAAGAGTCTCCTGGTGAAACTATCATCTATGAAGGAAGAAAGTTTAAATCTTATCGTGGAATGGGATCTATTGAAGCCATGCAATTGGGTTCGAAGGATCGTTATTTTCAAGATGCAGAGGATGATATTAAAAAATTAGTTCCGGAAGGAATTTCAGGTAGAGTTCCTTATAAAGGAAATATGAATGAGGTGATGTATCAAATTATTGGTGGATTAAGAGCGGGTATGGGTTACTGTGGCGCGCCTTCTATTGAAAAATTAAAGGGTGCTCGTTTTGTTCGCATAACAACTGCTGGAATTCGAGAATCTCATCCTCATGATGTAACCATAACTAGAGAAGCACCTAATTACAGTTTGAAATAATTAATTATTAATTACAGTTTATAATATATGAAGTCAATATTTTTAACACTAGCCATTTTTTTGGCAGCAAATAGTTTCTCTCAAAAAGAGCCAATTGTAATGACAATTGATGGTGAAGGCGTCACTAAAAGTGAGTTTCTTCAAATCTATCTTAAAAATAATCCTAACCCAAAATATGATAAGGTATCATTAGACGAGTACATGGATTTATTTCAAAAATTTAAATTAAAGGTTGCAGAAGCGGAAGCACTTGGTTATGATACTATACCGAAATTAAATAAAGAATTGGAAGGATATCGCAAGCAATTGGCTCTGCCTTATTTAATTGATTCTGCTCAAAATGAAGCCTTGGTTAAAGAAGCGTATGACCGCACGAAAACAGAAGTTAGAGCTTCTCATATTTTACTTCGTTTGGATCCAAATGCCGCTCCTGCAGATACTTTGATTGCTTACAATAGACTGTTAGGTTTGAAAGCAAGAATAGAAAAAGGAGAAGATTTTGCCTCTGTTGCTAAAATGAAAACAGGTTCAGAAGATCCTTCTGTTATGAATAATGGTGGTGATTTAGGTTATTTTACAGCTTTTCAAATGGTTTATCCTTTTGAAGATATGGCTTATAATACTAAGGTTGGCTCCGTTTCAAATCCATTCAGAACTCGTTTCGGTTACCATATTCTTAAAGTTACTGATGTGCGTCCAGCGCGTGGAACTATGAGGGTTGCTCATTTGATGATCAGCACTGGTAAAGAAGCTACTCAAGAAACTAAGGACAATGCACAGAAAAAAATCAATGAGATTTATGCTAAATTAACGACTGGTGAAAACTGGGAACAAATGGTAACGCTGCATTCTGACGATGCTGGGACTACAAAGAAAGGTGGAGAACTTCCAGCCTTTGGAACCGGAACAACACAACGTATGGTGCCTGCCTTTGAGGATGCTGCTTATGCCTTAAAAAATGATGGGGATATGAGTGCTCCAATTAAAACAGAATACGGCTTTCACATTATCAAGCGCTTAGAATGGAAAGATGTTCAACCTTTTTCAGTGATTAAAAAAGAAATACAAACAAAGGTTAACAAAGATGAGCGATCTAAAAAAACTCAGGATTCTTTCGTTGCAAAATTAAAAGTGCGATATGCTTATGCTAATACAGGAGAAAAAAATCTAAAGTGGTTCAATTCCAATCTAGATTCTACTTATTTTATCGGAAAATGGTCTGCTGCAAAATTAAAATCTAATAAGGTCTTGTTTACAATTGATGGCAAGAAGTATACTCAAAAAGATTTTGCTGATTTCTTAGTGAAAAATTATCGTGGAATTAAGAAGGATGACGCTTCAAGAGTAGTGGCTAGTCAATACAAGAATTGGGAGAAAAGTGCTATCTTAACTTATGAAGAAAGTAGTCTTATTAATAAATACCCCGACTATAAAGCCCTAGTAAATGAATATCATGATGGAATTCTTCTTTATGAAGTAATGTCAGACAAGGTGTGGAACAAGGCAGTGAAGGACACTAGCGGTTTGCGTAATTTCTTCAATGAAAATAGAAATAATTACCAATGGCCTGTGCGTTTAGATGCGACGATTTACGAATGTTTGACCCGTGACATAGCCGTTAAGGTTGGCACAATGCTTAAAAATGACACTATAAATTCAAAAGATGTTCTGGATCTTATAAATAAAGACTCTGAGTTGAATCTGAAAGTTAAAATGAATAAATTCGACTTTGAAAACACGCCTTCTATTAAAGGTAAATCATTTAATAAGGGAGTGAATCCAATGTATGAATTTGAAGGGAAATTCTACGTGATAATGGTAAAAGAGAATTTACCAGTGATGAGAAAAGAATTTTCTGAAGCTAAAGGCGCTGCAACCTCTGATTATCAAAATTATTTAGAGAAAAATTGGTTGGAAGATCTTGGAAAAAAACATAATGTGACCGTAGATAAAAATGTTCTTTATTCTTTAGGAAGTAATTAATGAGAATTTATCTAATCCTATTATACATTTCCTTTTTTGCGGTAAATGCTATTGCTCAACCAAAGGTGGTGGATAAAATTATTGCTCAAGTTGGAGATAATATAATTCTTTACTCCGATATAGAAAATCAAAAATTACAAGCTACTCAGGCCGGAATCACGGCAGATAGAAATTTGGAATGCAATGTCCTGGAGCAATTGATGTGCGAACAATTATTTTTAAATCAAGCAAAACTTGATAGTATAGAAATTTCAGATGAACAAGTAGATTCTGAAATGGAAAATCGTTTGCGTATTATTCAAAATCAAATTGGAAGTAGAGAGAAGCTTGAAGCGTTTTATGGAAAATCTATAACGGATATCAAAAATGAATTCCGAACAGTGATTAAGGACAAATTGTTGGCACAAGAAATGCAAAGAACTATTACAGCGGATGTTTCTGTTACTCCAAAAGAGGTTGCTTCTTATTTTAGTGGTTTAGTGATCGATAGTATTCCTTATATTAATATGCAGCTGGGTTTTCAGCAAATTGTTTGTTATCCAAAAATCACAAAAGAAGATAAAGCACTTGCTTTGCAGAAGTTGAAATTAGTGCGCATTGATATAGTTGATTATGGAAAGTCCTTCGAAACTCAAGCACGGATTAATTCTGACGATTTGGGGAGTGCGCAATTAGGTGGAAAAATTGCAGCGTCAAAGGGAATGATGGTTCCGCAATTTGAAGCTACTGTATTCAAGTTAAAACCTGGTGAGGTTTCAGAGGTGATCGAAACTGATTTTGGATATCATATTATTAAATTGGTGAGTCGTAAAGGGGATGACTATGTTTGTTTGCACATTCTTAAAAGACCTGAATTCAGCAATGAAGCCCTCGATATAGCAGCTACAAAAATGGATTCATGTTTTAAACTCTTAAAGCAAAATGCTATTACTTGGGATCAAGCAGTTGCTCGTTTTTCAAATGATGATATGACCCGCCAAAATCATGGTATTATTACCAATCCTATTTCCGGTGAACAAACTTGGGACATGGAAGATTTAAATGAGGTAGATCAACAAATATATCTACTTACTGATGCTATGGAAAAAGGTGATGTGACTTCTCCTAATTTATATACTGATATTTATGAGCGCAAGCAAGGTATAAGAATTGTTCGATTAATGGAACGTTATCCTGCCCACAAAGCAAACTTGACGGATGATTATGCTTTGATTAAGAGAGCTGCTGAAAATGATAAGAAAATTAAAACAACTGATTCTTGGTTGAAGTCTAAAATGGGAAATGCTTACTTTAGAATTGATGAAAGTTATTCGGATTGTGCTTTTAGATTGAATTGGTTTTCTAAATAAATAGATATGTCAGATAAGGAAAAATTGGATGCTTTTGTTGCTCATGTACAGCAACTAAAACAAGAAATTCACAAGGTTATTATTGGTCAAGATGAGGTGGTTGATCAAGTTCTTATTTCTATGTTTTCTCGTGGACATTGTCTACTTGTAGGCGTGCCCGGTTTGGCCAAAACATTACTTGTAAATACCATTTCTCAATCTTTAGGTTTGGGTTTTAGCCGTATTCAGTTTACTCCGGATTTAATGCCCTCTGATATCATTGGAGCTGAAATTTTAGACGAAACAAGAAATTTTAAATTCATAAAAGGCCCTTTATTTACCAATATGGTCCTGGCGGATGAAATAAATCGAACGCCACCAAAAACGCAATCGGCTTTGCTAGAAGCAATGCAAGAACGCTGTGTTACAGCCGGAGGGACAAGTTATCCGCTTGATGCTCCTTTCTTTGTATTGGCAACTCAAAATCCGATTGAACAAGAAGGAACTTATCCTTTACCAGAAGCTCAGTTGGATAGATTTATGTTTAATATTTGGGTCGATTATCCCTCTTTTATTGAGGAAATGGCGATTGTAAAATCAACTACCTCTGATTATAATGTAAGTGTGAGTCCAGTACTTTCTGGACAAGAAATTATAGACTATCAAGATCTTATTCGCAGAATTCCTGTAGCTGATAACGTATTGGAATATGCAGTTAATTTGGTAACAAGTACGAGATTAAACACAGGTAATGCTCCAGAAATAACAAAAAAATATATTACGTGGGGCGCTGGTCCAAGAGCTTCTCAATATTTAATTATTGGCGCTAAATGTCACGCTGCAATGAGAGGAAAATATTCTCCAGATATTGAAGATGTGAAAGCTGTTGCCCTGCCAATTTTGAGACATCGTCTTGTAAAAAATTATAAGGCGGAAGCAGAAGGGTATAGTATGGATAAAATTATTGAGTCTTTGCTTTAAATGATTAAGAAACTACTTTCTTTATTCTTACTTATAAATTTCTTTGTACTTCTAAGCCCAAGGTCTTTTTGGCACGAATGTAAGCATCATGTAGATACTAGCTTTTCAAAAGAAAAAATGGAATCAGGTTCCTGTTTTGTCTGTGATTATGACCTTACAACTGCTTCATTACCTTTTATTTTTAAGTTTAAAGCCAATCCATTTAGTCTACACAAAGCTATTGTTCTAGCTTCAAGTGCTAAAACTGGAAAATTTATTCCCCAACGAAGTCTTCGAGCTCCCCCACATTTCTTTATATAGTAAATAATGTATTCTCTTTTGAGAGAGTATAGGTCTATTGTAGGCTTAAGCCTATTTATTTTAAAGAAAGTTTTTATGTCAAAATTATATGTTTTAGGAATATTCCTAGCGCTACAATTTGCTGTTGTAGCACAGTTTAATCTGCGGGGTAAAGTGCTTGCAGAAAATACCAATCAAGCTTTATCAGGAGTTAAAATTTTTGTATCAAGTCTCGAGCGATTAACACAAAGTGATCCCAATGGTGGTTTTGAATTTAAGGATCTTCAAAAAGGTTCTTATATCCTATCCTTTCAAAAAGAGGGATATAAAAATCAAATTCTCCAGCTTGAAATTGGTATCGACACTTCAATTACTATTATTTTGAAAACCAATGTACTGGAATTTCAGGAATTTATTATTACCGGAGTGGTGCGAGCTACTGATTTTCGCTTGAGTCCATTAAGTATAAAATCTTTGAACTTATCTGAACTTGATAGTAAAGGTGCTACCAATTTAATTGATGCAATAAGTCAGACACCAGGAGTGAATCAGATTTCAACTGGATCAGGTATTTCTAAACCTGTAATACGAGGCTTAGGATATAATAGGGTTCTTGTATTGAATAATGGAATGCGACAAGAAGGTCAACAATGGGGGGATGAACATGGAGTGGAAATTGATGAATATAGCATCGAGCGCGTTGAAATTATTAAAGGTCCAGGCAGTCTAATGTATGGTTCTGATGCCATTGCTGGTGTGATTAATTTTTTACCACCCTTATCCATGAAAAAAAATGGTGTGCAAGGTAATTTTACAACAAATTATCAATCCAATGCTAACTTGATTGCTCAGTCTATTCGTCTATCTGGTCATAAGGATGATTTTCAATGGAGTGCACAAGGGAGTAGCAAATTGGCGGGTAATTATAAAAATAGTAAGGATGGAAAAGTATTAAATTCTGGTTTTAATGAAATTAATGGTAATGTTTATCTTGGTTTAGATAAAAAATGGGGTTTCACGCATCTAAGCTTAAGTTCTTATAATGCATCCTTTAACATGGTAGAAGGTGAGAGAGATAGTTCAGGTGCATTTGTTCACGAGGTTCTTGATGGAATGGGCGGGACCAATTTAATGGCAGCAACTAATAAAGAATTAAATTCTTACGGACTTGCTTGGCCTCATCAAAATGTTGCGCATCATAGAATTGCAAGTAATAATTTTTTTAGGCTTAAAAAACAGGTAATCTATTTAGATCTTTCCATTCAAAACAATAAGAGAAAAGAATATGGATCGATTCTAAATCCAGATGAAATAGATCTCTTTTTTAATTTGAATACCTTCAATTGGAATTCAAGAATCAATTTCAACCCACATAAAGGATGGGAATTTTCTCTTGGGCTTAGTCAAATGATACAATCCAATGAGAATAAAGGAATTGAATTTTTAATTCCTGAATATTTATCGCATGATTTAGGTAGTTTCATTTATTTTCAAAACAATAAGAGTAAGCAATGGAAATTAGCGGGAGGACTTCGAGTTGATAGGCGTACTGTCAATTCTTTGGCACTTAATTTAGACAGTAATGGTGTTGCCGTAAATTTTATTGATAGCACGGTAATGACAAAGTTTTTAGCAAATAAGTATTCGTTCATCGGTTTTTCTGGAAGTTTAGGATTGGTGTATCTAATCAATGAACATCAACAAATAAAGTTGAATTTTTCAAGAGGATTTCGAGCACCAAGTTTAGCGGAATTAGCTTCTAATGGCAGGCATGAAGGTTCTCTTCGATATGAATATGGAAATTCCAACTTGAAAGCTGAAATCAGTCATCAATTAGATCTGTCGTATGGTGTATCAAAGGATCATATTTCAATTGAATTAACACCTTTTTCAAATCTAATTAGTAATTATATTTTTGCATCAAAATTATTAAATTCACAAGGTGCAGACTCGATAGTTGATCTAAATGATCCTTCAATTGCTTATCAATTTATGCAATCTAAAGCATTGCTATATGGTGGGGAACTTACCATTGATGTTCATCCACATCCATGGGATTGGTTGCATATAGAAAATTCATTTTCTATGGTAAACGCTCAGCAATTAGGGGAATCAAAAGCATATTTACCTACAATTCCTGCCGCTCAATATCAAGGGGAATTGCGCTTTAGTGTATTTCAAAAAGTGGATCGATTTAAGCAAAGCAATATCTCCGTTGCTACAGTGCATACCTTGGCGCAATTGCGTTATTTGAGCAGTTCTAATACAGAAACAGCAACACCTGCTTACACGCTAATAAATTTAGCAGCAACTACCACATTTCAAGCGAAACAAAAGTCACAACAAATTAAATTTAGTTTGTCCATAGATAATTTGACCAATGTTGCGTACCAAAGTCATTTGAGTAGATTGAAATATGCAGAAGTGAATCAAAAAACAGGAGATATAGGAGTGTTTAATCGCGGTCGAAATGTAAGTATTAAAGTGATCTTTTCATTTTAATTTTTTCTGGCACTGTTATATAAATTGTTTTCAACTTTTTTATTCTAGATTGTTGATAATAAATTACTTGTTCATCGTGCTTTACTCGATTAAACTCAATAATTTTATAGAAAATTAAAAGCATGTTCGACGAGGACGACGATGATTTTTCTGAAGGTAATTTAAATGAAGATTTGGAGCAATTCGAAGCGCATTTAAAAGGCGACACTATTGGTTTCATGGATAGTGATCGTTTAGAAGCAATTATTGATCATTTTCTTATCAATGGACACTATTCAAAAGCAAAAAGCGCTTCAGAAATAGGCGTATATCAATTTCAATACAATCCCCTATTTAAATTAAGATTGGCCCAGTCCTACAGTGGTATGGGTCTCTTAACGGAAGCAATGGAATTGATTAGCTCCTTAGAAAAAGTAATTCCTGAAAATATAGAATTGTACTTGACTAAAGCAGCTCTTTTTAGCCAGTTGCGTGATTCGAAAAATGCAATACGTTATTTTAAGTTGGCATTGCCGCTTTGTGATCCGGAAGATCGTGATGATGTTTATTTAGATATTTCAATGGAATATCAGAACATGAATAATTACAAAGATGCTGCCAGAGTTTTATTGGAAGCTTTAAAATGTAATCCTCAAAATGAAGGCGCTCTATATGAAATAGCTTTTTGTTATGATCAATTAGGAGATTATGAAAAAGCAGTTAAATGTTATTCTGATTTTATAGATGAAAATCCTTACTCCTTTACCGCTTGGTATAATTTGGGTAATGCATTTTCTAAATCGGAGAATTTTGAAAAAGCAATTTGGGCCTACGATTATTCGATATTAATAAATGCGGATTTTGGTCCGGTTTATTTTAATATGGGAAATGCCTATTTATCGATGGAAAAATACCATCAAGCTATTGATCGCTTTCAAAAATGTATGGAGTTAGATGGCGAGGATGCCATGGCGCTCTGTTATATTGGTGAGGCTCATGAACAATTGAATGAATTTGAACTTTCTAAACACTATTATCAATTGAGTCTAGCACTTGCTCCTATGCTTCCTGAAGCTTGGTTGGGTCTTGGAATTATTGAAGATTTAGAAGGACGAACACAAGAAGGAATCGTTTTGATCCATAAGGCCTTGGATTTTGACCCTGAAAATGCTGCTATACATCATGTATTAGCAGGTGCTTATGAAAAACTTGAAGATATGGAAGCGGCGGAACGCTACTATTTGAGCAGTTTAGCATTAGATGAAAATGATGAGGATTGTTTGACCGATTTTATCGCATTCAAATCTAAATCTTCTTCAGGTGCAGCGCTGAGTTTTTTGCAAGAGTTTATACAGAAAAATAATAATATTAATCCGATCGCAGTATTATTGGAAATTAATTTGAGTTGGATCTTAGGTCAAAAACAAACGGCCTTAGCTTTATTTACTGAATATATTGCCTTTGATCAAACTAAGGCAAAACAGTTATTCGAGATTAATCCAAATTTACTTAACGATCAAGATTTTGTAACATTGTCTATAGATGAATGATTTAAACTTTACTTTACCGTTTATCCCAACGCGTACTGAGAAACCCAGAAATCAAGGTGTAACCATGGTAATGGATAAGGGATTAGGCTTACGAGAAACTGAAAATTTTATTGAGGGTTCTGGGCATTTAACTGATATCGTCAAATTTGGTTTTGGAACTTCTTATGTTACCAAAGATTTTGAAGCAAAAATAAAATTATATAAGGCCGCTGGAATTCGTCCCTATTTGGGTGGAACACTTTTTGAAGCATTTTATGCGCGTGGGTGTTTTGAGGATTTCCTTCGTGTCCTTGATAAATATGATCTTGATTTAGCTGAAGTTTCAGATGGTTCCATCATCATTCCGCATAAGGAAAAATGCAACATCATCAAACGTATGTCTAAGGACAGAACGATTATGTCTGAGGTTGGTTCTAAGGATTCAGGAATCATTATTTCTCCTGCTAAATGGGTGCGCTTGATGCGAGCTGAATTGGATGCTGGAAGTTGGAAGGTAATTGCTGAAGGAAGAGAAGCTGGTAATGTTGGCGTATTTAGACCTAATGGAACTGCTCACACCATGCTGATCAATCGTATTATTGCAAAAGTAGCTCCCGAAAGTATTCTTTGGGAAGCGCCTCAAAAAAATCAGCAAGTTTGGTTTATAAAGCTTTTTGGAGCTGAAGTGAATCTTGGTAATATTGCACCCAATGATGTGATTCCTCTGGAATGCCTTCGTATAGGTCTCCGTGGAGATACTTTCTTTGATTTCTTACCAAGTGATTACGCTGATCGCCTGAGACACATCAATGATGATGAAGATTTTGATATCGAAGGGGAGGAGTGATTCTAGAAGTGCTTCAAAAAAGAAAAGAATTTTCTGGGCATAGTGCTCCTATCTATGCTATATGCTCCGATGATTCCTATCTTTATTCCGCTAGTGGCGATAAGTTTGTTTGCCGTTGGAATAAACAATTGGGCACCCAAGATGGATTTACTGTTAAGCTTGAAAATACTCCTTTATCCTTGTGTCTACTCACTGGATCCAAGCTCCTTTTAATTGGTACTAATAATGGTGGAATTCATGTAATCGATGTAGATCAAAAGAAAGAAATAGCTGAACTGAAAGCTCATTTTTTTGGTGTTTTTTATTTGTTGGAAAATCAAACCCGTAAACATTTTTATTCTGCTGATGCCAATGGTAAATTATGTGTTTGGTCCTCAGAGTCTTTAAGCTTGCAATTAGAAATACCTACCAATTCCGGAAAAATAAGACGTCTTCATCTTTTTGATGATGATAAATTTATAGCACTTGCTTGCGAGGATGGCCGCATTCGTATTTTTGATACGCTTTATTTTAATGAAGTAAGCTCTTGGCCCGCTCACAACTTGGCTTGTACTTCATTGCTTGTATTAAATGACAGTACTTTTGTAAGTGGTGGAAAAGATGCCTTGTTGAATGTTTGGGATAAGGATACTAAAATCAATTCTCTCTCCCTGAAAGCACATAATTATGTGCTTTATGATATGATTTCACTTTGTAATGGAGCAGTCTTGGCTACTGCAAGTAGGGATAAATCCATTAAGCTTTGGGATACAACTTCCTGGAAGGTTATTTCTAAAATAGATTTAAAAAATGGTGGGCATAAACATTCTGTAAATGCATTATTGAAACAAAATGAATACAGTTTCGTTTCTTGTTCTGATGATGCTAAAATGATTGAATGGCACTTAAATTTTTAAGCTGAAATGCAGTTGAAAACGATTCCTATTTTATTCTTTTTTTGTCTTATTTATCTTAAGTCTTTTTCCCAACAAGCTAATTTTTTCTCGCGTTCTGAAATAGGAGTAAGTCTTGGTCAAATGTACTACATTGGAGATCTGAATCCATTCAAACCTTTTAATAATTCAAATTTAGCCGGTGGCCTCATGTATCGTTTTAATCTTCAATCCCGATTGACACTGCGTTTTAATTATTTACAGGGAAGTGTTGAAGGGTACGATAGTCAAGCTACTAACCCTGTAAATATTAATCGAAATCTAGATTTTCATTCTAAAATCAAAGAAGTTGTTGGTGGTCTAGAGTTTCATTATTTTCCATTTCAATTTGGTCGTAAAAAAGCAATGGGAACGGCGTATATTCTAACTCAAATTGGTGTTTTTTACATGGATCCATTAACGACAATAGATGGTAAAGAGGTTTCTTTGCAAGCTTTGTGTACTGAGGGACAAGGAACGGTTATTAATAACAAATTACCATATTCGAAGTTTCAAGTGTGCCTTCCATTGGGGCTTGGAGCAAAAGCTTCCTTAGGTAAAAACATTACTTTTAATTTGGATATTGCCATACGAAAAACTTTTACTGATTATTTAGATGATGTTAAGTCGGCTACTTATTACGATCCTGCAGTAATTGCAGCTGAGCATGGAACATTAGCAGGTGAATTGTCCAATAGAAGTATCGACCAAAATCAATTTGGGAAAAGAGGTAATCCTACTACAAAAGATTGGTATGTTTACTGCGGGGGAATGATCACCTTCAGATTGGGTAAAGGAAATAAATGTCCTATGCCACGCTAATTATAAATAATGACCTTTCATTAAATACTGCTCCACATAATCAGCAACACCTTCTTCTAAAGTGTGGAATGGTGTGGTGTATCCTTCCTGAATTAATTTCTGCATATTTGCTTCAGTAAAATACTGATAGGTATCTCTAATGTCAATTGGAGTATCGATAAATTCAATCTTAACTTCTTTTCCAACTGCTTTAAAGGTAAGTGAAGCTAAATCTAAAAATGATCTAGCTTTTCCAGAACCAAGATTATAAATCCCACTTTTAATCTTATTGTTTTTTAAAAATAAACACACCTTCACCAGGTCTTTTACATATACGAAGTCTCTCAATTGCTCGCCATCTTTATAATCCGAACGGTGAGACCTGAACAGTCGCATATCACCCTTTTCATTAATTTGATTGTAGGTATGAAAAATCACACTTGCCATTCTACCTTTGTGGTACTCATTTGGACCATAAACATTGAAAAATTTCAATCCCACCCACATTGGTGGACAATCTTGCTGAGCCAAGGCCCATTTGTCGAAGTCGTTTTTTGAGGCTCCATATGGATTTAATGGAACCAAGTCTTTTATTTTAGCTTCATCATCATCATAACCAAAAGCTCCGTCACCGTATGTCGCAGCGGAACTTGCATAGACCAAAGGAATATTATTGGCAGTACAAATACGCCAAATAAATTTAGTGTAATTAAGGTTTAAGGCATCAAATAGAGCAACATCTTGTTCTGTGGTATCAGTTCTTGCGCCTATATGGTAAACAAAACTAATTTCAGAAGTATGCTCCTCGAACCAAGATTCAAATTCAGTTCGGTCAACGAAGAATTTAATTTTTTTGTGTTGATAGTTTTCCTTTTTAGATTCTTGTCCAAATAAATCTACAGCGACAATATCTTCAAATCCTTGTTGGTTTAATCCAGAGATTAGACAACTTCCTATAAAACCAGCAGCACCAGTGACAACTATCATTTTAATTTAGAATAAACCATTAATTTCTGCGTCTATCGCATTGATTATCTTCCCTAAGTCCTCTTGACTTTCGGTAAATCTATTATTATCAATATCAATGATTAAAACTTTCCCTTTGTTGTAAGTTGAAATCCAAGCTTCATAACGTTCATTCAATCTTTTTAAATAATCAAGTCTGATACTTTCTTCGTAATCTCTTCCTCTTTGTTGAATGTGACTTACCAGTGTAGGAACACTCGCTCTTAAATAAATAAGTAAGTCTGGAGGAGAAACAAAAGAATCCATTAAATTGAATAAAGTAAAATAATTCTCAAAATCCCTGGTCGTCATCAAGCCCATTGAATGCAAGTTGGGAGCAAAAATAAAAGCATCTTCATAAATCGTACGATCTTGAATAACGGTAGTTTTTGTATCTCTAATTTCTTGAATTTGAGCAAAACGACTATTCAAATAATAGATTTGTAAGTTAAAGGACCAGCGTTGCATGTCATCGTAAAAATCATTTAAGTACGGATTTTGGTCAACATCTTCAAAATGAGTTTCCCAAGCGTAATGCTTTGCTAATAAGTTGGTTAATGTGGTTTTTCCGGCTCCTATATTACCGGCAATTGCAACATGCATAAGTCTTATTTTTAGAGGGCTAAGGTAGGGATTTATCGCGAAACTACCTATTGTCAGTCTTTTTTCATTGCAAATTTTGAGATTTTATTTTGCGATCTCATGTAATAGCAATTCGACATGTATTTGATTTCCTCAATATTTGGAATCGGTAAAGCAATGAGTCGATTCAAATCTCCTAATGGGGAATAATTTGATAAGTCTGTACTGTTCCAAGTAATAAGTCCTGAATCATTGGTTCCAATAAGTGTTTCTTTTAATTTATAATGGGATCTTAAATTCATGAAAAGGTCAAAAACATAAACTTCAGAGGCATCATCTATAAGATACAATTGGGAATTGAGCTCTTTTAGCATCACGATAGTTTTTAATCCGATAATACCACCCAGATTGCTTACGCTTTGTAATTTAATCTCGTTTACATAATCAAAGAGTACCAAACTTGAATTGTATTCATCATAAATCCACAATAGGTTGGAGCGGTTTGCACTTGAAATGCAACTCACATTCTGAAAATCGTAATCATTAAGAGAGATGCAACTTCCATTTTGAGTCAAGGTATTATCGATAAAACAAAGTTGCTGTTGCTCCTCTGAAAATAGCACTAATTTGAGCGCATTGATTTCTTCAATTTGTTTAATTGCCCCTTGGTTTTTTATACTTTGTTTGTATAGGAGTTTACCATTGGCATTGTATTTCTCTATCTCTAATCCATCTAGGAAGTAATAATTCCCTAGATCATCAACGCGCCAATAATCAGTTGTCTCGGGAATATTTTGCTCTCCCTTTAATTCCCAATGCTGACCATATGTAGCCATGGAAAGTAATAGAAGTGAAAATAGTAAAAGGAAATTCTTCATTCTTTTGCCGCGATTAAATCTTCAATGATACTACGGTCATTCATGAGCCGTGGAACTTTGTGTTGTCCGCCTAATTTACCCTTTTTTTTAAGCCATTCTTCAAATGATTTGGGTTTTAGATAATTAAATTTAGGAAAATCAATGTTTATATTTCCAATCCTCTTCGTCTCGTAATCTGAATTTAATGCTTTTAGAATGCGATCTACTTCTCCTTCAAAACGTGATATATCGCTAGGTTCTTGTTCAAACTCAATCATCCATTCATGTCCACCATTGCTTTTGGAAGTATTAAAATAGGGACCAACAGTAAAATCTGTTATGTGCGCATTGCAAGTCTTACAGGCAAGGGCGATCGCTTCTTCGGTCTGTTTAACGATCATTTTTTCTCCGAAAGCATTTACATATTGAGTGGTTCTTCCACTGACCACAAAACGATAGGGAGAAGTAGAAGTAAATCGAAGGGTATCTCCAATAATATAACGCCAAAGTCCGGAAGAGGTAGAGATCACTAAAGCATATTCGGTATCTATTTCTACGCTATTAATATCCAATATTACGGTCGAATTTATTCCATCAAAGAACTCCATAGGAATAAATTCATAGAAGACTTCAGCATCACTTAAAAGCAGTAAATCTCTATTGTCTTTTTGATCTTGCAAACCAAAACAGCCTTCAGAGGCATTGTAAGATTCCATGAAATTTAACTTCCCTACATCACTTATTTTATTAAACTCTTCTAAATAAGGACTGATGTTCATGCCTCCGTGAATAAACAATTCGAGGTTGGGCCATACTTTGTGGATACTGTCCTCTCCGGTTATTTTTAAAATCCGTTTGATTAAAAGTAATGTCCAACTGGGAACACCAACAATAAGCGCTACATTCTCCTTTAAAGTGTTAAGTGCCATGCGCTCTAACTTCTCCTCCCAATCTGCAATTAATGCAATTTCAACTGCTGGAGTTCGTCTGTATTCTGTCCACCAAGGTAGATTTTTAACAATGATAGCCGATAGATCGCCAACAAAAATATCTTGATTAATCAATTGAACTTCACCACTTCCACCAATAACGAGGTGTTTCTTTGAATAAAGTTTTCTGGAGGGATAGTTTTTATAATACAAGGCTAAAATATCTTTTCCGCCTGCGTGATGATTGTTGTGCAGTGCATCTTTCGTTACGGGAAGCACCTTCATTCTTTCACCGGTAGTACCAGAAGATTTTGCGAACCAAATTGATTTACCCGGCCACAAAACATCAGAAGTCCCATCCTTTGCCAGCTCAATATATTTTTTGAGACTGTTATAATCGCCTAATGGAACTTTCGATTTGAAACTAGAATAATCTTTTATTTCAGAAAAGTGGTAGGTAATACCAAAGGAGGTGTTTTGGGCTTTTGCAATTAAATCATGCAAAACATTAGCCTGGCATGACTCAGCTTCGTTTGTGAATTTTGTAATCCGCGCGATGCGTTTTTCTATGTACCAGGAAAAGAGTGCATCCAAAGCCATGTGATGTCAACTTAGTACATGTTACTCAAATAAAATTAACCCCAAACAAGCATTGAAATTAAAATAGACAAAACGACAATGGTATAAATCGTTGCAACCGCTGCAGTTGATTTATCAAAATAGTTATCAGACATAGTAATTTTTCTTCAAAGTTAAAAAAAAGTATAGTTGCATTGACGAATTAGAAATAAAAAAAGGCCTCTCGGCCTAATTTTTTTTAGTCTCTTCCTCCAAATATGCGAAGGAGACTTAAGAATAAGTTAATGAAAAGTATGTACAATTGAAGTCCACCAATTAAGGCCAACTTATTTCGCTGTTCTTCTGTGTAATCTGGAGATTCCGCAACACCTTTTAATTGTTGCATGGAGTAAGCTGTAAGTCCAGTGAAAACAAATACGCCTAAACAAGCAATGATAAAACTAAAGTCTTCGCTTGCTACAAACATATTAACAATTCCTGCTATGAACATCCCAATAAACACCATATACAAAAGACTTCCGAATTTAGTTAAGTCTGTTTTTGTTGTATATCCTAGAATTGCCATTCCAGCAAAAGCACCCGCAGCAACAAAGAAGGTAGACGCAATGGCTCCAATTTTATAGACCATGAATATGGTAGATAAACTTAATCCCATTAAAGCAGAGTAAGCAATGAAAAGCATGACAAGAAAACCAAGAGATAACTTGTTATAGGCCATTTGAATTAATAATCCTAGTCCAACTGGCGCAAATGCTACTACCCAAAATAATGGTGAGATACTATTATTTGGAATAAAATAGGTGTTGATAAACTCAGGTGTTCCAGCCGAATAAGCTATAATTCCTGATATACCTAAAGCGCCAAACATATAGTTGTAAACACTTCTAAAAAAAGCTTTTGTACTTGCTGCGCTTACTGCATTATTGTTGTCGAAAGTTTCATTCATCTTTAGTGTAGTTTTGCTTGAACTAAATTAATAAATTCTTTTCTCGTAGCATCATTTTTTAAAAACAAGCCAGTAAATGCACTTGTTGTAGTTACAGAATTTTGTTTTTGAACTCCTCTCATTTGCATACACATGTGACAACATTCTACTACTACAGCCACTCCTTTTGGTTCCAAAGTACGTTGAATACAATCTCTAATTTCGATTGTAAGTCTTTCCTGAACTTGTAATCTCCTAGAATAGGCATCAATAACTCTAGGGATTTTACTCAATCCAACGATTTTTCCATCAGGAATGTAGGCAACATGTGCTTTACCAAAAAATGGAAGTATGTGATGCTCACACATGGAGTAAACTTCAATGTCTTTTACGATGACCATTTCTGAATATGCCTCATGAAAAATTGCTTTTTTGATCAGGTCATCAGGATTAATACTGTAACCATTCGTTAGGAATTGCATTGCTTTCGCTACACGTTCAGGTGTTTTTATCAACCCTTCTCTTTCTGGGTTTTCACCAAGATTACTAATAATTGATCTGTAATGATCTTCTAATTCTTTTTCTTTCAAAATATTGTTTTTAATAAAAACGATTGATTACTAAAAAGGTTCTTTACCACCGTAGTATTCTACAAAATTATTTTCAGTTTCAATTAATTTAATTTTTGCTAAAACACCTCCTGCTTCCGAAATTGGCTTTTCTAATTGATTCCAAATGGCAATAGATAAGTTTTCAGTGGACGCCATTATCCCTGTTAAAAAAGGAACATCTAGATTTAAATTTTTATGATCTAATGCTTCAATAACATGTTCCTTTATTATCGCACTTAAGTTTTTTAAGTTCGTAACAAATCCTGTCGAAGCATCCGGTTTTCCTTTAACAGTAACAAATAATTCAAAATTATGTCCGTGCCAGTTCTTGTTCGAACATTTTCCGAAAACCTCTTGGTTCTTTTCTTCACTCCAATTGGCCTGCCATAACTTGTGTGCAGCATTAAAGGTTTCTCGTCTTGTAATATAAATTGTTTCCATTCTGTCTTTTTTTATGCTACGAAAGCTTCCTTTGAAGTGATGTCACCTAACATGATTCCTTCACTGTCTATTTTATTTAATTTGATGCTTTGAAAGGTATTGGTTACATCAGCATCGTAAGGTATTTTTACTTTAATATAGTTTTCTGTAAATCCATACATAAAACCTTCATCTTCCTCTTGTTCAACTAAAACTGTTCGGATTGACCCTATATGTTGCTCATAGAATTGACGTTTTTTTCTATCGGAAAGCATATGTAATTGTTTACTGCGCTGTCTGCGAATTTCCATAGGTACAGATTCACCAATTTTGATGGCTGTTGTGTTGGCCCGCTCAGAATAGGTAAAAACATGTAAATATGAAATATCTAGGTCAATTAAATAATCTAATGTTTCTTGAAAATCCGCATCTGTCTCTCCAGGGAATCCTACAATTACATCTACACCAATACAAGCATCTGGCCGTAATTTTTTTATTTGTTCAACCTTGTGGGTATATACTTCGCGCAAATATTTTCGTCGCATGAGTTCAAGTAATCGATCAGAACCAGATTGAAGAGGAATATGAAAATGAGGGGCGAAGCGTTCTGCTTTACTCAAACAAAATTCAATGATTTCATCACTTAATAAATTGGGTTCAATCGATGAAATTCTAAATCTATCTATTCCTGTTATTTTATCTAATTCTTGAATCAATTGGTAAAAATTTTCTTTTCCTCCTTGACCGAAATCACCGATGTTTACGCCAGTGAGCACGACTTCTTTGACTTCTGTCAATGAAATTTTTTGCGCCTCATTTACTGTTGCTGCAATGGATGCATTTCTGCTTTTTCCTCTTGCAAGAGGAATAGTACAAAAGGTACAAAAGTAGTCGCAACCATCTTGTATTTTTAAGAAGGATCTTGTTCTGTCTCCTAAAGAATGAGAAGGATTGAAAGTTTTAGCTTCCTTTATATTTCCGTTAGAAATGAATACTTCATTATTCTCTGCGTATTCCCTTTCTATATGTTCAAGGACATTAAATTTCTCATTGGCTCCAAGGACCATATTCACCCCAGGAATTTTTGCGATTTCTTTCGGTTTTAATTGAGCATAACAACCAACTATAGCAATAAAAGAATCCGGATTGATTTTTTTTGCTCGCTTTACCAGTTGCTTACATTTTTTATCTGCGTTTTCAGTAACGGAGCAAGTATTGATAATATAAACATCAGGGCATGCTTCAAAGTCCACTTTTGCATAGCCAGCGGTTTCAAATAAACGGCTAATGGTTGAAGTTTCTGAAAAATTCAACTTGCATCCAAGCGTGTAATAAGCTACTTTTTTAAAGTCAATCATGAAGAACAAAAGTACAATTAATAGAGGAATTGAACAAGGAATCGCTTTTGTAGTTGGACATTAATTAGTCAAAAATATACTTAACTTTGTTCAAAATTCAAGATGAAAGTTTATAACAACATATTAGAAACGATTGGAAATACTCCAATTGTTAGAATCAATAAATTAGCAATTGGCATCGAAGCGCAAATATTTGCTAAAATTGAAACGACCAATCCAGGGAATTCTGTAAAGGATAGAATGGCAGTTAAAATGATTGAAGATGCCGAGAAATCTGGTATTCTAAAACCAGGTGGAACTATCATTGAAGGTACTTCTGGAAATACTGGTATGGGCTTGGCTTTGACAGCAATCATTAAAGGATACAAATTGATTTGCGTTCTCAATGACAAACAATCAAAGGAAAAAATGGATATACTGAGAGCTGTTGGCGCAGAAGTAGTTGTTTGTCCAACAGCGGTGGAACCAACAGATCCAAGATCATATTATCAAGTTTCTAGAAGGTTAGCTACAGAAATTCCTAACTCTTGGTATGTAAATCAATATGATAATTTATCCAACCGCACGGCGCATTACGAACAAACTGGACCTGAAATTTGGGAACAAACAGAAGGGAAAATCACACATTTTGTTGTAGGTGTTGGTACTGGAGGAACTATTTCAGGAGTTGGTAAATATCTTAAAGAGAAAAATCC
Organism: Crocinitomicaceae bacterium; assembly: GCA_044339115.1. Taxonomy (GTDB): domain Bacteria; phylum Bacteroidota; class Bacteroidia; order Flavobacteriales_D; family Crocinitomicaceae; genus UBA952. The sequence goes on from JBIIWA010000007.1 coordinate 126,258, forward strand.
AAATATTAAAATTTGGGGAATTGACACTTATGGTTCGGTATTTAAGAAATATAAGGAGACAGGAATTTTTGATGAAAATGAAATATATCCATATATCACTGAAGGAATAGGGGAAGACATCTTGCCTGCCAATGTGGACTTTGATGTGATAGATTTATTTGAGAAAGTGACCGATAAAGATGCGGCGGTTTATACCCGTAGATTGGCTAGAGAAGAAGCAATTTTTGTTGGTAATTCTGCCGGTGCTGCAATTAAAGGTGTATTGCAATTAAAGGATCAACTTACTAAAGATGATATAGTGGTGGTTCTTTTTCATGATCATGGTAGTCGATATGTGGGTAAAATATTCAATGATGAATGGATGCGAGAACGAGGTTTCTTGGAAGAAGTATATGTTACAGCGCAAGATTTAGTGAATAAACATGGAGAAAGACCACTTGTTTCTTTGTATGCAGAAGAATTAGTATCTCATGCCATTGCCGCAATGCGTAAGTTTGGCATTTCTCAAATTCCTGTGATGAAGGACGGTGGTTTTGTAGGATCCATTGATGATAAAAGTGTATATCAATTGCTAGTTGAAGATCCAACGTTAAAAGATGCTCCAATTTCAAGTATCATGCAAGAAGCTTTTCCAATCGTTAAGTTGAATGCGCATATTGATGAAATTTGCAAATTAATTAATCAAGATACTCCAGCAGTTTTAGTCGATTTAGGAAATGGAAAATATCATATTGTTACGCGATATGATGTGATTTCTGCCATGTCATAATTGTATGTCGATTAAGACTTATAAAGATCAATTGGGTAGGGAAGTAGTGCTTCCTGAAATTCCAAAACGAATTATTTGTCTGGTTCCTTCTATAACGGAGTTAGTTTCATATTTTGAAATGAATGATGAGGTAGTGGGAATTACAAAATTTTGTATTTATCCATCTTCTTGGTTTCAGAGTAAAGAAAGGGTTGGTGGCACAAAAAATATCGATATTGAAAAAGTAAAGTCCCTCCAGCCTGATTTAATAATTGGTAATAAGGAGGAAAACACGAGGGAAGATATAGAAGCTTTAATGGATATTGCTCCCGTTTGGATGAGTGATGTCAATTCAATTGAAGATTCTTATGATTTAATTTCCTCTTTAGCTGAAATCTTTAATAAAGTAGATAAAGGACAAAAATTGATTGAGGATTTAAAAAATTATTTTCTTACACATGCTTCAGAGGGAGCCGGAAAATCTGTTCTATATTTCATTTGGCATGCGCCAGGATTTGTCGTGGGTAAAAACACTTATATTGATTCATATATGAGTGCTATTGGTTATCAGAATTGTGTTGCTATAGATCGATACCCGGAAATCAATGCGCTTGAATCATTGAACCCTGATGTTGTATTCTTGAGTTCCGAACCTTTTCCATTCAATGATAGTCATCTTGCCTTTTATAAAGATTTGTTTCCCAATGCTATAGTAAAATTAGTGGACGGTGAGCGATTTTCATGGTATGGAATAAGAACCTTGCTATGTTAAAAGTAACTCCGGAAGACCCAAAAGTCATTCTATTTTATGATGGGGATTGTGGTTTGTGCAATCGGGTTGTACAATGGATCTTGAAACATGAGAAAAGTCAGGACCTATTTTTCGTATCCTTAGATTCTGATTTTGCAAAAGCTCTCCTTGCAAAAGAAAATATTGACATTGAGAAAACGAATACTTTGTTTTTCTATGAAGTTGATACTTTATATGCTGAATCTGATGCAGTACTTCGTATTGTCGGCTATTTAAAATGGTATTGGCAATGGTTGAAAATTGCTTATGTTATACCTAAAGACATTAGAGATAAGTGTTATCGTGTGATTGCAATCAATAGAAAGCGGATTACAGCCAAGAGTTGTGATGTTTCGACAGCGAATCAAAAGCGGTTTTTAGGTTAAAATCACCTTTAGAGCTTCGAAAAACACAAGGTAGATTCCAACAAACAGTATCTTTGAGATTGAAATAGTTTTAATATCACACCCTTTCAGGGCTTTTTACTCCTTAATTCTTGCCGTTTCATAGGGCTTTGCCCCATGATTAGATATCTCACCCTTCCAGGGTTATCAATTTCAGTTCACATGATTCGATTCATACAAAAATCATTCAACAAAGCCCTGAAAGGGTTTCATCTAACAACGATGGATAGAGTCCATCGTTAATAGGAACAAACTAACATAAGAGAGCCCTGAAAGGGTGTAATATTTTTAACTGTATACTTCTCTCTTTTTCATAGGGCTTCGCCACATGATTAGACATCTCATCTAATCTTTCTGCTGCAACTTTTGATAACCAAAGTTTAAATGGTTCTGCTTTTGGGGAAGGAATAGATTGAATTAGGCGAAAAAGCTGCTCTGTATTTGCAACATCCGTATTCCTCGTTTTTCCGTCTTCTGCTTTCATTTTCAACTGTCCCAATATTGGGACAGTTCACTACCTTCACTTTGTAATTTAGTTTTTAATGCATTCCAGTACTTTCTTGGTCTCGGACTTTCTGTTAAGATTTCAATGACATCAATAATCGAAAAACACCAAGACTCATTTGCTTCATCCCAAAGGGTTCGAACTTTTTTGGTTTCAAATAGTATAATGTTTTTCATTCTCTACCTAAGTTACAAATTAAAAGTGATTTTCTAGAGCTACATCAGTTTTAAAGTCCTAATGTCCTCTCAATTCCATCAATAAAAGCATGAATTACTTTTATGTGAATTTCTTGTGCTCTGTCTGCATATTCAGAATGAGGCGCACGGATTTCTAAATCTGCTATTTCAGCTAATTTACCCCCATCTTTTCCTGTCAATACAATAGTTTTCATCCCTAGTGCTTTTGCAGCTTGAACAGCTAGAATAACATTCTTTGAATTCCCTGAGGTGGAGATTCCTAGTAAAACATCTTGTGAATGCCCTAAACCTTCAACGTACCTGGAAAAAACAAAGTCATATCCATAATCATTGGCTACGCAGCTTATGTGTGATGGATCTGAGATCGAAACTGCCGCTAACGCCTTTCTGTTATTTCTATATCTACCACTTAACTCTTCCGCAAAATGCATGGCATCACACATAGACCCACCATTGCCACATGAAATTATTTTTCCATCATTCTTCAATGAGCTTCCCATCCATTCAATTGCTAATGCAATCTTATCCATATTCTCGGAGCTTTGAAATTGGGCCAATATTTCCTGTGCTGAAATGAAATGTGCTGCAATTTTTGCCTTGTCCATAGTGTCTAATTTGAATTCAAAAATAATGAATTAAACACAAGGGCGTATCGCTTTCTTTTTATCTTTGTTAATAGAGTAATTAATTATGGCGATTGACTATAAAAATAAAGTGATTTGGATTACAGGAGCCTCTTCTGGAATTGGGTATGAAATGGCCAAACAATTTGACCAAATGGGTGCGAAATTAGTGTTGTCAGCAAGAAATATTGATCATCTGACCGAATTAAATAAATCATTAAAAAATCCTGATCAACATTTAATTCTACCTCTAGATTTAGAAAAAAATGATAATTTTTCTGAATTAGCCTTGCAAGTAATGAATCAATATTCAAGAATTGATGTACTGATTAACAATGGTGGTATAAGTCAGCGTGGAAGTGCTTTTGAAACCAGTATGGAGGTTGAAAGACGCATCATGGAAATTAATTATTTTGGAAATATTGCTCTTGCAAAAGCTGTTTTGGTTTATATGAGACAACAACAAAGTGGTCAAATATTAATTATTAGCAGTATTGCAGGAAAATTTGGTTTCTTTTTGCGTTCAGCATATTCTGCTTCCAAACATGCTATCATCGGGTATTATGAGAGTTTGTCTCTTGAAGAAGAAAAAAATAATATATCGGTTACCATTGCTTGTCCGGGTAAAATAAATACTTCAATATCAATAAATGCACTGAGTGCTGACGGTTCAGCTCATGGTGTAATGGATCACAATCAAGACACTGGAATGTCTGTTGAAATCTGTGTGAGTCAAATTATCCGTGCCATGAAAAAAAATAAAAGAGAAGTTATGGTTGGGGGTAAAGAACTGTTGGCGGTCAAGATTAAACGTTTTTTTCCTGGTTTGTTTTGGAGTATTATTAAAAAACAAAAGGCAGTTTAATCTGTATTATCTATAAACTAATCATGATAAAATATTTTCTGTAAGGTTGCCCCTTCAATGTCGTGTTTTCCATCATATTCAATGATCTCAAAACCTAAATTTTTATAATTACTGATTTCAATTTTTTGGGCAGCTTCATCATAAAATTCATCTTGTTTGCCAATAACAAATGTTCCTTTTTTAAAATGACTGAAGGAAGATTTTTCTAAGTCTGGAGGAAAAATACTTGCCCATAGAATCAGTTGATCAATGTCATTTCTTTGAGCGCTCCATCTAGCAGCTGTTGCACCTCCCTGCGAAAAACCCAACAACATTATTTTTTCAAAAGATTTTTTTGATTTTAAAGATTCCAATACAGCATCAAGATACTTATTATTGTCCTCAATGTCTATTTCCCTTGCTTCTTTTGTCATCCAAGAAGCACCAACGCGACCAGAAGAACCCTTCAAATAAAAATGATGCATTCCTTCTGGTGCAACAATGTAGTAATCCTCAGACAGCTGCTTAAATTTCCGAATGAAATATGCGCCAAGTTGTCCATAGCCGTGCAAGACGATTAATAGTATTTTACTTTTTGCTATGTCACCTTGAACAAAACATCGCTGCGTCTTGGTGGCGGTAATTTGAATAATCTGCTGGTCCATTGTATACAGTAATGAAGGTAAAAGTAAAGTTAGTTGAAATCTTATTATATTTGATTCGTGAAAAAATTAATTGCCATTTTTATAGGATTTCTAATGCTTTGGCAAATTGTTGGTTTCTATTCCTATTTTAAAATCACACAATTTAAGATTCGTAAAGAGATTAAACAGGTGATTAAACACAGTGTTCCCTCAAATCAACTTAGAGTCTTGTGTTTTTCCAAGCAAGAACAAAAGAACTTAATCTGGATAAAACCCCATGAATTTAAATATAATGGACGATTTTATGATGTAATTCAAAGGATTGAAACTTCCAGTGGAATCACATTTCACTGTATTGATGACCGACAAGAAACGAAATTATTTGAGCGTTTAACTCAAGCAACTTCTTATAATTTGGGTCACCGATCTGAGAATAACCCATTAAATCAATGGATGAGGTTTTCTCAAACCCTTTTTCTACTTGAAAACACAGCTTCTTCTATTGTAAGCTCTTTTTGCACGAAAGAAGTTCATGTTTTTACTTATCAAAATCTGCACACAGAATGGTGCAAGCTTCCTCAAGCGCCACCTCCCGAGGTTTAATTTATGCAATAGATTATCAATGTGACTGCAATTTCTTGTGGTCTGTATCAGTGTAAATTAAAAATTATATAAATGAAGAAATTATTATTTTTCGCATTTTTCCTCCTTTCTATGGGCTGGACATATGCGCAAAAAACAATCATGCTTATTGATAATGCTACTTATAAACCTGTAGCGAATGTTGTTGTTTCAAAAAGTGATCAATCTGCTGTGTTTGGAAAAACAAATGAAAAAGGCGAGCTTCAATTAAATTTGAAGGATCTGAACTATTTGTTTTCTCATCCCGATTATCTTTCGCTTGTTGTTACAGTCGAAGAAATAGAAAGTTCGAAATACAAAGTGTTTATAAATCAAAATGTAAATTCGTTTGAAGAAATAGTGGTATCTGCTAGTAAATTCGAAGAAAAGAAAAAAGATGTAGCACAAAAAATACAAGTGCTTCGTGCTGCTGAAATCGCATCCCAAAACCAAAGTTCTATGGCTGATGTCCTTGCCAATACAGGAAATGTAATGGTACAGAAAAGTCAATTAGGAGGAGGGAGTCCAATCATCAGAGGATTTGAAACCAATAAAGTACTCATGGTTGTTGATGGAGTTCGTATGAATAATGCCATTTATAGAGGAGGTCACCTGCAAAACATAGTTACGATAGACAATTCAATCATGGATAGGGTAGAAGTGGTTTTTGGTGCAGGTTCTGTGGTTTATGGTTCAGATGCTCTTGGTGGTGTTATGAATTTCACGACAAAAAGTCCAACACTCAGTTCAAATAATGAATTGCTAGTAAAGGCATCGGCTTTTACGCGCTATTTTTCTGCTGCAAATGGATATTCAGGTCATGCTGATGTTTCCTTGGGGACAAAGCGTTTTGGTTCATTAACATCTTTTACCTATTCTAAGATTGGTGATCTCCGTCAAGGGGCCAATAGAAATCCGTTTGTTGGGAATTTTGGATCTCGTCCTTGGTATGCTGCAACATTTAATGGTGTTGATTCGATGGTTATGAATGCTGACAGCAATGTTCAGGTTGGTTCTGGTTACATGCAATATGACTTATTGCAAAAATTCACTTTTAAGCAAAATGAAACAATGACACATAAATTGAATTTTCAATTATCAAATTCTGGTGATGTTCCTCGTTATGACCGTTTGACTCAAATGAGTGGTTCTAATCCAAAGTATGCTACCTGGAATTATGGTCCGCAGAAAAGATTGATGGCTGCCTATACGCTTGAATTAACCAAGAAAAATAAATTTTTTGATCAAGGTCGTATGATATTGGCTTATCAATCTATTGAAGAGAGTCGAATCACAAGGAAATTCAATAATGTTTGGGAAAATCACAATATTGAAAATCTAGATATTATTACTTTAAATGCTGATTTTGCTAAAAAAATGAATAAGCATGAATTTCGCTATGGAGCCGAGGCTTATTTAAATAAAGTAAATTCAACTGCTTTTGCTAATAATTTAGCGGTTGATACCTCAATGGCGATTAGCACAAGATATCCAGATGGTGGTTCTTCTATGAAGTCTGTTGCGGTATATGCAACACATACATGGGAAGTCTGTGATAAATTTATTATCAATGATGGGCTTCGTTTTTCCTATGTTGGCTTGAATGCAAATTTTATAGACAAAACATATTTTCCATTTCCATTTAACAGCATCAACCAAAACAATAGTGCTTTTAATGGAAACCTAGGATTGGTCTATCTCCCTAAAAAAACATGGAGAATTACTGGGAATCTTTCTTCAGGATTTAGAGCGCCGAATGTGGACGACTTAAGTAAAGTTTTTGAATCGGTTCCGGGTAGCGTAGTTGTTCCTAATCCTACCCTAAAAGTGGAATATACTTTGAATGGTGAATTAGGTATTTCAAAGGAAATTCTACCGGGATTAAGAGCAAATGTAAATGTTTATTATACAAGATTGACGAATGCTTTGATTACACAAAATAGCCAGTTTCAAGGAGCAGATTCTATTATGTATGATGATCAATTAAGTCAAGTAATGTCTACTGTAAATGCAGGGAAAGCATTCATCTACGGCATCGAAGGCGCTCTTGCTGGACAGCTAAACAAATATATTTCTGTATTAGGGACTGTAAATTACACCAAGGGTCGCATTGTTACAGACACTGTTCCTTATCCTTTAGATCATATCCCCCCAGTTTTTGGGAAATTTAGTGTTATATCTTCTGTTAATAGATTAAGAACTGAGTTCTTTGTTAATTATTCAGGATGGAAGCGGATTAAAGATTACAATATGATCGGAGAAGATAATTTTGAATATGCAACAGCGCAAGGGATGCCATCTTGGTTTACTTTAAATGCACGCATATCCTATGCGATTACAAAGGATATTAGTTTGCAAGTTGCTTGTGAAAACATCTTAGATCAAAATTACCGTCAGTATGCTTCTAACATCTCTGCTCCAGGTAGGAATTTTATTCTTACACTAAGGGGTAATTTTTAATTAATTTTTTAAATGCAAAAAGGCCACCTATTCAGGTAGCCTTTTTTTATAGATTTTATTTACAAATGTTGAACTTTTAAAGCGGAAGTATAACAGAATAATCAATTTGAAAATACTGAATGTGAAAGGAAAAACCTAGCTACTAGAATTCTTTTACGGCTCTAGAACAAAGCGTGCAATTGCTTAATTGCTTCCAATTACTAGTTGTGATTCCTCCTGGGATTCCGAAATAACGTGACCAAGCATTGTTATTGCCACCCAATGTTGAGGTCCAATAATCTCTTGATTGAAATCCACCAATGGTAGCTTTTTGAGTATACATCAATTCCAATTCAGCTTGTACAGGAAGTCTCCATCCTGCTCCTCCTTCGGTATATGCTTCACATGCTGCCTTTGATTGACTCCAATTTAAGTGTTGAGCATAGGTAACTTGATCTGTAAGAGCAACCACCAAGCCATGTTCTTTGGTAGAATCAAGTTGAACTACAATTCCACCAAGGCAATTCTGACCTAATTCATATGTGGTTGCTTGATTATTTTTCTTACATGCTGCTAATGCAAAAAAAGCAGATAGAAATAGGATGAATATCTTTTTCATAGTTTGTTATTTTTGTAGATAGCGTCTAGTAATTATAAGACTAACTTGTATTTAAATTGGTTGCTTTTGCTGAAGATAATAAAAAATCGTCAGTAGCATCTAAAATATCTTCACTTGGCAGGAATTTCATTCTTACATTAAGTGATTCTAAATCATTATTAAAAATGAAAAAAAACAAGAATTATTTATGACCATACATAAGCTCAAGTATTAGAGCTGAGTAACTGTTTTTATATTTTAAGGTTCAACTTAAAATTGAACTAAAAAATACACACTAGCCACAAATAGACTTAAGAATAGTGCACCAAGAAGTAGTGCTGCAAGAAATGGTTTTAAGGAAGTAAGTCTAATTGGTTCAAATGCTTCTTTTGAAATTTGATTCGGACTTATTAAGGTTATGAGTAACCAAGTTGCGCTTGTAAGCAGGGTTACAAATGTTAATCTTGCTGATGCAAATGATAATCCCATCACTTGTTGCTGATTTTGAAAAATAAAGGTGAAAATTAACGTGTAAAATGCGGAGCTAAACATGGCGCTTAATTGGCTCCAACCATTAATTTTTCTCCAAATCCATCTGAGAATAAAGACAGGCGCAACTCCTGCAGAGATGGAGAAAATAAAAAGAATGATTTGATGTAAATTCTCGAATAAGAGCGTACAAAGGCATCCAATCATTGAGATTATAAACATGAAGAAGTATGCCTTTTTAGTATTTACTTCTTCCCGCAAATTTTTATTGTAATTAATTTTTTCAAAATGAAGTAATCCACCTCCCCAACTTAATAAAGATTCTACACCACTCATGAAAAGTGCTAAAAATCCAACCATACAAATACCTTTTAGGACATTCGGAATACTTTCAAAAAGGAGAACGACAAATTGAATTTCTCCTGAATTATTTTTAATTTTTACAACCAAAAGCAAGGAGATTGCTAATAAAGTCAAAGTCATTATTAGTTGTAAACTTGCAGTTATGATTGCCGTTTTAAAGATTTCTTTATTATTCTTTAATGCTGTAAAACGAATCATTTCTGGACCACTACCATCCATCATTGTGGTACTCCACCATTGAATAAGAAGCACAATCCAAAAATTTCCCCATTCGATTTTATTTCCATCCGGAGGAACTAAAGAAGCATGGCTAGGTCCGATTTTTGCCAATTGTTGGGCAATGCTCAGTGAAAAATCATGGGATTGACAGAGATAAAGAGTAACAATTATAAAAACAACTAAATAAATGCCTGCATTTAAGGCATCTGTTTTTAATTTTAATTCGAATCTGTTTTTTAGCACTACACACAATATGATAAAGCAAACTATGAATTTACTATTCAAAGCGGTCACATTAAAGTAAACTTCAATGATACGACTGAATGCAACAGCGTGAAAACTTATAAGTAAAGGGATAACGAGAATACTTAAAAATAATGCTCGGAAATGATATAGTACTATTCCATTCTTACCCGGAAATCGTAATAATATAAAATCGTTGTCAGTTTTTAAATCTAATTTCCTCCAAATTGGAGCAAATACAATGGGGACAACAAAAATAGAAATGGTACCAATCCACAAGAACCATAAACCCCAAATACCTTGATTGTATAATATGTTTGTAATTAATTGTCCTTGCTCTAATGAGCAGTAAAGTAAGAATAAAGATAGAGAGGGTAAAAACCAATTTTTTTTCTTCTGGACTGTAAATATTGAACTTTTCTTTTTTTGAATTAAAATTAAAAAAAGGATCAGTAATATATAAACAACAATGTAATACAATTCAATTTGTTATTTTGCTATAGATAGGTAGCTGATGAATTGGTGTTGAAATATATAAGAAGTTCTTGCAATGATGCTTCATTAAAATAGTCTGGATAATAAAGATACAAATCTTTAAATAGTTCTTTAAGTTCTTTTTCTTGAATTTCTGTATTTGTTTGACATAAAAAAAACGTTTCACATAAGGTATGGAAAACAATTCGTTTTTCTAAATGATCCCATGCTGCATATCTATTCTGAATATATTTGAAAAGGTATTCAAAATAATTTGTGGTTGGTTCTCCTTGTAGTTCCAAATAAAATATTCGATAGGACAAGAATCGAATACATGGGTATATATGAATTGAATTAAGTTCGTCTTCTGAATAGGTCTTCTTATCAAATAATTCCTTAGCAATTATTAGGGCGTTTTCTGAATCGCTTTTATAAATGTAATCCAAAAGGAGTAAAGACTTTGCGAAAATAAAATCTTGAATATTATGCTGGTCTTGAATATTATTAATGTAACATTCAAGACCAAATCTGTAGTGAGGAATTTTAAATCCTGGATCAGCCATGAATTCGAAAAAAGCTTTTCTAATAATTGGTAAGTGACTTGTAGATTTAAAAAAATCAATGTTTTGATCAGGATTCGGAGTATTCAATAAGGCAAAATAAATTTCCTCACCAATTAAATGAGTCTCCTCGTCTGATAAGTTAGCAGGTAAATGTTCACAGAAGTCTATAAATGGTGTCAAATCATTGCTCTCTATGCAACAGGTAATTAAGCTTTTAGTGAATTTATTTTCACTAGTAAATTGCCCATATTTCATTTGAAAATAAGCGCGGTCGTTAAAAATTTTAGATAAACTCTCCCAATCTGAATAGTTGATGAATTGAGCTAAAATATTTAAGGTGTGTAAATATGGGGTGCTTTTGTGATTGTCTACTAAGAAAATTCTATAAAGTGTACTTTCTGATATTACCGGTAAATTTTCATCTTTAATGAGCTCACTTAATTTTTTACAATCTAGTTTATTGGTGATGTTAAACCCAATTTTATCTTGAATTCTCCATTTTAATTCTTTCTTAATGAATAAGTTAAGTAAGTGTTTTGGTTTTGGCATCTATTAATTAACTTCGTTTAATTAAAATCGTTTCAAAAATTTCAGTTATTTAAAGATAATTATATGCCAATAAAAAAGGTTATTTTAAGTTAGTTCAAGTTTTGAAAGGCAATAGCACGTTACTTTTTTGTCACATATTTACCTTCTTGTGCTAAGTAGAAAAAACGATAAGCCAATTCATTGGTGATGTCCAATTTTGGAGTAATGACATTGACATCTTTTCCAGGAGCAATGGCTTGAATTTTGGCTTTATATACCAAGATGTCTTTTTGAGGTGCGTACTCTGAATTTTCAAATTGGAAGGTGTAGGCTTCGGTTTCTTGAGTTCCTAAACCATCAAAGTTCTTCCATTGAAAAATTCTTCTCGGGGTATGATTAATAACAGTAAAAAAGTCCTTGTAGCTCGCATTGCGTATCCTGAAATCTATTAAAATATCTTTATAAAGTGTGGAACTAATGTAAGCAAAGCTCACTTGTAGAGGAAGAATAGGTGAGGAGGGAATATTGATTGCAGGTGAAATCATATTTAATCCACCATCAAAATAGAACATGTAATTGTAAGACCCCATGAATCCTAAGGCTGCATTTTTTGCTGGATTGTTCGATTTTGCGGCTTCATTAATTGCGAATTCATATCTGTTCACTATGATTACCGCGTCTTTTTTGTCGTCACCATCTAAGTTCTCTTTAAGTATAGTTAAAGTGTATTTTTCAGTTGCTGGAATTTGTAACTGTGCTTCTATATGTCTTTTTGCGTAGGCGTTTAAATCTGATTTATCCTCTGGAAGCTCATCTTCTGAAACTGTAGGCCTGTCATCCACTGTTGTCTCACATGAAATGAGCAAGGCGCAAAAAATAAATGCAAAACCAATAAATTTTACAGTTTTCATATCAATTCTTTTTCTTTTAATAGCTTCAATACATAATCTAATTGCATCTCTCTATCCATGTGTGTATTATCTAAGATCAAAGCATCTTCTGCGCGCACGAGTGGACTTATTGCTCTTGTGGTATCCATTTTATCACGTGCAATGAGATTGGCTTCCACTTCTTCGATATTGGTATCAGGGTCTTTAACGAGCATTTCTTTATATCTTCTTTCAGCTCGAACCTTTGGGTCAGCAGTAACAAATAACTTTAAATCAGCAAAAGGAAATACTACCGTACCAATGTCTCTTCCGTCCATTATAATCCCGCCATTCAAACCCATTTCCTGCTGCATTTCAACTAATTTAACTCTTACAGCTTCGATACTTGCTACCTGAGATACTATCGCTGCAACATCCGGTTTTCTGATTTCTTGTGCAACATTAATTCCATTCAGAAACAATTCACTTTCTTGAATTTGTTCATTATAAATGAATTTTAAATCGATGGATTGTAAAGTACTAATTAAGTGAACTGTATCGATTTCTTGTCCTTTTATGAGCTTGTTTTGCAAGCAATGCAAGGCAATTCCTCTATACATTGCACCAGAATCAACAAATATGTAATTTAATTTTTTTGCTAATGCTTTTGCTAAGGTGCTTTTCCCGCAAGAGGAATAACCGTCAATGGCAATAGTTAATTGTTTAGTTGTATTCATCTGATTTCAAAAATAGGAATTCATTTTGATTTCCTTGCTTTTTGTAGACTTTTGATACTTGAATATGCTTAAACCCCTATAACTTTTCTTGTAAATATTTTCCTGTTGCATTTTTGGGTTCTTTCACTAAGTCTTCAGGTGTTCCTGAAAATAAGAGCTGTCCACCTTCATCACCACCCGTTGGACCTAAATCAATAATCCAATCAGCACATTTTATAACATCGATATTGTGCTCCACAACAATTATAGAATGGCCTTTTTGAATCAAAGCATTGAAGGCAAGCAGCAGTTTTTCAATATCAAAAAAATGTAATCCTGTGGTCGGTTCATCAAATATGAATAAGGTTGGCGTTACATTTCCCCCTTTGGAAAGAAAAGAAGCCAGTTTGATGCGTTGCGCTTCACCGCCACTTAAGGTACTCGAAGATTGGCCAACTTTTAAATAGCCAAGGCCTACATCAATCAAGGGCTTGATTTTTTCTGAAATCTTTTGCTCTAATTTATCTGTGCTTTCTTGGAAGAAATTATAAGCTTCCCCCAAATTCATTTCTAGTAAATCATAGATGTTTATCCCTCTATAATAAACTTCTAAGGTTTCACTCTTATAGCGTTGACCTTTACAGTGATCACAATTTAATTCTACATCAGCCATAAACTGCATGCCAACTGTTATACTACCTTCTCCCTCACATATCTCGCAGCGTCCACCATCAACATTAAAGCTAAAAAAACCAGGTTTGTATCCACGCATCTTCGCTAGAGCTTGCCTAGAGAACAATTCTCTTATGTCATCAAACGCTTTCACATAAGTAATTGGATTACTTCTCGATGATTTTCCAATAGGATTCTGATCGATAAATTCAATAAATTGAATTTGATTCACCGCGCCCTCCAAACCATCAAAAGGAATTTTAGCTTCACTTGTCAATCCGAGTTGGGTGCGCATTGCTGGATAGAGTATCTCCTTAATTAAGGTAGATTTCCCGGATCCAGACACCCCGGTTACTACAACAAGCGAATGCAAGGGAATGGAAACATCAAGATCCTTTAAATTATTTTTTCTAGCGCCCAGAAGGGTGAGTACATTTTTAGTTGTGCGTCTTTTTTTGGGTACTTGTATGACTTTCTTTCCTAACAAATAGTCAGAAGTCAAACTATTTTTTGCTTTTGATAGTTCTTTATACTTTCCTTCAAAAACCACTTCTCCACCAAATTGTCCGGCAAAAGGACCAATATCTATTAGGAAATCAGCAGCTTTCATCATTTCTTCTTCATGTTCCACTACAATTACTGTATTTCCAGCTGCTTTAAGTTTTTGTAAAACTCCAATGAGTTTGGCAGTATCCTTCGGATGTAAACCAATAGAGGGCTCGTCTAGTACATAGATGGAACCTACTAAACTACTTCCCAGGGCTGTTGCTAGATTGATGCGTTGAGATTCTCCACCTGAAAGTGTTGCTGAGCTTCTGTTTAATGTTAAATACCCCAAACCAACATCCTCTAAGAAGGAAATTCTTTGTACGATTTCAGGCAATATACGCTTCGTGATCGCTAGATCTGCGGTAGATAATTTTAAATTTTTAAACCAAGCGTGAATTTTTGTTATGGGCATTAACACACAATCTTGAATCGATAACCCTTCAATTTTGACATAAGAAGCATCGCCTCGCAGTCTTGTCCCTCTGCATTCATGGCATTCTGTTTTCCCTCTGTAGCGTGAAAGCATGACGCGATATTGAATCTTATAAGTTTGACTTTCAAGGAATTTAAAGAATTCATTTAAACCCATAAAGTAACTATTCCCAGTCCATAACAATTGATATTCTTCCTTGCTTAATTCTTTAATGGGGCGGTGGATTGGAAAGTTGAATTTTTTTGCGTTGTAGATAAGTGCATTTAAATATTCACTCATAACTTCACCTTTCCAGGGTAATATGGCACCTTCAAAGATGCTTAAACTTCTATTGGCAAAAACTAGATCTTCATCAATACCCAATACTTTTCCATATCCCTCGCAGGTTTTGCAAGCGCCATAAGGGTTGTTGAAGGTGAAAAAATGAATATTAGGCTCCTGAAATTCTATACCATCCAATTCAAATTTGTTACTGAACCAGTGAAACTCGTCCGACTCTAAAATCACTAAAGCACATGAACCCTTTCCTTCTCCAAAAGCAAGTTGAATGGAATCTATATACCGGGAATCATTTTCTTCACTTAAAGGATCAACAATAAATCTATCAATTACTAAATGAGCAGATTTTAAGTCTATTTTTTGGGTTTCAACATCCGTTAAATTAATAAAATTTTTATTTAAATAAAGTCTATTAAAACCCTGTTGAACAAGTGATTGTATAACTTTATCTAATTCTTGATTAGGGTGATAAAAAAGTGGGCAAACAAGCGCTATTTTTTCATTAAGTTGTCTTGATTTCAAATGATTTAAAACATCTTGAGCACTATGTTTTTTTACTTCAGAGCCACTTTTTGGCGAATATGTTTTTCCTGTTCGTGCAAACAGCAATTTTAAATAGTCATAAATTTCAGTTGTGGTACCCACTGTTGATCGTGGATTGCTGGTAATTACTTTTTGTTGAATAGCAATAGAAGGTGCAATTCCTTTGATATAATCTGCTTCTGGCTTGTTTAATTTCCCTAAAAATTGTCTAGCATAAGAAGACATACTTTCAATAAATCGACGTTGACCTTCTGCGTAGATGGTGTCAAATGCAAGTGATGATTTACCAGAGCCGGATACGCCAGTGATGACAGTTAATTGTCCGTGTGGAATACTTACGTCAATACTTTTTAAGTTGTGAACGCGTGCTCCTTTTATTTCTATTTGTGTTTTCACTCTGCAAATTTAACAGATGAAAGCAGAAGCTGTTCATAATCTAAAAAAATTCCTACTTTTAGACCATTAATTACTATTTATGATTTCCTTTTCCGCTTTATTCAGAAAGAAAAATGTAGCTGACATTCTCAAGAAATTGGAGGCTGATCAAATGAGTGATGGGCATGCTTCCTTGGGAAAGCATTTGAAAGTTAGAGATTTAACAGCTTTTGGAATTGCTGCAATTATTGGAGCAGGAATTTTTAGCACCATAGGTCAAGCAAGTTACGAGGGTGGACCTGCAGTTATATTTCTTTTTCTTTTTACCGCGATTGCTTGTGGATTTGCAGCTTTTGCTTACGCTGAATTTGCTTCAATGGTACCTGTCTCTGGCAGCGCCTATACGTATTCTTATGTTGCATTTGGTGAAATAGTAGCATGGATCATTGGTTGGGCATTAATTATGGAGTATGCTATCGGGAATATTACGGTTGCGATTTCTTGGAGCGACTATTTTACTGATATGCTGGCCCAAACAAATATCGGTTTCTTAGGTATTCATGGCATACATCTTCCGGATTGGATTCAAATGGATTATTTGTCTGCTTCCAATGGATATGAAAAAGCATTAACGCTAATGGAAGGTGGTAAATCTAGGGCATTGTTAGATGCTTCTATTGGACAAGCTTACCAAGCTTGGTTGACCGCACCAAAGTTTTTCGGCTTTCATATTATCTTTGATTTACCTGCTTTATTTATCATTGTATTTATCACTTGGCTTGTGTATCGAGGAATAAAAGAAAGTCGCAACGCCTCCAATTTAATGGTTGTCGTTAAGTTGGCTATAATTCTTCTAGTAATTGGTGTGGGTATTTTTTATATTGACACTGAAAACTGGAATCCATTTGCCCCAAATGGAATTGGAGGAATTTTAAAGGGAGTTTCGGCAGTGTTTTTCGCCTATATTGGTTTTGATGCCATTTCGACCACTGCGGAAGAATGTGAAAATCCTCAACGCGATTTACCTCGTTCCATGATGTGGTCGATTATCATTTGCACAGTACTTTACATTGCCATTTCTCTCGTGTTGACGGGTGTTGTTTCCTATAAGCAATTAGCAGTGGGTGATCCATTAGCGCATGTGTTCAAAGTACTTAATTTGAATCGTATGGCCGGAATTATTTCTATATCGGCTGTCATTGCAATGGCTTCGGTGCTTTTAGTTTTCCAGATGGGACAACCAAGAATTTGGATGAGTATGAGTCGCGATGGCTTATTGCCTAAACGATTTTCTAGAGTGCACCCTAAGTATAAAACTCCTTCTTTTGCGACCATAGTTGTCGGATTTGTTGTGGCAATTCCTGCTTTGTTTATGAATTTAACCATGGTTACAGATTTATGCAGTATTGGGACTTTATTTGCATTTGTGCTGGTTTGCGGTGGTGTCTTAGTGCTGCAAAATAAGCCTGATATTCCGCGCGGAAAATTTAAAACTCCTTATGCCAATGGAAAGTATTTTATGCCTGTATTTTTAGTCCTAGCAGTTGTGTTATTATTTTCAAAATTCAAGCAAGAATCTTTGCATTTTATACTTAATAAAGCAGATTTAAAGTCAAATTCAGAGGTCTTAAGTGAATTGGCACCAAAAGAATCAGCAGCCCTAAAAGCATATTTATTAGTTAATAAATCCAAAGAAATGAAGGCGGTTGGAAGTGATATTGACGCCTATTATGAAAATAGAGAAATACCTGTTTTACACAAGGATATGAAATTCTTAAACAAACCAGTTTCATTTTACATGAAGTCGGGTTTTATGCATTTCGCTCATAAAATTCCTACATGGATTTTTATAATTTTTACTTTATTTATTACTGTAATGGCTGTATTTAAAAATCTATCGTTAATCCCAATTCTAGGCCTTTTGAGTTGTCTTTATATGATGAGTCAAATAGAATTAGACAATTGGATTTATTTCTTTATTTGGCTTTTGATAGGTCTAGGTATTTACTTTTTGTACGGCCGTAAACATTCACTTTTGAATAAGGAGCGCCCATCTTTGAATTAAACAAAGCTAATTCTTAACATTTTTTTGTTTTTCAGGCGGATTCTCTAATCTATTAAAGAAAAATCATCCTCAATTTTTGCTACCTTTGTTTATCAAAGTTTATTTGCATGTTTGAAAATTTATCCGACAAATTTGAAAGGGCCTTTAAAGTATTAAAGGGTCAAGGTCAAATCACTGAAATTAATATTGCTGAATCTTTAAAAGAAGTCCGTCGCGCCTTATTGGATGCCGATGTTAATTTTAATACCGCTAAAAGTTTTACCAATACGGTCAAAGAGAAAGCTTTAGGGAGAGATGTTTTAAAATCTGTATCCCCAGGTCAATTAATGATAAAAATTTGTCATGAGGAATTGATCGAATTGATGGGTGGTAATGAAGTTGAAATCAATATCAAGGCAAGTCCGTCTATTATTCTTATGGCAGGACTTCAAGGTTCTGGTAAAACCACTTTCACAGGTAAATTAGGAAATTATTTAAAAGCAAAAAAGAATAAAAAAGTTCTTTTAGTGGCTTGTGATGTTTATCGTCCAGCGGCAATTGACCAACTTCACGTACTTGGAGAACAATTAAATATTGAAGTCTTCTCCAATAAAGAGGAGAAAAACCCTGTTAAAATAGCTTTGGCTGCTGTGCAATTTGCAAAAAGCAATGGATTTCAAGTAGTATTAATAGATACTGCTGGCCGTTTGGCGGTTGATGAGCAGATGATGGATGAGATTGCTGCAGTAAAGGAAGCGATTCAGCCCCATGAAACCCTTTTTGTTGTTGATGCTATGACCGGTCAAGATGCTGTGAATACAGCGAAGGCCTTTGATGAACGGATTAATTTTGACGGTGTAATCCTTACAAAATTAGACGGTGATACACGAGGTGGAGCTGCATTAACTATTAAAGCTGTTGTAAATAAACCGATTAAGTTTGTTGGAACAGGCGAAAAAATGGACGCTTTGGATGTTTTTTATCCATCCAGAATGGCGGATAGAATTCTCGGTATGGGAGATGTTGTTTCTTTAGTAGAACGTGCACAAGAGCAGTTCGATGAAGAAGAAGCACGCAAACTTCAGAAGAAAATCATGAAAGATCAATTTGATTTTAATGATTTTTTAGCGCAATTACAGCAAATTAAAAAAATGGGAAATGTCAAAGATTTGATGGGAATGATTCCAGGAATGGGAAAAGCCATGAAAGATGTTGATGTTCCAGAAGATGCATTTAAGGGAATTGAAGCCATGATTTTGTCAATGACTCCAAAAGAGCGTGCCAATCCAGGCTTAATGAATGTCTCTCGTAAAACTAGAATTGCAAAGGGTAGTGGAACCAACATTATTGAAGTGAATAAATTAATGAAGCAATTTGAGGACATGAAGAAGATGATGAAGATGATGAGTAATCCTCGAAATATGGCTGGAATGATGAGTCAAATGAAAAATATGCGTGGCGGTATGCCCGGAATGTAAGAATGGAAAATAATTATGATCTGTATCCAGAAAAACCAGTTCTTGTAAAGGAGAAAGTCAAAAGTAATTGGGGATTGACTCTTTTTTCAATTATCATTTTTATTGCTTCCTTTTTAATTTTTTTTACCAATCAGATTAATTTTGTTTTCTTTTTAATTTTTGTACTTTTCTTTCATGAAATTGGACATTTCCTTCTCATGAAAAAATTCAAATATGAGAATGTTCGTATGCTATTTATTCCATTAATGGGTGCGTTTGTTCAAGGTTCCAAAGAAAGGTATTCACAGCGTGAAAGTTTACTGGTTGTGCTTGCCGGACCTATTCCAGGTGTTGTTGTTGGCTGCATAACGATTGTTATTGCTTCTCAATATCAATTGCAATGGGCATTGACCTTAAGTTTTATTTTTCTATTTCTTAATACGATTAATCTATTACCTCTTGATCCTTTAGATGGCGGACAGCTATTTAAACTATTGGTGCATCGTCAACGCGATTTTTTCATGATGTTATTTGCTCTAGGTTCTTCCTTGTTAATGATTGTTGTCGGTTTACTTTTAAACGATTGGCTCGTAATTATTTTTGGTTTCTTTATGGGGATTAGAGTGAGGGGAATGCAACAAAATTATCAATTGAGAAAAGAACTAGAGGAATTAGAAGTCAATTACTTCTCTACATATGATGAGTTGAGCAATAGGGATTACGCAATGATCAAAGGTTTATTAATGGAACGCAATAAAACTTTACGAAAATATGCCTCTATCTCCGAGGACGATATAAGCCAAGTGATAGCATCTCATGTAAATGGCCTGCTTATTGCTCCGATCATTAAAGATGCGAGTTGGCGTATGAAAATAATATTAATCTGTTTTTGGGTTTTTGCTTTTATTGTTCCTTTCCTACTATTCTTAAACTTAGATTTTAATTGGTATTTTGAAAATATTTAAGTTACTATTATTGCTATTTTGTTTGGGTACTTTTTCCACGGTAAAGTCCCAATGTGACAGAGTATTAGTGCAAGGCAGAGTCATTGATTCGCTTCGACCACAATCCTTTTACAATTTAATGGTGATTAATAAGTCTTTTGGAAAAGGAATCTTTGGCCAACCAGACGGGCGATTTAGTCTTGTCGCCAATCCAAATGACATCATTGCTCTATCCACAAAAGGATATCCAATTTATCAGTTCGTTGCTACCCCAGACTCCAATTGTCAATGTCATGTTTTAGCCTATATTGAAGGTTTACCTCAAGAAATTCAAGAAGTCATTATTCGTCCATTGAAAACATTGGAACAAATCAAAGAAGAAAGGGCTTCGCTGGCCATGAGAGAAACTAAATTAGTTTCAGGTATAAATATTCTTCAGAGTCCGATTACGGCTTTATATCAAGCTTTTTCTAAGAAGGAACAAAATAAAAGATGGATTGCAGAACAAGAATATAAGGATAATCAACGCAAGGTGGTTCAAGAATTACTTAGACTCTATGTCGCATTCGATATCATAAATCTATCTGAGGAAGAGTTTGATGATTTCATTTCTTTTTTAAATATAGATTCTGATTTCCTTAAAACAGCAACAGAAATGGAACTTATCGTATATATAAAAGATAAGTACGATCATTTCAAAAGCTATAAGGAATAGTTATTTACTGCTTATTTTTTTATGTAAACGGGCAATAATCTCCGTCCATTGATATTGATTCTTGATGAAAACTTTAGCGTCTTCTTGAATCTTTTTATAGTTGTTTTCATCTGCTAACAACCAATCAACGCCCTCTTTTATTTCATGAATTTGGTCTGCTACCCAAAGGTGTTTCTTTTGCTTACCTTGAATAGCATTATTTACTAATGAACTTGTGATACAGGGGATTCCTAAAGCCATTGCTTCTAAAATTTTATTCTGCATTCCAGTTCCTATTTGCATAGGAGCTAAAAATATTTTCCCTTGCAGATAAGCAGTTCTAATATCTTTCACGCCGGCAAGTAGGGTACAATTTTTCACCTTGCTTATTTTCGAGACGATTTGCTTTGATGGCTTTGCGCCTGCAACAAGTAAAGTTTTATTAGGATATAAAGGAAGGATGTTGTCCAAAATATAATTTACAGCATCGATATTTGGGGGGTAACTTAAATTACCAACAAATACAAAATCAAATTTTTGAACAACATCTAAATTTTCAAAGAAAGTACCGTCAATGCCATTGGGCAATACCAGCATTTGTTTTTGATCTGGATGTGCAATATAATTTTGGTCTTGTGCACTGATGATGGTTTGAAATTCAAAATAACTAAACACCCTCCGTTCATATTCTTTTAAGCGTTGCGCTTCCATGCTTATTGCTATCCGCGTGAATAAATTGACTTTCTGAATACGGCGTTCCATTCCTTTAGATAGCGCATCCATGTAATCTAATGTTTTTGGACAATCATGGTAGTTTTTAACGTATTCTGCGGGACGAATTAATTGGCAAAAAATATGTTCAGGTTTAATTTGGTTTAAAAGTAATTCAATTTGTTTTTTGTGTTTTCTTGAAGTAAAATAATTTATTTGAAACGGCTTACTATTAAAAAAACTAAGAAATAAACGGAAAATCCGAGCACCTTGATTCAAAGTAAAATCGTGAATTTCCTTGGTGTAGGGGCTTAGCGCTTCTTTTTGGTCAAGGCTAATGACATTTTCATCTAGAGCAATCAGGTAGATGTTATAATATTCCGAAAGACCTTTTATAAGATAATAAGCGCGTAATTTATCACCTTTTTCTAAAGGAAAAGGAAAGCGGGATGTAATAAAGATCAGCTTTTGCTTAGTCATTAAAAATCTTTTTTAAAGCAGCTAAACCCTGCTCATTTGAAAATTTCTCTGCGATCAATTCAAACCCTTTATTGCCAATATTTTTTGCTTTTTCAGAATCATTTAAGACTTCTTGAATATTTTGAATAGCATTTTCTACAGTGGAAAAGAAAGTAATTTCCTTCGTGAATCCTATGCCTTCCGCTGCTTTTTCACTTAGAACAAATGGAACGCCGTGAGAAAGTACTTCCAATACTTTTACTTTGATACCACTTCCTGAAAGCAAAGGTGCTACAAAAAGGCCTTTTGTTCGAATGAATTGACTTAGATCTTCGACGAATCCATGTAGTACGACCCCCTCTATATTTTTGATAGCATTTAATTGACCTTTTTCCATGCCTGCGATATGGAAGGTAAGTTTAATGTTTTGACTTTTCAAAGGAACGAAAACATTTTTCACAAACCATTTCACACCTTCTGCGTTAGGTTTCCAATCCATATTTCCAATAAAGAATAAGCTATTTTCTTGATAGGAAAACGATTCAAATTGTTGTTTTTGAACGATAGGAATTAAAGTGCTTTTTACTTCAGTATTCTGAGTAAAAAAAGCCTCGTCAATGGGTGATACGGTTAATGCTTCATCGATTGAGGACATAAGTTTTAATTCATATGCTTTGACTTGCTTGGCAATCCGTCTAAAATAAATTTTCTTAAGTAAATTATTGCTTTGTTCGCCTAATTCTTTCCAAATCTGATGTTCAACATTATGACATCTATAATAGATTTTCAAGGAGAATCGTTGTTTAATTTCTTCTAAATAGGCTGTCGAATATAGTCCGTCTAATATTAACACATCGTATGCAGAATTGCTTAATTTATCATGTAAAGCACGCAAGACATTTCTTTTTCTGTAGCGTTCAATGGGATATGCTTTTGAGCTAAAGAAATAGCGCAGTAGTTCTAAAAATTTAACTTGATTTTCTAGAGGGATGGCTTCTATAGAAAGATTATTTTGCCATGAATCAGGAAATTTAAGCGCATCAAATGGATGTTTTTCGGTGCTGTAACAGAGGTAATCGATTGTATTATCGTCAAGGGACATTAATTGTTCCATCAAACGCGCAATGGCATTAGTTCCTCCATCAATTTGAGGGTAGGCTGGTTTTTGACTAAGATATAGTATGCGCATTCTTCTTTTTAAGTTTATTCCATTTTTTCAACCACGATTCTCGATTAAATAGGGGAGCATCATTGGCTGCAGCGCGCATAATGAGTAATGCAATTGGGGTGAAGAAAAGTCCAGCCATCCACATTCCAAACCAGGGAGCTACCACATGGGTGTCAGATAAATTTTCTCCAACACTAATTAAAATGAAGTATAGCATGAATATTAGGGCTGCAATGACTACTGGAGCTCCAAATCCACCTTTTTTGATAATTGCGCCCAAGGGTGCGCCAATAAAAAAGAGAACAATTATAGCATAAGTAAGCGCGAATTTCCTGTGAAATTCAACCCAATATTGATCTTCTTCAAATCCGATGGTGTCTGTAAAGTCTTTTTGATTGGCAATATTTTGATTCAATCGTCTTAATTTTGAAACTACCTCATTCATTGATGCTCTCTGTTCGTTTTTAGATAAGTTATTCCAATGGATCACTTTTGGTTTTTCTGGATTTAGTGTCATTCCCATATCTCCCATATCAATAGCTTTTCCATCACCTTTAGAATAAAAGAACGCGAAACTATTTTTCACACCATCACTAAATGTTTTGCGAATCGCCATTTGCTTAAGGTGCAAGGAATCAGTCGCTTGATTAATCTGAAATACATTCAACATTTCAAATTTATCCGTAAAAACATCTTCATCACTTTTTTTATACTGGAAACCAGTAACATTCATTTTATAAGTCGCATGTTTAAAATGAGAATCTCTGCTTGGACGTTCACTTTCTGTTCCTGCTTGTAGTTGGCCATTGGGCATATAGATAGGACTTTGAATATCTAACTCTTCATAAATAGTTCCGTCTTTAAGTTCAAAAAACAGAAATCTGCCATTGATCGATTTATACACCTTCGCTTCTTTTGCTCGAACCGTTTTGAATTCAGTCGGAACCGTATGATCATGGATGATAATATCTTTAAATATACTATCCGAACCTTCTTTTACCTTTATGGCATAGCCATCTAACTCTTTGGTATAAACACCTGGTGTAATAATAGTTGAAAGTTTCGTGTTTTGAATGTCATAAATAAGAGAATGCCATTTTAAATTTGCTATGGGAATGACATAATTCGCGAAATAGAAAGTAAAGCTTGAAATTACGATAACCACTATAGTAAGGGGTCGCATAATCCGGTAAAGCGAAAGCCCACTAGATTTAAGTGCTGTTAATTCATTGCTCTCTGAAAAATTACCAAAAGTCATTAAAGAAGAAAGCAGAATCGCTAGGGGCAGGGCCAAGGGAATTAAACTTGCGGAGACATAAAACAACAATTCTAAAATCACAAAAACACCTAAACCTTTACCCATAAGGTCATCGATATAGACCCAAAAAAATTGCATTATGAGAATAAACATGGAAATCACCAAGGTGATGATGAAGGGGCCCACAAAAGATCGTATACTAAAAAGGTAAAGCCGTTTCAATCTAAAAATTTTAACAAAAGTATTGAATATTGCTCTTTGAAGGAGTTCATAAACAATAATTAAAGTTTAATTCTAATGGTATTATGCGCCAAGTAAGCGTTTTAGGTCATTGATTTGTTGATCCCATAACATGATAGCACCTTCTTTATCCTCTGCAGAAGAAAAATCAACAATGCGCAAAGCCACCATGGAAGTCATAGAATCTACTTGATAGTTGATTTCAAAATAGGTATCTAAACCTTCTTCTTCATCCGCCAACCATTTAAATTTTATTTTGGTGTTCATTTTGTGCGTTATCAAACGCGCTTCTTCCACACTTCCATCCCAAACAAAGGAGTAAATGTCATCATTAGCGTTAACATCATCTGCAAACCACTCACTTAATCCAGTTGGAGAACCAATCATATTTTCAAGTACTCTTGGTGAAGTTTTTAACAAGTATTCTAATTCAAATTTTTCTTTCATGAACAAAGTGTG
Organism: Crocinitomicaceae bacterium; assembly: GCA_044339115.1. Taxonomy (GTDB): domain Bacteria; phylum Bacteroidota; class Bacteroidia; order Flavobacteriales_D; family Crocinitomicaceae; genus UBA952. The sequence continues at coordinate 151,420 of JBIIWA010000007.1, forward strand.
TGAATAATCCTATTTTTGTTTGCAATATAATCATTTATATCACATGGCATTAAAAGAATCTTTAGAAAAAAACGGAGCCTTCCTATTTCGTTATCGCGGTCAACTACCACTTCTATTTATTTTGTTCGCTATTGTGATTGTTATTATAGATGATTATTCTAAGATTCATCAGCATCCCAATGTTTTTAGAGGTGTTCAAGGTCTTGGAATATTTATTGTTCTATTAGGTCATTTGATTCGATTTTCAATTGTTGGTTCTCGCTTTGCTCACACCTCAGGGCGCAATAGACATGAACAAGTGGCACATCAATTAAATACAAAAGGCTGGTACTCCATGGTGCGCCATCCCCTGTATTTTGCCAATTTTTTAATTTGGTTTGGCATCACGATGTATTTATTTAATCCTTGGTTAGTCTTTGTGATGTGTCTATGTTATTGGCTATACTATGAGCGCATCATGTATATTGAGGAAAGCTTTTTGATCAAGCAGTTTGGAGATGAATACTTGACTTGGTCTCGTAAGGTTCCTGCTTTTTTTCCAGCACCTAGAAAATATATGAGTGCTAAAAATTCATTTTCATGGAAATCAGTTTTGCGAAATGAATATCCAAGTGTACTGTCGACTTTATGTAGTTTATTACTGCTTACGATCATTCAGAGAAGTGCTATAAGTCATCAAATAGATTTAACTTGGGTTGATTTATTTTCCGCCGTTGGAATCCTAATTTTGGGTTTAATTTTTCGATTCTTAAAGCACCGAACAACGATATTAAAGGAAGATTAGAAAGATAACTTAAACGCTTGTCTTTGTTCCATGGATCGACCTAAGGTCAATTCATCTGCATATTGCAATTCAGAACCAATGGCGACACCACGAGAAAGAGAAGTCACTAAAAGTTCATTCCTCTGGATTTTTTTATAAAGATAAAAATTAGTGGTATCACCTTCCATAGTGGGACTTAAGGCAAAAATAACTTCTTTCACTTCATTTTTAAGGATCCTTTCTTGCAAGGGTGGGATGTTTAAGTCTTGCGGACCGATTCCATCCATGGGAGAAATTAATCCACCGAGAACATGATATACGCCTTTGTAAGCACCGGTAGATTCAATAGCCATAATATCGCGAATGTCTTCCACGATACAGATCTGACTTACGTCACGCACAGGATTCGCACAAATAAAACAAATCACCTCATCGCTAATATTACCGCAAGTGGAGCAGCTAAAAGTATTTTCTTTGAGCGAACTAATGGCATGGGTAAATAGGTGTAATTCCTCAGGAGATCGTTTTAATAAATTTAAAGTCAAACGCAAAGCGGTGCGTTTTCCAATACCAGGAAGAGAGGACAACTGATCGACAGCTAATGCTAAAGCTTTTGAAGGCAAATTCATGGCATAAAGATAGCAAATAGTACTCAGTTAAGATAAGAACCTGCTTTAGTAAAAGAAATTAAGATAATTTCAATTCACAGCTCCCAAATGCTCCGAAATTGAAGTAATCAGTTTTAATATTTTAAGAGTAATGTTTTAAGGAGACTTTATGATAATATCATTTGATAATATCAAAGTTAATTTATTTCTTTAACAAGCCAACTTCATCTTATTTTTCATTTAGTTTTAGGTAGTTGTAAAGACAGCACTAAGATGGACAGCAACAAAAGCAAAACCGTATGAAGGTATTTGTGTTTCATTATTACCGATACCAATTTTATTCCTTAATCACCTTAAAGTGCTGTTTAATATCCCCTTCTATTTTAAATAAATAGATCCCTCCGGATAAAGAGCTTAATTCAATTAATGAGTTTTCAGAAGTTAATTTTCCCAATAACACTACTTTACCTGTAGGGTCATAAAGTTCAAAATTCGTCCCAATGAGATTTGCATCTATATTAACATGAATCTCATGTTGTGCTGGATTCGGGAAAATTGAAAATACATTGGAGTTGTTAATTTCATTCGTTCCAGAAACACCACAACCTTGTGAAGTTAATAAGCTTGCTCTCGGTGTAATAATAGCTGTTGCTCTTATTCTATCCTTTTGTCCTTGTGTAAATCTATTCACTAGGGGACAATAAGCCATGTAATTGTATCGGCTATTATCCCAAACACCAAGCGAAGTACATGGATTAGTCAATCCACAATCTCCTTGTTTATGCGGTGGAGTATCGCACACATGATCGCCATCTACTGAACAATCATTGTCTAAAGGACAATTAACATTGCCTCCATCACCATTGAAGGTGTGATAGAGAAAAAATCCATGTCCCATTTCATGAGGTAAGGTCCCACTATTACTTGTCATTGAGGTGGAAACTATTACTAATCCATCATACAATCCACCAACCGGATAACTTGCATAACCAACAAAGGAACCATTACAGATTTCGCTCACTACCCAAATATTATAATATTCAGAGGTGGGCCATCGACTTAGGTCTTTTACAGCAGTTTCAAGGCCACCGACACATGGATTTCCTGTTGGCGTGATGCCATTTGTTTGGTAATTTGAAATACTGGTACCATTAACCCTATTAATTCCTGAAGTAACATTGCCATTTGGATCTATACTTGCAAGGCAAAATTCCAATTCAACATCAACACCATTTCCATTCACATTTCTAAAGCGGTTGTTGAGTCCCGTGATTGCTTGTTGAATTTGTAGGTCCGAAATATTGGTTCCTGTTCCTATAGTTTCCCCGATATGAATTACATGAACCACTACAGGAATAGTGTATATTGTAGATTTTGATTGAATATTTTCTTGATTCTGAGGCTTATTTGCAATTTGCGATTCAAGAATTAATATTTGATTCCGATACAACAAATCAGTTTGCATTCTGTAATTATGAATGTAATCAGTACCGCAGTCATTGTTTTGAGAATTTCCCTGCAATTGAAAGCAAAGCAAGCAAATTATTACTAATATATTATTTGAATTATTTTTCAATTTCACGATTTTAAATTATTGTAAATTTTTCCTCCTGAATAACAGATGTATTCAGGTTGATAATTTTTTGTTTAAATTAAGGATTAATTCCTAAATATATACTAGGAATAAACTTACTGTCCTTTGCGTTGTAAAAAAATGAAAAATTGTTGATTATTTTTCTTTTCTATTTGATTTGGAAATTGCTAAGGCAAACGCTAAAGCGAATAGAAGCGTAATAAATCCTGCAAAATAAGGGATGATTTCAGTCATTTTTTGAATTATTAATTAATTTTAAATAAATGCCGAATGCTAATATTGAAGGAACCCATATACCAATGAAAGCTCCGTCTGCTTTTTCACCCTGAAAATAAAGTATTTCAGAAAAGATTAAGGATAATATAGCGGCTAAAAATAACAGTTTGTCTGAGGTTGTAAATTTTTTAAACATATTTTTTTATTAATTTTTGAGTGTACTTAATTTAATAACAATCGTTATTATGTTTTGTTTTGTTTGATGGAGGCGTTTATTTTTTTTTAAATTATTTTTGTCTACTGCGGAAATGTAAGTCCTTTCCATTTTTCATTTTTTTGTTCTATTTTCTGGAACAACTTGAATGGTGTATTCATATTTAACAGCTGCCAATTCATAGAAGTGCATGTCGTCTCTTTTTGTATATAAGAAAATGGTATCATTTCTCATTTTTACATCTGTTAATTGATTTTGACCCGCTTTATAAATGCTAGTTGTTTCTTTAAAATATTTATCTGTTAAGTCCACTATTTGATGGCCTGAAGTGATCAGACTAATATCATAAATTTCAATTTTCACATCTTTATTTTCGATGGTTTTTAAGTTGAGTTTTTTCGTCTCAAAACTAGGGCCAAGCAATAATTCACAACTAGTACTAAGCAATAAAGAAATGGATAGAAGCAATGATAATTTCATAAATAACGGCCTCTATTTAAAAGTATAACCAATACTCAATCCTGGCCAAGGGAATGCTGGATACTCTAAACCAGCGACATTGCTTAAAGTGGAAAAACTGCGTGATTTAGTAGTTCCAGATTTATAAGTGTTTACACTCAAAAGGTCTATCATAGGAGTTGCAGTTGCTTTAAAAAACAATCCTCCTTGAGGCCTTTGAAATCGATAGCCAATTTTTGGAGTTAAATAAGCGTAGAAATCTGATTTTATACTTGAATTAGGGTTTACCAGAAGAGAAGTTAAACCAACTCCTAATTCTAAATGGTGACTTTTTTTACCGATGAGCCAATTGTAAGATAAGGGAATTCCATAATAGGTACCATCACCGAATTGTATGGACTGAGGCACATAAACAATACCTGCAGTATAAGAATTCATAATTCTTTTTTCTGTATTAAAAAGATGATCGTAATTCAATGACCAACAAAATCCTTGGCCAAATGCTTCCGCATAAACAGTATTTTTTTCAATTGTTGTGCTTGCCTCATTTACTTGACTGAACACCGAATGAGTGAAAGAGAATATGATTAAGAAGGTGGTTAATTTTTTCATAATTTTTTTTTAGAAAAACAATTTATTTAAATGTAGAACAATTTAAAGCCAGTATATGTTACAGATTATTTCTGTAGGACCTTTTAATTGCAATAATGGTTTGCTTATTTAGCCTCGATTAAGTTAGGGGAGCCAAAGATTCTATTTTTTATACCCGACTTGTTTGCGTTCTGTTTGCTGCGTTTTTTGTTGTTCTTTTTGAATGAGGTAATTCAGCACTTGGTCAATGTCCGTAAATTTTTGTCCAAATTGCTTTTCCATGGTATTCAAGCGTTCACTGATTTCCTTGTGATTCAGAGCCCATTGTCTCATGGCGACAAAGGTTCGCATGATGGAAATGTTGACATCAATTGCAACAACCGAGTTTAAAAGTCCGCTTAACATGGCCACGCCTTGTTCGGTGAATGCGAAAGGTGGATATCTTTGTCCTCCCCAACTTGAGGACGCAAATTGCGACCTCAAGACGGCCCATTCTTCTGTGCTCAATTCAAACATGAAATCCTCAGGGAATCTTTTAATATTTCTTCTGACAGATTCCTTTAATCGCTTGTTTTCGACTTGATACATTTTCGCTAATTCAAAATCGAGAATGACTTTCTTTCCACGGATTTCGTGAATACTTTGCTTAATTTGTTCTAATTCCATAGTTCTATTTTTTATACCCAACTTGCTTGCGAGTTGTTTGCTGAGTTTTTTCTTGTTCTTTTTGCATGAGATAATTTAGCACCTGGTCAATGTCCGTAAATTTTTGTCCAAATTGCTTTTCCAGGGTATTCAAGCGTTCATTGATTTCTTGGTGATTCAGAGCCCATTGTCTCATGGCGACAAAGGCACGCATGATTTTAACACTTATGTGAACAGCGTATTCAGAATTTAAAACGGCGCTTAACATGGCAACACCTTGTTCCGTAAAAACAAATGGTAGATATTTAGGAAATTTTCCTTGTCCATTTTTAAACATCACAAGTTGTGATCTTATAATGTACCATTCGTCTTTTGTCAATTCAAACATAAAATCTTCCGGAAAGCGTTCCATATTTCTTCGAACAGCTTGTTTTAAAACCCGAGTTTCTACTTCATAGAGTTTAGCAAGATCCATGTCTAGCATTACTTTTCTCCCTCGGATTTCGTGAATACTTTGCTTAATTTGTTCTAATTCCATAGTTCTATTATTTATACCCGACTTGTTTGCGTTCTGTTTGCTTCGTTTTTTGTTGTTCTTTTTGAATGAGGTAATTCAGTACTTGGTCAATATCCGTGAATTTTTGATTGTGTTTTTTCTCCAACCCAATCAATTTCTCCTGGAGTTCTTGATAGCTTAATGCAAACGCGCGAATCATCACAAATGCGCGCATGATGGAAATGTTTATGTCAATGGCAACAAACGAGTTTAAAAGTCCGCTTAACATGGCGACCCCTTGTTCGGTGAATGCGAAAGGTGGATATCTTTGTCCTCCCCAACTTGAGGTGCTAATTTTGCACCTCAAGTTGGTCCATTCATCAGGAGTCAATTCAAACATGAAATCAGATGGAAACCGATTCAAATTCTTTCTTACTGATCGTTTTAAATATTTAGTCTCAACTTCATAAAGTGTTGCCAGTTCATAATCGAGAATTACTTTTCTCCCTCGGATTTCGTGAATACTTTGCTTAATTTGTTCTAATTCCATAGTTCTATTATTTATACCCGACTTGTTTGCGTTCTGTTTGCTTCGTTTTTTGTTGTTCTTTTT
>JBIIWA010000023.1:0-14105 GCA_044339115.1 Crocinitomicaceae bacterium
TATTGATTTATATGCCAACAATCTTACTGGAATGCAAGACCCAACGATTTGTCGTATTATTAAAGCTGCGGGATCCAACACCAGTTCGAGCAACCATGTACAATGGCAAGGGTGTGGTACGCATACTACAATACCAACAGGAACTTCAGCAAGTGCTTTTGTCATCAACAGTACCGTTGCTAGCGGATTCAGTTGGTTTGGTGCAGGAACTTCCAACAACCAAGCCCTTCCCGTAGAATTAACTTCCTTCTCAGGAAATTGCGCTGACGGTAAAGTAGTTTTAGATTGGTCCACCGCTACGGAGCACAACAGTGCTTATTTCCAAGTAGAATATTCTAGAGATGGTTCGGTTTGGCAAAATATTGGTGAAGTTAAAGCAGCTGGAAATAGCGTTCAAAACATCAACCATACTTTAACTCATGAACAAGTAGCGAGTGGAAACAATTACTACCGTTTGCGACAGGTAGACATCGATGGCGTTGAAGAACTATACGATGCCATTGCAGTGACTTGCGCAGCGGGAAGCGACCAATACATCATGACATATCCGAATCCAAGTGAGCAAAATTTCCAAGTAGCATTGCTAGATGAAAACTTGATTGGAACCGCCACTTTAAGTATGGTAGATGCAAGAGGAATGTTAATTCACAGCGAACTTTTAGAAGTAAAAGCAGGAAATAATTTATTCTTGTTCAACAATACAGGCCTAGCTCCAGGAATTTATTATTTGAAGATTAGTAAGGGCGCTTATAGTTCTGAGGTAGTGAGGCAAGTGGTGCGATAGCGCATCTCGACTCCGCTCGATGTGCTTTCAGAAGTGGATTGAGCGGAGTCGAAAGACACGGCAATGTGCTTTGTTTTGTTAACGACATCTCGTTGTTGTTTTTTGTAAATAATAACAGTCTAGTTTGGACCTTGCAATAGGAGGTTTTTCAAACCCATTGAATTTGGTATATGCTAAGACTAGCTTGTTCTCTCTACTTTTTTTCCGCAAAAAAGTAGCAAAAAGCTCGGTGCCGGTTTTTGTAATCTACGTTCCACTTTTGAAAGCCGACCATCTCAGCGAGCTTGCAGCTTCTTCATGGTACCCGACTTTCAATGCGCTATTCTTGATTAAAAAAAATGCACCAACTTAAAAGAAAAAGTTTTGTAATTAGCAACCTACTTATTTAGACCTTGCAATAGCAGGTTTTTCAAACCCATTGAATTTGGTATATGCTAAGATTATCTGAAAGATCAATCGCTAGCATCCAAATTTGGTGGGGATTAAAAATACTTCGAAGCTACTCAGATTTGATAAGATTGCATGGTCGTCGAAGTAAAGCGCATTGCTAAGTCAGCTCCTTTTTTTGTTACTTTTTTTTGAGCTAAAAAAAAGTAAGGGAATAGGTCAATCGCCAGCATCCAAATTTGGTGGGGATTAAAAATACTTCGAACCTACTCAGAGTTAAGAAGATTGCATGGTCGTCGAAGTAAAGCGCATTGCTCAGTCAGCTCCTTTTTTTGTTACCGACGCTTCGGTATTTTTTTTGAGCTAAAAAAAAGTAAAGGAATAGATCAATCGCCAGCATCCAAATTTGGTGGGGATTAAAAATACTTCGAACTTTCTCAGGAATGCGTTAGATATAGGTTCGTCGAAGTAAGTCGAAAGACACTGACCTCTCGATGAGCATTTGTAAAAAGTTATTTTAGCGTAACTTTGCTGCATGAATAAAGAAAATTATTTCGTTAAGCATCTGGGTCAAACTACGCCTTTTCCCTTTTTGATTGATATTCAAAGTGCCGAAGGAATTTATATTATTGACAAAAAAGGTAAATCATACATGGATATGATCGCCGGTGTTGCTGTTAATAATATCGGACACCGCCATCCTAAAGTTGTCGCTGCTCTAAAAGAGCAAATTGATCACTATATGCATGTTATGGTATATGGAGAATATATTCAAGATGCTCAAATTAATTTAAGTTCCGCGCTTCAAGCGGTTTTGCCTTCAACTCTAAACGCGTTATATCCCGTTAATTCAGGAACAGAAGCCATTGAAGCAGCCATCAAATTGGTCAAACGATCAACACATCGCACTGAAATTATTTCTTTTAAGGGTGCCTATCATGGCAGTACCAATGGCGCTTTAAGTATTTCTTCCAACGTAATAAAAAAACAAGCTTTTCGTCCTTTATTACCGGATGTTCATTTTATCAATCTAAATAATTTCGAGGATCTGAAGCGCATTACCCATCGTACTGCTGGAGTTTTTCTAGAAACGGTGCAAGGTGATGCAGGCGTTAGAATTCCTGAAAAAGCATTTATGGAAGCATTGCGCAAGCGCTGTGATGAAGTCGGCGCGCTTTTAGTGTTTGATGAAATTCAGTGTGGAATGGGTAGAACAGGTAAAATGTTTGCCTTTGAACATTATAATTGTATACCCGATGTGCTTACTTTGGGCAAAGCTCTTGGAGGTGGAATGCCCATAGGAGCATTGATTTGCAATCAAAATTTATTGCAGAATTTTTCTCATGATCCTATGTTAGGTCACATTACAACCTTTGGTGGTCACCCAGTGATTTGCGCAGCAGCAGTCGCTTGCCTTGAGGTTATGAAATCTGAAATTGATTTCAATGAGGTAAACCGCTTGGGAGCTTTGCTTGCTGAATTAATCGCAAAGGAAAAGGAAATTATTGCGGTGCGTCAGATTGGAATGATGTTCGCATTTGATATGGAATCTCCTGAAAGGGTTGAGAAAATTGTAATGCGTTGTCTGCAGAAAGGGGTAATTACCTTCTGGTTTTTATCTCATCCTTATAGTTTCCGCTTGTCTCCTCCCTTAAATATTACGGAAAATGAGATTAGACAAGCAGCGCAACTTATTCGTGATGCAATTATGGAAACAGCTTAGTTTTTCGCTCTATAATTTATTATTGATCTTTAAACACACTATCTTTGTACTCTTAGTTTAATCATGAAGGTAACCGAACATTTAGCAGCAGCAAAGGACACTTTGTTTTCCTTTGAAATTCTTCCTCCTTTAAAAGGAAAAAGTATTCATTCTATTTTTGATGGGATTGATCCTCTAATGGAATTTCATCCCAAATTTGTTAATGTAACCTATCATCGCGAAGAATATATTTATAAAGAACGCGAAAATGGTTTGCTTGAAAAAATCGCCATTCGTAAAAGACCTGGTACTGTAGGTATTTGTGCTGCGATTATGAATAAATATAACGTTGATGCGGTACCTCATTTAATTTGTGGTGGATTTAGTAAGGAAGAAACTGAAAACGCTTTGATTGACCTACAATTTTTAGGAATTGATAATGTCCTAGCATTGCGTGGTGATTCGATAAAAACAGAGTCTGTTTTTCGTCCAACTGCAGATGGACATTCTTACGCTGTAGAATTGATTGAGCAGGTTTCTGATATGAATAGAGGTAATTATATCATGGATGATGTGCTACTAGAACCTACCAATTTCTGCATTGGTGCAGCGGGTTATCCAGAAAAGCATTTTGAAGCCATGAATATGAATACGGATTTAATGAATGCAAAAAGGAAAGTAGATGCAGGTGCATCGTATCTTGTTACTCAAATGTTTTTTGATAATCAAAAATATTTTGACTTCGTTGCAGCGTGTCGTGCCATTGGAATTGATGTTCCGATCATTCCAGGAATCAAACCTTTGAATAATCTAAAACATATTTCTTTTATTCCTAAATATTTTCACATTGACTATCCTGTTGCTCTTTCGGATGAACTTCTGAAATGTAAAGATAATAAGGCTGTCACGCAAGTGGGTATAGAGTGGGGCATTCAACAATCAAAGGAATTAAAAGCTGCAGGGGTTCCTTGTATTCATTATTATACCATGTCTAATTCAACTTCAGTCAAAGCGATTGCTTCTGAGATATTTTAACCTCTACTATGAAAAAATTATTTTTTGCTTCTTTTGTTTTATTGATGTTATCCCCAACATTTTCTCAGGGAATTAAACTCAAGAATGCTCTCGTAGTAGGTCAATTTGATAAACCAGAGGATCGTTTTTCGCTTGAAATTAATTTAACAGAAATGTTGAGCATGCAAGGTGTGAAAGCATACCCTTCTCTAAATATGTTAAAACAAGGCGCTGATCAATCTTTGTTGGCATCTGATACCATTACACAAGCGGTTTTATTAAAAGGTTTTGATACTTATCTTGTGGTGAATGTAAAAGGCTACGACAGAAAATTCAAAAAATCACTTGTGCTCCCTGTATTGTCTGAAGTATTAAACCGGGTAAGCTTGTACCATATTTATAAAGATGAAGTTACTTCTGTTACCTTTGAATTTACTTTTTATCGGGGCAATCAACCAATTTATTCTGAAATATTGAAATGTGGAAATGTATCTAATCGGGAAGATGTGGTAAAAAAATTGAGAAAAAAAATGCCGAAATTAATTGAAAAATGGAAGCTTTAATCTAATCAATTATTCATCCTAAAGCCTTTGTCTTTTTCCATGTCTTTCGGATCCCCATATGCCCCACACTTGGGTTGTCTTTCAAAAAGTTTAATGAATTTAATTTGTGCTTGAATAGGGCGGTAAGTAGAGGAAAACCAATTCATTTTCGCATTCTCACCATTGTAATCGTGTATTCCGATTAGAGGTAAATAAATGCCTGGTATCATCATCCATGCGCGATTGATGCGAATTCCCACTCCCAATGAATAATGAAGTTGCACAACCAATGGGCTATGAAAATTAAATGCTTGCAGATTATTCCCCTCAGAGTAAACCTGTTCTCCTTGAAATAAATTGTAATCAAAATTAAATCCAAGGGCATTGTCAATAAAATATTTACGCGTGACATCAATCTTTTTCTTCCCAATATAAATTAGAGAGTGCGCAGAGAAACGGCCGTATAGAAATCCGTTGGTAAAATTACCTTTACTTTCAACGCTTGAAGTTACTTCCCCTAAAGCATTGGTGTAATCTAAATGGGTAAGTTCAGTTCCGCGAAAATGTTTGTATCCGAAACCCCAGTCAACAAAATCCATTAATCTAGATTTTTTAAGTGCTTTGATTGGTAATTTTCCTTTCCATTTTGGAAAATGAACCATCCCTAATTCTGCGTGGAACCCAATTTGACCAGCAGGATCAATGTAATATTTACCTCTTTGTCCGCTGTTATCGGTTAAGATGAAGGTAGGTGATTCTTTCGGTGTGATTTGATACGTAGCGCCGAAATTAAATTGAATCCCGTCATTGGTCACCATTCGGTAGGCATCTCCCTCTCTAACTCCCTTTTTAAATCCGTATTGGCTGAAACTACTAAAGGGTAATAGGAGGATTAGTAAAATTAATTTTTTCATACTTGAAAGTTAAACTGTTTACTTTTTTCTACTAAATAGTTCATGATCTCTTCACTTTCCCAATTTTTTTCAATTTCAGGTAAAGCCATCACCTCATCCATAATCGAATTTTGTAAATTCCCTTGAGCGTAAGCAATACTGTATTTTATATTGCTAAATGTAACTTGCGAATATAAGGGCATCCATTTTTCTGGATACAAAGTGCTAAATTTCGCTTCTATTTTTTTTCTCAGAAGGAAAGATGGATCCCCAACAAAGTCACGCATAACGAAATAATTATCTAAAGATAAATCTTGAAGTGCATCTCCATCAGCTTTTCTAGTTCTGCTGTATTCTTCAAAAACAAGCGGCCATTTCTCCTTGTGTTTTTGCATTAAGCCCCAAAGTACCGAACAATCTTCGAAACCAGCATTCATTCCTTGACCATAAAAAGGTACCGTCGCATGTGCCGCATCTCCCATTAGAGCAACTTTTCCTTTATGCCAAGGATAACATCTAATGATGGCTAAATTTGATAGGGGATGATCTTCCCATGCATCTGCGACATTTGGCATCATTTTATAAAAATCAGGAAATACATCTAAGAAAAATGTATTTACCGCTTCACGGGAATTTAATTTATCAAAGGCATATTTATCTCCTTCATGTGGCATAAACAAAGTACAGGTAAAAGAACCATCTTCGTTGGCAAGGGCAATAAGCATAAACCTTCCTCTTGGCCAAATGTGCAAGGCATTCTTATCCATTCTGTAATTCCCTTTCTCATCAGCCGGTAAAAGTAGTTCGCGATAACCGTCTGCAATGAAATTTTGACTGTAGGTAAAGCGCTCCATTTTCTGCATAGAGTTGTAACGAACATTTGAAAAGGCACCGTCAACTGCAAATATTACTTCAGATTCGACCGTGAAGGTCTTGTTGTTGAGGGTATCAGTCAGTGTTACAATTCCTTTTTCTAGATCTACTTTCTCGCAGGTATGATTATAATGAATGGTTGCGCCACCATGAGTTTCGGCAATATCCATCATTTTTGCATTTACCTTACCCCTTGAAACAGAATAAATGGCTTCTCCCTCTTTTCCGTATTGTTGAAAATTCATATTGCCTTCCATGTCATGTACCATACGCCCATACATAGGAATTGCTATTTCTCGAATTTCATCACCAACGCCAACTGCATCCAGTGCGGTAAACCCACGAACAGATAAAGACAAATTAATCGATTTTCCAGCACTTATTTCGGCTTTTCTAATATCACTTCTACGCTCATAAATGGTTACTTTATATCCTGCTTTTGAAAGATATACCGCCCAAAGGGAACCAACAAGACCTGCTCCGATTATAATTGCTGATTTTTGTTGCTCCATGTTCTTTATTTTTATTGAGTAGTTTTTAATTTCAAAGGGTAACAATTCTATTTACAAAAATAAACAGATTGTTATACTTGTATTCGTGTTTTATCAACACTTATTCACATGATAAAGTTCGTTGTCATCTAGATTAATATTTGTTTGATCTCGCTTATTTTATAGCTTCCAAAAAACTATTTGTACATTTGTTAACTTAATTTAGGCATATGTCCGTTCACAAAAATGTAAAAAAGATAACAACCCACACCTTGCAAGAAATGAAAAGTCAAGGTCAGCGTATTTCTATGCTTACAGGGTATGATTTTTCTATGGCTCGTATTCTCGATCAAGCTGGAATTGATGTTATTCTTGTTGGGGATTCTGCCTCTAATGTGATGGCCGGTCATGAAACTACTTTGCCTATTACTTTAGATCAAATGATTTATCATGGAGCTTCGGTTGTGCGTGCAGTCGAGCGTGCTTTGGTCGTTGTTGATCTCCCTTTTGGTTCGTATCAAGGCAATTCGAAAGAAGCGCTTTCAAGCTCTATTCGTATCATGAAAGAAACAGGTGCGCATGCTGTGAAAATGGAGGGTGGACAAGAAATTCTTGAGTCTATTCAGAGAATTTTAACTGCTGGCATTCCTGTCATGGGTCATTTAGGTTTAACGCCTCAATCAATTTATAAATTTGGAACGTATACCGTTAGGGCAAAAGAAGAAAGTGAAGCAAATCAATTGATTGAAGATGCTTTAGCTTTAGAAGAAGCGGGTTGCTTCGCAATTGTACTTGAAAAAATTCCTGCAGTTCTAGCTGAAAAGGTTTCAAAGATGTTGCACATTCCCATTATTGGTATCGGTGCTGGAAGTGGTGTTGATGGTCAAGTGCTTGTTGCGCACGATATGTTAGGCATCAATAATGAATTTAATCCTAGGTTCCTACGCAAATACAATAACTTGCACGAACAAATGCTCACCGCTTTTCAATCTTTTATTACCGATGTTCGATCTGGTGATTTTCCGAATGAAAAAGAACAGTATTAATTCTTAAATGAAAACGACTCTTTTTTTTAGCGTCTTGTTTCTGTTTGCATGCTCTACGAGTCATAAGCCAGTTGGACCGTCAGTAGCAAATAACAATTATTCTGAGTGGCTCTCTATAAATGAATCAAAACGAGGCGTATTTATTACGATTACCAATCCCGACAAATCTTCGGAGCAATTCAATTATTTTATTGGAACCAATACCCCTAAAAACTACACCAATATTTCAGTTGGCCCCAATGGTATTGCAGCACTTTCTTCCACTCACATTGGAATGTTGTCTCAATTAGGTTCCATAAAATCAATTTCCGCAGTGGGGGATGAACAATTGATTTACAATCAAGAATTAAAGAAAAGAATTTCCAAAGGATGGGTTGCTACGCTAGGTCAAGAAGGTGATCTTTCGGTAGAAATGTTGTTAAAATCTAAGTCAAAAACACTCGTTTATAGTGCTTTCTCAGGAAAATTAGCCATCGAAAGCAAATTAAAAAAAATAGGAATTGTAGCAATTCCAAATTTTGATTGGCGCGAAACTCATCCTTTAGGAAGAGCTGAATGGATCTTGCTTTTTGGCTATTTGACAGGAAAGCAAGAAAGAGCAAAAAAGGAATTCGCTGATATAGTTCTCCAGTATAAGAGTATTCAAAATAAAAGTAAATCTTCTCAGAAAGTCGCTTTGGCAGGAAATGTTACCGGTGATTTTTGGTATGCACCGGCTGGTGATAGTTATAATGCTAAGTTACTTCAAGATGCCGGAGTTAATTATATTTATAAGAACAGTACAGGTACTGGAAGCTTATCTTTGACTTTAGAACAAGTGTTTAAAAAGTCAGACCAGGTGGATTTATGGTTAAATCCTGGTTTTGCCTCTAAAAAATTAATTCTGTTGAATAATCCTAAAGCTAAGTATTTTTCGATGTTTTCTAAAGGTGAAATTTATTGCTATGCCCAAAACATGAATCGCTACTGGGAAATGGCTGCAGTGCAGCCGCATTTACTATTGTCAGATTTACAACAAATAATCGATTCAAGTCTTCCCAATAAGAAGCTGCATTTTTATCAGAAGGTGGAATGATGAAACGAAGAATTCTTTTCTATTTATTGTTGGCGACTATTTTGTTGCTTGTATTTTCTGTACTCCATCTTTTTGTAGGACAAATTTCTTTGTCATCTAGTGATTTTTTCGGAGCAGTTTTTAAAAACGGAAATTATTCTAATGAGGAAATTCTCATGCGTGAATTTCGAATTCCAAGACTGTTAATGGCTATTGTTGCTGGAGGAGGATTGGCTTTAGCTGGAATGTTAATGCAAACGCTATTTAATAATCCCTTGGCTGGACCTTATGTGCTTGGTATTAATTCAGGTTCTAGTTTATTGGTCGCATTGTCTATCTTAACAGGTTCAACCTTCTTAGGCTCTGAATTAAGTCTTGTCTTTTCGGCAATTGTTGGGGCGTTTATTTTTGGACTCATAATTCTATTGTTTTCGCTCTCTGTTAAATCACATCTTTCCTTATTGTTGATTGGCCTCATGCTCGGAAGTTTTACATCTGCTCTTGTTTCAATTTTGGAAATGGGCGCTGGAGCAGAGCAATTTAAAGCCTTTGCTTTTTGGGGAATGGGTTCCTTGCAACAAATAGAATTGTCACAAATCCCGCTTCTAATGCTTACTTTTTTAGGGAGTATTGGAGCTTCTTTTTTATTGGTTAAACCTCTAAATATGTTGGTCATTGGAGAAAATTCCGCCGTGATGCTCGGTTTATCTCTCAGAAAAACAAGAATTTTAGTCATAGCTGTTACGGCACTTTTTACTGGTCTTGTCACTGCTTTTTGTGGACCAATTGCTTTTGTTGGTTTAGCCGTTCCTAATATCACAAAGTTAGTTTTCAGAACGCAACAACATGCTTGGTTGATTTTAGGAAATGTGCTTATTGGAGCTTTGTTTTTAGTGGTTTGTGATGTATTGATTCAAAGTCTTGAATCTGTTATTCATCTTCCATTGAATGCTTTGACCTCTATCATTGGTGCTCCATTTGTGATTTTTATCCTCTTAAAAAAAGTGAGATGATTGGTTTTAAAAATACCCTTATTGGTTTTAAAACGAGTCTATTTGAAATAGAAAACTTGGATTTATATCCCGGAAATCTTTACTTATTGGCAGGTAAAAATGGAACTGGTAAAACCACTTTCCTAAAAACAATTATGCGAACGGTCCCGCTTTATGGTGGAAGTCTTCAAATTGAAGGGACAGAGATTAAAAATATTGAAAACAGTACATTACCACATTTAGTTGCTTTCGTAGAAAGTCGCTTCGTTGGAATTCCTTTCCTTTCTTTAAAAGAATATATTGCGCTAGGAAGAGCGCCGCATACCAATGCCTTTGGAAGATTAACACCAAAGGATAATGAAAAAGTTGATGAGGTGATTTCCTCGCTGAATCTATCTTCGTATCAAGATAAATTCACAGATGAATTGAGTGATGGAATTCGTCAATTGGGAGCCATCGCGAGAGCATTAGTTCAAGAAGCCCCCATTGTTTTGTTAGATGAACCAACTGCATTTTTGGATTTTGAAAACAAGGATTTATTGATGAAAACCCTAAAAGAAATTGCTGTTTCTCAAAACAAATGCATCATTTGTTCTTCACACGATCTCGATTTAAGCATTGAATTAGCTTTGCCAACCTTAGCGGTTTCTTCCAAAGAAAATAAACTTGTTTTATTGGATTCTCCTCAAAACAAACAGGAAATAATTGGGCTTATTTGCTAAGTTAATGAACGGAAAATTTCTTGGTGGTGTAGCGCCCATTTTCATAAATCTTGAGTAGATAAGAGCCTTTTGATAAATTCGAGCAATCAATGTTTAATTGATTTGAATTCACAGCTTCTTTCGTCAATGCCCTTCCTGAGACATCTAAAATTTCATAGAACCCAAGGAGCTGTTTTTGAAATTCTACATGTAACATGGAATTCGTTGGGTTAGGATAAAGACTAAAATTTAGCTGTGCTTCACCAACGCCTCCTTGCAGGGTTATAAAATTACTGGTGTCGCATCCATTTGCTGACATAACAGAAACGGTAAATGTCCCACCGAAATCCATTGGAATCAAAATGGTATCATTTGTTTCACCTAGCATTATTTGTCCGTTGACATACCATTGGTAATAATCACCCGGCGTTGGTGTGCTCATCATTTGAGAATTGTCAAAGGTAATTAGCGCATTGATTCCAGGTTGTGCGCAGGTCGTTTGATTAACAGTTCCGACAGTATTAATTAAACTCGACTGAAAATCTGCTAAAGCATAACAATCGGTATTCAATACATAATGCAACCAAGGATCTAATATTTCAAATGTTTTCTGTTGTTGTTGGGCGCGCGTTATTGAAATGCCTTGTGATGTGGTGCTTTCTCCAAAGTCGCAATTAAAATTAGAATTTGCGAAATAACAATGAGCCCCACCTGTGATACTTACATAAGATTTACACGATGAAGCCAATCCTTGATACATGGGAAGATGGTTATCGATAGGCGGCGTTACACCATCATTACTACCTGAAAATATAAGGGCAGGAACACTGATGTTTCCACACACCGAAACAGCTGAAGGATTCGTTTCTGCTGGGGCAAGACCTACAATTCCGGCAATCGAAGTATTGTTTTCAGCGGCTAGCATCGTGGCTCCTCCTCCCATGGAGTGGCCCATAATTACGACTTTCTGCTTTACTTTTCCGTTAAATGGAGATCCAGCAGTTCCGTTCAAAGCCAACATTTTTGTGGCAACTAGTGCTAAATCAGCGCCGAAATCTCCATGACTTGGAGCAGGAATTAAACTTCCTTCTGTGCGCACAAAGGCCAAGATATATCCTTGAGGCACCAAGTGCTGCCAAATGTTGGAGTAGGCATCCCACGACATGGCAAAACCATGACCAAATACAATGACAGGAGAGTTTGGATAACTTGCAACTGCTGTGTTCTCTCCAGGGGTAAAGCTAGGATAATAAATTTCTGTTTGAATTTGTCGGCCCGCACCACCTCCAGTACCAAAACCTCCCGTTCTTGAAGGGTCATTAAAAGTAATGGTGGTATGTCCGATTTGATATTGACCAATTATGCAAAAAGGAAGCAAGAGTAGAAGCAGTAAAATATTCTTCATGGATTAGATTTAAACTCAAATGTAATGAGAAAAATCCAATATTATTTTATTGTTCTTTTGGAGCAATACATAGCAAAACTAGCTATTGACAAAGGCGATAGTATTTTTAATTGGTGATCATTAGTATAAAAAACTATTGCTTCTGTAATGCGCTTTTCTCAGTTAGGATATCTGCTAGGGTGCTATTATAGATAGGTCACTGCTATTTTTTGATTGAACGTTTGGACAATCGTAAGGTCGTAATAATCTTCAAACCATTGATATACGAATAGATTTTTCGAGGCATCTACCGTAAATTTTGTCATTAATATTGTTCCATCGTATATGTTTTCATCTTTAATGGTAATAACATATTGATTACCATTTTTTTCTATGGTATTAAATTTTAGCGTATTAATTTTAATACCGTCCAAGAATCCAGTGGAGGTTTTTTTTTAAATCTGATAAATACTTTACATCAGTAGCTTCTACTTTAGCAGTGTCTTGGGCTTTGAGAATCCAAGATAACTAAGCTCACCATGTTTGTGGAATGAATTAGTTTTGGTGATGTTAAAACTAATTACTTGTGAATAGATGTTTGAAGTTAACATTAACGACAAAATAAGAAGTGTTTTTTTATCCTTTGATTTTAGCCGTAAAAACTGTAATCTGGGAAAGGTTACACAGAAGCGAATTCAGACTCTTAATAACACAAGGCAAACCAACTATTAATCAAAATAGATTTAAAACGAGTAGAGGGAAGGTATTTACTTCAATTCATGGCTGTTTGGAGGAATAGAAGTGTTACCAATTTCAGAGCTACAACTACAACTATTTTTATTGTTTAAACTTCATTTGTTTACTTTATAATCCTAGTCTGATGAAGATGTTATTTTTTTACAAAGTTTGAATCAAAAAACTTGATACAGTCCATACCAACATAATCTGATAATCCAAAGTCTAGGCTAAATTCAATACTTCCGTCTGATGCAAATGTAAAGCTTACAATTACAGTTCCATCTTCTGAATATTGCTCTGCAGTGTTTTTTGAAGTGAAAACAGCATGTCCACCATCTTCATAACCATCACATGCACCATTCAATTTATAGGAAAAATTAAAGCCTTGAGCACTGTAGTTAGAAATTCGAAGTTTCGATTTTTGACCATTTAAGTAGGTCCCATTTGGAGTAGTCGATACTTCTTTTTCAGGTTCTTTGCTTACCTCTTTTTTTTCAGGAATTGAATCGGCCTTTTTTGAAACTGCTGTTGTATCTTTTTCAATCGGTTTGACTTGCTCAGAAGAAGATGTTCCAGAACAGCTAGTCAAAATAATCGTAAACAAGCTGAGTGAAAGAAATGAATTTTTCATATGTTGATTTAATTGTAAAACATTCCCCAAATCCAAATCTAGACTAGGCATGTTATAAGCTAATTTACTGTTTTTGTTTTAATTGGCAATAGATTGATTGAAAAAAAAGTTTGTTAGCGTCATTGGGTTTTAATCCCAGATTTATTACCTAATAGTTATCTTTCCACATTAGTTACTCCCCCAATTTCCTTTATCCAAGCTTCTAAACTGAATCGCTTCGGCAACATGTTGCACTTCAATTTTTTCGTTCCCTTCTAAATCGGCTATGGTCCTGGCTACTTTTAATATCCTATCATAAGCACGAGCAGACAAGCCTAGTTTTTCCATGGCTAATTTTATGATTTTCTGTCCCGAAAGGTCTGTTTTACAAAACAAGTCAAATTCAGACTTGCTCATTTGTGCATTGCAATGCGTCGATAAACTTTCCTTATATCTTGTTCCTTGTATCTTTCTAGCGTTGACAACCCGATGGCGAATGGTTTGACTGTCCTCACTTGAGGCTTCACCACTTAACTCATCAAAGCTTACCGGACTAACTTCCACATGCAAATCAATGCGATCCAGTAAGGGACCTGAAATTTTGTTTAAATAACGCTGAACCACTCCTGGTCCACAAACACATTCTTTTTCAGGATGGTTAAAGTATCCACAAGGACAAGGATTCATTGCAGCAACAAGCATAAAGCTTGTCGGATAATCTACTGTGAATTTTGCTCTCGAAATGGTCACATAACGATCTTCTAAAGGTTGCCGCATTACTTCTAGTACCGTTCTTTTATACTCTGGTAGTTCGTCTAAAAATAACACCCCGTTATGCGCCAAAGAAATTTCACCCGGTTGCGGAAAACTACCCCCACCAACCAACGCGACATC
>JBIIWA010000008.1:0-141811 GCA_044339115.1 Crocinitomicaceae bacterium
CTTTGCCCCATGATTAGAGATAACGCCCTTTCAGGGCTATCGACTACAGATCACATGATTCGATTTATACAAAATTCATTCAAAAAGCCCTGAAAGGGTTTCATCTAACAACGATGGGTGTAGCCCATCGAAAAGAACAAACCAACATCAACGAAGCCCTGAAAGGGTGAGATATTTAACTTCGTTATTCTAACTGATTCATAGATCTTTGACTAAAAATCAGATATCGCGCCCTCTCAGGGCTTTTATCGGGGGTATTCTTACTGACTCATAGGGCTTTGCCCCATGATTAGAGATAACGCCCTTTCAGGGCTATCGACTACAGATCACATGATTCGATTTATACAAAATTCATTCAAAAAGCCCTGAAAGGGTTTCATCTAACAACGATGGGTGTAGCCCAACGAAAAGAATAAACCAACATCAACGAAGCCCTGAAAGGGTGAGATAAATAAGCCCAGCAACTCAAAATAATATTAACCCAAGTTTTACAAAATAGAAATCCTTATCTTCGCAGCATGGCAATTGATCAATTGAATATTAAAAACAAAAGAGCCCGCTTTGAGTATCATCTCGAGGAGGAGTTTTCTGCTGGAATTCAATTAAGTGGCACTGAAATCAAAAGCATAAGAGCAGGAAAAGCCAGTATTCTTGAAGCCTATTGCGTTGAAAGTGGGGGAGAGATCTGGATTAGAAACATGCACATTACTACCTATGAAAATGGTTCTATTTATAACCATAAACCTCGCGCCGATAGAAAATTACTTTTGAATAAAAAGGAAATTCTAGGTATTATTAAATTTCTTAAAATTAAAGGAAATACTATTGTTCCTTTGAAGCTCTTTCTTTCTGAAAAAGGATGGGTAAAAGTAGATATTGCTTGCGCTGTAGGAAAGAAAATGCACGATAAACGCGAAGATCTTAGATTGAAAGACGACAAACGCGATATGGACCGTGCGATGAAACGCTAAATAAATAGAGTTTAATCCTTAATTACAGGGTAACCAGGATATTTTGCTTTACTAAAAACAAACTTACTGTCGTCAATAGTTGGATTCGCATCAAATTTGGAAAGAGAATAAGTCATTGTCGTTCCATCTTTCGATTTCATAACGGCTTTTTTCAATTCCAAACCTGCTTTGGAAATATACAAAGTGATGGTGTGAAATTCTGCTTTTGCTGGATTTTTAGGAAAAAGTTGGATCACATGTACTGTTTCTCCATTCAATTTATCTTCTTTTTCATATTTATTTTTGAAACCTGTTTCCCAAATGGTCATTAATTTCTTGGGATTGATGCTTTCATCGTCATTATCATTCGCATCCGACTCATATACCGATTTGTCTTCTTTGACAATGGTCCAAGTTTTCATTCCGTTCGAAATAATGGTATTATCGCCATAAGAAGCGTAAAACTTATTTCCCTTTACCCAACCTTTTCCCGTTTCACTTTCATTGGTACCATTGGTTGAATTTTTAATGCTTGCACTAAATTCAATGTAAAAGGATTTCATCCCTTTCATTTTCGCGGAAACTTTATCGAGAACTCCCTCTGCTTTAGCATCTTGAGCATATACGGCACTCCATGATCCAGCAAATAATAAAAAACTTAGTGTTAAAAATTTCATGTCTTTAATTTGAAGTTGCAAATATCATAAATAATGCCATAAACAACAAATTAATAAATTGTGAAGTGATTTACTTCTATTCTGACAAGGAAACACAAGGTGATTATTCAAAAACAGGGCTAACTAATCTTAAAAATTAATTTACCTTTGCTCAATAAAACAGAATATCTAATGTCTGAACATCATAAAATAATTGACGCTTCTCATTCCAGTATAATTCCTGACTTCAAGGAGTTGTATCGATATAAGGATCTTTTTATTACCCTAACTTGGCGTGATTTCAGGGTTCGTTACGCGCAGACGACCATTGGAATGTTGTGGGCACTACTGCAACCTGTTGTGACTTTACTTATTTTGTCGCTTGTTTTTGGAAAGTTTGTAGGGGTAAAAACGGAAGTTCCCTATTTGTTGTTCGCCATGACAGGCATGACTATTTGGACTTATTTTTCCTATGTCATGACCAATTCAGGTGCTTCCATCATTGCAAGTCAAGGAATGATTAAAAAAATCTATTTTCCTCGTTTAATTATTCCCTTATCAAAAGCAGCCGTTGGATTAATTGATTTAGGTATTTCCCTATTGATCATGATTTTCTTGATGTTCTTTTATGGTATTGTCCCAAGTTCCAATGTATGGCTCGCTCCAGTATTTCTTTTTTTCGGAATGCTTGCTGCCTTAGCGGTTGGTATTTGGTTGAGTGCTTTAACGGTGCGTTATCGAGATTTCCAACACGTGGTTCCTTTTATGGTACAAATTGGCTTGTATATTACCCCAATTGCTTATCCAGCAGACTTTGCAATGCAACAATTACCGAAGTGGGCGGCTACTTTATACTATTTAAATCCAATTGCCGGTGTCGTTCAAGGGTTCCGTTGGTCTATATTTGGCGGTGCAGCACCCGGTTCTTTAATGTATGTTTCTTTTGCCATGATCATTGTACTTTTTGTCTCAGGTCTTTTTTACTTTAGAAAAGTGGAAGATGACATGGCGGACTATGTATAGGTCTTCAAAGAAGCTCATCTCTTATCCCGTGTCTTTCGACTCCGCTCAATCCACTTATAAAGCTCATCGAGCGACTTGTGCTGAGCTTGCCGGAGTAAGTCGAGATGTGCTCGATCTACTTATAAAGTCCATCGAGCGTTCCGTGTCTTTCGACTCCGCTCAATCCACTTATAAAGCTCATCGAGCGTAGTCGAGATGGCCCATATTTCAATTCGATACATTTTTTCAGAATAATAGGCGACGAAAAAAAACGGACTAGTCATAATTACTTCACAAGAATAATTTTTTACCCCGAAGGGGTTAAATATCAATAGCGCTGGATTTCATCCAGCGCAAAAACATCAAGAAAACAGTTCACTTTTTGGCGTGTATTTTTAGTTAAAATCATGACAAAAAAAATATGATTTCCCACTTCGGAGGGGGAGGAAGGGGGAGGGCTTTCAATGCGATGCACTTTTAGCAGCTCATCGAGCGACTTGTGCTGAGCTTGCCGAAGTAAGTCGAGATGTGCGGAAAAAAAGTAGAGAGAATCACTCTTTTACCCACTTCCTAATCTGCGATCCAATAGCATCGCTCAATCGAAGCAAATAGCTTCCTGAGGAAAGTTGTTGGGTAGGAATATTAATTGAGTGCACTCCTGCTGAAAGCAATTCATTTTCTGAATATGTATAAATCATTCTCCCTTGCATATCGTAAAGATTTAAGGAGATATTTTGTGCACTTGGAGCAAATAATTGAATATCTAAAAAGGAATTTCCTGGGTTAGGGAAAATTGGCAATAGGACAACACCATCTGTTTCTAAATTCTTACAAATAGTATTATTCGAGAGTTGCTCATCTTCCATATTCAAGACATTAAATCCTTCTCCGTCAATGCAGAGGTAGGAAATCTCATCATCTTGTGTTCCAATATAGGCTGCAGGGTGACTTTGAAACACATAAATTGTGCTCTCATCTGGTGCTAATGCTCCTTGCCAAGTCTCCATTATTGGAAGCCCATTTAACAGGGAAGCTACCAAATTTGCTTGTGTGATTGCGATACTGCCTTGATTTTTCAATTCACATCCGATAGTCCAGTAGGAGGCAATATCTTGACAAAATAGATTACTTAAGGCCAAGTCAAAATGTGGGGCGCCGATGGTATAACTTTGATCTAGGGTATCCAAACAACCGAGGTCATTTGACACCTGTAAACTAACCGTCAAAGTGTTTCCGATTTGAGATCCAGCATAACTGTGTGTTGCCTGTGCACCACTCGCAATATTTCCATCACCAAAATCCCAAGAGTAATTGGTGGCTCCAATGCTACTGCTGCTAAACACACTGCTAATTCCGGCCACTAAATCGCTTGGAACTACCGTAAAATTTGCTTGTAAAGGTCCTGAGACATTTACTAAAATTAAAGTGTCACTGATACATCCTTGATCACTTGTAGTTGAGAGATTCAGATATTGAATTCCGGTAGTAAGAAAAGGGTAGGTAGCGCTACTGCTTGAATAAGGGTATTGTAAATTGACCAGCCAATCGGTGCTGCTGATGCTTCCAACGGGAACAGTCGAATTATTAGTGAATTCCGTATAAGTAAACTGACACGCAGGACCTATCTCCCAAGCAAGTTCAGGATTTGGATGAATCGTGATATTTTGTTGCATACTGTCCACACAGCCATTACTTGCCGTTTCGACCAATAGAATGGTATAGTCTCCATAATTGTCATAATGTTTTGCAATGCTTGGATTGACAGCCACAGTTCCATCGCCATAAGCCCAGTAATGGGTAACCAAACTAAAGGTATCGCCAATCGTGCTGTTGTTTTGGATCACTACATTATCCCCTTCACAAGCATTATTCACCAAGAAAGAAGCGACCGGTATTTCTTGAACATTTAAGGGTAGGGTAATGGCATGAATACAGCCATTGGTATCGCCAACTTCTAAGGCAACTTGGTAGATACCTGCATTCATAAAAGCACAGGACGGATTGGGCAGCGTGGAAGTATTGGCACTTCCGATAGCTGCTTGGCCAAAATTCCATGAATAATTTGAGAGGGGAGCGCCACCTGCTGTACTGGTGTTTGTAAATTCAAATAATTCCTCTGCACAATGGCCAATTTCAGTAAAGGCCGCAGTGGGTAGGGCATGTACTTGAAGTAATTCTGTATGGTATGCTCCACAGCCACCGGCAGATTCAGCATACAATTGAACCGAATAAACTCCAGGCGTGGTATAGGTATAATTTGGATTTTGAGTATTCGCTGAAGCGCCATTTCCAAAATCCCATTGCCAGGTGGAAACTGGATCGTTGGGTAGACCAACGCTTGCATCATTAAATTGATTAGGCAAGCCAAAACATTGGTTTTGAAATGAAAAATTAGCCAGAGGTGCTTGTCCAGTTACCGTAACATGCAGGGTGTCTTGCGCAAAACAACCATTTACATTGACGGTTTCCACAAAATAAGTCCCTGTAGTATCAACAGCCCAAAACGGAGGCTGAGCGGTAGTTAAAATCCCATTCCAAAAATAACCAGCCGTTTCTTGAGCACCTGTTTGTAAGTTAATTAAATTATCGGAACACAAAGAGGTGTCGGCACCGAGTGAGACATTTTGAGCGTAAGTATCAACTGTAAATGTTGCGGGGTTGCTATTTTTAATACATCCTAAGGCATCTGTAACTTGCACCGAATAAGTTCCAGGACTTGAAATATTCAAAATGGGCGTTGTTGCTCCATTATTCCACAAATAAGTATATCCAGCACCCATATCTGCATTCCATTGCACACTGCTGTTTAAACAGATATTGGTATTCAAAGGAGGATTAATTACCGGATAATTAACCATTACAGTATCTCGTGACACATAACCAAACAAATCCGTTCCCTGCACCCAATAAGTTCCTGATTGATTAAGCGTCACACTCGAACTTGTAGCACCGGTAGACCATAGCAGGTTGGTGTAACCAGTAGGTGCGGTGAGGGTGATGGGGCAGAAGTTGTTGGGAGTGTAATCAGCACCTAGATTGATGGGAGGGGCGTATTTGTAGTGGAGATAGTTTTGAATTTGAGAAATTTCTAGATTATCGGTAGAGTTTATAAAAACAATTTCAGAAATATTTCCATTTAAATAGTAAATCTCACCAAAATCTGTTGCATCATTGGTTGCACCTATTAAGAATCTGTATGTTGAATTCATATTATATGTCAAAGAAATTGGACTCGAACCTAAAATTGAATTATTAACGATTAACTTTTTATTTATCGCAGACCTATTAACAATTAAATTATATAAAGCAAATGATGTATTATTGAAACTTGAGATTATATGTGAACTACTTAATTCATGATAACCAAAAACTATTGAGCTTCCATCTTTTACTAAACTATATCTATTGGAAGAATTTGCTGCAAGTGATTTTGCAAATAAGGTTTGATTTGACGCAGCCATTTTGCCAATGACAAACATGGATCTATTTGAAGACTCTAAATCGAGAATATCACCACCATTAAGAAATTGAGTACCTGAAAAAGCGAGTGAGGGTAAATTATTTAAAGAATTAGCAGAAACCGATGGACGTTTTATTGCATTCGACTGTGTGAACTGATAAGCACTCGGACTTAAATCAGTCCAAGTTTGAACTTTACCATTGATATCGGTTGTTAAACCTGCATCTGCCTTTAGCCAAAGGCATAAATTATTACTTTGAGAAGGGACAAAATAGGTGAATTTTTTAACATTTGATGAAGTTAATAAAGACCCATCATTACCAATGACTTTCCAATACCATATTCCATAGTTCAATATTGTAGTACTCCAATTGGTAACTGAAATGGAAGGAGATTGAATTACGTTAGTTGTGAAATATGGATTCTGCGACAGCATTATAGTATAATCCAAAGCTGAAGGCATTGAATTCCATTGAAAAGTAACTGAAGGCTGATAAATGTAAGCATCAGATTGAGGCGAAATCCCAGATAATGATTGACTGTGTCCAACAAATATGTTGTAAACAAAAAATAAGATAAATACTATATAACGCTTGTAAAGCAACATTTTTTATACTTGTAAATTTACATGATCATCAATAACTCTATTCAAGATTATTTGTAAAATTAGATTATTAAACAACAAAATACAAATTAGTGTTTTTTCATTTTGATAGCCTATGAAGATTAGTTTTATTGTCGTTTTATTAAAAGATATTCTTAATTCATAAAGGATGTTAAATTAATAATAAGAAAGCACCCATCCTCTTTGTCTCTTAAATGCTTTAGTAACTTTTATGTACCTTTGTAATAAAAAATAGTTATTCAGTTGCAAAACGATTTTTCCATTCGCGTTTCCAATGTTTCCAAAAAGTATATTATTGGAAAACATAAAGACAGCACCTTAAGAGGTTCCTTAAAAGGCATTTTCAAAACAAAAGAAACTCAAGGAGCTGATTTTATGGCTTTAAGAGATTTAAATTTTGAAATCAAGAAAGGTGAAGTACTGGGGATTATTGGTAAAAATGGGGCTGGTAAAAGCACCTTACTAAAAATACTCTCTCAAATCACCAAACCTACAACTGGCCGCATTGAAATTAATGGTCGTGTAGCTTCCTTATTAGAGGTAGGTACTGGCTTTCATCCTGAGTTGACAGGGCGTGAAAATATTTATTTGAATGGAACTATTTTAGGAATGTCCCGAAAAGAAGTGACTTCCAAATTCGATGAAATTGTCGATTTTTCTGGAGTAGAGAAGTTTATAGATACCCCAGTGAAACACTATTCATCAGGAATGTATGTCCGTTTGGCCTTTGCCGTTGCAGCACATTTGGAACCAGAGATTCTAATAATTGATGAAGTTCTTGCTGTTGGTGATGCTGAATTTCAAAAGAAATGTCTGGGTAAAATGAAAGATGTTGCAGGTGAAGGTCGAACGGTAATTTTTGTAAGTCATAATATGGCGGCAATTAAAACAATGTGCAAAAAAGGTTTGGTTTTGAGTAAAGGTGAAGCAAAATTCTTTGGTGATGTAGATAAAGCTGTTGGCAACTATTTTGGTGTGAATAATGTTTCGCAGCAAAATTTGATTTTTTTCGATGATATTTTTGTAAAAAATATTTTCGCACTCAAATTTATTTCTATTGAAAATACTGAAAAAGGATTTGAGCTTCCCTTAGAAGAAAATTTAGAAATTCAAATTTGCACATCAATTGAACTCTTTACTGACCAACCTGAACGTTATTCGGTAACTTATCATTTATATAATGAACTAGGTGAAGCGTTGTTCTCTTTTAGCTCTAAAGATGTTATTATGAAAAAAGGGATGAACAAATTAATTTGTGAAATACCTCCGAATTTTTTTCAAACAGGAAAATTTACGCTTTCGATGTTCTTTATTGAAGATAAAAAAAATGCACTTTTAGTTTCAAATGAAATTATGTTGTTTACTGTTGTTGATAGTCCAAGGGAAATTGGAATCTACATGGGAAAAGAACCAGGTTATATTCGGCCAAATTTTAAATGGATAATTCAATAGCTCATGATTCCAGTAACTAAATCATTTCTTCCCCCTATTGAGGAGTATACGTCTCAAGTTCAAAGAGCATTTAATAATGGTTGGTTGACCAATCGTGGTGAATTGGTATTGGAATTAGAAGAAAAATTAAAATCCTATTTGAGTGTAAGCAACATCTTGATCACTAGTAATGGCACAATCCCTTTGCAAATTGCATTGAAACTCTTGGGTAAAGGTGGTGAAATAATCACCACACCTTTTTCTTATGTGGCAACTACTGCTGCAATTGTGTGGGAAAATTGTACTCCAGTATTTGTTGATATTCATCCAGAATACTTGACCATCGACGAAACAAAAATTGATGCAGCTGTAACCGATAAAACTACTTGTATATTAGCCACCCATGTTTTTGGAAATCCTTGCAATGTGGAAGAAATTGAACGTATAGCAAAAAAACATCAATTAAAAGTAATTTATGACGGGGCGCATGCCTTTGGCGTAAAATACAAGGGTAAATCCATTTTTGAATATGGAGATGTTAGTACCTGTAGCTTTCATGCAACCAAATTATTTCATACGGGTGAAGGAGGTGCAATATTCTGTAAAGATCCAGATCTTTTTCATCAAATATTTTACAGCCATAATTTTGGACACAATGGTCCTTATAAGTTTGAAGGTTTGGGAATTAATGGTAAAATTTCTGAATTACACGCAGCAATGGGTTTGGCTGTTTTACCTAATATGAATTGGATACTTAAAGAAAGGAAATTTGTAATAGATTTTTATAATGTAAATTTAAATTTTGATCAACTGAAATCTATAGAAATAATTAAAGAAACTGAATGGAATTTTTCTTATTATCCGATTATTTTTGAGTCAGAGAAATCATTGTTAAATACTCAGCACTTCCTTAATAAAGCAGATATATTCCCTCGCAGGTACTTTTATCCGTCTTTGAATAACTTACCTTATGTTTTCGTTAACAAAGAACTACCTGTATCGGAAAGCATATCTAAAAGAATTTTATGCTTACCTCTTTATGCTGGATTACCGCAGGAAAAATTGCAGCAAATTATTTCAATTGTTAATGAAAATTTAACAATATGAAGATAGCTATAATGCAGCCATATTTTTTTCCATATATTGGATATTTTCAACTTATCGCTTCAGTTGATAAATTTGTAATTTATGATGATGTAAATTATATAAATCGGGGATGGATCAATAGAAATTATATTTTAATGAATGGTGTTTCAACAATGGTTAATATTCCACTTGCAGGTTCTAGTCAAAATAAGCTGATTTCAAATATTGAAATTTTGGATTTACCAAATTGGAAATTAAAATTTCTTAGGACACTAGAGCATAGCTATAAAAAAGCTCCATTATTTCCTCAGGTTTTTGAATTATTAGAGCTAATTTTTAAAAAGGAATGTTCACATATCGGACAATTTAATTTTGAATCAATTCGAGTTATTTGCGATTATTTAGAGATTCAAACTAAAATTATAAGAAGTTCTTCTCAATATCAAAATAAAGATTTATTTGGTCAAAACAGAATTATAGATATTTGCGAGAAGGAAAAGATAAGTAATTATATTAATCCTATTGGAGGAATTGATCTTTATGATAAAAAACATTTTCATGAGAAAAATATAATTTTAAATTTCATTCAACCGAGCGCTATTTCTTACAATCAAAAAAGCTTAACTTTTACGCCTTTTTTATCTATTATTGATGTGTTGATGAACTGTGAAATTTCATTCATAAAATCTGAATTATTAACATCTTACAAGATAATATGAAAAAGTATTTAGAAATTATAAAACATTACGAAAGTTGCCTTGAAAAACATGGCGACACCCATTTAGGTGTTGATTGGCCCACTCAAGCTGATGTAAATAAAAGGTATAAAGTAATGCTAGAACTAATTAAATTTGAGCAGGATATTGAAAATACAACGTTATTAGATTTTGGTTGTGGTACTGCTCACCTATTGGAATACCTGATAAACAATAAATATCATTATATTAAATATTCAGGATTAGATATTTCTAATAAATTTATTTCAATCTGCAAGTCAAAATACAAAGAACATGACTTTTATTGTGGAGATTTACTTGAGAAGGATTTTAATTTAAATATGTTTGATTTTGTAGTCCTGAACGGAGTTTTCACGGAAAAAATAGATATGTCTTTTGATGAAATGTGGAATTATTTTACTCAATTGGTTACTAAGGTTTATGATTTATCTAATAGAGGAATTGCATTTAATGTGATGTCAAAACAAGTAGATTGGGAAAGAGATGACTTATTTCATGTTCCATTAGACCTCATGTCAGAATTTCTTTGTAAAAACCTAAGTCGTAATTTTGTTATTAGAAATGATTACGGTTTATATGAATACACCGTATATTTATACAAGTGATTATGGCAAAAGTAATAATTTTTGGAATTGAAGATTTTGCTGAATTAGCGCATTACTACTTAAAAAATGATTCCAATCATGAAGTTGTAGCATTTTCTGTGAATGAAAAATACTTACCAGATAATAAAACATTTTGCGGCCTACCTATAGTAGCATTTGAAAATATTGAACAATTATACTTACCAAATGATTATAAGTTTTTTGCCCCAATGTCGCCAAAAAAAATGAATCGTATACGGGAACAAATCTATTTTGAAATCAAAGCAAAAGGTTATGAACTAATCAGTTACATTAGTAGTAAAGCTACTTTATTTGAGAACAAAATCGGTGATAATTGTTTTATAATCGAAAACAATACTATTCAACCTTTTACAACCATTGGAAATAATGTAATTCTATGGAGTGGAAATCATATTGGACATCATAGTATAGTAGACGACCATGTAATGTTTACTTCACATGTTGTATTATCGGGTCACTGTAAGGTAGAAAAATATTGTACACTGGGAGTTAATTCAACTATCAGAGATGGAGTAACTATAGCTGAAGGTACTTTTGTCGGTATGGGTGCCTGTATTATTAAAGACACAATGTCTTGGAGTATGTATAAAGGTAATCCGTCATTTATAGCTAATAAATCAACTAAAGACTTTTAGATGTGGATAAAAAAAAGCAAAATTTACAATGTAAAAGGCCAATATGATTGGAATAAAAGTCATGCACAAGTTCCTGTAGTTGATGTTTTGGATAAAATATTAAGAATATATTATGCAACAAGAGATTCTAATGGAAGAAGTAATGTTTCATATATTGAAGTTTTAAAAAACAAACCTAATGATGTTATTTATGAACACGATTCTCCATTATTTGATTTAGGAGATTTAGGTTCATTTGATGATTCTGGAATTATGCCCTCATCTATTATTAATGTTGGTAATAAGAAATATCTATATTATACAGGTTGGACTACTAGAGGAACTGTACCATTTCAAAATGCTGTTGGGCTGGCAGTTAGCACAGATGGCGGAAAAAAATTTCAAAAATTATCTAAAGGACCAATTATTACAATAAATTTTTTAGAACCATATTTTTCTGGTACTTCGTTTGTAATATTTGAAAATAATATATTTAAAATGTGGTATCTTTCTTGTATCAATTGGGAGGAAATTGAAGGGAAACCTGAACCCATATATAATATTAAATATGCAGAATCATTAGATGGAATTAATTGGAATCAAACAGGTAAAGTCGCAATTAATTTAAATCTAAACGAGGGTGGTTTAGTTAGCCCAACCATAATTAAGGAAAATAAAAAATATAGGATGTGGTTCGGTAAGAGAAATAAAAGTGATTATCGAAATAACATTGCGAATAGTTATAAAATAGGTTACGCAGAATCATTAGATGGAAAAGAATGGATAAGAAAAGATGAGGAAGCGGGTATTGAATTATCTCTCGAAGGTTGGGATTCGGAAATGATTTCTTATCCGTATGTTTTTAAAAAAAGCGATACATTAGTTATGTTTTATAATGGAAATGGTTTTGGAAAAACAGGATTTGGTTATGCAGAATGGGAATAAAAATTAGATTATGAGCAATAAAAAAGACTATTTTAAAAAAAATGGATATCTCTTAATAAAGGATTTTTTTTCTAAAGATGAAATTAAAAAAATTTTAGATGATGCAAAAGGTGTCTTTTTAAGACAATTCATAGAAAAAAAATATATTTCAAATTGTACATTACAAGAACTTAGTGATGAGATATTCAACGACCTTCTTTTTAGATTGTATAACGATGATATTATTTGTTTAATTAATTCAGGAAAACAAATTCAGCATTTAGTAAGTCTTCATTCTTTGTCAATTAAAAATATTGTTTTAGAATTATGTAAAAACAATGGTGTTAAAACGCCGGTTATTAGCACAAGACCTGTACTTTATTTCAATCATCCAAAATTAGCAAAGAAAAAAATATATCATACTGTAAATGCTCATCAAGATTGGAGAAGCATGCAAGGCTCAATTAACTCTGTAGTAATTTGGGTTCCTTTAGTAAATATTAATAAAGATCTGGGTGCTTTGGAAATATTGCCTGGAAGCCATTTATCTGGATTGCGAACGGTAAGTATTGAAAATGGTTTTGGAATGGTAGACTTAACAAGTGAGGAAGAAGCAAATTTAATTTCAATTGAAATTGAAGCTGGAGATGCTTTATTGTTTTCTTCATTTTTAATTCATAGAAGCGGAATTAATATTACTAACGAACCAAGATGGAGTTGTCATTTTAGATATAATGATCTAGATGATATTACTTTCATAAATAGAAAATATGCGCATCCATATATTTACCAACCAATGGAAGATCTTATAACTAAAGATTTCCCCTCAAAGGAACAAATATTTAAATTTTTCTCTTTGTGAGTCAACTATAATTCAGTTAGAAAATTATTTTTTACATATATGGATAATGAATTAATTGTTGCAGTTTGGATGGTTACTTATAATCACGATATTTATATTAGAGAAGCTATTGAGTCTGTAATCATGCAACAAACAAAATTTCGTTATTGTTTGTTTATAGGAGAAGATAACTCTACCGATGACACAAGAAAAATTTGTGAAGAATTAAAAAGTAAGTATCCAAATAAAATCGAACTTATTTTACAATTAGAAAATTTGGGAGCGAATGCCAATTCTGAATCAGTATTTAATGCTTGTTTTACAAGCGGGGCTAAATATATAGCACTTTGTGAAGGGGATGATTACTGGACTGATCCACTCAAACTTCAAAAACAAGTTGATTTTTTGGAGATAAATCAAGACTGTTCCATATGTTTTTCTGATGTTAGCACATATTTGGATTTAGAGTCTCGATTAATTCCGAATAATATTTATAAAAATATTTTAATTGAAAAATTGGACATTTACGATCTTGCTAAACGACATTATATTTATACATCAACTGCTTTAATAAAAAAGAAATTCGATAAGTTACCTGAATGGTCAATGGACAATGTAGGGCGTGATACAACATTGTTTTTGCTTCAACTCGAAGATGGTTCAAAAGCATTTTTTATGCCAGAGGTAACTGCAGTATACAGAATGCATGAAGGAGGAGTTTTTTCTGGGCGAAACACATTTCATTACGAAAAAAGAAAAAAAATTGAATTAGGAATGATTCAAATGATTGATTGTTGGATTCAGCATTTCTCGAAAAATAGACAACTTATCAAACTATTTAAATTATCAAAAATTGGAGCAATTAATAAACTAAGAGTAATTGCTCTAGAGAATCTAGATCCAAAAACTGTGCGAACTTGTGCAAAACAGATGTTGAAACTTATTTATATAGATTATCGATTTTTACCTTCTCTTATTTTTTCAATAATTGCCCCAAAAACGCATTGTAATTGGATTAAAAAAAATCACATATGAAGCATTCAATTGCAATTATTATACCTTACTTTGGGAAATGGCCAAGTAACATGAATTTATATTTAGATTCTTGTAAAAAAAATGAAATTTTTAATTTCATTTTTTTTACAGACCTTGGAGTTTACACAAATAGTCCTGAAAACGTAAAATATGTTCATTTTACATTCGAAGAAATTATTTTAAAAATTGAAGTATCTCTTAATATTGAGTTACCATCAATTAAACCATATAAACTTTGTGATTACAGACCCGCATTTGGATTAATATTTAGTGATTTATTAACTGAATATGATTTTTGGGGTTACGGAGATATTGACTTGATTTATGGCAATTTGAAATCAATATTTACTAAAGAGGTACTTGACGAGAATGATATTTTCGCACTAAGAAGTGACCACTTGCATGGTCCATTGACCTTTTACAGAAATAACGATTTTATTAATTCACTTTTCGCGCGTTCCGAACAATTTGTTTCAATTTTTACTAATCCAGAATACAGTTCATTTGATGAATTTGGGAAAGAAGGTTTTCATGTCAATATATCTAAAGATATATCGGAATACTCAAATGACAACATCAGTGTAATAGCTTTAAAAGCTCAAAAAAAAGGCGAGGTAGCACTTTTCATGGAAGCCAAATCAAAAGAAGTTATATATAAATCAAAAGAAACTATCGTTTACGCAAAAGGGTATGTATATAATGAAAAGTCTAATGAACAATATGGTTTTTATCATTGGGTTATTGAAAAAAGAGCTGTATGGTTTGAATATCCTAAATGGAAAGAAGTACCTAATAAATATTTTATAACAGAATCAGGTTTTTACACTAAAAATCAGTTTAAGTTTTATTTGATTTTAAAGTTAAAAAGAAAAATAAAAGGAGGTACATATTGGCTATATTTGAAATTTATGAATTACATAAAAAGAAAAATTGGAATCAATGTTTCAATTGATACATACCCGATTTTCGGTTTTATAAAACACTTGTAAAATGAAAGAATATGATTTTTTAATTGTTGGTTCAGGACTGTTTGGAAATGTTTTTGCACATCAAGCAAACAAAAATGGAAAAAAATGTTTGGTTATAGACAAAAGGCCGCATACAGGCGGTAATTCCTATTGTAAAGAAATTGAGGGGATTAATGTTCACTATTATGGCGCTCATATCTTTCATACGAATGATGAGACTATTTGGGATTTTGTTAACTCATTCGTTGAATTTAATCGTTATACAAATTCACCTTTGGCTATTTCAAAAGATCAGGCTTATAACCTTCCTTTTAATATGAATACCTTTTATAAACTTTGGGGGGTAATAAATCCAAGTGAAGCCAAGAAGATAATTGAAGAGCAGGTCAAAGAATTTGGTTCTATTTCACCGCAAAACCTTGAAGAACAGGCATTATCAATTGTTGGAAAAGATATTTATCATACTTTGATTAAGGGATACACTGAAAAACAATGGGGAAGAGATGCTAAGGATCTTCCGGCATTTATAATTAAAAGGGTTCCACTTCGATTTAATTACGATAATAATTATTTTAATGATAAATACCAAGGGATTCCAATTGGGGGGTATAACAAACTTAATGAAGGATTATTAGAGGGAATTGAAGTTAAGCTTAATACTGATTATTTTTCTGATCGAGAATATTTTGATTCTTTAGCTGATAAAATTGTTTTCACCGGAAAATTAGATGAATTTCATAATTATCAGTTTGGAGAGCTTGAATATAGAAGTTTACGTTTCGAACATGAAATATTGCCTATTGAAAATTATCAAGGAAATGCAGTTGTTAATTTTATCGATAAAGAAGTTCCATATACAAGAATTCTTGAACATAAACATTTTGAATTTGGAAAACAAAAAACAACAGTGATCACAAGGGAATATCCAATTGAAGGAGGAAAAGCTAATGAACCATATTATCCAGTAAATGATGAAAAGAATAATGAACTATTCAAACAATATGAAAAATTAAGTCTTTCCAATTCAAATGTAATATTTGGAGGGAGATTGGCTGAATATAGGTATTATGATATGCATCAGGTAATTGGTGCAGCATTGAGTGTTACAAAAAAAATGTTCAATAAATGAATAGTAAAATATTAATCTGGAATACATTTCCATTGTTGGAAAGAATGGGAGGTCCTTCAACATATCTCTTTAACTTAAAGAATTACTTTTCTGAGAATAATGCTAACGTTGTTTTTCTCGGTGACTCTATTTCCCAATTAAAGAATGACTCGCCTAGCAATAATCAACCTACTGTTTTTAACAAGCTAAAAAAAATAATTCCAATATCAATTAAGAATATTATACGGATAAATCAAAATTTAGTAGAGCAAATTAATATTTTGGATAAACCTTTCAAACTTCCAGAGAACATTGATTTAAAAGATTTTTCCGTGATACATTTTCATACTTCCTTTGATTTATTTCAAGCCCTTGATTTATTAAAAAATTTCAAAGGAACAGTTATTTTCACTCCACACACTCCAAGAGCATGTTACCTTGAAAACATAGGGGATTCATTGAAATTATGGCAAGTAAAAAAAACAACCGTCTCCCAATTAAAGAAAATTGATCTTTTGGCTTTCAAACGTGCAGATGTTCTCATGTTTCCTTGTTTAGAGGCAATGGAACCTTACCATGAAACGTGGGATGAATTTAAAGATATTGTTACCTCAAAGCGGATTGAATTTGTCCCAACAGGTGTTGGATTAAAAAAGTCCAACTTGATAAAAAAAGAGGTTCGAGATAAATATAATATTCCTCAAGATGCTTTTGTTATATGTTACCTAGGAAGACACAATTATATTAAAGGTTTTGACTTACTTAAACAATTTGGTAAAATTATTCTCAAAAAACATAAGAATGTATATTTCTTAAATGCAGGTAAAGAATCTCCTTTGAAAGGTCTTAGGCATAAAAGATGGATTGAGGTTGGTTGGACAAATGATCCTTTTGCATTACTAAATGCAAGTGATCTTTTTACTTTAACAAACAAAATGACATATTTTGATTTAGTACTACTTGAAGTTATATCAAATGGCAAATTATCTCTGGTATCTTCAACCGGAGGAAATAATTTTTTTAAGAAATTCGATCTGCCGAATCTTGTTTTTTTTAATAAAAATAATGTGGAAGATATGTTATGTAAATTTGAGGATATTTTCTCAAATCAGAAACATTTTTGCACAAAAGAAAATGAGATGCTAAAAATTTATGAAGAAAATTTCACTCTTAATGTTTTTGGTCGAAATTATCTTAAATTTTATAATAATGTAATCAATTCAAAAGAAGAGAAGTGAAAATAGGATTGACTAATTACATTCGATATGGCATTAACCATTTGGACTGGTGTTTCTTGAAGCAATGGCTTCAAAAGCGGTAATTGTTACTCTTGACGGTATTGGAAACCGTGACTTAATTGAGCAAGGAAAAACAGGTTATTTATTCCATGAACAAAATCCAGAACTATTTACTGATCAGATTCAAGAATTAACGAATAACTACCAACTTTATAGTTCGATTGCAGAAAACGCTCAAATATTTTCAAAACAATTTTCGATTGAAACGAAAACTGATGAATTAATTAATTTTTATGAAAAATTAATTTTAACAACTAATGATTAATGTTCTTTAAAAAATCGTTGTAATTTTTTTCTGCATCGAAATTATTTGCCCATGATGTATAGACTTCTCTTTTTAATTTGATTTTAGTTTCATCATTTAAATTATAGAATTGAAGAATAATATTAGATATTAAAGAAATCTCCGGATTTTTAGGTAGTAACATCCCGTTTCCATCATTCACTATCTCGCTAGTCCCACCAACATCCGTTGCAATTACAGGAATACCAAAGGACATAGCTTCCATTATCGAAACTGGTATTCCTTCTGTTGTGCTCACATTAATAAATAGACTCGGATTGTTTTCAGCATACCAAGAAAGCACCTCTTTGTTCGATACGCGACCTTTAAAATCAAAAGTGATGTTCTTATGTAGTATTTCATGCGCTAGCTGTTGTGCTTCAGTCAATTGTGGTCCGTCCCCAAAATGAACCCAATTAATTTTATGATCTTTAATTTCTGACAAAGCACGAACAATTAAATCAACTCGTTTTAATGGAATAACATTTGAGCAACTCACCAAAATAAAGTGATACTTATTTATTTCTAATTGATTTTGTTTAGGAACACCCAAACGCGCTACTTTAATTTTTTCTTGATTTAAAATTTTCCAATGGTCTCTTACATATGTCTTGCCTTTTTCTGAAATGGAATAAATGGCCTTCAAATTTTCACTAATGTAATGTCTAAAAGGTAAATAGTCAATTGAACTTGCTTCAAAATAAACATCCCATCCATGAATTCTACTGAAACAGTTTAATGTATTTTTTTCATCTTGAGCTAGTGCTAAACCAAGTGCAACATCGTCACACCAATAACTGTAAAAGAATTGTTTTATGTTTTGAGAGTTTGCTTGCTTTAAATCTATAACTATTGCTTTTACTTTTTTACCACGATAGAGTGAAATCAACATGGTGCTCACCATTTCTTTTGTAATGCCCTTTCCATAAATAGTTTTGATTACTTTTATTTCATTCCAAAATAGAGTACTGAAAAGACCAAACAAAGATTTGATTTTATCAAGTATTGAAACTTCTATATTGATCCGTTCAACAAAACAATTTTTAGGTAAATCACGACAAATTTTGGATGTTGTATTTTGAGTAATAATTCTTACCTCTTGAAATTCTTTTGAAAGGTATATTATTTCAGTTTCTAGAAAAGTTTCACCTGTTCCAAATGGAAAATCTGTTGTAAAAAGAACTAATTGGTTTTTCATTAAAAAATGCTGTTGCTCTATCAAAGGTAAGTTGATTTTTTTGTTCAGCATTAATTTAAAATACAATAACAAACAAATAATAAACTTGCATTATCAATTGCATTTAGTTTGTGTAATTTTACTACAAATGAAAAAAGTCCTCATTCTCGGTATTTATCTCGAGCCTGCTTGCCCTGAGTTTACCGATGGGTCGAGAGACGACTTTCCTCCCTATGTTTCTGTGGGCGCTGTATTGAGTGAATCGAAATATGGCTTGAGACCCTTCAATTGTTGTGGCTTTACAAGTGATCCGTTTAAGCGGATTGTATCGAGTCCTGCTGTTTTTTTCATGTCAACACCATTTCACATGGTTATACCCAATATAATCGTAAAAAATAAATAGTTTTTATGGTTATAACCTATAAAACTAAATTATTTTAATCTATATTTGTGCTTATAAACTTAAAAAATGATCAAGCGAACCTTATATCTCGATAAGATTAAAGAATTCATAGATAAACCTTTTATTAAGGTCATATCAGGCATCCGACGATCTGGGAAATCAAGTATTCTGCTCTTGTTAAAAGATGAAATTCTTCATAGAGGTGCGCAAGAACAGCAAATTCTACTGATCAATTTTGAAAGTTTTAATTATTCGGAAATCAAAACAGGTGAACAACTTTACACCTATATAAAACAACAGATAAATCATAGTAAGAAGTCGTACATTTTATTGGATGAAATTCAAGAAGTTGTAGGATGGGAAAAGGCAGTGAATTCATTTATGCTCGATTTCGATGCTGATGTATATATCACAGGATCTAATTCGCACTTATTATCATCTGAATTGGCCACTTTCTTAGCTGGAAGATATGTTGAATTTCAAATTCAAACACTTACATTTCGGGAATGTCTTAGCTTCAATAAAGAACTTCAAAACAGTACTAAAAGTAAACTTGAAAAATTTGAATACTTTTTGAGAATTGGCGGATTCCCAGTACTTCACACGTCTAACTATTCAATAGAATCTGCTTATAAAATTGTTTTTGATATTTACTCTTCAGCTATCTTACGAGATACTATTCAACGGCATAAAATCAGAGATGTAGAATTGTTGGAGCGCATTGTTAAATATGTGTTTGATAATATTGGTAATAGCTTTTCCGCGAAAAATGTGGCGGATTATTTTAAAAGTCAACAGCGAAAAATAGATTTAAATACGGTTTATAATTACCTTAACGCGTTGGAAAGTGCTTTCATTATACATCGAATTCAACGTTATGATGTTAAGGGGAAGGAAATATTGAAGACACAAGAGAAATATTTTGTGAGTGATCCAGCACTTATTTACGCAGTTATGGGTTATAAAGACAGAATGATTTCTGGGATTTTAGAGAATATTGTATTATTAGAATTATTAAGCAGAGACTACAATGTGGCAGTTGGTAAGGTCGGCACAAAAGAAATTGATTTTATAGCGACTAAAGGGAATGCAAAATTTTACATTCAAGTTGCCTACATGTTGCCTGACGAAAATACAGTTGATCGGGAGTTTGGTACCTTAATAGAACTAAAGGACCATTACCCAAAATATGTTGTAACAATGGATTCAATATGGACCGACACAATTGAGGGAGTAAAACATGTTCATATTGCCGACTTTCTTTTAATGGAAAATTATGAGTGATAAAAAAATGAAAAAAGTCCTCATTCTCGCATACGACTTTCCTCCCTATGTTTCTGTGGGGGGCTTGAGGCCTTATGCATGGTATAAATATTTAAAAGAATTTGGGGTAGAACCAATTGTAATCACCCGCCAATGGGAAAATGTTCATGGAAATCACCTGGACTATATTTCGGAGGGAAGTTCAGATCAGCCGATAGTGGAAGAAAGTAAATTAGGTGCCATAATTCGAGCTCCTTATCATCCTAATGCTGCGAATCGCTTGATGTTGAAACATGGTGAACATAAATTTAGGCTTCTAAGGAAGTCCATTACTGCCTTTTATGAATTCATGCAATTTTTCTTTGCTGTAGGTCCGAAAGCAAATATTTATAAAACTGCAAAGCAGTATTTGAAAAGCAATAAGGTAGATGTAATTATAGCAACAGGTGACCCCTTTGTTTTATTTTCCTATGCAGCAAAACTCAGTGAAGAATTTAAGGTTCCTTGGATAGCTGATTATCGAGATCCTTGGAGTCATAATCAAGAACATCAGAAAACGTTAATCGAAAAAAAATGGAATTCCTATTTTGAAAAGAAAACGGTTTCTACTGCAACACATATTCGAACAGTATCAAAATTTGTTCATTCCAAAATTGATACATTAATTCCCAATAAGCCATTTAGTATTAGCCCTAATGGTTATGACACAGCAGTCATTGATAAAATTAAGAACATCCAACAAAACAACGAGGAGTTTTGTATTTCATTTGTAGGAACAATTTATAATTGGCATCCAATTCAAAGTTTTCTTCGCGTGGCAAATATTTTTGTTTCAGAGCATCCAAATGCCAAAATAAAATTCAAATTTTACGGCACAAATTTGACGGAAGAATTGAAGCAGATGGTCAAGGAACAATTCCCATCTTTAAAAAACCGCATCGTTATTACGCCGAAAATTCAAAACAACGAATTGCTTGAAAAATTAGCTTCAGATAATGCGATGCTTCTTTTCAATTATTACTCGTATATGGGCACGAAGATTTTCGATTATCTCGGTATTCGCAGAAAAATGATTATGTGTTATGAAAATGATCCAGAAGCGAATTTATTAAAACAAAAATATTATTCTATTGATGAATCTGGATCACAAAGCAAACAACTTCAAGCTGATTTAATCACAGAAACGAATTCTGGAATCATTGTCAAGGACAGCATTCACTTATTGACTGTCTTAGAGGAATTGTATGCAGAAT
This sequence comes from Crocinitomicaceae bacterium, assembly GCA_044339115.1. Taxonomy (GTDB): domain Bacteria; phylum Bacteroidota; class Bacteroidia; order Flavobacteriales_D; family Crocinitomicaceae; genus UBA952. The sequence continues at coordinate 21,741 of JBIIWA010000008.1, forward strand.
TTCAGGCTACCGGTCAAATCGCTTGTGATTCTCATGGTGTTGAACAATATTCTCGTAAAATTCAAGTAGAACGTTTGGCGGAGTTGATTAAAGAGTTTGCGGCTTCGTAGTTTAGATTGGGAACGGTTTTTCTTAACAAAAATAAAATCCTCCCCCTTAATCGCTCTCTCAAGAGGGGAAACTTTAATACTCCAATTAATCCCCTCTCAAGATTGGAAACTCAATACTCCCCTTATTAAAATTCAATAATTAACCCTAATTCTTCGCAAAAAACAATTCGTAAGGCACGAGAGCATAGTTTTAATTCTTTATTATAAAAGTGATTCATTTTTCTAGGTTATATGTTAAGTTAATTAAAAATCAAGAGGCAATCGTTTTACGCTCTATATCAAAAAAGTAAGTACTTTTAAACTATGATAGTGATTGTTGATTATGGTATGGGTAACATCCACTCCTTGAGTAGAATTTTTAATAGCTTGAAGTTACCTGTAGTGCTTAGTCATAAAGCTAAAGACATTGAGGCAGCTTCTCATATTATTCTGCCCGGGGTTGGTCATTTCGGACGAGCCATGGATGAATTGAAGCGACGTGACCTCATTGATTCCTTGAATCAAGCCGCCATAGGAGATAAAAAACCGATTTTAGGGATTTGTTTGGGAATGCAACTCATGACCGCGTCGAGCGAAGAGGGTAACACAGAAGGCTTAGCTTGGTTTTCCTGTAAGACAACTAAAATTACGGTTGAAAATCCCTTTCAATTCAAGGTGCCTCACCTCGGATGGAATACCTTGCATACCACCAAAGCTCATGCAATCTTTCAAGGAGTTCCCAGCCAAAGTGAAATGTATTTTGTGCATGCTTTTGCAGTGGATAAAGCAGAGGAAGAACAGGTGTTATGCACCACTACCTACGAAAAAGAATTTGTATCGGGATTGATTTCAGAAAACATCATTGGGCTTCAATTTCATCCTGAAAAAAGCCATGCTATAGGTCAACGAATTATCGCTAATTTTACCCAGTCATGTATCGTCCAAGATTAATTCCCTGTTTACTCATTCAAGGCGGAGATTTGGTTAAAACCATCGGATTTTCGTCCCCTAAATATATTGGAGATCCGATACATGCTGTTCATTTATTTAATGAATTTAATGCCGACGAACTCATATTATTAGACATCAAAGCCAGTAAAGAAAATCGATGTATTCCGATAGATTTTGTTCGAAATGTGGGTGAAGAGGCCAATATGCCTTTTTCGGTAGGAGGAGGGATTAAGTCTTTAGAGGAAATTAGGCAGCTATTGGAAGCGGGAGCAGAGCGTGTGGTTTTGGGAACGGTTGCTGCTGAAACACCCTCCTTTGTGCGTGAAGCGAGCGAGCGATTTGGAAAATCTACTATTGCGGTCTGCATCGATGTAAAATATTCATTTTGGGGAAAACTGCAAGTGGTGATTCGAAATGGTCGCAAAGTGGTTTCTGCAGATGTTGTTGGCTTCGCGAAAGAAATGGAGCAAATGGGTGCAGGAGAATTGCTTATTCAATCGGTTAATAAAGACGGTACCTACCAAGGGTTGGAAGTTGCTGTGCTTCAGGAGGTATCCCAAAGTGTGGGTATTCCTGTTGTTGGATTGGGTGGCCTTGCTTCCTTGGAAGAAATTCGAACCCTACACCCAACGATAAATCTTAATGGGTATGCTGCAGGTAGTCTATTCATCTATCAAGGCAAACATCGAGGAGTTTTGGTCAACTATCCCTCGTCTGATGAGGTGAAGAAACTTTTTAGTTAATACTTTTCCTACATATTAATAATTTTTTCCCAACTTTAAATAACTTGACATGAACAGAAATAGATTTTAAATATCTATTTTTGCTAAAAAAAATAATTATTTCATCTTCCCCGCTTTCGTATCAAATTTGCACCCGTTGTGTCATGGACACAAGCGATCCTGCTATTAGTTTTAACGAGCATGGTCATTGTAATCATTGTACGGAATTTATAGAAAAACGGGCTCACTTTAGCTACAAAGGCGCGGAGAGTGATCAAGCACTGGAAACATTGATCAAGCAGATAAAAGTTCAAGGTAAAGGAAAGGAATTTGACTGTATCGTAGGCTTGAGTGGTGGTGTAGATTCTTCTTTTACGGCATGGAAGGCAAAGCAACTCGGACTTCGTGTTTTAGGTGTGCACATGGATAACGGATGGAATTCCATTGAGGCCAATCAGAACATTAGAAATATAGCTTCAAAACTTCAAATTGAATACGAATGTGTGGTATTGGATTGGCAAGAGTTTAAGCAGATTCAGCGTGCCTTTCTCAAAGCTAGTGTTCCTGAAGCAGATACTCCTACAGATATTGCTATTCTTTCGGTATTGCACAGAACAGCCGCTAAATATAAGGTTAAACATATCTTAAGTGGCGGTAATTTTGCTACTGAAGGTATTTTACCGAAATACTGGCACTACAATGCCAAAGACCTAAGGTATTTTAGTCACATTTGTCAATCTTTTGGATCCGTTCGTTTAAAGTCATTTCCTACTTTTGGGTTTATGCGAGAAACATATTACAAAATATTCAAGGGGATTCGCATGATTTATTTCTTAAACTATGTTCCATTTGATAAAAACGAAACCATAACACTTCTGAAGCGGGAGTTGGATTGGCAAGATTACGGAGGAAAGCATTATGAGTCCAAGTATACCGGATTTATTCAATCCTATTATTTAGTTAAAAAGTTTAATATTGATTATAGAAGGGCTACTTATTCATCCCAAATTTGTGCAGGTTCAGTGGATCGAATGGAGGCAATTGAAGGATTAAAGCTTCAACCTTATAATAATGAAAGAGTAGAGCAGGAAATAAAGTACATCGCCAAAAAACTGGATTTTTCCGAAGCAGAATTTAAAGAAATATTGGCTTTAGCGCCTCATTGGTATTTAGATTATCCAAATGATGAAGCGAAATTGAATTTTGTTTATGACCTCTATCGTAAAATCTTTAAAAAAGAGAAACTAGCCAGTTTCTAATCAATAAGGTTAATCTTGATTTTTTCTAGCAATTACAACAATTTCAAATAATCTTGATTATTTTCCTCTTCCTGCGCCGGTCTTAACCGCTGCTACTTTTTTCATAGCTGCTGGTTTAGCTGATTTTTTAGGTGCTGCAGTGGTTTTTACTGCTGCTTTCTTAGGAGCTGCTTTTTTCGGAGCATCTTCTTTTTTAGCTTTTGAATCTTTTTCAGCTGATTTTCCTTCTGCTACCACCTCTTCTTTCACTTCAGGAATTAATACGCCTTCTGCTAAAAGCATGTTGTACCATTGGAATAATTTTCTAATGTCTGAAAAGTAAACGCGTTCTTTATCGTAATTAGGAAGTGCCTCAGCAAATTTAACACGCAAAGTTTTTTCGTCTTCTTTGTGCGATGGACCTTGAGCACCTTTATTGATGTCAAATAGTGACTTTAGTATTTCAGTCAATTTCACATCTTCATCATATGTAAACATACTGATGTCTTCCAAAGCAGATATTTTCTCAGTTGAATAGGCTGGAAATCTTTTTTTGTCTAATAATGATTCTACAATTACACTGTTTTTGCTTTGTGTAACTACTTTAAAAAGTCCCGGTCTACCGGAAATAGCAATAATTCCTGTCAAATTCATTCAATAGATTTTGCCCAAAATTAGAAATTCTTTCCGATTGTGCGCCATAAAATAGTATTTAGTTTGAAGGAAATGTGGGGTTTGTTTTATTTTGATGTGCTGAAACCTATAAAAACGATTTCTCATTAATTTGGTAGAGAATAGAATTATCCTTTGATAATGTCGTTATTTATGGGTGTTAAAACCCTGAAAGGGTGAAATATATTAACGATGGGTGTACTTCGACATACCTCGACAAGCTCGGTACAAGAGCTCAGTAACCGAAAAAGCCCATCGAAATTAACCAACACTAACAAAGCCCTGAAAGGGTGAAATATATTAACGATGGGTAGAGCCCATCGAAATTAACCAACACTAACAAAGCCCTGAAAGGGTGTAATATTAATATGGGACAATCACTAGTAAAAAATTATATTCATATCGTGTTTAGCACGAAATACAGACAACCTTTAATAAATCATGAAGTAGAAACCGAACTTCATAGTTATCTGGGTGGCATTTGTAATAAATTAGGATGTCAAGTAATCAAAGTAGGTGGTTTTACCGATCATATTCATATCCTTTGTTTGCTTTCCAAAACAGTGACATTAGCGAAATTACTTGAGGAACTAAAATCACATTCCTCTAGATGGATAAAAACCTTAGGTGTTGCTTACACAAATTTCTATTGGCAAGATGGTTATGGAGCTTTTTCAGTTAATCCATCAGAATTAGAAATTGTAATAAAATATATTGTAAATCAAAAGGAACACCATAGTAAAAGAACATTTCAGAATGAATACAAGGCTTTTTTAAAAAAATACAAAGTAGAATACGATGACCTATATGTTTGGGAATAATATTGCTCTGATATCACACCCTTTCAGGGCTTTTGACTGCGCGTTAGTCGCCTGTTCATAGGGCTTTGCCCCATGATTAGATACCACACCCTTTCAGGGCTGTTAATTAGTATTAAAGCCCTGAGGGTTTCATCTAACAACGATGGGCGTACTTCGACATACCTCGACAAGCTCGGTACAAGAGCTCAGAAACCGAAAAAGTCCATCGGAAATAGGAATTAACCAACATTAAAAGAGCCCTGAAAGGGTGAAAACGATGGGTAGAGCCCATCGAAATCTGCCAGCATAAATTAAGCCCTGAAAGGGTGAAATATTTGGCTTGACAATTCTAGATTATTCAATAGATTTTGCCCAAAATTAGAAATTCTTTCCGATTGTGCGCCATAAAATAGTATTTAGTTTGAAGGAAATGTGCATTTAATTAGTGCATACTGAATTTATCTGTACCTTTGCACCCAATTTAAAATAAAAAAATGACATTTGAAGAGCTGGGTTTAAAGAGTGAGGTGCTGAAGTCGTTAGTAGATTTGGGTTTTTCAGCGCCGACTCCAATCCAAGAACAAGCGATCCCGCATTTGATGAAGGAGGATTGCGATTTTGTTGGGCTTGCCCAAACAGGAACAGGGAAAACAGCGGCCTTTGGCCTGCCGTTAATTAGTAACATTGATACCTCTTTGCACTTGCCGCAGGGTTTGATCATTTGCCCAACACGCGAGTTGTGTTTGCAAATTTCAAAGGACTTAGCAAGCTATTCGACCTACATCAATTGCAACATCGTTGCAGTATATGGTGGAGCGGATATTCGCAAGCAAATGACGGATATTAAAAAAGGAGCACCAATTATTGTGGCAACGCCAGGAAGATTGATGGACCTTATCAAAAGAAAAGTAATTCAACTTTCACAAGTTCGCTATGTGATTTTGGATGAAGCAGATGAGATGTTGAATATGGGCTTCAAGGAAGACATAGACAGTATCTTGGAAACGACTCCTAAGGAGAAAAATGTTTGGTTGTTCTCAGCGACAATGCCCAAAGAAGTGGCAACCATCGCTAAAAATTACATGAGTGATCCTTTAGAGGTTTCTATCGGTCATAAAAATCAGAGTAATGAGAATATTGATCACATTTATTATAATGTAAAAGAAAGAGATCGTTATGAAGCTGTTAAGCGTCTAATTGATTTTAATCCTAATATATACGGTTTGATTTTCTGTCGTACCAGAACTGAAACAGCTACGGTTGCTCAGAAGTTAAGTCGCGATGGATATAATGCTGAACCTTTACACGGTGACTTGTCTCAAGCCATGCGTGATTTGGTGATGCAACGCTTTAGAAGTAAAGAATTACAATTGCTTGTAGCAACGGATGTTGCGGCGCGTGGATTGGATATTGATAATATTACACATGTTATCAATTATAATCTTCCTGATGATATCGAAAATTATACGCACCGTAGTGGTCGTACAGCAAGAGCAGGGAAGAAAGGTGAGTCTTTGGTTTTGGTTAGCGCAAAAGAGGGTTTTAAAATTAAAGCCATCGAGCGTCAAATGCGTACCACTTTCAGAAAAGGTGAGATTCCTAATCCTCAAGAAATTTGTCGTATTCAATTGATGCGCTTAATCGAAAAGGTAATTGCAACTGAAATTAGAGAAAAAGATATCACACCATTTTTACCAACCATCTTCGCGGAATTTGAAAATTTTACCAAAGAGGATGTTGTAAAAATGTTTGTCTCTGCTGAATTTAATCGATTTATCGAATATTATGAGCGTGCTGGTGATTTAAATGCTGGTGCTGGTTCAAATGATAGAGAAGATCGTGCTCCAAGAGGTGAAAGATCTCGTGATCGTGAAGAAGGGAAAACTAGATTCTTTGTTAACATTGGTCGTCGAGATGGATTTAATCCAGGCGCACTTTTAAGAGTAGTTTGTGATGCAACTGGGTTGAACTCAGCTGCTGTTGGTCGTATCGATATTATGACTTCATTCTCTTTCTTTGAAGCTGATCAAGAACATGCAGATAAAATTATAAAAACAGTTAATGGTACAGATTTCGAAGGACATACTGTAGCGATTGAAATCACTACTGCCAAAGAAACAGGTGGCGGTGGTTTCCGTGAAAAATCTCGTTCCGGTGGTGGTTCTGGTGGATTCGGTGGTGGAGGCAGAGCGCCTCGTTCTGGTGGATTCGGTGGAGGTGGTGGCGGTCGCAGCAGCTCTTATGGAGGTGGCGGTGGTCGCAGCAGTTCCTACGGGGGCGGAGGCGGAGAACGCAGTGGATCTTACGGAGGTGGAGGAGATCGCTCTTCTCGTCCAAGTGGAGATAGACCGCGTTCAGCTGGTGATGGAGATAGATCAAGACCTGCAGGTGGAGATCGTTCACGCTCGTATGGAGGTGAAAAGAAAGAAGGTGGATTTGGTAGAAAAAGAAAGTTTTAATAGCAGATGGAAATAAGAAATATTGCGATTATTGCGCACGTTGACCACGGTAAGACTACCCTGGTAGACAAAATGATTGAAGCAGGTAATTTTTTGAATGAACGCGATCGCCCAACGGGTGAATTGATTATGGATAATAATGATCTCGAAAGAGAAAGAGGTATTACCATTGTTTCAAAAAATGTATCTGTTATTTATAAAGGAACAAAAATTAATATCATTGATACTCCAGGTCACGCTGACTTTGGTGGTGAAGTGGAGCGTGTTTTGAACATGGCTGATGGTGTTTGTCTTTTAGTAGATGCTTTTGAAGGCCCAATGCCGCAAACTAGATTTGTTCTAGGAAAAGCGCTTTCTATGGGATTGCGTCCTCTTGTTGTAATTAACAAGGTAGATAAAGACAATTGTACTCCTGAAGAAGTTAATGAAAAAGTTTTTGAATTGATGTTCGAACTTGATGCTACGGAAGAACAATTGGATTTCCCTACTATTTATGGTTCTGCAAAAAATGGTTGGATGTCAACCGATTGGAAGCAGCCAACCACGAACATTGCTCCTTTATTAGATGAAATTTTAGCTTGTTTTCCTCCTCCTGTTATAGAAGAAGGAAATACGCAAATGTTGCTTACTTCTTTGGATTACTCTTCTTATGTTGGTCGAATCGCTATCGGTCGTCTAACACGTGGAGAAATTAGGGAAAATCAATTTGTGATGCTTGCGAAAAGAGATGGTACGATGGAAAAACATCGTATTAAGGAAGTTTTCGTTTTTGAAGGTCTGGAAAAAAGAAAGGTTGAAAGCGTTCAAGCTGGAGATATTTGTGCTGTTACAGGATTGGAAGGTTTTGAAATTGGCGATGCTGTTTGTGATGTTGATAATCCTGAAGCTTTAGCTACGATTCAATTAGATGAGCCTACGATGTCGATGTTGTTTACGATTAACGATTCTCCTTTCTTTGGAAAGGAAGGAAAGTTTGTAACTTCTCGTCATATTCAAGAAAGACTGCAAAAAGAATTAGAAAAAAATCTTGCCTTGCGCGTACAAGATACAGATAAAGCGGATCGTTGGATGGTCTATGGCCGTGGTGTACTTCACTTATCTGTATTAATCGAAACCATGCGTCGCGAAGGATATGAATTACAAGTGGGTCAACCGCAAGTAGTTTATAAAGAAATTGATGGTAAAAAATGTGAGCCAATTGAAGAATTGACGATCGATTTACCTGAAGAATTCGGTGGAACTGCTGTTGAAGCGGTAACGAAAAGAAAAGGTGAAATGACCAATATGTCACCAAAAGGTACAAGGATGATTATTCAGTTTTTGATTCCTTCTAGAGGTATTATAGGTCTGCGAAGCTACTTGTTAACGCAAACGGGTGGTGAAGCAATCATGACGCATCGATTCTTAGATTACCAACCATTCAAAGGAGAAATTCCTGGTCGTCAAAATGGATCAATGATTTCATTAGAACAAGGTATGTCTATTCCTTTCTCTTTAAATAATTTACAGGAACGTGGAAAATTCTTTGTTTCTCCTAACGAAAATATATACGAAGGTCAAGTAATTGGTGAAAACTCAAGAGCTGGTGATTTGTGTGTGAATGTTACCAAGACCAAGAAAATGTCTAACATGCGTTCTTCAGGAGCAGATGAAAAAGTACGTCTTGCGCCACCTAAATTATTTAGCTTGGAAGAATGTTTGGAATATATTCAAGGCGATGAATATGTAGAGGTTACTCCACAATCACTTCGTATTCGTAAAATCTTCTTAAAAGAGGGTGATCGTAAAAGATCTGGAAAATAAGTATACTCAATTAAGAAAGCTCCAATTTATTGGGGCTTTTTTTATGTAATTTATTTTTGGGAAATAATCCTTAAGGTTTAAGCCTTAGCTTAATCGAAACGCATAGATTGAGCCGGACTTATACGCGCTATAACAACACTTGGTATAAAAAGCGCTAGCGCACAAATGATAAAGGTGGCACCATTTAATCCCAACCATGCACCAAGGGTTAATTCAATCGGGACGGTGTTTAAATAATAAACGGTAGGGTCTAATTGAATCAGTCCGAAATGGGATTGTAAATAACAAAGTCCCAAGCCAATGATGTTTCCAATTAACATTCCTTGAAGTATTAAATACCCGGCTTGAATTAAAAATATTTTTCGAATGGACCAATCGGAGCTACCCAAGGCTTTCAAAAGTCCGATGAATCGTGTTCTAATAATAATCATTACGAGTAGGGCAGAACCCATGTTGATGATTCCAATAATTAGCATCAGTATGATGATGATACTCACATTTATATCAAGAAATCCCAACCAATTAAATAGGTCTTGCTCCGCTTCAATAATGGATTGAACTTGAATTAATTCACCTTCTTTATTAGGTTTCATCTCCACTTTTGACGCTAAATCCTTTTTAATAAGTTCTAGGTCATCCCAATGATCAAGTTGCACTTCGTAACCGGCTATTAATTCTTCCCAGGTACCTCTACCTTCTTTAAGGGTAACCAATAGTCGACCATCGTTTAAGGGAATATAGTATTTGCTACCCGAAATATTTAAAGCCATTTTACTCAATTCACCTTCAGAATTTATTGCTATTTCAGAATTATTGGTCTTGTGTAATTGAATGCTACAGGTGTCTTTTGGAAGTAATCGTTGACTATTTTTATCAAATTGATAGACGATTAATCGGTAAGTAGTATCTATAAAATTGCTTAAAATAGCTCTTCCTGCATAGCGATCAGGACCATCGCCCCAATCGTATTGTAAATTTTCTTTTTGACCAGAGACATCTGCTCTCAATACAATCCTTCCTTGAATGAGTGTGTCGTCAATACTAATACTACTTGAAATTCCCCAATCGTTTAGTTTTTGGATGGTGCGCAAATCACAAAAGACCATTTTTTTATCGTAGTCTTCAAATCCAGTGTCAAAAATCCCGACGATCTTAAATTTTCTTAAAATAGGTTTCTCCTTTACGAAAAAGCTGTTTATTTCTTCATTTAATTTAAAATGTAAGACTTCACACAAGCGTTTCGATAAAATAATTTCAGAAGAAGGGATATTTTCCTTAAAGTTGGGTAGTCTCCCTTGAACCAAATTGGATTGAATAAATTTCCAATGGTATTTACTTTCCACTCCTTTCATGAGCACTCCCGTGATTTCTTGCTTGTGTAAGACGCTGTCCTTTCCATTGGCCAATGCTATTTTATCCTCAAAGGAAGAAGATTGAAGTAAACCGGGCTTGTATGCAACAAGATCAACACTAGTGACACCTTTGCTTGTTAAAAGCGTTTGAATTAATTCTTTATCACGATGTATCGGTGGACATTCAATGATGGATGAAGTTCCTGCTTTCGATAAGATGAGTGGAGCAGAATAACCCGTAACTTTACGGCGCACTTCATTTTGAAAACCTGTAACCACCGCTAGTGTTATTAAGTTAACAACAATAGATAGTGCAATACTTATGATGGATATACGAAGAATAGGTTTAGAAACTTTTATACCTTGCGACTTCGAAAGTAATATACGTTTTGATATGAATGTTTCAAATAACAAATGGTCCAATTTTCAAGTTCAAAAATACGCAAAGCTTTTGTGCTTGGAAACATTTTTGTTGTTTATACTTTTTTCTTGTAAAGTTGAAGCGAGTGTTTTCGCTCCAACGATTGGATCTATCGTAATTGAAGAGGATACATTGCGTGCGCTTCCTGTTCAAATGTATTCCACTTTAGATCTTAAAAAACCTTTATTAGGCATTGATCGCTTGCACCTTTTTGTCGATTCATTAAAAGATAAAAGAATTGCGGTAGTGGGTAATCAAACTTCTGTAGTTAAAGGAGTTCATTTAGTGGATACGCTGCTTGCATTGAAATTAAATGTGATAAAAGTATTCTCTCCAGAGCATGGATTTCGCGGTGATGTAGATGCTGGAGAAAAAGTACACAGTTCGGTAGATGAGAAAACGGGAATTCCTCTTGTTTCTCTTTATGGAAACCATAAAAAACCGACAGATGCAGATTTAAGCGATATTGATATTGTAATCTATGATATTCAAGATGTTGGGATCCGCTTTTACACTTATATTTCTACCTTACATTATGTAATGGAAGCTTGTGCTGAAAATAACAAGCAGTTAGTTGTTTTAGATCGACCAAATCCTAATGGTCATTATGTTGATGGTCCAGTTCTTGAGCCTGCCTATAAATCTTTTATTGGTATGCATCCTGTTCCTATTGTATATGGAATGACTATTGGTGAGTATGCCCTGATGGTGAATGGTGAGCTTTGGTTGGATCGAAAAAACACTTGTAATCTTTGGGTAATTCCTTGTAAAAATTATACCCATAAAACAAAATATGTGGTGACTGTTCCGCCATCACCCAACCTAAAATCTGAATTGGCAATTTCTTTGTATCCTAGTTTATGTTTTTTTGAAGCAACTACAGTGAGTGTTGGTCGTGGAACTGAAAAGCCTTTTGAAATGTATGGCCATCCGCGTTTTCCGAAAACTATTTATCAATTTACTCCGGTCCCTCAGATTGGAGCTAGAAATCCTCCTCATGTCAACAAAGTATGTAATGGATATGATCTTTCGGGTAGTTTGGTGAAAAGGACTTATGAAATCAATTTAAATTACCTCACGCAAGCAAGAGATTTATTAAGTGATTCAGCTGTATTTATTGATCAAAATGCTTTCTTTAATCGATTGGCTGGAACAGCAACATTGATGGAACAATTGTATAAAGGATGGTCAGCAAAAGAGATTCGTGCCACCTGGCAACCTGGAATTGACTCCTTTATGTTGATTAGGAAAAAGTATCTTTTATACGATTAATCTAGGTCTTTCTGACTTAATGCTACTTCTGCAGCCATTTGTTGTGCATAAGCCTCCATTTTATCAGCAATAATAGTATCAGTTGAACCAATAATCCTTGCGGCAAGAATACCTGCGTTTTTACTAGCATTTAAAGCCACAGTTGCAACAGGTATTCCATTGGGCATTTGTAAAATACTCAAGATACTGTCCCAACCATCAATTGAATTGCTTGATTTAATGGGAACTCCAATCACAGGAAGTGTTGTTAAAGAAGCAACCATTCCAGGTAAATGTGCTGCGCCACCAGCACCAGCAATTATAATTTGATAACCGTTTTCTTTAGCACTTTTTGCAAAAGCCACCATTTTTTCTGGAGTTCTGTGTGCTGAAACTACTTCTGTATTGTTGCTAATACCAAAAAAATCTAAAATTTCTTTCGCTGCTTTCATTACTGGATAGTCGGAAGCGCTTCCCATTATTATTGCTACTTGTGCCATTTTATTTCGTTTTTTCAGTTGTTATTTCTTCCTTTATTTCTTCAACAGGTAAGAGAGCCTCATTAGAAATAGTCTTTGGTGTTTCTTTTGCTGCGTAATGAATTGTGTTTTCAATTTCTGAATACACTTGATCCATGGGTTGCGTTAATTCTTCTTGTTTATCTTTTAATATTTGACCTATATTCATGTCTTTTGAGATTTCTATTCCAGACTTACGAATCTCATTTTGAATTTCACTCGTTGCATTTCTAATTTGAAAAAGTGTTTTTCCCAATGTTTTGGCCATACTTGGAATACTTTTAGCCCCAAAAAACATCAAAACAAATAATAGAATCACCATAATTTCTGATCCTGAAATATCGTTTAGAAAAAGCGGTTGGTGCAACATCTTATTTGATTTTTGACAAAGTTACAATATTTATATGGTTTGCATTTTCTCAACAATTTTAGACAGGAGCGAATTGGGAGTAAAAGGGAGTAAATATTTGATTAATATTTTAAAACCTATCTGATCAAAAATAATTAATTTACCTTTTATTAAGCCATTATAACCTTTAAGTGCTGTGCTGTCCGCACTTGCACCTTTGGCAAACATATCGCTACCATCCATACCTGCAACTTTTTCAAATTCAGTTTTTACTGGTCCAGGACACAAGGCTGAAATGTGAATCCCACTTCCTTTTAATTCTTGTCGCAAAGCCTTTGTGAACGAGATTACAAAGGCCTTAGTAGCAAAATAGTTAGCTTGTAAAGGTCCAGGTAGGAATCCAGCGGTGCTCGCAGTATTTAAAATCCAACCTTCTTTGTGCTTGCGCATGTCCTGTAAATATAAATGAGTCAATTCAACCAGCGCGATTACATTTAAATGTATCATCTGATTATCAACGGCTAAATCGCGATCAATAAATTTACCATGCCCTCCAAATCCAGCGTTATTGAATAGATAGCTGATAAAAATATTTTTCTCTTGCGTAAAAGCATACACTTTTTTAGCTGCTCCTTCTGCGCTTAAATCTATCGATAGAACTTCTACCTGAATCTTAAATTTATTAATAAGTTCTTCTTGAAGTTCAAGGAGATTCTTTTCTCTTCGTGCCACAAGAACTAGGTTTCCACCTTTCTGCGCATGAATTTTTGCAAATTCTTTTCCAATACCGCTTGAGGCTCCTGTAATTAATGCTGTTCCAATCATTTTTTTTAAGTTTTTATTTTATCGAATTAAATGCACAAAACAATGGAAATTAGGATGTTCTGCACTATTTACTATAATGGTATAAACACCGTCGGTTAACGGCGTTCCATCTTGATCTTTTCCGTTCCAATCATTCAAATAATTATCCGTTGAAAAAACAATATCTCCCCATCTATTCAATATAGTTACACTTGTATTCGGTTTCAATCCGGCCATGAATAACAGGTCATTCGTACCATCTTCATTTGGCGTGATTACATTGGGAACAATAAATTCATCATATACAGAAACGAATTGAATGATGGTATCGCTGCATCCGTTTGGACTCGTAACAATAAGTTGAACAGGATAAACGCTTTCCACTCCAAAAGAATAGGGAATAGGGGAGTTATTGAAATTTTGACCTTCAATGGTCCAAGACTGTACAGTCCAATTTCCAGTTGATGTATTGGTGAATGTTATGATTTCATTCAAATCTGGATCCGCTGGTGAAAAAGTAAAATTCGCAACTGGATAAGTAGGAGGTAAAATCAAGATATTGTTCAAAGTGTCTGAACATCCATTTCCATCGTCAGTTACTACCAAGGAATAGGTCCCTGGTGCAACATTATTGATATTCAAATTACTTTGAAAAGGCATAGTTGACCAATCATAACTATAACTTCCAGTTCCACCAGTAACTTGAAGTCCACCAATAGTTCCGAGTTGTAAACAGGTAGGCTGAATTATATTTAAAGCAGCACTATTAATTACCGGTGGGAAGTCTTGTCCCACTGTAAAGGTTTGGGTTGCAAAACAATTATTCACATCTGTAACGGTAAAAGTATAGTTTCCTGGAGTTAAATTAGGATTACTCAAGGTACTCACATTATTAGACCAAAGCGTTGTAAGTCCAACACCGGAAACCGTTACCCCCATAATTGAACCTAATTGTCCGTCACAGCCTACATTACTCAAAATCATAACTGACGTTTGTATGGTTGGTCCTCCGAATGAATTCACAACTAAAGGTCCTAAACTATCTGTACAATTGTTTGCATCGACAACATAAAGTGTATAAGATCCAGCTACTAAATTGTTTAGGTCTAATGTTGTTGCACTTGAGTTGGACCAGGAATAAGTATAGGGAGTTATGCCTCCTGTAACTGTTATATTGCTTATGGTTCCGTTGCCTAGACCGCAATTTTCACCTATGATTACAGGTGTATTATTGATGCTTGGAGCAGGAGTGTTAACAATGAGGTAAGGTCCAACTTGAGCTGTGCATCCATTGGCATCTGTAACCGTCAAAGAATAACTTCCTGCGGACAAACTATTTTGATTTAAGGAATTTCCATTTCCAGGAGTCCAAAGATAACTTAGGCCATTTCCTGTAGCTGTTAGCCCAGTAATACTTCCATTTCCTTGACCACAATTTTCAGGACTTAAAACTACAGCATTGGAATTAACGGATGGTCCGGCAGTATAGCCGATCACAAAAGGACCAGCAGTAACAAGGCATCCATTAGCATCTGTAGCTGTAAGTGAATAAGAACCAGCAACTAAATTCGAAAGATTCAGTGTTGTAGCCGTTGAATTCGTCCAGGTGTAGCTTAAATTATTTCCTGTAGTGGTAATTCCAGTAATACTACCCAAGGTACCGTTACAACTTTGAGGGGTAAGAACTACATTCGTTGAATTTATAGTAGGAAGTGTAGCTCCTGTAATTACATAAGGTGCAGAAGTACTTGAACATCCAACTGCATCGGTTACCGTTAAAGTGTATGTTCCTGCACCCGCATTCGTTAGGTTAGCACTTGGAGTTGATACACCGCTCCATGCATACGAATATGGTATCACTCCACCATTCGCACTTAGTCCAGTAATAGATCCAGGTGTTGAACAAGTAGCATTTAAAACAACACCAGTACCTAAAATTTGAGGATTAGCACCAACAAAAACGGTTACAGGTCTTCTAAAACTTCCCGGACAAATACCTACATAATAGGTAGTAGTTGTGGTAAGGATAGGGGTGGTGAAACTATTCCCACTTCCCACGACTGTTGAACCAAAAGCAGTTGAATACCAAGTCAAGGCTCCAGCAGGTGGTACTCCAATGGTTGAAGCAGTCAAGGTTACAGACGCTCCATTACAAATGGTATCATTGGCAGCTAGAACATCATAAAAACTAGTATTTGTGGTTGTTGTTCCTGAGGCCCCAGAAGTAGCGCCATTCGGAGGAAAATTAACTACATGTGCCGAATTGGTTACCCCATTGATTCCACCTTGTACCAATTGAATTGGATTTCCTCCTGTGATTGAGATTAAACCTCCAGCACCACCACCGCCTGGTCCGTCAGCCTCCATTGTTGGATTTGAAGCAAAAAGACCTATGGAAAGCACTTGATTTCCACCATTTCCACCATTAGCAATTAAATTAAGGTTTGCGGGAAGCGTATTCACATGAGAAATATATACCGATCCACCACCACCTGCACCACCTGCAGCATCATTTCCATATTTTATTGTTGATGTTTGCGGAGCAGTTTGACCAGCTGAATTGGCATTGACTCCATTTGAACCATTTGCTTCAATGGTACCTGGTCCGCTAATAGTTCCATAAACTTTTAGAAATGCTATTCCACCACCACGGCCTCCATTTCCGCCTTGGGTGTTGTTTTGATCTCCAGCACCTCCGCCGCCGCCAGCAAAAATTCTTGTTGCGTCTAAGCTTAATGGATGGCCACCTAGTCCACCTTCTTTTCTTCTATAATCTCCATTCCAAGCGGTACTGTTTGGTCCAACAGTGAGTTCATTTTGATCACTCGTGGATCCAGAATATCCTCCACGACCTCCACCAGGACTAATGGAGCCACCAAAACCAGCACCTTCCAAATTCCATGAGGTATTGTAAGTGGTATTTGGAACTCCCTTTCCTGTGTATGTTCCTGTTCCTACATTGGAACCACCACCACCACCGGCATTATGATTTCCGCCACCACCACCACCATTTGCCGGTGCTGATTTACAATATCTTGAATATATGGCATCATATTCTGCATAGAATCCAGCAATTCCTTCGCCTTTTTCGGCTCCTTGCGTAGCGATATGTGAAGCACAGAAACCAATGTTATTAACACTTCCTGGAGGAGCTCCTAGGGTATTGTCTTCTGTTACTCCACCTCTAAATCCTGCTCCAGTAGCACTAATTTTACTTCCTGTATTGAATAAAAGTATTCCATTTATTTCTGCTGCAACTACACCACCAGTTGTTCCATTCCAAAGACTTGGAACAGCCGACATATTTGCATTGAGCGTAAGATTATTGAATCTAGGTACCCGAACAATTTGAACGTGTCCAATTGCAGTGTAGGTATTGGTTAAGGGACACATGAGATTAATAGTTGCGCCGGTAACAGATTTAACTTCTGCCAATTCGAATTTTCCTGCATTGTTATAGTTTAAAATCTCTCCCCATAAATCTTGAAAAGAGGTCCAATCGTTCAAATGACCAATTGGAGTAGTGTAGGGACCCCAAAACATTCCACCAGATGTAACATACTCATTGGCTGCATAGGTATCAACATTTAAACTTGCCCCTTGCATTTGTATGATTAAAACTAAATCACCTGCAACCAAATTACTGGTATATATTCCGCCTTGCAAAGCATTACTTGCTACGGTAATTGCAGAAGAACCCGCTGTTGCATTTAAAGTTAAATTAGTATAACTATTGATAATGGCATTTGCTGTAGTAATGGTATAATTTCCATCTTTTCCTCGCTGAGAAAACGCATTTGCAAAGGGAAGAAATGAAATAAGAATATATAGAGAGATTTGTTTCATGATATTATTTTGTTTTTTAGACGCGTAAAGATACAATTTCGTTGTTTTATTTTGTCATTAATTGTCTTGGTTAACGTACATTCCTGATAAACATTTCCAATGACCTAATTGTTTTTTAGAATTCATCAATTCTCTACTCTGACAAACCTCAGATTCTCGATCTGGACGCTCGTGAAATAAATGAAATTGAATTGCTTTGAAACGCATGGTAAAAGCTACCATTCCCATTGCCTTTGCGCGCCATTCAATATCTGAATCCTCTCCATATCCTGGCAAACTATATTCAGTGTCAAACCCATTCAGCTGTATTAAATCATCTTTATACCATCCCATGTTACAACCAATTAATTTAGGTTCAGAAAGGAATTTATTGGATAAACAAGGAGCATAAAGTCTTTCTTCGATGCGTTTTGTTTTATTTTTGAAGAGGTCTATTAAACTCGGATTCGTATTAGGATTTTCTATTAATTTCCGAGAAGTTATAGAATCTAAATCTAAGCGTCTTCCTGCACAAAACCTTCCTTTTTTAATATGTTTATTGTAATTTTTAATAAAATGTCTGTGCATTACACAATCACCATCTATGAAGATGATTTTATCGTATTTGGATTTAAGAATAGCTTTATTTAATATTAAATTTTTTCTAAATCCAAGATCCTCTTGCTGCAACAATTGAAGTTCAAGCTTTCCGGTAAAATTATTCAAGGTTGGAAGTATATTTTGATCGTCAGCGTCCTGAGCTATGCAAACTTCAAAATCCTTATAACTTTGCTTGCATAAAGAATGAAGCACACTGTTTAAGGAGGCGTAATCTTTATAAACACAAACAATTACTGAAACTGACATATATTTATTTAATTTTCAGTTGTTCAACAATTCTTGCAACTGCTGGACAAATCATGGTGTTCGTAGCTGTTAATTCTAAGATTTGATACATGTTTTTTCTATTGGTATGCGGGTATTCACGGCAAGCCAAAGGTCGGTATTCGTAGATGGAGCAAGTATTATCTGCTTCGAGAAAAGCACAAGGTGAACTTTGCAGTACATAATCTCGATCTTCATCTATTCTCAAATATTGAGCAATAAATGCAGCTTCTTTAACGCGTAAATGTTTAGCTATTTTTTTAATGTCTGTATCTCTAAAAATAGGACTGGTTGTTTTGCAGCAATTCCCACAATTCAAACAATCAGTTTTCTTGAATTCTGCATCGTGAGCTTTTTGAAATACAGCGTCTAATTGCTTCGTACTCTTCATTTTTTGAAGAAATTTTAAATTCTCAAGCTTATTTTTAGTCGCGAGCTCTAAGGATTCAATATCTACTGATTGCAATTTGGATGAATTCAATTTAAGTATTTTTTATCAAAGTAAAAGGTCCCAAAGGGAATTAAAGATGCAATAAGACCCAGCAAGGTAATTTTATAATTCCACTTTTTATTTATCGCCACCAAAATTACATAAACACAGTAAGCCATAAATAATACTCCATGTGCCATTCCAATGGGATACAATAGTTTTTTGTAAAGGACTAAATTGTTAGGTTTAACCAGTAGCATATTACCAAAAAGTACCAAATAGGAGATTCCTTCTCCGATGGCTAAAAATTTAAGTTGTTTTAATAAGTTCATTTTTCTAATAGTTTTTCAAGTTCAATATGTTGGTCTCTAAAATGCGCTGCTTGAATAAAATCTAAATCTTTCGCAGCTTTTTCCATTTGTTTTTTTAATGCTTTCATTACATCCTTCAATTGTTTTTGATCCCCATAAAAGGTTGGAGAATCTGCGGCCAATTGTTTTACCTCTTCAATTTCTTGAGCCATATTTCGGGTTAAATAATCTCCATCAGCGACTTTTGTAGATTGCATAATCTTGTCTGTAGATTTATTTAATGCGGTCGGCTGAATATTATGTTCCCGGTTATATTCAATTTGCATCGTGCGTCTTCTGGCAGTTTCGTCAATTGTACGCTGTATTGACTTGGTCATCTTATCGGCATACATAATCACTTTCCCATTAATATTTCTTGCCGCCCTTCCAACGGTCTGAACAAGTGAACGCTCATTGCGCAGAAACCCTTCTTTATCAGCATCTAAAATAGCTACCAAAGAAACTTCAGGTAAATCCAATCCTTCCCTCAATAAATTTACACCAATCAAAACATCGAAAGTCCCTAAGCGCAATTGCCTTAAAATCTCAACTCTTTCAATGGTAACAATTTCACTGTGAATATAGCGGCACTTAATTCCAAGTTTGTCTAGATATTTTTGTAATTCCTCTGCCATTCTTTTCGTTAAGGTCGTTACCAAAGTTCTATCTCCGGCAGCAACACGTTCTTGAATGGCATCTATTAAATCATCAATTTGATGCTTACTCGTTCTAACTTCAATGATGGGGTCTAGAAGTCCAGTTGGACGGATTAACTGTTCAATGATAACGCCCTCTGATTTTTCCATTTCATAGTCTGCGGGCGTAGCAGAAACATAAATAGTTTGGTGCATCATACCTTCAAATTCTTCAAATTTTAAGGGGCGATTATCAATAGCGGCTTGCAAGCGAAATCCATAATCCACTAAATTAATTTTCCTAGCCCGATCTCCTCCATACATTCCACGGACTTGTGGTAAGGTAACATGACTTTCATCAACTACCAATAAGTAATCTTCTGGGAAATAATCCAGCAAGCAAAAGGGTCTTTCTCCAGGTTGGCGTTGATCAAAATATCTCGAATAATTTTCTATTCCGGAACAATAACCTAATTCTCGGATCATTTCAAGGTCGTAATTAACCCTATCGTCTAGTCGTTTTGATTCTTCTAATTTACCGTCCTTTCTAAAATTTTCAACCTGTTCCACCAAATCATCTTGAATTTGGATAATAGATTGCCTTGTATTTTCGGGACTGGAGACAAATAAATTGGCAGGGAATAAATGAAGCTGTTCAAATTTTTCAAGATGATGCTTGCTGATCGGTTCGATGGCACTTATTCTTTCAATTTCATCACCAAAAAATTCAATTCTTATGGCATGGTCTGCATAGGCTAAATAAATATCAACGGTATCACCAATTACTTTGAAAGTTCCTCTTTTGAATTCATCTCCTGCACGTGAATATAGATTTTCGACCAATCGGTGTAAAAATTGATTTCGAGGAATAATTTGACCAACATTTATTTCAATGATGCTATTTCTAAATTCAACAGGATTACCAATTCCATAAATACAAGATACGGATGCCACAATAATGACATCTCTTCTTCCAGATAACAAAGCTGAAGTAGCTGAAAGTCTTAATTTCTCAATTTCATCATTAATTTGTAAGTCCTTTTCAATATAAGTATTTGTAACTGGTAAATATGCTTCAGGTTGATAATAATCATAGTAAGAAACAAAGTATTCTACAGCATTATTCGGAAAAAATTGTTTGAATTCACCATATAATTGAGCTGCTAAAGTTTTGTTATGGGAAAGAATTAGGGTAGGACGATTGGTCTCTTGAATTACATTTGCAATGGAGAATGTTTTACCACTTCCTGTTACCCCTAATAAAGTTTGATGCTCAATTCCTTGACCAAGACCTTCCACTAATTGTCGAATAGCTTCAGGTTGATCCCCTGTAGGTTTATAATCAGATATGAGTTCAAAATCCATGGGGTAAAGATATTAATAAGAAATACATTGAATAGCAGTAAAATCTAATAAATTAACATTTGACCTCTTCCTATTTTTGAAATAAAAATCTAATTAGGGATCGCTGTTTCTATTTGCTTGATTACTTTTGTAAAAATAATTTCAATGAAATTTGATATCGCAGTAATTGGTGGTGGGATTGTAGGAGCAGCAACATTCTATAAGTTACAATTGCACAATCCTCAATTAACCATTGCCTTGTTTGAGAAAGAGGATCTTCTAGCAGATCATCAAACGGGACATAATTCAGGTGTGCTTCATTCAGGATTGTACTATACACCAGGATCATTAAAAGCTCGAAATTGTATTGAAGGTCGAAAGGAATTGGTTGCTTTTGCAAAAAAATATGACATTCCTCACGATGTTTGCGGAAAGGTGGTAGTTGCTACGGAAGAAAGTGAATTGGCCAATATGGAGCGAATTTATCAGATCGGTCTAAAGAATGAAATTGAAGGGCTTGCTAAAATTACAGCTGAGCAAGTTAAAGAAATTGAACCTCATGTAGAATGTATTGCCGGATTAGTAGTTCCTTGTACTGGTATTATTGATTTTCGTGCAGCAACAAAAAAAATGGTGGAATTGGCTTTGGAAATCAATCCAGATAGTAAATTATTTCTCTCACACGAAGTAAAGGATATTCAAAAACAAGGAGAGAGCAGTATCGTTTTAACCAATAAGGGAGATTTCGAAGCGCGTTATTTAGTTTTTTGTGCTGGACTGCAAGCAGATCGCTTGGCTAGAAAAGACGGTGTCAATTTAAAAGAACAAGTAGTAGGATTTAGAGGTGATTACTATGAGTTAACTCCCTCCGGTAGGGAAAAGGTAAAGCACTTAATTTATCCAGTTCCTAATCCTGACTTTCCGTTTTTAGGCGTTCATTTTACACGAATGACAGATGGAGAAATTGAATGTGGACCCAATGCAGTCTTTACTTTTAAGAGAGAGGGATATGGTAAGACAGACTTTTCTATAAAAGACACCTGGGATGCTTTGACGTATCGTGGAACTTGGCGCTTGTTTTTCGGTAATATTTCATTTGGAATCAATGAATACCGTAGGGCATTTTCAAAGAAATTATTTTTAAAGACGCTACAAAGAATTATTCCAAGTCTTACTATGGATGACATCCATCCAGGAAGAGCAGGAGTGAGGGCTTTATTATTGGCTCAGGATGGTGATACTAAGGATGATTTTAGAATAGAATATCATGGAAATTCAATTCATGTCCTTAATGCTCCATCACCTGCAGCAACGGCGTCTTTAGCGATTGGATCCTATATCGCAGAAGCGGCGGACCAACATTTTAAATTGAAGGTTTAGTTCTTAACTACAATAGTTTTTTGAAGCGCAACAGATGTTGGAATGGTAATTAATTCATTAGCATCGGTTTTGATGTAAAGAAAATAAAAGGAAATATCCACTAATTTTCCCTCTATATCATACTCTCTGTCCAATACGCGTATGGTCTGTCCGATCTTAACTGGGTGATTGAAAAACAAGATCAAACTCGAAGTGATGTTTGATAAAATAGACCATTGAGCGAAGAAGGCAATTCCCATGACTGTAATCACTGAGGTGATAAAAACCATCAACTGATTCCGATTAATATTCCAAATTCCTGCAAGCGCTGTTAAAACAAAAATCAATAGAAAAAGATTGATAATTCTAAGGGTGATTTTCTTTCTTTTGATATCAAAATCAATTCGACTTAAAATTCTATTTACTGCGGAGCCAGAGAAAATTTTCACCACAATAACAATAGCGCCTAAAATACCGGTTTCAATAATTTGAAAATTCATATTATTTATTTTTAAGTTTAATTTTAGCTTGTTCCCAATAAAGATCCATCTCCTCTAAATTCATTTCGCCAATATCTTTAGCGTCCTTTTCGATGAGTTGTTCCATTAATTGAAATCGATTTAAAAATTTTAAATTGGTCTTTGCTAAGGCACTTTCTGGAGATATACCTATGAATCTAGCGTAATTCACCAATGAAAAAAGCACATCACCAAATTCTTCTTCTATATGGGGAGATGCTGCATTTACCTCCACTTGTAATTCTTGGAGTTCTTCTTCTACTTTTTTCCATACATCTTGTTTGTCTTTCCACTCAAATCCAATACCCTTAACTTTTTCTTGAATTCTTGTTGCTTTAACCAAGGCTGGTAAAGAAGAAGGAACGCCTTCTAAAACTGATTTTTTCCCTTCCTTTAGCTTTAATTTTTCCCAATTGGCTTTAACTTCTTCTTCATCTTGCACAATGGTGTCGCTGTAAATATGAGGATGTCTATGGATTAATTTTTCACAAATTCCATTCAATACACTGGTAACATTAAATGCTCCTTGTTCATCTCCTAATTTACAGTAAAAAACTAAATGAAGAAATAAATCGCCTAATTCACCTTGAACCTCTTTTAGGTCTTTACTTGTAATGGCATCTGCTAATTCATAGGTTTCTTCTATAGTTAGATTGCGCAGAGACTCAAATGTCTGTTTCTTATCCCAAGGGCATTTTTCCCTCAATTCATCCATTACCGTTAATAAACGTTCAAACGCTTTTAATCTTTCATCCATTGCAATGCAAAATTATATTTTAATCTCTAATTCTATTGATTAACTTTGTTAATTGATGATAAAGATTTTAATTTTTAGTAGTTTTTTATTTGCGACATCCTTGTGCTTAGGTCAAGCACAATTTGATCGTGGTTTTGAATACCGTCAAAAAATAGGATTTCTTGCAGCACACAGAGGAGTAATGGCCCACATGCCTCGAGAAACCGCAAAAGCCATTGAGATAAGTTATATACTAAGAACAAGAGGTACCAAAAATTGGCATCAAGCGTATCGTTATCCAACTATCGGCGGAACTTTATTTTTAGGATCTGTTGGAAATACTGCTTTAATGGGAAATTATGTAGGACTGTATGGGTTTTCAGAATTACCTATGATCAAAACAAAGCATTATGATATGTCTTTTAAATTGGGTTGCGGTGCAGGTTATACTTCAAAAATATATGACCCGATTAACAATCCTAAAAATGTTGCCGTTAGCACACATTTAAATGCGATGATGTGCTTTGCCATTAAAAGTACGTATCGTTTTGGACCACACGCAATCAATACAGCTTTGGATATTTCACATTTTAGTAATGCAGCTTTTAAAGTACCTAATTATGGCGTAAATATGCCTTACTTGTCTTTAGGATATGCCTATATTTTTCAGCCAGCTGACGACAAAACTATTGCTGAAAAATCAAGACTTTTAGCGCCATTCAAAAGGCATTGGAATTATAGTGTTTTGGCAATTGGTTCGGTGAAAGAGGTCATGCCTATTGGTGGAAAGAAATACCCTGTTTATGCTTTAAATTTCTCTGCACGACGATTTTACAGTAACAAAGCTGGAGCCGAAATTGCCTTAGATGTGATTTCTAAACAAGCTGTTCTAGCTTATTTACCGCTGATTTCAAAATCTCAAATGGATATCATGCAAGTAGGAATATTTGCGGCTTATCTTGTTCCCTTTGATCATTTTAATTTTGTTTTCGGAATGGGGGGCTATGTGAGAGATAAATATCAACCTGAAGATAGAATTTATACCAGAATTGGTTGTAGATATCAATTTTCCAATGGCTTGATGGCAAATTTCACCCTAAAAACGCATTGGGCTCGTGCGGATTATTTGGAGTGGGGACTTGGATATACTTTTAAGAATTGAACAAAATGAGAAAGATATTTTTCATCTTATTGTTATTGAGTTTAGTTTTTTCTTGTCGAAAAGCAAGTGAACGAAAGTGTTGGAAGTCTGCTGGTCCCTACGCTGAAAAAGTGATCCAGCTTGGCGATTTTAATCGTTTATTTTTAAAAGAACATCTTCGTTATACCCTAATTCAAGATTCGACCAATCAAATTATTATTAAAGGCGGTGCCAATATGATTGATTGGATAGAAGTGAATGGTGAAGTTGGTTTGGTGTCTATTCTCAGTAAAAATAAATGTAATTTTTTTAGGAAATATGCGGTTGTTGATGTAGAAATCCATTATACCTCAATTATAAACATAATCTTCGAAGGAACGGAATCATTAACTTGTTCGGATACTATGAAAACTAATTATTTAGCTTTGACACTCAGAGATGGTGCAGGTTCTATGCACATGTTGGTAGATGCTATTGACATACGGACAGATCTAACACACGGTTGGGGTGACATGACGATAGCGGGAAAAACACATACCTCGCGTTATCAATTAACTGGAGACGGTTTCATTGATGCAACAGATTTACATGTAAGGGATTCGATTAGTTTTATTTCTTATTCTTCAACAATTCAAAAGATAAATGCGGATAATTGTAAATTAAAATCCGAAATAAACGGCATTGGAGATATTTGGTATTATGGAGTTCCTACCTCAATATACAATATGGAATACGGAAAAGGGAGATTGATCAACAAAAATTAAAAAATAATTATGTTTGGTTTCGTGCTAATAATTCTTGTCCTAGTTGTTTTATATGTTTTTCTAAAACTACTTGTTAAATATTTTCTCTCTAGGAAGAAAGATGGTTCTTTAGAGCATGGTAATTTCTTAATTCGGATTCTTTTAAAATTATTCATAAGATGATTCGATATAGATTATGTTTAGTTCTACTCCTATTAGCAGGAAAATTTATCTATGCTCAATCTAATGGAACTTCAAAATTGGACAGCCTTAAAATTAATGGTTACTGTGATTTGTACTCAGCACATGATTTTTTAAATCCTAATTCATTAAGCGCGAACCTCTTTGTTTCCTCTAATCAATTGAACCAAATAGCTATTAATTTAGCTTATTTGAATGTAGGTTTTTATAAAAATAATTTCTCCCTGCAATTTACTCCAGCACTCGGAACCTTTATGCAAGCAAATTATCGTTCCGAAAAAAATGGAACCCGTTGGATATACGAAGCATATGCAGGATGGTCCGTGCGTGGGAAAAAGTTAAAGCAAATTGATGTTGGTGTGTTTACTTCTCCTTATACACAAGAAAATGCCATATCAGGTCAACAAATCATGTATTCTAGGAGTTTGTCAACCGAATATGTTCCCTATTATCTTTCTGGGATTAGAAATACCTTTCAACTCAAGAAAAATTTAAAATTCACAAGCTATTTAATTAATGGTTGGCAGCATTTACCGTCTCGCACTTATTTACCGGCTCTTGGAACTTGGTTGTCATGGACAAAAAATTCAACTACTTTAAATTGGACTTCTTATTTAGGTAATGAAAAAACAAAAAATAATCCAGCCTCTACTTGGCGTTATTTTAATGAAGTCAACGTAGAGCGACAATTTAAAAAGATTAAATTTCAATCATGTGCTTATTATGGTTTTCAATTGGTGGATAAATCTCTCAAATATTGGTGGCAAATGAATGCCATTGCATCTTATTCCTTCAATTCTAAATTGAGTATGAATGGAAGGGTAGAATATATTAGGGATCGCGATGAGATTCAAATACAACAATATATTGATGCCAATGGATTTGATTTTATTGGAAGTAGTTTGGGATTAAAATATAAACCCAATGCAGCTCTTTCCATAGGGGCAGAATTGAAATCTCTGCACAATAACAATGGGCTTAATAATTTAATCGGTTTTCTTTTTATTCAAACAAATTTTTAAAAATATGAAAGTAGTTTCCTTTAATGTCAATGGAATTAGGGCAATAACAAGCAAAAATTTCATTCAAGACATGACTGAGATTAATCCAGATGTTATTTGCTTGCAAGAGACTAAAGCAGATGTCGAACAAGTAAAATTAGCGGTAGCTTCACTTAGTTCTTATGAAGTATTTGCCAATGCTGCAGATAAAAAAGGATATTCTGGAACAGCAATTCTAACAAAGGTTAAACCAATTTCTGTAGTATATGACATGGGCATTGATGAGCATGACCATGAAGGAAGAATTGTTGCAATGGAATTTGAGAAGTGTTACGTGATTTCTGTTTATGTCCCTAATTCCGGTAGCGAGTTAGCACGTTTGTCCTACCGCCAACAATGGGATGCTGACTTTTTAAAATATTTAAAAAGCTTAGAAGAATCAAAACCAGTAGTTGTTTGTGGTGACTTTAATGTAGCGCATACTGCAATTGATTTGGCTCGTCCAAAGGAAAATTATAATAAAGCAGCGGGTTATATGCAAGAGGAAATTGATGGAATGAATAATTTTATAGCAGCAGATTTCATTGATACTTTTAGATATTTCTATCCTAATGAATCAAAATACTCTTGGTGGAGTTATCGCGCTGGTGCTAGAGAAAAAAATGTAGGATGGAGAATTGATTATTTTTTGGTTTCAACTTCTTTTATTTCCAATATTAATTCAGCCTCTATACACAATGAAATTCATGGATCTGATCATTGTCCCGTAGCAATCGAAATAGCAGATTAATTAAAGGGTGTTTTTTGAATACCAAGCTACTGTTCTTGTGATTCCTTCTTGAATATTAATCTTAGGATCGTAAGAAAGTAATGATTTTGCCTTATCAATGGAAGCCAGTGAATGTGGTATGTCTCCACTTCTAACTTCTTTGTAAATAGGTTCAATCTCTAATACAGCTGGATAATCAACACCAAGCGCTGTCCGTAAATAGTCGTATAGTTGATTCAAGGTAGTCGCTTCACCGCAAGCTACATTGTAAATTTGATTGATTGCTTGCTTCTGGCTTGTAAAAAGTGCCTGTAAATTGATCTTCACGACATTGTCGATATAAGTAAAATCACGAGAGAAGCTACCATCTCCATTGATTACAGGTGCTTCCTGCTTTAATAAGGATTGAATAAACTTTGGAATTACTGCCGCATATGCACCTTCTGGATCTTGCCTTTTCCCGAAAACGTTGAAATATCGTAATCCTATGAATTCCATTCCATACACCTTAGCAAAAACATCGGCATACAATTCTCCAACATATTTGGTAATCGCATAAGGAGACATTGGCTTACCAATCCTGTCTTCCACTTTGGGTAATTCTTTTGAGTCTCCATAAGTGGAACTGCTCGCAGCAAAAACAAATCTCTTAATACCAGCATTTCTAGTCGCTGTAATTATATTAAGGAATCCATTAATGTTAATGTCATTGGTTGTAATTGGGTCATTTATAGAACGAGGCACCGAGCCTAATGCTGCAAGATGCAATACTAAATCACAATCTTTCACTGCGGTTTCGCAAGTCTCAAAAGATCGAATATCTCCTTCAATTAAGGTGAAATTTGGATTTTGCAGCGCTTTCACAATATTTTCTCTTCTTCCTGTAAGAAAGTTGTCCAAGCACACTACTTGGTGTTTTTCTTCTAGTAAAGCATCACATGTATTTGACCCGATAAAACCGGCTCCGCCAGTGACTAAAATGCGCATTAAATCTATTTTTAATTTCTAAGAATAACTCTCAGGAGGTAAAGTTATAAATTTTAGTTCAATTTCAATTTTTAGTATCAACTTTCAATTAAATTTGTAACTATGTAAAATCCTAAAGATTTTTCAAGGGTTTCGATAAATAATTAATAAAAGAACAGGAGTTTTACAATGAACAGTCATCTTAAGGATACTTTTAAGCATAAAGGAAAGCGTAAAATATTAATTGCGGAATTAGTGGAAATGGGAATAAAAGATCAAGCTATTCTTGATGCTTTTAATGAGGTGCCGCGTCATTTTTTCCTTGACCTTGCTTTTGATGAACAAGCTTATACGAATATGGCCTTTCAGATTGGTTCTGGTCAAACAATTTCTCATCCCTTTACAGTGGCATTTCAAACGCAATTGTTGGACTTGCAAAAAGCTGAAAAGGTGCTTGAAATTGGAACGGGTTCTGGATTCCAAACTTGTATTCTTTGTAAATTAGGTGTTCGGGTGTATACGATCGAAAGGCATCACGACTTGCACGATAAAGCAAGGAGAATGTTGACTTTTTTAAATTTAAATGCTCGAATGAATTTTGGTGATGGCTACAAAGGAATGCCTTCTCATGCTCCTTTTGATAAAATATTAGTTACTTGTGGTGCTCCAGAAATTCCAGAGGAACTTTTAAAACAATTAAAAATTGGTGGATTAATGGTGATTCCTGTAGGTGAAGGTAAGGAACAGAAGATGTTGCGCATCAAAAAAATTGCGGAGGATGATGTAGATATTGAGGAATTTGGAACTTTTAAATTTGTCCCAATGCTCGAACGAACTGTTAAATAATTGAAATGAAAATATTAATCACAGATGATGAGCGCGCTATTCGTAGAGCATTAAGAGAAATTCTTGAATTTGAAGGATATCAAATAGAAGAGGCTGAAAATGGAATGGATGCCCTTAAATTGTTGCGAGAGCAATCTTTTGATTTGGTTTTTTGTGATATAAAAATGCCACAATTAGATGGACTTGAATTGCTTTCAAAGATCAAAGAGGAAGGGATTAAAAGTTTGATTATTATGATTAGTGGTCATGGTACTGTTGAAACAGCCGTCCAAGCTATAAAAAATGGCGCTTTTGATTTTATAGAGAAACCACTTGATTTAAATCGAATCCTAGTTACTATTCGCAATGCGAAACTTAATGCGGCTTTGGTTCAAGAAACAGTTCAATTGAAAAATACCATCAAGAAAATTAAAGGCACTACAATTATTGGCGATTCAAAAGCGATTAATGACATTAAATCGATGATTGAAAAAGTTGCTCCTTCTGATGCTAGAGTTTTAATCACCGGACCAAATGGTTCTGGCAAGGAATTGGTCGCACGTTCCCTTCATGATTTATCTTCTAGAAATACCATGCCGTTCATTGAGGTAAATTGCGCTGCAATACCAGCTGAATTGATTGAAAGCGAACTTTTTGGTCATGAAAAAGGTGCCTTTACTTCAGCCGTTAAAGATAAAAAAGGAAAATTTGAATTGGCACACGGGGGAACTTTATTTCTAGATGAAATAGGAGATATGTCGCTTAGTGCTCAAGCAAAAGTATTGAGAGCTTTACAAGAAAATATAATTCAAAGAGTCGGTGGTGAAAAAGATATTAAAGTAGATTGCCGAATTCTTGCTGCTACCAATAAGGATTTGCGAAAGGAGATATCTGAAGGTAGATTCCGTGAAGATTTGTTCCATCGCTTGGCTGTTATTCCAATTCATGTGCCCTCTTTGAATGAAAGAAAAGAGGACATTTCGATTTTGGCTAATTATTTTATTGAAATCATTTGTGCTGATCACGGTGTCAAATGCAAAACTTTTGATTCAGCTGCTTTAAAAGCATTAGAATCAATTAATTGGACAGGTAATATTCGAGAATTGCGCAATGTTATTGAACGTCTAATAATTCTTTGCGATGAGGTAATTACCGCTTTTGATGTAAAACGATTTACTTCAATCTCGTAAAATACTAGAAAAACTATTAATTTTAAGACTAAGATTTTAAAGCTATGAAAAATATTTTATTCAAATTGTTACCTCATGTAACCGCAGTACTTCTATTTGTGATTGTATCCTCTGTTTATTTCTCTCCTGTATGGGATTCCTACAGTTTAAAGCAGAGTGATGTTAAACAATATCAAGGTGTCGCTAAAGAAATTGCTGATTATCGCATGTTGAATGGCAAAGAGCCTTTGTGGACCAATGCTATTTTTGGTGGAATGCCTGCTTATCAGATTAGTATCGATCATGAGAATAATTGGATGCTTCAGGTGGGTGAAATGATGCGTCTTGGTTTGCCAGTTCCCGTTGGGAATCTTTTTGTTATGTTTATCGGTTTTTATATTCTTGCACTGTGTATGCGGATCAACCCATGGCTGGGTATCGTTGGGGCACTAAGTTTTGGTTTTGCGACTTTTAATATTCTCTATCTAGGTGCCGGACATCTAACTAAAATTAATGCGGTTGCTTACATCGCCCCAAGTTTAGGTGGATTGTTGCTCGCTACTAGAGGTAAATGGATGCTTGGAAGTGTGTTGTTTGCATTTTTCTTCTGCTTAAATCTATGTTCGAATCACTTTCAAATTACTTATTATACCGCCATATTTTTATTTGTAATTGCCATTGCAGAAGGGATTCGTTTGGTTTTCGAGAAGCAATTTAAATATTTATTAATCGTCAGTGGAAGTTTAATCGCTGCGGGAATTCTTGCTGTTCTGCCTTCCATGAGTAATTTATTGACGACTTTCGAGTATTCAAAATATACTACGCGTGGGGCTACTGATTTAACCATTACAGCGGACAATCAGGCAAGAGAAAAGTCCGGATTGACTGGATTAAATAAGGATTATATTCTAGAATATAATTTTGGAAAAGGGGAGGGTCTTTCCATCTTTATTCCAAATGCCAAAGGTGGTAAAGCTGATTATATTGGAAATGATGAAGCGGCAATGGAACAAGCAGATCCTGAATACGCTGAACAAATAGGTAAAAGTTCTCATTATTGGGGAGGACAGAAATTTAGTGGTGGTGCTATTTATTTTGGAGCAGTTGCCTTTTTCTTATTTATTATTGGTTTAGTATTTATAAAAGATAGTTTGAAATATCCTGTCATTTTCTTGTCCATAATTGTAATGGGATTGGCTGCTAAGGACGGTTTCCTTA
The DNA here is from genome assembly GCA_044339115.1 of Crocinitomicaceae bacterium. GTDB lineage: Bacteria > Bacteroidota > Bacteroidia > Flavobacteriales_D > Crocinitomicaceae > UBA952. The sequence goes on from JBIIWA010000008.1 coordinate 53,285, forward strand.
ATGATTTTTTTATAGATCATATTCCGATGTATAATAAATTTAGAGATTCTAAAATGATTCTCGTTCTATTGCAAGTCATGATTCCTTTGATTGGAATGATGTTTTTGGATAAAGCAATCAAACAAGAAGGGTTGTGGGGCAAACAAAAGATTTGGTTGATAGGAAGTGGTGTTATTGTTTTTGTTGGATTGATTCTTTATGCTGCGCCTTCTATTTCTGGTTCATTTATTTTAGCTGATGAATCAAAACAGTTTAATGAATATGTAACACAAGCTGAATATCAAAAAGTTCATGCTTTAGATCAAGCTAGTAAAGATCAAGCAGAATCTCAAATTAGTTTTATTAGTGGTTTGAAAAATTCTTTGATTGATACAAGAATGAATATCTATCGTTCGGACGCTGGAAGAACTTTATTATTTTTTATAGTAAGTGCAGGCCTTGTACTGTTGTTTTTCTATAAAAAAATCGGTAAGTCTATTCTTATCGCTGGATTTGCCTTATTAATTTCTATAGATCAGATTTCTGTATGTAAACGCTATTTGAATAATGAAGAAGAGGGCGGTGTTTATACCAGTTACGAAGAAATAAGTAGTAATAGCATTCCTTATTTTCCCGCAGTAGCTGATTATGATATCCTGCAAAAGGAATTAAGGAAAAATGGTAAAATGAAGAAGGATGAGGAGGTACTATTGGATAAAATGTCTAATGACCCTGCTTATAGTGAATCGACTGCAAGCGATATTCTACCTCAATTGGCGGCGTTCTCAGCTTTGAACTTAAATTCTGATTACCGTGTATTTTCTTTTGATAATCCCTTCAATGAAACTGTAACGAGTTATTTCCACAAAAGTATTGGTGGATATCATGGTGCTAAATTGAAAAGGTATCAAGAATTAATTGACTTTCATATCAGTCGCGAAATTCAGGTGGCTAACCGTTCCATCAGTGAAGGTAAAATGACTAAAATTCGAAATTATGCTACTCAAATGGAAGTTACTCAAGAGATTGCAAAGGCAATGTTTGATACGATTTCACTGACAGGCATCGAATTAAATGACTCTTGTCCCATCTTAAATATGTTGAACATGAAGTATTTAATCGTGGATAGAAATAAAACTCCTGTTTATAATCCAAATGCGAATGGTAATGCTTGGTTTGTAAATAAGTTGGTTCAAGCGACTTCTAGTAATGAGGAAATGAAAAAATTGGGTAAATTAAATACCAAAGATCAAGCTTTAATAGGTCCAGAAGTTAAGCTGAATAAAGTAAATTACGCAATGGATTCCACTGCTACAATTAAATTATTGCAGTACGGCACTAATGAATTAAAATATAAGAGTAAAAGCAAAAGTGCTGGGTTTGCTGTGTTTAGTGAGATTTACTATCCTGATGGATGGAATTGCTACATCGATGGGACTCTGGTAACTTACAATCGTGTAAATTATGTTTTAAGAGGAAATGAAATTCCTGCAGGAACACATACCATTGTTTGGAAATTCGAGCCTAAGTCTTATTTGGCCGGAAGCAGCTACTCTTTGTTGGGTTCTATTGCTTTGTTATTGGTATTTTTCTCAGTAGGAGGTTTAGAGGTGAAGAAATCACTAAATCAAAAAGAAATCTTATAAAGCTTAAACTAAATCACTCCAATCAATTCGGTCTCCAAGACTTAAGTCTTTATTTATAACCCTGCCAATCAGTTCGTCCAGATGTTTTGGGTGTAAACTAAATCCTGGCCTCACACTTCTGATGTGATTACTGGTAATTGTTTCTCCCTTTTTGATGTCACTTGAAATGTAAAGAGATCTTGAAAATGCTTTGCCAGATCGTTGCTTTTCTGTTAATTCATATTCTTCTTTTCCAAGGGAAGCACTTGCTAGACGGACCATCTTAACCATTTCTGTAAATTCTGCTTCATTCATAGAGAAGGATGCGTCTGGTCCACCAATGGCACGGTCTAGAATAAAATGTTTTTCAATCACAGTAGCTCCTAGTGCTGTGGCAACAACAGGTAAAACAGCTCCCATGGTATGATCAGAAAGTCCTATTTTGACCTTAAAATCTATAGCGAACCTTTGCATGAGTAGCATGTTTGCTTCTTCCATTGGTGCTGGATAAGATGAGGTGCATTTTAATAGGGTAATGTCAAAATTATTTTCTTTGTGACAGGCTTGAATGGCCAATTCGATATCTGCATACTCCGCTATGCCTGTTGAAATGATTACTGGTTTTCCTTTTGAAGCAACATATGAAATCAAAGGAATATCTGTAATCTCAAAGGAAGCAATTTTGTAAATAGGACAGTCTAAAGTTTCTAAAAAGTCTACCGCTGTTTTGTCAAAAGGAGAAGAAAAACAAACCAATCCTTCTTCTTTTGCTATTTGAAATAATTCAGCATGCCATTCCCAAGGGGTAAATGCCTCTTGGTAAAGTTCGTATAACTTTCTGCCATCCCAAAGGGTTCCTCCTTTAATGATAAAGTCTTCCTTGTCTGAATTTAAGGTGATGGTATCTGCAGTATAGGTTTGGAATTTGATGGCATCAGCACCTGCTCTCTTAGCCGCTCTAATGGTTTCTTTGGCTGTTTCCATATTGCCATTATGATTGGCAGATAACTCAGCAATAATAAATACGCCCTCGTGTTTCATGAATTTAATTTTTTGACATAAGTGGTCTTTAACGCATTTGATTCACTTATTTCATAATCTAATTTACGGAAAATATGATGCGACGCCTCATTAGAATGCATTACTTCGGCTTGAATGGTATAGACATCATCTAAATATCGATTGACAAGTTGCTGTCCTTCTTGAACTATTGAAGTTCCGTAACCTTTTCCTTGTTCAGTTGGGTCTATTAAAAAACTAAGTAAAACAGTATGGGTATTAATTTTATCAAATCGAATACTGCCACAAATACCCTTTTCTGCGATTAAAAGTAGGTAAAGGCAATCTGTGTCTGTTATTTTCTTTTGAAACCACTCACGGTGTTCTATTGGACTAATTTCATTCTTTTGAAATGAATATTTACGCACGGATGGATTGCTAGCCCAGGAATAGGTGCGTGATTCATCTTCTGAATTGGCTTTTCTGAAGGAAATAGTGGTATTGATCTTTCCGTGAATCAAAACATCTTTCATGGATCCATCAATTAAAATATGATTTTTTAATCTTTGCTCTTCAATGAATCCAGCTTGAATAAGTATTGGATAAAGATGTGGGCGCAAGTCATAAGCGTATGTATTGATTCGAACGAAATGCAATGATTTAAATGCAACTTCTTCAATCAGTTTTAAATAAAGGGACCAATTGGATTCAAATTGATCTTTTTCTAATGCGGTGTCCATAATAAAAGAAACCTCCGCTGTTGCTTTTTCCCAATCAATATGGACCAATCCTCCATATCCAATGCATTGATCTTGATGCATAAATGAAAAAAGTATTTGATGAGGTCTTTGTTCTTCAAACTGCTTGGCGATAATAGTGCTGAAATATTGATCTTGTCCTTCAGGAGTTAACAGTTCCGTTTGTCTCAAATGATACATTTGGCTGTTTCTCCAATGCATAATATCAATACGATCTTCCCATCGCAAAGGCACAAGGCTGTAGTGCTCGCGAATGAAAGTTTGCTTTTCAAGACATTGGTATCGCTCCATTTTAGTTGACAAGTTTCTTAATGGATTCAAAAATATATACATGACCAGCGGCTGTTAAATGATGATGATCTGACATAATTCCAGCGCTAGGAATATTTTCCATTGAAATATAATTACCTGTATTTGAAAGTATTAAGTTATATTGATTAATCCTATTTGTTACATTTTTAACAGCTTGTTCGTAGGCCTCATTTGCAGGAAGTATACCGATGAAATAAACTTTTTGCTTGGGAAATCCAGTTATAAATTTTTGAATATGCTGTGCGTATTTTTTAGGTGGAGTATAAGTAATGGATCGGATGTTTCTTACCCAATTTTTGTTTAATAAGCCAATTATTTTATTTCCAATGAAAGGAATACTTCTTAAAATTTTAAGTTCTGTACGTTTTAGAAATCTTGGTGTGCAATCTACAATGCCACTTTGAATGAAAATATAATCGAATGTCATCCCTTCAAAATAAAAAATTTGCTTCAATAAATCTGCTGAATTTGCTCCACCTATCGCAACCGTACAGACAGTATAATTGGAACTTCTCAATAATTCAGGGTAGGTTTGCTCCAAAGAACAAATCTCTGGTTTCGACCTCGGTAATGATAAGGAATCCGTTAAAAGTAAGATTCTTTTCGTCATTTCATTTTTGTCTTTTCATTCAATAAATCAATTAATGTTTGATCTGTTTTATATTTTAATTGGCAATCCTTATTAATGCTTGAAATCTCAGGGTGTGCATCCAAATATTCAAATATTTCAATTAAGGAATAAGTACTTTTCCCTTTTGATTTAAAATGTTGGTCAATGGCATTGAAAAGTTGTAAATCCTCTTCGTAATCTAGGGTTAATCGATATGATCTAACCAATTCAGGGGGCAAATCAATAAATTGTAAATTGAAAAATTCTGGATTGTTTTGAAAATACCATGTCATATATTCTGAGTAGTCCGCAGACTTAAAATAAGCTTTCACTTTTCTCAATGCCGAAACATTAATGATTTCAAGATTGGTGCCTACAGCAGCATTTTTAGCAGTCGTATAATCTGCTCCTTGTTCAAAATGTGCTTTCAATAATATTTCACAAATCGTAGGATCAACATAGGGCATATCAGCAGTAATTCTTACAATTACATCTATATTTTCTTGGTAACATGAATTTAAGTAACGCGTTATAACATCTTCAGGATCACCTTGAAAGAAAACAACATCCTTTGAATAAGTATAATCAATAAGTGCTTTATCTTGTTCTAATGTTGAGGTCGCTAAGATTGTTTTCTGAACCTGTTTAAACTGCAGGGCATGAGCAATACAAAATGAAACGGATGGTAATTCACCTATAGGCAACAAGGCCTTTTCTTTTAATCGAGATGATTTGAGTCTGCAAGCGATTATGGAAGCGATATTTGCTGGTCTGAAATCTTCTTTTGTTATGGCACCATCTAAATTTTTCTCATTTTTCAGTACTTGAAAATTACTCTGTAATTCAATGAGATTTGTTAATGTAATGCCATCTTGTCCTGAACGCCTGTATTTCAAGTCACTTTCCAAATGAATTAAATCTCCTTCATGCTTCTCTTTATTGAGCAAAGGTTTCATTTGACTTTTTTGTAAATATTCAATTTCGCGCTCGTTGATGAATTCCATATGTTCCAAAGCGGTATAAGCACTTACTTTTTCTACTAATTCTTTGAATTGCTCACTACTAATGGAGGAAAAATGATCGTATTTGGTCTCTCTATCGCGTAACATTACATGCTTTTCAATTGCAGTAACGCCTTTCATGGCAGCAATAAGTGGTAAGGTAATGGCATCAGATAAAGTTCCTTCTGTGTGGTCTGCAAATACTAAATCTAATTGGAACTTATTTTTTAATATTTCTATTTTATTCAATCCGCTATCAGCCAATAAAGTAGGGTAGGACTGAAATCCAATTTCTAACATTATATTTTTTGGTTTCAATTGTTGATTCACTTTTGAAATAATAGCTTCTATGGCGCTTTCAGATTGTGCTGCTATGTTGAGAATCAGGGTCTTTTCGCTTAAATCAACCTTAGTCATTAATTCAAAAACTTCTTGATTTTGAAGTACTGAACTTTGAAATTTAACACCTTTAATCTGACTGATATTTTTTTCTAGTATTTCTATTCCATAGGAATCAAAAATATCCAACCATATATCTTTAGTTTGTGATGCTAAATCAATAATTTCTTTCCATTCTGATGGATTAAAATATAGGTTTTCATAAACAGGATACCATTCAAAGTCTTTAAGCGCAATGGTTTCGGGAGAAAAGGCTTGAAATTTTATACCGAAATCACCCGTGAACGATTCAAAATCTTGAATCAAGGCATCTAAGTATTTTCGATCTCCCCCGTGTGTATTGGCAACTTCTATGATATAGTACATCTTATTTTTGATAAAATTCTTTAATACTGCTTATTACATATTGTTGTTCTGCTTCTTCAAGTCCCGGAAACATAGGCAAACTGATACATCCTTTGTAATACTCCTCCACATTTTTTAGCATTCCTACTTTCCATCCTTTCTCCTGATAATAAGGCATCAAATGACAGGGGAAGTAATGAATTTGAGCGAAAATATTTTTGGATCTTAAGAAATTATACAATTCCAATCGCTTTGAAACTTGAATTACATATAAATGATAAGCATGACCTGGATTTGCCGGAGATAAATTACAAACAAAATCTTCATTTTTAAATGCTTCGTAGTAGGTTTCGGCAATTTGTTTTCGTTTATCAAGTCTTTTAGCGGCAGATTTCAACTGACTAAGGCCCAATGCTGCTTGTAAATCGGTTAATCTATAATTATAACCTAAATCCTGCATTTCCATATACCATGCAGGATAATTTAAATCTCCTGGATTTCCACCCGCCTCTTGGATGCTATTTTTAAATTTAGTTTCATCTCGACTGATACCATGACTTCTTAAGGACATTAATTTTTCATATAATGCTTTATTATTGGTGCAAATCATACCTCCTTCACCAGTAGCAATATGTTTGACAGGATGAAAAGAGAAAATCGCTAAGTCAGCATAATTTCCATTGCCACAATTTTGCTTTTCTCCTTTTGAATCAATAAAATATCCACCAGGCGAATGGCAAGAGTCTTCTAAAATCCAGCAGTTGTATTTAACTGCAATTTCTTTTAGTTTTTCTAAATCTACTGCTAGTCCGGCAAAGTCAACTGGAATAATTCCAGCATAAGTCCCTTTTGGAACAGACGCTAATTTAGCCTCAAGAAGCTCTAGTGAAATTAAATAACTTTTTGGATCAATGTCAACGAAGTCCACTTCCGCACCTGCATATTGAACGCAATTTGCTGAGGCTACAAAGGTTAAAGAGCTCGTTAACACTTTTTGTCCTGGCTTAAGTCCTAATGCTAAGACGCTCAAATGTAATGCTGCAGTCCCGTTGCTCACTGCAACAGCGTATTGAGAACCTATATATGCAGAAAAAGCACTTTCAAAAGCGCTTATTGTTGGACCTTGGGTTAGATAATCCGATTGTAATGAGGTGCTGACGGCATCAATGTCTTCCTGAGAAATAGTCTGCCTTCCGTAGGGGATAGGTTTCATCAAATTTCAAAGTTAGGGTCCACAAATTCTTTGATTTTTTTCCGCAAACTCTCAACAGTTTCCCATTCTTCATTGTCTAATGAATTGTATGAAAATCCTTCGCTTACTTTTTTCGCATTAAAATTGGAAACAAATTCACTTAATGGCCAATTCGTGCTCTGTGGAATGATAGCATAATACTTTCCTAGGTCATAAGTGAAGAATGAATCTGATGAACTGATCATTTCTTCGTGTATCTTTTCACCCGGACGAATACCGATAATAGGTTTTTCACAATTTGGTCCAATAGCTTCCACCACATCAGTTATGCGATAGGAAGGAATTTTCGGAACAAAGATTTCACCTCCCCAAGCTGTGTGTAATGCATGCATTACCATGTCAACTCCTCCTTGTAAAGAGATGTTGAATCGGGTCATTTCTTTAACCGTGATGGGTAAAGTATTGTCAATTTTTTTGCGCTTTAGAAAAAAGGGTATCACGGATCCATTCGAACCCATAACATTTCCATATCGAACTACTGAGAATTTTATATTTCGTTTCCCTTTGATGTTGTTGGCCGCAACAAATAATTTATCTGAGGTAAGTTTTGTTGCTCCATATAAATTGATGGGAGCGCAAGCTTTATCTGTTGATAAGGCAACAACATGGGTAACATTTGTTTTTAATGCTGCTTTTATTACATTTTCAGCACCACCTACATTTGTTTTAACACATTCGTCAGGATTGTATTCTGCAATATGAACATGTTTCATAGCTGCTGCATGTATGACATAATCAATTCCTGAGAAAGCGCGTTCTAAGCGTTCATAATCTCTTACGTCACCAATAAAGTAACGCATTTGAGGATATTTTTTAACGGGGAACTCTTGTTCCATCTCAAATTGTTTCTGCTCATCTCTCGAGAAGATCACTAAACGATTGATGTTTGGATAATTTGATAAAATATGTTTTGTAAGTGCTTTTCCTAAAGAACCTGTACCTCCCGTGATGAGCACTGCTTTTTCTTCCATAATAAACTTGTTATGCAAATATAAGGTTTCCTTTAATTTCTTGATCTTGTTAATTCTTCTAATGACTTTCTTTCAAAGGCATCGATAAGTGATATTTCGCTGCTGTTGTAAATTGTCGCGCCTCTTTTCCTGCTGTATTGTTCAATGTCCCAATATCCTTGAAAAGATAAATAGTATTTGTGTAGAATTTCATGCAAGCGCCTTGGTCTTGTGATGTAATCTTGTACTTTTTCTGGCCGTGAACTTTGTTCATCGTAATAATGTTTTTGATGCACCAATGCTTCGTTTTTTTCATTCACACTAATTTCACTTAGCCAAGAATGATCCGCTCCGATAATAATAATTTCTTTGAATCCTAAATATAAAGAATTCATTATGGCTGGAATTAATACATTGTGTGGTCTAGGAATTGCCCAAGACCTGCTATACACCAATTTAGTGAAACATTGAAATCCTTCCCCTGGAGTTTGATTGAAGTAAATAGGGTGTAAGTGTTTATTTTGAGAAATCAATTCTTGAAATTCTTTTGATTTATTGGCTCTAAATGGAACCATAAGGTATAAATCCCAAAGCGTGTCTTCTAATAAATGTTGAAACAATGTTTTGCGCAATTCAATATAAAATGGTGACATTTCTTCATCTTTTTGAAAATAGGTCACTGCGTTTATAATGTAATATTTTGGTTTAAGTTTATTGTAATAAGAAGTTGTTGCAAAAGCATTTACAACCATTAAATCTAAGTTGGAACTTGGTAATTTATCGAATTTTTCAAGACTGTCCTTTAAACTAGGACCATTTCCGAGAATAAGCAATCTATTCTTTTGCTGCTTATTGATTTTTAGAATTCCTTTAAATTTACTCTGTAACAAGATGCGCAAACAACTTATAAATGTTTGACTTAAGTGAACTAGGAATTCTTGTATTAGAATCAGTATGCGCATATTGGTTTTACTTATAAAGTAAGCCTAAGGTTACCCAAAATCTAAAAAATAATATCATACGAGCTCTTGCAAATTTTAATAGAAATAAATAGAGAGCAGCTATTAAAATACTAGCTCCCCATTTTAATACTTCAATGCCAATTCTTTTTAGATAATTAAACACGCTGATGTTGAGACATCTCACTCTCTCACTACTTCCCGTGCCTAGCGCTTGTTGTTTTATGAAAGAAGATTTCGTGCGTTCAATGGGAACAGAATGATATACAATGGCAAGCGGTGCATAGACAACACGATATTTTTTTTGATAGATTCGATTGAATAGATCTTTTTCTTCTCCTCCTATGAGCTGAGAACCGATACGCCCTAAAGCAACATTAAAAGAACCAATTTCTTTGAATACTTGGGTGCGAAATGCCATATTTGATCCTCTCGGATAATCATTACGGTTAAAATCAAAAGCAACATCACCTTTATTGAAATAGCCTAACAGGGAATTTAGGTATGGATTTTCCCACTTTGGAACTTCTGTTTCGTAATGTAGTAGTATTTTTCCCCCAATGGCAGTAACATCTTTTTGCTGAAATATACGAATCAACTCACTTAGGTATTTGGAATCGATGAAGGCATCATCATCTAGGAAGGTGATTAATTCAAATTGAGCAGTTTCAATGGCATTATTTCTTGAATAGGAAAGTCCTTGTTGATGCTCCTCTTTATAAATTGCTAGGATGTCTGGATTTTTTGTTTTGAATTCTTCGAACAATTGTTTTGTGTTGCCGGGAGAATTGTTATTCACTAAAATCACTTCAAACAAAGTGCGGTCTAAATCTTGATTTACAATAGAATCAAATAATTGAGGAAGATATCTTTCGCGATTATAGGTGCAAATGGCTACTGAAATCTTCATCAAAATCAGTTTAATTGATTAACGAGTTCTTCAAATTCTTTAATTGCAGTAGTGAGGCCATTAGAATCTTTTCCTCCAGCAGTTGCAAAAAATGCTTGTCCACCACCACCACCTTGAATATGCTTGGAGATCCCTTGAATTATTTTTGCTGCATTTAAGGACTTACTGGCAACCAAAGGTTCTGCTATGTATAAATTCAAGGTGCATTTATCAGCGTCTTTTGTTCCAATAATTCCAATAAAATTAGACACTTCTCCCTTCAATTGAAATAAAATGTCTTTAACCGATGTCGCATCCAAATCGGTAATAGCGCTAAGGAAATTGATGTCTTTAATACTGACAATTTTATTTTTCAATTCTTGCTTAAGTACTTTAGCTTTATCTTTTTGAACCAATTCAAGTTCCTTGGTCAATGTTTGATTTTTGAGCAAAAGATCTTCAATAGCTTTGTTTAAGTCTTTAGGGTTGCGCAACAAGAGATTTACTTGATCTAATTGCGCTGCTTTTTCTCTAAATAATTGTTCCGCATGTGCGCCTGATATTGCTTCGATTCTTCTGATTCCTGCTGCTACTGCCGATTCAGAAATGATGGTGAATAGTCCAATTGATGCTGTGTTTGGAACATGAATTCCACCGCAAAGTTCAACGGAATCTCCAAATTTAATTACACGAACATTAGCACCGTATTTTTCTCCAAATAAAGCCATTGCTCCCAGAGCTTTAGCTTCTTCAATGGGCACTGCTCTTCTTTCATCTAATGAAGTGTTGGCGTGAATTGCTTGTGCAACTAGAGCTTCAATTTGAATCATTTCAGCATCACTAATTTTCGCAAAATGAGAAAAGTCAAAACGTAAATAGGAGTCGTTGACTAGTGAACCTTTTTGTTCTACATGATTGCCCAATACGCTGCGCAATGCATGGTGAAGTAGGTGTGTAGCAGAATGATTCTTAGCACATTGATTTCTTTTCTCTTCATCAACAAGTGCTGTAAAATCTCCTGAACAATCAGTTGGTATTTTTTCACTTAAATGGATGATGAGATTATTTTCTTTTTTTGTATCAAAAATTTCAATTTTCTCCTTTCCATTTGAAATAGATCCTCTATCGCCAACTTGTCCTCCTCCTTCTGGGTAAAAAGGAGTTTGATTGAATACCAATTGATAAAATGATTTTTGTTTTTGACTTACTTTCCTGTATTTAATTATTTCAATGGTAGCGTCGGTATGGTCATAGCCAATGAATTCAGTATTAACATCAGGATTAATCTGAACCCAATCACTTGTTTCTACTGCGGTTGCAATTCTAGATCGGTCTTTTTGAACCTTCAATTCTGCCTCAAACGCAACTTCGTCAATTTTTAAATTATTTTCTCTAGCAATCAATGAAGTGAGATCCATTGGGAATCCGTAAGTGTCGTACAATTCAAAAACAGCACTTCCAGAAATAGTTTCATTATTTTGAGCTTTGCAATCTTGCATCAACAAGTCCATTCTTTTGATTCCTAATGCAAGTGTTCTGAAAAAACTAATTTCTTCTTCTCTAATTACTTTAGCGATGATATCTTTTTGATGGATTAATTCTGGATAAGCTTCACCCATAAGCTTTCCAAGAAGAATAGATAAGTCACTTAAAAATGATTCTTTTAATCCCAGTGTTTGATATCCGTAGCGAACCGCTCTTCTTAGTATCCGTCGAATAACATATCCTGCGCCATTATTAGATGGAATTTGTCCATCTGCAATGGAAAAGGCAATGGCTCTGATGTGGTCTGCAATAACCCTTAAGGCAATATCTGTTTCCTCTGCAGCGCCATAACTTATCCCCGAAACTTGAACCATATGCTGAATCAAGGTTTGGAATAAATCAGTGTCGTAGTTACTTTGTTTTCCTTGTAAGGCCATAGCCAAGCGCTCCAATCCCATTCCTGTATCTACATGAGTTGCAGGTAAGTTTTCGAGTGAACCATCAGATTTCCTATTGAATTGCATGAAAACATTATTCCAGATTTCAATCACCTGAGGATGATCTTGATTGACAAATGTTTTTCCTGAATGAAGCGCTCTTTCTTCTTTTGATCTTAAATCTACATGAATTTCAGTGCAAGGTCCACAGGGACCAGTATCGCCCATCTCCCAAAAATTATCTTTTTTAGATGCAAGAATGATTCGATCTTCATCAATAAGTTCTTTCCAAATAGAAAAACTCTCTGAATCTTGCGGTACCTTATCTGTTTGATCACCTTCAAATACAGTTACGTACAATTGATCTGTGGGTATTTTGTAAACTTCTGTCAATAATTCCCATGCCCAATTGATTGCCTCCTTTTTGAAATAATCACCAAATGACCAATTGCCAAGCATTTCAAACATTGTATGATGGTAGGTATCTACACCAACTTCTTCTAAGTCATTGTGTTTTCCGGATACCCGTAAACATTTTTGAGCATTGGCGATTCTTTTGTTGGTAGGAGTTTGGTACCCTAAGAAATAGTCTTTAAATTGATTCATCCCTGCATTGGTAAACATTAGGGTTGGGTCATTCTTCACAACCATAGGTGCTGAAGAAACAATTTGATGTCCTTTGGAAGCGAAAAAATCAAAATAAAGTTGTCGTATTTCAGAAACTGTCATGCTACTATTATAAATTGGTATACAAATTTAATCATTTTACTTTTCTTAAGCAGTTAAAGAGTGGTATCGGAGATAATATTATTTCAAGGTCTTGGTATTAATGATTTTTCTATAAAATCGAATAATGCGGTCATTAGTTGACAGCCCTTAATGTTTGTAATATCTTATCATAGGGCTCTGCCCTATAAAAAAACGTGAATCATGGAGTTAAGTATTTCGCCCTTTCAGGGCTTTGTGAATATTGGTTAGTTCTTTTTCCGATGGACTCTATCCATCGTTAAAATATCACACCCTTTCAGGGCTTTGTTAATGTTGGTTGTTTTCTATTTCCGATGGACTCTCTCCATCGTTAAAATATCACACCCTTTCAGGGCTTTGTGAATATTGGTTAGTTCTTTTTCCGATGGACTCTATCCATCGTTAAAATATCTCACCCTTTCAGGGCTTTGTTAATGTTGGTTGTTTTCTATTTCCGATGGACTCTCTCCATCGTTAATATATCTCACCCTTTCAGGGCTTTGTTAATGTTGGTTGTTTTCTATTTCCGATGGACTCTCTCCATCGTTAATATATCTCACCCTTTCAGGGCTTTAGTGCTTATAAATAAAAACATTTGGATTATTTTTTTTAGTTGCTGGGGCGAATGATTTTTGTGTAATTCGAATCATTTGAATAGAAGTTGACAGCCCTGAAAGGGCGTGATATCTAAACATTGGGCAAAGCCCTATGTTGCGGCAAGAATCATGCAGTCATATAAGCCCTGAAAGGGCGCGATATCTAATCATGGAGCAAAGCCCTATGAGTCTGTAAGTATAACCCAGTTAAAAGCCCTGAAAGGGCGTAATATTAAGCTATTATTCTTACTTTTATCTTTTCAAAGAAAATGGAATTCATAGACTCAAATTTAGACAAGTATGTTGTTGAACATACCTCACTAGAAAACGATTTATTAAAAAAAATTCAACGAGAAACACACTTAAATGTGCTGCAGCCTCGAATGTTAAGTGGTCCATTTCAGGGTAGATTTTTGTCCCTTATTTCAAGCTTAGTACAACCCAATAAAATTCTTGAAATAGGAACATATACAGGTTATTCTGCTTTGTGTTTGGCGGAAGGTCTCTCAAAATCTGGCACTTTAATTACGATTGATATTAATGATGAATTAGAAGCAAGGGTGAAGGGTTATTTTCAAGAATCTTCTTTTGCAGATCAGTTAACACTCAAAATAGGTCCTGCGTTATCTATCATTCCTCAGTTAGGATACGATTTTGATTTGGTATTTATCGATGCAGATAAAAAAAATTATATTAATTATTACAAAGAAATTTTCCCAAAAGTAAAAGTCGGCGGTTTGATTATAGCAGATAATGTTTTGTGGTCAGGAAAAGTAGTTGATCAGGATGCTCAAGATCCGGACACTCAATTGTTAAGAGATTTCAATTTAATGATACAGAATGATTCTAGAGTTAGCAATATTTTACTTCCCATTCGCGATGGCTTAATGCTTGTTAGAAAAATTAGTAATTGATGGAACGTGAAATTGTAATTACTGAGGACGGATCCTCTAGTATTTATTTACCTGAGTTAGAAGAGCATTATCATTCATTTCATGGTGCCATTCAAGAGTCAGAACATGTATTTGTTAAGCAAGGACTTAATGATTTTTTAGACGCTAATGAAATCTCCATATTAGAAATAGGCTTTGGTACAGGGTTAAATTGTTTTTTAGCTGCTGCTTGGTCAATGCAGAATCAAATCAAGGTCAAATATGTTGGCTTAGAACCGAATCCCATAGCATTAGAAGTATTGCATAAAATGAATTATTCCAATGGGAAATACCTAGATTACAAATCAATTTATGATGACATAATCACTTCAGATTGGGAACAGCAATTTTTAGTAAATGATAAATTCACTATAATTAAGGTGCAGAAGTATTTGCAGGATTTTAATGGAGAAGAAAGCTTCGATTTGATTTTCTTTGATGCTTTTTCTCCGAAATCTCAACCAGAATTATGGACTTTATCCATTTTTAAACAAGTTTATAATTTAATGAATCTGGGCGGCGTTTTAGTTACTTATTGCGCAAAAGGCCAAGTAAAGAGGGATTTGAAGTCTGCTGGATTTATAGTAGAGTCCCTGGAAGGTCCGCCAGGTAAAAGAGAAATGTTGCGTGCGAGAAAGCTAAGTGTTTACTAAACAAGCAATTGAAAATTACTTTGATTTAATTAACATTTATTATCTTTAAAGATGCATGAAAACAAAAATACAAGCTTACCTTTGTCTAGAATTACTTTTCATAGTGGTAATTTAAGTTTTATAGTTTTAGTTTGATTTAGCGAAAAGAGGAACAAATATAATTTGTTCCTCTTTTTGTTTTTAGTAAGATTTATTTTTCTTCTCTATAATAGATTTTCAAGACTTCTTTTACTTCATTTAGAATTAAAGCACTTGCGCCCCAAACCCAATTTTCGTGAAGTAAAAAACCTGTCACTTCAATGGACTCGTTTGTATCCATAAGGGTTATTTCTTTTTTTTGGATATTTTTATCTTCTATAATTTCAGATAGTGGGACGGTCAAAATTTCGGCGACTTCTCTATCCTCAGCGAGTAAAGCAAGAGAATTAAAATGCAGAAATAAAAAAGGTTGAACATTAAAATTAGAAATAGGAATATAAACCGGACTTAAGGCACCAATCAATTGACTTTCATCTGTACTTAGGCCGATTTCTTCATGGCTTTCCCTTAAAGCAGTTTGTATTAAATTCTTATCCTTTTCATCTAATTTCCCTCCAGGAAAAGCAATTTGTCCGCTATGTGCGCCATCATAGACACTCCTTTTGATCAAAATTAAATAGGGTTCTTCAATTTTTGTAATGAATAGATGCACTGCAACGGAAGCTTGTTTTGGATCAACTGCCTCTTTTCTAGAAATACTTGATAATTGCCTGCCTTTTGGTAACATCATCAAATGAGCATCTTCTCCGGGGAGTTGATTTTCTATAATTTCTTTAAAAAGTTGTTTTGTTTTTTCTTGCACAAGTTCTTACTGATTATTTATAAGTTCGAAATTAAATATAATTTGAGGTGATGTATTAAAATTATCATTTAATTAAAATTTTATTAGTACCCCCTAAAAAATAGGGGGTGTGTTGAAAAAAAGATAAAAAAAATTGTTTAATGGCAATTATTTTAGATTAATTTTGTAAAAAAAATTCAAATTATGGCAACGAAGCGACTTAGAGCATATCAAGATGTATTGAATAGAGAACCTAAAAACATCGATTTTGACGGTAAATTATCTGATTTATTTGGATCCAATGTATTTCATGCTGAAGTAATGCGCGAGTATTTGCCTTCCGAAACTTATAAATCGATGATGGCTTCCATGCAAACTGGGGTTCGTTTGGATAGAAAGAATGCAGATCAAGTAGCTTCCTCTATGAAGGATTGGTCCATATCTA
Organism: Crocinitomicaceae bacterium; assembly: GCA_044339115.1. GTDB lineage: Bacteria > Bacteroidota > Bacteroidia > Flavobacteriales_D > Crocinitomicaceae > UBA952. Next base: position 69,478 of record JBIIWA010000008.1, read on the forward strand.
AAGGTGCTACGCATTATACGCATTGGTTCCAGCCACTAACAGGTTCTACAGCAGAGAAACACGATGCTTTTTTAAAACCAATTGGACCAGGTAAAGCGATTGAAAGATTTGATGGTGATTTGTTAATTCAACAAGAGCCAGATGCCTCTTCTTTTCCAAATGGAGGAATCAGAAATACTTTTGAAGCGAGAGGATATACTGCTTGGGATCCTTCATCTCCTGCTTTTATCATTGGAAAAACATTATGTATTCCAACCATTTTTATTTCTTACACAGGAGAGTCATTAGATTACAAAATGCCACTAATTAAGGCTTTAACAGCGATTGATTCTGCTGCTGTGGACGTTTGCCAATATTTTGATAAAAATGTAACGAAGGTGAATGCAACACTTGGTTGGGAACAAGAATATTTTTTAATTGATCAAGCCTTATTTAATGCTAGACCTGACTTATTGCTTACCGGAAGAGCCTTGTTCGGTCATGCTCCCGCAAAAGGACAACAATTAGAAGATCATTATTTTGGTTCTATTCCTGAAAGGGTAACAGCGTTCATGCGTGACTTTGAAATGGAAGCTTTGAAATTAGGAATCCCCGTTACGACAAGACACAATGAAGTAGCACCCAACCAGTTTGAATGTGCTCCAATTTTTGAGGAATGTAATTTGGCCAATGATCACAATCTACTTTTGATGGATTTGATGGAAAAAATCGCAAGAAAACATAATTTCCGTGTTTTGCTTCATGAAAAACCGTTTGCTGGAGTAAATGGTTCTGGAAAGCATAACAATTGGTCCCTGAGCACTGATACTGGTGTAAATTTATTAGCTCCGGGTAAGAATCCAAAGTCTAACTTACAGTTCTTAACCTTCTTCGTAAATACTATTATGGCAATCCATGATAATGCGGACTTATTAAGAGCTGCAATTGCATCAGCGGGTAATGATCACCGTTTGGGTGCCAACGAAGCGCCTCCAGCGATTATTTCTGTTTTTATCGGCACACAGCTGTCTACACTTCTTGACGATATAGAAAAGAATGTAAAAGCAGGTAAAATGACGCCTCAAGATAAAACTGAATTGAAATTAAATATTGGGAAAATTCCTCAAATTTTATTGGATAATACGGATAGAAACAGGACTTCACCATTTGCATTTACAGGAAATAAATTCGAATTCAGAGCGGTAGGTTCTTCTGCAAATTGCGGATCTGCGATGATTGTTGTAAATACTATAGTTGCAAAGCAATTGCAATTGTTTAAAAAATCTGTAGATGCTCGAATCGCAAAAGGAGAATCTAAAGATGAAGCAATCTTAAAAGAATTACAATTGCTTATTAAAAGCTCCAAGAAAATTCGCTTCGAAGGAAATGGATATGGTGAAGAATGGGTTACTGAAGCGCTTTCTCGAGGTTTGTCCAATTTAAAGGATACGCCAAGAGCATTGAAAGTTTGGGATAATAAAGAGGTGATTCGCTTGTTTGATGAAATGGGGGTGCTTTCCCCTCGTGAATTGGAGGCGAGAAAAGAAATTGAATTTGAGAATTATATTCTTAAGATTCAAATTGAATCCAGACTGATGGGGGATATCGTACAAAATTATTTTATTCCTGCTGCCGTTACATATCAAAATAAATTAATAGAAAATGTAAGCGGTTTGTTGAAAATTTTTGGAGATAAAGAAGGTCGAGTAATAGCAAAAGCTCAAATTGAATTGTTAGAGAAAATTAGTGGTCATTTAAATTCAATGAAGTCAGCTTCTGATAAAATGCTTGTTCAGAGAAAATTAGCCAACAAAGAAGCTCATGCCGAACAAAAAGCACTATCTTATTGCGACAATGTTAAGGTTCACTTTGACGAAATTCGCTATCATGCTGATAAATTGGAATTGCTTGTTGAAGATGAATTATGGCCATTGCCAAAATTTAGAGAAATGCTCTTTACGCGTTAATCTTTAGACTTTAATATTCTTTATTTAAGTTCAATGCAAGTCTTAGTATTTCAATACTAGGTATTTTATCTTTTTTAAATTTCACCTCAAATAGATTTCTGTTTGGTTTCTCAATGGTATTGATTTCTGTAATCGTTTCCGAAAATTCTTTACTTACGCTATAGGCTGGAATGAATTCTAAAAAAGCTCCTTTCCAACCTAAATTCCTTATTTCAGTTATGTATTTTGGCTGCCCTGAAATTACAAAGGGTTGATTGGTTGATGTCATGAAGTTGTTTTGGTATTTCTTTATACCTATATAAATTGAGTTTTTCGCTATTTGTTTAAAGTAATAAGTCGTCCCATTATAGATTATGTTTTTCCCTACCCTTTGACAAGAAATTCCAATTTCATCTTGCAGTATTTGCATTACCTCTTCTTTTTTTGTCGGATGTTTAAAGTTTAATAATAATTCAAATGAAGGAGCAATACCACTTTTAATTTCACTCTCAAAAAAGTTAGCACCATAATAATTAAGTGAAATATCATCCATATCGGATATCAATGCTGCAATTTTTTTAAAATCTTTATAGCCAATAAAATGTTGGTTGACTTTTGACGAAAAATGAAAACAACGTTCTGAGGATTTTAGTGTTTTTCTTTTGTATGGATTTCCTTTAGATCTTATGGTGACTTGTTCATGTTCTAGTTCAACTTGATAGGAATATCGAACTTTATTTTTTTCAATTTTAAAATGATTTAAAGTTGTATTTTCTTTTATTTCCATTAAAAAATTCGAATCGAACAAAAGTGATTTAATTTCTGCTTTACTTAATTTTACTTTTGATGAATTTCCTATGAAGGCATACTTGTCATGTCTCTTATTTTCAAAAACTAATACGCGATTATTGGTTTCTCTTAGGTTCGATTTTCCCCTAATAAACCAAAGGTTTTCATTTTTTCTAGTAATCTGAAGTAAATAAATATCTTCTCTTAAATCAAATGCACTGATTAATTTTCCTCTGGTATCATATTTATCTAAATTAATAACATCATGTAGGTCGTTTAATATAGCTACATCCTTATTTCTGAACCATAAATCAAAGAGTATTTCTTTTGTTAAGGCAATTGGTTTAATTTGAATTAAATCAGTTGTGCCTACCGGTAATAGTATTTTTGTAGTGCTTTTTTTGTGGGAATTAGATTCAATAGCTTTGAATTCTTTTGTCCCAATATATACCACCAACCAAAAAAAGGCAATGGTGGAAATTTGCATGAATAACTTAATCTTTCGCATCTTTTACAAATTTACATCAATCTATATTTGTTTTTTCAATTCCTTACTTTTATTTAACCTATTTCTTTTGTATTGATTAATTTTGGGTATGAAATTATTGATTCGATTTATTTTTTGGCTCATTGGTTGGAAAATTGACCCTAATGCACCAACAGACATAAAAAAATGTGTAATTGTTGTTGGTCCTCACACTTCCAACTGGGATTTTGTGCTTGGAAAAATGGCATTTATGACCTATGGTGTAAAAGCAAAGTTTTTGATTAAAAAGGAATTATTCTTCTTTCCTTTAGGATTTATCCTTAAAGCTATGGGTGGAATTCCTGTCGATCGCAAAAAAACAAACAATCTTACTGAAGCTGCATTGGAGTATTTCGAGCAAAATGAGACCATGTACATGGTGTTTTCTCCTGAAGGAACACGAAGTTATAATCCAAAATGGAAAAAAGGATTCTATTATATAGCGCAAAAAGCACAAGTGCCAATTTATATTTGCTACGTTGATTATGCAACAAAAACCGGTGGATTCAACAGTCTTTATTATCCAAGCGGAAATGTTGATTTTGACATTAATCACATTAAAGAAGTGCTAAAGCAATATAAAGGAAGGTTTCCTGAGAAAGGAATTTATTAATTATTTCTTTCTAATTTCTCCTGTATTTTTATCATATCCGTAAGGACAATGTTTGCAATTACTTTTACAGCAATATCCTCTTTTTGAATGATATTCTTCGGTAAAAATTATGAATCCTTCTTCGTTTAAGTAATAATCTTCCTTAGAAAGTTTACTTTTACCTTGCGAAAAAGAGGCGAATTCATTTTCCATTATTTATTTTAATGTCTGAAATTAATATATCAAATTCAATCGTTCAAGAAATCAATCTACTATTTTTTAACAAAGGTGCTAATAATTTGTTCATTAAAAGAGATGATTTAATTCATCCTTTTGTTTCTGGGAATAAATGGCGCAAATTAAAATATAATGTTGAAGAAATTGAACTCAATCAATGTGTTGGTTGCATCACTTTTGGCGGCGCTTATTCCAACCATTTACTCGCTGTCGCATCTGCTGCACAGCAATTTAACATAAAATCAATCGCTTATGTTCGTGGAGAAGAATTGAATGAAAATTCAAATTTACTTTTAAGAAAATGTTCCCAGCTAGGAATGGAGTTGCGCTTTATTTCTCGAAGCAGCTATTTTGAAAAAAAACAATCATCCACTTTTCTTTATGAAAATGAATTGAAGTATTTAGTGATTCCTGAAGGTGGAGCCAATGGAAATGGCATTAAAGGATGTGAAGAAATTTTAAAGGAAACTACTAATGATTTTGATGTCATTTGTCTTTCTCAAGGAACGTGCACCACGAGTTTAGGGATTCTTTTTTCAAGTCCAATTACTTCTGAAATTTGGGTTTTTCCTGCTTTAAAAGGTTTTGATTCCTTCAATGAAATGAAGTCCCTTTCAGAACGTTGCGGTAGGAGTGAGGACTTTCAGTTGCATCAACACCGTATCCGTATATTGGATCAATTTCACTTTGGTGGCTACGCTCAAAAAGATGAGACCTTAATGGAATTTATTTTTAATTTTCAAATTCAAAGTGGGATTCAATTAGATGCGGTTTATACAGGAAAAGCAATGTATGGTCTGTTACATCATCTAAACGAATTGCAAAACAAAAGAATTTTATTCATTCACACAGGGGGAGTGAATGAATTTAACAACTAAATTAAATTAATCTTTTCTTAATTTAGTTTTTTTCTTTCCGTACATGTGAATGGACTTGAAGAATATTTCAACTGCTCCTACGCCACTTGTAGCTGAACTCAAACGAGATACATTGGCATCAAACGCAATTCCTATTTTGAAGTTTTGAATTTTATAACTGAAAGAAGCTACTACAGCGTCATTCATTCTATAAAAAACACCATAACTAACTGTTTTTGATTTGTTAATGTTAGTTATTTCAGACCCTGAGGACAAAATGTTTTCACAATTTACACCCAATACTAAATTATTACTTGGTCCATTTCTAAAATACATCATTTGAGGTTGTAATCTAAAATCTCTTCTTCTTGTTGTAATATCGGCACCAGCATTAACGACCATTTGCATGTACATTTTATCTGCAGTAAAAGAGAAGTCAATTTTTTGTCTTGTCATGTGATTTAAAGCTAAACCACCATAAAATCTAGACTTATTTCGTTGAGTGTGTTGATAAAATATCCCTGAATTCACATCAAAAGCACCATAAGAACTTCTAGATAAATTCGAGTTAATATAAATTGGATCACCATAATTACCATTAAATCCATTTCCAGTCCAATCAGATCCCCAATTAAGCGTCGCTGGGTCATAAGACTGCATATAAAACCCCGGTGCAACACCAACGGATAATTTATTTCTCTGATCCAATTGAATGGTGTAGTTCACAGGAATAGTAACAGCAGTAGTCATGAGTTTATTATCACCAGTTTGATCATTGATGACATTTAAACCAACTCCAAAATTGTTTTTACTGTAAGCTCCATCTGAAAATTTAAACTCAGTACTTAGCGTATTGGTGCGCATTGGTGCTCCTTCAACTGTAAAATATTGAAATCTAAAATTAGTAAAGAAGCTATAATCTTCATTTCCAGTTGCTACAGAACCGGCATTAAATAGACTTGGAGCTTGATTCCAAAGACTTGAATTGTAAGCTTGCTGTGCTAATAATACATTAGCAGAAACAACTAAGAATAGGGTAAGTATAACTTTTTTCATGTGTCTTATCTGTAAAGTGTTACATTTCCTGTAAAGGAATTTGATAAACCATTAATTAATCTATAGTCAATTTTATAAACAAAAGTCGCAGGGTTTAAGGCCTTACCTTTAAAAGTTCCATCCCAACCTTCATTTGGGTCTGTACTGTGAAATACCAATTGTCCATATCTGTTGAAAATTTGAAGATCCATTTCAACAATAGCGCCACCTTCAACAAAACCGTTCATGTCTCCTTGGTTGTAATTGTGGTTTGCGTCAACATTTGTAAGTACTTTCAAAACATCATTCTCTCCATCGCCATTGGGTGAAAAGGCGTTAGGCATAGATACTACAACAGAATCTCTGAAAGAAACGGAAATAAATACGGTATCGCTAGCAATACAACCCTCAGGTGAAGTATTGGTTATGATGTAGTAGGTATTAAAGAAAGGTGTTGCAATTATTGTATCACAAGAAGCATTAATACAGGTAATATTATTGCTTGGTGACCAAGTTATAGAATCTCCCGGAACAAATCCTGTCGCAGACAATACCGCTGATCCATACATGTTAACTAAAGTGTCAGGTATTGCTGTTCCTCCTAAACTATCCAAAGCTGTGGCAGAAATAAAAGGAATCGCACCTACAGTAACAATTTGACTAGAAGCACTTGTTACACCATTGGCATCTGCTACTGTAAGTGTAATGGTAAAAGTACCAGCTGCTGCGTAGCATACTGGACCTGGATTGGCACCACTATAAAAAGAAGGCACTGCACCTCCAAAAGTCCAAGTAGAGGCAACAACATCATTAGATGATGTGTTTACTATATCAATACAAACTCCCTCGCAAATCACATTGTCAGAGACTGTAAAACTTGCAGTAGGCTGTGCAAAAGCAGAGATACTAACAAGCATTCCAAAAATTAAAGAAAAAACTTTCATATGAATTAGGTATGCAGTTTAAGTTAGCGAAGTTAAAAAAAAGGATTCAATTATTTTAATTTTCTATCAAGTTTAAGTAAAGTCTTGATTTCAACAGCTTCTTTCACATCATGTACCCGCAAGAAATTAGCGTTTTTACTTAGTGCATAGGTATGCAAAACTGTTGTGCCATTTAACGCTTCCTCTGGTGCAATATTTAATCTATTATAAATCATTGATTTTCTTGAGATGCCAATAAGTATTGGGAATTCTAATAAATCAAATAATTCAAGATCTGCCATCAATTGATAATTTTGCTGCTCATTTTTAGCGAATCCAAATCCTAAATCAATGATGATATCTTTAATTCCTGCCTCCTTTATTTTTTTAATTTTTTCGGATAAAAAAAGTAGTATTTCGAGACTTACATGGTCATAGTTGCTTAAATCATGCATTGTCTTCGAATTTCCTCGCGAATGCATCAGAATATAAGGTGCTTTGAATTTTGCTGCAATGGTCCAAATATTGGGGTCAAAATCTCCACCAGTAACATCATTGATTATATCCGCACCCGCGATCAAACCTTGCTCAGCAACCTTGGCTCTAAACGTATCAATAGAAATAATCAGTTCAGGAAATTTCTCTTTAATTAAGGTGATTGCAGGAATAACTCTATTTAATTCTTCTTCTTCTGAAATTAATTCGGCTCCTGGTCTAGTTGAACATGCACCAATATCAATGATATCAACTCCCTCATGGATCATTTTGTTAACAGATCTTTCAATCTCTTCAGATGTTAATGCTCTACTATCCTTAAAAAATGAATCTGGAGTGGAATTTATGATGCCAATTATCTTTGGTTCTGCTAAGTCGAACAATTTATTACGAATGCGTAAGTATTTATGTGAACGAAAATGTTTAATTTCAACCCCGAAAAATGCCATAAAATAGATATGAGTAATACATTATTACAAGCAACAAATATAAGCAACAAATGCCGTGAAGTTTTCATTGCGAAAACAAAAGATTATGGAACGTCATGGCGTATCTTACGATCCTCCTCCTTAACGGATCAATTATTTATCAAGGCGCAGAGAATTCGAACGATCCAAGTTACAGGCGAAAATAAAGTAGGGGAGTCCATAGACGGAGAATTTGTTGCCATTGTTAATTATTGCATCATGGCATTAATTCAATTCAAGGAAACAGAGTTACATGAATTGGATTTACCTCTTGAACAAGCTGCAACTCTTTATGATAAGTATGTCACTGAAACACTTGCGCTCATGGCTAAAAAAAATCATGATTATGGAGAAGCTTGGAAAGATATGCGCGTGAGTTCATTAACAGATTTAATTCTCACTAAAATATTAAGGGTGAAGCAAATGGAAGATAATGAAGGAACTGCTCTAGTAAGTGAGGGTATAGATTCCAATTATTTTGACATGCTTAATTATGCAATTTTCGCACTTATTCTTTTAGATGTTAAATAATTGTTAGTGTTTTATAGTGTCAAAGGCAAGTGCTTAACTTTAACCAAAACGAAATAATATGAAAAACTTAAGTCGCTATCTACCTTGGTCCATTAGAATTGCTGTTTCTGCATTGTTCCTACTTTCTGCAATTGCTAAACTCTACCCAAATCCATATTTTGCCCTTTCAACCTTTGAAGCAAAACAATTAATTCCACTTGGATTTGATCAATTTTACGCTTCTTATTTTTCTAGAATATTAATTGGTGTTGAATTGTCTTTGGGTATTTTATTATTACTTCCTTTTTATCTTAAAAAAATTGTAATTCCAGCAACAATATTAATGCTGATGGTCTTTATAGTGCATTTGTCAATTTCAATATTGAGTTCTGGTAATCAGGGTAATTGCGGATGTTTCGGAGCTCTCTTGCCCATGACTCCAGTTCAAGCTTTGATAAAAAATTTAGTGTCTGTTGCGCTTTTAATTGTATTATTTAAAAAGTTTGAAGGGCAAGACCGTCCCAAATTGATGCATTTACTCAATGTTGTATTGGCTTCGATACTTCTAATTTTTCTTGTTGGACCTATGAAATCAATTTCGTCTCAACCAAAGCAAATCAATGAAATTCCAAATGAAGTAGTGGCTTCTAAAGTGATAGGTACCACCGCAGCAAAGACTGTCGAAGTGATAAAAAAAGATACTGTTCCTGTTAATCTTGGTCCTAAAAAGACAAAATCTGGATTTTCTAATATCTTTCCAAATATTGATTCAGGAAAACAAATACTTTGTTTCTTCGCACCTAGCTGCGATCATTGTCGGGCAACGGCAAAGACATTAACAGAAATGAAAAAAGCAAATAAAGATTTTCCAGCGATTCAAATTATTTTTATGGATGAAGCGCCTGAGGAAATTCCAGATTTCTTTAAGTTTGCCGGGGCGGAGTATCCTAATTATGTCATGGATATTGTGACGTTCTGGAGTAAGCTTGGAAACAGTAGAGATGTACCTGGAGTTTTTTATTTATGGAATGGATCTACTCAAAAAATATACCACGGTATTGAGGATCAAAAATTTAACGCTGCAGCGTTCAAAAAAATATTAGCTAAGGATAAGTAGTTCGGAGTAAAGCGCTATCTTTAACTATGAAGAAAAAATTTATAGGCGCAAATTGGAAAATGAATCTCCTACAATCGGAGCTTGAAGTCCTGCTTCTTGCATTATCAAGCATTTCAATTCAGGAAGATGCACCGGAATTTGTTATATTTCCCAGTCAAATCTATTTGTCCGATTGCATTAATCGATCTAACTTATCTTTTGGTGCTCAAGACATTCATTCAGAAAACTTTGGAGCCTACACGGGAGCTGTTTCTGCTGAACAAGTAAAAAGTACTGGAGCAAAATTTGTTCTAGTAGGTCACAGTGAAAGAAGATCTATTTTTCAAGAAAGCAATACGTTGATAAAAAATAAGGTTGATGCGGCTGTAAATGCATCCTTAGAATTGGTTTTTTGTTGTGGGGAATCCTTGGATAAACGAGATGCAGGCACTGAAAAAGAATTTGTTTTAAGTCAATTAAAAGAAGGGATTTTACATCTTTCTGTAGAAAAAATAAGCACTTGTGTTATTGCTTATGAACCGATTTGGGCTATTGGAACAGGTAAGGTTGCTAATAGTCAACAAATAGAAGAAATGCATACTTTCATTCGTGAAACACTAGTCCATCAGTATGGTGCTGAAATAGCAAACTCCATTAGGATTATTTATGGTGGTAGTTGCACGCCATCCAATGCGAGGGAGATCTTCTCTTTAAATAATGTCGATGGCGGTTTGATTGGAGGTGCTTCTCTGAATTTTGAAAGTATGACCACCTTATTAAATTCATTTTAATGGAATATATTGAATATCAATTTTATCCAGTTCCCTTTGAACCTTGGAATGAAATTATTGTCGCTTGTTTAGCTGAAATAGGTTTTGAGAGCTTTATGGAAGAAGAGCAATCAGTTAAAGCTTATGTTCAGTCTGGCTTATTGGAAGAAGATGCATTAAATACTTTGCTTCATAATTGGTCTGAGATCGATGAATTGGAAATGAAATGGACGCATCAAAGAATAGCCCAACAGAATTGGAATGCGAAATGGGAAGCTGATTTTGTCCCTGTTTATATAGAAGATAAGTTATCAATTGTAGCGCCATTTCACGATGCATCCGCTCGTAGAAATAGAGTTATTGAAATAGAACCTAAAATGTCCTTTGGAACCGGACATCATCAAACAACTTATTTGGTTTGCCAAAAAATGTTTGATTTGGCTTTTGACGACAAATTAGTTTTAGATATGGGAACTGGAACTGGTGTTTTGGCCATATTAGCGGAACAATTGGGCGCAAAAAAAATTATTGCAATTGATATTGAACCATGGTCGATTGAAAATACAATGTTAAATGCTTCAAGAAATGGCTGTATTGCCATTGAAGGGATTATTGGAGGTGTTGATGAAATCCCGGAATTAAAGTATGACTTTATTTTAGCAAACATCAATAAAAATGTACTCAAAGCGCAGCTGCCGCGTTATGCGCAATTGTTAACAATGGATGGTGATTTGCTTCTTAGTGGATTTTTCAAAACTGATGTTCCTGAATTGGAAGCGCTAACTATTGAACTAGGATTCACTTTGATTTCAATAGAAGAAAAAGAAACTTGGGCATTAATGCACTTAAATAAATCTACATTATGATTAAAATATTTTGTTTTTCTCTTTTTTGTTTATCCATTTCTTGCTTAACAGCCCAAAATTTCACAAAAGATCGTGACAAGTTTATCAAAGAGACTCAGCGACTTTTCATTGCGGAGTCAGAGCTTGAATTCGTAAAAGAAAAGCTACCTAAATTGGTTAATTCAACCTTGTTAAGTGATACGCAGTTTAATACAATGATTGATGGTGCCAATGCTATTTATAAAAAACATTCTGATTATTTATTGTCCTGTCTCTATGTAAGAGCTTGCTTATTTCAAGTTGAAAATAAATTTAATGGTTCCTTTAATTCCGAATGGAATCAGATTAATTCTATTTATTTAGAAAAAGAATTAGAAGATTTTCAGAAGTTTATAGAGTTCTCAGCTAATTTTTTTCAATATAGGAGTATAACTTCAACTGATAGTTTTCGCTGGACATTTACCTCCGGGAGTTTTGAGTGGAATCAAGAAAAAGGGGTAAAAATAATTTGTAATGCGGGAACTTTAAGTTGTTATTTATTTAGTCAAAGTGGAAAGAATCAGGACAGTATAATTATTAAAAATACTAGTGGCGTTCTTGATCTAGATTTACATAAATTTATTGGTGCAAATGGAACTGTTACTTGGGAGAAAGCAGGATTTAGTAAATTGGAAACTTTTGCAGAATTAAGAAGATATAAAGTCGATCTAAATAAATCCACTCTAAAAGTTGATACGGTGTCCCTAACAACACCTTATTTCCCAACACCTATTTTAGGAAAATTAATTGATAAATTTTCATCAGATTTAACAGATGATGAGGGTGCACCACAATTTAATTCTTTTGAAAAGCGACTTAAAATAAAAGCCTTGAGGGAAAATGTTGATTATGATGGCGGATTCTCCTTGCAAGGCGCAAAATTTATTGGGAAAGGTGAGCCTGAAAATCCAGCTAAATTGATTTTTAATTACAAGCAAAATAAACTTTTTGAAATCTCATCGCTAAATTTTTTAATGGATCCTACACAAATTATTTCTAGAGATGCAAGATTGAAGATGCAATATAAAAATGGTGATTCTTTGGTGGTCGATGAATGCTTATTCTATTTTGATGAATCTAAAAAATTACTAACGGCCACATCTAAAAAAATAGGAGGCGTCGCTTTCCCGTTCACTGATTATTTTTTAAAATTGAATGTTTATGCACCGGTCTTGCAATGGAAATTGAATTCACCACAACCTTACTATACTTATGAAGTTGGAACAACTCAGGAGCAAAAAGTCATTAATATAGAATCGATAAATTATTTTGATGAGCAATTATTTGATAAATTAAAGGGCATGAGTAAAAACAATCCTTTGACTTCTATTGCAAATTATGTAGATAAAAATGGGTCATTATTTATTTCTGAAGGTGAATTAGCCAATGTAATGTCGGCAACAATTGAGACGAATAAGTCTCTAATGTATGACTTAGTGAGCAAGGGTTTTTTGCAGTATGATGGGAATGAGAAAATGATTACTGTCACTGATAAATTAGTCAGATTTGCTGCAGCAAAGAATGGTAAAAGTGATTATGATAATATTGCTTTTAAGTCTGATTTAAGACCAAGAAATTTGGATCCACAAATAACAAAGGAACAAATAGATAACAATCCTAATTTAAAGCAACGATCGAATGAGTATGAGGCGATGAATTCAAGATATAAATTTCAACCGTATTTTGCCTTTATTGATATTGATAAACAACAAATGTTTGTAACTGGAACTGATTTCATTTCAATTTCGAACGTGCAAAAAACAGCAATTGAACCAGATTCAGCTCAGTTTATTGTTAAAGGAAATAGAGATATGCATTTTAAAGGCTGGCTAACGTCAGGTAAATTTAATGCCCAAGTGCTTGATGCCGATTTTCGATATGATGATTTTAAGTTTCAGCTAAATGCTCTTGATTATGCAGCGCTCAATGTTAGGCCTTTAAGGAAGGAAGATGGTGAAAATTCGATTGAAATGTTGAGTTCATTTAGTTATTTGAAAGGAGAATTGTTAATTGATCATCCAAGTTCACGATCTGGAAAAAGTAACTTAAATTCAACTTTTCCTAAATTATTAATTCCAGGGAGTGCAAGAATCCTATATAATGCGCCAGAAATTGTCAGAGGCGCTTACGATTCAAGTCGTTTCTTTTATCGATTAGACCCTTTTGAATTGGATAGTCTGGATGATTTTAGTGAATTGGCGCTTAATTTTAAAGGTGAATTGATCTCAGGGGGAATTTTTCCACCTCTTAAGGAATCATTAAAAATAATGAATGATTATTCCTTTGGCTTCTCTACGGTTGCTCCCGCTGGTGGACTCCCATTTTATGGTGATGCTTCGAGATATGAAAATAAAATACTTTTGTCCAATAATGGATTGCAAGGGGCGGGGACTATTAATTTTTTAAGTGCTTCAGCCATATCTAAAAAATTAACTTTTTTACCAGATTCTACCATTGGTGTTGCACAATTTACAAATGTAGGCAGTGAGAAAGGAATTGCAGTTCCTCAAGTCTTTTCAGAAGCAGCATTTATTAGTTTTCTGCCCAAAAAGCAAGTTCTTAAAGCAAGCGCATATAAAAATGTTAATCTTGAGATGTTCGAAAATCAATGTCAATTGAATGGAACCGTTATGCTTTCTAAGTCTGGAATGAATGGAATGGGTCAAATTTTATTTAATGACGCCGTCATGAATTCCCGAAAGTATAATTTTACTTATTATGATATTTTATCAGATACAGCATCGTTTGCACTAAGAAATAAGTATGTTACCGAGGGCGACGCTCCACTGGCTATTGAAACAGATGGAGTTAAATCTTTTGTTTCATTTAAAGATAGAAAGGGTGAATTTAATTCTTTTGGTTCTAAGAGAATTAAATTCCCTGCCAATGTATATTACTGTACCATGGATAAATTCTTTTGGTATATGGATGGAGAAAGTGTTGATTTTGAGAAAAATCAAGCCAAGACAACAACATTTGAAGCTGGCGCAGATTTGAATGAACCTAATTTCTTCTCTATGGATGACCGTCAGGATTCTCTTCGATATCGTTCTTTAAGTGCGAAATATGATCTGAAAACACAGACAATTTTCTGTAATAAAGTTGAATATGTTCAGGTGGGGGATGCTAAGATTTATCCAGATAGTATGAAAATCACTATACGCAAGCAAGCGTATATGGATCCTCTCAAAAACGCTGTCATTGTTGCTAATTATATTACAAAATACCATCGCTTCACTGAGGCAGATGTGCAAATTAGTTCTCGAAAAAAGTATGAAGGAATTTGTCGCTACCCATATTATGATCGTGACAGTTTGCTTACAACTCTTTCCATGCAAAGTATTAAATATGAAGGTCTTTCAACTGTCGCAGAAGGGGATGTTGAACAAAAGATGCAATTCAAATTAAGTCCTGAATTTGATTATTATGGTAAAGTGAAAGTTTTGGCGAGTAATCCTGGGATATTTTGTGATGGTTCAACCCGGATTAATCACCAATGTCGTTCTTTTGATCGTTCTTGGTTGGCTTTTAAGGATACAGTGAATGCGAAAAATATTCAAATCCCAATTAGCGAACAACCATTGAATGATAAAGGAAATCGCTTGGCAGTAGGGTTTTTATGGAAGGATGATGAGAAAATGGATAGTGTTTTAGTCTATCCTGCCTTTTTATCTAAGATTGAAGGTAAAAATGACGCTGTAATTTTTCAGTCATCAGGTTATGTTCAATATAATCCAAAAGCGGAGGCATTTCAAATTGCGACAAAAGAAATGTTGGATGGTACAGTTAAAAATCAAAATATTTTAACATTCTATACCAGTTCTTGTTCCCTCACAGGTATTGGAAAAATATCTTTGGGTATTGATCTAGGGGAAGTTAAAGTTGAATCTTTCGGGGACATCAATTATGACCCAATTGCCAAAAAAATCGGAATGAATTTGACCAGTAAATTTGTTTTCCCTCTTCAGAAAAACATCATGGAAGGTTTGGCTGCTTCGCTCAAAGAAGTTGAAAATCAAAAAGATGCTGATGTTAATTCTAAAAGTTACAATTTTAAAGAGGTGACTAAATATTGGTTGAATCAAGAAGAGGAAAATGATTTTTATAAAGATTATGAAGAAGATAAACTTCGTAAAATGCCTGTTAATTTACAAGGAACTATGCTAATTTCAGGTCTGCATTATGAGTTTTTTAGAATAAAAACAAAGTCTAATGAAACAGGATTAGCAACCGGGTTTGTAACTAAAAAGTCTACCTTCAATGAAGAGGGTGAAGAACAAATCGCAAAAAATAAAATCGTATTAATTTCTTTGGAAGATAAACCTGTTTTAAAGGAACTTGATATGAATATCATTCTGCATCAAACTAATTCTGACGCATCCAATCAAGGCTTAATGATGAAGTGGACTAATGCCAATAATAAAGATTATTTTATCAATTATAAAATGGATAAAAAGGATGGGGAAATGCTGCTCTATGCAAAGGACGAAGCATTCAACACTTCGATTTCTGAAATCAAACCAGAGAAGAAAAAATCAAAGAATTTTAAATTTGATTTGGCAGATGAGACATCGCTTAAATTAATTATTGTTAAATTCAATGATTATTTAAGATCAAAATGATATTATTATTAGTTGTTTGCATATTGGGTTACTTATTAGGTTCAATCCCTTCAGCGGTATGGATTGGTAAATGGAGTAGTGGAATCGATGTTCGTGAACATGGTTCAAAAAATGCTGGTGCTACCAATACCTTTCGTGTTTTAGGAAAAAAATGCGGTTGGGCTGTTTTGACAATTGATGTTCTAAAAGGTGTATTAGCGGTTTCAATTCCCTTATTTTGTCACAACTATTTCTTAGCGTATAAGGATGAAGAATTAATTTTGCAGTTGTCTGCTTCAACATTTTGTATTTTAGGTCATATTTTCCCGTTATTCGCTCAGTTTAGAGGTGGGAAAGGAGTGGCAACAGCGTTGGGAATTACGCTAGGATTAAATCCTGTAGCTGCATCAATAAGCTTGCTGATTTTCCTTGTGATTTTTTTAATCTCTCGTTATGTTTCTTTAGGTGCGATTTCAGCTTCATTCTTTTATCCGTTTATTAGTTATTTTGTGGTAAAAGCAGATGCTAGAATAATGATAATTTTCACAGTAGTACTTGGGTTTTCAGTAATTATAGCGCACCGAAAAAATATAAATCGACTTCTGAAAGGTGAGGAAAATCGAATGAACCTTTTGAAGAGAAAGGCGTAATAATAGGTATTGGTTTTTATAGGTGAAAAATAAATTCGGCAGCTTTGTAATATTCTTAATCTTTTTGTTCTGTTTTTTTACGGACAATGCTTCCTTATTTGCTCAAAATCTTGCTCAAATCCAGAAAAAAGCTGAGTCAAATTTTAAAGCATTAAATTATGCTACTGCTCAAGTTGAATACAGACAACTATTAGCACAAGATCCAAAATCTATAGATTTTAATTTTAAGTACGCTGTCTGTGTTTATTACTCAGACGAAAGAAATACCGCTAAAAAATATTTCGAATTTGCAGCGCAAAGTCCGCAATCTCCAATGAGTGTATATTTTTATTTAGGAAAACTAAATCACTTTGAATATAAATTTCAAAAAGCAATCTCCTATTATGAATTATATCTAAAAAATACAACTGAAAAAAATAGAGAATTCGATGCGAATAAGGAAATTGAACGCTGTAATCAAGGTATCGTTCTACTCGAAAATCCAGTTTCTCTTCGCTTAATCAGCATGAAAAAATCAAGTATTCAAAATTTTTATTTAGAATACGTTTTTGAATCTCGCTTAGGTAGATTCTTTACTGATGTTGCATTTCAATCCAAAAATGATAAAAAATACAATCACGTTCCCTTGTACTACTTTGTGAGGGGTGAACAATATAAAATATTCTCCAGTTATGGGCCGAATAATCAAAAAGACATTTATTTCTGTAAAAAACTAAGTTCTGATTCTTGGTCTTCTCCAAGTAAAATATTGGGAACATTAAATACAGAAGCAAATGAAGATTTTCCTTTTTATGATGCAAAATCTTCTACCTTGTATTTTTCTTCCGATGGTCATAATTCTATGGGAGGATTTGATGTATTTAAAATCGATTTTGATCCATTAGAAAATATCACTTCTAATTGTGAAAATCTTGATTTCCCCTACTCATCAAGCTCTGATGATTATTTATTTGTCCCTGATGACACGCTGAATCAGGCTTATTTTGCATCTAATAGAAATAGTTCCAAAAGTCAACTCTTAGTTTATTCTGTTATTAATACTAAATCTACATCCACCATTCAATTGATTAAAGGGATTTTTGTGGATGTAGTGAATCCAAAGAATTTTACTGCGCAAATCAGTGCCATTGATCAAGAGTCAAATATTACTTATGGTCCCTATGCTACAAATGAACAAGGTGAATATAATTTGCTCCTACCTGGAGGAGGAGAATTTAAGTTTATAGTTACGGTTGAAGGTTCTAATAAGCAATTTGAAAATTTAGCAACAGTCCCTTTTGTTAAATCAAAACAAATTTTAAAACAAGAGCTTTTATATCAAATAGTTGCAGCTGAGGAAGAAGTTTTGTTTCTAAATAAATTTAAGCCCTTTGATGCCAGTGAGGAAGATCAACTGAATGTGCTTACTGCCATGGCATCATTTAATATCAATCCTTCTTTAAAGTCCAATCTACAATTAAAACCTGCTGAAAATACTACACAAAGTATTCTGTCCTCCATTGGGATCAAAGAATCTGATGAGAATCTTGCTTTAGATCAATTGCAGGACGCTCTAATTGAAGTGGAATTATTGCCCGAAGAAATTGAAATTTCAATTGCTAAATTGGCAAAAATCAAACAGGAATCATACCAAGCGCTAAAAGATATTCAGAAACAAATTGAGCTAAAAGAGGAGGAGTTGAATACTGCTAATTCAGTTAAATCAAGAGAAGTTGCAGAAAAAGAGTTCTTAGCCTTGCAAAATCAACTACTTGTTCAACAACAATATATAATTGCTATCGATGAGAATTTAGCTAGTTATAACAAACAAATTGAAAAAAATTCGGCAATTCAGTCAGTTGAAAATTCAACTAGCTTGGGAGCTCAATTGAAGGAATTAAGATTTAAGGAAAATGAGGACAGCTTGAAGAACTTTTTAAACTTAAATCAACAAAAAATTAAAGAACTAATTTCACTTGTGAATCCTGGATTTGAAAATGATTTTTCAAGTAGGAGTGAAGAACATTCAAAATCAATAAAAGAATTAACTTCAACCATATCAGAGGAAGAACTTCGATTAAATAAAATTGAAGAACAAATAATTCTTGATTCTAAATCAACAAATACACTTTCTAAAAAAGAAACACTCGCGCTCAATGAGAAAATTCAGGTGCTTAAAAATGAACAAAAAACTACACAAGAATCTCTTATTGAAAATAATAAAGAATTGTTCATTCAAGAGCAAAGAATCGAAGTCTTAAAACTTCAAAATGAAATCTTAAATGATTTAGAGAAAATTAAAGTCCAAAAAGACATTGATTTATCTTCAGAAAATAATTTTGCAAAAGTGAATTTTGAAAGTTTAATCGAAACACACGAAAATAAATTAAAAATAGAAGCACTTATTACTCAGCAGCAATTAGTAAAGGACCCTCTAATATTACTTCAAAATCAAGAAGATTCTTTGCTCGCTTTAAATACTAATCAAGACCAATTAAATCAATTATTGTCATTAAAAAATAGGGAAGAAGTTATTTTGAAAGATCGTCTTCGCTCAGCTGAAAATACAAATAACTCAGACCTTGTTGAGAAAATTCAAGAGCAATTACAATTACTTGAAAACAATAAAATTAAAATTCAAAATTCATTACTGGAACTTGACACTGTTAATCTAGCTAAAAATCAAACCCAAGTCAACAATACCACTGAGGAGGAACGCTTGGCTGCGAATCCGGTAACAGAGGAACAAACCCCAATCAATACCCAAGTCAACAAGACCACTGAGGAGGAGCGCTTAGCTGCGAATCCGGTAATTGATGAACAAACCCCAATCAATACCCAAGTCAACAAGACCACTGAGGAAGAACGTTTGGCTGCGAACACTGTTATCGAGGAACAAACTCCAAATAATACTCAAACCAATAAGACAATCGAAGAGGAGCGCTTGGCAACGAATCCGGTAACTGAGGAACAAATCCCAACCAATACCCAAAGCAACAAGACCACTGAGGAGGAGCGCTTGGCAACGAATACAGTAACTGAGGAACAAACTCCAAATACCCAAAGCAACAAGACCACTGAGGAGGAGCGTTTGGCTGCGAATCCGGTAACTGAGGAACAAACCCCAATCAATACCCAAAGCAACAAGACCACTGAGGAGGAGCGCTTGGCTGCGAATCCGGTAACAGAGGAACAAACTCCAATCAATACCCAAGTCAACAAGATCACTGAGGAGGAGCGCTTGGCTGCGAATCCGTTAACTGAGGACCAAATCCCAATCAATACCCAAAGCAACAAGACCACTGAGGAGGAGCGTTTGGCTGCGAATACAGTAACTGAGGAACAAATCCCAATCAATACTCAAAACAACAAGACCGCTGAGGAGGAGCGCTTGGCTGCGAATACAGTAACTGAGGAACAAACCCCAGTTAATAACCAAAGCAACAAGAGCATTGAGGAGAATCAAAAAGTCGTGGAAAAATATTCCGAATCTATGGAGCAAGTCAATGAAATTAATGTAGAAATTTCAAAATTGACGAAAGCATCAATTGAGGAGAAAAATGTCAATACAGACTTGATAAAAATAGGTCAAATTAATACCATTCAAATGATTAGCCAACAACAAGAAAAATTGATTTTATTTGATGAAAAACTTGAATTGTTGAAGATTTTTGATTCTAATTTAGAAAGATCACTTAATCAAAACAAATTGGATCAAATAAGTATCCTTCAAATGCAAAAAGAAATTATTAAAAGTGAAATTCCTTTGATAAGCGATAAAACTCTTCTTTCTGTATATGAAAATCAAATTAAATTAATTGATCAACTTATAAATGATTTCCCTATTACACCTGTTCTTGAAAACGAAAAAGAAAAAGAAGCTATTTCCTTTACTGTGGATGCATCAAGTGATAAAACAAGTATTCAACAATTGGCAGCTTTACCTAATTATATTACCTATTTAAACCAGCGAAAGGAATATACAGACCAGCAAAAATATTTGGACAGTCTAGAGCAATTAAAAATCACTATAACTCAAGAGTTATTTCAGTTAATGCAAATGGATACAGTACCTCATGAACTCAATGCTTCAACTTTAATAAAAGCCAATGTTTTAAAAGAGGTACTATTAAAAATAGAGCAAACCGAAAGTAAACAAGCAATATTAGTTAATCAAATTAAGTCCACTAAAAATCAAGCAGCTTTCGAGAAATTATTACAAGATCATGTTTCACCAATAGTTCCATTAAATATCAACAGTAACATCTTACCAGAATCATTTGCTTGGAATCCTAATGGTCCAATAGCGCCACAAAACATTTCAACTCCAATACCGATCCTAAAGAAATTACCAACAGGATTATATTATCGGGTACAAATAGGTGCTTTTAGAAAACCCATTGCAAATGATAAATTTAGAGGTTTTTCTCCTGTTTCTGGTGAAGTAATAGCCAATGGTTTAACGTGTTATTTGGCTGGATTTTTTGGCGAAATAAACAAAGCGGTTAATGCAAAAGGTCAAATACGTAAGATGGGGTATAATGATGCTTTCATAGTAGCGTATTGTGATGGAAAAAGAATTACTATTGCTCAAGCTAGACAATATGAATTAAATGGTTTATGTAAGAAAAACACTGAAAATGAGATAAATATTGAGCTTGCAGCAATTTATAAAGAAGAGAAGGAAAATCTAGAAGCAATTGAGCCTATTCCTTTAAATGATGAAGTTTATTTAACTGTTCAAGTGGGAGTATTTGCAAAAACGATCAACGAAGGTCAACTACCTGGAATAAATGAATTGACCTATACAAAAGCACCCAATGGATTATTGCGTTATGCAAGTGGGAAATTTGATGATATTAATGAGGCAAGAAAGAGAAAAAAACTTGCAATAGAAAAAGGAGTTAAAGATGCTTTTATTGTTGCATATCGAAATGGAATTAGAATTTCAATTCAAGAAGCACAAAATTACATAGCTCAGAAGGCTTACATAAACACTAATGAACAAATCTCTAAGACTCTTGAAATCAATTTCAAAGTATATGATAACCCGCCACCACCGAAAATAGAATGGGTTCAGTTTAGGCAAGATATTAAAAAGGAAACTGCTACAAAACAATTAGGAATTGTAAATCGAGCAGGAACTTTTGTCTATAACGAAAAGGAAAATGTTTTGATTTCTGGAAAGATTAATCGAGAGGATATTTCTCCATTCGAACAGATATATTTAGCTCAAATGCATTTGAATTTAGTGCCTGAAACCAATAAAAATATTACATGGATTATGGAGGACCTCTCTTTAACTGCGCAGTTGCACGATTGGTTATTACAATCTTCAATTCCTTTTTCTATTATAAAATCTGAAAATGTCCTCCAAATTCAATTTGTAGTGGCGGAGGATAGTGAATTAGAATTTTTAATAAAGGCTGCTGAAAAGTTCAATTTTAATTATTTTTGAAACAATGAAAACAGAAACACTTGAATTACTTGAAACTAAGGAAGAAATCGTTGCTGAATCTGCCTTAGTTTTGTATAATGATGATGTAAATACATTTGACCATGTGATTAATTCATTAATGGCTACGTGTAAACACAAATTAATGGAGGCAGAACAATGTGCTTATATTGTTCATACTGCAGGTAAATGCATCGTTAAATATGGTATGTATGATGAATTAGAACCTCAATGTACTTCATTATTAGAGAAAGGCTTAAGTGCAAAAATTGAATAAAATGAAAATTACTTTTGATTCTAAGATTACCTTAATTTTTTCAGCAATCGCTGTAATGGCTTTCTTTATAGCAAGATCTTTTCCAAATCCATTATCACATTTTTTTATATTAAATGGTGATTTTCAACAAAACAATGTAGTTTGGTATATCAGTACTATTGGTTATATTTTTGGTCATGCTGATACCGGACATCTATTGGGAAATCTAGCTATGTTTTTATTACTGGCACCTATTATTGAAAAGAAATATGGATCTAAGCAATTCTTATTGATGTTGTTAATTACAGCTATCATAACAGCCATTATTCACACATTTTTTTGGGATAATGGACTTCTTGGAATGAGTGGGATTGTTTTCATGTTAATTATTTTATCTACACTAGTTCATTCCAAATCAAATGAAATTCCGCTCACATTTTTATTGGTATTGGTACTTTATTTAGGACAAGAAATCTTGGCTTCTTTTAAAGCAGATAATATTTCTCATTTCGCTCATTTAGCAGGAGGAGCATCCGGTATTTTTTGGGCTTATTTCAAAAAATAAATTATTCATCGTCTTTGTGCACTAAATCGTAGAAGGTTTTTTCTATTGTTTCGTATTTTCCATTTGGTGTTGGACTTAAAGCAGGTGCTGAATACAAGTGAAATGAATCATCTATCAATAGGTAATAAGGATATGTTTTCACTTGTAACTGCTCCCACACATCATTATTAACATCAAATCCATATTTGGGCCAGTTTATTACATCAAGATTTCTTTGTTCTGTTCCAGTATATGGAGTTTCATTTTTTGTGTAAAGGGTTATAAAACTTATATCACGTCCGTATTTTTCCTGCAATTTTTTAAGGCTTTTAAGTTCTGAAATACAATCTTTGTTTGAAGGATTGTAGCAGTGTACATAGATGTATTTTCCTTTTAAGACACTTAAATTTTCATTAAGCTTACTTGTATCTAAATTGATATCTGGAAATTTACTTCCAATATTTAAGCCATTAAATTGATTGTACAAGGCAGATGCGATATTTCTAATATTGGAATACTTACTTTGTTTTTGAATTTGATATAATACTTGTTGGGTTCCTGATTTCGGTATATAATTACTATAGTACTCTTCTCTTAACATATTGAGTAAGACCAGTTCACGCAACTCGGGGTTTTTCAAAAATGGATCTCTTTTAAGAATACTGTCCGCAAATGCTAAATTAGAACTTGCCATCGCACTATAAAGTTCTTTACCATTACTGCCTTCTAATTGATATAAATACCGTTTATAAAATCCTTTAAAATAATCAAAATAAGCATCGTTTTGATAAGCAATTGGTTGATCAGAAAAATAGAAATCATATTTATCTGCCAACGAAGGAGCACCTAGAAATGGAATGTTATCAATGGTTAGTCCAATGGAGTATTTGACGAAATTAAAAAGAAAAGTCGAGGTGTCTTGGCTATAAACAGCTGCTGCTTCGTTTTTAAATGCCTGAATGTTCTTAATAAATGCAGCATGGTCAGCTTCTTTAGTATAGTAAATATCGGAAAGATACCCATCCATCCAGGCTTGAAAACCTAGTATTTTGTAATTAATGTCTGTACTGTCTAAGTCAAAGAAAGTTAATTCGACCTCATTATTACTACTTGCGATGTATTCTGGTAATGGGAATTCTACGGTATAATATTTTCTATTCTCAATATATAAATAAGCATAGGAATTATTTACCCGCAGGATGTATTTTTGAATACTTTCTAGTGCTGCCTTATTAATGTTTGCTGCACTTACAGTTAAATTAAAATATCCTTTTTCATCAATAGTATCAGAAGCAAGTTGGTTTTCCTTATTCGATATAAAATCGCTAATGGAACTTAAAGTAATTTTTGAATTTGAATATTCTGGTGCGATACCTTTGACTTGCATTTGCGCTAAGGATGCGCTTTCAAGGAAAGTACTCAGTATTAGTAAAAGTGTAAAAACTCTTTTCATAGTCATTCAATATGAATTAAACGAGCAATTCTGCGTGGGTTACAAAAGAATCAATGGCACCTTTACTTTTAAATATTTCTCTAACTATACTGGAGTTTAGTGCGCTATATTTCAATTCCGTAAGAAAAAAAACTGTTTCGATTTGAGTCAATGAATTATTCACATGTGCAATGGATGTTTCATACTCAAAATCTTGGGTATTTCTTAATCCTCGAATAAGGTGATGGATCTTATTTTCGCTACAATAGTTTACCGTTAATCCCTCATAAACGATTACACTTACCTTTTCATTTCCTTTAAAAATACCTTCGATATGTTGTATTCTTTTCTCAATAGGGAATAAGCATTTTTTTGAGGTGTTTGTCCCAATACCAATCACTATAGAATCAAATATTTGCAATGCTTTTAGAACGATAGTTTCATGTCCTTTCGTGAAAGGATCAAATGAACCGGGAAATAAGGCTATTTTTTGCATGTTAAGCTTCAAAAAAACTAAAATGTACGTTACCAAATATACGGCAAAATGTGAAATTGGTTAAGGCACTTAAATCGGTTTGTTTTCCGTGTTCAATGATCAATATTCCATCGGGATGTAACAGTTCTCTTTCTTGAACCAATTGAACAATTTGAGCATGAAAATCTGCCGCATACGGAGGGTCAGCTATAATTATGTCAAATTTACTTGTGTTCCCCTTTAAGTAGAGTAAACAATCTGCTCTTACAACTTGGTATTGATTCTCAATACCTAAATCAATAGCATTTGATTTTAAAAATTTGGTACACCGGTAGTTTTCATCAACAGCAATTATATTTCCTGCCCCCCTAGATACAAATTCAAAGGACAAATTTCCTGTTCCAGCGCATAAATCTAGAATTCGCATATTGGATAAATCGACTGAATGATGGAGTACATTAAACAATCCTTCTTTTGCATAATCGGTCGTAGGTCGAGAAGGAAAACCTGGGGGTACTGAAAAGCGTCTGCTTTTTAAAAATCCGCTAATTATACGCACAATAGGTCGTTTTGATAGGTGTCAAATGATTTAATCACAAAGGAATAATCATTTAAATCTTTAATCTTATTGATGGTTTCAACAACTCGTATCGGATCTAAATCTTGAAGTACAGGATAAATCGAAATGTTCCCTTTTGTTGTATCAATGGGTAGTTTTTTAAAAGCTCCTAATGTATAATACACTATATCATCTTCGTTTTGATAACTTATTTCTTGACTAAATAATAATTTTCCATGTTGAAACAATTGCAGATTGAAATGTTGATCTCCAATGCAAAGCGCACCTCCTATGGCATCATTTTGAAATGTTTCAACTTGTTTTAAATATTGAATATGAAGCGGATTTAATGCTTGTTCTGGAAAAATATTCTCGCAAAATTGTGATGCCCAAGTTGCAATTTCATGAATACTCGTTATTCCAATGTGGAGTAAACTCTGCGCCGCTAAAGAGCATTCATCATTTATTTTACCAAAATTCAACTCAAAATATTTTTCAATGAGAGCAGCATCGTAAACAGAACTAGGAATCAAGGTGTATTGATTGACATCATAATAACAAGTGAAATCTTTAGCATGCAGAAATGACGAAGCGCTCGCATCTTTAATAAAGGATTTTACTTCGGAGATTTTCATCTCTAAGGAATTTGATTGCAATATATAACGATCTTCTTTGCTAGAATCTCCATTTTTGGTTATGATTCTAATGCCCTCTTTGTGAAATATGAGTTGGTGTGGAGTCATTTTGACTTCTTAAATTTTTTAATAAGGTATAATTTCCTACGTGTAAAGTTACAATTTTTTTTTGCCTTATCACGAGGTCCTTTTCTTCTTCATTTTTTAATTTTCTCCTTACTTTTCTGTTGTCACATGTTAATAAAACAAGTACTTTTATATGGAGTGGGATATTTCATTTATTCCAATCCAATCCACTTAGTTAGAAGCGTAAAAAATGAGTCAATTAAAAAAATTGGAGTACACACAGGACCAACAAAAAGCAATTGATTCGTTCAATTTATTTTATCAATCTGACGAGCGTTTCCCCTTATTTATATTAAAAGGTTACGCAGGAACAGGGAAGTCAACTTTAATTGCAAGTATAGTTCAGCATTTATTGTTGGATAAAAACAAATTTCGTTTGTTGGCACCGACTGGAAAAGCAGCAAAGGTTATTTCCAATTACTCTAAACAAGCGGCATTTACCATTCACAAACAAATATATTTTGTAGGTGGTGAGTTTAATGCCGGAACCAGTCTCGTTAAAGCAAAAAATTTATACAAAGACACACTTTTTATCGTGGACGAAGCCTCTATGGTTGGGGTAGAGGACGCTAATTCTTCCAATAGCTTATTGGCCGATTTAATGAATTATGTTTATAGTGGAGTAGGTTGTCGACTCATGTTGGTTGGTGATCCTGGTCAGTTACCTCCTGTTGGACAGACAGATTCTCCCGCATTAGATCTTGATTATTTAAAAAACTTATATCCTCAGGTACAATTGTTTCATTCGGAATTAAAAGAAATCGTGCGTCAAGCTGCTGATTCTCAAATTACACAGGTGGCAACAGAACTTAGAAATACCTCAGCTTTTAACTTGCCTTTATTTTCTTTTTTCGGAACTGATGTTCAACGAATAGGCGGTGCAGATTTAAGTGAATTATTAGAACAGTCATACGCCAAACACGGTATGGATGAATGTGTATTGTTGACCATGTCAAACAAAAGAGCCAATCAATGGAACGGTGAAATTAGATCTCGAATTTTAGGTCATGAAGAAAATGTAGCGAAAGAGGATATTCTAATGGTGGTTAAGAATAATTATTTTTGGCTTCAACCCGAATCATTAATTGGTTTTATCGCTAATGGAGAAACAATCCGCATCAATAGAATAGGAAGAAGGGAAAAATTATATGGTTTTGAATTCGTAACAGCAGAAATTTCTTTTGTTGATTATCCAGATGAAAAGCCAATGGAATTGATCCTCAACCTCGAAGCACTTACTGTGGAAGCACCCAGTTTGTCACGCGATCGATTGAAAACACTTTTCTTTGAAATCGAAAAAGATTATTATCAGGAAAAAAACAAAAAGAAACGGTATCAATTGATTTTGAAGAATAAATATTTTAATGCCCTACAGGTTAAATATTCTAATGCAGTTACGGCACATAAAGCACAAGGCGGACAATGGGAATCTGTATTTATTGATTTTGGATTTCTGCCAGAGCAAATGCGAAATGAAAATTATATTCGTTGGCTCTATACTTGTATTACCCGATCAAAAAAACAAGTATATCTGCTTAATTTTCCTGATGAATTTTTTACTATTTAAAATCCTTTATTCGGATTTTATTACCTGCGATTTCAATTTTAGCCTTGCCAATCGCTTCCTCTAGTTTATCTATGAACTTTTTAGAATCACTTTGAGAAAGGTATTTTGTTGATTGCATATTGAGTTCATTCTGTAATTTATCTAAAAGAGTAACGCATCTTAGGGCAGAAAGGACCTCATTTTTGCTTAATGAATACTCTTTAGTCAAGTTATTTAAATTAAGTAAGTTAAGATCTAAATTTGATTTAACTGGATCAGTGGAAGAATTTATCTTGAGGATTAAGTTACGATCCATTTTTATTAATAAATGACTACTTCTCAATCTTTTGAAATCTATTGAAGCTCTATTTGACTTTCTTTCCTCGTCAGTAGTGCCTGGATAATTCGAAATTTCAATTTGCTCTGAATTTCTTTGAACTTTATCACCATTCCACTCTCCAATTCCAAAAGCATCCAAATAAACTAAAATTGGCACAGGATTTTTCTTGAATTGGGTGAAAATAACCTTTAAGTCACTGCTGTCTTTAAGAGTAAAAATAGGTGCGTTGAAATTAAATTTATCTGATTCAAATACATCCATTAATTCCAATTGAATATTTGCATCAAAAAATGGTTCTGCATCTAATTTAGTCATGTGCAACATTACTTCATCTGCATTCTCTCCTTCAAAATCTTCAGGAATTGAGATTAATCGAATTTCTACTGTAGATTTTTCCTTGGATGCAGGGAAAGTAAATTCCTGAGTGTATAAGTCAAATCGTGCCCCATCTTTATATAAATACAAACCATCTTTAACGGTATACGGCATCCAATTTACGCCCATTTTCAAAGAATAGGCATCAATCAGTTTTTTCTTTTTTGAGTATTCTTCTTGAACTGGCACTTTTTCCAAAATAAGATTTTGAAGATCATTTTGCAGTTCATCGTATCGTAAATATAAATCTATTAATTCTTCTTGGTTATTGGATTTTGCTTTCCTTCTAGATTTTGTAGTAGGTTGCATATCGATGGGACCACCATTTTTATTTTTCTTTTTTAACTTTCTCATTTCTCGAGAAGGTTTTTTTTTAGTTACAAAATCAACCTTGTTCAAATTTTCATACGAAGATTCTTTTTCGTGAATGGCAAGAAGTGTTTCTTGAATATCATTTTGAGTTTGCTTGATCATTGCATTATACCCTTCCTTTCCCTCAATACTTCCTTTCAAGTCCTTAAAGGTGTATTCAATAATTTGGTTGATTATGGTTTGAAAGGTAATCCCTGAAGAGAAGGTGGAATCGGGCGATAAAAATCTTGTTTTTTCTGAGCCGAACAAGTGATATTGTGCTCCATCTTTTTCTATCACTACAGTTGTCTGCTTTGTGCTGTTGTAACCCCAAACATCAAAATGCAATACAGTTTCTTTGTCCATTCCAACAGTTTCTACCCATCTTGAAAGAATTCGCTTTGATTTTAATTCAGGTTTTTTAGTCCCTTCTAAATAAACATCATATGGGAAAAATCCAATTGCTTTTGGCAACCCTTTGTTCCACTCTCCATATTCATCTTTATCTCGTTCTTCCAATAATCCACTGGTATAACTACCATCTCCACAAGCAATTAATAAATTTTCAAAGGAAGAAACTTGCCCACCTAAAATTTTAAAAATCTCTAAAGCCCTTGACTCAACCGTTTTGTTTATGGCGTAGCTCTGAGCATCAAAGATTAATTTTTGTTCGTCTCTATCTTTAATTCCTATTGCTTCTAAAAGTTGAATGCGATCATTCAGTGATAAATTGGTCTGAAAAATTGGACTGGTTGAAGGTGTTAGTAGTTCATTGTAAATTTTACCTCTGCTTACAGCATTAGGAAGGGAATCAAAAAAATAATCTAAGTAGGAAGTAATAAGCGTCTGTTGCTTTCCGCCATTTATAGTCAATTGAATTTGTTTACAGAGTTCCCATAGAGCCGTCTTATTACTCGCTTCAGCAAGGAGTCCTTTCGGTGATTTAGCAATTAAATCATTTCTAATAATTAATAAGGTAGGATCATTAATGATCAACAATTCAAGTGAATCATAATTAATTCCTCCGTCTAATAACTTAATATTCGGTCCAACATATTCAAAAGCTTTCCCGATATTTTTTTCTAATATGGGACTTTTTCTAACTATATGAAAAAGGTAGGCACGAACTTCAGTTGACAGACCATTATTTGTCTGAGTTTGACCGAAAAACGCAAGGAATATAAAGAATAATAATAGAAAATTATTTTTAAAATTCAACAAACTACTGACATTAAAGTTTAATGAATTTCTTAACAAATACTCCTGATTTTATAAAATAAACGCCTGCAGGAAGTTGGGTTACATCTAGCGTTGAATTTTCTAAAGAATAATTTTGAGCTGCTCCATTAAGATCGCAAATACTGAGTTCTTTTGGATCAAAATTCCCATTTATTTGTATTAGATTTTGAACAGGATTAGGATAAATAGTCAAGGCTTCTGTTTCGTTTTCTTCTAATCCAACAAAGGTAGTGGGTTGGTCTTTAGAAAGCACGAGCGTACTTGAATTGTTTAATAAGGCAGATTCAAGTTTAATATTTGAATATAGAAAAATTGGCAGGTTACTGATCGTGAAGTCATAGTATTCAAATTGATTTCTAACAAAATGTACTGGCGTATTGAAGAAAATTGCAGTAGCAGAATCTTTTAAGTGAAATCGCAATACATTGGAGTAAGAACTTCCGCCAGGTAGAAGAAGGGTTCCAATTCCATCGGCACTAGTCATAGAAACACCATTTGTCGGAATAGTACCTGTATTTGTGCTGGTAATGGTACCATCAAACACATCGCTTGTTGAAGCTCCAAGAGCAAAAGGATAATTCATTAATAATTCATTGTTTATCGGCCAAGAAGCAACAACATTACCTAGACTCACTTCATTAAAAACAAAACCTTGAGAAATTCTTGAACTTGCATCTGAGGAATAAAAAGTTCTAAGGGTAGAGCCAATTTCCATTGTTTTTTGTGCTCCTGCAAAAGATGCATATTCAGCATCAAGGGTAGCGTCTTTAATTTGAACATCTTTTACTACGCCAAAAATTCCAGCCAATTGACTGTAATCCCAAGTTACATTAGATCCAACGGTTGAGGCATAGGAAAAGGTATTAGAATCACAAAGAAATAGAGATTGTAATGATCCAATTGACGCTTCATTGGTTGGGTTAAAGTTTTGCGCTGATGCAAATAGTGGCGCGAATAATAAACAGATGAATACTTTTTTCATGATTTTGTATTTTATCAAATATAAAAAGAAATTGCTAATGAACCTTATAAAAATGTGGCTCTTTACATTAGACGCTTTTTTGATGAAAATCTATAACTCTAATATTAAAAGTTTATTTTTTTACTCCATCTAAAGCCCATGCAGCGATTGCTTTTTGTTGACTTGGGATTAATGACTTTATCACTTCAATTTCATGGCTTTGATAGAAGAACCGATTGACTTCAGGAAGTGATTTTTCAATTGATTTTCCTTCTCTAAATATTTCAAAACTCTTAATATCATCTTCAAAATATTTGAGCCAAAGATCTAAATCGTTATTAATAGGTGTTTTATTTACACTAATAATTTCATCATTAATTGCTAAACCACCTATATCTCCTGGGCTTCCTGGGAAAATTGCGCTGATCATTTCTTTACCGTTTTTCCTAATTGTTTTTATCCCTAAACGACCTTCTGCATATAATTTGG
Organism: Crocinitomicaceae bacterium; assembly: GCA_044339115.1. Classification (GTDB taxonomy): domain Bacteria; phylum Bacteroidota; class Bacteroidia; order Flavobacteriales_D; family Crocinitomicaceae; genus UBA952. Next base: position 100,597 of record JBIIWA010000008.1, read on the forward strand.
ATGGAGTTTGTTTTATTTCTAATCCTATATAATCTAAAGAATCTACTAAAATTCCTTCCAAAGAATGTGTTCCATTGATATAATGATCGAAAAAGTCTTTAAAGGATCTACCTGATATATTTTCAAGTACATCAAGATAATCTTTTTCGGTAATTCCTATGTTTTTCAAAGCGAAATCATAGTACAAGCGTTTCATTACTTCATCGAGATTTGCCTTGTTATTGCTTGCTTTTCGAATCATTATATCTGCGCAAAAAGCCAATAAACAGCCTTCTGTATAAATGGAAACTTTTCGTCCAGGTACACCAGGTACATATCCATCCAGCCAAGTGTCAAAGGAGGATTCAGCAACAGAATAGGAGAACCTACCTGGATTGTCAAAATGTTTTTGCAATTGCTCACTCAATTCAATTAGATAATCCTTAAGTGTAAATACCCCACTTTTCAAGAGAAATAAATCCCCCATATAGGTGGTTATCCCTTCATATACATATCCTAAACTCGAATAATTTTCTTGCTTGAAGTCGTATGGTAGCATCTCTATAGGACGAATACTTTTTACATTGTAAACATGATACAGTTCATGAGAAGCAATACCAAGTAAGTCTTTATATTGCTGTCCAAAAACATTTGGTGTTGGACCAAGCGTTATGACGGTACTTTTTAAATGTTCCACGCCATGATAAGCTGGATAGGGTAGGCAATGAATCAAAAATTCAAATGTCTTTGAAGGAAATTCTCCAAAAGTTTCTATTTGAGACATGGTGAATTTCGAGAAATCTTCTAGAATTTTTGTCCATTCAATGGGCTTATGGTTGTTTACCCAAATGGTGAAAGTAGTATCCTTAATCTGATAGCTAGCTGATTGTAGATTTTTTGAAATTAGTAAGGGGGAATCAGCAAGTTTATCAAAATTTGAAGCTCTAAATACACCATCATCCTCTAACATCGAACTCATTTTAATCCAGTTTTGTGGAGCTTCAATATGAAGTTCGAAGGGTAACTCTTTTGCTTCTTCTGAATAAATAATACAGTTTACCGGATTGATGTAAATTTGAGTGTCATCAATAAAAGTAGATCCAGCATTTAGTTCAGCCGAATAGTATGCATATCTTAGGGTGATTTTTGCGGTTTTCGAAGTATCAAGCTCCCAAGTGTCTTTGTTTATTTTTCTAAAAGGACAAGGTTTCATCTGATCATCAAAGACAGCGAAATTTTTAATGTTTTTAGCAAAATTTGCCAATTCATATCTACCTGGTCTCCATGCCGAAATATGTAAATGAATTGACTCTTGTTCTGCAGGGAAACTGGCTTCAAAATGAAGTAGTTTTTGGTGACTAGAGGGACAGTTTATACGGTATACAATAGTTTCCAAAAGTGCCTAAATTAATAAAGTTCTCCTTGTAATTGTGTGATTTTCGAATCTGATAAATATTCATCAAAAGTCATCATTTTATCAATAATCCCATTCGGTGTTAATTCAATAATTCTGTTGGCTACTGTGTTTACTAACTCGTGGTCATGAGAGGTGAACAACATGGTGCCTTGAAAATCGCGCATCGCATTATTTAAAGCAGTAATCGATTCTAGATCAAGGTGATTGGTAGGTTCATCCATCAATAACAAGTTTCCTTTTGCAAGCATCATTTTCGAAAGCATGCACCTAACTTTTTCCCCTCCAGAAAGTACTGAAGCAGATTTCATGGCTTCTTCACCAGTGAATAGCATTCTGCCTAAAAACGTTCTTAAATAAACTTCTTCTCTTTCTTCATCTCCTAAGGCATATTGTCTTAACCAATCAATAAGAGATGTTTTATCGGTGAAATAACTATGATTATCATTGGGTAAATAAGCCGTAGTAATGGTTGTTCCAAAGGTGAATTCTCCAGTATCTGCTTTTGCATTACCGCTTATAATTTCAAAAAATGAAGTTAAAGCAACAGAATTTCTAGAAATAAAAGCAATTTTATCACCTTTATTGATGGTAATGGTTAAGTCTTTAAATAAGCTCTTTCCATCAACAGATTTAGAAAGGTTTTCAATGCTCAATATTTGATTTCCTGCATCTCTTTCTTGATGAAAAGTAATACCAGGATATTTTCTTGACGATGGTTGAATCTCTTCTAAATCTAAATTATCCAACATTTTCCTTCTACTGGTTGCTTGCTTCGATTTAGCAGCATTCGCAGAGAATCTTGAGATAAAATCCATTAATTCTTTCTTCTTGTCTTCTGCTTTTCGATTCTTATCAGATCTTTGTCTTGCCGCCAATTGAGAGGATTGATACCAGAAAGAATAATTTCCGGTAAACATATTCAATTTATTAAAATCAATATCACAAATATGTGTACAAACAGTGTCCAAGAAATGTCTATCGTGGGAAACAACAATTACGGTGTTCTTAAAGTCTAATAGAAAATCCTCCAACCACGAAATTGTTTTTAAATCTAGATCATTGGTAGGCTCATCAAGTATCAACACATCTGGATTTCCAAATAAAGCTTGAGCGAGTAATACACGTACTTTCAAATCATTGGAAAGATCTTCCATTAATAGATAGTGTTTTGCTTCATCTATTCCAAGATTACTTAATAGCGTAGCGGCATCCGTTTCTGAATTCCATCCTTCTAAATCAGCAAATTCACCCTCTAATTCTGCGGTTTTCATACCGTCAGCTTCTGTAAAATCTTCTTTTGCATACAAAGCATCTTTCTCCACCATGATTTCATACAGGCGTTTATGTCCCATAATCACGGTTTGTAACACTTGTATTTTGTCAAATTCGAAGTGATTTTGTTTCAAGAAAGCAATACGTTTTCCTGGTTCTAATTCAGTTCTACCCGTTGTTGGGTCTTGGTCGCCAGTAAGAATTTTAAGAAACGTCGACTTTCCAGCGCCATTAGCACCAATGATACCATAACAGTTTCCTTGGACAAATTTTACATTGACTTCATCAAAAAGAATGCGTTTACCAAATTGAAGAGAGAGATTATTAACACTTAACATGAGCAGCTTATATTTTGCGCAAAGATAGTTAAAAGTACTAAGGAACTTACGTCTAAAGAGTAGATTTTAAGACAAGTATTAGTTTAGACCTTCGAACAGGTGTAAATAAAAGCTGGTGGGAAATTAAGAGGTGTGAAATTAATTTTTGTTTTGATAAATCTTTGATTCAGAGCTTTTTTAGAATGCAATGAATATTGAAATTGGACAAAATATCCTTCTGGATTCAAAAACTCATGAATCTTGTTTAAAATAGCATCTCGAACCTCACTTGGGAAAACTGTAAATGGAAGTGAAGAGACAATAATATCTGCATGTTTCGCCCCAAGAGAATGAATAAAATCTCCTATTTTTTCAGCGGAACCATGATGAAGATGCACATTAGGTTGGGTGAAATTTTTAGATATATTTTCAAAAAATATATCATTTAATTCAATGACAATCAAATGGGCATTAGGCGCCATTCTTTTGATAATTTTATTGGTAAAAACACCCGTCCCTGGACCTAATTCTACAATAATAGAAGCTTTTTCAATCGGAAGGTGATTTAACATTTTAGCTGCAAGAAATTTTGAGCTAGGAGCTAAGGCACCCACCATTCTTTTTTGTTTAAAAAACTGACTTAGAAAAGTTCTATTCGACATCTATTTATTTTATTAAAGCAATGCCCTTGTTTATGATTCCTAGAACTTCACCCGATAGCGTTTTATTAAAGAAAGCGCTATATCCATGAGTTGATATGAGATTTTGTTTGTCAAATGTCCAAGAGGTACTTGGGTCGAAAAAAGTTAGGTCTGCTTGGTTTCCAATTTCAATCGGAGCCAATTCGATATCGAATGTTTTTCTTGCTCTGTTCGATAAAATATCGACCCATGTTTCTGTTTTGACCTCTTTAATTTCGTTTAATGCAGAGAAAAATGATTGTAATTGAATGGATCCAAAAGAAGCATGGTCAAATTCCACTTCCTTTTCTTCATCGTCAGCGGGACGGTGATCAGAAACAACAGTGTCAATAGTTCCGTCTGCAATACCTGCTATCAGTGCTTGTCTGTCAGCTTCGGTTCTTAGAACAGGTAAAACCTTGAAATTCGAATCGAAATCTAATAAGTTTAATTCTGTGAAACAAAGATTCATGAGGTGAACATCAGCAGTAATTCTCAGACCTTGCTTTTTGGCTGCTCGAATTAATTCCACACTTTTAGCAGCGGATATTCCACTCAAATGCAATTGTCCATCGGTATAAGATACCAAGGAAATATGTTGTTCTATAGCGATCACTTCTGCAATAGAAGGATCTGCTTTTAATCCAGTTCGTGTTGATGCAACGCCTTCATTGACCATTCCACCTCCAGACATAGAAGCATTTCTTGAAAATGTTATCAGTTTTCCGGAGAAATTTTGGGCGTAAAGTAATGCTCTGTAGTTAATTCCGGCTGAATTGGTTTGCTGATCATCTGAAAACCAACGCACACCTGATTGAAATTGATCGTACATTTCAGCAAGTTCTTCTCCTTTCAAGCCTTTGGTAATCGCACCAATTGGAATGGCTTCAACGGCATGGTGTTGCGCTCTATTTCTGATATATTCTACTTGAGATTTTGAATCTATTGCAGGCTGCGTCGAAGGCACGATTCCAACATGGGTGAATCCACCGAAAGCAGCAGCGTCTAAACCAGATTCTATGGTCTCTTTATGTTCATGACCCGGGTCGCAAAAATCTGATTTAAAATCTACCCATCCTTGAGAAACACATAAATTTGGAGAAGTTATCGCAATCGCATCCTCATCTTTAATGATTTTTTCAATCGCTTTAATCATCCCGTCCTCAATGAGCAGGTCCATTACTTTTCCATTAAAGGATGAAGTATTATCTATGATTTTCGCATTTTTTAAAAGGATTTTCATACTTTTTTTATTTCCAAAATCTTAATAAAATCATTTCTATCAGTACAAAGAGCAAGGCTAACAAAATAAATACGCGCCAATACTCAAATGGTTTGTCTAATTCTAGTTTCGTAGCACTTTGACCCTCTGTCACGGCTTTAAAGGTACAATTTTTTATACCTGCATTTTCGAAGGCGTTTATTATTTCTTTTTCACTCATTAAATCTGTACTGGATTCTTTTCGGTCGTAATTAATGGCAATGCGTCCTAATTCACTTTCATCTTTAATAATATAAGAGCCAGCGCTTAGTTTTTCTATAGCTTCTGACCCTGCAATGGAAATAAAAGTGCTGGAGGCGTCTTTTCTAATTTGTGGGATAAATTCCATTTTATTGTTTACCAATTTTAAGGGTACTTCATCGTCATTTTGAAGATCAATTTGAATAGAAGCATCCACTCCGATGGTGGAAAATAAAGGCAAATCTCTTTTACTTAAGGATGCAATGCGCAATAGTAAAGCGGGGAAAAGGGCGTTTTGTGTGAAATCTCCAAATTCTGATGATAGAGAGGTGCTGAATAAATAGTTGGCATGCGGACCTGTGTTTTTCATGAATAAGGGAAAGCCATTTCTTTGCGTAAGCAATTCGATATTTCCCATTCTTGATGAAGCATTTACCTGATATGATTTTTTTATCAAGGGCATATTTAAAGAAGTCTTCTCCTGATCAAACATTCCTTTAAAGAAACTATTTCTATAATCAATTTTGTTTAAGGCATTTCCATTGGTAATCAAACTTCCCAATGCAGGTAAATTGAGTCCGTCAAGTAATGAACTGTAAGAGCCTTTTTCGATTTTATCGCCTGGCATAATGCAAATCGTTATTCCCTGTTCAGAAGCATCTACTAGTGCTTCAATCAATCCAGAACTAATTTCATTTAATCCATTTAATACGATTAAATCTTTATTGTCTAATTGGTCTCCTGTGAAGGATAACTGTTCGCAGCTTGTTACTTTAAAAAATGGTTCTACACTGTACACATTTGAAATCGACTTACTGGCGCTCGGACCATCAATAATCAAGATGGAACTTTCTTTGGCGATATTAATATTGAAGTAATAGGTGTCATCCCAAAATAAATGACGGTCTTCAATTTCTACGATTCCTTCTTGAGTTCCAGTTTTATTAGGTGTAAATTGAAAACTAGTAGTTTGTTTTTCATTCGCTTTTAAATCAAGAAACATACTGCGTTTTTGATTTCCTAATTTTACTTTTAACTCTATGTTTTTAGCGTTTTCATCAGAAGCATTGACCATTCTTACAAACAGTTCATTAGGTTCATCTATTCTGTGCACTGGAGAGGCAAAGTATACTGAATCAATGTAAAAGTTTGATTTCACTTGTGGTATGAGTTGAATAGGATAATAATTGGACTTGTTATCGGAGCCTAATTTATTTGTCTTAAAGCTACATTTTTGAAAATCAGAGACCAAAACATATTGGACACTTGAAATTTGATCCTGCTCTCTATTTTCCCGTTCAATAAAATCTTTTTGCCATCGAATTACATCGTCTAAATTCCGTGTAATGGAACTTTCTTTAATGAAATCTAGTTGCGTTAATGCCTCAACTTGGGTAAGCATTCTTTTTTCGAGTCCGTCTAATTTATTGGTATTTAATATAAACTTGGTGGATACTCCTGCATCAATTATTATTTTTCTAATGATTTCTCTACCTTCAGACAAGAGCTCTCCTTCCACACCTTTTGCAGTCATAGAAAATGAATTGTCTAAATACAAAGCGATTACATTATTGCCATTATGATCTTTTATTCCATTCGCAGGAATGTAGGGTTGCGCAAAGGCAAGAACAGCCGCAATAATTAATAAAATACGACTTAATAAAATTAATAAGTGCTTTAATTTTTGGGTTGATTTATTTTCCTGATCTATTTTCTGAATAAATTGTAGAGAGGAAAAGTAGAGGGTTTTGTATTTTCTAAAATGAAATAAGTGAATTATTATAGGAATACTGATGAGGCTAAGGAGCCAAAGAAAACCCGGATAAACAAATTCCATGTGTCAAAGTTAGCAAATATTATTGTTTATTAAAAGTATTGATAAGCACTTGCGCTAATTCCTCGCATTGGATTCTTAATTCATTGATGGCAGTTGTTTCCCAGAGTTCTCCTTTTAATAAATTTCCAAGAGCATAAATAGGATAACGTTCCTTCGAATAGACTTGATAAGTGTTCACATCTGTTTTTATGCCTAGAAATAAAGGGTCGGCTTGAATGATACCATTTTTAAACAAGGAAAATAATAGGTCATCCTTTGGTATTGTAATATCTGAAGATGGACCTGTACAATTAATTACATGCTGCACTGAAAGCCGCCTTTTTTCCTTGCTATTTCTTTCTTGAAATTCAACAAGAATGGTAGATTCTTGAAAATTCATAGCCGTAATTTTCCCAGCGTGAATCTGGAGTGACTTACTTTTAATTTCATCTTGCAAAATCGAATAGGATTCATGAGGGATTCTATGTCTAGCAACACCCCATTTATGACGTAAATGACGCATAAAAAAATCACGCTCTTCATGGGTGAAATTTGACCAGATAGCACCTGATTTCAATCTTAATAAGGCGACTAGATCTGTTATTTTTGTTGGATGTAAGCGCATTTCCTGATGAAATAATTTTAATATTTCTGAGAGTCGAATAGGTGTTTTTATATTCAGAAGTTCACTTTTTACTGCTTCGCTTGATTTTTCATAGGGTAGGATCTTAAATCCATGAGGAGAAATACAATTCACCTTCCCTTTGAATCCATTGGCTCTTAATACTTGAATGGCATCCACCATTGTTAAACCTGCGCCTAAAATAAGAACTTCCTTTTCTGTTTGAATTTCCTTTACTTTAATGCGCCAGGGATTGCCACTGTATAATTTTGAATTAAAATCTTTTTCACTTATGAACTTAGGATGCGATGGTAATGCATTCCCACAAGCTAAAATACAAAAGTCTAAGGATAAGTTGAGTTCATTGGTCTGTAGTTCCAAGGCACCATCTATTGGAATAATTTGAAGTACTTTACCAATAATGGGGGTTAAAATATGATCAGATAATGCTGCTAATTGTTTAGTTTCTTCCCATATTTCTGAAAGATAACAACCATATTCATTGCGGGCGACAAATTTCTGATCAAATTCATCTTTAGATTCTTTATTCTTTTTATTGAGCCAATTCACAAAGTGGTCGGGCTGATTGGAATAGGCGCTCATTTTTCCAGCAGGAACATTGAGTAGGAGGGAGTCTATTTGTGCTTGGTAGGCGATACCACGACCAAACTTAGCATCGTTATTGAAAATATAAATTTCAAGATTTTGCTTGGAATTCAATAAATGTCTTGCCAGCATTGCGCCAGAAAAGCCACCTCCAATAATTCCGATTTTAATTTTCATTCAAAAAAAAACTGCCTTTCGGCAGTTTAAATTATTGTTTTATAGCTTCAGCACGCTTTTTGAATGCTTCTGATTTCTCTTTATTTCCGAGCTTATAATGTGACTTTTGTAAAATTTCAAGTACATATTTATCTGTCGGATTTTTTATTGCGTATGCTTCTAATAATGGCATAGCGCGCAGTAACATGTCCTTTGCTTGAGCTTCTAAAATTGGAGCTTTAGGATCTTTGTAATCCATTTGACCAGCTTGATATTTTAAATCATTGGACCAATTGAATAAATGAGCACCCAATTGATATTGAGCATCTCCGTAAGATGAATCAATGGCAAGCGCTTTTGTAAGTGCTTCTTCTGCTTTCTCATTTTGCTTCAAAGTCATGTATGAAGTCCCTAAAACATAATATAATTGTTTGTTATTTGGGTCAAGTGCAAGCGCTTCACTTGTGTATTTTTCAGCATTAACCAGGTCATTATCCGCTAGATAAATATTGATTAAACTAATTAATACATCAATACTAGTTGGTGAAATCTCATATACCTTATTGGCGATATTTTTTGCTTTTTCAAATTGCTTAATGGTCAGAAATGAATCCACTGCTTGACTCATACTTAAATAGGCATTAACACTTGCATCTTTATATTCTTTGTCAAGAAACTTACTCACTTCATAAGATCCAATGAAATAATCAGTTGCATCTTCAAATTTCTTATCGGTGTAAGATTTGATTCCCATCTCAAAGATAAAAGCAACACGAGAATTTATAAAATTTTCAGCTTCTCCTACATGAACCTTTTTTGGGTCTTCGTATATCTTCTTGAAACTTTCTTTAGCTATTTTTTCATATTCAGATGCTAATGCTTCATCCATCACCTTGCCTGTTGTAGCAGCCTCTAAACCAGCTACTTCAATAAGTCCGTAATAAATTTCAGCACGATAAAGGTGCATTTTTGGACTGTTGGCAGTTTCTGTATTTACCGCAGCGAGATCAATAAACTTTTTAGCTTCATTTAATAATTTTAACGAAGGCTCAATTCCATTCATTGGATTGTACTTCTTCATGCGCAATGCTGCGTCGGTTAGATTTTGTTTTTGTCCAAACGAATAGACACTCATGCATACTAAAAAAGCACTTAGATAAATTTGAAGATTCTTTTTCATAAAATTCAATTAATTAACAAATATATTATTCCTCATCATCATTTTCAAGTTCCGTGCCATTTTCTTCTTCTGGCAAATCTTCTTCTATGATATCATCTTCTGTAGTATCGTCTTCAATAATATCTTCCAATACTTCACCATCAATTGCAGCCTCCATTATTTCGTCTTCATCCTCATCTTCACTTCTTGGAACGCGAGCAATGGCAGCAATTTCAGCATTGTTTTTCAAAGTAATTAAACGAACACCTTGAGCTGCTCTACCCATTGTTCTTAGGGTATCAATGTGCATTCTAATCGTAACACCAGCCTTGGTGATGATCATCAAATCATCCTCATCAAATACATTTTGAATAGAAAGTAATTTTCCTGTCTTTTCAGTGACATTCAAAGTCTTCACACCTTTACCACCTCTATTGGTAATTCTATATACAGGCTCCTTATCTTCAGGATCATTCAAGTAAGTTCTTTTTCCATATCCTTTTTCAGAAACGACCAATATGGTAGAGAAGATATCTTCAACACAGATCATTCCAATTACTTCATCAGTTTCCGAAATTAGAGTAACTCCACGAACACCTGAGGCATTTCTGCCCATTGGTCTTACTTTAGATTCATTGAAACGAATAGCGCGACCAGAATTGGTAGCCATAACAATTTCATTTGTCCCGTTGGTTAATCTTGCTTCTAAAAGAACATCATTTTCTCTAATGGTTATTGCATTAATTCCATTTGTTCTTGGACGAGAATAAGCTTCTAGGGAAGTTTTCTTAATCACACCAAGTTTGGTACACATTATGATGAAATTATTAGAAGTATACTCTTTATCCATTAGGTCTTGCACCTTGACATATGCCTTAACATTATCGTCTTGAGGGATATTAATTAAGTTTTGGATCGCACGACCTTTAGATAATTTGTTTCCTTCTGGAATTTCGTAAACACGCATCCAGAAACATCTTCCTTTTTCAGTGAAGATCAATAAATAATTGTGGTTGGTAGCTACGAATAAATGTTCCAAGAAATCTTTATCTCTTGTTGTAGAACCTTTAGAGCCCATTCCACCTCTATTTTGAACTTTATATTCTGCTAAGTTAGTTCGCTTGATATATCCTGCATGAGAAATAGTAATAACAACTTCTTCATCCGCAATTAAGTCTTCCATTCGCATTTCGCTAGCAGAATACTCAATTGAAGAACGTCGCTCGTCACCGTATTTTGCTTTAACCTCGATAAGTTCATCCTTAATGATCTGCATTCTTCTTGATTCATTAGCAAGAATGTCCTTTAAATCAGTGATTAATGTCATTAACTCATCAAACTCAGCGCGTAATTTATCTTGCTCCAGACCCGTCAAATGACGCAATCTCATATCAACGATAGCACGCGTTTGAATTTCTGACAAGCCAAATCTTTCTGACAATCTTTCTCTTGCATGATCTGGACTATCAGAAGTTTTGATTATTTCTATAACCTCATCAATGTTATCTGAAGCAATAATTAATCCTTCTAGGATATGAGCGCGTTCTTCAGCTTTTCTCAAATCAAAGGTTGTTCTTCTAATAACAACCTCATGACGGAACAAAATAAATTGCTCCATAATTTCTCTTAAATTCAATAATCTTGGACGGCCATCAACCAAACAAATATTATTTACAGAAAAAGAAGTTTGAAGTGCTGTGAACTTATACAACTTATTAAGAACCACATTGGCAATGGCATCACGTTTGATCTCAAATACAATACGCATACCATTACGGTCAGATTCATCACGTAAATCAGAAATACCTTCAATCTTTTTATCGTTCACCAAGTCAGCGATCTTTTTGATCATCTCTGCTTTGTTTACTTGATAAGGAATTTCAGTTACAATAATTTGCTCTCTTCCGTTAACTTCTTCAATCTCTGCTTTTCCACGAATAACAATTCTTCCGCGACCTGTTAATAAAGCGTCTCTAACACCCTCATAACCATAAATAATTCCACCTGTAGGAAAATCCGGTGCCTTTACATATTTTAATAATTCTTCAATCTCGATGTCTCTATCGTCCACCATGGCAATAATACCATCAATAACTTCAGATAGATTATGCGGCGCCATATTCGTTGCCATACCAACTGCAATACCACTCGCTCCATTAATCAATAGATTAGGAATCTTTGTTGGAAGTACAGAAGGTTCCGTTAAACTATCATCGAAATTGGGACGAAAATCAACCGTTTCTTTCTCTAAATCATCCAACATCTCTTCAGCAATTTTTCTCAATCGCGCTTCAGTATAACGCATTGCTGCAGGACTATCACCATCAACTGAACCAAAGTTACCTTGACCGTCAACCAATGGATAACGCAAAGACCATGGCTGCGCCATCCGCACCATAGTATCATATACAGAACTATCACCATGTGGATGATACTTTCCAAGAACCTCTCCAACAATTCTTGCTGATTTCTTATGTGCCTTATTAGAATATACTCCTAAGTCTTGCATCCCATAAAGTACTCTTCTGTGCACTGGTTTAAAACCATCTCTCACATCTGGAAGTGCTCTAGAAACAATTACTGACATCGAATAATCGATGTAAGCTGACTTCATTTCATCTTCGATGTTAATCTGAATTATTCTTTCTCCTTCTGCCATATTTTTTTAACTAAATTCTATTTTAATTCTATGTTTTACCTTTTAATATAACAAGGCTCCCAAAATTAATAAAATCGACATCGTTTCAGACTTTTTTTTAAGATAATTACTAACAAATTGTGCTTATAAATTGTGAATAATTATGGAATTTTTAGAAGCTTTTCTCAGTATATTTGTCAAGTACAAGATATTTTAAGGAATGGAAGCAAAATTTTCACCACGAGTAAAGGATTTGATACGTATTAGTAGAGAAGAGGCCTTAAATTTAAACAATGATTTTGTTAGTCCAGAGCACTTATTGCTAGGATTAATTAAGTTGAATGAAGGCAAGGGTTTTCAATTATTGCAGGAATTTAATGTAGATTTTTCAGTATTAAAAAGTGAATTAGAAAAAGTATTGGTAAAATCTGCGCAACCCAATGCAGTTCAATTAACCAGTTTGCCTTTATTGAAACAAACAGAAAATATAATCAAACAATCGTATTTAGAATCTAAACAGTTTAAATCTGCTGTCATTGGTACAGAACATTTGCTTCTTACCATATTAAGACATGAAGACAGTGCTGCATGCAAGGTGCTAAATAAGTACGGCGTAATTTATGACAATGCTAAAGATGAATATGAAGCTATGATGGAAGAACAAAGAACACCAAAAGCAGAATTTCCTGGAGGTAATGATGAGGAAGAAAATTTAGCGGGAGCTTCTGCTTCTCGCAAACCGGCTGACCCTAAGTCGAAAACTCCTGTTTTGGATAATTTCGGAAGGGATTTAACCAAAATGGCGGAATCTGGAAAATTAGATCCGATTGTTGGTCGTGAAAAAGAAATTGAAAGGGTTAGTCAGATTTTATCTAGAAGAAAAAAGAATAATCCAATACTAATTGGTGAGCCTGGGGTTGGAAAATCTGCCATTGCAGAAGGATTGGCCTTGCGGATTGTTCAGAGAAAAGTTTCTCGTATTTTATTTAATAAGCGCATTGTCTCCCTTGACTTAGCTTCGCTCGTTGCCGGTACAAAATACCGTGGTCAATTCGAAGAACGTATGAAAGCGGTAATGCAGGAATTAGAAAAAAATCCTGATATTATTTTATTTATAGACGAAATCCACACCATTATTGGTGCTGGTGGTGCAAGTGGTTCACTCGATGCTTCTAATATGTTTAAACCTGCTTTAGCAAGAGGTGAACTGCAAGCAATTGGGGCAACTACTTTAGATGAATACAGACAATACATAGAGAAAGATGGAGCCCTAGAGCGCAGATTTCAAAAAGTAATTATTGAACCTACTTCAATTGATGAAACCATTCAAATTCTTCAAAATATTAAAGAAAGATATGAGGACCATCACTCTGTTCAATACACTCCTGAGGCAATTATTGCCTGTGTGAAATTAACGGAAAGATATATTACTGACAGACATTTACCGGATAAAGCAATTGATGCCTTAGATGAGGTAGGGTCAAGGGTGCACATTACGAATATTAATGTCCCAAAAGAAATTCTTGACATTGAAGCATCAATGGAAAGTTTAAATGAGGCTAAAAATGAAGCGATTCGTAAACAGCTATACGAAATTGCAGCTGAAAAAAGAGATACTATTCGAAAATTGCAAGAAGATTTAGATACTGCAAAAGTGCAGTGGGAAGAGGAATCTAAAAACAATAAGATTGTAGTTACAGAAGAAAATGTAGCTGAGGTTGTTTCGATGATGTGTGGTATTCCAGTAACCAAGGTTTCTCAAACAGAAACTGGTAAGTTGGTCAACATGGGTGCGGCTATTCGAGGTAAAGTTATTGGACAAGACGAAGCGGTTGAAAAGGTAGTAAAAGCTATTCAGCGCAATAGAGCAGGATTAAAAGATCCGAACAAACCTATCGGTTCTTTCTTTTTCCTCGGTCCAACAGGTGTTGGAAAAACTCAATTAGCGAAAGTATTGGCTAAGTATATTTTTGATACTGAAGATGCCCTTGTTCGCATAGATATGTCTGAATATATGGAGAAGTTTTCTATCTCTCGTTTAGTAGGAGCACCTCCGGGATACGTAGGTTATGAAGAGGGTGGACAATTAACTGAAAAAGTACGTCGTAAGCCTTACTCTATTATTTTATTAGATGAGATTGAAAAAGCACATCCAGATGTATTTAACCTATTGCTTCAAGTGCTAGATGATGGACACATGACAGATGGTTTAGGAAGAAAAATAGATTTTAAGAATACTATTTTAATCATGACTTCAAATATCGGTGCGCGTCAATTACAAGATTTTGGAACGGGTGTTGGATTCGGAACAAGATCTCAAGTAGAATCCAAGGATGATAATTCTAAATTGGTAATTCAAAATGCATTAAGAAAAGCCTTTTCCCCTGAGTTCTTGAATCGTGTTGATGATATGATCATGTTCAAGTCTCTTGGTCGTCCGGAGATACACAAAATAATTGATCTTGAATTGGATAAATTGTTTGATCGAATCAAAGATTTAGGTTACAAGATTGAATTAACAGAGAAAGCAAAAGATTTTATTGTCGACAAAGGTTACGATGAGAAATTTGGTGCTAGACCTCTAAAAAGAGCGATTCAAAAATACATTGAAGATCCAGTTGCTGAAGAAATCATCAATACGCATTTGCTTTCAGGCGACACTATTTTATTAGATCTTGAAGAAGGTAAGGATGAATTGAGCTTAAAAATCAAAAAGTCTAAGCCAAGCAAAAAGACAAAATAAATCAAATCTAGATTTAAAAATAACAAGCAAAAAAAAAGAGGACGAAAGTCCTCTTTTTTTTATGTCTAAAATTATTAAACTACTGCTATTTCATCTGAAACATAACCACCAGCATTTAATTTGCCAATGATTTTAGAGAAAGATTCGATGGTATAGTTAACATCCTCAAGCGTATGAACTGCCGTTGGAATTAAACGAAGAATAATCATTCCTTTAGGTACTACTGGATAAACAACCATGGAACAGAAAATATTATAATTCTCTCTTAGGTCATAAATTAAATTGGTAGATTCAGGAATTGAACCGTTCAAGTATACCGGTGTAACACAAGTATTGGTTGGGCCAATTTCAAATCCAGCTTTTTTCAATCCTGTTTGAAGTGCATTGGTAATTTCCCACAATTTATTTTTTAATTCTGGTTGAATTCTCATCAACTCTAATCTCTTTAAGAGTCCAACTACTAAAGGAAGAGGCAAAGCTTTCGCGAAAATCTGTGAACGCATATTGTAGCGTAAATATTCAACCACTTGAGCATCGCTTGAAATGAAACCTCCAATTAAGGCAAATGATTTTGCAAAGGTTCCAAAATAGATATCGATACCGTCTTGACAACCTTGTTCTTCTCCTGTTCCTCCACCTGTTGCACCTAGGGTGCCAATTCCGTGAGCATCGTCGACAAACAATCTAAAATTGAATTTCTTTTTTAAAGCAACAATTTCTTTGAGTTTCCCTTGATCACCTCGCATTCCAAAAACACCTTCTGTAATCACAAGAATTGCTCCCCCTGTTTCTGCTGCTAATTTTGTCGCTCTGTGCAATTGTTTTTCACAATCTTCAACATCATTGTGCTTGAATACATATCTTTTTCCCATATGTAAACGAACGCCATCTAATATACAAGCATGAGATTCTGAATCATAAACAATAACATCATGTCGGTCTACCAAACAGTCGATCGATGACAAAATGGCTTGATATCCAAAATTACATAGAATGGTATCCTCTTTTTTTACAAATGCAGAAAGTTCATTTTCTAATTGCTCATGGTAATTGCTATTACCGCTCATCATTCTTGCGCCCATTGGCATGGCAAAACCATAATCCGCTGCTGCCTCCGCATCTGCTTTACGCACTTCAGGATGGTTAGCAAGTCCAAGGTAATTGTTCAATGACCAGTTTAATTTTTCTTTACCTCTAAAAACCATGTGTGGACCGATATCACCTTCTAATTTTGGAAAAGTGAAATAACCATGAGAAGCTTTAGCATGTTGTCCAAGAGGACCTCTGTTTGCTTGAATTTTTGCAAAAATATCTGCTGACATAAATGAGATTTTAATTCGTGTAATTTTTTTTACAAAATTAATAGAATAATATGAGTTGTAGAATGAATCATTCTAGATTTATGAACAGGGTAATAAACAAATGTTATTTTTTATAATAATTTTATTTCTCATTCAGGAGAAGGATGACAGGAAGATATTGTTCTTTACTTTTTTTTAGCTCAAAAAAAATACCGAAGCGTCGGTAACAACTAAAAAGTCCTCCCCCTTTAATCCCCCTCCAGAGTGGGAAACCTTATTTTTAGTAAATAATAACATTCTATTTTAGACCTTGCAACAGCAGGTTTATGAAACCCATTGAATTTGGTATATGCTAAGACTAGCTGAAAGCTCAGTCGCTAGCATCCAAATTTGGTGGGGATTAGAAATACTTCGAATCCACTCAGAGTTGAGAAGTATATAGGTGCGTCGAAGTAAAGCGCATTGCTAGTCAGCTCCTTTTTTTGTTACTTTTTTTTGAGCTAAAAAAAAGTAAAGGACTTTATAGCTCTACTTTTTTTCTCAAAAAAAGCAGAAACAACTTGCTCTATGTTAGAAGATTATTATTGATTTCTAAGAAATCAATAATAAATAGCCCGTCTCACTTTTGATATATATTTCGCTAAACGAATAACTTGTTTCGTATAACCAAACTCATTATCATACCAAGTATAAAGAACTATGTTTTTCCCATTTTTAGAAACGATCGTAGCATTGCTATCATAAACAGAGCAACAAGTGTTTCCAATAATATCCGAAGAAACCAGTTCTGGGTCGAAAGAGTAAAATATTTGATTTACCAATTCTCCATTCAATGCGGCATTTTTGATCACCGAATTCATATGTTCCACAGATGTTTCTTTGTTTAACTCTAAACTTAATATAGCTAAGGATCCATTTGGTGTAGGAACCCTAACAGCATTTGCTGTTAATTTATCTTGTAAATCAGGAATAACTTTGGTAACGGCATTTCCTGCACCAGTAGAGGTAATTACCATATTTACCGCTGCGGCACGACCCCTTCTTTCTTTCTTGTGCATATTGTCCAAAAGATTTTGATCATTGGTATAGGCATGAACCGTTTCGATGTGACCACGAACAACTCCAAAAGTATCATTCACAACTTTCAAGATAGGTGAAATAGCATTGGTGGTGCAAGATGCTGCAGAAAAAATAGTTTCATTTTCTAGATCTAAAGTACCTTGATTAATTCCAAAGACAATATTAGGAACTTCCTTACCAGGTGCAGTTAAAAGAACTTTTGAAACACCTTTTGCTTTTAAATGTCTAGACAATGCTTCGCGATTGGTATAAACTCCTGTATTGTCAATTACCAATGCATTCGTAATTCCATAAATAGTATAATCAATATCCTCTGGGTTTTTAGCATCAATCATTCTAACAATCTGGCCATTAATAATCAATGACTTCGATTCCAAGTCTTCCATTACTGTACCTTTAAATGCTCCGTGAACGGAATCATTTCTGAGTAAAGATGCGCGTTTTATAATATCTGCATCTGTTGCTCCACGGGTAACAATGGCGCGTAATCTTAATTGTTGACCTTTTCCAGCTTGACGAATCAATTCTCTTGCTGCAAGTCGCCCAATTCGTCCAAAACCATAGAGAATAACATCTCTTGGCTGCATGGTATTGTCTGCTGAATTTTTAAAGCTTGAAAGTTTATCTTTAATAAAGGCTTCTTTTGAATCGAAAACACTTTTTTCAGTTAACCATTCACTGGCTAATTTCCCTATATCTATTTTTGCTGGTGCAAAATCTCCATCAAGGATAACACTTGCTAAAGCGGTTGTTGTAAAAATATCGATAGGTTTGTTAACAACCTTCCCTGCGTAATCGTGCATGTTAAGTATTTCAGAGATAGTTACATCAATAAGATGATGTCTGAAAATTACAAGTTCGATTCCTTTTTCATATAAAAGTTCTCCAACTTTACTTTGCAATTGCACTGCTGCTCTTTCTTGTTCAATATGTCTATTGAGCTCTTGTTCGTAATTTACTTCTAATTTCATTGGTGTTTTGTTGTTGATTGATTTCGAATTGTATAAAGCAAAAAAGGCTACCGTCTTTCGTCGGCAGCCTTTTTTTTAGGATTAACCTAAATAAGATTTTAATAATTTATTTCGAGAGGTATGGCGGAGTCGACGAATCGCCTTTTCCTTAATTTGACGAACGCGTTCACGTGTTAAATTAAATTTAGCTCCGATTTCTTCAAGCGTAAGTCCATGATTCATTCCAATTCCGAAGAATAAACGAATGATCTCTCTTTCTTTATCTGTTAAGGTACTTAATGAACGCTCGATTTCTTTTTGTAAAGATTCTGCCATTAATACATGATCCGTTTTAGGAGCATCAGCATTAGCCATAACATCCATTAATGTTCCACCGTCTTCGTTGGTTGATAGGGGAGCATCCATAGATACATGTCGTCCAGAAACATTTAAACTTTCTTTGATCTTATCTTCAGGAACTTCAAGAGCTTCCGCTAATTCTTCCGCTGAAGGTGGTCTTTCAAATTCTTGCTCTAAGCGAGAAAATGCCTTATTGATTTTGTTTAATGATCCAACTTGATTCAATGGAAGTCTTACAATTCTTGCCTGTTCTGCTAATGCTTGTAAAATAGATTGACGAATCCACCAAACTGCATAAGAAATGAATTTAAATCCACGCGTCTCATCAAATTTCTGAGCTGCTTTAATTAAACCTAAATTCCCTTCATTAATTAAATCGGGTAGGGTAAGACCTTGATTCTGATATTGCTTCGCTACAGATACAACAAATCTTAGGTTAGCTCTTGTTAATTTCTCTAATGCTTTTTGGTCGCCTGCTCTAATTTTACGAGCTAATTCTACTTCTTGCTCTGCTGTTATTAATTCTTCTCTACCAATATCTTGTAGATATTTATCTAAAGATTGACTTTCGCGATTGGTAATTGATTTGGTTATTTTTAATTGTCTCATTGACTTAAGAACATCTTTAGAAATTAATACTATTTGATCTGACGATCTGTAGGCAAAGTAACGCCAAAAAAAGGGATTTGAAAAATTTAAAAAAGAAGTTTTTCAACAATTTTTCAACCATTTAAATGACTTATCAACTTCTTACAATCCGAAGCCTTTATATTCTTTAATCCCGCTTTCAGACATAACTTCCAAGAGTACTCCTCTATTTACACTGTTCAATTTACTCGTCAGTTCTGAAATGTTTTCAACAGGATCATTATTAATTTTTGTAATAATTGTTCCTTCTACAAGTCCGATAGATTTTAACTTTCCTGGTTGTATTGTCTTTATTTTTACTCCATATGAAATGTTTAAAGCTTTCTTTTCTTTATCTGTAAGTTCTATAAAAGTAGCCCCCAAAGCGAAGTTCTTAGAAATCTCTTCTTTTGTCAAAAGAGTTGTTTCCCCTTCTTTGTTTCTAAGAACAAGTTCTTTGGTTTCTTCTGTTCCATCTTTTCTACGAACGGTCAACATCACTTTATCTCCCGGACGGCGCTTACCAATTTCTTCTTGAAGTTCAGCCGAGGAATTGACTTCTTTATTTCCAATTTTCAAAACAACATCTCCTTCTTTTAGTCCAGCTTTGTCTGCACTTCCATCTTCAATGACTTGAGCTAAAAAGACACCTTTCAAATTAGGCAATCCATTGGCAACTTTAATTTCTTGGTTAATATCTGAAATCTGTACCCCTAAATAACCGCGTTGCACAATTCCATAATCGATTAGATCACGCATTACTTTTTGAACTAAGTTCACAGGTATAGCGAATGAATATCCACTATAACTTCCTGTTTGTGATGCAATCGCAGTATTTATTCCTACCAATTCTCCGTTGGTATTTACCAAGGCACCGCCACTGTTTCCAGGATTTACCGCAGCATCTGTTTGAATAAAGGATTCAATTGGCACTATTTCTTTTCCACTTCTATCGCTTAGCAGGTTGATGTTCCTTGCTTTTGCAGAGACAATTCCAGCCGTGACAGTTGAAGTTAAATTAAACGGATTTCCTACCGCTAAAACCCATTCTCCAATTTTCAATAAATCACTATTTCCTAGTGGAATGGCCTGAAAGGGTTGATCGGAGTCAATTTTTAATACTGCAATATCAGTAGCTGGATCTGAACCGATAATTTTTGCACTGTATTTAGAGTGGTCGTTTAGAATGACTTCAATCTCACTTGCCTCTTCAATCACATGGTAGTTGGTTACAATGTATCCTTCTGATGAGATGATAACTCCCGATCCAGCACCTGCGCCAAATTGCTTGTATTCTTTTCCACCTGCACCTGGGCCATAAAAAAATTCTTGAAACGGATCTCTTTGAAAGGTGGTTCGTACCACTTTTGTTGTGACATGGACAACAGAATTAATAGTACTTTCAGAGGCGGCAGTAAAATCAAGATTTCCTACTCCGTTACTTGTTAGTCCCACAAATTGTGCCCCCGTAGTGCGGTTTCCATCAATTACTTGATCAGATAATAAGGTGTTGGAAGAATTGTACATTATAAAAGCAGCTAGAGGAATACTTCCCCCTAAAAATCCAATACCTAAAATTTTAATAAGAGATAAATATTTCATTTTTTATAATTTTTAATAAGCACAAGTTTAATACATGATCCTTGTATTTGTTACGCTCTTGCTGTTAAAGATTGTTAAGCAGAATTAACTTGAAATGTATTACTTTTGAATTCAACTTATTTATGCACATACCTTTTTCAAAATATCAAGCGACAGGCAACGACTTTATCTTAATAGATAATATGAGTGGTGAGTATAGTGATTTATCCATCGCTCAAATTAGTCATTTGTGTGATCGGAAATTTGGTATTGGAGCTGATGGTTGCATCTTAATTTCCAAAGCTGAAGGTCTTGACTTTTATATGGATTATTCCAATGCAGATGGAACCAAGAGTTTTTGTGGAAATGGTGCAAGAAGTAGTGTTCATTTTGCTGCTCATTTATTTCCAGGTCAAATTGATTTTAATTTTCAAGCTATTGATGGAATGCATAAAGCCAGCATAGATGGTGATTTAATTTCAATTGAAATGTCTCCTGTTGCTCCAATGCTTGCTGTTTCTCAGGAGCAATTAGATATTTTCGGTTTAGATTCAGCATATGTTATTCAAACGGGTTCACCTCATTTTGTAGTCCCTCAAGATGATTTATCTTCAAGTAATGTTATTGCTTCAGGTAAACGCATTAGATATTCAGATTTTTATAAAGAACAGGGAATCAATGTGAATTTAATGAAGGTGGTTTCCCCATCATTTATTTCTATTGCAACTTATGAAAGAGGTGTTGAAGATGAAACACTTTCTTGCGGAACAGGTGCAACAGCCTGTGCTTTGCTTTATAGTCAGCTTCACAACATCGAAATGCCAGTTAAAGTGCAGGTTAAAGGTGGAATGCTATTGGTTTCCTTTATAAAGCAAGAAGACGCTTCTTTTTCAAATGTAGTATTGTCTGGTCCTGCAGTGAAAGTCTACGACGGTTCAATCATTATTTAAGGAATGGAACTACAGTCGCAATTGTTTTTAAACTAAT
This sequence comes from Crocinitomicaceae bacterium, assembly GCA_044339115.1. Taxonomy (GTDB): domain Bacteria; phylum Bacteroidota; class Bacteroidia; order Flavobacteriales_D; family Crocinitomicaceae; genus UBA952. Next base: position 122,350 of record JBIIWA010000008.1, read on the forward strand.
TTTAGGTTCTTACAAAAGTAAAATTGAATGTTAAAAAGTGAAAATATTTTTCTTAGGGCTGTTGAAAGTTCGGATGCGACCCAATTATTTTTGTGGGAAAATGATGTCAACCATTGGCGGATAGCGAATACTGAAGTGCCTTTTTCAATGCATGCAATTCATAATTTGATAGAACAATATGCTTCCATCCGTACTTCTGGACAGTTGCGTTTAATGATTTGTTTGAATGAATCTCTATTACCCATTGGAGCTATTGATTTATACGACATTAATTTTAGACATGGATTTGCTACAGTCGGGGTACTCATTGCAAAAAAAGAAGATAGAAATAAAGGATTTGCCAAAGAAGCCTTTCAATTGGTAATAAAGTATGCCAAAGAGGTATTGGACTTGTACAATTTACAGTGTTTTATTCAAGCCGATAATTTGGCTAGTATTCACCTATTTGAAGCATTGAAATTTGAGAAGATTGGTTTGCGAAAGGAATGGTATAAATTTAAAAACAGTCGCATTGACGAAATAAGTTATCAGTTATGTTTAAAAAACGAAATCTAATTATTGGAGGAATTATCCTCTTTATTTTTGTGTTAATAGCAGTGCTTCCTACCGCTTGGATCTATCTATCTGGCGCTAAGTCTACCTCAAATAAGGACTTGCAATTTTTCTATATTAAGTCCCCGATTTCACTGTCAAATTTAGCGGCTCAATTGGAAGAACAAGGACTTATTGATAATACAGCAGCTTTTATTTCAGTTGGTTCCTACAAAGGTCTAGACAGTACTTCTATAGCACAAGGTAAATATGCAATTGAACCTTACACTTCTTATCGGACCTTGTTAAATGGTTTTACGCTTAATTCTAATGGTAATGGTAATGCAGAAGTCGCAGTTGAAGTTACTTTTAATAATTGCATTGACTTATCGGATTTAGCAGAAAAGGTGTCTGCCTGTATTGATGTCGATAAAAATAAATTAGAAGCTCTTCTTTTAGATCCAAAAACCCCAAAAGAATTTGGTTTTACGGCGCAGCAGTTCCCTGCAATGTTTCTTCCTAATACCTATGAAATGTATTATGATACTGATGAAGCAGCGTTTTTAGATAGAATGGCTCAAGAATTCAAAAATTATTGGACGGATACAAGAAAGAGTCATATGAAAAACATTGGATTGGAGTCGCCTAGTCAAGTAGTAACTTTAGCAAGTATAGTATATTCCGAGCAATCAATTGTATCAGAAGAATGGCCAATAATCGCTGGATTGTATTTAAATCGAATCCACGATGGAATGCGTTTACAATCAGATCCAACCTTCAAATTTTGTTGGGGAGATAAGTTAAAAGGTGTGCAACGCTTATTAAATGTTCATAGAGATATAGATTGCGAATACAATACTTATAAAATTAAAGGTTTGCCTCCGGGACCCATTTGTCTTCCTTCAACGGCAGTAGTTGACGCGGTATTGAATCGCGCAAAACACGGATATTTATTTATGTGTGCCAAACCAGATTATTCTCACAGACATAATTTTGCCGTTTCAGGTGAAGAGCATATGAGAAACGCAAAGGTCTTTCAGAATTGGTTAGCTGGTGAACTTAAGAAAAAAGGGAACTAATGAAAAGAAGGTCATTTTTTAAAGCAGGATTAAGTATTGGAGCAATAGCTTTAATCGAACCAGTAAAAGGTGCTCAAGTACTGGCTTCTTCTTTTGAAGGAATAGCTACTGGACCCATAGTTTTATCCACTTGGGTGCACGGTTTAGAAGCAAACCGTGCGGCATGGGAAGTACTCAGTAAAGGAGGCAAAGCTGTTGATGCTGTAGAACAAGGCGTCCGGGTAACTGAAGCTGATTTAACCAACAGGAGTGTAGGAATTGGAGGAAGACCTGATAGAGATGGACACGTAACTTTGGATGCATGCATCATGGATGAAAAATCAAGATGTGGTGCGGTAGCATTTATGGAAGGGATTGCGCATCCTATTTCTGTTGCAAGGGCGGTAATGGAAACTACTCAACATGTCATGTTGGTTGGAGAAGGTGCAGAGAAATTTGCTATCGAGAACGGATTTGAACAAGCTAAAATGCCATTGCCTGAAGTGAAAAAAGATTGGCAAGAATGGAAAAAAGAAAACAAAGATCTTTTTAAGAAGCCCATTATTAATCATGAGAATCACGATACTATTGGTATGATTGCAATGGATGCTAATGGAGATTTAAGTGGTGCTTGTACCACAAGTGGTTGGGCATATAAAATGCATGGAAGAGTAGGGGATTCTCCTATTATCGGTGCAGGTTTGTTTGTTGATAATGAAATAGGCGCAGCTACTTCGACAGGACTGGGTGAAGCTATTATCCGAGTAGCTGGAAGTAGTATGGTTGTTGAGTTAATGAGACATGGATACACTCCAATAGATGCATGTAAAGAAGTTGTCAATCGTATTATTAAAAAACACAGCGATCTCACCAATCTTCAATGTGGTTTTATTGCAATCGACAAAAAAGGAAATATTGGAGCTTATTCTGTTTATGCAGGATTTAATTATGCCCTTAAAACAGCTACTGAGGACAAAATGGTGGACGCTAGTTTTGACCGAAATTGGTAGTGTTCCATTGGGTCTTTTCTATTTGATGAAGCGCATTAAATTTGATTATTTATGACTTTTTTTAAAGCCGCTACTTTTATTTTTTTACTCTTATTTTCAATTAATTCAATTGCGCAGCAAGAATTAACTTGGGAATTTTATCATCCTATTAAAAAAGAATGGTACTCCTTTGGTAGAGCGGGAAGTATTCAAGAGAAATTAATAGCAAGTGGAGAATTGCCCGATCCTTTCTATGGAGAAAATGAAAAGGAATTTCAATGGATCGAAGAATACGTATGGCAATTCAGAAGCACTTTTTATCTTACTGAAAAAGAAGCAATCGCTGAAAGTTTACTTTTGAATTTTCCTAATATTGACACTTATGGATCAGTAGAAATCAATGGCAACTTTCTTGGGAACACCATTAATTTTTTTCACCCCTATAATTTTGAGATAAAATCACTAGTTCATCCAGGTTACAATACAGTTACTGTTTCGATTACTCCTCCAGTATTGTATCATAAAGATAAATACGAACAAGAAGACTTTCATTATCCAGCCCCTAATGATCCTTCAAAAATTAAAGCGGCTCCCTTAAGTCGTAAGCCTCAATATCAATTTGGTTGGGATTGGACTTTACGCATGAATACAATGGGTTTTTCTAAGCCTATTCAAATAGTTCCTTCAAGAACTAATGCAATTCAATCCTGTGTTGTCAACACCTTATATCAGTCTAGTAATTCCGCTACTTTATTGTATATCTTAGAGACCAAGTCACCCATAAAAGAAGGATCAATTACATCCACTTTATTTGGTAAACATCCTCTATTAGTTGATTCAATAGCCACCAATCATTTTCAATTTGATTTTCAAATGGAAAACCCTAAGTTGTGGTGGCCAGTTGGTTTTGGAGATCCCTATTTGTATCGCGACACCATAAGCTTACTGGATAACAAGGGTGGGGTACTCGATCAATATATAATTGATTTTGGAATTCGAACAGCTCAATTGGTTCAGACAAAAGACGAATGGGGAACTTCTTATGAATTTCATGTCAATGATCTTCCGATTTTTTGCAAAGGCGCTAATTACATACCACAATCCGTTTTTCCTGCTGCAGTAAAGGATGCGGAAATAATAAAAATGATCGATCAAATGCTTGCCGCAAATTTTAATATGGTGCGTATTTGGGGTGGAGGGTATTATCCAGATGATATTTTCTACAAAACCTGTGATCAAAAAGGTATTATGATATGGCAAGATTTAATGTTCGCCTGCGCTATGTATCCCGGTGATGAAGCTTTTTTAAATAATGTAGAAGAGGAATTAAATTATCAAATCCCGAGAATAAGTGCTCACCCATCTGTTATCCTCATTAATGGAAACAATGAAGTAGATGTAGCTTGGAAGAATTGGGGTTTTCAGCTTCAATATGTCTTGAATGAAAAGAATCAAAAAGTAATTGAAAAAGCATATAATGATTTATTTCATACGCTAACCAACAAGGTCATCTCTAAATGGGCCACTACTTCTTACATTCATACTTCACCCTTGAGTAATTGGGGTAAGGAAGAATATTACAATGAGGGATCACAGCATTATTGGGGCGTTTGGCATGGTTCTGATCCTATGTCGAGTTTGGTAGAAAATATTGGGAGATTTAATGCGGAATATGGTTTTCAAAGTTTCCCCGAATACAGTACTTTAACTACTTTCTCAGACAAAAAAGATTGGTCGCTTTCTTCAAAAGTAATGAAGCACCATCAAAAAAGTTATGTTGGAAATGGCATGATTGAAAAACATGCTAAGTTACTTTATGGTCCAACGGATAATTTTGAGGAGTTTGTTTATCGTTCTCAGTTAACGCAAGCATATGCTATTTCATCTGCTATTCAAGCACATCGTTTGGATGCCCCACGATGCATGGGAAGCTTATATTGGCAACTTAATGATTGCTGGTCTGCACCAACATGGTCGAGCATTGATTATTTCGGAAACTGGAAGGCATTACATTATGCGGTTCGCGATGATTTTAGACCCCTTACGGTATTAAAAAAATCAGATGCTAAAGGAAATGTTCAATTGTACTTAAAATCGGACGATCCGAAAAGTGCTGAGAAAGCAACTCAAGTTAATATTGATGTCTATTCCTTAGACGGCACCTTGCTTTCAAGTAAATTAGAAAAAATAGGTATTGCTTACAAAGAACAAATCTCATTGGGAGTTTTTAAACAGCAAAACCAATTGGTCAAAGTTCAGGTTAATAATAATGAAAGAATATTTTTAATAAGTAAACAAAAGTCTTTCCAAAAAAACAAAAATGATGCAGCGGTTGTGCATGTTCAAATTCAATTAAAAGAAGTGGATTCTGTCAACAAAACAGCGCTTATTGAAATCCAAAATACTTCATTCCTGGCTGATTTTTGGTTGTATTCTATGCAGTTGGGAGTCCGCTTTGACAACAATTTTATCCAACTTTTACCCGGAACACATTCAATTAAAATTTCATTTGAAAAAACTCCAGTCATAGGAGATTTTGGTTTTAAGTATAGGTGATTTATCAAATTAACTAATCACAAAAAATATAGTTTGCTTTATAGTGGAAAATGGTGCTAAAGCACAATAGGAAGAATATAATATTGTAGTTTGGCTAAAGCCAAACTGAATAGATAATTATTAAATATTCTGTTAAGTATATTTTGTGCTTGCTTTAAGCAAGCAATTAAAAAGAAATAAAAGATTGAAACTATTGAGCTTGCTTTTAGAAATCAAAGAAAAAAAACAAATTAATATCTATTGAGCTTGCTTTTAAACAATCAAAGAGAAAAAAACAAATTAATATCTCCTGAGCTTGCTTTAAAGCAAGAAATAAATTGAGGTAATCAGCACAAAAAAACTTGTTAATAAAATAATGTATATTTGATACTTAATACTTTAGAGATGAAAAAGATGAATTTTCGTTTTTAAATTAAAATCAAATAAAATGAAATTTCTTTATTCCTTCACCTTTATTTTTTTAATTGCAACTCAAGGTTTTTCTCAAGAGCCAATTCAAGCGAAATGGACTGTTGAAAATTCAAAAAATAAAAGTTTTGTTGAGAATTTAGGTCAATTTGATAGTGAGGAAAACTATGCAACAGGTAAAATTAAGTTTGCTATTGATTTTGGTTCAACTAAAATATTTTTCGGTGAAAAAGGTATTGCTTATAACTTTTTAGAAATTCAAAAAAAGTCAAGGGATGAGCGGTCAGAAATCATGAATGAAGGTGTAAAAACTTTTGATGAACACAAACAAAAGGAACGACTTGCAGGAAAGTTTTTAGTGAAGTCAGATAAAATCAACATGTCTTGGGAACAAGCTTCTAAAAATTTTCAAATAAGTGGGATGTATCCGACCCATGATTATCATAGTTATACCTATCGAGATCAAAACAATCAATCTAAAAATATTAATTATGTTAAGGGATATGAATACATTATTTATAAAAATATTTATCCTAACATTGATATTAAATATGAGGTTCATCCAATAATTGGTGTTAAATACGCATTTATTTTACATGCTGGAGCGGATCCTTCGCTGATAAAAATGATCTATGATAGAGAACTTTCATTAAAAGATGGAGCGCTTCATATTCCTACTTTGTTTGGTGATATTATTGATCATGCTCCGATTACATTTTACGAGGATAATAAGGCAAAGGAAATTGTTTCTCATTATAAGTTAAAGAATAATCAAATCACCTTCGAACTTTCTTCCTATGACAATAATCAAAGTATTGTAATCGACCCTTGGGTTCAAACTCCGGTATTCCCCTTAAATTGGGATTGTGTTTGGGAGCTAGATACTGATGCTGCAGGCAATGTCTACATTATTGGTGGAGTTGATCCTTTGCAATTAAAAAAATATAATAGTGCAGGTGTCTTGCAATGGTCTTATGATACTCCTTATGATACCACACAATGGTTAGGCACCATGGCTACCGACGATTTAGGTAACTCTTATGTAACCAATGGGACGAATTATGAAATCCTAAAAGTAAATACAGCAGGTGCATTAGTTTGGAGTAATACAGCTCCAAGTGGTGGTCAACTCAGTACAGAATTTTGGAATATTGCTTTTAATTGCGATCAGACTAAATTAATAGTTGGAGGTACAGGTGGGAATTTGAATATTCATGGTAAAATATACGAGGTAAATATGGCCAATGGAAATATTACCACTTCGGTTCAAGTGACAGCCACTGGAAGTTTGTTCAGTATCCCACCACAAATTCAAGAGGTTAGAGGTTTATCCGCTGCTCCAAATGGGAAGTATTATTTTGTTACGCTAGATACTATAGGTTATTTGAATGATAATTTAAGTCTTTGTCCATCTGGGTCTTCTTCCCTTTATATGAAAAATCATGGGGTGAATTGGGGTTATAAAAGTGAAAACTGGAGGTACAATAATACTGGCATAAAGGTGATTCGGGCTGATGCAAATTTCGTTTACCTAAATAAAGGTGATGAATTACAAAAAAGATCTCTAATAAATCTGAGTTTGATAGGAAGTGTTACCATTCCTGGTGGAGTATTGTCAGCTCCTTTTTTAAGCGATAATGTCACAGAAAATGCTGGGATTGATATTGATAATTGTGGAAATATTTATGTGGGTTCTAAAACTGGTGTATATAAATTTAATTCAAGTTTAGTACAACAGGCTTTCTATCCAACTTCGTTTATAGTTTACGATGTACGTGTTAGTTCAGCCGGAGATGTGATTGCTTGTGGTGGAAATGGAACAAGCAGTTCCTCTTCTCGAACGGGTGGTGTGCAATCATTTGCTGCTGGTGCTTGTGCAGTAATTCCAATAACCTGTTGCGATGCAACTATTTGTATGCCTCAAAGTTTATGTGATAATTCTGCTCCAGTTACCTTAACACCTGCTGTTACTGGTGGCACTTGGAGTGGACCTGGCGTTAGTGCTAGCGGTGTTTTCAGTCCAGCACTTGTAGGACCTGGAACTTATACCATAACTTATACATTAAGTTGTGGTTCAGAATCTATTATTATTCCAGTGAATTCATGTACTTCTATTTTGTCTGCTTGTGTTGAAGCAAATGGAACTATTTCTGCTGTCAGTGGTGTCCCGACCTATTCTTGGCAGAACTCAGTAACTACCATTCCATGTATTTCAGGCTTAGGAACTTATTGTGGGATTTTCACTGTTGCAGGAACGCCTGTAACTGCTTGGAGTACATTTGCTACTGGTGCTAATATTCCAGCTCCTGTAACTTGGCCAGTTCAGTTAATTGATAATCTAGGAACCACGGTAACTTATGCCAATTTAGCTGCGATTCCCGCTTGTATTGTCAATCCATGTCCAACACTACAATTTAGCATTCCTTCACAAATGAATGTTTTGTGTTACGGTGCTGCAACTGGTACTGCAACTGTATCAACGTCAGGTGGTCAAGCTCCCTACACTTATACGTGGACGCCAGGAGGTTTGGTAGGAGCTACTCAAAGTGTTTTGTCTGCAGGAACATATGTGATCAATATTTTAGATGCAAATCAATGTCCTGGAACAACAACGCTTAGTATTACACAGCCTATTGCACCTTTATCAGTAAGTCTATCAACAACGCCAAGTAATTGCGGCAACAACACTGGAAGTGCAACGGCAAATCCTTCAGGTGGCACAGGTCCTTATACCTATTTATGGTCACCAATTGGAGGAAATTCTTCTGTTGCTAATAATTTAGTAGCAGGTACTTATTCTGTAACAATTACCGATTTTAATGCTTGTCAAACTACTGGTAATGCTATTGTTTCAACTAATGGTGGACCAACACTTACTATTGTTTCCACCCAAAATGTTTCTTGTTTCAATGGAACTAATGGCGCAGCAGCAGTTTCTGCAACAGGTGGTTCTGGTACATTAACTTACTCTTGGATGCCAGGTTCACTTACTGGTGCTACGCAAAATAGTTTGAGTGCTGGTAGTTATACCGTCACTGTAACGGATGCTAATTCTTGTTCTTCGACAGTTACTTTAGTTATCACCGAACCAACTTCCCTAATGGTAACTTCTTCTAATATTCTTTCTGCAAATTGTGGGGTAAATGATGGTGCCGCTACTGCAAATGCATCTGGTGGTATTGGTAATTACAGTTATTCTTGGTCTCCTGCTGGTGGTAATCTTGCTACGGCTTCAAATATCCCTGGAGGTTTATACCAAGTTCTTGTAACCGATGGTAACGGATGTACTTCTAGTTTGGATGTGATTGTTCCTTCTATTGGTGGACCAACAGTTACGGTTCAGTCTTCAACAAATGTTTCTTGTTATGGATTAAGTGATGGATTGGCCTCCGTTCTTGCAACTGGAGCAACCGCTCCTTATTCTTATGTGTGGTCTCCCTCTGGTGGAAATGCTTCGAATGCAAGTAATCTATCTGCCGGAACCTATAATGTGGCCGTTACCGATGCCGATGGATGTGTTGGTACTGTTTCACTTACCATTAGTAGTCCAGCGCAAATTGTAGTTACAGAATCAATAAGCAATACCAATTGCACTTTTTCAAATGGTCAAATAAGTACAACAGTCATGGGTGGGTCTGGCGTCTATACTTATTTATGGTCTAACGGTCAAACTACATCATCTATTAATAATTTATCTGGAGGTTCTTATACGCTTCAAGTTACTTCTAATTCATGTAGTGTTACTGAAACCTATACTGTGCAATCTATTGGTACTTTATCCATAACAGCGACGCCTACTACAGCAACAGTGATTGAAGGTACTTCTGTACAATTGAATGCTTATGGGGCAACAAGTTATACTTGGACGCCCACTTTTGGTTTAAGTTGTACCACTTGTTCTAATCCAATTGCTACTCCAACTTCGACAACAATTTACACGGTTACAGGAACTGATGCATTTGGATGTATTGGATCTGCTGATGTGATGATTATTGTTGAGACCAATTGTAATGATATTTTTGTCCCAACTGTTTTTGCTCCAAGTGATGGAGGACCGGTTGAAAACAATACTCTTTGTATTTTTGGAAATTGTATTGCTGAATTAAATTATTCTGTTTATAATCGTTGGGGTGAGTTGGTTTTTAACACAACTGATTTATCAATTTGTTGGGATGGAACTTATAAAGATAAACCTTTAAATGCTGGAGTATTTGCTTATAAATTAGTGGTAACACTTTTTGACGGTACCCGAATCTTAGATTCTGGAAATGTAACATTAGTTCGATAAAACTATGAGGAACATGAAATTATTTTTTCTAAAATCAGCAACTTGTCTTGTATTTATATTTGTCGCTTCGAAAAATATATGGGCTCAAGATGTACATTTTTCACAAATGGAATTTTCTCCATTAACACTTAATCCAGCTTTGGCAGGTGCTAATTCAACAGTTAACGGAGTACTCAATTACCGAAGTCAATGGAACAGCGTAGCAATTCCTTACCAAACCTTTGCGGCTTCTATTGATGGTCGTTTTAATGAAAACAAAAGACGAAAGAGTGGAATCATGGCTGGTGGGTTAAATTTTTATAATGATCAATCTGGTGACCTTAAAATTACGACCAATACCATGAATGTAAATCTTGCCTATCATTTAATTTTAGACAAATCTAGTACACTAGGCATGGGAATTTACACCGGTTTTGGACAAAAATCAATCAGTCCAAATGCAGGAAGATGGACGAGTCAGTATGATGGTTCTGTTTACAATAGTGCTTTACCAAGTAATGAAACCTTTTCTTCTCCGAACTTTTCTTTCTTAGATACTGGAGCAGGCTTATTATATGCTTATAAAAAGGATAATAATGTGAAATCTAAGGCCAATAAAAATGCATTTAATGTTGGTATTGCTGCGTATCATCTCAATCGTCCAGCCAATTCTTTTCTAAATCAAAAAAGTGATCGTCTTTATGTTCGTTGGTCTGTTTTTGCTAATGCAAACATTAATCTAAAGAATACAAAAGCAGCAATTTTGCCAGGCGTGTATTTTCAAAGACAGGGAAGTTCAATGGAAATTCTTTATGGTTTGTATTATAAATATCAATTAAATTCAAGCTCAATTGGTGGAGGCACAAGGAAATCAACCGCTATTTATTTTGGTCTATTTAATCGTTTCAAGGATGCCCTTGCGGCTAAGTTCATGTTTGAATGGGGTTCTTATTCCACTGGATTGAGTTATGATATCAATATCTCAAAATTGAATGAGGTATCAAGAACAAGGGGAGGATTTGAATTGTTTTTGAGATTTAATTTGGCTGAAAAATAAGATTTCTGTAAGAAAAGTAGAAAATGGTGCTAAAGCCAAACTGAATAGATAATTGTTAAATATTCTGTTAATTATCTCTTGAGCTTGCTTTAAACAAGCAATAAAAGAGAAAAAAAATTAATATCTCTTGAGCTTGCTTTTAAGCAAGCTATCAAAAAGGAAATAGCAGATTTGGCTTTAGCCAAATTAAATTCAATCAATAATTTAAGATTATAAAATAGTATTAAGAAAATTCTGTTAAGTATCTCTTGAGCTTGCAAGCATTCAAAAAGAAAAAAACAGAAAATATCTCTTGAGCTTGCTAAGCATTCAAAAAGAAAAAAACAGAAAATATCTCTTGAGCTTGCTAAGCATTCAAAAAGAAAAAAACAGAAAATATCTCTTGAGCTTGCTAAGCATTCAAAAAGAAAAAAACAATAAATATCTATTGAGCTTGCTTTTAAGCAAGCTATAAAAATAGAAATAACAATATTGGCTTTAGCCACATAAAATAATTACTATGAGTTGGGTAAGGGTATACATACACCTTGTTTTCTCCACAAAAAATAGAGTGCCATTTCTTGATTCAAAAGAATTGAGAAAACAAGTATTTCAACATATCAAACAAAATGCGGCAGAAAAAGGAATTTGGCTAGATTGTGTTAATGGATATCAAGATCATGCACATTGTTTGATTTCTTTAGGTAGAGAACAAACTATCAGTAAGGTGGCACAGTTAATTAAAGGCGAATCATCATTTTGGATTAATAAAAACAAGTTGACTAAAAATAAATTTGACTGGCAAGATGATTATTGGGCTGAAAGTGTCTGTAATATAGAACGCATTAGAAAATACATCCACAATCAAGAAGCGCATCATTCAAAAAATACATTTAAGAAAGAAATAGATGACTTGATTGTAAAATTCGATTGGGAATCTGTGTAAGCTTGAAAAGAAAATTCAAGGAATCGTTATTAATCTTTAAAGTAAGCAGGTAAATTTGATCATTGTAACTGTGTTGATTGATAATTTAATAGCTACTTATTTTTCAAATCGAGTGTATAATAAAACACTTCTAACCAACCTTTCCATTTACTTTTATCTCCTAATGTTTCGTTGTGCCATATGAAAATAAAATCGCCGCCATATTGGTTGACTTCTTCGTAAAGTTGCTTGATTTTATTTTTAGCGTCCTCTTGACTTAGTTGTAAATATTCATTGAGCGTACCGTCCATGTAGGTGAAAGGATGCACACGAAGTGTAGTAACCTCGTTTTTACTTAAATCAAACCAAAGGAAAGAACGCGCAGTTCCCGCTCTAAAGCCGGCAATATCTGCATAACCCATAGTATAATCGTCAGTAATTTCTTGATCAATCAAGGTTTGATAACTGAAAGGAAATTGAAGTTTAAGGTAATGTTGTCTGCTTTTATGAATTCGTTTATTCACGATTTCCTCCAGTCTTTCTACTTCTTGATGCAAATAAAAATAATACGAGTTGGATTTATAACTTGGATGAATTCCTATCTCAGCACGCTCGCTGATTCTTTTGATCAGTTTTTTGTGCTTGGGATGTTTGTAAGATAGGTTTTTATCATATTTGCCATAATCTCCAAGCAACCAAAATAGTAATACTTGGAATCCTTTGTCTTGGGTGGCTTCAATAATGTCATAGGTGTCAAAGGGATCTTTTTTGAATCCGCTTTGAACTTTTTGTCGCAGAATGAGTTCTTTCCTTCTTCCGTAAATAAAGTCTTTGAACGAAGAAAGGCTATTTCTGATGAAACCTTTATAGCGATAAGCATAGGCAGAATCAATATCAAAAGTGGGAAGGAAATTATCGATTCCCGATGGTGTATTGATTTCAATTTCTAGAAAGGAAAGAAATGCATGGGCCCAACGATCGCAAACTGCTTTTTCATGCCAATTAAACCTGTAGAGTACACTGTTTTTACCCTCAAACCTAAGGTAATTGTCTCTTGAGACATCGCCGTATTCCTCCATTCTGCTCAAGAGGTAAAAGATAGCGGCAAGAGGATCACTATTTCCATTGAATGCAATGCAAGGTTCGTTTTGAAAAACACCTTCTGTTATCCCAAATACTTTCAGATCTTCATCAAATAATAAGGTGGAAGGTTCAATTGATTTCACTCCTTCAAAGTAGCGTCCTGAGTAATTGAATTTTTGATCTTGTATTGATTCGAATGCTATAAAATCATCACATAGCGCATAACTCAATCCTCGTTCCTCAAAAACAAAATCAAGCGTATAAATTAAGCGCGTAGTAATCTGATCAACATAAATAATCATACTACAAATTTTCTATAATAATTTCACAAATAGCTTCAGCAGCATGTGCATCTCCATAAAATGGAGGATAGGTGAAATCTTTTTTAACCAAAAGTGCTGCGCTGTGTTGAACAATTAAAGTAGTGTCCGTTCCTGCTAATAAAGCATTTCCATTGTCTACAATTTCTACCCATTCTGTTTGTTCTCTTAGGATTACGCATGGTTTTTTGAAGAAATAAGCTTCTTTTTGTAATCCGCCGCTATCGGTAATGATTAATTTGGAGTTTTCTTCTAAGGCAATAATATCCAAAAATCCGACAGGGTCAATGATTTGAAATAAGGAGTTGTTGGCAATTTCTTCTTTCAATTTAAAATCCAGGAGTTCCTCCATTTTTTTTCTTGTCCTAGGATGTAAAGGAAGTACCAGATTTAATCCACTTTCTTTCTGTACCTGTAAAAGTCCACTAAAAATGGAATTAATTGCGATTGCATGATCTGTATTGGTGTCGCGATGAATAGTACACAATATGAACTGTTCTTTACTAAGATTCAAAAGTTCAAGAATCTTAGATTTTGATTTCGAAAGTTGCGAGAAATAAATGCTATTATCATACATCACATCACCTGAATGGGTAACAAGTGGCTGATCAATTTGTGCTTTATATTCTCTCGACATGGAGAAACCTTCTTGAATTAAATTTGCTATTCCGCTTGCAGTGGGAGTAAAGAGTAGGGTGGACATATGATCACAAGCAATCCTATTAATTTCTTCTGGCATGGCTTTATTAAAACTTCTCAACCCAGCTTCTACGTGAATAAGTGGAATGTGTATTTTAGAAGCTGCTAATGCACCTGCTATGGTAGAATTGGTATCTCCGTATACAAGCACAGCATCAGGTTTTTCATTTAAGAAAATTTCTTCAAGTCCGATCAACATCTTACCTGTTTGTGAAGCGTGACTTCCACTTCCGATTTCAAGGTTAAAATTAGGTTGAGGAATGTCTAATTCTGTAAAGAAAACTGCGGACATATTTTCGTCATAATGTTGACCAGTATGTACGATGAGTTCGACCAACTGATCGGAGAATTTATGCTTGATAGCGCGACTAATCGCTGCAGCTTTAATGATTTGTGGACGTGCTCCAATTATGGTAATTATTTTCTTTCTGCTCATGTGTTCATCATATCGTTATCTGCGAAGCTAAAATAGCCATTATCTGTGAAAATGAGGTGGTCTAAAATTTTAATATCGATACATTTACTAAATTGCAGCAAGGATTTAGTGAGCTCAATATCTTGTTGACTTGCTTTTTTGTTGCCACTCGGGTGATTGTGACTTAAAATTAATGCTGTGGCATGAAATTGTAACGCATTTCTAAAAATTATCTTTCCATCGGCGATGGTACTCGTCATACCACCTTTAGAAATTTGTTTATGGGTGATGATTTCATTCTTGTTGTTGAGATATAATACGTAAAATTCTTCATGTTGTAAATCGCTAAGATAAGGTTGCAAATACTGGTAGACCATTTGTGAGGAGGTAATTCCTTTTTTCTCAAGGGCTACTGCCTTACTCTTTCTTTTTCCTAATTCTAGACTTGCGCTAATTCCAATTGCTTTAGCCATACCTATACCTTTGATTTGCATTAAATCAGTGATACTGGCTCTTGCTAAAAGTAATAGATCGTTATCAAAAAATTGCAATACATCTCTTGCTAAATCCAAGGCTGTTTTCTGTGCTGTACCCGTTCCTATTAGAATTGCAAGTATTTCCGCATCACTAAGGGCAGCGCCCCCTTTGGAATTAAATTTTTCTCTTGGACGGTCATTTTCTGACCAGGTTTTAATTCCTTTTAATTGCATGCTTGTAAATACGCAATTATCCTCAATTTAGTGTGTAAGAATTTAGTAAGGTGCTTTACAATTATTATTTTTTGTAAAACGGAGCTTTAACAATCTTGGCTTTAATTCCTTTCTCTCTTATTTCGATGAAAATTTCTGAGTCAAGTGCACTATTTTTAATAGCAACATAACCCATTCCAATGCCAATTTTTAGGCTAGGGGACATGGTTCCTGAAGTGACTTTTCCGATGACATTGTTCTCTTGATCAATAATCGGGTAATCGTGTCTTGGTATGCCGCGATCAATCATTTCAAAAGCAACCAGTTTTCTGGTAATTCCCGCTTCTTTTTGAGATTTTAAAAATTCAGAATCAACAAAATCTTTTGTGAATTTTGTAATCCATCCCAAACCAGCTTCCAAAGGAGAAGTAGAATCATCAATATCGTTACCATACAAGCAAAATCCCATTTCTAAACGAAGTGTGTCTCTTGCTGCTAAACCAATAGGTTGAATTCCAAAGGAAGCACCTGCTTTAAATACTTCATTCCAAACATGCTCTGCATCTTCATTTTTAACATAAATTTCAAAACCGCCTGATCCTGTGTAACCGGTTGCTGAAATCATTACATTTTCAATACCTGCAAAAGTAGCATGCTGAAAAGTGTAATAAACCATTTGAGATAAATCTACTTCCGTGAGTGCTTGCATTGCAGCTGCAGCTGATGGACCTTGAATAGCGAGTAGGGAATAGGATTCGGAAAGATTATGCATTTCTACTCCTAGATCATTATGGGAACTCATCCAGTTCCAATCCTTTTCAATATTAGAGGCATTAACAACTATAAAATATTCTTCAGCATGCACGCGATAAATAATCAAGTCATCTACGATTCCACCTTTTCCATTGGGCATACAAGAATATTGCGCTTTTCCATCCACTAAAACTGATGCGTCATTAGAAGAGAATTTTTGAATCAATGCTAAGGCATTAGGTCCTTTTAATACAAATTCTCCCATGTGTGAAACATCAAAAACGCCAACGCCGTTGCGAACTACTTCATGTTCAATGTTAACTCCGGCATATTGAACGGGCATATTGTATCCAGCAAAGGGAACCATTTTTGCGCCCAATGCAATATGGATGGAAGAAAGTGCAGTATTTTTCATTCTTAGTTTTTAACGCGTTCAACATAGACACCTGTTCTGGTATCAATTTTAATAATTTCACCATTCGCAATAAACAAAGGCACTCGTACTTCTGCTCCAGTCGCAATGGTAGCTGGCTTAAGTGAATTGGTAGCGGTATCTCCTTTTACTCCTGGTTCTGTATAAGTAACTTCTGCAATAATATACATAGGAAGTTCAACCACTAAAGGCATCTCTTCTTCGGCATGAAATAATATATTAACAATCATTCCCTCTTGCAAGAAACCTGGTTTTTCAACCATTTTAGTTGGAATGTTGACTTGCTCATAAGTTTCGTTGTTCATAAAAATGAAATCATCACTTTCTTGATATAAGTATTGATACTCTCTGTTTTCAATACGTACAATTTCTATTTTATGTCCTGCAGAGAAGGTATTATCGATCACCTTACCACTTTCTATTTGACGCATTTTAGTACGCACAAAAGCAGGCCCTTTACCTGGTTTTACATGTTGAAATTCTATGATTTGAAATAATTTTTCGTTGTGACGGATACACAAACCGTTTCTAATTTCTGCTGTTGTTGCCATTTATTATTTTTTGTGTTCAAAGATAATGATTTTATGCTCACTACTTTTTGAAGTTTTAAAAAAGTGTGCATTAAACGCTTTATTGTTTAATAAAAGGAGTTTAGATACTAGAGGTAGAGATAGTTGCTGCAGATGCAGAATTTAATTTGGAGATTTTTTTGTAATGGAGATACAATTGTAGTAATTGCTATTTAGATACTTTAGTATTCCCTCACTTCTCAAAAAACAATCTTAAGAAGTGAGGTATACCAATTTTTGTATTAGTTAAACTTATACGTCAAACCTAATTGAAGTCCAGCAGCTACTGCCATAGTGTTGGCCGGAGTAGGGTAGTAAATCGTATTTGATAAACTATTCCCTAAGGCATCAACGCCTTGACAATCTTTGAAACCGTATTGTAAACGCATTCCAATTAATAATCCTAAAGGAATAGATTTTACCAATCTAATATTAGCACCAAATCCCATAACCACTGAGGTGTAATTTACATAATTCGATTTAACATCAACTGCTGTTGATAATAAGCCATTTCTGGTATATCTTGCTGAAGAAATTCTATTGATTTGTGGACCAATTTCAAAGTACCCACCATTTTCACCTTTCAATTTTAATAAAATCGGAATCTGAAGTTGCTTAAGTGTTACTTGTGAAGTATAAGATTGTCCAAAAATAGTCCCCGCATAATTTCCATTATGTTTTCCACCATTGATTTCAATTCCCAAACCTACATTTCCAAAATAAGCGTTTAAACCTGCTCCAAAAGTAGTTCCCATTCCCAAAGCATAGTCTTGTTCAGCTCCTTTGTCAGAAATATTTTTATTTAAAAGCATGGTGGCACTTTGCATCGCTTTTGCCTGTCCCTCTAATAAAAATCCTAATGTTTGACCTTGCGCGCTTAAAGCACCAATCACAAGTGCTCCGATAAGTACAATTTTTTTCATAGTTTTTAATTTTAATATTGAAATTATTACAACAATCTTAAGCATTTTATTTTAATTGAAGTTCAATTATGATCAAATTATTGATTCAATTCTCAAAAATAAAAAGTGTCGCCAATTAATCTGAAAGCTCAACAACCGTGGCTTTCGAGAGCAAATCGAGATGTGCTAAAAAAAAGTAGAGGGATAAGCTATCTCACCACCTGCTTCACTACCTCAGAACTATAAGCGCCCTTACTAATCTTCACATAGTAAATCCCTGGGGCTAAGCCCGTATTGTTGAATAAGAATAAATTAGTTCCTGCTTTTACTTCTAGGAGTTCGCTGTGAATTAACATTCCTCGTGCATCTACCATACTTAAAGTGGCGGTTCCAATCAAGTTTTCATCTAGCAATGCTACTTGGAAATTTTGCTCACTTGGATTCGGATACGTCATGATGTATTGGTCGCTTCCTGCTGTACAAGTTACTGCAATGGCATCGTATAGTTCTTCAACGCCATCGATGTCTACTTGGCGCAAACGGTAGTAATTATTTCCACTTGCTACTTGTTCATGGGTCAAAGTATAGTTGATGTTTTGTACGCTATTTCCAGCGGCTGCAACAACACCAATATTTTGCCAAACCGAACCATCTCTAGAATATTCCACTTGGAAATAAGCACTGTTGTGTTCCGTAGCAGTGGACCATTCTAAGTCTACTTTACCATCAGCGCAATTTCCTGAGAAGGAAGTTAATTCTACCGGAAGGGCTTGGTTGTTGGAAGTTCCTGCACCAAACCAACTGAATCCGCTAGCAACGGTGCTGTTGATGACAAAAGCACTTGCTGAAGTTCCTGTTGGAATTGTAGTATGCGTGCCACACCCTTGCCATTGAACATGGTTGCTCGAACTGGTGTTGGATCCCGCAGCTTTAATGATACGACAAATCGTTGGGTCTTGCATACCAGTAAGGTTGTTGGCATACAAATCAATAGAATAGTTAGCACTATTGATTGGTGCAGTGTAGTTATTGTCCGTTGGATCTATTTGCCAGTAACCGTCAGCTGAATAATTCTGAATCAACTGTCCGTCTTGTGTCGTCAATGGAAGTCCATTATACAAGGCAGCATTAGCACTCATTGGAGTTCCTGCTATGTACCAAGCGGTTAAGGTTTGGTTGGATCCCGGACTTGCCGTAAAATTAACTTTAGCATATCGTTGGTAAGTCGCTGTTCCCACTGGGAATAATCCTTCATTGCCTTGTGTGGCAGCAGTGGTGAAGAATCTTCTAAACGGTCCAACGATATTTCCACTGGTCCAAGTAAGTGTTCCAGGAACAGCTGAACTTGACCCTAAAGTGAGCAAACCATTCGGAGAAGAAGCCGTGAATACATTTCCTTGCAACATATTCAATACGCCATTGACAGCAACATTAGTACTTAAAGTAAGGTTAGCACTGCTTGACTTATTAATCGTAACATTATTGAGGGTAGTGGTACCCGAACCACTTACCGTAGCATTTGTTGAGCCTATGAAATTAATAGTTCCTTGCGCTGCATTGATGGTTCCGTTATTGACTAAGTTCCCACTTAAGTTCAAGGAGCCACTAGCCAAATTCAAAGTGATTCCACTTCCAACAAATACATCTAGCGCATTGTCGCCATTTCCAATGGTTGGCATATTGCTTCCAATACACACACCACCTTGAGCGCTAGTAAGTGTAAATACTTGATTGGTATTCGTTGGTTCAATAGTTCCTGTTTGAAGTTGATATTCCCCAGATACATTTCTGAACCAATTGCCTCCTGTGGACCAATCGACACTCGTCAA